>DASVLJ010000032.1:0-45140 GCA_036384915.1 Burkholderiaceae bacterium
TGTTCAAGCATCGCAAGACGCGCTATCGTGGCTTGGCCAAGAACAACGCCCAGCTCTTTTCTTTGTTTGGGCTGGCCAATCTGGTGCTGGCGCGCAGACATCTTGGGAGCCTGCACACCCAAGTTGCGTCCGCAGTTTGAAAGGTGGCGGGAAAACGCCGCGAAATGTCCTGGTTTCGTCTCGCCAAGTCGAAAAAATCAGCTGCGCGAGAAAAATTTAACGAGACTGGCGCCGCAAATGACCGTCACATTGCGTAACTCGATTTATTCAGCGCTTCCCTAGCTTTTGAGGACTGTAGCCGTAGCTACAGCCGGAAAAACGGGGGCAAAGTGGGACTTTTCTCGATCCATTGCAGCCGACTCGCTTCTGCCGCGCAGGCTCCTAGCAGCCTGTTCGGTCCACTGTGGGACACAGACGCTCGACCGTTGCGATCAATTCCCGGTTCGCTACCGGTTTGCACAACACCGCGTCAGCTCCAAGAGCGCGCGCCGCTTCCATTCGCTCATTGGAATCGGCGCTGATGACCACAATTTTCAGCGGCTCCGGAAGTTTGGTCTGTTGCAAGAAGCGCAATACGGCCAAGCCGTCCATGCCTGGCATCTTGAGATCGAGGGTCATGATGGCCGGCCGGAAACTATAAAGCATCGTGCCGGCAACAAAGCCATTGGAGGCAACCGCCGTCGAAAAACCGGCCCGTTTCAGCACGCGCTCGATGGCATGCGCCATGGCCGGTTCGTCGTCGACAATCAGCGCGCGGCGTTGCGCCCCTGCAGCCCGTGTACGATCAGGAATATGGTGCTCAAGCATAAAGCGGCGCAATTCCTCAACCGTTACGCGATGGTCGCCACGCCCCGGCAGTTGGTAAGCACGCAGCCAGCCGCGTTCGATCCAGCGCAGTACTGTGCGCAGATGCACGCCGCAGACTTTGGCGGCTTCCCCCGTGGTCAAGGGATCGGAAAGCGTTTCGGGCAACATCGATATACCGGACGGAGTGTCAACAAAGTCTTGATTGACATCATAGTCAACGTATCCTAAATTGACAATGAGAAACATGGCCAGGGCCGAGCACGTTTGCCATAGTCACCGCAGCACCAGGTGCTTGGCCTGCTGATCGATCCAGATTCCAGGGGAGGAAGGTATGAAACCGTCGTCGGCGTTGCTGACCACTCCAGGCTACGACCCGGCTCGCTTGCTGGACGCGATTCAGAGCAAGCTCCATATCAATTCCGATGCCGCACTATCGCGCGCGCTCGGTGTGGCCCCGCCGATCCTGTCAAAGGTGCGGCACCGGAAGGTGCCGATCACGCCATGGCTGATCATCCAAATTCATGATGCCGCGCAGCTCAGCGTGGAAGAAATCCGCGCATTAATGGGCGCCATGGCTGTTGCCCCACCGATTCCCGGCACGGTAGCCACCCGATTCGTGGTAGGGGAGTAAAAACGTATATTGCACTTGGTACGATCCCGGACTCTCTGAACGCAAAAAATCGGCAAGCAAACATTTTCCCTTCCCTGCTACGCGCCCCAGCCCCTGCAATCATGAGCGAATCGAACAATACCGAGACAACCGAGCACGAATTCAATGGCAGGCCGGATACGCTTACGTTGCTGCGTTCGGAAGCTGAAATCGCCCGAATACTTACGGAATTTTGCCGACGCAAGGTGCCGGTTTCGGCGACGCTCACCAAAGGCCATTTACCCTTTACCACGCTGGTACGCCAGGTCGATCCGGAGCGCGGCCATTTTTTTGTCGAATTCAGCGGCGATTCCGCCATGGACGCAGCGATCCTGACGGCCCGCTCCGTGACGTTTTTCGCCTCGCAAGGTCGGCATCGCTTCGAGTTTATCGTACTGAGGCCCGCCGAATCCCTGCTCGAAGACACACCCTGCATAAGTTTCGCGTTTCCAGATACGATGTCCGCCATTCAACGCCGCTCTGAGGATCGCGCGGCGATTGCCCCCTTCGTGCCACTACGCTGCCTGGCCGACACGCGAGGTTTCCTGTCGTTCGAGTGCACAGTGACCGACATCAGTCGCGGCGGGCTGGGTACGATGATTTACGACGATGCGATCTTGCTTGAGCCGGGAACGATCCTGTCGGGTTGCGAAATCGACTTTGACGGCGATGTCGTCGAGTGCGACCTGGAAGTGCGCTATAGCATCGTAGTCAATCTCTCCGACGGCACCAAGGCAAGACGCTCCGGGTATCGCTTTATCAACAACAATCCCAGGATCGATGAAATACTCGAGCGATTTTCCCGGGATCAGTAGACGACACTTTCACAAAAGCTCCCAGGCCAATGTGGCAACCCGGTTCGATGAACGCGGCGGGCCGCATTCTGCTTAAGGCTTTGCCGAATCGCCCGATGGCGCCGTAGTGGGGGCAGCTGCCGGGGCGGAATTTGCCGACGGCTTGGCGTGTGACGACTTGGACGAACCGCCCGTCTTGCCATTGCTGCCGCCCTTGAATTCCTTACCCACCGCATGAACCGCATCACGCGTGCCATGGCCGATGTCGCGCGTTACCGTCCTGGCGCCATGGCCAATGTCTTTTGTGACTTCCTTGGCCCCCGACCCCACCGCATGCACGGCGTCGCGCGTGCCGTGACCGATTTCGCGCGTCACCGTTTTGGCGCCTTGGCCCACGGCTTGGGCGCCGTGCTTGATGCCTTCGCCCGTGTCATGTGCCGCTTCCTTGATCTTTTCCCCGACACCGGACGAAGACGACTCTTGCTCCTGAGCGTAAGCCAGCGAGCAGGTCAACAGGAGCGCGACCAACGCGGTGAGACTCTTGTTCTTCATGGTTTTACCTTATGAATTGAATGAGGGTGCTTGTTGCGGCGTGTTATCTTATAGCAGAAGTTGCCGCCTCATTGCTCAGACATTGCAATTGGGACATGGTTCCGCAAGTTTTCGTAAAGAATTGTTTCAAGCTTTGCATGAGTCCGATCACACCCAAGCTAGTCCTCGACACCAACGTCTGCCTCGATTTATTCGTTTTTCGCGATCCGCGCTGGAACGCGCTGATGGAAGCCATCGAAAGCGGTTCTGTCTGCGCCATCACACGCAGCGATTGCCGCGCCGAATGGCTTGCGGTGCTGAACTATCCCAGGCTCAAACTGAACGACGCGGCGCAGGCGGCCTGCGCGGCTCGTTTCGATGCGCTGATCGGCTGCAAGGCCAAGCCGGAGATCGAACCACTGCGCCCTCTCCTGCCGAAATGCAGCGACGGCGACGATCAGAAATTCCTCGAACTGGCTTTCGACGAGAAAGCCGACGTCTTGATCAGCAAGGACAAGGCCGTGCTCAAGCTGGCGCGGCGCAATGCCAAAATGGGCCTGTTTGCCATCCAGTCGCCGGAAGCATGGCATCAGAGTGCCGTGCTTCCCTCTGGTAGCATATCGGCTCCCGTGACTTCGTCATCCATCGATTCATGAACCACACCGTTGCCAGCGGTCCGCGCATCGCCTCCAAACTGCCCCAGGTCGGCACCACCATTTTTACTGTCATGTCGAACCTCGCGGCGGAACACAAGGCCGTCAACCTGGGCCAGGGCTTCCCCGATTTCGGCTGCGACCCGGCGCTCACAGGCATGGTCAACACGGCCATGAATGAGGGGTTCAACCAATATCCGCAGATGAGCGGCGCCGCCCCTCTGCGCAACGCCGTATCGGACAAGATTTTTTCGCTTTACGGTCGGCGCTACCACGCCGACAGCGAAATCACCGTCACCGCGGGCGCCACGCAAGCCTTGCTCACGGCCATCCTGTGCTCGGTCCATGCGGGCGACGAAGTCATCGTCATCGAGCCGGCATTCGACAGCTATCTGCCGGCGATCCAGCTTGCCGGCGGCATCCCGATATGCGTTCCCATGCACCTGGGCGGAGACGGATACGCCGTCGATTGGGACAAGGTTGCCGCCGCGATCACATCGCGGACGCGGCTCATCATGATCAACACGCCGCACAATCCGACCGCCACCGTGTTCGATGTCAAAGACATGGCGAAACTGGCGGAGCTGGTGCGCGGCACCGACATCCTGATCCTGTCGGACGAAGTCTACGAACACATGGTCTACGACGGTCTGCCGCACGAGTCGGTGGCGCGCCATCCGGAATTGGCCGGACGCAGCTTCGTCGTATCCAGTTTCGGCAAGACCTACCACGTCACGGGATGGAAAGTCGGCTACGTTGCCGCGCCGGCCGCATTGACTGCAGAATTCCGCAAGGTGCACCAGTTCAACGTCTTTACGGTCAACACGCCGATGCAGCACGGTATCGCCGCTTATATGGGGGAGCCGCGTCATTACCGCGAACTGGGCGCGTTTTACCAGCAAAAACGCGACTTGTTCCGTGCCGGCCTGGCCGGTACCCGCTTCAAGCTCCTGCCGAGCACCGGCAGCTATTTCCAGTGCGTCGATTACAGCGCCATTTCCAGCGACGGCGAAGCCGATTTCGCTGCGTGGCTGACCAGGGAAATCGGTGTCGCGGCGATTCCGTTATCGGCTTTTTACCGCGAACCGAAGGAAAGCGGCATCGTGCGCTTTTGCTTTGCCAAAAAGGAAGAAACCCTGCACACAGCATTGGAAAGACTGGCCCGGGCTTGACCCGGGAGCAGTCTCAGGGCTTGGGCAACTGTGCCAGCTTCTGTTCGACGAAGGCCTTCAATTCCGGCGTAAGGGTGTCGCTACGGTCTGCCCGTAAAAAGGCCTCGCGTGCCTCGGGCAAGTGGTTTTCCGATTGGAGCGCCATGCCCAGGCCCATCCACCACACGCCATTTTGCGGCTGCACCGTCAGGGCGGCAGTGTATTGCTGGATCGCGTCCTTGTTGCGTTTGTCGCGAATCATCAGCGCCGCCGTGAAGGCGTGGTATTCGGCATTGCTGCCCGCGTAAGGCATGCCATGTTCCATCGTCGCCAATGCCGTATGCAAATCGCCCTGGTCCAACTGCACGCGCGCCAGGATCATGGTCAGGCCAGGTTGCGCCGGGTCGAGCGCCAAGCCGTCCTGCGCCACCTTCAGCGCGTCGTCGCTGCGCCTGGCCTGCAATAGCAGTCCGATCAGCGTTTCGCGCACCCCGGCGTGGCGCGCATCGAGCTTCAGCGCCTGCTGCAATATCGCGATCGCCTCAGCCTGCTTGCCGGCCTGAATCAGCACGGCGGCTTCGCGGTATTCGTTCTCTGCATGCTGTTGCGGCGTCAATTCGCTGACGTGCTTGGTGACCTCGGCGGGTCTGGCTTCATCGGTCTTTACCGGCGCCGCTTGTTGCGCCTTGGGCGTCTCCGCCGCCTTTGGTTCAGCCGCCTTTTCAATCACTTTTTCGGCCACCTTGTTGTCCTCGCGCGGCGTCTCCGGTGCGAGGCTCATGTATGGTTTCGGCTCGGGTGCCGGTGCGGCAATGTTCGGCGGCGGTACCGCCGGATCGGTATCGGGCGGCAAGGCGCCAAGTTGCGATGCAATCTTGAGCGATAAATTCGTGGCCGGCTGCATCTGCTGCACTTGTTGCACCTGCTGCACAGCTTGTGCCGTCTGTGGCGCCTGCGCCGGTCTTGCCTGAAGCGCCGGCCGCATCCAATACCAGACCGCGGCACCCGCCAATGGCACAAGCAACAGCATCCACCAGGCCGGGTGGATACGTCTGCGCGCCGGTACGGCACGAATCTGACCATGAATGCCGCTGGGAACGGAATTGATTCCGCCCGCACTACGCTGCTCCAGGTCCTGGAGCATTTGATTGATCAGGCTCATCGGAAATAGGCCCACACTGCGCCGCTGCCGGCCAAAAATGTCGCGATCGGCAGCCACCACCAAAACCGCCAGATGCTTCTCGCGGCGATGGTATCACGCGCCGCCGCCTTCACGTGGCGCTTCGTGACTTCGCGCCTGCCCTCGCCATAGGCGAGCATCAAGGACTTGTGCGCCAGGATATTGACCAGGCGCGGCACGCCGCCGCTGCAGGCCGCAAGCGAACGCACGGCACCGCGCGAAAACAGCCGGGCGCCGGAATAGCCGGCCACGCTCAAGCGGTGCGACAGGTAAAAGTCGAGGTCGTCGCGTGTCAACGGCGTCAGGTTATAGTGGAAGCTGATGCGCTGCGCCAACTGGCGTATCGCCACGTTTTGCAGGTTGCGGTCCAGTTCGGGCTGGCCGAACAGGACAATCTGCAACAGCTTGCGCTTTTCGGTTTCGAGGTTGGTCAGCAATCGCAGCGCTTCCAGGCTTTCCAGCGGAATGGCTTGCGCCTCGTCGATGCAGACCACGACTTGCCGGGCCTCGCGCGCAAGAACCAGCAAGCGATGGTTGATCGACTTGAGCAAATGATGCTGGTCGACATCCTTGTCCAACTGTACGCCGAGTTCCTCGGCCAGCGCCATCAGGAGGGTGCGCGGCTCGAGCTGGGGATTCGGCACATAGGCGGTGACGAAGTTCTGGTCGAGCGTGGCCATGAACTTGCGGCACAACAGCGTCTTCCCGGTTCCGACTTCTCCGGTGATCTTGATGAAGCCTTCGCCATTGCGCACTGCGATGAGCAGCGTATTCAAGGCTTCCTGCGAACTGGGGCACTGGAAAAAATAGCTGGTGTCGGGCGTGATGCCGAAGGGCAGTTCCTTCAGTCCGAAATGCGACTTGTACATGAGCGCCCTCTTCCGCGCATTCTAGTAAAGCGGCCTGACGTTGCGCGGGTCCAGTTCCTGCACGCGGCGCTGGCTGTCGAGGATATCCTGCTCCCAGGAAGCGGAATCCTTGACGATGGTCGGCTTGATCAGGATCACGAGTTCGCTCTTGGCCGTAGACTGGTCGGTGTTGCGGAACAAGGCGCCCAGCAGCGGCACGTCGCCCATGCCCGGCACCTCGGACTTGCCCGCCGAGGTGGTTTGGCGCATCAGGCCGCCGATGGCGACGATGTGACCATCGAGGCCGCGCACGATGCTGTCGGTCTCCTGCGTCGAACTCGACGCCAGCGGCAAGACCAGGGTGCCGGCTTGGCCCAGGTTGATGGTTTGCGTCACGGAGGTCACCTTGGTCACCGAAGGATGCACGTGCAGGATGATATTGCCGTCGGCGTCGATCTGCGGCGTCACGTCGAGCACCACGCCCGAGAAGAAGGGTTCGAGCGTGACCGTCGGCGAGGTATTGTTCGAGACTGCGCTCGTGGTCGTGGTAGTGGTGACGCCGGTGACGAAGAAATCGTCGCTGCCGACCTTGAGCACGGCCTTCTGGTTGTTCAAGGTGGCAATACGCGGATTGGACAGCACGTGCACCGACCCTTGCGATTCCAGGAAGGAAATCAGCGCGGCGAAATTGGATGTCTGCAATGCCAGGCCGAAAATCGAACCTGGGTTGGTGGTAGCCGGCAGGAATGAAGTCCCGGTCAGGGTTTGGAGCGCGGCGTTGCCGACCGTGCTTGCCAGCGAAGAACCGGGTGTGTTGGTCAATACCGTGCCCGGCTGGCCGAAGCCCGCCGAAGTCTGGGTGACGCCGCCGCGATAGGTGGCCAGCGAAGCCCAGTTGATGCCGGTCTGGTAGTCGCTGTTCAATTGCACTTCCAGTATTTTGGCTTCCAGGATGACCTGGCGATCGACCGAAAGCTGCGAAGCGCGCAGGTAAGCCGCCACATTGCGCAATTCGTCAGGCATGGCGCGCACCACCACCACGCCCGATTGCGGGCTGATCACGACGCTGCGGCCATCCTGCTTGCCGACGATGGCTTCGAGGGCGGTCTTCAAATCGGTCCAGAAATCCGCGGTGTAAGCCGTACTCACCTTGGCGCTGTCGATGAACGACGATGTCGGAAGGCCGCTGTTGTTGCCGCTGTTTTGATTGTTGAGCAACCCGGTGTTATTGCCCAAGCCGCTCGTTTGCGAAGTGTTGCCGGTACCGGTGGGCGATCCATTGTTATTGTTGGCCAGCGTCAATGCGGAATTCGACGTCACCCGCGTATCGGACGTACCTTTGCGCGAACCGGTCAGGTAGTTGACCTGGAACACGCGGGTTTGCATGGTCAGCGGCTTGATCGTGATGCGGTTGCCTTCGACCGTATAGTCGTAGCCGTACAAATCGCGGATTGCATCGAGCGCTTCGAACAGGGTCACATTTTTCAGGTTGGCCGAAATCGTACCGCCCACTTCGGGATGGACCAGCATGTTGTAGCGCGTGCCCGAGACGATGGCATTGAAGAATTGCGCCGCCGGCACATTGTTGAAGCTGACCGAGAAACGCTCTTCAAGTTGCGGCTTGGCCGGCGGAGCCGCAATCGCCAAGGGAGGAAGCAAGGCCGCAGCGGCCGCATCTGGCGTGGCAGGCTTGACCGCGGCCTGGTTCAAGGCCGCATTGATGTCCTCGTACGTGCCTTGTTTGACCGCCGGCGTCTGGCATGCCGCCAACAATGCCGCAAAACCCAGCGCCGTGGTGAGCAGGATAAATTTACGCACGCTTTCCCTTACTTTTGTTGGTCAGAACCACCGGGCTTCGCGCCCGATGCTCTGTCTGTTGCCGGCTTGCGCAGGGAGGGATAAAGCCGCAGCACCTGCCTGCCTTTCCCGCTCTGCAATACCACTTCGTTCTCTGCGATCGAGGCCACCTTCGCTCCCTCGACGCTGTCGCCCACATACACGGTTTTGCCGCTGATGACCGCAAGGCGGTGCGTAGGCGCAATCAGAATGGACTGCAGGACCGGCCCTGCCGGCACCGCCTCTCCATGCACAAACGCTGCCGGCGGCTTGGTCGGATCGGGCAGGTTTTCGGTCTGTGCGGCGGCTAGCCGGGAAATTCCCGCAGCCAGCGCTATGCATATCGTCAGCTTCCCCATCAGATTGCCAACCAATTCTTGTCCAGGCTCAGCGTATAGAGCGTCAAGGTCAGCGTCAGCTTCCCCGAATCGTCGGCACCGAGTTGGGCCTTGCTCCAGAATAATTGCCAGGGCATGGCTTCCAGCGCCTGCATGTAATCGAGCAAGTCGAGATAGCTGCCCTCGACCACCATCTCGACGCCATGCTTATAAACCAGATTACTGCCGGCAGGCAATGCTTTGGTATCGGCCTTCCCGTCGGACTTTTTCAGCTCGTCGGCTGCGACCCCCTGCCCCCTGCTATCGCCCTTCCTTTCCGGCTCCAGCAGATCGGATACGGGAAGCGTATGCAGCGAAACCAGGTGCAGCTTGCCATTCCGCTGCAGGATGTCTTGCAGCAATGGCGCCATTTTATCAGGAGCGATCAGCCCCTTTTGCATATCCTGGAGCTGGGTGCGCATCTGGTTAGATTTTTGCAACAAGGCTTCCAGTTGCTTGCGCTTCGCCACGTCCGGATCGTTCGCGTAGGCGGCCACCAGGGCTTCGATTTGCGCCTCGACTTTCGTCGATTGCTGCTGGTCGCTCTCGACCTGTTGCGACAATTCGCGCTCGCGCGCAAACTGCGGCTCGAGCACCAGCATGTCGAACAGGCCCACCAGCACCACCACGAGCATGATGAATACCGCGACGCGCTCGCGCAGAGCGAGGGCATTGATTCTGCCTGAATAGCGTAGCCAGAGTTGCTTCATTTAGCCTTCCCCCCGCTGTCCTGCTTTTCATTCTCAAGCGACTTGAGATCGAACTCGATGTAAGGCACGGCCGTCTTGAGCTTGGCATCCGTATCCGGCTTCTCCGCCTTCGAATCCGATTTTGCGTCGGCCTTGGGCGCGTCCATATCGAGCGTGGCAAAGGTCTTCGACTTCATTTCCGGCTCGCGTCCCAAGCGCTGGAGATATTCCGGTACCAGTTCAGCATGCAAGGCGCGTCCGCGCAAATCGATTTGCCGGCCGGCGCCATCAATGTCGATCCCGGTCAGCCACAAGCCGTCGACGATCTGCCGCGCAAACGAGCGGAAATAAACCGAATAACCCTTGGTATCGCCGAACCCGCCGCCGTTCAAGGCAGCCTCCACCTGCTCCAGCGATTGCACGTCGGCTTGCGCCTTGTCCAGTTGGGCGACCAGAGTCGGATCGGGGGCGCGGGGGGCATAGTGCGAGGTCGCGCTATCCAGGGCGGCCTGGACTTTTTTCAGGCGCTGCGCCGAATCGGCCGCCTGCTTTTCGCGGATCCGCACCTGCCAGCCGACCGCAACCGCAACCAGAATGCATGCCAGAAGGACCACTCCCAGCGCCTGCACCATGGTCATCGCGGAAAATATCTTCCTCTGCTTGAGGAAAAGCGGATTGAACAGATTGATCTGCTGGCTCACAGCACTACCTCCTCGTGGCGCAAGGCCGCGCCCAAAGTGAAGAAGTAATGCTGCTGCATGGCAGGGGCCTTCAGCTCCGGCACCTTGGACAGATCGAGCACGCCGTCGAGATCGAAGGAATCGACAGGCGTATAAAGATTTTCTTTCAGGCTTGCCTGCAATGCCGCATTTTCCTCGCCCATCGGCGCCAGCATCAGCTTGGCCACCGTGATGAAATGGTATTGCCGGTCGAAGTGATCGAGCGAACGTTGCAGTTCCAGGATGACCTTGTCATACAAGGCTGACTTCTGATCGCCCGAGGCGGCCGCCAATTGCGGCAGCGTCACATCGAGGCGGCGCGCCAAGTACAGTTCGGCCTTGTAGGTTACCGTCAGCAGGCCGCCATGCTCGTCGAATGACAGCATGGCAAGACCGCGTCCCGGCGGCTCAAGCAGGGCTGAGATATTCCGTTGCGCCAGATCGGGGATGTCAATTACCTTCAATTCGATCTTCGCCTTGTCGAACATTTCCTGGCGCCGCTGAATGACCTGGTTGCGCGCGGCCACGGCGTACATCGAGCGCGTGCGCACCGGGGCATCCTTGTCGAGCGGTACGTCGAACACGTCGATCGTCGCATCGTCGACGTGGAAATCGAGCATGTCTTTCAAGCGCCAGCGCACTGCGGTCTTCAATTCCTCGGCAGGTACGGCCGGCGCCTCGATCGACAGCAATTGATATTCGTCGTGTGCCAGCAAGGTGGTGCAGACATAGCGGTTGGCATGCGCCTCTTTGGCCAAACGCTCAAGCGGCTTGTCGCCGGCGGCCTTGATCAGCGGGAAGCTGGCCACCCATTCCACCACAGGTGCAGCTCCCTCGGGGCGGTTGATATGCGCGGCCCGGGTCCCTTCGTCACCGGGGACGATAGACAGCCAACCTGCGAGCTTTTTGTCTTTCTTGAATAGACCCATGCCTGTGTACGGACGCCCGGAATTTACATTGCGGAGTTAGCCGCGAAACAATTCCCTTACCGATCAAGTATTTATTGAGAAGTTGCCTGAAATTAAGTGAATAAGTCCTTGTTGTCAATCGCTTTTCTGCAACGCTGTACGCTCTTCTTGGTTACCGGCTTCCCGGCGCGGCGATGGCAGGACATCAATCAATACGATTCCCGCGTATAAATCACGGCTGGGCTGCCCGAATAGATACCAAAGGTCGCTCGCGCATTGGGATTGACATTGTAATTGCCTGGATTCGAGCCCCAATTCCCCTGCAGATACGGCGCGTTGACGTAGGTGGCCGCGCTTGACGTGTTCGAACCGTTGCACGCAACGCCGGAGGAAGGTGCGGCCAGCAGATCCGTCATTGTCATGGTGCCGGTCTGGTGGCCGCTCGGCGCCGGCAATACGACGAGCGCCGACCCGTTGTTGACCGTGGTCGTGGTGGGCACGTAGGTATTGCAGGCAGCCAGATTCCCCTGGAAAGTCAATTGCATGCTGGCGCCGCTGATGGGCGTGCAACTGTCATAGGTGGTATTCGTCGCCGTCTGGGCATTGGTCAAGAACGTACTGCCGTTCCAGTATTGCACCTGGACGGGGACTGGGAGCGGCACCAGCGCCGAGCCGTAGGCATTTTGTATCTTGAGCCTGCCGAACTTGGTTGCGGTATTCCCCAGCGATACGCGATCCGGTGTCGGGCTTAGCGGCCCGTTATTGGTGACCAGATTGAAACCCGTAGCCGACGTGGTTCCGGCGGTGGCAATACTATCGGTGTCGACCGCATCGATACCCACTCCCAGAGTATTGAAGGGGCCATCCGGTCCGGCGCTGGTGCGGAGCAACTCGACGTTTGCCGTGAACAGGCCGATACCGGGGGTGCCCTGCGCTCCGGGCGATCCAGATGATCCCCAAAGCATGGTAGGCAAGGCCGGCGTGGTCGATACGGCGACGCGCGAACCGCCGGCATTGGTAGTCGAAGCCGGGGGCGGGCCGCTTGGGCAACTGTAGGACGTCAAGCCGGCGGCGCTGAAAAACACCGAACAAGCCGAGCTGCCGCCGACCGGCGTATAGTTGCTGGCCGCCATGGCTAGGCCCATGGTGCCGGTGGTGCCAGGCGTAGCCGCCGTCCAGGGTGCGGTGCTCGACATCGAATTGAACTTGACGTAGTTCCCCTGGTAATTCTGCGTAATGCCGCCGCTCGCATTCACCGCCTCCAGGCTGAAGGAAATGCCGAACGGTTCGCTCATGTAGGAAAACGGCGTTAGCGTCGAGGTGCAGGAGATGTCGCTACGCGGCGTAATGGAAGACGCTGCCAGGAGATAATGGTGCGGCGTGAACCGGCCGATGTTGGAAATGGCGCTGCCATAGCCGAAGTTGCAGCCGTATTTTCCCGACGAATCGATGGTATTGGAAAAACTGTTGGCATTACAGTCACCCTTGGTGCTGATGCTGTCCACAGCAGTCCAGGTCAAGGCCTTGCGCATGGGATCGCATAATGCATCCCCTCCGGGGCAATCGACACTCGTAGTTACGCCGTCGTAGACCGCATAAGCGGGCAAGCTGAAACTACCCACCTCGCTATAAGTGAACTGCCCGGAGGAAGCAGCTTGCCCCACCGCCGGCGAATCTGGCGTCGCCGCGGGAAACGATGCGGTGGAATTCGAATACGCCGCAAGCGCACCGCGGGTGGGCGTCCACGGCGATGCCTCGCTCGCCGAATCAATATTCGCCGTCAAACCCGAACTGTTGATGCGCAAGGTGCCGTTGTAACCGCTGGGCTGCCCGCTTACGCCGGTAACGGTTGCCGTCAGCGTAAATGGATTGCCCGCGGCGACTGCGGGGGAACCGCTGGCAGTGGCATTGGTCACGCTGGACGTTACGGAAACCGTAGTCGGGCGAACGGAAAATGAATCCACGGAGCAGGCAGCCGGGGTAGAGGTAAAGCTGGTGCAGGCGGAACTGGTGCATTCCTTCATCACCGCGACCAGGTCGGAATACGCGGTATTGAGCGTAATCGGCGAAGTCTTGACTGCACCGGACGTGTTGGTCGAGAACGTCAGTATTTGGCTTCCGCCAGGCACGGCAGCTTGCCCGGTACAGGTCGAATTGCAAGTGCGCGCACTGTCCGGCCCGCAAATGCCGCCGCCGGCGTTATTCACCAGTTTCAACAGCACGTACTTGGCTTGAGTCGCGGAATAGGCGTACTGGACGCCGCCGCCGTTGGCGGTCAAGGCGCCGACCCACAACTGGAACGGCGTACCCTGCAGCTTCATGAAAATATCGCCGGTCTGAAAATTACCGACCGCCGGCACCCCGTTGGTCGAGGTTGGATACCATGAATCGATGGCGGAAAAACCGCTGGCCTGGCCGCCCGACGGCGGAAAAACGGTTTGAGCGCAGATCCGCACGTTGCCGATTTCGTGGATATTGTTCGACCCGCCGGTGGAACTGGTGAAGGAAAGCTGCCAGTAATTAGGCACCAGGGTGGAAATCCAGCCGGAACTCAAGGCTGTTTGCGCCGCCGAATAGACGTTGAATGGGGCAATCAGCTGCGAATAATTGTTGCCGTCGAAGGTCGTGGTGTCGCGGTTGACGGCCACGTTGATCGTTCCGGCGGTTTCATTGCGCGCATCGACGATCACCTGATACATATAACCGAGCGAGGGCGAGGTATTGTTAGGGTCATCGATGCCGGGAAGTCCCGGCGTCAATGTGCCGGTGCCGGTGATCCAGTTGTAGCCATTGGTGCCGCTGCCCGGGCCGCGCATGCCGACCTCTTCCGGGAAGAAGCCGGTACCGCCATTGCGGCCTTCGGTCGGATTGGAATAGTTGCCGTATTCGTCCAGTGCAACACCGAGCCAGCCTCCGGCAAAACCCGGCGTGCCTTCGGGCGCATAGCCCTGCGAGCCGCCATAGCCGCCCGGCACGGCCGAGATCTTTGAGTCGGAAAGAATCACTCCCACTCCGTCGGCGCCTGTTCCGTTATAGGCATAGTGGTTGAACTCGACCGAAATATAGTTGCCTGCAGCCGGGTAGATTCCCGGTGCCGTTGCGGCCTTGGCGTTGTTGCCCGTGTTTTCAGTCAGCCGCAACAAGCCGGTCGTCTGATTGATATAGGGCGCCACGCCCGTCGTGTCGCTATAACTGCCGACCCAGTTCGTGCCGCCGAACATGGGGGAAGGGTTGAGGCTGGCGCGCTTGAATGTGTCGCAGACGCAGGTCACCGAGACACTGTTCGGAACGTTCGGCGGCGGCACACAGAACGGTCCGATGGTAAAGGACTGCGTCACTTCCGGGGCGGCGCTGTAATTGGCATTGCCGGCCTGGTCGGCGGCGACCGTACAGGTGCCATCGGCTACTACAGAGACCGTATTGCCCGATACCGTGCAAGTCGAACTCGTCAGCGAAGAGAATGTGACCGCGAGTCCGGAACTGGCGGTAGCCGATACCGAAAACGGGTTGGCGGCATCGGTCCGGTTCGGCAGGGAATTGAAAGTGATGGACTGGCCGGCTTTGTCGATGGTGACGGTGCGCGACACCGAGGTCGACCCGGTCTGTTTCACGGTCAGCGTGCACGAACCGGCGGCAAGAATATTGATCGTGGCTGTGAGGTCGCGTGTCGCGCCGACAATACTGTTCGACGAGGAAGCGATGGTGCAGATGCCGGTGGTCGAGGACGTAATGGTGAGCGCCTTTGACGTCACATCCGAAGATGCGGTGACCGTGAAGGTTCCGGTTCCATAAGTCTGGCTGGCCGGTTGAGCGAAGGTAATCGTACCGGCATGGGCAAGGCCGCTCCCGCCGAGTGCCAAAGCCAGCATCAACAACCCTGCCCCGCATAACCTGAGGATACGTAAAATCATGTCCCGCCCCCGCAGCCGCCTCTGTAGGCAGCCGAGTTCATTTTATTATGTTGAAGCAACAATGCCCATCCCTCAATACGTTTGTTGTATCGACACTTGCACGTGGCGCTGTATGTTGTCCAAGCCGCCCGCGCCTGGACAATAGCCCTGCGCGTTAGGCGTGATGCAGGCATAGGCATCGATACTGCGAATCACGAGCGGAGTTTGCTGTGCCGTGATCGGGTCGTAGCGCTGCACGTTGGATATCAAAGTCGCGGTGCACGTCACGGTAACGGTGAATGGCGACAGCGTGGTGCCGGAAGGCATGGCCACGTTTTGCTTCACGACATTGCCCGGCGCCGTTGTGCTTGCACACCACGTGGGCTGGCATTGGGTCTGGATGCACCCGCCGTTGAGCCTGCGATACAGCGCCCATTCGATTCCCGTGCGAGCGGCCTGATAGGCACGAGAACCCATCACGTCGTAAGCCGAAGCGGCTTGCTGATTACTGGAGAATACCAGCATCGCGACACCGAGCGCGGCCAGGATGACGAGCAGGAAAATCGCCGAGACGATGGCAAAGCCGCGGTTCCTCAAGTTTGTCATGGCGTGTTATCCACGTGAACCTGCTGGAACAAACCGACCGAGCCGCCGCGTGAACTGGCTGCTGCGGTCAGGGTCAGGTTGAGAACGACCAGAGCGCTGCTCATCGTGTTGGTCGTCGTGTAGGTGAAATTGCAGCCCGTCACGCCGGTGGCGATCAAGGCGCTCTGTCCCGAGCTCATGGCGGAGACGGACGTCGGCTGCGTCGCCGAAATAGCGTAGTTCCAGTAGCGCGTCAGCGTTTGCGCGGCCGTGTCGCAATGATAGGTGACCGGGCCGCTGATCACCTGGAAGCGGTAATAAGGCGAAGGCATGGGCACTGGCGACTGGTTCGGGTAAGGGTTGCTCTGCATCGTGATGGTTGTGACGCCGCCGCTGGTGCTGACCGCGGAAATCAAGGTCCGGTTGGTGTTGCCTGACTGATAGGCGTCGACCGGCGCGATGCCCTGCCCAAGGTTGTAAACAACCAGGCTGTCGCTGCCCGCCTGGATCTGCTGCTCCGGGCTGCTCGATACCGGGCCGACGACGTCGAACTGCAATTTGGTGGAGTCGGTGAAGCTCAGGATGTTGCCCGAGGTCGGATTGTCGTCTACCGACAGGTAGCGTCCGCCGGTGCGCGTTTCCAGCAGCTCGATATAGGACCCGTCCGCCGAAACGCGAACACTGTTGGGCAAAGCCAGGCGGATATCGCGTGCCATGCGGCGCAAGGCCGTATCGGCCGTATCTGCCATGTCGGCCCGTGCCGCGCTATCGACGTAACCGGTGACTGGCGCACGCAGGAACACGGCAACGCCGACCGAAACAATGGCTGTAATCATGATGACGACAACCGCTTCGACCAAGGTAAATCCTTGCTCCCGAAGTACGCCTGCTGTAGGAAAAAATGGTGTTCGGCGCATCATTGCACCGGCATCAGGTTGGGTGAATATTGGGTGCGGTAACCGTCCAGGATAACCGAGCCCCCGGTGTAATCGACTTCCACCCTGATTTGCAGTGCACTGCCCAGGTTCGCGCTCGCGCCGCTGTCGCTTTCCATGCCGGACAGTGCTGCTTTCGAAATCGTCAGCCATGCGGTATAGGTGCCGACCTGGTTGGCCCCGCTCCCGCTGTTGACGTCGGTCAGCGCGAACGAGGTCTTCGTTCCCAGCGCGGCAACATAGTCGTTGACATTGTCATACGGCCGCACATTGCCGGATTCCGGGCCTACCTGTTCCACGATGCTCGCGCAATGCGCCGCATCGCTACCGGTTGCCGCGTATTGCGCTGTGGTGGCATTCGCATCCTTCGGGTCGCAATAAGTAAAGCGCGCCATTTCCACTTCTTCCAGGATACCCTCGGCGATCGCCGTGGCTTGCTTGCGCAGCTGCGCGTCGCCGCTATGGCTCGACGTGATGTTCATGACCACCAGCACGCCGGCCACCGCAATGCTGACGACCACGATGAAAATGACCATCTCGACCAGGGTCAGTCCCTGTCGGCGGCGCCTAGCGGTGAACATAACCTGTCTCCGGCTCGACGGCAAAGCCGTTGTTTCCGGCACTGCCGGAAATCGTAACGGTTATCGGCTTGCTGATAGTGGAAATGGGCTCGCTCTCGCCGGTCTTGTAAGGCTTGCCTTGCCCACTGAAGTAAAACAAGGCATTGCTGCCGACATAGGAATTGCCGTTGCCATCGGCTGCGGCAATAGTGACGCCGGAAGGCACGCCTTCGCAATCCCAGGATTTGCTATTGCTGCAGGCGGAAAGCGTTGCTGAACTACCGCTGTTGGCGTTGTTTGGCGCCGCCACGGGAGAAGTACAGGCAGCATCGAAACAGAGTGCGACACTCGAACCGTTCAGGCGAACATAGACCGGGAGGTTTTGCGCAACGGCGATTTTCTGACCGAAGCGAACCAGTGCCAAGGCTTGATCGCCGTATTCACGGATATTGAAGGAAGAAACGCTGGCAAAACGGGGGATAGCGATAGCGGCGAGAATGCCGATCACTACAAGGATGACGACAAGTTCAACCAGGGTGAAACCGGCACTACGAAATGCATTGCGACGGCACGTTGTCATTCGCTTCGTCTGAAAGAGAAAAAAGCCCGGCAATTGGCCAGGCTTTTATCGAAAAGCAACGAGATCAGCAGCTATTGCCGCCGGTATTCGTAAAGGTCACCGTCGGAGATCCATTGGCCGCAGCCGCTTGGTAAGTCACGTTGCAACCGGTTATAGCGGTAGGAAAATTGTACGTGGCAGTACCGCTAGCATAGGTCGCTGTAAAGCCAGATGTATTCACGGCAAGACCAATGCCGGTAGCAGTACCATCAGGGTAGCCGTTGGCCAGGGTCACCGAAGCCGCACCGTCCATCGCGATCGTGCCGGTCGCACCTGTTTGCGAGCTGACCAAGGCTTGCGCGTGAGCAATAGATGCTGCCGAGTTCAAAGCGCCGACCAGACCGTTCATTGCCGCAATACGGGAATTCGATTGCAGGTTGGCAAAACGCGGCAAAGCCGTCGCCGCCAGAATGCCCAGAATCACGATTACCACAACCAGTTCAATCAAGGTGAAACCTTGCTGACCGCCTTTTGCCAAAGTCTTGCGCATGTATTGCTCCTAGATAGATAAAAACCGCTCCACAAGGGGAACTTTCCTGCCATTCGGCGCAAACTCTTTTGCACAACTGCACAAGATTTCGCACTTGCTAACCCGGGTACTGGGCCGCTGGTTCTCATGGGGCGAGTATAAGCTTTCTGTATCGCAAGTCAAAGCTTAGCGCCGTGAATAATTCACAAAGAATTGAAAACAATTGCAAAATCCCCGCTATTTTCGATTTGGCTGTTGCAGCAGCGCAAATGATTGTGCCTCAGCGCCACTTGTAAGGCTTCACCGGCTCAAGCACCACGCCTTCGAACGTGCTGTCGAGCGCCGTATTCGGTTGGCCATAGCCCACGCTGTTATTGGTCGACAGGCGGGTGCGGAAACGTATCTTGCCATTCTCGCCCGGCGCGGTCTGTAACTGATCGTCATAGCTCGGCAGGTAGACCAGTGTGCGGTCTACAGTGTCGAAGTACCAGCTGCCGCGCGCGATCTCGCCTTGCTTGGGTGCCGCATACTCGCCGACGTAATTCCCCGGCACCTCGGCCAGCCAGTTCATGGGGTTGGCGCCCGCGAGCTTGGCCATGGGGCTCACGGTTGGATGCAATAAACTGTAGGCCATCTGCATATGCATGGCGCTGCGCAATACCCCCACGGTTTGCTCGACAGACACGCGCTCGGCCTGCTCCTGGTAATACAGGGCGCGCTTGAGCAAAGCGCCAGCCAGCAGAGCGACAATCACCACCACCACCGCCAGCTCGATGAGAGTGAAACCGCGTGTATGTCGTGGCCGGCTTGCCATCAGTGTTGTTGCTGTAGAGCAATACGCCCAAGATCCCAGATCGGCAAGAACACGCCCAGCGCCAGAATCAGCACCAGCACGCCCAGGAAGACGATCAGGATCGGCTCGATCTGCGCGGAAAGGGTTTTCAGTTCATAGTCGACTTCGCGCTCGTACATGGCGGCGATTTCGTCCATCAGATCGTCGATCTCGCCGGTTTCCTCGCCGATGGCCACCATCTGCAGCACCACAGGTGTGAACACGCCGGTTGCCACGGCCGTGCGCAAGATGCTTTCGCCGCGCTCCACCCCATCGCGCATCTGGTCGACACGGCTGGAGATATAGGCATTGTTGACGGTTTGCGAGATTACGCTCAAGCCTTGCACGATGGGCACACCGCTGCGCGAAGACAGGGCAAAGCTGCGTGCAAAGCGCGACAAGGTGCCCTTCAACATGATCTTGCCCGCAATCGGGAAGCGCAGCTTGATCCGGTCCCAGTTGTAGCGTCCTCGGACGGTACCGATATAGGCCCGGAAGGCAAAAAACGAACCGACTATCAACCCCAGCATCGCCGGCCAATATTGAACCGTGAAATTGGATGTCGCAATCAGGATACGTGTCATCAAGGGCAGCTCCGCATGGAATCCGGCATACACCTTGGCAAACGCCGGAATCACGAAAATGTTGATGACGGCGACCGCCACTACCATGGCCACGACGACGAAAGTCGGGTAACGCATGGCCGAACTGATGCGAGCCTTCATGTCGCGGTCGAATTCGAGGTAGTCGAACAGGCGCAGGAAAATTTCGTCGAGGCGGCCGGTCAGCTCGCCGACGCGCACCATGCTGACGTAAAACGTGCTGAACACATCCGGGTGGCGCCGCATTGCCGCCGACAGTTCGCGCCCGGCATCGAGCGATTCGCGCAAATCCTTGACCACCTTGCCGAAGGATTTGTTGATGGCCGATTCCTGCAAGCCGTTCAAGCCGCGCATGATGGGCACGCCGGCCTTGAGCAGGGTATAAAGCTGGCGACTGAACAGCTGCACGTCCATCGGCTTGACCTTTTTTTCGGTCAGCCTGGCCCACAGCCCCTCCCCTTTGTCCGCATTCGGATTCCTGGTCGGCTCGATGTGCACCGGCGTCACGCCGGTATTGAACAACTGGTCGGCCACGCCATTGCTGTCGGGGCCTTCCAGCACCCCTTGCAGCAATTCGCCGCGTGCGTTGCGGGCTTTATAGGCAAAAAACGGCATCAGTCGCCCATGTTATTCGTCGAGCTGGTTGGAAATGCGCATCGCTTCGGCGATAGTCGTCTTGCCCATGCGCGCCAGCGATACCGCATGCGAGCGCAAGGTATTCCCGGCCATCTGCTTGCGCGCCACGGCAAGGAAGTAAGCCGGATCAGGATTGTTGGCCGCATCGGCCACTTCCTGCGTCACTTCGAGCATCTCGTAGACCCCGCTACGGCCATTGTAGCCCGTGCCGTTGCAATGGGCGCAGCCGCGGCCGCGCTGGAAGATCGGGTTGCCGGCAGCCTCTTCCGGCACCTGTTTGAGCCATTCGTGCTCGGAGGCAGTCAAATCGGCCGGCTGGCTGCAACTTTCACAGACCAATCGCACCAAACGCTGGGCCAGCACCACCTGCAAGGCCGTGCTGACCATGTAACGCGGCACGCCCATGTCCATCAGGCGGATCGGCGTGCTGGCGGCGTCGTTGGTGTGCAAGGTGGAGAGCACCAAGTGGCCCGTCAGGGCGGCGCGCAAGCCGATCGAGGCGGTTTCCTGGTCGCGCATTTCGCCCACCAGCACCACGTCCGGGTCCTGGCGCAAAGCCGAACGCAGCACGCGGGCGAAAGTCAACTCGATCTTTTCATTGACCTGCACCTGGTTGATGCCGGGCAAACGGTATTCGACCGGGTCTTCCACCGTGATCAGCTTGCGCTCCATGGTGTTCAACTCGGTCAATGCGCCGTACAGCGTGGTGGTCTTGCCGCTGCCGGTCGGTCCGGTGACGAGGATCAGGCCATTGGGGCGCTGGATGATTTCACGGAAGCGCTTGACCATGGCCGGCGGCATGCCGATGGCATCGAGCCGCAGATTGGCGCCGCTCTGGTTCAACAGGCGCATGACCACCGATTCGCCATATTGCGTCGGCATGGTCGAGATACGCACGTCGATCTTGTTGTTCTTGACTTTCATGGCGAAGCGGCCGTCTTGCGGCAGGCGCTTTTCCGAGATGTCGAGGTCGGACATCAGTTTCAGGCGCAGGGCCAGCGAATTGGCGATCTTCAGGTCGGCTTCGGTCTGCAGGTGCAGCATGCCGTCGATGCGGAAGCGGATCTGCAGCCGGGTTTCCTGCGGCTCGATATGGATGTCCGACGCCCGCACCTGCGCCGCGTCCTCGAACACCGATTGCAGCAGCTTGACGATCGGTGCTTCCTCGAGATTGGGCGTGGAAGCCAGGGTGCCGAAATCGACGTAGTTGTCGCCCAGGTCTTGCTCGAGCTCGCGCGCGAAGTCGGTGATTTCCTCGGTGCGGCGGTAAGTGCGGTCCACTGCGGCCAGCAGTTCCGATTCGTTGACCACCGCCAGTTCGAGCCCGCGCTTCAACACGCGCGAAATCTCGTCGTAGGCAAACAGGTCGGTCGGATCGGCCATGCCGATCAGGAGCGACAGCGGCCGGTCTTCCAGCACGATGGCGCGGAAACGCCGCGCCAGCGTTTCCGGCAAGAGCCGCACCGTAGCCGGATTGGTATGGAAAAACTTCAGGTTGATGTACGGGATATTGAGCTGCTTGGCGATGGCGCCGGAAATCTGCTCTTCGCTGACGAAGGAATTTTCGACGAAGACGCGGCCAAGCTTACGGCCTGTGCGCTTTTGCTCCGATAGCGCAAACTGCAACTGCTCTTCCGAGAGCAGCTTTTGCTGCACCAGTATTTCACCCAGGCGGACCTTTTCCGGCCTTGCCATAACCACTCCTTAACCTGTCCTGGCCCTATTCTATGCGACGCATAGTTGTTTGGCTGCAAATTTCTAACGAACTGCGTTGCTTATGCAACGCAGCGCGAATTGCACCGCAGAATATAATTCTGCGGGTTAGCGCGTCAAATGCTACCTTTGGTGTTTTACCTTGTTTAACCTTTCGCCAGCACACTCCATGTCCGCCGAACTTACCGCCTCGCGCCACAACGCCACGCTGATCCTCACGCTCTCCAACCCCACGGCCAAGAACGCCCTGCACCCCGATATGTATGCATCCGCCATCGAGGCCCTGTCGACCGCCGAGCGCGACGATTCGATCCGCGCCGTGATCTTGACTGGCGAAAACCACTTCTTTTCTTCCGGCGGCAACTTGAACCGCTTGCAGGAAAACCGCGCCAGGGATCGGTCGGTGCAGGAAGAAGCCATCGAGCAATTGAACGGCTGGATCGAAGCCTTGCGCAATTGCACCAAGCCCGTGATTGCCGCTGTCGATGGCGCGGCTGCCGGGGCCGGGTTTTCGCTGGCGCTGGCTTGCGACTTGATTGTGGCCGGCAGTTCCGCCAAGTTCCTGATGGCTTACGTGAAGGTTGGACTGACGCCGGACGGCGGCGCGACCTGGTTCCTGCGCCAAGCCTTGCCGCGCCAACTTGCCACCGAGATCCTGATCGAAGGCAAGGCAGTCAGCGCGCAACGGCTGCATGAACTCGGCCTGGTCAACCGCGTCGTGCCCGACAAGGGCGCGCTCGATGCCGCCCTGGCCTGGGCCGACGAACTGGCCGAACTCTCGCCCCATGCCGTCACCGGCATCAAGGGCTTGATCGGCGAAGGCGAGGGCAATTCCCTGTCCGCCCAGTTGCTGGCGGAAAAGCGCAGCTTCGTCAGTGCCTTGCATCATCCCGATTCCCAGGAAGGCATTGCCGCCTTCCTCGACAAAAGAAAGCCGAATTTCCAATGAGCGCAATGCAAAGACGGCGCATCTACCTGATGCGCCATGGCAGTGTCACGTACTTCGACGAAGAAGGGAAACCCTACGAACCGACCCAGGTGCCGCTAAATGCCCATGGCAGGATGCAGGCGGAAGCGGCCGGCAAGCTTTTTGCCCAGCAAGGCTTGCGCTTCGACCGCGTCATCGTTTCCGGCCTGCCGCGTACGGTGGAAACCGCAACGCTGGCATTACGGCAAACCGGCCAGCAAATCGATCTGGAACTTTGGCCCGAATGGGAAGAGTTGCGCGGCGGCAAGCTGGCATCGATTCCAGATGCAGAGTTACAAAGAGCCTTTACCGGCGCCTTCGAAGGCGTGGTGCAGGAAGACGCCCGCTTCCTGGGTGGCGAAACGATTGGACAATTGATGGACCGCGTGCTCCCGCCTTTGCAGCGCCTGCGTGAAGATCAATCGTGGGACACGGCCCTGCTGGTGCTGCATGGCGGTGTCAACCGTGCCATCCTGTCGCACGCCTTGACTGGCGGACGCACCTTCCTGGGCAACCTGGCGCAGACGGCCGGCTGCATCAATGCGCTCGACGTGGGAAGCGAAACCGGCGATTGGGTGCTGCGCTTTTCCAATCTATCCCCGCCCGATCTGGTCCAGGGCGAATCGCGCAGCACGACGATGGAAGTCTTGTATGAGCAGTACAGGAAGTCGAGAGGAATGCGCTGAATGTGCGCGGAATATGCGCTGAGTGCTTGATCGCATCAAGTAAAATAGTACAGTCGTTCGATTTTCTGTTGTAGAATGAGTTCAGACCTATATGGCAGGAGACACCATGTTCGAAGAATTCATCGGCACCAAGCCGGTTTCCGAGCGGCAGAAGTTCGACGTCGCCGCATTGCAAGCCTACATGCGGGAGCACATTCCGGGCTTTTCCGGGGAGCTGCAGGTAGAGCAATTCAAGGGTGGGCAGTCGAATCCCACCTTCAAGCTTTCCACCCCAAACCAACGTTTCGTCCTGCGCACTAAGCCCGGCCCGGCCGCCAAGCTGCTGGCTTCGGCGCACGCCATCGACCGCGAATTCCGCGTCATGGATGCCTTGAACAAGGCCGGCTTCCCCGCCCCGCGCCAATACGTGCTCTGTACCGACGAAGCCGTGATCGGCCGGGCGTTCTATCTGATGGAATTTGTCGAAGGCCGCGTGCTGTGGGACCAATCCCTGCCGGGCATGAGCACCAGCGAGCGCGCCGCCTACTATGACGAGATGAACCGCGTCATGGCGCAGTTGCATACGATCGACTACGCCGCCATCGGCTTGCAGGACTACGGCAAGCCGGGCAACTATTTCGTACGCCAGATCGACCGCTGGACCAAGCAATACCGCGCCTCGGAAACGGAAAAGATCGAGGCCATGGACAAGCTGATCGAATGGCTGCCCAACAACATCCCGCCCGGGGACGAAACCAGTATCGTGCATGGCGACTACCGGCTCGACAACATGATCTTCCACCCGACCGAGCCGCGCATTCTGGCGATTCTCGATTGGGAATTGTCCACGCTGGGCCATCCGCTGGCGGACTTTTCCTACCATTGCATGAGCTGGCACATCCCGCCGGGACAGTTCCGCGGCATCGGCGGGCTCGATCACAAGGCGCTCGGCATTCCCAGCGAAGCCGAATACATCGCCAGGTATTGCGAACGCACCGGCAAAACCGTGCGCCAGGAAGACTTCTCGTTCTACCTGGCTTACAACATGTTCCGCATGGCCGGCATCTTGCAAGGCATCATGAAACGCTACGTCGACGGCACCGCTTCGAGCGAACAGGCGCTGAAGTCGGGCCAGGCTGCGCGCCCCATGGCCGAGATGGGCTGGAAGCACGCGCAAGGCACAAAATAACCCCCTAGGAGACGAAGACATGGAATTCGAATATTCCGACCGCTGCAAGGAGTTGCAAACGAAGCTGCTCGCGTTCATGGACGAGCACATTTATCCGAACGAGAAAGCCTACAAGGAAGAAATCGACCGCAACGGCCGTGAAAAAGGCAATCGCTGGGTCCCGACCGAACTGATCGAAAGCCTGAAACCGAAGGCACGCGAGCAAGGCTTGTGGAACCTGTTCCTGCCCAAATCGACGCGCGCACCGGAAGGCTTGTCCAACCTCGACTATGCGCCGCTATGCGAAATCATGGGCCGCGTGGGCTGGGCGCCGGAAGTGTTCAACTGCTCCGCTCCCGATACCGGCAACATGGAGACCATCGAGCGCTACGGCACGGAAGAGCACAAGCGCACCTGGCTCGAGCCCCTGCTGCGCGGCGAAATCCGCTCGGCCTTCGCCATGACCGAGCCGGCCGTGGCCTCGTCGGACGCGACCAATATCGAGACCCGCATCGAGCGCCAGGGCGACGAATACGTCATCAACGGCCACAAATGGTGGATCTCGGGCGCCGGCGACCCGCGCTGCAAGGTCTTCATCCTGATGGGCAAGACCGATTTCGAGGCGCCGCGCCATGCGCAGCAATCGATGATCCTGGTTCCGGTCGACGCTCCCGGCGTGACCATCAAGCGCCCGCTGCCCGTGTTCGGCTACGACGATGCGCCGCACGGCCACTGCGAAATCCTTTACGAAAACGTGCGTGTGCCGGCCTCCAACATCCTCCTCGGCGAAGGCCGCGGCTTTGAAATCGCGCAGGGCCGCCTCGGGCCCGGCCGCATCCATCACTGCATGCGCGCCATCGGCGTGGCCGAACGCGCGCTGGAATACATGTGCAAGCGCCTGAACAGCCGTGTGGCTTTCGGCCGAAAGATCGCGGACCAGAGCATCTGGCGCGAGCGTATCGCCGAAGCGCGCATCCAGATCGACACGGCACGCCTGTTGACGCTCAAGGCTGCCTACATGATGGACACGGTCGGCAACAAGCACGCCAAGGCGGAGATCGCCATGATCAAGGTGTTGGCGCCGAACGTGGCGCAGCAAGTGCTCGACTGGGCCATCCAGGCGCATGGCGCGGGCGGGGTGTCGGACGATTTCCCGCTGGCCTATATGTGGGCCGGCAACCGTACGCTGCGCCTGGCAGACGGCCCCGATGAAGTGCACCGCAATGCCATCGCCAAGCTGGAATTGGCCAAGCATATGGCGATCCCTTCGGACGATATCGAGATGCCGATTACGCGTTCGTAATTCCAATTTGCTCCCATGAAAAGCTGCAGGCACAACCCTGCAGCTTTTTTCGTCTCGGGGTAAGATTGCCGTTCCCAACAATCCGGAGACGAATGAACATGGCATCCCTTTCCGTTCGGTTCAAAGGCGGCGTGCTTGCTGCTTTCTGCGCAGCAAGTTACCTGATGACACCTGTTTCGGCATATGCCGCCGATTCCACCATTCTCGATTCGGGCCGCCCCGCCGAAGAAAAGGCGCGCGATGCCGGCCGCAAGCCGCTTGAGATGCTGGCGTTTGCCGGCGTCAAGCCCGGTGAAACCGTGATCGACTACATCCCCGGCAAGGGCTATTTCACGCGCATCTTCAGCAACGCCGTCGGCCCGAGCGGCACGGTCTATGCCGACACGCCGCAATTGGTGATCGACAAGTTCAAGGACAAGCTCCCTCCCCCCGTATCGGCCGAGCCGGGCCGCGCCAACGTGCATGAAGTCGTCGCTACTCCAGGCAATCTCGGCGCATCCGGGGCCGACCTGTTCTGGACGTCGCAGAACTACCACGACGTGCATATCTGGAGCGGCGCCAAGGGCGTCGCCGATCTGAACAAATCCGTCTTCAATGCGCTGAAGCCGGGTGGTATCTACATTGTGCTCGACCACGCCGGCGCGACCGGTCTGGACGATGCCGGCATGTCCAAGCTGCATCGCATCGATGAAGCGCTCGTGATCAAGGAAGTAACGGCTGCCGGCTTCGTGCTCGACGGCGAATCGAAGGTGTTGCGCAATCCGAACGACAACCATGAACTGAACGTGTTCGATCCGGCGATTCGCGGCAAGACCGATCAATTCATTTTGCGCTTCCGCAAGCCCGGTTGATCGCTTTCATCTGGAGCAGACATGATAGACGTATACTCCGCGCCGACGCCCAACGGGCACAAGGTGCACATCATGCTGGAGGAATGCGGTTTTCCTTACCGCGTTCATCACATCGACATCGGCGCCGGCGATCAATTCACGCCGGACTTCCTCGCGATTTCGCCCAACAACAAGATTCCGGCGATCGTCGACGCCGACGGGCCGGACGGCAAACCGATCTCGTTATTCGAGTCCGGCGCCATTCTGATCTACCTCGCCGGCAAGGCCGGCAAGTTCCTCGGCGAGACGGACCGCGAGAAATTCACCACGCTGCAATGGCTGATGTTCCAGATGGGCTCGATCGGCCCGATGCTGGGTCAGGCACATCACTTCCGCGGCTATGCGCCCGAGAAGCTGGAGTATGCGATCAACCGCTACACCAACGAGGCCAAGCGCCTCTATGGCGTAATCGACCGGCAGGTGGCCAAGACGGCTTACCTGGCCGGCGATGCATACACGATCGCCGACATCGCCACCTTTCCCTGGCTGCGTAGCGCCGAGCGGCAAGGGGTGGATTGGGCGGATTACCCGTACGCCAAGCGCTGGTTCGACAAGATCGCGGTACGCCCGGCTGTCGAGCGCGCCGTCAAAATCCTTGCGGATAAGCGCAAGGAACAGATGGACGACAAGGCGAAGGAAATGCTGTTTGGCGCGACGCAGTACGCGAAGCGTTAAGAATAACGGCGCGAAATCGATTCGGCAACGCAGACCGGCTTGTCCGATCCCTCGCGCTCTATCGTCACCACCCATGTCATTTGCGCGCCGCCAGGAATGTCCTCGACGGCTTGCAATACCATGCGCGCACGCACGCGGCTGCCGACCGGCACCGGTGCAGGAAAACGTACCTTGTTCAAGCCATAGTTGACGCCCATCTTCACGTCGGGCATGGCGATTGCGTCGGCCATCAACATGGGCAGGAGCGAAAGCGTCAGAAAGCCGTGCGCCACGGTACCGCCGAAGGGCGATTCCTTGCGGCTCCTTTCAACGTCGATATGTATCCATTGCAGGTCGCCGGTGGCTTCGGCGAATTGGTTGACGCGCTCTTGCGTGATTTCTACCCAGTTGGATACCGAGACTTCCTGGCCGATCACTTCCTTGAGTTGCTGCAGTGATTCAATGACGCGCATGTAATTCCCCGAAGTTGTTAACTCCCCTCTCCCGCCTGCGGGAGAGGGGAATTTTTGTCACGCCGGCCTACGGCCGAACATGCCCATGCCCTTGACGGTCGCAACCAATTCGCCATGCTGGTTGGTCGCACGCCACTCGGTCCAGACCACGCCGCGGTCCGGCCGGCTGCCCGAGGGTTTCACGTCGAGCACGGTAGTCGTGATGGCCAGGGTATCGCCGCCGCGCACCGGCTTGATCCAGCGAATTTCATCGACACCGGGCGACCCCATGCTGCTCGATTCCCTGAGAAAACCGTCAACCATCACGCGCATGATCATGCTGCAGGTATGCCAGCCGCTGGCGATGATGTCGCCGAAGATGGATTTGGCGGCGGCGTCCTTGTCGACGTGAAACGGTTGCGGATCGAATTGCGTGGCGAAGGCGATGATCTCCTCCTCCGTCACGCTGCGCGCCCCGACCGGGTAAGTCTTGCCGACTTCGAAGTCTTCGAAATACCACTTGGCCATATGGTTCCTTTTTTCAAGCTACCTGGCGAAAATCAGGCAAGGAAGCGAAGCGTGCCAGATGATGGTCCGTGTCGCCGAAGCTGGCTTCGATCATGGTCAGGCGCTTGAAGTGATGCGCTGCCGGCAACTCATCGGTCACGCCCATGCCGCCGTGCAATTGCACCGCTTGCTGACCGACGTATTTCATCGCCTGCCCAACACGGGCCTTGGCTGCCGAGGCCACGCGGCGCCGTTCGTTGTCGTCGTTCGACGACACCTTGACGGCGACCAGTGTCGCCATCGAGCGTGCCTGTTCCATTTCCATGTACATCTCCGCCATGCGGTGCTGCAAGGCCTGGAATTTGCCTAGCGGTACGCCGAATTGCTGTCGCGTCTTCAAGTATTCGAGGGTGGCGCCATTCAAGGCTTCCATCGCGCCTACCGCTTCGGCGCACAGGAGTGCGACGGCATAATCGCTGACCGCATCGAGTATGCTCCAGCCGGCACCAGCCTTGCCGATCAGGCTGGAAGCGGGCAGCTTGACGTTGGCAAACGTGATATCGGCCGCACGCAGGCAATCGATGGTGCGGTAGTCGCGCCGCGTCACGCCCGCGTCATCCGCAGGGACAACGAACAGCGATATGCCGTCGGTGTCGCGCTGCGCGCCACCAGTGCGGGCCGAGACGATCAAGTAGTCGGCCTGTCCGCCGTGAATCACGACCGACTTGGTGCCGTTCAACACAAAACCACCGCCATCGGCCTTGGCCGCGGTGGCGATGTCGAACAACTCATAGCGCGAGCGTTTCTCGCCCAAGGCCGAAGCCAGCTTGACCTCGCCAGAGGCGACATCTTCCAGCAAGTCGTCATGGCCGCCGCCGCGCTTCAGGAATTCCGCGCCGATGACGGTGGCAAGGTAAGGCTCGACCACCAGGCCACGCCCCATTTCCTGCATCACCACCATCATGTCGACGGCCGAACCGCTGAAGCCGCCCTGCTCTTCCGGCACCGGCAAGGCCGGCATGCCGAGCTCGACCAGCATGCCCCAGGCTTCATCGGAAACGCCTTTTTCCGAATGCACGATCTTCTTGCGCGTTTCGAAGCCGTAATCCTTGTCGACCCAGCGGC
The DNA here is from genome assembly GCA_036384915.1 of Burkholderiaceae bacterium. Classification (GTDB taxonomy): domain Bacteria; phylum Pseudomonadota; class Gammaproteobacteria; order Burkholderiales; family Burkholderiaceae_D; genus PKWO01. Next base: position 29,715 of record DASVLJ010000032.1, read on the forward strand.
GCAAGGCATCGGCGAACTGTTGCTGTTCCTGCGTGAAATTGAAGTCCATGTCCGCTTCTCCTTACAAACCGAGGATCATCTGCGTGATGATGTTCTTTTGAATTTCGTTGGAGCCGCCGTAGATCGACGTCTTGCGGAAATTGAAGTAATGCCCGGCCAGCGGCGCGGCATCGTCGTCGCCGGTGATGCTGTGCTCTGCGTCGCCCTGCAGGAACGGCACATCGAACGGCATGGCATAGGGGCCGACGGCTTCCATCATCAATTCGGTCAGAGTTTGCTGCACTTCCGTGCCTTTGACCTTCAACAGCGATGCTTCCGGGCCTGGGCCGCGCTTGTGGCTTTCGGCTGAGAGCACGCGCAAGACGGTGACGTCGAGCGCCATGATTTCGATCTCCAGGCTCGCAACCTTGGAGGCGAACAACGGATCTTCCAGCAGCGGCCTGCCGTTCTTTTGCTGCTTCATTGCCACGCGCTTCAAGAACTGCAGTTCGCGCTTGGCACGGCCGACGGCCGCGATATTGGTGCGCTCGTGGCCCAGCAGGTACTTGGCATAGGTCCAGCCCTTGTTTTCTTCGCCGATCAGGTTTTCCACCGGCACCTTGACGTTGTCGAAGAAAACTTCATTCACCTCATGCTCTTCATCGAGCATGATGATGGGGCGCACGGTGATACCCGGCGTCTTCATGTCGATCAAGAGGAAGGAAATGCCTTCCTGCTTGCGCGCCGCCGGATCGGTACGCACCAGGCAGAAAATCATGTCGGCATGTTGGGCCAGCGTGGTCCAGGTCTTTTGCCCATTGACGATATAGTGGTCGCCCTGGCGCTCGGCACGCGTCTTCAGCGAAGCAAGGTCGGAACCGGAACCGGGCTCGGAATAACCCTGACACCACCAGTCGTCAAAGTTGAGGATGCGTGGCAGGTAATGGCGCTTTTGCGCTTCGTTGCCGAAGGCGATGATCACCGGCGCCACCATCATGACGCCGAAAGGCAGCGTCACCGGCGTGCCGGCACGGGCGCACTCTTCTTCCCAGATGTGGCGCTGCACCGCGGTCCATCCCGTGCCGCCATACTCCACCGGCCAGCCCGGCGCCATCCAACCCTGCTTGGCCACGATCTTGTGCCAGCGAGTGATGTCTTCCTTGCTCAGTCGTTTGTGGTTGAGCACCTTGTGCTGCAGGTCTTCGGGGAGGTTGGCGTCGATGAAGGCGCGCACTTCGGCGCGGAAGGCTTCGTCTTCCGCTGTGTAATTCAGATCCATGCTGTCTCCTTGTAATCTTTTCGTCAAAAAGCACGACCGTTCAGAAAACTGATTATACAGGGGTTTCAGGAAATGAAAAGTGCTATAGCAAGACAGTGCGCGGTGTGATTAAATTCGTGCAACATGATCAAGAGATACGCTGCCGAATTTATTTTCCTTAGCTGTTGGCTACTCCTGGGGCTGCTTTGCCTTTTTTGGAACGCGCAAGGCTTGGATTTTTATCCCTCTCGCTTGGGTAGAATAGATTCTTACTACGCGACTTGGCTATTTGAGCCATGGCTGTGGATCGTTGCTTTCTGGATGAGTACGGGGGCATCGACGTTCTGCCTGTACCTGATCTGGAAGCGCGGCGAAAACAATTATCGGAACATGCTGCTTCTTTGTATTTTATTGTTTGGCGTTTTGCCCGCAATCAGCCCTTCCAATCGCAACCATTTCGATTACGCACTTGCTGAATTCCTGGCCGCAAACCTGCTACTGATATCGACTGCAGGAGCAATCATCTCTCGCCGCGAGAAAGTCAATAATTCAAGCTGAAGCCGTTGTCCCCACGTCAGGAAAACTCTACGGTCACATTCAGGCCAATGCCGTTTGCGCTGTCTTCGAGCCGGATCACACCGTTATTGCGCAAAGCAGCCCGCTCAGCAATGGCAAGACCAAGACCACTGCCCGGCTGATCCTGTCCCGGCAGACGGAAAAAGCGCTCAAATACTTTTTTGCGCAACTCCGGCGGAATCCCCGGCCCTTGGTCTGTTACGCTCAGTTCCACCTTCCCTTCGCCCTGCTTCACACTGACCAGCACACGGCCATCGTTGGGCGAATACTTGATCGCATTGCTGATCAAGTTGTCGATCAAGGAAGCCATGCTCTCGCGGTTCAAGGGTAAATGACAGGACTCGGGCGACTGGAATTCCAGTTCGATCCCGCGCAAGGTGGCAAGCTGTACAGCCAGCACCATGCGGTCACGCACCAGTTCCACCAGGTCGAGGTCTTGCAGGTCGGCATTGTCGCGGTCGCTGTCGGAACGCGCCAGGGCCAGCAATTGATGCACGGTATGCGTGGCGCGGCTCACGCCCTGGCGCAAGCCATCGGTGGCTTCCTGCGCGCGCTGCGGGCTCAGCGAGTTGTTGAGCGAATCGGCGTTGACCTGGATGATCGATAGCGGCGTCTTCAACTCGTGCGCCGCATCGAGCAGGAATTCCTTTTCGCGCTCCAGCCTTTCGGTCAGGCGCTCCATCAGGCGATTCACGGAAGTAACCAGCGACGACAACTCCCGGTACGGCGACGGCGCCAAAGGCCGGAGGTCGGTCGCCGTGCGCTCCTCTATCTCGCCGACGATGGTCTTGAGCGGGCGCAAGCCGACGCGGATGATGAACCATGCCGGAATCAGCAGCAGGGGCAGGCTGAACAGGAGGGGTTCGAAATAGTAACCGATCGACGACACCTGGAGCAGCCACTCGCCGATCACCTCGGTGCTCATGCGCACCGTGTAGCCGCTTTGCTCATCGCTGACGATGGAAGACACCCAGCCGTCCTTCAAGGTTTGGCGGTCCGGTGCCACATTGCGAAGCGTTTCGGGCAAGCCGGGGTCGGGCGATTCATAGACCAGGTCGCCGTTCTTCTTCCAGATTTGCGTCTGCAAGGCCGGGGTGTACCACCCCAGTTCCGCATAGTTTGCATAATGCAGCTTTTCCATCTGGCGCAAGGCTTGCTTGCGCTCGCCGGGATTGCCTTCGCTCATCTGCAACACCACGAGCATGCGCTTGGCCGTCGCCTGCAGTTCGCGCTGCATGTCCTTCTTCTTGCTGGTCCTGGTTTCGTAGACGTCCAGGCCGAGGTTGCACAGCCAGATGCCGATGACCACCAGCATGAAGCCGGCCAGCAGCCGGCGAAACAGCGAGCGATCCTGGATGGTAGTCATTTTTCCACCACGTAGCCCACGCCGCGCACGGTGCGGATATAGCCCTCGCCTATTTTGCGCCGCAAGTGCGACATGTGCACGTCCAGCGCCTGCCCTTCGCTATGGGGCAGCGCCCAGGCTTCGAGTTCGCGCCGCGTCAGCACGCGGTCGGGGTAGCGCATCAGCGCATGCAGCAAGGCAAATTCGGTCTTCGACAGCACCACGGGCTGGCCCGAGCGCGTCAACACCAGGCGCCGGTCGTCGAGCACGAGGTCCTTGATTTTCCATACCGATTCGCCCGACTCGTTCCAGCCGGTGGCGCGGCGCACCACGGCGCGCAGGCGCGCCAGCAGTTCCGTGACGACGAAGGGTTTGACCAGATAATCGTCGGCGCCAAGGTCGAGGCCGCTCAAGCGGTCTTCCAGGCTGTCGCGCGCGGTGATGACGAGGATGGGCAAGGTCTTGCCCTCGGCGCGGAAGTGGCGCAGCAATTCCATGCCGTTGCCGTCAGGCAGACCCAGGTCGAGCAATACCGCGTCGAACGGTTCGGCCGCAACCCAGTGCCGGGCGTCCGAGGCGCGCCGGACCCAGACGACTTCCTGGCCCGCATCCTGCAGGGCCGATTGCAATGCACGCCCCAATTCGAGGTCGTCTTCCACCAGGCAGATTTTCATGTGATGCGCTGTCTCGTCATGTCTTGTCGGCACGTTGTAACCGTGGCCCGCGGGTTTTGTCAACGCGCCCCATTAAGGAAACATTAAGGTTTCTTTTAGCGACTCTTAAGGAAGAATAGGGACAATCGTTTCCGAGGTCAATTGCACGAACGCGGACATGTTTGCGGATTAAAGCAACTTGACGCAACTTAGAACCATTGAGACGTTTCATCCAACAAGCCGGCCTGTCCGGCAACCAGGAGGGGGAAGAGCATGAATAGCAATTCGAGCGGAACCAGGTCCGGCTTGACGCCGATCGCAACCGGGGTCGCACTGTTGGCGTTGGCGGCTTCGCTGCCCGCGACGGCGCAGCAGGCCGCAGACCAGAGCCCGCAGCAGGTCGTGACCGTCAGCGGCATCCGCGCGTCGCTGCAAGCCGCGCTGGACAAGAAGCGCGACGCCGATTCGGTGGTTGAAGTCGTGTCGGCGGAAGACATCGGCAAGCTGCCCGACAAGAACGTGGCCGACGCGGTGCAGCGCGTGCCGGGCGTCAATATCTCTTCTTCCGCAGGCGGCGAAGGCGGTTTTTCGGAAAACGACCGCGTCAGCATCCGCGGCACGAGCGCCGGCCTGACTCAGACCACGGTCAACGGCCACATGATCGGCACCGGCGACTGGTTCGTGCTGGACCAGGAAGGCGCCGTCGGCCGCAGCGTCAGCTATGCCCTGCTGCCGTCCGAAATCGTCAATGCCGTGGTAGTGGCCAAGAGCCAGACGGCCGACATGGTCGAAGGCGGCGTGGCCGGCTCGGTCGATATCCAGACGCGCAAGCCGCTCGACTTCAAGAAGCAATTGACGGCCGAAATCTCGGCCCAGGCCATCTATGCCGACTTGCCGCGCAAGACCGACCCGCAAGTCAACGGCTTGATCAACTGGAAGAACGACACCAACACCATGGGCGTGCTGGTGCAATTGTTCGACGAGCAGCGCCACGAGCGGCGCGACGGCCAGGAATTCTACGGCTATACGCAAATCTCGCCGACTTCCAACGCCGCCATCGCCCACCCCGATCTGGCCAATGTCTGGGCGCCCAACGGCATCAGCGCCTCGCTGTTCGAGCAGGACCGCAAGCGCCGCGGCGGCGACTTCGATATCCAGTTCAAGCCGTCTTCCGACCTCATGCTCGACGTCAACGGCTTTTCCTCGCACCTCTCCGCGGCCAATTACAACCGCAGCTTCTACAACAATATCTCGCAAAACATCAACGCCACCGACCCGAACAGCGGCGCTTCGGTCGGCGTCGTACCGTCGAGCTATACGGTCAAGAACGGCACGCTGGTGGCGGCGACGATTCCCGCCTCGCAATTCCCCCCGATCAGCGCGACCACGAGCTACAACTCCGCGCTCTACAGCGCGTTCGGCGATGAAATCTACCGCCCGGGTTCGGCATCGTCCACGGAATACTTCGACGTTGACGGCAGCTACCGTGTCAACAAGAGCTTCAAGGTCTCGGGCAGCGCAGGCTACACGCGCGGCACCGGTTCGACGCCTTCCGACATCGGCTATGAAGCCGGCCAGTATGGATCGGGCTCGTCGTATCAGACCAACGGCCTGTTCCCTGCGTCGGTCACCTTCCCCGGTGCGAACACGGCGCAATTCACCAACGTCGTGACCGACGCCGCCTGGGGCACGCATGTGGAATCGCTCGATACTGAAAAATACGGCCAGCTGGACGGCTTGCTCACGCTCGGCGACGGCATCTGGGAATCGGCCAAATTCGGCTTGCGCTATTCGGAACACCATCGCAACGTCAGCATGCCGGAAAACCGCAGCTGCCCGGCCTGCGTCGGCACGACGGCATCCCCGCTACCCATCTGGAACGGCGGCACCTATCCGTCCAATTTCGGTTCCGGCTTGAACGCAGGGCCGGGCCTGCTCGGCGCCGGCAATGTCTGGCAGATTGCTCCGGCGCAGATCGCGTCCTGGGCCAGCCAATACGACCTGGCCGGCGGCCCGACCACCGAAAACTGGCCCGGCGAGCTCGACGTGCTGGAGAAGGATTCCGCCATCTATGCCATGGCAAACGTGTCCGGCGAAGGCTGGCGCGGCAACTTCGGTGCGCGCCTGGTGCACACCAGCCAGGCCACGATCACCAACGTGCCCTCGCCTTCGACCGGCACCGATGCTTCCGGCAACCCGACCTATGCGCCGGGCACGATAGGCCTGACCAATGTCAACGGCACCTATATCCCGACCCTGAACCAGCACAGCTACAACGACATCCTGCCTTCGGCCAACTTCAAGTTCGACCTGTCCAAGAACCTGGTCGCGCGCGTGGCCGTGGCACGCACCATGGCACGCGCCGACTACAGCGCCCTGGTCGGCGCGGTGTCGCTGAACGACTCGAACGATACCGGCAGCGGCGGCAACCCGAACCTCAAGCCGATCCGCTCGACCAATTACGATGCGACCCTGGAGTGGTATTTCGCGCCGAAATCGCTGCTCTCGGCCGGCCTGTTCTATATGGACATGTCGTCCTACGTCACCTTCGGCACCTCGCAGCAGGTATACCGCAACAATACCTTCAAGCGTTTCGACACCTACACGATCTCGTCGCCGGCCAATATCGGCGCCAAGAACCAGGGCATCGAATTGTCTTACCAGCAAAACCTGTGGGGCGGGTTCGGCATCCTGGCCAACTTCACGCTGGCTGACGGCACTGCCGACGACGGCAAGCCCATGGTCGGCAATTCCAAGGACACCGGCAACCTCGAAGGCTACTTCGAAAACGACAATTTCAGCGCGCGCCTGGCTTACACCTACCGTTCCTCCTTCTCCGGCGGGCTGTACAACGCCTACCCGCAAGTGATGGCCGGCACGGGCAACCTCGACGCCTCGTTCAACTACAAGATCAACGACAGGCTGTCGCTGACCTTCGATGCGCTGAACCTGTCCAATGCCGTGCTGCGCTACTACGGCGAGAACAAGGATCAGCCGATCGCGTTCTACTCCAACGGCCGCCAGTATTACTTCGGCCTGCAAGCCAAGCTGTAAGGGCACAACGGCGCGCGGGCCGGAATCCGCGCGCCGAAAACCGCGAGACTAGCAACGCGAGACCAGCAACGAAAGAACAACGATGGCAGTCGAATTAAGCGATTTCAAGCCGGATATGGGAAGCGGCACGCCGCTCTACCTGCAGTTGGCCAATAAATTGTCCGACGGCATACATAGCGGGCTATGGCGTCCCGAAGAAGCCTTGCCCTCCGAGCGCGTGCTCTCCGACCAGCTCGACATCTCGCGCGATACGGCGCGCAAGGCGATCGACATCCTGTGCGAACGCGGGCTGTTGACGCGCAAGCCGGGGTCCGGCACCTACATTCCGCCCAAGCTGGTGCAGCCGCTGTCGCGCCTGACCAATTTCAGCGAAGAATTGAAGCAGCGCGGTTTCAACCCGGGTTCGCAATGGCTGTCGCGCGAGACCGCCATCGCCACCGCCGAGGAAATTCTGACCTTGGGTCTCTCACCCAACGCCATGGTGGCGCGCCTGAAGCGCCTGCGCATGGCCGACAACGTCGTCATGATCATCGAAAGCAGCGTGCTGCCGCTGCGTTTCGTGCCCGACCCGCGCGCCGTCGGCGATTCGCTTTACGATCACCTCGAAGCGCGCGACGCCCGCCCGGTGCGCGCCTTGCAGCACATCCGCGCCGTCAATGCCACGGCGGAACAGTCTCGCCTGGCCAATATCAAGCCCGACGCGGCCATGCTGCATATCATGCGCATCGGCTACCTCGAAAACGGGACGCCGGTCGAGTTGACACACTCGTATTGCCGCAGCGACCATTACGACTTCGTGGCGGAGTTGCGCCGGTGAGCCAGGGAGCGTCCATGACCGCGGCAGCCAACGGCGAGGCCGCAACTGCGGCAAACAAGGTCGCCGCCGGCCGCGTGCTGGCAATCGATGCCTTCCGCGGCTTGACCATCCTGATCATGATTTTCGTCAATACCCTGTCCGGCGTGCGCGGCATGCCGGCCTGGGCCGAACACATGCCGGCCGACGTCGACGGGATGACTTTCGTCGACGTGGTCTTCCCCGCCTTCCTGTTCATTGTCGGCATGTCGATCCCGTTTGCACAGGCACAGCGCGAAGCCAAAGGCGATACACCGTTGCAGCTATGGAAGCACATCGGCATGCGCGCCTTCGGCTTGATCGTGCTCGGCGTATTCATGGTCAACGCCGAGGAAGGCTATAACGAAGCCGCCATGGGCATGTCGATTTACCTGTGGAGTTTGCTGTTTTACGGCTGCGCCGTGCTAGTGTGGAGCGTGCACCGCTTTCAAAACAAGGCCGTTTCCATTGCATTGCGCGGCATCGGCGTAGCCGGCCTCGTTGTGCTGGCCTGCGTATTCCGCGGCGGCCCGCATGGAGAACTGTACTTGGCGCCGCAATGGTGGGGCATCCTGGGCCTGATCGGCTGGGCTTACCTGATCGCCTGCGTGTTTTACCGCCTGACGCACGGGCGGGTGCTATGGCTCGCCGTGTCCCTGGCCGCATGCAGCGCCTACTATTGCATCGGGCACATGAGGGCAACGCAGGGCTCGGCCGTACTCAAGCTGATATTCAGCCAGAGCGACGACGCCTCGCACGCTTCCATCGTGCTGGCCGGCTTGATCACTTCGCTGCTGTTTTTCGGCAAGGACAAAGGCGCCGCCATCGCGGCGCGCTATACCCAGGCCGCCGCACTGGCTGCGGCCATGTTCGCCGCCGGCTTCATTCTGCGTCCATGGTTCAGGATATCCAAGATCTATGCCACGCCGACCTGGTGCCTGTATAGCGCTGCTATCTGCGTGGTTCTGTTCGGATTGTTGTACTGGATCGTCGATCTGAAAAAAATCCAAGGCTGGACAGCATTCTTCAAGCCCGCCGCAACCGATCCCCTGCTCACCTACATCATCCCTTACATCGTCTACGCTTTGATGCGCTACATGCACTGGGAGTGGCCGGCGATATTCGACGCCGGATTGCCTGGCGCGGCCTTTGCAGCCGGATATTCGGTGGCCGTGATGGCGCTGGTGATCGCGCTAAACCGCATGCACCTCAGACTGCAACTCTGAACAAGAAATACTACAACAACGACCGACGCCGCCTCACCAAAACCGACGGCCAAAGCCGCAGGCGGACCGGCAACACCCTGACGAAGAGCCAAGATGCAGATTCAAAACCGGATTCAATCAATCGATGCCTTGCGCGGCCTGACAGTGGCCGCCATGCTGGTGGTCAACGACGCCGGCGATTGGGGCCATGTCTATTCCTGGCTGGAACATGCCGACTGGTTCGGCTGCACGCTGGCCGACTTCATTTTTCCCTTTTTCATGCTGATCGTCGGCGTATCGATGAGCCTCGCGCTCGGCGCGCAGATCGACAAGGGCGAAAATCCGGGCCGGCTTTCGCGTGCCGTGCTGCTGCGCGGGTTGCGCATCTTCCTGCTCGGCATCGCCCTGCACTATGTCGCCCACCTGCTGCTGCCGGGACGCGAATTCCGCCTGCTTGGCGTCTTGCAGCGCATCGGCATCAGCTTCGCGCTGGTCGGCTTGCTGGCCATTCATGTGCGCAGCGCGCGCGTTCAATGGGGAATATTCTGCGCTATCCTGCTCGGCTATTGGGCGCTCTTGAGCGGCTATGGCTCGCTGGAACCGGATCATAACCTGTGCGACCGCATCGATTCCCAGCTGCTCGGGCGGCTGGCCTACACCTATGATCCCGTCACCGGGCTTGCGCATGATCCAGAAGGGATTTTGAGCACGCTGCCTGCGCTGGCGACGGTGATATTGGGCGTGCGCACCGGCGCTTGGCTGCGCGCAGGCAAGGAAAGCACGGTCCTTCTGGCAGGCGCGCTCAGCATTGCCGTTGCCAGCGCCTGGTCATTGGTTTTGCCGCTGAACAAGCAACTCTGGACTTCGTCCTTCGTGCTTTGGACCGGCGGTTTCGGCTTGCTGGCAATTGCGGCAACGCATGAGCTGATCGACAAGCGCGGCTTCCCGGCCTGGGGCCGCAGCCTGGGCATCAATGCGATTGCGGCTTATGCCGGCTCCTGGCTCGCCACCTGCATCCTGAATGGGTCGGGCATCATGTCTCCGCTCTATGCCCACGCGTTTTCCGAACCGCTGGCGCCTTTCGGCCCCTTTGTGCCGTCGCTGGCGTTCGCCCTGGCCTTTTCGGGCGCGTTCTGGATTGCGATGCACGTGATGCTCAAACGCGGCTGGCGCATCTCGATCTAGACTGAATAGGTAGGTTGGTGCTGAACGACGTGAAGCCCAACATTGCGGAGGTTGTGCAAGCGCAGACATCCATGCCATGTGCGAATGTTGGGCTTCGCGTGCGCTCAGCACCAACCTACTGCATCGCCACGTTTTCGCAAATTTATTCGTCGACCAGTCGATTCTTGATCGCATAATGCGTCAACTCCGCATTGTGCTTGAGCTTCATCTTTTGCAGCACGCGCGAGCGGTACATGCTGATGGTCTTGACCGACAGGCTCAATTCCGCCGCAATGTCGCCCACCGACTTGCCGGAAGCGATCATGGTCATGGTTTGATATTCGCGGTCCGACAGCGTTTCGTGCAAGGGTACATCGCGGTCTTCACCGACCTGGTTGGCCAGCTCCTGGGCCAGTGCGGCACTGACGTATTTCTTGCCGGACGCAACCAGCCTGATTGCCGTGACCAGATCCGACGGCGCACTCTGCTTGTTCATGTAGCCCGCCGCGCCTGCACGCAGCGAACGGATGGCGTATTGCTCTTCGCGGTACATGGAGAGCATCAGCACGGGAATCCTGGGGCACTCCTTGCGCAATTGCTTGAGCACCTCGATCCCGTTCCGGTCGGGCAGAGAGATATCGAGCAGGATGGCCTGGAAGCCGCCGCGCCGCGCCAGCTTGATGGCATCGAAACCGTTTTCGGCATTGCCGGCAACGATGATGTCGGGGCTGTCGGCCAGGATGTGTTTCAAGCCTTCGCGCACGATGGCGTGGTCGTCGGCGATGAGGATTTTGATGACGTCTTTTGTTGCCATGTTTCGTATTTCAGGGCCAAGCTCAGGTTTTCCCCATGGGAAGCTCTACCACTGCGAGGGTACCATGCGGCGCTACGGCGCGTATGGAAAATTCGCCGCCCAGCTCTTCCGCGCGCCGCCGCATGCCCGCCAAGCCGGTTCCTTCGCGCGCGCCACGCTGCCCCGGCCCGACGCCGTCATCTTCCACTTCCAAAACCAGTTTGCCCATTTCCTCGCGCAAGGCGACGCGAAGCCGGCGCGCCTGGGCATGCCTTCCAGCGTTGACGAGGCATTCGCGCAAGATGTAATACAAGGCTTGCGCTGCGGGGGAACGCATATCGAGAGAGGTTTGCGCCAGGTTGTGCGTGCATTGCAGCCCGGACTGGCGCGAAAATCCGGCAATCTGCTGCGCCAATACCTGGTCGAGCAGCCCTACCGGCGCACCATAGGTTTTATCGACGACGCCGTGCATGGAATCGATGGCGCTGTCGACCAGTTTGTCTATGTAAGCCCACTGCGCGTGCAAATCCCCATCCTGCGGCAAGCGGCGCCCCAGCACGGCCAAGGCCATCTTGATCGCCGCCAGATCGCCGCCCAGGGCATCGTGCACGTCGCGCGCCAGGCGTTGCCGCTCCTGCGCGCGCGCCGCTTCCAGCTTGTCTTCCATGCCGCCTTTGCTCATGCCGCGCTCGAACGTTCCAGGGGTGCGGCGCCGGGCGGCGTCCACTTGGCCACCCAGCCGGGCAGCTGTTCGGCGGGGATAGGCCGGCTCATAAAGTAGCCCTGCCCCTGGTCGCAGCCCATGCGCGCCAGCAGGCTCCACACCGCCTCGCTTTCCACGCCTTCGGCCACGACGCGCAAGCCCATGTTGTGCCCGAGGTCGATGGTCGAACGCACGATCTTGGCATCGTCGGCGTCGCGCTCCATGTTCATCACGAAAGACTTGTCGATCTTGAGCTCATGCACCGGCAGGCGCTTGAGATAGGCCAGCGAAGAATAGCCCGTGCCGAAATCGTCGATCGACAATTCCACGCCCAGGGCATGCAGGCCTTCCAGCGTGCTTTGCGCGCGCACCGGGTCGTCCATGATGGAGCTTTCGGTGATTTCCAGGCAAAATGAGCTCGAATTGACACCGTAACGATTGAGCACGTCGGAGAATTTGCGCGGCAAATCCTGATCCAGCAGATCGCGCGCGGAGAGGTTGACCGAAATCTTGGCCTGGATGCCGCGCGCGCTCAAGTCGCTGCACAGCATGGCCGATTGCTCAAGCATCCAGCGCGTCAGCATGCGGATGAAGCCGGTTTTTTCGGAAAATGGAATGAAATAATCGGGAAAGATCATGCCCTTTTCCGGATGCTGCCAACGTACCAAAGCCTCGAGACCGACGAATTCGCCGGAACCGAGCATCAGCTTGGGTTGCACGAACAGCTTGAACTCGCTGCGATCAAGCGCGCGGCGCAAATCGCTCAAGAGCGAGAGGCTTTCCTGGCTGGCACGGTCCAGGCCGGGTTCATAAAGCACGGCTTCGTTGCCGGAGAGCTTGGCCTCGTACATTGCCACCTCGGCGCGCGAGAGCAGCGTTTCGGCATCCGCGCCATGCGCCGGGAAACCGGAAATCCCGATCCCCGCCCCGAGGTCCACTGTCTGCTCGTCGAGGGAAATCGGCGTTTCCAGCGCCTTCAGGATTTTCGCCGCCAGGGTGCGCGCCTCGGTCGGCTCGGACATCGAAAGCAAGACCGCGAATTCATCGCCGCCCAGGCGCGCCAACGGATATTCCGGTCCGACCGTGTCCGTCAAGCGGTGCGCCACCTGGCGCAACAGCAAGTCGCCGAAATGATGGCCGAGCACGTCATTGACGTTCTTGATACGATCCAGGTTCATCATCAGGATGAAGCAGGCGCCGTTCTGCCTGCCAGCTGTGGCGATGGCTTCGTTCAGCATCAGAGCGAACTGTGCCCGGTTAGGCAGGTTCGTCAGGGTGTCCCAATATGCCAGACGGCGGATTTCGACTTCGCGCTTGGCGATATCGTCGCGCATGCTGTTGAACGCCTGCGACAGCTTGCCGATTTCATCGTCGCGCTTGACCGCAATCTGGCCTTCATACTTGCCGCTGCCCAGCCGCTTGGCCGTCTCGGTCAGCTCGCGCAACGGGCCGGCAATGCGCTTGGCCGCAAAAAAGCTCATAATCACTGCCACGACGATAAGCGCGGCGGTAAATTGCATCATCGCGTACTGCAACTGTTTGTAAGGGGCAATGGCGGCATCGAGCGAGCGCTGCAGCACCACGAGCGCATGCTTGTCGCCCGTCAGCGGGAAAGTGCGGACGCTGTAGCTGCTGTCGCCCATCTCGATGCGTGCCATCGTCGGCAGCGCACTGCCCTGCGTTTTCAGCATGTCGGCCAATTCCTTTTCCTGCTCGCGGTTGAAGGTAGTGGCATCGACAAGCCAGCTGCCGTTGCCATCGGCCACAAGGAAAGATACCTCGAGCGAAGACAGGCCGCGCATGTCCTGGGCCAACTTGTCGTCGAGGGGGAACGCCATGGCAATCCACCCTATGGTGACCGGCGCACGCACGGGCACCACCAGCACCTGATAGATGCGGTTGTCAAAAATGCTGATGCCGACAGCGCCGTCGTTCTGTTCGGCCTGGTCGATCAGGGACAGGATGGTGTTTTCCAGGCTGCCGGCCGGACGCTGTACCGTGGTGGCCTTGATCTGGCGATCAAGGCCGACCAGCAGGGTCAACGAAGCATCGATCCGCTCTCCGAGCGTGATCAGCCCCGATTCGATGGTGGGCCTGTCGTCGGTGCCGATGGCGCTGCGAAAGCCCGTATCTTTCGCCAGTACGCGCGCGCTATCGGTCAATCTCTGCTTTTTCTGTTCGAGGAGGCGATTGAACAGATTTTCGCCCAGCCTCAATTGTTCGCGCATCGTCGCCTGCGCGTTCTCCACGATGCCGTTGCGGATAACGAAAAAGCCGCCGAGCTGCACGGCCAATACCAGTACGAGAAACAGTGTGACGATGCGGCTTTCAAGGGTGCGAAAATGCATTGCGTTCACTTCGATATCAATTCGACCCGGCACCGGGCTTGAGTTCGAGCTTGAAGCTGGCCGCGCCGTCGTCCCCTGCCATGGTCAATCCCTGTTCGACAAAAGGCACCGATATCGGCAGATTGTAGTGCCAGGCCCGCAATTGATATTTCCCGGGCGGCAGCGCATCGAGCCTGAGCTTGCCGGAGACATCGGTCTTGCCGAAAAATGGCGTATCGACCACTTCGACATAGGCGATCATCTGGTCGTGGATATTGCAGCCCAGGACCACCGTGCCGGCCTTATCGAACAGTTGCGGCGCAGCCGGCGTACCCGAATACAGCGGCAAATCGAACACCTTGGCCGGCGAAAACGAATAGACATGGTGCTTGACCGTGTCGTTATTGGGGAAATTGATCTCGGTACCGACCTGCACGACGGTCACCAGCGGGTTGAAGCGGCGCTTGCGCTGTTCGATTTCGACGGTGCGCCGCGCGGACCTGGGCAACACCTGCCCGGAAACCGGCTCGGCGTAGACCACGGCGTCGGCCAGCGGCACCCCGGCGGCATCGGTTACGTCCACAGAAAGGGACGCCGCCGATGCAAGCGCTGGCCCCGCCAGCAGGCAGACGAAGAGCGGCTTAAACACTAGGCGCAAGGTCATTATCCGAAGCACTCGATCGAGAATGTCCATCAGCCTGATACTTTACACTGTAACAAGCCTCGCGAATAGTTTACTTACTGCATCAATGTGGAGGGCTTGCAAAGAAGTGAAATGACTGACTTTGGCGTGCCGCGGCTTGTTCGTTCGGCGCGCTTTTTCCGAGTGCGGGACCGGCATTCACCCTAATGCGTTGAACGTTCGCGTAAGTGTCACCGATGCCCACAAAAGAAAAAATCGCCAGTGAATTTCTTCACTGACGATTTTTTGGTGATGCTGGTGCGGCTGGCAGGAATCGAACCCACGACCCCTTGGTTCGTAGCCAAGTACTCTATCCAGCTGAGCTACAGCCGCGTAACTAAAACGAAAGTATAGCACAGCTCTTTTGCAAAATGGAAGCCCCTTTTTTGATTTTCCATTTTTTCCTGTTTTTCGGGTTGACCCGACATTCCGGCTCCACACTCGAAAAAAGCAAGCCAAGCGAATAAGTCGCGGCGCGCCAAAGTCAGTCAATTCACTTCTTTGTATGCCCCCCACACCGATGCGGCACATCGAAGGCCTCAATTTTTCCTCGCCTGGGCGGCAACTGTCGGCGACATACGCACCACCGTTCGTCAGTTGCACGGTCATTTCGCACGCTTTTTGTCGATAGCCTTGGTAGTCGCGATTTTGGTCCCTCCCGAGCCTCAGCTCGACGTATATGTCTTTTATTGGTTATTGGTTATTGGTTATTGGTTAAAGTGGACCCGTCAGTCAAGACAGATTTTCAGCGAATTTAAGCTGTATCCATTTCTTCACACGCAGCGGAACAGCGCTGCCCTGGTTCTGTGCGGGGAGAATCCCCTGCGCAGCGTAGCGGAGCAGGGGATTCTCCCC
>DASVLJ010000033.1:0-52543 GCA_036384915.1 Burkholderiaceae bacterium
AGATGGCGGGAAAACACCGCGAAATGCCCTGGTTTCGTCTCGCCAAGTCGAAAAAATCAGCTGCGCGAGAAAAATTTAACGAGACTGGCGCCGCAAATGACCGTCACGTTGCGTAACTCGATTTATTCAGCGCTTCCCTAGACGCGTAGTCAATAGAAACGACCAACTCTGAAACGCTTTGAAACGAAAGGTCGCTTGGAGCTATTCGAAACACGAACGTATTATCTTCTGCTGGCAACCATTCAACGATGAAATCAATGTCCAGTATTAGCTCGCCCTCGCAGCCATCCGGGCCCTCCACTATTCGTATCCCGTGGATAGCGTTGTCGTGCCAGTTCATTTGTTCAAAAACATCACTCATCAGAATTAAATCCCGTGTGAAACTAGTGTCTGAATATCATATCCGCTAGATATTTGACTGGCCGCTATTGGCCGGTAGCGGCCCCATGTGGACTTTAACTCATCTTACAGTTTGTGTCAGGTCAAGTCTGAGCTAGTGCACTTTATCTGTAGCTCGTGGGTCGGAAAAGTGTGCGTCCCAAGTCAAATGTATCGTCCGACGCCCAACCGCCATGTGCGGCCCTTTTTCGCTACCACGCTGAATTCCCGCATTCTTGGGAATGACTGAGGAATCGCTATCGCGATGGCAAATTCATCGGCCCGGCGTCAACAACTGCTTAACCCGCCGGGTATCCTCCTCCGAAGCCGGCTGATAAATCACCAACGTCAAATCCGGCCGCCCATCCACGGCAAACGACGAATATTCCATGCTCAGCACGCCGACCACCGGATGCTGGAATGTCTTCAACCCTCCCCCATGCGACACGATATCGTTCTCGCGCCACAGGGCATCGAACTCCGGGCTGGTGCGTGAGAGCTCGTCGATCAACTGCTTCACTTCCTCCGTCGCGCCGGCACGCGTGATGTCGGCGCGGAATGCCGCGACAATGTAGCGGGCAGCGGCGTCCCAGTCGGTTTGCAGAGCACGCACGCGCCGGTTGGTGAAAAAATTCCGCAGGATGTTGCGCGGTTTGCCGTTGTCGTCGCTTTGGCCCAGCACCAGTGTCGCGGCCTTGTTCCAGCCGACGATGTTCCAGGTGGAAGTGCGCACGAAGGCGGGGCTGTATTGGAGCGCGTCGAGGATGTGCTGCAGGCGCGGGGTGATGCTTTCCACGGGTTTGTAGTGCACCTCGGGCGGGCGGCCGAAGGCGAGCAGGTGCACGTGTTCGCGTTCGGCGTCGGTCAGCATGAGGGCGCTGGCTACGCGGTCGAGCACGCTGGTTGAGGGGGCGCCGCCCCGGCCTTGTTCGAGCCAGGTGTACCAGGTGGCGCTCACGTTGGCGCGCTGCGCCACTTCTTCGCGGCGCAGGCCTGCCGTGCGGCGGCGCCCCGTGACGTAGCCCAATGCCGCCGCGTCGAGCCGCGAGCGGCGGTCTTTCAGATAGGCGCCCAGCGTGTTGTCTTTGCCTGCCGTCATGATTGTTCCCGCTTTATCCGGTTAAGTCTTATACCAGTATATTGTCACTACTTTACCCTGATATGCCCTGCGGCCAGAATACACCCGTGTTCACCACCCATCAAGGAGCTTCACCATGCGTGTATTTGTCACCGGCGCCACCGGCTTTATCGGCGTACCCGTTTGCAAGGAATTGATCGCCGCCGGGCATCAGGTGCTTGGCCTTGCCCGTTCGGACGACGGCGCCAGGCTTCTGGCCTCGCTCGGCGTCGAGGCGCATCGCGGCGAGTTGCATGATCTGGAAAGCTTGAAGAGCGGCGCGGCCAAGGCCGATGCCGTGATCCACACCGCTTTCATCCATGATTTTTCCAGGTTCCAGGAAAACTGCGCAATCGACGGCCGCGCCATCGAGGCGATGGGCGCCGTGCTTGCCGGCTCGACGCGCCCTTTCATCGTCACGTCGGGCACGGGCGGCCTGGCCGCACCCGGCAAGCTGGCGACGGAAAACGACGTGCTGCCGCCGAATTCGCCCTTGCCGCGCGTGTCGGAACAGACGGCTTTTGCGCTGATCGACAAGGGCGTCAGCTCGGCCGTGATGCGCCTGCCCCAAGTGCACGATCCACTCAAGCAAGGCCTGGTTACCTACGCGATTGCCGTGGCGCGCGAAAAAGGCGTGTCGGCCTATGTGGGCGACGGCAGCAACCGCTGGCCTGCGGCCCACGTGTCGGACGTTGCGAAGCTGTACCGCCTGGCCCTGGAGAAGCATGAAACCGGCGCGCGCTGGCATGCCGTGGCGGAAGAAGGGGTGCCGATGCGCGAGATTGCCGAATCGCTCGGGCGCGGCTTGAAGCTGCCGGTGAAGTCGCTGACGCCGGAAGAGGCGCAGGCGCACTTCGGCTGGCTCGCCCTGTTCGCGGCGCATGATTTGCCGGCATCGAGTGCGATCACGCGCAGGAAGCTGGATTGGAACCCTGTCGGGCCTACCATGCTGGAGGATTTGGATAAGGCGGCCTACTAAATCCTGTCACGTCCATGCGGGTTCCTCGCCCGCATGGCGCATCAGCTTCCCCGGTAAGTCGAATAGGCCCAAGGCGAGACGACCAGCGGCACATGGTAATTCTGCGCCGCATCGGCAATACCGAAGGCAATCGTCACCCGGTCGATGAATTTGGGTTCGGGCAAGACCGCGCCCTGCCTGGCAAAATAGTCCCCTGCGGCAAACACCAGCTCGTAACACCCCGGCGCCATCTCGTCGCCCGAGAGCAAGGGCGCATCGCAGCGGCCATCGGCATTGGTGACGGATTGCTTGAGCAGCGTCTTCACGCTGCCCCGCACGGCATACAATTCCACCGCCACGCCGGCGCCCGGCTTACCCTGCGTCACATCCAGCACATGCGTGCTCAACTTGCCCATGGCTTCCTCCTGTTGGTATCGGATTAGTATCAGATTAGCATCAAACTTGCATGGCATCTTATACTGCCGCCGCCTTCTCCCATATACTAACCTGCATATAAGCCACATAAGCGTTGCCGGTGCCCGCGCTGGCGGGCCGGCGCCACAATGGCACGTATCGATTACCGCGCCTATCACGAGGACAAGGCCCAGAATGAACAACAGCTATCCGCGCGACATGAAAGGCTACGGCCGCACTCCGCCCCACGCCCGGTGGCCCGGCGGCGCGCGCGTGGCGCTCCAATTCGTATTGAACTACGAAGAAGGCGCCGAGAACAATGTCTTGCACGGCGACGCGGCTTCTGAAACCTTTCTCTCCGAAATCATCGGCGCGCAAGCCTTCCCCATGCGCCACATGAGCATGGAATCGCTCTACGAATACGGCTCGCGTGCGGGGCTGTGGCGCCTGCTGCGCCTGTTCGAGGAACGCAAGCTGCCGCTGACGGTCTTCGGCGTCTCCATGGCCTTGCAGCGCAACCCGGAAGCCGTGGCGGCGTTCCAGGAGCTGGGCCACGAAATCGCCTGCCACGGCTTGCGCTGGGTCAGTTATCAGAATGTGGACGAAGCCACCGAGCGCGCCCATATGGCGGAAGCGGTGCGGATCATCCGCGATCTGACCGGTTCGGCCCCGCTGGGCTGGTACACCGGGCGCGATTCGCCCAATACGCGCCGGCTTGTGGTGGAGCACGGCGGCTTCGCCTACGATGCCGACCATTACGGCGACGACCTGCCCTTCTGGGAAACGGTCAAGACCGGCGACGGCAAACAGACGCCGCACCTCGTGGTGCCCTATACGCTCGACACCAACGATATGCGTTTTGCCGCGGCGCAGGGCTTCAATTCGGGTACGCAATTTTTCGATTACCTCAAGGATGCCTTCGACGTGCTCTACAAGGAAGGCGACCCCGCCGGGCTGAACGCGCCCAAGATGCTGTCGATCGGCCTGCACTGCCGCATCGCCGGCCGCCCTGCCCGCGCGGCGGCATTGGCGCGCTTTCTCGATTACGTGCAGGCGCACGACAAGGTGTGGATCACGCGCCGCATCGACATCGCCGAACATTGGCGCACGCATCATCCCTACCGGGCATAGGCGCATGGGCATCACACTCGAAACCCTGAACCGGGCCAGCGCCGAACAATTCACCGAGGCGCTGCACGGCATCTATGAGCATTCGCCGTGGGTTGCGCAACATGCCGCCGCCGCGCGCCCCTTCGCCAACATCACGGCCTTGAAGCTCGCCATGCAGCGCGCCGTGCGCGAGGCCGGCACCGATGCGCAACTGGGCTTGATCCGCGCCCACCCGGAACTGGCGGGCAAGGCCGCCGTGGCCGGCACGCTGACGCGCGAATCGACCGGCGAGCAAGCCAAGGCCGGCCTGAACCTGTGCAGCCCGGAGGAATTCGCCACGCTGCAAACGTTGAACGCCGACTACAACGCCAAGTTCGGCTTTCCCTTCATCCTCGCGGTCAAAGGGCCGGACAGCAAGGGCTATACGCGCCAAGCCATCATTGCCGCTTTCGGCCGCCGCCTGAAAAACCAGCGGAGCGACGAGTTCGCCGAAAACCTGCGCCAGATCGACCGCATCGCCGAGTTGCGCATCAACGATTTGCTCGGTTTCACACCCGAGCTCGGCAATGCCGTCATGGCCTGGAGCGAAGCGATCGCTGCCTGGAGCGACGACGAGGAAGGCTTGACTTGCGCCTACATGACGGCGGCACACCAGAAAACGGCCAGGCAATTGCAGGCATGGATGAGCGAAGCGGGCATGCAGGCGCACATCGACGCCGCCGGCAACGTGGTCGGGCGCTACCTGTCCGACAACCCCGCTGCCAAAACGCTGATGACGGGCTCGCATTACGACACGGTGAAAAACGGCGGCAAGTATGACGGCCGCGAAGGCATACTCGTGCCGATCGCCGTGGTGCGCGAACTGCACCGGCGCGGCGAGAAGCTGCCCTTCCATGTCGAGGTGGTCGGCTTTTCCGAGGAGGAAGGCGTGCGCTACAAGAGTACCTTCCTGGGCAGCAATGCCGTCATCGGCCGCTTCGACATGGCGCTGCTGGACAAGGAAGATGCCGACGGCATTGCCATGCGCGATGCGTTGCGCAATGCCGGGCATGACGCCGGCGCGATTCCCGCCATCGCGCGCAAGCCGGAAGACTTGCTCGGCTTCGTCGAAGTCCACATCGAGCAAGGCCCGGTGCTGCTGGAGCGCAACCTGCCGGCCGGCATCGTGACCTCGATTGCCGGCGCACGACGCTACTTGATCGAACTGACGGGCGTGGCGAGCCATGCCGGCACCACGCCGATGTCGATGCGCAAGGATGCGGCGGCAGCGGCGGCGGAAATCGTGCTTTACGTGGAGCGGCGCTGCGGCCAGACGCCCTCGCTGGTGGGCACGGTCGGCCAGTTGCAGGTGCCGCAAGGCTCAGTCAACGTCATCCCCGGTGCGTGCAAACTCTCGCTCGACATCCGCGCGGCGGACGATGCCACGCGCGATGCGGCGGTGGAGGATATCGTCAAGGAAATCGACGCCATCTGCGCGCGGCGCCATATCGAGTTGAAGCTGGAACAGGCGATGAGCGCGCCGGCTGCGCCTTGCGCAGGCTGGTTGATGGCGCAATTGCGCGCCTCAACCGCGCGCGCAGGCGTGGAACCGTTCGAACTGCCCTCTGGTGCCGGCCATGACGCGATGACGCTGGCCAAGATCACCGACGTGGCGATGCTGTTCACGCGTTGCGGCAATGGCGGGATCAGCCATAATCCGTTGGAGGTCATGACGGCGGACGATGCGGAAATTTCGGCGCAGATTTTGCTCGATTTTTTGCGTAACTTCCAGCCTAAGGCTGCGTGATCGGAGAAAAAATCGTAGGGTGGAAAAGCGCAGCGCATTCCACCATGTGCGTCAAATGGCTTTCTTTAATCGCTTGGTGGAATCGCCCGGGCGGCGCTCCGCTTCGGCTATTACACCCTACGTTCCTTTAGCCGGCTACGCTGGAAATCACGACGGCGGACGATGCGCAAATTTCGGCGTAGATTTTGCTCGATTTTTTGCGTAACTTCCAGCCCAAGGCTGGGTGATTCGGCACGCCACGCAGCACTAGCCCACCCTGGCGATGGGGATGTCGCGGCGGCGCGTTGCGCTGCCTACTCGCAACGCCTCCTCCCGCTCATGCAGCGATTCGCCCATGAATTGCGCCACGCTCGGGCCATCGGCAACGCGCTTGTCGCCGAACAGGAAACGCGCGACTTCATGAAACCACACGCGCCGGCCTATCCTCACGTACCAGCGCATGCCATGCAGCACGTCCGGGTCGCGGCTGAAGAAGGTGCGCAGGATCGCGCGCGGGCGCGTTTGCATGCATACTTCGATCGCCTTCACCCACAGGAACACGCGCCAGGGCGGCACGTGCCGGGTTGCCAGCACCTGGTGCTTGTAATCCCACTTGCGCTGGTCGGTCTGGATGACGCGCCGGTTTGCCACCGTCGGATAGTATGGCGTCCAGCGGTGCGGCGTGACGTAGAGCATCTGGATCTGGTCCGGGTCGTAGCGCAGCAGGTGCTTGAGCGAGCGCCAGTAGTCGGCGTCGGTTTCTTCCTCGAAGCCGACCACGTAGGTCGCCAATGAAATGATGCCGTGCCGGCGCATGAGGCGGATCGCTTCGCGGTCTTCGCTCATGGTGGCGCCCTTCTTGATCGCGTTCAGCGTGGCCTGGTCATAGCTTTCGATTCCTAACAGGAAACGGATCACGCCGGCCTGCTTGTACAGGTGCAGGATGTCGGCATCGCGCACGATGTCGCCGGCGCGCGTGGAACCGACCAGCAGCAAGGGCACGTTTTCCGCGATCAGGGCTTCGAGAAAGGCTTTCCAGGCCTTGCGCGAGCCGGTGGGCAGTTCGTCGGCGAAATTGACCAGTTCCACGCCTTGCTCGCGATGCAGGCGCGCCAGCTCCTTGGCGAACCTGACCGGATCGCGGTGGCGCCAGCGCGTCCAGAAGCCGCGCTGGCCGCAGTAGCTGCACAGGTGCGGACATCCGCGCGAGAATTGCACCACGACCGCGCGCTTGCCGCCCCAGTAGGAATAGCGCGCATGGTCGATCAGTTCCCAGCCGACACGATATTGATCGAGGTCGGCGATCATTTCCGCGTCTGGCGTGGCGAAGGCGCGTCCGTGCCAGCGGAAGGCGATGCCGTCGATGCCCACCAGCGGTGTTTTGGCCGCCAGCGCCGTGGCGAGCAGCACGGCGGTGCGCTCGCCCTCGCCGCGCACTATGTAGTCGATGCACAGCTCGCGGTTCAATATCTCTTCCCAATGATAGGTCGGATGCACGCCGCCATAGACCACGATTGTGCCGGGCAGCACGGCCTTGATCGATGCGGCGATGCGTACCGCCGTGGGGTGCGCGGAAGACGAACCGGCATGCCCGATCATGACCATGCGCGGCGCGTGCCTTGCCACCTGCGTCGCGATCCGCTCTACCGTCAGCGGCCCGAATTCGGCATCGAGCAATTGCACCGGGAAACCGGCATCGATCAGCGGCCCGCCTATGGATAGCAGCCCCAGCGGCGGCAATTGCTCGCGCGGCATGCGGCTGCCGATGGCGGTGTGCGGCGGGTTGATCAAGAGGATGGGAAAATCGCTGTGGCGCATGGCGGCTCCTAAGAGAGTGGAAGCCTGCACGATAGGCCCGCTGTGTGAAGTCTTGATGCGCCAGGATGCAGCCGGGGTGAAGCCGCTGGTAAAATGGATGGTCCTCCCATGGAGCCATGTCCGATGGATCGCTTTGCCCCCGTCCCGATTGCCGCCGCCGCCCTCATCCTGTTGGCATTTGGCGTGATGCATCTTTGGTACACCCTGCGCAGCAAGGCGCTGACCCCGCGCGATGCGGCGCTTGAAGCGGGCATGAAGGAAGCCGCGCCCCGGATTTCAAGCGAGACCACGATGTGGAAAGCCTGGGTCGGCTTCAATGTCAGCCACAGCGCCAGCCTGATTTTCTTCGGTTTGCTCTATCTCTATCTGGCTGTCGAGCACACGCTGCTTCTTGAAGGCGAACCGGTTTTGCTGGGAGCGGGCCTGCTGTTCCTGATCGCCTATTACCTGATGGCGCGCGCCTATTGGTTCCGCGTGCCGCGCCGCGGCGTGGCGCTGGCCATCGCGCTCTATGCCGCCGGGTTGGCGCTGGACTGGTTTTGATGACGGCGCGCCGGTTGGCTGCGCTTGTTGCCTGTCTTGCGCTGGCAGCGCAGGCGGCGCCGCCCGAATTCGCGCAGGTGCGGCCTGGCAAGGCGCTGGCCTTCCCGCAAGACATGGGCGCGCATCCGCAGTTCCGCACCGAGTGGTGGTACGTCACGGGCTGGCTCGATACGCCGGACCACAAGCCGCTCGGCTTCCAGGTCACGTTCTTCCGCTCGGTCACCTCGGTCGATGCGGACAACCCCAGCCGTTTCGCGCCCAAGCAATTGATCGTGGCCCATGCGGCATTGTCCGATCCCGCCCTGGGCCACCTGCTGCATGCCCAGAAGAGCGGCCGCGAGGGTTTCGATCTCAATTACGCCAGAACCGGCAATACCGATGTGAAGCTGGAAGGCTGGCGCATGCAACGCGATGCGCAGGGCCGTTACCATGCCGATATCGCCACGGCGGATTACACGCTGCATCTCGACCTGCAGCCCACCCAGCCGGTTTTGCTCGAAGGCGAACAGGGCTATTCGCAAAAGGGCGCGCAAGCCGCGCAGGCCAGTTATTACTATAGCGAACCGCAGCTGCAAGTCGCTGGCACCCTCACCCGCGCCGGCAAGCCGCAAGCCGTCACGGGCACGGCCTGGCTCGATCACGAATGGTCGAGCCAGGTGCTCTCGCCCGACGCGATGGGTTGGGATTGGGCCGGCATCAACCTGGCCGACGGCGGCGCGCTGATGGCATTTCGGATTCGCAATGCCCGAAATGATAAAATCTGGGGCCAAGCAAGCCTGCGCGACGCTTCGGGGCATATCACCCGGTTCGCCGCAGACCAGGTGGAATTCATCGCCACGCGCCTTTGGCGTTCGCCGCATACCCGAGCCGAATACCCGGTAGCCGTATCGATCAGGACCGGCCCCATGACCTGGGAGCTGGCGCCGCTGCAGGACGACCAGGAACTCGATGCGCGCGCCTCGACCGGCGCCGTCTATTGGGAAGGCGCGGTCACGGTGAAGCGCGACGGCCAAAACGCCGGGGCGGGGCGAGGCTACCTGGAATTGACCGGATACGTGGACCGTTTGAAATTATGAGCACTGCACAACAAGACCGCGAAAAATCGAGCCTGAAAACCCTGGCCGGACTGTATCCCTTCCTCGCCCCGTACAAGATACGCTTTTTCATCGCCAGCCTGGCCCTGGTGATCGCCGCAAGCGCCACGCTGGCCATCCCCTATGCCTTCCGCCAGATGATAGATCTCGGGTTCGGCGGCGCCGCGGTTGCTGGAAGTGCGGGCGGCATGAACGCGAGCGCGGCGGTCAATGCCGGCGTGTCGGCGATCACGTCCGGGCCGAATGCGGAACACATCAACCGCTACTTCCTCGCCCTGTTCGGCGTGGCCTGCGTGCTGGCCGTCTCCACCGCGGCGCGTTTCTATACCGTCTCCTGGCTGGGCGAGCGCGTCACGACCGACATCCGCGCCGCCGTGTATGCGCACGTGGTCACGCAAAGCCCGGAATTCTTCGAAACCACCAAGACCGGCGAAGTGCTGTCGCGCCTGACCACCGATACCACGCTGATCCAGACCGTGGTCGGCACCAGCATTTCCATGGCCTTGCGCAATATCCTGCTTTTCGTCGGCGGCATGGCCATGATGTTTTTCACCAGCGCCAAGCTCTCGGCCATCATCCTGGTGCTGCTCCTGGCCGTGGTGATCCCCATCGTGCTGTTCGGCCGGCGCGTGCGCAAGCTCTCGCGCGCCTCGCAAGACATGATCGCCGACTCCTCCGCCATGGCCGGCGAAATCCTCAACGCCATGCCCACCGTACAAGCCTTTACGCATGAAAAGATCGAAGCGGACCGTTTCGACGTCTCGGTCGAGCATGCCTTCGCCACGGCCATGCAGCGCATCCGCGCCCGCTCGCTGTTGACCGTGATTGCCATTTTGCTGGTGTTCGGCGCCATCGTGTTCGTGCTCTGGCTCGGCGCGCAAGCCGTGATCGCCGGCACCATGACCGGCGGCACGCTGGGCCAGTTCGTGCTCTATGCCACGCTGGTGGCCGGCTCCATCGGCGCACTGTCGGAAGTGATCGGCGACGGACAACGCGCCGCCGGCGCCACGGAGCGCCTGCTCGAATTGCTCGCCGTGCAGTCGCCCATCACGGAACCGGCGCAGCCGCGCGCCTTGCCGCACCGGACGGCCGGCGGCGCGGCGCTATCGATTGCCGACGTGAGCTTCCGCTACCCCTCGCGCCCGCAATCGGCCGCGCTGTCGCACGTCAGCCTGGACATCGAACCGGGCCAGACCGTGGCCATCGTCGGCCCCTCCGGCGCCGGCAAGACCACGCTGTTCCAATTGCTGCTGCGCTTTTACGACCCGGCCGAGGGCTGCCTCAAGCTCGACGGCACGGACATCCGCGAGCTCTCGCTGCACACGCTGCGCAGCGCCGTCGGCATCGTGCCGCAAGACACCATCGTGTTCTCGGCCAATGCCATGGAAAACATCCGATACGGCCGCGCCGGCGCGACGGATGAAGAAGTCATCGCCGCCGCCAAAATGGCTGCCGCCCACGAATTCATCGAACGCCTGCCCGAGGGCTACCAATCCTTCCTCGGCGAGCGCGGCGTGCGCCTTTCGGGCGGCCAGCGCCAGCGCATCGCCATCGCGCGCGCCCTGCTGAAGAACCCGCCGCTGCTGCTGCTCGACGAAGCCACCTCGGCGCTCGATGCCGAATCGGAACGGCTGGTGCAAAGCGCACTCGAAGCGGCCATGGTGGGCCGCACCACGCTGGTCATCGCGCACCGCCTGGCCACGGTGCAAAAGGCCGACCGTATCGTGGTGATGGAGCATGGGCAGATCGTCGAAACCGGGACGCATGCCTCGCTGGTGGCGCAGAACGGCTTGTATGCCAGTTTGGCGGCTTTGCAGTTTGGGCTGGAGTAAAGACCGGCAGTGCGTTCCGACATCGAACCGCTCGTTGGGGCCACCCCATCCGTTTCAACATGACTCGCGAGAAAACCCGCTCCATACCCGGTGGGCAATCTCATGAAACCTTGGCTCCCCTCTCCCGCAGGCGCAATCCACGCTCCCACAGGTAGCGCCGCGCACTACCCCGCACCATTTCCCTGGATCGAATCACCGCGCGGCAATATACTCCCCGAAACGTATTTTTCTCCAGGGAGCGTGCGCCGCAAATGAAACAGACTCTACGCGTATTGGGAATCGTATTCGCCGTGCTGTTCATGACCGGATTCGGCTTTTGCGGCGCCATGGGCGTCATGATCGGGGCCGGATCGCATGATGAATTCGGGGGCATGGTCCTCGTGCTCGGGCTGCTCGGCCTTGGCATCGCCGTCGCTTGCGCTCTGGCTCTGCGCTGGCTCGTGAAATCGCGCAAGACGCCCCAGCCGCCCGAGCCGCCCAAGGACCAGGCTTGAAATCGATCGTCCTGTCCGAGCAGGCGGCGCATGCCACCCATCTCTTCTTCGAGTGGCTGGCGATCGCCACCGGCGTGCAGCTCTACCGCCTGCAGCGCAAACGGGCGGGTGCGGGCGGCATCCTGCAAGCCGGCCATTATGGCGTCTTGATCGGCTGCATCCTCGGCGCGGCAATCGGCAACAAACTGGTGTACTGGCTTGAGGTGCCGCATCTGTGGGTCGGGCATTGGAACGACCCGGCCGCGTGGGCCGGCGGGCAATCCATCGTGGGCGGTTTGCTCGGCGGCTTGCTCGGGGTGGAATTGGCCAAGTTCTGTTTTGGCGTCAAGGAATCGACCGGCGACAACTTCGTGGTGCCGCTCGCGGTCGGCACGGCCATCGGGCGCATCGGCTGTTTTCTTGCCGGCCTGCATGACGGCACCTATGGCACGGCGACCGCTCTGCCCTGGGGGATCGACTTCGGCGACGGGGTAGCGCGCCATCCCACGCAACTCTACGAAATCGCCTTCGTGCTGGCCTTGGCCGGCGCATTGACGGCATGGCGGCGCGACCGGGCGGTGCCTTCCGGGCTGGCCTTCAAAGCTTACCTTTGGACGTATCTGTTCTGGCGGCTGGCCGTCGATGCCATCAAACCCGTGCCCTACCCCTACCCCCTGGGCTTGAGCGGCATCCAGTGGATATGCATCATTGCCCTGGCGGCCTACACGCCGCTATTGGTGCGGCAATCGCTGCAAGCCTGGGAAGCCGGCAAGGCGCCCCTCCAGTCCGGCCCGCACCCTCAGGAAGCGGGCGATGCGGCTTGATCCCCTGTTACGGTCGCGTACTGCCGCTGCTGCCTGGCCTGATGCCGAACAAGACGCCGGGCGCGGCGCCATGATGCCGGAAGCCGCGCGCCAATCCGAAACCCAATATCCCGCACCGCATTGAATTGCCTTCTATGTCGCGCAAAACCCGCCCTTACCTGTTCTACGACACCACGTCCTCGCTGTGCTCTTCCTGCCTGCACCAGGTCGAAGCCAAGATCGTCTTCAAGGACGGCATGGTCTACATGGACAAGTGGTGCCCAGCCCATGGCACGGAACGCGTGCTCGTCAGCGACGACGTCGAATACTACCGCCTGTGCCGCGAAGTCTTCGTCAAGCATCCCGAGATGCCGCGGCAATTCAATACCAGGATGGAATACGGCTGTCCCTACGATTGCGGCCTGTGCCCGGACCACATGCAGCACTCCTGCCTGTCCATCGTGGAAATCACCGACAACTGCAATTTGAATTGCCCGGTATGCTATGCCGAGAGCGGCACGCACCGGCAAGCGCACAAGCCGCTGGATGAGGTCTTGAAGATGCTCGATGCCGTGGTGGCCAACGAAGGCGAGCCCGACGTGGTGCAGCTATCGGGCGGCGAACCCACGCTGCACCCCGATTTCTGGGCCATCCTCGACGCCGCCAAGGCGCGCCCGATCAAGCATGTGATGGTCAACACCAACGGCATCGTGCTGGCGCAAGACCCCGCCTTCGTGCGGCGCCTGGCAAGCTATGCGCCCGGCCTCGAAGTCTACCTGCAGTTCGATTCCCTGCGCGCCGAAGTGCACCAGGCCCTGCGCGGCGCCGATTTGACTCGCATCCGGCGCCAGGCGCTGGAAAACCTCAACGCCGCCAATCTCTCGACCACGCTGGTCGTCACCCTGAAAAAGGGCTTGAACGACGGCGAGATCGGCGACATCGTCGATTTCGCCCTGGCCCAGCCTTGCGTGCGCGGCGTGACGCTACAGCCGATCCAGGATGCCGGGCGGGTGGAAAACTACGACCCGCGCCTGCACCGGCTGACCGTGTCGGAAGTGCGGCGCAAGCTGGCCGAACAGAGCAGGCTGTTCACGCTCCAAGACATCGTGCCCGTGCCATGCAACACCGACACGCTGGCCATGGCCTATGCCCTGAAGACAGGAGACAAGACCGTGCCGCTGACGCGCTACCTCGATCCGCAAACCCTGGTCGAAGGCAGCGGCAATACCATCGTGTTCGAGCGCGACGAAGCGCTGAAGAACACCGTCAAGGACCAGGTATTCAAGCTGTTTTCGACCAACCATTCGCCCGAGTCGCAAGCCAATTGCCTGTCAGAACTGATGTGCTGCCTGCCGCTGGTCTCCGCGCCGCAGACGCTGCGCTACGATAACGTGTTCCGCGTGCTGATCGTGCAATTCATGGACGCTTATTCGCTCGACATCCGCGCCTTGAAAAAGTCGTGCATCCACTTCGCCCTGCCCGACGGGCGCATGATTCCGTTCGAATCGTACAACCTGCTGTACCGCAATCCGCAGCGCCTGCAGGCACTGCGCGATGCGGTCGCGGAGAATACCGCCAGGCGGGGCCGGCAAATCATGTTGACGGCGGTGCCGGCTTGAGGATGGTTTGCTTCTCTACTTGATGCAAAAATCACGTTCACCAGCAGAATCGTTTTCGGGCTGTGGGAATCCAACGCATCAGCCGGGACCTATTTTCAGAGACCTCCCAGGCGCAGCAAAAACAGACGAAGTGATCCAACTCCCCATTCGCGCCCGGATCAACCGGCAACATCAGCCGGCCACGATGGTGCCCTGGTGATAGACGATCTTCCACTCGCTACCGTGCCGGCGCCACAACGTGGCGCGGCGAGTGACGCGCTCGCCCTGGTGCAGGGTGTAGGTGAGCAGGTAGTTGTCCGGCGCGATCTCGCTGCAGTGGAAGCCTTCGGTGCACCAATGATCCTCGTGGGGGCTCGCATGGCGCGCTTCCAGCACGTCGAGCACGTGGTCGCGGCTGTAGTGCCGGCCGGATGCGCCCACTTCCCGGAATTCCGGTTCCATCATGGCGTCGAAGTCGGCCCGCGTGGTGCCGAATTCCGGGCGATGGAAGATGGGTTCGCGGCGCTGCAATTGCTCCAGCACGGCGGCGAGTTCGGGGGTATTGGCCTGTTGGGGGTTCATATGGTCGGGCCGGGCCGCTCTGGACGATGCGCATCGGCATCGCCGGTATCAAAGCCCGGTAAAATAGCGTTAAACGCACATATGCTAGCAAATTAGCAACGGGAACACCTTCATGAAGCAATACCTCGACCTGGTCCGCACCATCCTCGATACCGGATCCTGGCAAGACAACCGCACCGGCATCCGCACCATCAGCATTCCCGGGGCGATGATGCGCTTCGATTTGCAAAAGGATGGCTTTCCGGCGGTGACGACCAAGAAGCTGGCGTTCAAGTCGGTGGTGGGCGAGCTGTGCGGCTTCCTGCGCGCCACGCGCAGCGCGGCCGATTTCCGCGCGCTGGGCTGCAAGGTGTGGGACCAGAATGCCAACGAGAACGAGGCCTGGCTGGCCAATCCCTACCGCATGGGTGAGGACGACTTGGGCAACGTCTACGGCGTGCAGTGGCGCGCCTGGCCCGGCTACAAGCTGCTCGATGCGGACCAGACGGCCCAGATTGAAGACGCGCAGCAACGCGGCTTCCGCCTCGTGTCGCACGTAAGCGATGAAGGCAAGGACAAGGTCTTGCTCTACAAGGCCATCGACCAGTTGCGCGAATGCCTGGACACCATCGTCAAGAACCCGGGCAGCCGGCGCATCCTGTTCCACGGCTGGAATTGCGCCGAGCTTGATGCCATCGCGCTGCCGGCCTGCCACCTGCTCTACCAATTCATTCCGAACGCGGCGACGCGCGAGATTTCGCTCTGCCTGTATATCCGCAGCAACGACATTGGCCTGGGCGCCCCGTTCAACCTGGCCGAGGGCGCGGCGCTGCTGCACCTGGTCGGCCGCCTGACCGGCTACACGCCGCGCTGGTTCAGCTATTTCATCGGCGACGCGCACATCTACGAAAACCATCTCGAGATGCTGCACGAGCAATTGAAGCGCGAGCCGCTGCCGGCGCCGCGCCTGGTGATTTCAGACCGCGTGCCCGACTACGCCAGGACCGGCAAGTACGAGCCGGAATGGCTGGAAAAGGTCGCGCCTTCGGACTTCATGCTTGAGGGCTACCAGCATCACGCGCCGCTGACGGCGCCGATGGCGGTTTGACCGCACGGCTTTACGTCAAGATATTTCGTAGTCGTCGTACGAGGATTGATATGCCGGGCTGCTCGGCACCTGGTTCTTGTTCACTTCGGGAACGCCTTCCATATGCGAAGTGTAGACGATGAGGTTGTATAGGTAGCCGCGCATCTTGGATTTGATCTCGTCGCGCTGTTCTTGCGTCTTCGTTGTGTCGGTCAGCGCGGAAGCATATTCGACCAACAGATCATAGAGGCCCTTGAAGGTCCAGTCCATGCTGTCGTTGATTTTTTGGTTCGGGAAATTGTCTGAGCATTCCTTGAGAATGTGGTAGCTGCTCAGGAACTGCTGCTTGCGCATATGGCTTTTTTCTGCGCTATTCATCCCGCTTCCGCTCACGGCGCCGACGAATTCCACACTGGAGAACGCGTGGTTGTTGCCCATGCCTTGTTCCTTGGTGAAATCGTCCTCCTCATAAAGATGGCGTTTCAGACCGGTCATTGCGGAAATAAAAGGCAGACGGAACATTTCGAGCGAGGTCAGCACGCGGCTTTCTTGCTGCGGCGGCCGGTCGTTCGTCTTCATTTCGCTGCCGTAGGCGCCGATATTGGGGCCGATCTTGATCGGGCCGTAACCGCCCAAGCCGCTGCCCAGCGTCTGCGCATCGACAGTGCGATCTTTTCTGCTGCTGTAGGCACGGATATCGACCTCGACGTTGTTGCCGTATTGATAGTCGAGCCGATGCGGCTCCGACTGGCCAAAAGCCGTCCACATGACCGGCGGCAGCGTGGTGTGGGTAAAATCGTTGGTGGCGCTGCGTCCCCCTGCGTTCAGGCCATTGATATCGTCCAAGGTAGAAGTGTATTGACCGGTTTGCATGATGTTTTGCCGGTAGTGCGCGAATGCCTTGGCCTGCTCGTAAGCCAGTATCTGGCCATAGTTGACTTGCTGGTCCGTCGGCGTGCCGTACAGGCCCAGGATGCGCCCGTCCTGCTCCCGGATCTTTCGTTTTTGATTGCTGCCGCCCAGCTTGGCAAACTTGCCAACGAGCGTGGACATGTCGGCTACGTCAATCTCCAGGTCTAAGCTCTTGACGGCATCCCTGATCTCGCCCTTATATCCCCATTTCAGCTCGGTCCCTTCATCTTCCGCGACCGCTTCCATCTCAGCGATCAAATCTTCAGAAGTAAATCCACGTTTCCATTTCTCGTAAATATCAGTACCAACCTTGACCTTGCGCTGGACGATATCATGCGAGGTGCGGCGCGCGCCGGATGCCCAGGCATCGGCCATACGTTGCAGCGAGTGCTGCCGAGCCACTCGCGCCGAGCCATCTGCAACAGCTTGAAGCCGTTGAATATTTGCCGCAGTTGGGGCAGATTGCGCCGGACGGAGGCCGCGGGTGGAGGATGCCGCTACCAAACCATGAGGCGGCAATGCAGGTATTCTTGCTTTCATACCGATTAGCTATGCACTTTTAGTTTCCGGCTCGCAGGCAGTGAAAGCCAACGCAAATTGCGATCCTGACACGCGCATAATACCGGCACAACCTGTCAATTTTGACAGGCCGCGGCGCGATTCCAGTATGATTGAGCCCCGCAGCGGAGGGCATTGCCATATCTTCAATCTTGCACACATGAGCTTACTGACTATCATCGTCGCCACCGACGCCCAGGGCGGCATCGGCATCAACAACACCCTGCCCTGGCGCCTGCCGGAAGACCTGGCTTTTTTCAAGAAGACCACCAGCGGGCACCCTGTCATCATGGGGCGCAAGACTTTCGAATCGATAGGCCGGCCCTTGCCCAACCGGCGCAATATCGTCGTTACGCGCAATGCCGAATGGCGCCATGAGGGCGTGGAAGCCGTGCCTTCCCTGCAGGCGGCGGCGGCCTTGATCGGCGAAGCGCCGGCGTTTATCATCGGCGGCGCGCAAATTTACGCCGAAACCTTGCCGCGGGCAGACCGCCTGCTGGTGACAGAGATCGGCAAGCGCTTCGATTGCGACGCTTTCTTTCCCGCCATCGACAGCGATGTCTGGCAAGAGACGGCGCGCGAGACCCATCGTTCCGAAGCCAACGGCTTCGATTTCGCATTCGTTACCTATCTACGCAGGAGCGCCTGATGGCAGAAGAAGAGTTTGAAGTACACGGCCCGCACAACCACGCGGTGGCGCACGGCGCCCACGGCGGCGACAGTTTCGCTTCCGGCATCGCCGTCATGACGGCCGTGCTGGCCACCTTGGGCGCGATGTTCGGCTATGAGGGCGGCGCCACGCAGAACGAGGCGGCCCTGCTGAAGAACGACGCCGCCATCACCATGACCAAGGCTTCCGATAAATGGAACCAGTACCAGGCCGATTCCAACAAGCAGCACCTGGCGGAACTGGCTGTCGCCCTGCCCGGCGTGGACCAGGAAAAATACAAGACCGACGTCGCGCGCTACAAGACCGAAAAAGAAGGCATCAAGAAAGAGAGCGAAGCGCTCGAAGCCAAGGTGGAAGAGCTGAACAAGCAATCGGAAGAGCAGATGCACCACCACCATCTGTGGGCCCGCGCCACGACGGCCGAGCAGATTGCCATTTCGCTAGCGGCGATTGCCTTGCTGACAAGGAAGAAGTGGCTGCAGTTTGCCGCTTATGCCGTGGCAATTTTCGGTACGGGCGTGGGGATTTTTGCGTTTTTCCAGGGATAGCCGGCTCTGGAAATGAGGACAAGGGTGGAAAGCGCAGCGGAGCGCCGCCCGGCGCATTCCACCTGTGCGTCAAACACATTCCTTTAAACGCTTGGTGGAATCGCCGGGCGTCGCACGCTGCGCTTTTCCCCCCTACGATTCTCTCTGCCGCTCCGGCAGACATTTTCGTGACTTCTTCGTGACAACCCAAAACCGAAGATTTCCGCACCCTCCGCCCCCATTTCTGCGAGAATGCGGGTTTTGAATTCCCCCGCTTTGCCGCATCTCCCGGAGACCCCATGAAATTCCGTTTCCCTATCGTCATCATCGACGAAGACTTCCGCTCCGAAAACACGTCCGGCCTGGGCATACGCGCCCTCGCCGAAGCCATCGAACAGGAGGGGATGGAAGTGCTGGGCGTGACCAGCTATGGCGACTTGTCGCAGTTCGCCCAGCAGCAGTCGCGCGCCTCTGCCTTCATCCTGTCGATCGACGACGAAGAGTTCGGCGACGGTTCCTATGAAGAGACCGATTACGCGCTCAAGTCGCTGCGCGCCTTTGTCGAGGAAATCCGCTACAAGAATTCCGACATCCCGATCTACCTGTACGGCGAAACGCGTACCTCGCGCCACATCCCGAACGATATCCTGCGCGAGCTGCACGGCTTCATCCACATGTTCGAGGATACGCCCGAGTTCGTCGCGCGCCATATCATCCGCGAAGCCAAGTCTTACATGGACGGCCTGGCGCCGCCCTTCTTCCGCGCCCTGGTGCATTATGCGCAGGATGGCTCCTATTCCTGGCACTGCCCCGGCCACTCGGGCGGCGTGGCTTTCCTGAAGTCGCCGATCGGCCAGATGTTCCACCAGTTTTTCGGCGAGAACATGCTGCGCGCCGACGTGTGCAACGCCGTGGAAGAACTGGGCCAGCTGCTCGACCATACCGGCCCGGTGGCGGCTTCGGAGCGCAACGCGGCACGCATCTTCAATGCCGACCACTGCTTTTTCGTCACCAACGGCACCTCAACCTCGAACAAGATGGTGTGGCACTCCACGGTCGCCCCGGGCGACATCGTGGTGGTGGACCGCAATTGCCATAAGTCCATCCTGCACTCCATCATTATGACGGGCGCGATTCCCGTGTTCCTGATGCCGACGCGCAACCACCTGGGCATCATCGGCCCGATCCCGCTCGAAGAGTTCCAGCCGGAAAACATCCGCCGCAAGATCGAAGCCAATCCGTTCGCGCGCGAGGCGCTGAACAAGAAGCCGCGCATCCTGACCATCACGCAATCGACCTATGACGGCGTGCTGTACAACGTCGAAACGCTCAAGACCCTGCTCGACGGCGAGATCGACACGCTGCACTTCGACGAAGCCTGGCTGCCGCACGCCACTTTCCACGATTTCTACAAGAACATGCACGCCATCGGCAAGGACCGTCCGCGCGCCAAGAAATCGATGATCTTCTCGACCCAATCGACGCACAAGCTCCTGGCCGGCCTGTCGCAGGCCTCGCAGAT
Source organism: Burkholderiaceae bacterium (assembly GCA_036384915.1). Classification (GTDB taxonomy): domain Bacteria; phylum Pseudomonadota; class Gammaproteobacteria; order Burkholderiales; family Burkholderiaceae_D; genus PKWO01. The sequence goes on from DASVLJ010000033.1 coordinate 19,741, forward strand.
CCTGGTGCGCGAATCGGAAGAGGTGAAGCTCGACAAGGGCGCCTTCAACGAAGCCTACCTGATGCATACCTCCACCTCGCCGCAATACTCCATCATCGCCTCGTGCGACGTGGCGGCGGCGATGATGGAAGCGCCGGGTGGCACGGCCCTGGTGGAAGAAAGCATCCTGGAAGCGATGAACTTCCGCCGTGCCATGCGCAAGGTGGACGAGGAATGGGGCCAGGACTGGTGGTTCCAGGTCTGGGGCCCGGAAGAGATTTCCGACGACGGCATCGGTTCGCCGGAAGACTGGCTGATCCGCGCCGAAGACGGCTGGCACGGCTTCGGCAAGCTCGCGCCCGGCTTCAACATGCTCGACCCGATCAAGGCCACCATCGTCAACCCCGGCCTGTCCATCGACGGCAAGTTCGGCGAGACCGGCATCCCGGCCTCGATCGTCACCAAGTACCTGGCCGAGCACGGCGTGATCGTGGAAAAGTGCGGCCTGTATTCCTTCTTCATCATGTTCACCATCGGCATCACCAAGGGCCGCTGGAACACGCTGCTGACGGCGCTCCAGCAGTTCAAGGACGATTACGACAAGAACCAGCCTATCTGGCGCATCCTGCCCGAGTTCGCCCAGGCCAACCCGCGCTACGAGGGCGTGGGCCTGCGCGACCTGTGCCACCAGATCCACAGCTTCTACAAGGCTTACGACGTGGCGCGCCTGACGACGGAAATGTACCTGTCCGACATGCAGCCGGCGATGAAGCCCTCCGAAGCGTTCTCGAAGATGGCGCACCGCGAAATCGAACGCGTCGCCATCGACAACCTCGAAGGCCGCGTCACCGCCATCCTGTTGACGCCCTACCCGCCCGGCATCCCGCTCTTGATCCCGGGCGAGCGCTTCAACAAGACCATCGTCGATTACCTGCGCTTTGCGCGCGACTTCAACGAGAAATTCCCGGGCTTCGAGACCGACGTGCACGGCCTGGTGCGCCATGAGGTGGACGGCAAGCGCGGTTACTTTGTGGATTGCGTGAAGCAGGCGGTTTAAGGCGCCACGCGCATCAAACAAGAACGGCCGGTTCATCACCGGCCGTTTTTATTTGCGCGTGGAGAGCTTAATACTCGACAAACACCACCGCAGTACGCGCCGGCACGGTGAACGTGCCCGTTCCCGCCGCATACGTCGCCGTGCGCGCCAGGCTATCCGCCGTCGACATCTGCTGTATCGGATGCACCATCAGCCTCTTGCCCTGCAATGCCGCGACGGTCACGCTCTTGGCCACCTTGTCCACATTGAACAGCACCACCACGCTCCTGTACTTCGCGCCCGGGTATGCCGTCGGGTTGCTCCCGTCTATGCTTTCCACGATCAAGCCCGGCACCTGGTTCGGCCCGGTATTGTGGAAGGTCAGGCGGCTCATCACGTCGGCGCCCGTGCGCAAGCGGAACAAGGCGCTGTCTCTGCGGATGGCCAACAGTTCGCGGAAGTATTCGCTCGCATCCTGGATGGCCGCGCTGTCGGGCTTGATCAGCGGGTTGGTCAGGATGGGCGACATGATGCTCCAATTCTGCTGGTTCGATCCGGCCGGTGGCAGGCCGACGCCGAAGTTGTTGCTCTGGTAGCTGAAGTCGAGCACGTTGAACCAGTCGCCCGAGTCGTAGCTGTTCTGGTCGAGCGACTTGGAACGCAGCATGTCCTGCCCCGCATGGAAGAACGGCACGCCCTGCGAGAACATGTTGATCGCGGCGCCGATGTTCTGCACGCGCACGCGGTCGGCCAGGGTGGAATTGGCCGGCATCTTGTAGGTGTTCAAGTCGAACAGGGTCTGGTTGTCGTGCGCTTCGATGTAGTTGATCGTCTCGCCCGGGTCCCTGGTATAACCCGCGGGCTGGCCGAAATAATCGATCTGCGCATTGGTGCGCAAGGTGCCGGTGCGGTCGACGAAGCTGTAGTCGCGCAGCGTGCCGGAGAGGCCGACGCGCACGAGGTCGCCCAGGGCCAGCAGGTCGTTCACGCTTTGCGTCGAGGATGCCGTCGGGTCGTAATAGGCGCCGTTGATGAAGCCCTGCTGCGAGATCAGCGCATTGCCGCTATCGCAGCAGCCGCCGCCGCGCACCGCGTCGCGCAGACGGTCGTTGAACGAGCCGATGCCGGTGCCGTAGAGGTTGGCCTGGCGCGCCTGCACGAAGCGCGCATCGTTGGCCGCCATGCCGAAGTTCCAGCCTTCGCCGTACAGGTAGATGTTGCGCCCGGTGGCCTCGTTCACGGCTTGCTGGATGCGCTGGATGACGGACAGCGGGGCGAAGCTCATGATGTCGAAGCGGAAGCTGTCGATCTTGTATTCCACCGCCCAGGTCTTGACGGTATCGACCATCAGCTTGGCCATCATGGCGTTTTCCGCCGCCGTGTCGGAGCAGCAGCTGTCGTTGGCGATGCTGCCGTCGGCCCGCAAGCGGTAGTAATAGGTCGGCACGATCTTGTCGAGCGTGGAATCGGTGCCTTGCTGCGAATCGCTGGTGTGGTTGTAGACCACGTCCATCGTCACGTGCAGGCCGATTTCATGCAGCGCCTGCACCATGGCACGGAATTCCCGGACGCGCACGGCGCCGTCGTTGGCGTCGGTGGCATAGCTGCCTTCCGGCGCGGCATAGTGGAAGGGATCGTAGCCCCAGTTGAAGCAGCTTTGCGGCTGGTTGGCCACCACGGCGGCTTGCTGCAGGGTGGAATCGGCCGGGGCGTCCGGTATGGCCGGCACGACGCAATGGGTTTCATTGACGCTGGAGAAGTCGAAGCTCGGCAGCAGGTGGATGTGCGTCAGCCCGGCGCGCTGCAGGGCTTCGAGATGGCGCATGCCGTTCGAGCGGAAATCGGTGAAGGCCAGGTATTTGCCGCGATGCGCCGGCGGCACGGTCTGGTCGCTCGCGCTGAAGTCGCGGATGTGCAGTTCGTAGAGCGAGATGTCGGTGGGATGCTGCGGCTCGCGGACCCATTGCGCGTCCCAGAACGGGGGCTTCAGTTCGCGGCTGTCGAGATTGCCGACGAAGCTGTGCACGCCGTTGGCGTTCAGGCTGACCGAATACGGATCGGTCACTTCATTGGTGACGACGGTATTGCCGGCCCAGCGCGACAGCACCTTGACGGTATAGGTGTAATAGGCCTGGTTGGTCCAGCTCGCATCCTGCGCGGCATAGCTCCATACCCCGCTCGCGGCATCCTTGCTCATCGGGTAGCTGGTGGCGGTCGTGGCCGCGGCGTTGGCATAGATGTTGAGCGATACCGATTGCGCTGTGGGTGCCCACACCGCAAAGCTCGGGCGTTGCGCGTGCGAGATGCTCAAGCCCAGCTGGCGGGCCGACGCCTTGGCGGCAAACAGGTCGTCGAGCATGCCGGCAATCTGCAGCGAGGTGACTTGCACGATATTGCCGTTGGCGTCGAACTGGGCGATGGCGAACTGCCCGCTCAGCTTGCCGGCCACGGTCGCCGCATCGGCCGGCGCCAGCGTCAGGGCCGTGGCGCCGGCCGCATAGGGGAATTTGGCCTGCAGCGCCGGAGAGAGGCTGCCTGCGACCGCCAGCGGCACGCTGCCGTCCGCGCCCGTCACGCCGCCGCTGTTCGAGCCCAGGCCGCCGTTGGCCGCATAGTAGAGGCGGTAGCTGCCCGAGGCCGACACACCGGGCCAGGCGATGGTATCGGACGCAAGCCAGAGCGCCTGCGCCTGGTTCAAGTTGCCGTAAGTGAGCGCGGGCGGGGAGGAATAGATGGTGCAATCGTTCTCCAGCATCCAGATTTCCTGTCCCGCCGCGGCGATGTCGGGGGCGAAACTGGCAGACTGGTCGCTCTGGCAGTTCTTGTTGCCGCTGGCATCGGTCACGAGGAACCAGATGGCGCTCTTGCTTGTGTTGATCGGGATATCGACGTAGCCGCCGAAACTGTCGGTGTTGCTGAACAGGAAGCGGTCCACGATCCACGTTACGTCCGGCACCAGCGGGCCGTCCCAGGAATAGACGCCGTAGCCGTCGTATACCCCGGCCGCGCGATGAAAATGCATGCGGATAGTCGCTGCCGGCACCGCCGGTGCCGCCGCCTTGACCGCCATGCGCTTTGTGGCGGCGCCGACGTCGTTCACTGCCCCGCCATCGCCCCCGCCGCAAGCGGCCAGGGCCAGCACGCAAGCCGCGATGCCCGCCGCATGGCCGGCAAACCCGGCAAGCCGCCGCCATCCTTTATTCAACAGCATGTTACGTCTCCTTGTTATTGTGGACGCGGCATCTTGTTTGATTTCATATTTCCATGCCGCGAAAATGTAATATAACTACTTCACCTGCCATTTTTACATCACCATCACGTATTTTCAATAGGCAAATCCTTGAATATCCTTCACTTTCCGGAAATTAAATCAATTACATCGGGTGTTGTTATTTATTTTATTTAAGGTAATTTGACTACAAATCCCGATGTAGTCGGCGCCCCTGCGCTCCCTCTCGCGCTGCGAAAATCCGTTGTGATAAATGCACGTGACTTGCGTCGCACTCTTCCGTTACAATCCGCGACGATGGTTTTCTCAAGTTTCTTCTTGAGAAAAGCCCATCGTCACCGCGTCACAAACGGAGAGATTCTATTGAGCAAGGCGCCTGCACGATTCACGATCACCAGGGCGGTTTCCGCTTCCGCTGTCCACCATGATTTGCGCCTCGCGGATCTCTCATAAACATGCAACTCAACGAACAACAGGTGCTCGCACTCGCACCGGATGCCGCGTCGGCCGCCAATGGGCGCAAGCTTGCGTCGGCGGCCAACTGGTCCAACCTCGGCAAGAGCGCGCGCTCGCTGTGGGGCGAATGCAAGGGCAGCGGCGCCAAGCCCTACCAGGTGCGGGTCGACCTGGCGGACTTCGCCAGCAAATGCAGCTGCCCCAGCCACAAGTTCCCGTGCAAGCATGCGCTGGGCTTGCTGGTGCTGACCGCCAACCAGCCAGCGCTGCCGGGCGAAACGGGCGAAGGGGGCGAACCCGATTGGGTGGCCGAGTGGCTGGATAAACGTTCCGACAACGCCGCCAGGAAGGAAGCGCGCGCCGTGGCCAAGGCCGAGGCGCCGGTGGACGAGGCGGCACAGAAAAAGCGCGCCGAAAAACGCGACAACCGCGTGCGCGACGGCCTGGCCGCATTCCAGGTCTGGCTCGAAGACCTGGTACGCAACGGCATGGCGCGCCTGCCGGCCGAAGGGCCGCGCATCTGGGAACAGCAAGCCGCGCGCCTGGTCGATGCCCAGGCCCCCGGCCTGGCCGCGCGCGTCCGGCTGCTGGCAGACGTGCCCGGCGGCACCGACGATTGGCCGGAGCGGCTGCTCGGCGAGCTGGGACGCATGGCCCTGGCATTGCGTTCGCATGACAGGCTGGAGGATTTGCCGCCGCCGCTGCAGCAGACCCTGCGCCAATATCTGGGCTACGCGCTGCGCGAAGAAGATGTGCTGATCCAAGGCCAGAGCCTGCGCGATCGCTGGCAGGTGATCGGCCAGGCCAATGAGGAAGACGACAAGGTGCGCGTGCAACGCAGCTGGCTCCTGGGCGAGCAAAGCGGACGCAGCGCGCTGCTGCTGCAATTCGCCGCCGGCGCGCAGAGCTTTGCCGCATCCTGGCTGCCGGGCAGCGCCTTCGATGCCGAGCTTGTCTATTATCCGGGCGCCCTGCTCCAGCGCGCCCTGCTCAAGGGCCAGGCTGCGCCGCTGCCCATGCCGCAAGCCTTTTCCCATGCCGTCGACATCGCCGGGCTGCTCGATGAATCCGCCGCCATGCTGGCGCAAAACCCCTGGCTGGAGCGCCACGCGGCCGTATTGCGCGGCGTGGTTGCCCGGCGCGGCGGCAAGCGCAACGACCAGGATTGGCAAGTCGTCGATCAAGCCGGCCTCTCGCTCCCCTTGAGCGGCGGCGAGCAATGGCTCTGGCTTGCGCTGACCGGCGGCAAGCCCTGCGACGTCGCCGTGGAATGGGACGGCCATCGCATCCGCCCGCTCGGCGCCTATGCCGGCGGCCGATACTTTACGCTGGGAGGCGCATGATGCGGCAACTCGCCAGCCTCGCGTTGATCGGCACGGCCAACGCGCCGCAAGACCCGCCCCCCGATGCCGCGCTCGATGCGCTGGCGCCGTTGATCCCGGAGGGCAGCCGCGAGCAAAGGCTGCTGTGGCTTTCCGGCAGCGCCGCCGTCTACGCGCGCGCCGGAGCGGTTGCCGCGACGGCAGACCTGCCCGCCGCGGCGCAGGACGATATCCTGCCGCAAGCGCCGGCAGCGGCCGCACCGCTTTTGCGATCGGCCATCGATGGCGAACTCGAAGCGCTCGCGCCCTGGATGGTGCAGCGCCTGGTGGCGGCAAGGCTGCGCCTGCCCGACGCGCTGCTGCCTGCCACGCTGAACCAGCGCGCCGGCAAGCAAACCGCGCATTGGCTGCCGGTGCTGGGCGAACGCGGCCGCTGGCTGGCGCGGCAACATCCCACCTGGAGTACCCTGCTCGATGAGATGCCGGCCGACGGCGAAGCCGACCTGCAGCAAGCCTGGGAAGAAGGCGGTACGGCGCAACGGCGCGCAGCCCTGACCGCGCAGCGCCGGCGCGACCCCGCCGTCGCGCGCGCATGGGTGGCCGCCACGCTGCCCAAGGAAAAGGCCGACTTGCGCCAGCAATGGGTGGAAGCGCTGGAAACCGGCTTGAGCCACGATGACGCGGCACTGCTCGAACAACAGCTCGACGACCGCAGCCAGGGCGTACGCGCAGCCGCGGCAGCCTTGCTGGCGCGCCTGCCTGCATCGGCTTGCGCCGCGCGGTTGCGCGAGCGCGCCCTCGCCTGCGTGCGCTGGCAGGCGGCGGCCAAACCCGGCGGCCTGGCCCGGCTGGCCGCCATGGTCGGCATGGGCGGTGCGCCGCAATTGCAGGCGGAGCCGCCAAGCGAACTGGCCAAGGATTGGGAACGTGACGGCATCAACCTCAACCCGCCGGGCAGCGAGGGCAAGCGCGCCTTCTGGCTGCGCCAGCTGGTCGGGCTGATCGATCCGAAACAATGGAGCGAAGCCGCCGACGCCGCGCCGGCCGAGCTGCTGCCCGTCATGCAACGCAACGAGTGGGCCGAAGCCCTGCTGCACGGCGTGGCCACAGCCGCGCGCCGGTTCGGCAATGCCGAGTGGGCCGCCGCGCTGCTGGCGCTGCAGGCTTCCGCGCCGCTCAACTATCTGGTGCAATACGAATCCGGCCTGTGGCAAACCCTGCCCGACGAAGCACGCCACGCAACGATCAAGGCGCGCCTGTCGGCCGGCGACCTGCAGGGCGCGCTCGACGGTTTGCGCCACTGCGCCGCGCCTTGGCCCAGCGACTTGAATCCCGTGCCCCTGCTGGCGCGCGTGAAAGAAGCCAATATGCGGCACGGGGCACACGATGTGTTCCAGGCCCACGTCCAGGCGCTCGAACAATGCCTGCTCAACGGCGCCGAAGACACGCTGTCCGCGCTCGCTGCACCGATCCGCGATTGCCAGGCCGCCGCCGCGCAAGTCCAGGACTGGTCGGCCGGCATGCGTACACGGCTGGCCGACCGCCTTTTCGCCCTATACCAAGCCAAACTGCAATTCATCAAGGAGATGCCGCTGTGAATGCCAACCTCAATGCCGTCCTGCGCCAACACGCCGAAGTGCAATATGCCCAGGAACTGGAAGAACTGGCCAAGGAGGACAAGAAGGCGCGTCCGGCCAACTGGCGTCTCTCGCCTTGGGCCGTCAAGACCTACCTGCTGGGCGGCAAGCTCGGCAACGGCTTTGAAGTCAGCGCCAAGTACATCGGCAGCCCGCGCCTGATCGAAATCGCCGTCGCCACGCTGGCCACCGACCGCGCGCTGCTGCTCTACGGCGTGCCCGGCACGGCCAAGAGCTGGGTCTCGGAACACCTGGCCGCGGGCATCAGCGGCGATTCCACGCTCCTGATCCAGGGCACGGCCGGCACCGACGAAAGCGCGCTGCGCTACGGCTGGAACTACGCCAAGCTCCTGGCCGAAGGCCCTTCCGAAGGCGCGCTCGTGGCCAGCCCGATGCTCAAAGCCATGCGCGAAGGCAAGCTGGCGCGCCTGGAAGAAATGACGCGCGTGCCGAGCGAAGTGCAAGACACCTTGATCACGCTGCTGTCGGAAAAGACCTTGCCGATTCCCGAACTGGGCGCCGAAGTGCAAGCCACGCGCGGCTTCAATGTGATCGCCACGGCCAACAACCGCGACAAGGGCGTCAATGAAATGTCGTCGGCGCTGATGCGCCGGTTCAATACCGTCATCCTGCCCACGCCGGACAGCTTCGAAGAGGAAGTCGCGATCGTCAGCAAGCGCGTGGCCGAGCTGGGCCGCGCACTGGAGCTGCCGGCCGAAAAGCCCGCGCTCGAAGAAGTGCGCCGCGTGGTGGCCGTGTTCCGCGAATTGCGCAACGGCGTCACCGAAGACGGCAAGACCAAGCTCAAGTCGCCTTCCGGCACGCTCTCCACCGCCGAAGCGATTTCGGTGCTGGGCCACGGCATGACGGTGGCCGGCTATTTCAGCGACGGCGTGCTGCGCGCGCCCGACCTGGCCGCGGGCCTGACCGGCGCCATCGTCAAGGACCCGGTACAGGACAAGCTGGTCTGGCTCGAATACCTGAAGACCGTGGCCAAGGAACGCGACGGCTGGAAAGACCTGTACCGCGCCTGCATGGACGTGGCATAAGGCCGATGCCGATCACCTACTACGGCATACGCCACCACGGCCCAGGCTGCGCGCGCGCCCTGGAGGCCGCCCTGGCGGCGCAGCAGCCCGATATCGTGCTGCTCGAAGGCCCGCCCGAAGCGGACGGCCTGATCGCGCTCGCGGCGGAAGAGGCGATGCAGCCGCCCGTGGCCCTGCTGGTCTACCCGGTCGAGGCGCCGCGCCACGGCGTGTTCTATCCGTTCGCCGAATTCTCGCCCGAGTGGCGCGCCATCCGCCACGCGCTGTCGCGCAGCGTTCCCTTGTGGTTCATCGATTTGCCGCCGACGCACGGCTTTGCCGAAACCATGGCGCGCGAGGCCGAGCCGGCACCTGAAGCTGCGCCGCTGGATGACAGTGCGGAGACCGAGGCGGGAGACCTGGCCCCCTGGCGCATGGACCCGATAGGCGAACTGTCGCGCGCCGCCGGCTATGACGACCACGAATTGTGGTGGGAAGTCGAAATCGAACAGCGGCGCGATGCCGCGCAACTGTTCGCCGCCATTGCCGAAGCGATGGGCGCCCTGCGCGAACACGCCCCGCCACCGGACGCGCGGGAAGCGAAACGCGAAGCCCACATGCGCAGCCGCATCCGCGAAACGCAAAAGGCCGGCTACGGCAATATCGCGGTGGTGTGCGGCGCCTGGCACGTGCCGGCACTGGCAAAGACCGTGCCGCAGAAGGACGACCAGGCCTTGCTCAAGGGCCTGCCCAAGACCAAGGTCGCCGCCACCTGGGTGCCGTGGAGCGACGACCGCCTGGCCTACGCCAGCGGCTACGGCGCCGGCGTGACGTCGCCGGGCTGGTACCGCCACCTGTGGGAGTGCCAGGAGCAGACCGGCCTGCGCTGGGTGTCGCGCGCGGCGCGGCTCTTGCGCGAACAAGGCATCGACGCCTCTTCGGCCAGCGTGATCGAAACCGTGCGCCTGGCCGATGCCCTGGCGGCACTACGCGGCCTCCCCCTGCCCGGCCTGGCCGAGCAGCGCGAAGCCATGCTCACCGTGCTGTGCCATGGCGAGCCGGCGCCGCTGTCGCTGATCCGGCGCCAGCTCGAAATCGGCAACCGCTTGGGCAGCGTGCCCGAAGCGGCCATTGCCGCGCCGCTGCAGCGCGACCTCGAAGCGCAACAAAAGACGCTGCGCCTGAAAGCCACCACGGAAATCAAACCGCTCGACCTCGACCTGCGCGAAGAAGGCGGGCGCGCGCGCAGCCGGTTGCTGCACCGCCTGCGCCTGCTGCGCGTGCACTGGGGCAACCTGCTGCGCGACAACAACAAGAGCGGCACCTTCCGCGAAAGCTGGCAATTGCAATGGCAGCCCGAGCTGGCGGTTGATCTGATCGGCGCCAGCCGCTACGGCAACACCATCGAGGAAGCCGCATCGAACCGCCTGTGCGAAGCGGCGCATGCCGAAGCCGAGCTGCCGGGCCTGACCGCCATGCTCGACGACGCCGCGCTGGCGCGCCTGCCGCAAGCCGTCGCCGTGCTGCTGGCCGCCGTGCAAAACCAGGCCGCCGTCTCGACCGATATCGCCCACCTGATGGAAGCGCTGCCGCCTCTGGTGCGCGTGGCGCGCTACGGCGACGTGCGCGGCACCGAAGCGGGCAGCGTCGAGCCCATCGTCGCCGGCCTGGTCGAACGCATCACCGTGGGGTTGACGCCGGCCGCCGGCAACATCGACGAAGCCGCCGCCGAAGCGTTGATTGCGCGCATCGACGGCGTGCAACTCGCGCTCGACACGCTGGACCGGCAAGACCTGCGCGAAGACTGGTTCGACTGCCTGGCGCGCCTGGCCGAACTCGATACGGCCGCGCCGGCCGTGCGCGGCTTTGCCGTGCGCCTGGCCTTCGACCGCCAGCGCGTGATGGCGGAAGACCTGGCGCGGCGCGCGCAGCTCGCCCTGTCGGCCGCCGTCAAGCCGGCCGATGCCACCTCCTGGCTCACCGGCCTGTTGCGCGGCAGCGGCTTGCTGCTGTTGCAGCACGACATGCTGTGGCGCGTGATCGATGCCTGGCTCGCCGCGCTGAAGCACGACGATTTCCTCGAACGCCTGCCCCTGCTGCGGCGCGCCTTTGCCGGCTTCAACCCGGGCGAACGGCGCCAGATGGGCGACAAGGTCAAGCGCCTCGATGGCAAGCAGGCCGCGCCGCAAACGGCCGCGGCGCTCGACCATGAACGCGCAACACGCACGCTGCCCGTACTGGCGGCAATCCTGGGCGCGGCAGCAGCCAAGACGGAGACCGCATGAGCAACGCAGAAAAAGAAACCGACCGCATGCAGCGCTGGCGCCTGGTGCTGGGCGATGCGGCGCACGAAAGCTGCGGCGTCAGCCTGTCCGGCGAATTGCAGCGCGCCGATGCCGCACTGGGGGCGCTGTACGACAGCGAACGCAAGGGCAACCTCGGCCCGAGCTGCCCCAACGTGGCGCGCTGGCTCGGCGACATCCGCGAATTCTTCCCCACCCCGGTGGTGCAGGTCATGCAGCAGGACGCGCTCACGCGGCTGAACCTGCAGCAGATGCTGCTCGAACCGGAACTGCTCGAAACGGTGGAGGCCGACGTACACCTGGTCGCCAGCCTGATGTCGCTCTCGCGCGTCATGCCGTCCAAGACCAAGGATACGGCAAGGCGCGTGGTGCGCCGCGTGGTCGAGGAATTGGAGCGGCGTCTGAAGGAACCGATGCGCCAGGCCATCTCGGGCAGCCTGAACCGCGCCGAGCGCAACCGCCGCCCGCGCGCAAACGAAATCGACTGGCACCGCACCATCCAGGCCAACCTCTCGCGCTACCTGCCCGAGAAACGCACCGTGATCGCGGAAAAACTGATCGGCCACGGGCGCAGGCGCAGCGCCTTGCGCGACGTGGTGCTGTGCGTGGACCAGAGCGGTTCGATGGCCGCCTCGGTGGTCTATGCCGGTATTTTCGCCGCCGTGATGGCGTCGCTGCGCGCGGTGAAAACGCGCATGGTGGTATTCGATACCGCCGCGACGGACTTGAGCGAAGAAGCGGAAGACCCGGTCGACCTGCTGTTCGGCGTGCAGCTCGGCGGCGGCACCGACATCAACCGCGCACTGGCCTATTGCCAGCAAGTGATAGACCGGCCGGAAAAGACCGTGTTGGTCTTGATCACCGACCTCTACGAAGGCGGCAACGCGGCCGAAATGCTGAAGCGCGCCGCCGCCCTGAAGGCGGCCGGCGTCAACTTCATCTGCCTGCTGGCCCTGGCCGACAACGGCGCACCGGGCTACGACCACAACAATGCCCAGCGCTTCGCCGCAATGGGCATCCCCGCCTTCGCCTGCACGCCCGATTGCTTCCCCGACCTGATGGCCGCCGCGATCCAGAAGCAGGATGTCAATTTGTGGGCGGCGAAACAGGGGTTCGTGACTAATCGGAGCTAGTGCCAGCCAGCGCGGCCGCCGTTGCCTGGATAGCCTGTTGGAGAGGGGAAGCCCGATGACGCGGCGGCGGCATGCCGGGCGTCGTCGCGCCCATCGAACGGGTCAAGCCGCGCAAAGCCGCCCGCTCCCCGCATCATGCGCGCAATAGCCGTCAGATTGATTACAATCTTTCGTGGGGCATGTGCCGCCTGGGAAAGCGCTGGTGTCCCGGTCTTGTCGCGGCGGACTGCATCGATTTGTATGGATCGGCGACAATGATAAAATTGTGTAGACATTTTCTCAAGAAGCCGCAAGCAAAGGAAGCAACGCCATGCCTACCAGCCAAGAGATCAGTGCCAAGATTGGTGCACTGGTAACAGCGGGTCTCAACAAGAAAATTTGGCATTGGAAAAATCCTTCGCGTCCATAAGCACATCGCATACAAGGAAAAAATAAATCATGTTCCGTTTCAACATCCCAGAACCGCCTGTTCCCGCCGAACTGCGCGAAAGGCTCAAGGACTATCCGCACATCATTCAAGAAATTCAGGACGAGCTGAACAAGCTCGTCAGCAAAGAACATTATGGGACGCCGCCTTTCGAAGAAGCGACATGGATACTTCAAGGTGTCCTCGGTCGTTACGCCGATCAAGCACGACGCGAAACCCGTGCTGCCGAGGCCAGTGGCGACATGCAGGCGATTGAAGCCGCCAAACAAAAAAGACTGTTGCTGGGTACCGCAAGAAACGAATTCTGGGTTGGGGATGACGCCCTATGGGAATACTTTCAGACCAACAAGGAGTTGTTCAAATGAGCGGCCCTGAAGGCAGCCGCCTGGATCAGGCCACGCACGAGCGCATCTACACCGATGAAGTACTACCTGAAAGTGGATTCTTTAAAACCACAGCCCAGGCGCATCCCAAGGCCGTCGTTTTAGCCGGTCAGCCAGGCGCAGGCAAGGGTGGACTGGCAAAAGCCGCGCAGCGTGAATTCAAGGGCGATGGGATCATCATTGACTTCGACAAAAATCGCGGCTACCACCCTGACATCGACAATCTGCGCGAAACCTATCCCTACACCTGGGCCGAACATACGCAGCATGATGCAGGCAAATGGACTAACAAGTTGCGCTCGGACGTGATCGAGGGGCGTCGCAACATCATCCTGGACACCACGCTGTCCCATCCCAAGTCGGGCATCAACCAGATTGAATCGCTCAAGAAAAATGGCTACGCGGTGGAAGTGCGTGTCATTGCCGCGCACAGGCTGGAAAGCGAATTGGGCGTGGACAAACGTTTCACGGATGGTTTGGCGAGAGACGGCCATGGCCGCCATGTCCCCAAGGAATTCCGGGCTTCCTCCTATGAAGCCCTTCCCGCCAGCCTCGACCAAGTGCATGCCGAGACCGGCGCCCGCATTCGCATCTACAACCGCGAAGGCCAGGAGCTTTACGACAGCCAGAACAGTAAATTAAAACCCGGCGAAGCGCTGGAGCAGGCGCGTGAAGCCCGCATGCAAGACCCGGCCCTGGTAAGGCAGACCGTTAAGAACTGGCGCGGACAGGAAGAGTTTCATCGGGAACTGCCCGCTACGCTGGAACAATTGCAGCAAAATGGGCGCATCAATGCCCAGACTGCGCAGAACCTCCCGCCCGAACACCGCAAGCTGGGTATCGAGAAAGACGCGCAGTCCTACACAAAAGAAGCCATTGCCGTGGACCAAGCAGTTCGCATCGAACCTGCCCAATCCCGTCTTGGCGCAACGCTGAAACAGGTGGGCGTAGCCGACGCCCGCATCGCCGTCACACCCGAGTTTCAAACCTTCGCCAAAGGCGCGGGTGTCGTCGGCGCGGGGCTCATGGTCTACGACGCCGTCGACACCGAAAGAAAATATGCCGCCCTCAGCGCCCAGGGCAACCAACTCGGCGCGGATGCCTTGCTGCATGACTACGTCGGCCGCACCGGCGGCGGGCTGGTGGGCGGCTTTGCGGCCGGCGCCGCTTATGGCGCGGCCACCGGCTCCTGGACCGGCCCCGGCGCCCTGGTGACAGGCGCCGTCGGCGGCGCTATCGGCGCGTTTGGCGGCGAAGCCATCGCCAAGGCTTACACCCAGTATGAAATGAACCATCAAGTGGGCAATGACGGCCACACTTACGCGTACGCCAATGGCAAATGGGAAACGTCCAACTGGATCCACCAAAACCAGCCTGCTCCGCAAGACCAGATCGCCACGCTTGAATACAAGCGCGTCAGCGCCGTCACCGAACTGGCCTTGGCCAATCCGCAACATCTCGATACGCAAAACATCACTCTGACGGATGCCCACGGACAAAAGACAGAATACAGCCACACCAAAACCGGTTGGGTAACCCAGGTCATCGACAGTGTGCAAGTGCCCAACGACTTGGGCATCATCGGCACGCACAATGAACCTGCCCCACCGGAGCTGGGCAAGCAGCTCGACCGGATATCGGCCGCGCGGCACGATGCCAACGCGCACTACACCGAAAACCTGGCCAAGGCTTACATGACCGATTACGTGGGCCGGGGCTTTGCCCGCGATGACAGGCCCGTGCCGGAGGCGGTGACGAATGCCTTGCGTTTGCCCAGCGAAATCCATGTGAAAGACCCGGTGACGGGAAACGTCTGGGAGCGCAACCCCAAGGGAGAATTCACGCGCACGCAGTATGCCAGCGTCCCCGGACCGGAAGGCCCGGAATTTGTGCCGCAAGTGTTGACCGCCAAGGGCCCGGAGCTGGAACGCCTGGGACAGGAGCAGCAAGCTCACGTGCAGTCCAACCGCAAATACGGCGCGGGATTGGTGGCGCAAAAATTCCAGGAGATGCAGCAGCAATCGCAACAACAGCACCAGCCCGCGGGCCAGGAGCGGGCATCGGCTCACCCTGCCCCGACAACGGACCACGCCGGCCCGGCACCGCAGCCGCAGCATGCATCGCCGGCTGCCACACACAATGAGAGCGGTGCGCACCCGGAACACAATGCACACAATGTGCAGGATGTGCACAATGCGCACAATGTGGCCAACGTGAACAACACAAGCAACGCAAGCAATGCGCGGCACGACCCGCGCCTTGCCGAAATCGCGGCCCTGAAAGCCGAAATTGCGCATCACCTCCAGGTGGCGGAATTGAAAGACCAGATTGCCAAACTGGAAGCCCACCTGTCTCAGCCGGACCAGCCGACCTTGCACGGCGGGCCCTCGCTACACCCGCAAGCACAAGCGGCTGCCCACCCGGCACAGGCAACGCCAGGGGCGGACGCCTCAAGGGGATATCAGGCGGTGGATCACAACGTCACGCAGCATGCCGCGCAGGCTTTGCCCCAGCAACATGCGCAAGTTCAACAACAGCCGGCGCCGGGACGCTCGCGCTGACACGGATTTGGTTTGCCGTTGCGGCAAAGGGAGCGGCGCCGGGCGCCGTCCCCCGCGCCTGGTCTCTGCTACCAATCCTTGCTGGTCGGCCCTTCAACCTTCTTCGGCGCCGGCATGGGCGCATCGTCGTCGTTCTTCGCGTGCTTGCCCGCGCCGCCGCCCTTGGCTTCCGCCACTACGGCCGGCTTGGCTGCGATGGCTTCATGCAGGACCAGCGAACCCGGCGCCGCGCCGTCTAGCTTGACCTTGACGTTTTCCAGCGTGCCGTAGGACATGGTGGGCGTCACGCGGGTGACCGCCACTTCGCAGCATGGCGTTTCCATGCGGCCCAGCGATTGCCCGGTTTGCGGGTCCTTCAACTCCTTGCCTTGCAGGTAGACCGCGTAACGGCCGCCCTCGGCCAGCGCACTGCCGCCCTGGCTCAGGACGACGTTGTTGCCGTCGCGGTCGGCCACGGTAACGGGGAAGGTGCGCAGCAGGATGGCTTCCACGGTCTTTTTCACCGCTTCGGTTTCCATGCCCTTCACGGTGCTGTTGGCATCGAAGCCCGTGCCCAGCGTGGTCGGCTCGATAGCCGGTGCCGTGCCTTGCAGCGTGCCCGACTGGAAGATCTGGCGCGTCGTCAGGTTGATCATGCGTTGCGACATCGACCAGCCGCCTGAGTAGCTGACCAGTTCGCGGTTCGAGGTTTGCAATTGCCGCGCGTGGCGCTCGTAGCTGAAGTCGTTGACCACGCCGACCCACACCAGGTCCGCGCTCAGCGCCTGGCCCAGCTTGGCGATGTCGTTGCTGTTGGTCTGCCCGGAATTGATCATGTCGAGCTCGTTCTGGATCTCGCCGTCGAACTGGCGGTCGAGTACGGTAAAGCGGCCGGTCTGGGACAAGGCGTCCACCAGTTGCTGGTGCAGCACGTTCAACACCTCCTGCGCCGGCACGGCGCGGCCGCCGATGTTGAAACTGGTGCGGTCGCTGTACAAGGGCGCCACCACCACCTTGATCTTGCCGGCGTCGGCCGGGGCCTTGAACTTGGCGATCCGCGCTTCGATATCCACCGAATAGGGCGCGCCCTGGCTGGCCGGCGGCGTGAGCTTGAGCACCTTGAACGACGAGACGAGGCCGTGCGATTCGGTGACGATCATGTCGGCAAAGCCCTGGCCCTGCACCGCCGCCGTGGCCGTTGCGCTATCCGCGCCCTGGGCCGATTGCACGTCGACCTGGGCCGTGGCATGCGCCACCATGTCGAGATTGGCCGATGCCGCATCGACGCGAGTGCCGTTGACCTGCATCACGGCCGTCTTCAAGGCGTCGTTGATGGCGGCGCCGGGCGTGATGCCGCTACCCGTTGCCGACACCTTGACCTGCTCGACCTTGCCCACGTCGGGCAGGCTGGAATTCGGGGCAGCGCCAGGCGCGGCAGATGCAGCCGCTGCCGGCGCGGCGCTGCTGGCGGACGACGCCGGCGCGGGCGCGGCGCTCTGGCTTCCCGCGCCGCTCTTGTCGCAGCCTGCCACGGCCAATGCCAGCAGGCTCAATGCGAACAACTGTTTCATGTTTCCACTCCTGAATGAAAAACTGCCTGCCGTCGGCAAGCGAAGGCAGGCAGTTGGCGTGCATGGGGGATTACAGCAGCGCGGTGGCGTCGCTGGCTTCCTTGGGCACGGGGATGTTGTTGTTTTGCGCGAAGGTGACGGCAGCCTTGAGCGTCGTGCCCAGGTTGACCATCGAGCCCGGCAGGCTCTTCACCACGTAGCCGGCAGCCAGGGTGGAGGCGCCGAGCGAGGTCACGCCGGGCTTGAAGCCGGACACATCTTTTTTCATGGCGGCATACAGGATGATGCCCTTGGACAGGTCGAGCAGACCCTGGCCGAATTGCTGCTTGGCGCTGGCATCCATCACGACCTTCTTGTCGTTCATCTTGTCTTGCAGCGCCTTGCTGCTGTCGGTCTGGATCTTGCCGGCTTCTTCGAGGTTGTCCTTGGTGGCGCCGTCGGTCAGGTTTTTCGCTTCCAGCGCGGCCTTGGCGCCTTCATCCTTCAAGCCGACAGCCGTCAGCATGTTGCCTTGCGCGCTCAAGACGCTGCGGTCGCCCGCGACGTATTCGGCCACGATCTTTTCCGGGGCCACAGACGAGTCGCCGCCGCCGCCGAGCTTGCTCAGGCCGCCGAATTGCGCCGAAGCGAGGCCCGACACCGCCAGGGCAACGATACCTGCAGCCAGCTTGATGTGTTTGTTCATATCCCGTTTTCCTTTTGCTGAGTTTGGGTGAGTAAGATGCGCACAGCGCGTTGACATAAGCCCGCGCCGGGCCGACGGCCCGGCACGGGCGAAAGAGAATCAGTGAATGCCGGCGACGTTGAGGCGGCTGACCACTTCGCGCGCGGCCGCCAGCGAGGCATCCTTGAGCGCCTTGCCCTGCGCCACGTCGTTGGTGGCGCCAAGGCCGCTGTATTGCACCGGCGGCACGGAAGCCACTTCGCGCGGCAGGCTGCCGCTCAAGTCGAGCACGCGCCCGGTGACGGACACGGTGACGCGCTGCAGGCCGGTGGCCGGGTCGGCCGCGGCGGGACCGACGTTGAATGTGGCCAGCACCAGGTAAGGCACCTGCGCCTTGCGCAACGAAGCGACCATGCTGCGCAGCGTGGCGGGCGCGAGATCGTCGCCGTGCGAATAATCGTTGATGACCGATTTCATGTCGCCGTCGGCCAGCACGAAATCGGGGTCAGCCACCACGAAGCCCGATTGCGAAAACACGCTCGTGACCGAAGTCTTCTGGTCCGTCATCGACAGCATGCGGTAGCCCGTTTCATCGGACTTGCTGGTGCGGCTGCCGCCGGTCTCGGTATTGACCGACATGCTCGCCGAGAGGTTGGCATTGGCCTGCATCGAGCTGCTCGTGCTGACCTTGCCCTTCTTCACCGATTCGCCCTCGCTGCCCTTGGTCTGCTCCGATCCCTGCATGCTGGCTTCGGCGGACACGCCGCGATGCTCGACCACGCGGTCGTCGAACTTCTTCACGCTCGCCACTTCGCGGCCCACGAACACATACACCATCTGCGACTTGGCCACCGGCGCCGCCAGGCCCGCCGCGCTGTTGTTCTTCAACGTGTTGCGCAGCTTGGCAAGGTTCAGCTCGACCTTCACTGTGAGCGTGTATTTGTGGAAGTTGGGATCGTCCTGCTCGTTCAAGACCGTGGTGGTCATGACGAACTTGTCGAGGTTCGCGGCCACCTTGTCTTCGATCGATTCGAAGTTCTCGGCTTCGGATTGGCCGTTCTCCGCGTAATAACGCTCCACCGCCGCAACCTGGGCCTTGGTATACGCCTGTGCCTTTTCATTTGGGCCGACCGCAGCCTGGTAGGTGATGGTGCCCACGCCCTTGGCGGTGACGATCTGCGCCCAGCCGGGCGCGGAGGCGAGCAGCATGCACGCCAACAGCAAGATTTTTTTCATAGCCTTATTTCCTTGTTCAAACCCTGTCACTTGCAGGACTTGACGATGCGCCGCATCGCCTCGACCTGCTTGTCCATATCCTTGGCCGAAGCCGCCACGCCTATCCATTTCGCATCGGCCGTGGGCGACTGCGCCGCCACGTCGCCGAACTTGATGAACAAGCCGCGCAAGGCCGCTTCGAAAGCCGGGAAATCTTCCATCGTCAGCTGGCTGGCCGGCACCACCTTCACCTCGCCGTTCTTCAGGTCGGTGTTAACGTAATCGGTGTGCTGCAGCGGCTCGTAAAAACGCAGGCTGGCGTAGGCGCCGTAGACATAGGAGGAGCCGAGATTGTTTTCGCCGCTCTTGATCTTGGCGAACTTGTTGAGCTTGAGGTCGAACAGGTAATCGCCCTCGCCCACGTTCAAATCGATATCGCCCACGTCTTGCAGGCGGAACGACATCACGGCCAGCGATTGCTTGTGGCTGGTCGGCGACGGCAGCATGGGCACGCCGAGCTTGGCCGAGATGATGGAAGAAAACGTGTCCGACACCAGGGTCTGCACCGTCTTGGGTTCCTTGCGCAAGCCTTCGGGCAGCATGGCGATCGCCTCGGGCGTCACCTGCACGTCGTGCACCTGGATATTGCGGCTGCCCGGCGCCGGCAAAGTGGCTGTGGCCAGGCGCTTTTCGAAGATCGAGATCAGGCCGTTGTCGTCCTGTTCCGTCAGCAGCCGGTTGACCAGCCCGCTGATATATTCCGGCCCGGGCTGCCCCGAAGTCGCATCGAACAGGAAGGTGCTGATGGGGTAATTGCGGACGATGGTCTTGCTTTTGAAATCGAAAATCAGCGCATCGCCGCGCAGGTTGACGAAGGTCTTGACGTAATTGCCGAAGGTCTCGGAAGACACGGTCTCGCCGGTCAGGACCAGGACCGCGATCAAGGCCTGGTCACTGTTCCTGGTATTGACCAGGGTATCGCTGCCGACGAGGCTGAAAGCCGGATTCTCGATGCCCTTGGCACGCTCATGGACCATGCGCATCAAGCCGCCCTTGTCGCCCTGGCTGATGGCGTAGGTATAGGGGAAACGGTCGCCCGCCGAACTGAAGTCCCCGGCGAAGGCGAAGCCCGCGAGCGCCACGTCGGTGGCATGGGCTGTGGTGGCGAACACACCACTCAGGCAAACGCAGCACAAGGCCGCCCTGCCCAGATTCTTGAGCACTGCTTTCACGCTTGTCTATCCCTGCAAAACGAATATTTTTGTATGGCGGCAAGCGGTCAAACCAAGCCGCTTGCCGGTGAC
Organism: Burkholderiaceae bacterium; assembly: GCA_036384915.1. Classification (GTDB taxonomy): domain Bacteria; phylum Pseudomonadota; class Gammaproteobacteria; order Burkholderiales; family Burkholderiaceae_D; genus PKWO01. The sequence continues at coordinate 39,968 of DASVLJ010000033.1, forward strand.
AAAGTATAAACGAATAGCAAGAATGAAAACATTGTCCGTTTGTAAAAAAATTCCCGTTTTGAGGGGGGTTATTTACTTGACGGACAAGCCGATTTGGCTTATCGAGGCTAAGCCTGTTGCGCCGCGATCTGGCGCAAGGCGCTCTCGAATGCCTCGACCGGCTGGCCGCCCTGGATCAGGTGGCGATCGTTGACGATCACGGCCGGCACGGCATGGATGCCGCTGCGCTGGTAAAAGGTTTCCTGCTCGCGCACGGCGGCGGCGAATTCGTCCGATGCCAGGATCTGCGCCGCGCGCTCGCCGTCGAGCCCGGCATCCTGCGCGGCCTGCTTCAGCACCGCATGGTCGCCCGGGTTCTTGCCGTCGGTGAAGTAGGCCTTGAACAAGGCTTCCTTCAGCGCAAGCTGCTTGCCTTCGCCCTGCTCGCCGGCCCAATGCAGCAGGCGGTGCGCATCGAAAGTGTTATAAATACGGCCGCGCGCGCCCATGTCGAACGTGAAGCCGAGCGCCGCACCGCGCTCGCGTATCGCCTCGCGCGAAGCGGCAAATTGCTCGGGCGTGCCGCCATACTTCTGCACCAGATGCTCGGTGATGTCCTGCCCCTCGCCCGGCATGGTCGGGTTCAGCTCGAAGGGTTGAAAGTGAATGTCGAGGGCAACTTCGTCACACAGGCGCGCAGCGGCCTGCTGCAGCGATTTCAAGCCTATCGCGCACCAGGGACAGGAAACGTCGGAAACGAAATCGATTTTCAAGCTTTTGGTCACGGTAACTACCTCGAAGGAAACTCAGGCGTCGATCATACCATTGGCCTCAAAAATGCCTCCGGCGCGTGATTATTACCATGCCGGCATCGCTACGACTTGACAGCACCGGCGGCTACGGCACGAGCGCCTTGTTCCTCTGGCCCGACGATCCCAAGCAAAGGCGCTGGAAACTCAGCGTCACCGTGCGGCGCAAGCCGGCGCCGGTATTGCGTTAGCTGCCTTCCAGCGCATCGGCATATTTCAACGCGCGTTTCGCGCCATCGGCGCTGTACTTCCGGCGCCCGACGTCTTGCCGGATGGTGGCGGCCAGCGCCTTGTCCGCGCCCGCAGCCAGGCCGGCCAGCGAATCGAACAGCGCCGTCGAAGACTTGCCTTGCGCGGCATGCGCCGCATCGCGCGCGGCCTGGTCCTTGCGCACCGCCGCCAGGGCCCGGCGCGCCTGCAGCCGCAAGGCCACGCTCAGTTCGAGCGAATCGAGATATTCGTGTTCGTAGTGCTTCGGATCTTCGGCGAAGGCGTTTTCGTAGAGCGAGAGCGTGGGTTGCAGCAGGTTGGGCAGGTCGCCGCGCCGTATGCCTTGCTTTTGCAGTTCGCCGTAGAACTCGGCCATGGGGAGCGAGCGCGCCGGGTCGAGCACGGCATGCGCCAGCTTGCCGGCCTTGGGGTCGTCGTAGCGGATGACGAAGAGGTGGTTTTCGGCTTGGGCTTGTTCGAGGGCCTGGATGGATTGGAGGTATTGGCCGTAGCTGTCGGCAGCATGCGCAACGGAACCGAGCAACGCCAGAGACAGCCCGCACAGCCAAGGATGCAACGCGAAAAATTTCATGCTACCTCAAAAAGACCTCGGTTCCCCTCGCCTGCGGGCGGGCCAGGGGAGCAGTGCGCTCATCGGGTGCAGTTTCAACTCATCCATCGCCACGCCTTAATTCCACTCGCATGATGGACGCAATCCCCATTTCCATCTTTCGCCGAGCCGAAGAATTCGCAGAATGCACAACCATGCGCGGCGGGACGAAGCCTTGCGTGGCCACGGCTTCCTCGATCCATAGGATCACGTCGTATCCTGTGCCGCGCTCATCGTCGCCCAGATCGTGATCGAGGCTGACTTCTTCCACCTGCCCGGCCTTGAGCAGGGCAATGGCTTCATCCGGCCAATAAACGCGCGTCCAGCCTTCCGGCGTTTCCCGCTCGTCGTCCAGGAACACTTTCATCTGTTTCGTTGGCTCGCTCCACGTCCTTAGCTACTCGCTTTTACCTTGTTGCAGCCTGGACCGGAATCGCGCGCCGCTTCCTCAAGTCTTCGGCAACGTCACCCCAACCTGCCCCTGATACTTCCCTCCCCGGTCCTTGTACGAAGTTTCGCAAATCTCGTCGCTCTCGAAGAACAGCACCTGGGCGCAGCCCTCGCCGGCATAAATCTTCGCCGGCAGCGGCGTGGTGTTGGAGAATTCCAGCGTCACGTAGCCTTCCCATTCTGGCTCGAAGGGCGTGACGTTGACGATGATGCCGCAGCGCGCATAGGTCGATTTGCCGAGGCAGATCGTCAACACGCTGCGCGGGATGCGGAAATATTCCACCGTGCGCGCCAGGGCGAAGGAATTGGGCGGGATGATGCAGACGTCGCCCTTGAAATCGACGAAGGATTTTTCGTCGAAGTTCTTCGGATCGACGATGGTCGAATTGATGTTGGTGAAAATCTTGAATTCGTCGGCGCAGCGGATGTCGTAGCCGTAGGACGAGGTGCCGTAGGAGACGATCTTGTGGCCGTTGGCTTGGCGCACCTGGCCCGGTTCATACGGCTCGATCATGCCGTGATCTTCGGCCATGCGGCGGATCCACTTGTCGGATTTGATGCTCATTGTGTTCCCTGTCGAGGTGATCGCCTGCGTGCCGTTCCCGTGAAAACGGGAACCCAGGGTGCGGCGGCAATGTGGATTCCCGCATGCGCGGGAGTGACAGCGAAGCGGAATCAGGCGATTTTACGTGAAAAACCGCCGAATTCAGCCGATTCCGGTAGTGCCTATGTTTAAAATGTAACAACTAGCTCTTCTGACGAGCTTGCTGGCAAAGGTCGTTTAACTCTGCTCTTACAGTCTTGCTATCCAATTGCTGGCGAGCTTCTGAAAGACCTTCCATTCGCAGCGCGTGCTCAATAGATTGCCAATCCGTATGCTCGCCGGATTGCGCCATTTCCAGGGAACGCTTGCGGATATACTCGGCGCGCTCTCTCTTGGTGCCCTTCTGACCGCCCATATGAAAATTCCCAGTCAACTAATTTCGTAATTTCTTCCAACGTCCAAATGTGGTCTGAAATTCCAGCCTCCACCGCCAATTTACATAATTATCTATCGCAAGCCGGCGCACTCGCCGCCTGCTGCGCCTTGACCTTGGCCGCTTCGACTGAAACCTCTTCCGGCAGGCGCACGCCGTTCTTCACCGCTGTCATCTCGGCCAGGATGGAGATGGCGATTTCGGCCGGGGTCTTGCTGGCGATGTAGACGCCGATGGGGCCATGCAGGCGCGCCAGTTCCTCTTCGCGCAGATCGAACAGGCGCAGGCGCTCGCGCCGCTTGGCATTGTTGACGCGCGAGCCGATGGCGCCGACGTAGAAGGCTTCCGACTTCAAGGCTTCCATCAAGGCCAGGTCGTCGAGCTTGGGGTCGTGCGTCAGCGCGACGACGGCGCTGCGGCTGTCGAGCTTCATCTCCATCACCACGTCGTCCGGCATGCCGTGCACGAGCTCGGTGCCGGGCACGTCCCAGCCTTCGCGATACTCTTCGCGCGGGTCGCACACGGTGACGCGGTAATCCATGCCCTGCGCAATCTGCGCCAGAAAACGCGAGAGCTGCCCGGCGCCGATGATCAGGAGGCGCCAGCGCGGGCCGTGGATCGTGGTCATGGCCGCGTCGGACACGTGCAGGCTCATGCCCGGGCCGGCCGGCGCGAGCATGACTTCGCCGCTGTGCAGATCGAGCCGGCGCGCCACGAGTTCGCTGCGTTCGATCCGCTGCAGCAGTTCGGCGATGCGGCTCTTTTCCGACAGCGGCTCAATCGCCAGTTCGATGGTGCCGCCGCAAGGCAGGCCGAAACGGTGCGCCTGGTCGGCCGTGATGCCGTAGGTGACGATCTCGGGCAAGGTGCGCACGATGCCTTCGCGCCGCACGTGGTCGATCAGATCGTCTTCGATGCAGCCGCCCGATACCGAGCCGATCACCGTGCCGTCTTCGCAGATCGCCAGCATGGCGCCTTCCGGGCGCGGGCTGGAACCCCAGGTGCGGATCACGGTCACCAGCTCGCAGGCCTGCCCCGCCTCTATCCACTTGCGGCAGCTTTTCAATACTTCGAGGTCGATGCTATCCATGGTTTCCCAAAACAAATGCGCCCCGCCGGCCCGGGCAGAACACGCAAGCCGGCGGGAACACTATGATGCCACGAGCGGCAAACTCGCGTGCAAGCTACGCGCTGGCGATATTGGCCGGCGTCAGCGGCAGCTTCCTCAGGCGTTTGCCGGTGGCGGCGAAGAGCGCATTGGCCAGGACCGGGCCGACCAGGGCGGTGGCCGGTTCGCCGATGCCGCCGGGCTTTTCCGTGCTTGGCACCAGCACCACGTCGATCTTCGGCGTCTGGTACCAGCGCAGCACCGGGTAGTTGTTGAAGTTGGTCTGCTGCACCTGCCCCTTGACCAGGGTGATCTCGTCGAACAGCGACGAAGACAACCCGAACACCACGGCCGACTGGATCTGCGCTTCCACCGTATCGGGGTTGACCATGTGGCCCAGGTCGGCCGCCACCACCATGTGGTGCACCGTGATTTCGTTATCCTTGTTAAGCGAAATCTCGGCGATCTGCGCCATCATGGTGTCATAGCCTTCCATCAGCGCCACGCCGTGGAAATGGCCGGCCGGCAGCGGCTTGCCCCATGCGGCCTTGTCGCCCGCCAACTTCAGCACGTTGGCCATGCGCGGCGACTTGGCCAGCAGGTCCATGCGGTAGGCATAGGGGTCCTTGCCGGCCGTGTGGGCCAGCTCGTCGACGAAGCTTTCGTTGGCGAACGCGTTCAAGGCATGGCTCACCGAGCGCCAGTAGCCCACGCGCAGCCCCGCATCGTGGATCACGAGGTCGAACTTCGCGTTCGGGATGTCGTACAGCGGCACCGAGGCTTCGGCCATGAAGGGGTCGAGCGTGTCCTTGGGCAGGCCGAAGGCGCGCTGCGTGACCGATTGCGACGTGAGCTGGAAGGTGTAGGCCACCGGCTTGCCGGCCGCGTCCAGCCCGGCTTCCATCCTGTGCAGCGCCATCGGGCGGTAGAAGTCGTGCGTGGTATCGTCTTCGCGCGTCCACAGCAGCTTGACCGGCTTGCCCACGGCCTTGGAAATCTGGGCCGCCTGCACGATGAAATCCAGCTCCAGGCGCCGGCCGAAACCGCCGCCGAGGAAGGTCGTCTTCAGCGTGATGTCTTCCGGCTTGATGCCCAGGGCCGCCGCCGTGGCGCCCTGCGCGCCTTGCTGGAATTGCGTCGGGCCGATCAAGAGGCATTTGCCATCCTTGTAGTGGGCCGTGAAATTCATCGGCTCCATCGTGGCGTGGGCCAGCAATTGCGACTGGTATTCGGCCTTGACGTTCTTGGCCGCGCCGCCCATCGCGCCGGCGGCATCGCCCACAGCCTTGATCGGGATCAGCTTTTCCTTGCCGGCGGCCTCGCGTATGCCCTGCATCATCACGGCATTGTCGAGCGCGCCGCCGGGGCCGTCGTCCCACTTGATGTCGAGCGCATCGCGCGCCGTCTTGGCATGCCAGAACGAATCGGCCACCACGGCCACGCCGTCGCTGATCTGCACCACGTCGATCACGCCGCGCATGGCCTTTGCCTTGCTCGCATCGAAGCTCACCACCTTGCCGCCGATGACGGGAGATTGCGCCAGCGCCGCATACACCATGCCGGGCAGCTTGACGTCGATGCCGTATTCGGCCGTGCCATTGACCTTGTGCGGCGTATCGAGCCGCTTGGTGGCTTTGCCGACGATGGTGAAGTCTTTGGGGTCTTTCAGCGCGATGCTCTTCGGGTCGGGCACGGGCAGCTTCGATGCCGCTTCGGCCAGTTCGCCATAGCTGGCCTTCTTGCCGCGGGGGCCGAACACCATGCCGTCTTTCGCCGAGCATTGCGCGGCACCGACCTTCCACTTGTCGGCCGCCGCCGCAATCAGCATGGTGCGCACCTGGGCGCCGCCCACGCGCAGCTTTTCCCAGCCGTCGCGCACCGAGGTGGAGCCGCCGGTGATCTGCGCGCCGAGCAAGGCATTGACGTAGACCGCATTGGGCGGCGCGATCTCCACCTTGATCTTTTTCAAGTCCACGTGCAGCTCTTCGGCGATCAGCATGGGCATCGACGTATAGACGCCCTGCCCCATCTCGGAACGCGCCGAAATCAGGGTGATGCTGTTGTCGTCGCCGATATGTACCCAGGCGTTGGGCGTATAGATGGTGCCGGCTGCCAGCGCGTCCGACACGGCGCCGGGCAGATACATGCCCAGCGTCAGGCCGCTGGCTGCGGCGGAAGTCTTGAGGAAATCTCTGCGGGTGATGGTCATGATCGTTCTCCTCAGACCTTGCGCATTTCGGCTGCCGCATCCTTGATGGCGGCGCGCATGCGGTTGTAGGTGCCGCAGCGGCAGATGTTGCCGCTCATGGCCTGGTCGATCTCGCTGTCGGTCGGATTCTTGTTCTTCGCCAGCAGGGCCGCGGCGCTCATCAATTGGCCCGACTGGCAATAGCCGCATTGCGGCACGTCGTGCGCAAGCCAGGCTTTTTGCAGCGGGTGGGAATTGTCTTTCGAAAGCGATTCGATGGTGGAGACCTTCTTGCCTTCCACGGCCGACAAGGGGGTATGGCACGAGCGCAGCGCCACGCCATCGAGATGCACGGTGCAGGCGCCGCACAATTGTGCGCCGCATCCAAACTTGGTCCCGGTCAAGCCGATTTCATCGCGGATCACCCACAACAGCGGCGTATCCGGCTCGGAATTGGCCGTCACCTTCTTGCCGTTAAGAATAAAACTGGTTGCCATCTTGCGCTCCTCCATCGTTATCGAAGTGCCTGGCGTTGCGTTCCTGAACAAGGGAAAACAACAGCGGACAGCACTTCTGTTTCAAATTGGAACAAATGCCCGAAAACCGCGGACTGCATAGACAATGGCGCAAATTGCATGCCAAAGCACCTTCAGATCGGGCCGGATTTGTGCGGCTTTCGCACACTTTGCGCAGCCCTCATCCGCAGCCTGCCTGCCGCAACGCAGCAATCGTTGTACAACGGCGGCACAACGGCGGCAAACCTGACTTCGGGTCGTGCAGCCATTCGATACCGGTGGTAGAGTCGCATTCACCACAAGCCGATTCGGCGATAAAAAACAAGGGGAAGCAGGAGACATGAACCATCTCATCCCTCATGGAGCACAGCATCTGCTGGCGGACCAGCTCGCACTGGTGGAACGCGCGCACCACCGTTCGGCCGGCTTCGGCCTCGACGCCGGCCAGCAGCCCGATTTCAGCCCCCTGGCGCGCGCCGATCTGGCCCTCACGCTGGAACAAAACCGCACGCTGCACCGCTTCGCCGTGCCCGTGATGGAAACCATGTTCGACCACTTGCGCCACACCCACAGTATGGTGGTCCTGACCGACGCCGAAGGCACCATCATGCATGCCATGGGGGAGGATGACTTCCTGCGCAAGGCGGAAAAGGTGGCGCTGTGCGCTGGCGTGCAATGGTCCGAGCGAGGCAAGGGCACCAACGCCGTCGGCACGGCCATCGCCGAACGCACGGCGATGCGCATCCACGCCGGCGAACACTATCTCAACGTCAACCGCATCCTGACCTGCTCCGCCGCGCCGATTTTCGACCATCACGACAACGTGGTCGGCGTGCTCGACGTGACCGGCGATTACCGCAACGTGGACCAGCACACGCTGGCCCTGGTCAAGATGTCGGCCCAGATCATCGAAAACCAGCTATTCGGCGCGGCCTTCGCCGACGCCGTCACCGTGCACTTCCACCCGCGCGCCGAAGCCATCGGCACACCGGCCGAAGGCATCGCCACCTTCCGCCATGAGGGCGGCTTCCTCGCCGCCAACCGCCAGGCGCAAGCCTTGCTGGGCGGCAGCGGCACACTGCAAGGCCGCCGTTTCGAATCGCTGTTCGACCTGCCCTTGTCGCACTTGATCGACCACCAGCGGCGCGGCCTGCCGGGTTATCTGCGGCTCTTCCTCGAAGGCAGGCAAGAACTGTATGCCCGCATCGAGCTGCGCGCCACGCGGCAGTTCGATCTGGGCGGCATCGCGCAAACCGCACCGGCCGCGCCGAAGCACAAGCATTTGCAGGCACTCGACACCGGCGACGAAAAAATGGCGCAGGCCGTGGCCAAGGTGGGCAAGGTGCTGGAGCATGCCATCCCCATCCTCGTCACCGGCGAAACCGGCACCGGCAAGGAATGGCTGGCGCAAGCGATCCATCGCGATTCGCCGCGCGCCGCCGGCCCCTTCGTCGCCGTCAATTGCGCCGCGATACCGGAAACGCTGATCGAATCCGAACTGTTCGGCTATGAAGACGGCGCCTTCACCGGCGCGCGCAAGAACGGCAAGCCGGGCAAAATCCTGCAAGCCAACGGCGGCACGCTCTTCCTCGATGAAATCGGCGACATGCCGCTACACCTGCAAAGCCATCTGCTGCGCGTGCTGCAGGAACGCGTGGTGACGCCGCTGGGCAGCGCCCGCGCCATACCCGTCAACGTGGCCGTCATCTGCGCCACCAACCGCAAGCTGCGCGACATGATCGCCGCCGGCACATTCCGCGAAGACTTGTACTACCGCCTGAACGGCTTGGTGGTCAAGCTGCCGCCGCTGCGCGAACGCAGCGACCTCGATACCCTGGTCGAACGCATCCTGCGCGCCGAATCGCCGCAGCGCCGCGTGCGCGTATCGGCCGCCGTGATGGCGCTGTTCCGTCAATACTCCTGGCCCGGCAACCTGCGCCAGCTCGCCAACCTGCTGCGCACCGCACTGATCCTGGCCGGCGACGAAAGCGAAATCACCCACGCCCACCTGCCCGACGACTTCCTCGAAGACATCGTGCCCTCGGACGAATCGCGCGTGACCGCCAGCGCGGAACAGCTTGCACCCGCGGCGCAAAAGCTCGAAGACATCGGCTTGAGCGCCATCAAACAGGCGCTGGAAGCCAATCACGGCAACGTCTCGGCGGCGGCGCGCGTGCTTGGCGTGTCGCGCACCACGATTTACCGCAAGCTGCAATAAGCTCGGCGCGCCCGCCCATCGGCGCGAGCAATCCGGCCCACAGACAACTCCGCACCTCCCGGCGAGAACGGGCAATGCGGGCAAACCTGGCCGCTCCCCGCGTGCGCCTTATGCAAGGATGGTTCTCCCCAAGACTTTGCCTTGGCTGCATTCGAGCAAGATTTTGCTATCCGGCAAATGTCGGATTGCCGGTCGGCTTTGGGGTTTGTAGTATCTCTGTCAATTGCGCCGCCCTTGTTCCGGCGGCGCATCCGAAGTTCGGGCTGGCGAGCCGGATCGATAGCTGTCCGCATCGCGCGATCCAAGCCGCCGGCTTCGAATATCGCACGCGGCCAAAAGGATGCGGCGCGCATCGAGCTGGCCGCGACAGGATGACGGAGCTTCCCGATCATTATGTGATGAGGGAACGCCGCGCAAGCCCTGGCCAGATCCGCACGCTTGAATCACCCCGCCGCGCGGGCGGCGCTTGATCTGAATCGATTCAAGCGGATCAACGATGGCTGCAGCCGGAAATGAGGCTGCCATCTGGCCCGCCGACGATGAGGCGCTCGCCCTGACAGCGAGCATTGCCATGGATGGAGCCGAACCAAGCGGCCGAAAAGGATACGCCGTCTCTCCATGGGCCGAGCCTGCTTGCTTGGACGTTGATGAATACCCGGATCGGCGCTGCGGAGCAAGGAACAAGCGGCAGGAAACAAAAGGCGAGAAGGAAAACACCCCGAAAAACGGGGACAAAGAATTTTGCAAGCCTCAATGGGGATGAGCCGTTGGCGCCCCATGGCATTGCAGCCGGCAAGCGCGTCGCTGACGCGCACAGGGAGGTCAAGCTGCTCGCTGCCGATTGGCGAGGCAACGTGGATCATTGGGGCGGGATCGCCGCGACGGGTGACGCAAACATCGTTCGCGAACACGGTTCGCTCCGTCCATGAGGCGCGGGCGGCTTGAACAAAGTGAAAATTCGTTATGCAGAAGGGGCAGGAAAAGGCATGTTGAGTTTGTTGAGGGGTTTTCTGGGAAAGAGTTTTTTTGACAGGGCCGATCATGCGAAGGGGGATGCCGCAGCGGAGCCGGATGAAGCGACTCTTTCCGGCCTGACGGAAGGGCTGGACATCGATTCGGCCATCATGGCTCACCAGAATTGGAAATTCCGCCTGGAGGCCTATCTCGGAGGACGCTCGTCGGAAGACCTGCGGCCGGAAATCATTTGTTTCGACGACAGGTGCGACCTCGGCCGGTGGATACATTCGAGCGGCAGGGCCCGGCTGGGCCGGTTCGCGGGCTTCACCAGGCTGGTGGAGCATCACCGGATGTTCCATTTCACCGCGTCGAACGTCGTTTCCCTCGCGCGGGCCGGAAAGAAGGCCGAGGCGGAGAAGATGCTCAATACGCTATATGAACAGAAATCCGCGGCGGTGGTCGGCGCGCTGGAAGAGTTGAAGCAGCTGTCGCACATGGGCGGCGCGAAGTAACGAAGGGACGGGCAAGCGCTTGAAGCGCATTGCACTGAAAGACACCCCTCTTCTGATCGCAGGAGAGGAAGTCAAGGCTTCATGCGATGGACCAGGCCCGTAGGTAAGCAATACGCTACGCCGGCATGGCCGCCGCATGCCGTCCATCCCCGTTGACAATCCGGCACACAGGCAGCAAACTCGCGGCTAACTTGTTCGACACTTTTCGGTAAGGATAGCGGGACGATGCATGCATTTTAAGATAGCATGGGGTGTCTAAAGTATCTTCCAAACCTGACTAGCGAGCTATGCCAACCCGAGCTTTGTCCATTCTTCTTTCTTGCGCCGTCGTCATCTCTTGTGATGTTGCCCGCGCGGAGGTTTCCACAAAAAGCTGCGTTTATGACCGCGCTCGACTGCTGGCGCTGGACCAAAACCAATTTGACCAGGATATGTCGGGAGGGTGGCGAGCGCTTTCGGCCAAGCCGGGCTGCAACTTGGTTGCAGCCGACCTGCTGCACGACTATCGGGAAGCGCATCATAACAATTCGGACATACTGTTCTGGCACGAGGCGCAGCTACGGGCCTTCGCTGGGCAGTATCAGGAAGCAGTCGCTTTAATGGAGCGGTCGTACAAACCCGCTGATGCGGACAAGGCAGGGTGGAATCCTTATGTCGATGCGACGATTGCTTTCCTTCGCAAGGACAGGGCCGCGCTCGAAACGGCAAAGTCCAGGCTGGCAGTAGTCCAGCCTCCTTCCGAGGTTAAGGACATGCCGCCCGTAGTCAAGGGCTACATGGAAATCAAATTTGCGGACGGCGTAACGAGGAAATTTCGCTGGCCACCAAACATTGATGTCATCGAGGGACTCGAGAACTGCTTCGACAAACCTTACGAAGAGGCATATGGTGAAGCATGCCGGCAAAGCCCTCGCTGAGAGAGCATTTAATGGCCGCAAAAAAACCAATCGAATGGCAGCAACGGGGCGACACACGACAAATCACACTCTACCTTTGATTTGTCCGTTGATGTCCTGAAAGCTGCCAGACACCAAGCGGAAAATATTTCGTTTGAACGAGCGCCATACCCTCGAAGCGGACCTGGGCGAGATGTTTGTTGGACGAGACGAAAGCTTGTGAGGCGACGTCCGCTTTCGGGATATGGCACCGGCGGCAACCGGCCCGAAGGAGACACTGTTTTACCTGCTAACTATGTGCATAATATGCTTCGATGCGAATCGCAGATTGGGGGCAACCAACCGCCCACTGCATATAAATTCCGGGGAAGGAATGGCAAATGCCGTTGATTGAAAAGCTCGTTTGTACAAACTGCCAGTTCGAGACCGCCGAGACGTCTGGTTCATATCGCTATACTGTTACAGAGGGACGGGAAGTCATTCTTGGTCATCCAGCGGAAATGAAAATATTAAAGCGGGAAACTGGATTGGAATGGGATGAGGCGAGAAAGCGAGGCCTTTTGCGCAACAAAACGTATTGCCTTTGCTATTCGTGCTGTGCCAAATTTTACTTGGACATTGATCGCCAGCCAAAGCAATGCGCAACGTGTATGTCGCATGATGTACGCACATATGCTGGTGCAATTGCTGAATCTTGTCCCTCCTGTAAAACAGGAACTCTCACCGTTGTCGATATTGGTATCTCGTGATACAAGCCTCCATTACGATAAGACTGACCATAGATCGCCAGTAAACTGCATCGGATGGTTTGCCGCCGGCGCGTAGTCGCAAAAGCGGATATTTCACAGATTAGGTTAATCCGCTCCAACCGGCCTTCAGTTATGTCAGCTTCGAGGGTGTTCGGCCCGATCGACTCGGGAAAATCTGGCGTGCAATGCGGCAGCAGTCCAAGGCCGTGAGGCGCAATGCATTGCGCCGCATGTGGCAGCAGCAAGGGGCCATGTCTACCCCGTTGGCCAGGTTAAATTCCCCCACCTTTGGCCATGTCAAATTCCCCCAGGCAGGACAGCGCCGATTGTAGGCTAAGTCCGTGCCGTTGTCGCCGATGGGCCATCAGGCAGGAGTGTCACCGGTCGAGTTGAACCGT
>DASVLJ010000034.1:0-9148 GCA_036384915.1 Burkholderiaceae bacterium
CCGTCGGGCAATCGCACCCTCGGCGTGCGCACTTCAAGATGGCACTCGTGCTGGAAGAAGTTCAGGTGACGCAGGCGCTTGATCTGGGTATCGTGCACGGGATGTTCTCCGGCTACCCCGCCAACCGAAAAGCGGGCGCCAGCGGTGAAGTCGACCTGGATCGTCAACTGGCGTTTCGGCTCGTCGAACTGCACATCCTGGACAAACCAGGGCGCTTGGAGGCCGAGCGCGGCGGCAAACAGGTCATTGGTCATCATGATTGCTATGGATTGGCAAGGCTGAATCCGTCATTCTGCCGGATTCAGCCGCGCTCCAGGATACCGGGTTCTCCCGCCGCCTCAAGGGTTCGCTACGCCGGGCTGCGCCCGCCCTTGACTCGTCGGGAGAACCCACTCGCTTTTCACAAGAGGCAAATATGTTATAAACAAAACTCGCGGACTAGTTGCAGCGTCGGCGTCCTTAACCTTCAAAATCCACCATGCAAATAAGCGACCTTACTGCCGAACAAGCGCGCGAATTGGCCAACCCTGGCGTTTGGACCGTACAGGCCTTGATTGACAAATTGCCGCATGTTCATCCTTGGTGGATGCGCGACGCGGTGAACAATTCCTGCGAAAACCGCGCGGAATTGGAACGAAGAATCGTCGCCCTGATGGATACGCAGGCGAACGAACTATCCCGTCTGTACATGGGGCTGGTCATGTTTTTTCTCTCGCATCCGCGCGGCAGGGAGGCTTTTCTGGCGGGCTTGCGTAGCGGCGACGCCGTGCTGCGCAAGCTGGTACTGGATCAGTTCAGGATATTCCGTGACGACGACCTCGGGTGCGATGGAGCGCCGGGCAAGTTGCCGGCTTCGTGCGAGGAAGTGCTTTCAGCGATCGTGCCGCTCTTGCAGGAGCCTGTATCATATCAGGGCGGGCTGGCATTGGATTTCGCGCTGCGCCCCCAGATCTTCAATCTATCGCTTGCCCACACCAGGCCATTGCTGGCGCATGATGATCAAGCCGTGCGCAACAAGGTGGCACTGGCCTACTTGCATCATGGCCGCGATGACGGCGCGTTAGACACGCTTGCGACGGGCCTGTTTGCGCCGGGCGTGGTGCTCAATGACCAGACCAAGGCGTGGCCGACTGGACGACAAGGTGCCTGCTACGCATTGAAATCCTGTGCGGAGCACGCCGGCGACCCCGACATCAGGTTGCGCGCCGGGGTGCTGGCGCTGCAGGTGGTGCGACAGACTCTGCGCGCCCACAACGCAAAGGGACGCTTTCCAGATTGGGTAGAAGAAGGCTTGCGGGCGGATGTCTTGCTCAATACGATCACATTGACCCATCCTGCCGGCGCAGAGGAGGTTCTACTCCGCGAAGCGATTGGTTCGCACAAGCAAAATGCCGAACTGCGCAGTCTGGCATTGCTGTGTTACTTCGATCTGACAGGTAGCATGCCGCCCGAGGGGCAAGACGCAATCGACGCAATGATTGCCCAACCAGGGGTTCATGCGCTAGATGAGCGCCTTGAGCAATTTGCCGCGCGAAAAATGATCGGCCTTCCTGCGCTGCTGGCAGCGGCGCGCAATCCGGCGTGGTGTTACATGGCGACCAAGGCCCTCGGTGCATGGCCGCGTGGTGCGAATGACGAACTTGTTGTCGACGGATTGATCGTCGCGCTCGCCGACATGGCGGTGCGCACTCCTTTCCCTGAAGACGGTTTGCTCGACTGCATAGCCGATTTGCTTCACAGGTTGCCCCGCTCGGCGGCACATGACCGTATGATTCTCGAGTCATTGAAAAAGGCGCTGGAGATCGCGCAACGCAATCCCGAAAGACCGTGGAACGCTCAAAAGGTACTGCATCAGTTGATCATGTTTGGCGACGATAGCGCAGGCGGTCACCACGATGTCGATCCATGGGATGCAATGTGGGCGCATTGGCGAAGCAGTGGCATCAGTTGGGACGAGGCATCGAGCCTGCTCAATGATACCTTCGTAGCAAATGGCTCTCCGCAAGCGGAAAGCGACGAGGCTCGCGACGAAGAGGGTGACGTAGTGAGTCGGCTATGCGCGATCCTGAAAGACTGGATTGTGCCTGCGCATCTGACAGATGAAGGTTATGAATATCCGCGCCACCAAATCCTGGTGGAACAAATGGCCGCGAGGGTCAACCCGCCTCTAGGTACGGACGCTTTTTCGCAAACCGGCGAATGGCATGGCGATTGTGCCACATGCCAAATTCGATTCATTTACCGGGAAAAGGTCTATGGCTTCTCCGCCAGCCCGATAGGCGATTGGCTCGATATTTGGGCTCTGGTTGACGGCTTCAATGATTTCCTGCGCGATATCGGGCATGCCAATCGAATTTATCGCTTGTTCGATCCTTCGGACTGGGGTGGAGAATGGGGACTCCTATTGTGTGCCAACGAGGAGCGCTTTATTCAGGTCAATCAACGACTGCGCATACCTCTTCATCCGCGATGAGCGATAAAACCAAATCTTCGTTCGCAGGGTAACGGCGATGACCGCTTCGAGGGTCTTGCCGACAGGGAGCGTTCAAGTCCGCTGCAATTTCCAAGACCGGTTCGCCGCGCACTGCGGCCATGGCGCGACTCAGCCCCAGTTTCAGGTGACAAGCTTGGGAAGCGAATGGATGGCAGGTTTAATGCGCGCAAGAGTGGCGACTTTGCCGTGCAAATCGGCGGCAACCAGCTTGTCCAGGCCGGGCATCATCGGCACAACTTCTGTGGTGCTGCTATTGGCATTGGCCGATACCGTGCGGATTTTCATGGGCATGCTGCTAATCCATTTCATGTGCACTTGCCGGTGCATGCAATACTTTGCGCCCGCGCATTTCCATGTATTGCAGGCTTTTTTTTTCGGCTACTACCCATCGATTGCTTGAGGTACGAATGACACAATTCGCAGCTAGCCATCGAGCGGTGCAGGTTCGATGAAAAGCATTGCCGCCATGATCAAAGCATTGCAAATGACGACAAATGCCGGCCGCTTCCGTGCCGGGGGTTTGAAAAGCAGACACTATGTCGCCGCGGTGGTGCTGGCCTTTCACTCGATTGCGATCTGGTTGCTGGCGCACGTCCCCATGGAACGCCAGCCGAGCCCCCGGCGCATAGTCCCCACGACGGTCTATCTTTTGCCTCCTCCGCCAAGGCCGCCGCAACGCGTCTCCGCGAATCAAACCTTGCCGACCAACACAGCTTCCCGCGCCATCCATCCGCCGATGCCGGCCACTGCGGCAATACCGCCGCTCAGGCCGAGTCCGAATGCCGATGTATTGCCAGGGCCAACACCTCAGCAGAAAGCCAGGCTCCCTGCCAGCCCCGCGGCGGCGACAGCGCCCGATATCACGCAAAAGGCGCTGAACAGCGTCGGCAAGATCGTCGGCGAACTACGCAAGGAAGGCGCGTTGCCCGATTCCGACATGGCACAAGCCAAGCCCTCGCGGTTCGAGAGAGCCATAGCGCAGGCGGCAAGGCCGAATACAACTTCCGTAGAATCGTTCACTTCCAACGACGGCCATCTGATAACGCGCGTGAGCGGGCCGGGCGGAACGTATTGTGTGGAAGCGGCGCAAGACAGCGATGCGGACGGAATCGATCACATGCAACGCGGGGTAGGAATCAGGATTGTGCATTGCCCCTATTGATCTATGCGGCAACCGTCCCGTGGTTTGCCATTCCTAGTGTCCCGAGTCATTAATTCGTTACTTAAATATGGCGAGAAGCAACGCGATACGGCGTCACAAATGCTCGCAAGGCTCCAGCCTTGCTGTGCTTTGTTCCTTGTCTCGCGCCGATTTCGCCGCATTTAATTTTGTAACGAATTAACGACTCAGGACACTAGCCGTCCGCAATTCCTGTCATTCCATATTCGGCCAGCTCCGAATCGTCAAGCCGGTGACAACGGCCCCGCCAACAGGCCTTGCCGCCCGTTGACAATTATCAATTCGGAAATCTCCCGCTCCAGCACAATACCCTCGTCGCAGGCGCACAGCGCATGCATGGGCTTTGGACGAACTTGCGGAAGACCGGTTTTGTAGTTGCACGCCGCCGGCCCCGCTGCGAGTTCGCATTCACGACTCGGGAGCCGCTATGGATTGGCGCGAACACGCAAACGGGGCAAGCGGCATAAGGCTTGCCGAGCAATCCCTCAGAAAAATACGCAAGGGCGTCGCCTACCTGCGCTACCGGCCCAGGATTGCCGTCGCCCCCTATGACGGCGCCCAGGGCAATCTGATAACGCTCGGAACCGAATACGGCGGCTGGACCTTCGTCGACGATCCGCGCCTGCATGGCGCCACCGTCATCAGTTGCGGCCTGGGGGAAGATGCGAGTTTCGACGTGGAGTTCGCCCGGCGTTACGACGCCAAGGTCGTCATCGTCGATCCCACGCCGCGTTCCATCGCCCATTACGAAGCGATCCGGCAGCGCCTGGGGAGGCATGCCACCACGGGCTACGTCAAGGGAGGCAAGCAGCCTGTCGAAGCCTACGATCTCTCGGGCCTGACCGCGGACAGGTTCGATCTCGTTCCCAAAGCGCTGTGGACGGCGCCGGAAAAGCTGAAGTTCTTTTCCCCGCCCAATCCCGAACACGTCAGCCATTCCATCGTCAACTATCTCAACGGCTATGCGGCGGACACGCCCTACATCGAAGTCGAGGCGATCACGCTGCCGGAATTGATGAAAGAGAAGCGCATCGACCGTCTGGAATTGCTCAAGCTCGACATAGAAGGCGCCGAGGTCAAGGTGATCGAACACATGCTGGCCGAAGGCATCTACCCGCGGCAGCTGCTGGTCGAATTCGACGAACTGGCGCACCCCTCGCAGCGCGCCAAGCACAATTTCGAAGCCAGCGATGCGCGCCTGGGGGAATGCGGCTACCGCCTGATCGATTTCAACGGCACGGCAAATTTCCTCTATTTCAAGAACAGGTAACACGTCCCCCATCCATGGCGGCGCACAGGCGCGCGTCCGGAACCTCGCCATTGCCCGGGAGGCCGGCGCCGGACATCGCCGCCGCACGGAATAAGCAAGGAATAAGCACTAAAAACAGGCACGGAAGACGGCATCATGAAAATCGCATTGATCACCAACGAACTGGCACCGTACCGCACCCCGGTATTTTCCCGCCTGGCGGCAACGCCGGGCATCGAGCTGCACATCTTCACCTGCATCGAGCGCGAACCCAACCGGTTCTGGACCTACCCGCCCATGAACTGCGGCACCACCATTCTGAAGGAGCGGATGTACACCTTCCGCAGGCGCTACATCCACAGCAACTTCGACGTCGTTTCCGGGCTCGCGCGCTTCGGGCCGGACGTGGTCGTTACCGATGGATTCAATCCGACCCACCTCTACGCATTCTGCTACGCCCAGCGGCACAATCTGCCCCATGTCGCCATGACCGACGGCACCGACATGTCGGAAAAGACGCTGACCTTCATGCACCGCGTCGTGCGCCGCTTCGTCTTTTCCCGCTCCCAGGCTTTCGTCTCGGCCAGCCACGGCGGCATGCGGCTGCATCTGGGATACGGCGTGCCGAAAGAAAAATGCTTCACTTCCTGCCTCTGCGTCGACAACGAGAGCTTTGCGCGGGGAGCCCAAGCCGCCGCCAAAACCCATGACTTCATGTTTTGCGGCCGCTTCGAAGCCGTCAAGAATCCGCTGTTCGCCCTCAAAGTCGCCGTCGCCACGGCAAAGCGCCTGGGGCGCAAGACCAGCATCCTCTTTGTCGGTTCCGGCTCCCTGGAAGACAAAACCAAAGCAGCGGCCGCGGCATGCGCCGAATGGGTGGACGCCACGTTTTTCGGCTTTGCGGCGCAGGACCAGCTTCCCGCGTTATACGGGTCCGCCCGCCTGTTTCTTTTCCCGTCTTCCTGGGACCCATGGGGCGTCGTCGCCAACGAAGCCTGCGCCTCGGGCCTGCCGGTCATCGTTTCTCCCTTTGCCGGTGCGGCCGACGAGCTGATCCAGGACGGGCGCAACGGTTTCATTTGCGAACTGAATGTCGAAACCTGGGCCATCAAGGCCGAAAGCCTGCTCTGCGACGCCGAAGAATACCGCCGCCAATCGGAGGCCAGCCGGCGCATCGTCCGCGGCTACAGCTTCGACAAGGCGGCCGCCGGCCTGGCCGCTGCATGCCAATACGCGCTTTCCGGACGGCCCGGCGAAATTCCCGCCGCCGTGGCGGCGCCGCGCCCCAAGGTGCTGATCGTGGAACGGCAGCTGCTCAACTACAGGATGGCTTTCTACAATTGCCTGCGCGGTATGCTCGAGAGAGACGGAATCGAACTGCAACTCCTGGTGGGAGAAGGAACACCGGCCGAGAAACGCAAGAAAAACGAAGTCTCGCTAGGCTGGTCCATCCACATACCGACGCATTACCTTCCCGGCACCAGCCTGTGCTGGCAGCCGTTCGGCCGCTACGCCAAAGACGCCGATCTCGTCATCGTCATGCATGAAAACAAAATCCTCTACAACCTCTGGCTCATGCTGGCGGCGCGGCCCAAGCGCCTCGCCTTCTGGGGCCACGGCGCCAACCTGCAATCGGACAATCCGGACGGCTTCAAGGAACGCTTCAAGCGCTGGACCGTCAAGAAGGTTGATTGGTGGTTCGCCTATACGGACTCCAGCGCCGCCCTGGTCGCCAAGGCGGGCTTTCCGGCGCAGCGCACGACCGTGGTGCAAAATGCGGTGGACACCGAAGAGATGATCCGCCTGTGCGGCGAGGTGAGCGCGGCGCAATGCCGGCTCAAGCGGCGCGAGTGGGGCCTGGGAGACGGCCCCGTCGGCCTGTACCTCGGTTCGCTCTACAAGGAAAAACGCCTCGACTTCCTGCTTGCCGCCGCCGCGCTGATCAGAAGCAGCCTGCCCGATTTCCAGTTGCTGGTGGTCGGCGCGGGCCCGGAACAGCACACCATCGAGCAGGCCGCCGCCGCACACCCGTGGATTCATTATCTCGGCCCGCTCCAGGGAAACAGGAAAGCCGAGGCGCTCGTGCTGGCCGACGTCCTCATGAACCCGGGGCTGGTCGGCCTCGGCATATTGGATTCCTTCGCCAGCGGAACGCCCATGTTCACCACCGATTGCGGCCTGCACTCGCCGGAGATCTCCTATCTCGCACCGGGGCATAACGGTGTCATGACCAACGACGACGTGCACGACTATGCCGCCGCCATCGTGGCCACGCTGCGCGATGCGCGGTACCTGGAAAGCCTGGGCCAGGCCGCCCTGGCCAGCGCTTCGCAATATACGGTGGAAAACATGGCCGCGCGGATACGCAGCGGCATCCTTGCCTGCCTGGACGCGCCGCGGTTCGGCAAGCATCGCAAATTCACTGAGAAAGGATTGGCATGAGAGTGACCATCATCGGCAGCGGTTACGTGGGACTGGTGACCGGCGCCTGCCTGGCCGAACAGGGCAACGACGTGCTGTGCCTGGACCTGGACCAGGACAAGATCGACGCGCTCAACCACGGCATCATTCCCATCCATGAGCCCGGCCTGGCGGAGATCGTGAGCCGCAACCGCGCCGCCGACAGGCTGTCGTTCACCGGCGACGTCGCCGCCGGCGTCGCCCACGCGGATACGATCTTCATCGCCGTGGGCACGCCGCCCGACGAAGACGGCTCGGCCGACCTGCGCCACGTTCTCGGCGCCGCGCGCGACATCGGCAAGCATATGCAGGGCTTCAAGGTCGTGGTGGACAAATCGACCGTGCCGGTCGGCACCGGCGACAAGGTTCGCCAGGTCATCCAGCAGGAACTCGACGCGCGCGGCGTCGAGGCCGGCTTCTCCGTCGTGTCCAATCCCGAGTTCCTCAAGGAAGGCGCGGCGGTCGACGATTTCATGCGGCCCGACCGCATCGTCGTCGGCATCGAAGACAGCGTCCACGGTCGGCGCGCGGCCGCCGTGATGAAGCAGCTCTATGCCCCGTTCAACCGCAACCACGAACGCACCTTCTGGATGGATCTGCGTTCGGCGGAATTGACCAAGTACGCCGCCAACGCCATGCTCGCCACGCGCATTTCCTTCATGAACGAACTGGCCAACCTGGCGGAAAAGGTCGGCGCCGACGTCGAGGCCGTGCGCCAGGGGATGGGCTCGGACAGCCGCATCGGCTACAGCTTCCTGTACGCCGGGTGCGGCTACGGCGGCTCCTGCTTCCCCAAAGACGTGCGGGCCCTGTACATGACCGCGCGCGAACAGGACCAGGACATGTCGATCCTGCGCGCGGTGGAGGCGGTCAACAACCGCCAGAAAAGCGTCCTGTTCAGCAAGATTGCCGCCCGCTTCGGCTCCGACCTGCGCGGGCGGCGTTTCGCGGTCTGGGGGCTGGCATTCAAGCCCAATACGGACGACATGCGCGAAGCGCCTTCCCTGGTCCTGCTGCGGCAATTGATCGACGCCGGCGCATCGGCCGCCGTGCACGATCCCGTCGCGATGGCCGAAGCAAAGCGCGCGCTCGCCAGAATATCGAACCGGGCCCACGCCTGGGGCGCACTGGTCCACTTCTGCGAAAAGCCCATGGAAACCCTGCGCGGCGCCGACGCTCTCATCCTCGTCACCGAATGGAAAGCGTTTCGCAGCCCCGATCTGGCGCAGGCAAGGCAGCTGCTGAAACAGCCCGTGATCTTCGACGGCAGGAACCTGTTCGATCCGATCAGCATCCTCGGCGCCGGATTCGAATACCACGGCATCGGACGCGGCGCCCCAGGCACGGTGCCGGGCCGCATTGCGGCGGAATTACGCTAATTACATTACGCAAAAGAACGCTTTTACGCACTTGGCAAAAGGAAGCGCAGGTTGAACCTCAACTCAATTTAGAACCCGTTTCAAAATGAACATGGCGTTGTTGCTCCTCCTCGCCGTGCAGCTGTACTGCCTTCGTCGTCGCGCCTAGCCCGAATATTTCATCGGAACGCGGGATGACGACGCGAAAGTTGCGAGTCAGTTTGGGTGATCGCGCCAAGCCAATAGCGCGCTATTGGCGCGAAGCGAGCGCGCAAAATGGCCGCAAATTTCGCGTCGGCACCCGCGTAGGCCGGCGGTTCAAATTGGATCCGCCTGCCGCAAGCTGCGAACCCAGGCAGGATGTGGCTTGCGGTCAAATTTCGGGCCGGTCCGGTGAAATATTCGGG
>DASVLJ010000035.1:0-9077 GCA_036384915.1 Burkholderiaceae bacterium
GAGTCTGCTTCTTCTTGCCTGCGAACTCTGCTGCGGAAAAACTCGATTGCTTCATTTTTATCGGTATCGGCAAAGGGGACGTGCTATTGTGCCAGCTATGCTGCGCCCAATCGAGGGGCCGGTGAATAAATCAGCGTTTCCCGAGATACCGCTGATTGCAAACAGCGAAATCAACGAATTGTCCTCGCGCGCCGCTCAATTGCGAATGGCGACGGCACAAAATGATTCTCTGAATGCCGGCGTCGTTCGTGCACCGCGCGCTGGGGTTATCTCAATGATGTCGGCGCATGCCGGGCAGTCTGTCATGCCAGGGGATCAATTGATGACCATCTGGCCATCCAATACTTCGCTGGAAGCCCGTGTTGTCGTCGGTAGTGACTTGATCGGCGTAATCAATGTCGGTCAGGAGATATTCATACGACACCGCTCCTATCCGTATCAAAAATATGGCATGCAACGTGCTTTGGTGACGCAAGTATCGAAAAGTCCAATACAGATCGCCGGCTCGCCAGGGCAATCTGGCTACGTAGTTTACGCAAAGCTAGGAGATGTAGAAGGCGCCGAAGCGCATTCCACCATACGGCTTGTTCCCGGGATGGAATTCGATGCGGATGTCCTCCTCGAAAGGCGCACCCTGTTGGATTGGGTGCTGCAGCCGTTCAGGGGATTTCAGGCGCGTCAGTCCATCGGGACGGTTAAGGCGAGATAGAGATGGACATTGGATTTTCCCTAGGCAGGCGCTTGCCGATGGTCATGCAGACTGAAGCAGCTGAATGCGGTTTAGCTTGCATTGCAATGATTGCGCAATACCACGGCAGTACCCGGGACTTGCGATCCATCCGCGCCAAGGAAGGTGCAAGGCTGCGGGGCGCAAATTTGATTATGCTGATTCTCGCCGCTGGCCGCATCAATCTGAGGGCGCGCGCGTTACGATTGGAGCTTTCCGAGCTTAAAGACCTGCAAACCCCATGCGTCCTGCATTGGGATATGGCGCATTTTGTCGTGTTGAAAGAGGTGAGCGGTAATCGGGTAACGATTCACGACCCGGCCTTGGGAGCGCGGGAATTTTCGTTGGAGGAGGTATCCAAGCATTTTACCGGCGTCGCGCTTGAACTCGAACCAACGCCGGATTTCGAAACAGGCGAGCCGGTTGACCGATTGCGTCTAAGGGACGTCATAGGACGTGTCAGAGGTGCCACGCAGGCGTTCATTCAGATTTTCCTGCTTGCGCTCGTTTTAGAAGGACTGATCGTTGTCGCTCCGTTCCAGATGCAGTGGACCATTGATCAAGTGCTGCTTACGCGGGACGCCGATTTGTCAATGGTATTGGCTATCGGATTCGCCTTCCTGTTGTTGTTCCAGATTCTCGTATCGGGCTTGCGAAGCTGGGCCATCACGCATCTCGGTGCATTGTTGAGTGTGCAGTGGGTGACGAACATCTTTGCTCACATGGTGCATTTGCCGCTGCGCTATTTTGCCGCCCGCCATGTCGGCGATGTCGTTTCGCGCATCGATTCAGTGCGCTCAATCCAGCGCGTGATAACGACGCAGTTCGTCGGCGCCCTGATTGACGGCTTGATGTCTATGACACTTTTGGTGTTGATGGCGCTGTATAGCCCGATGCTTTTGACAGTCGTCCTTTCAGCGTTTGCGGTCTATTTCGTGTCCTTGTGGGTGCTTTATAAACCACACCGTCGCGCGACGCAGGACTTGATTTTGTCGAGCGCCGTTCAAAATAGCGCGCTGATCGAAGTACTCCGGGCGATGCCCACTTTGAAGCTGGCCAATCAATTGGAAGCACGGGTCAACACCTATCAGAACGGGCAGGTTGAAGTCGCCAATCGAGACATCCGTACCCAGGTTTGGGCTTTGGTCCAACAGCACGCCAATCAATTTGTGTTCGGCTTTCAACGCGTGCTAATCATTTGGATGGGCGCACGGGCAGTGATGGCGAACGACATGAGCGTCGGAATGCTTGTTGCCTTTCTTGCCTACGCGGATCTATTTGCAGCGCGTGCGGCAAAGCTGGTCGAGCAATTGAAAGAGTTGCGCATGCTTTCCCTTCATGTCGAGCGCTTGGCCGATGTGACGCAAACACCCCGTGAGCCGCATCAATGGTCCGATATGGACAGCACGACCTTGCCCAACCGAATTGAGCTTCGCGATGTCGGATTCAGGTACGGTGAAAATGACCCATGGATATTCAGAAATCTGAACTTGAGCGTTGAAGGCGGCGAATCAGTGGCGATCGTCGGCCCTTCCGGTTGTGGCAAATCTACCTTGGCGAAAATTATTCTCGGCCTGGAGATGCCTACCGAGGGAGAGGTGCTTTATGGTGGCATCGAAATTCGCAAACTGGGGTTGAAGCGTTACCGTCAGATTATTTCAGCGGTGCTACAGGACGATGTGCTGATGGCCGGCACCATCGCGGACAACATCACGCTTGAGCAACCAGGTTGCACGGAGGAGGCAATTCGCACCGTTGCCCAAATGGCTGAGATAGACGCCGATATTTTGGCAATGCCGATGCAGTATCGGACCGAAGTGGGCGACATGGGGAGCGCATTGTCCGGAGGCCAGCGCCAGCGGCTTATCTTGGCGCGCGCCTTGTTCAGGGCGCCGCGTGTCTTGCTTCTTGACGAGGCTACCAGCCACCTAGACGAAGCCTGCGAGCAGCGTGTTAATGAGAATATACGAGGAATGTCTTTGACCAGAATCATCATCGCCCATCGCCCGGCCACCATCGCCAGTGCGAGCAGAATCATCAACCTGGGCATCGAGTGAATCACGCACTTTTCGGAATCGCCTTTGAGCAGGCACCAGTTTTGGGCAGGCGCCTCACCGCGCACGGTTCAAAAATCGTCCCGCAAGGGATATTACTTTCATCAACCTTTAAAAGGAGAGATCTTATGCGCAAGCTCACAATTGACGAACTGAAGGAAGTTTCTGGCGGCAGCGGCTGCGGTCCCAGCATCGGCGGTTTCCTCGCCTACCTCGTTACTCACATGATCTGCTGCAACAGCGTTTGCAATAGCTACCAGTAATCAGTAATAGAGACGGGCGGGAGTCTAATCGGCTTCCGCCCTCTTTGCCGAGGGCAGATATGGAAAATACCACGTCGATTTTGGGAAACCTGTCGGCAATATACTTGGGAGCGCTCATCGGCGCTTCCTGCATTGCGCAAATTGTTGATTCAAATGCCCCTAACGTATCGATGAATCGCGTCGCGAGTTCCGTTCATTTGATTGGCGGCAGTCTGTCTGCGCTCGTTTTGGCATCACCGACCCCCGAAGTCTGGCGAGTGCTTGCTGGCGGTTTCGTCGCCTTCGTGGCTTTGATCGGAGGCGTGAACGATTTGCGCAAAAAAGAACCCTGTCATTGTCTGGGCGGTTTGATTCCTGACTATCCGCTTGTCATGAATGCGCTACGTCTGGGTGCGCTTGCTGCTGCGACGATGCTGGCCGTCAGCTATACGAATCGTACAACATCCTGGTCAATCGCAGCTTTGATAATATCGGGTGCGGCCTGGATAGGATTTTTCTTGAGACTGAAATATTTGCAGTATTCAAGGCTGTTTTACGCACAACGCTACCGCCGTCACGCCGCCCCGTCGAGTGTTGAGTCATCTTGGGCTGTGGGCATGGAATCGGAGCAGCCGATTCAATTTGGGGAATTGCTTGCCGAGAGAATTACGCTTCTGGTCGGCATTTCGTCGACATGCAAGTCCTGCCACCAGGTGGCGGATGAGCTAGGAAAGTTGTTGGCAGTGGCTTCCAGCGCATTGCAAGTGGTGGTGGTTTCAAATAGCGAACGCATGCGAGAGCAGCTTCCCAAGAGCGGAATTCGGTATTTGGTGGATTCCGAAATTGAAGTGGCCAAACACTTGGGCGTAGGGGGGACGCCTTTTCTCGTATTGATCGGACCCGATGGAGGCATCAAATTTGCACCTGTGGACGGAAGGGATTCCGTGCTCGCCAAATTGAAGGAAGTATTCGGTGGATTTTCCTCTCCTTGATATTGCGGATGTGTCGGTCTGGTATGGCTCGCTGCAGGCGCTGGACCACATCAGCCTGAAGTTGCAACCTGGCGTGTTCGGCCTTCTTGGCCCCAACGGCGCAGGCAAATCGACGCTGCTTAGAATTCTCGCTTCCGTGCAAGTTCCGACGCAAGGCCGCGTTTCGATGGACGGCTGTGAAGCGGAGAGGGACTCGTTCGCTTGGCGGCAGCGGTTGGGGTATTTGCCGCAAGACTTCGGTTTGCCGGGAAGGTTGACGGTATTTGAATGGCTCGATCACGTCGGAGTGATCAAGGGCACCTTGGACGCGCGGGAAAGGCTGGCGCAAGTCGAAAGCCTGTTGACGAAGGTAAATCTGTGGCAGCGCCGAGACCACCGCATCGACTCGTTATCGGGCGGCATGCGGCAACGATTGGGGGTGGCGCAGGCGCTGTGGGGCGAGCCGTCGCTTTTGGTGCTGGATGAGCCTTCCTCGGGCCTGGATGTGGACGAACGTTATAACATGCTCGATTTGCTCGCAGAGGCAGGTAGAAAATCGGTAGTGATCTTGTCCTCGCATATCGTCAGCGAGATTCAGGATGTCTGCGGCCGGGTCGGAATGTTGGCGGCAGGCCGATTGCTCTTCGATGGCGCTCCCTCGGATGCGGTAAAGGCGATAGCCGGCCAGGTCTGGGAACGGCCCGTTTTGGCGGATGGACGCGCCGACGCGCTGGTATCCTTTCCGCACGCAAGATTATTTTGGCGGGATGGGGAGATGCGTCAACGGCAATTGGCGGAGCATTCTCCGGGTGAAACCTTTCAACCCGTGGCACCGACGCTTACCGATGCTTATCTCGCCCGCATCGGACAAACTGCAACCGGCACAATCGCATGAGTCGGGCGTACACCCTATTGCTGCGTAGCGGCATCAAGCAGGAACTGCGCGAAACCCGGCGCGGCTGGGAAATCTGGGTCATGTTGCTGCTTGCCGTGGCGCTGGGCGTGATGAGTTCCCTGGATTTCCACCGAACGCCGCCGCCGGCTACGGCATCGGCGAATCTACTGGAAGGTAGCCGCCTGACATTCGCAGGGGGAATCGGCTGGGCTATGTTGATGATTGTGCTGATTGCCCAGGGGCAGCGAACCGCGCGCCGCGAGAGGGACGACCAGGTTTTGCCCATGTCTTCCGCTTGGCCGATTTTGCCCGGTCAACGCGAATTCGCCAGCATGTTTGCATTGCTGACGATCTGCATTACCGCTTTGCTGGTATTCCTCGGCGGGTATCAGGTACCCGCCGCAGCCGCAAACATGTCGCCATTGTCTTGGAACGACATGCTCTTATTGGTCTGGCTGGTATGGGTACCAGGATTGGTGCCTTTGCTGGTGCTTATGTTCACTGTACAACGCCTGACGCGTTCCGCTTCGCACAGCTTGGGGCTGATAGCATTTCTGGTCGGCATTCAATCTGTTTTGCACTCCCTATTTCCAAGCGCATCAGCGGCCTCGATGATGTTGGACTTATGGGGATGCGCAAATTTGATCGACCTGAAAGTCAAGGAGAATATCTGGCCGCTCTGGGTTGCCAGTCGAATGTTATGGCTCGGTGTTGGAATCGGCGCCGCCTGGCTCAGCACGCGAATCGGCGGCGCATTGCGGCGCGGCAGAGAACATGCCACGTCAAATTCAAAAGCGACAGCGAAGCGCGCTCCAACATGGTTCGAGCGGCTTCTTCCTTCGCCCTTCAGGCGCCAGTGGAGCGGCCTGTTTGCGCTGATATCGATGAATTGGCACGCTTTGGCCGGCTGGCGGGCCATTCTATGGCTGTTGGGCGCGCTGACGGCATGGACGTCCTATGCCATCTGGCATACTGCTTCCGATGCGGCCACTGACGGCATGACACTGGACCCCGTGCAATTGCTTGACCGGGTTTTGATACCTTTGCGTTTGCCGCTTATTTTTGGTGTCGCGTTTTGGGTCGGGGATTGGCTATGGGTGTCGCAAGAGCGCAAAGAGCGCGTTCTGACTGACGCGTTGCCTCTCACTGCCGGCACCCGGGTGCTGGCTGCTTATCTTTCCGCGCTTGGGGCGATTGCGATCGTGATTGCCGCGCAGATTGGGATTGCCGAGCTTGGCGCGGCGGCACAGGCCGCCAATCTCTTGAGCCTGGAACAAGCCGGCATCGCCTTTATCCTGGAAGTCGCGCGCTTGTCGCTCATCGCCGCATTGACGCTCGCCCTGCAATTGGCGGCGGGGCAGCGTGCGTCGGGCTGGATTCTTACGGCGGTTGCGCTTTGCATGGTCTGGTCGTTTCAGAAATTCAGTGTGTATGGAAGCGACCTGTTTTCGATGCCCTCCCTGGCGGATTCATCGACCTTGATCGATACTTGGCAGGCCAATCTTGCCGGGCTTTGCCGGGTTGCGTGGGCGTTCGGGCTGCAGCCTGTCCTCCTGGTTCTCGGGGCGTATTTCTGGGTGCCTGCGGACTCTTATCTGAAAAAAAGATTGTGGCCCAACGGCGCGGCATCCGCCCTTGCTGTGCTTTGCGCCGCCGCGGTCGCAACTTACGCGGGAACGCACATCCTGTCCGTGGCAAGGGTCCGCGATACAGAGCAGAGCTGGAAGGGTTTGGCCGCTCACTCCAATGCGCCGGATCGGCAACTTCAGATCAAGCGTATCGATGCGCTGATAGACTTGCGCAACACACAAGACGCCATGTCAGTCCAGCTACATTACACGCTGTCAAATCATGGCGACGTACCAATCACGGAGGCGACGCTCAACCTGCCGCCGCCATGGCACTGGATCGGCGGCGAAGAACCGGCAAGGGAGCGCGTGCGGCGCATCACGCTCGATCATCCACTTTTGCCCGGTACCACTGAAGTTATCGCGCTGCAAATTCAAAAGCCCGCAATGGATATGGCAAGCTACCGGCACGGTTTGCGTGACATGGTTCGCTTGGCGAGCATGCCGCGCATAGGGCTTCCCTACGCGAGTAGCGTGGAGGAGGGCGGAGACTCTTCTGTTCTCTTGCCTGACAACGTCGGATTGCTGGATCAGAGCGTGACCTTGATTACTCCCCCGGAGGGAATGGCATTTGCCCCTGGCCGGCTCGCCAGCCTGGACAAAACCGCGACGCAATGGCGTTGGAAATTCGAACAAGCCGACATGCCCTACCATGATGCGCTGTATGGCTGGGGACGTTACGAGCGAATCGAGCGCAGCGCAGGCGATGTCTCCATCGAAGTCCTCCATGGCCCCGGCCAAGCCAAGACCGCCGAGCGTGCGGCGCAAGTGGCCGCCTGGACTTTGCAAACGGCCGGGCAACGATGGGGAAGCTATCCGCGCCGCGAACTCCGCGTGGTCGCCGTCCCTGGCTTGCCTGCGGCGGTTGCCTTTGACGGACTGATTTTGCTGCCGGAATTTTTGCTCGAACGAGATGAACCATTCAATCAATGGAACCTTGACGATTGGGTGATCGCCCATGAGGTGGCACATCAATGGTGGGGGATGCGCTGGCAGAACAACAACTCCAGAAGCGAGACTTTGCTTACCGAAAGCCTTGCGCAAGCCACGGTGGACCTGGTATTGCGAGAGCACGGCGCAGCCGCCGACTTGTCGGCCTTCCGTGCCACCGAGTGCAAACAGTTGGCTGAGCTGAAGACCCAGCTTCAGCGGGCGCCGGAGAATTACGGGCTGAGACTGGAGCGCGCCTACCGTGAAGGGCACGACCAGATGATGCGGCTGCGGCGCGCATATGGGGACGAGGTGGTTGATAAACGGTTGCAATCGCTGTTGTCACAAGGGCCGTCTATTGCGGACCACGATGTAAGTTTGCCAGGTGCCATCGGTTTGGCTGTGCAGCCAAGCCAAAGCGATCTTTGCGGCAAATGAAAGTGCCGTAGAACGGATTGCAATCCATTGAATGCTTGCCTCGCTCTTCGTCGGAGGAATTATCATCACATACTGCGGAAGCGCCGGGCGTCGCACGCTGCGCTTTTCGGTCCTACTTGCTACTTGCTCAAGCTCAAATTACGAAATGGACGGCATGACCGAATCTATTCGATATCGTCAGCCCGAACCGCGATCCCTCGCAGAATGGTCTTCAAGACCGCCTCGGTAGCCGGGTTCTCCTGCGCGCAATTCAGCAAAGCCACCAAGGTCTCCGCCAACGCTACCGATTGCCGAACGGTCGCGTCGTCGGCATCGGCCTGAATGGTCGGCATCATGTCCAGCACGATGCCTTTCATCTCCGATATCGGAGGTAGCGTCAATTTAAACATGTCACTTTTCTGGTCACGAATTTCGGTTTGTCGAGCTTGTTGATATTGCGCAAGCATTCCGCGATTAATCCATGCATCCATCAGGATAGATGCTATACCATTCTTTAAGTCGCCAATAATTGAAGTATTGATGACTATATCCATCATAACATTGTATATGTACTGTAGTGAAATTAATGTTGGTCGTGGATGCTTGAACAATGAAAAAGCCGCCACGCCAGCCCCTTGCCGCACAGACCTTCAGCCAAAATGTCGGACTTGTCCGTCGGGTGAAAAAGCTATCGCAGGAAAAAGTCGCCGAGAAGGCGGATTTGCACCGGACCTATATCGGCCAGATCGAACGAGGCGATGTCACGCCTACCCTTGATGCCGCTGAGCGCGTTGCGCAGGCGCTTGGCGTCCAGTTGTGGGAGGTACTGCATCCCAACTTCAGTGTGGACGCATTGATTGAGCGGGAGAAGTAGGAGGGCGCAACTTCCGTGCCGTATGGCGGATTGTAATTCGCCGGATGCTTGGTTCGCACTTCATCGAAGGGACTATTGTCACACACGGCGGAAGCATCGGGCGTCGCACGCTTATTCGGCATTTTTTGCTGGCCGGCATAATCGGTTCGGAATAGAGGGAGATGCGGAGCGAGAACGGGGCCTGACGAGGAGAATAGACATGCCCCGTTGGCCAGTCAAATTCCTCCACATCTGGCCGGGTCAAATTCCCCCACCCCTGAGCGGCTGAAGCGGCAGTAAGGCCAAGCGGCGCAGGGAGCAATCCCGCTGGCAGGACGTAACCTAACCCTTTCGACAACG
>DASVLJ010000036.1:0-32988 GCA_036384915.1 Burkholderiaceae bacterium
TCCAGAATGTCCTGCCAGCGCGCTTGGCGTTGTGTTTGTGCCGAGCCTGTCGCCATGATATCCCCCGCGTGATTTAATGTGGGGGCATGATGCCGGCTGTCTTGCGCGAAATCTATAACGCCGCTGGATTACCGCTTACGGCGATGCTGACGTGATAGGAGTCCGCCAAGGCAGCCACACTGACGGAAACCGCAGCATGGGTTCCTTTTGCCGGATCGCTGTATTTGATTGCGTTGGAGAGCAGATTGGAAATCACTCGTCCCAATAAAACCCGATCGCTTTTCACTGCAGGCGATTCCTTCCTTCTGAATTTTGTGCGAATGATCACACCACGCTCGTCCGCGAGCGGTTGCAGCGAAACGATAAGTTCGTCGATCAGCTCGTCCAAGTGAAAAGACGAATATTCGGCGGAAACCAGGCCATATTCCAGGCGGGACAATTCGAGGACCGAGTTAAACGATGTGCGCATCGCTTGAGTCGCTATTTGTGCCGTGCCTATCAACTCCTTGCATTTGGACATGTCGTCCTTGGAGGCCGCCTGCTTCATCGCTTCCAGCAAGTTGCTGATGGCTTGCATGGGCTGCCTGAGGTCATGCGCTGCCTCAGCGACGAACTTCGACTTGTTTTTGTTTTCCAAATGCGCTTTTCGGCGGAGGATTTCTTTTTTCCTTACCAAGGCATACGCGATCGATATCACTATGATTAGAGCGGCCAATCCAACAATTCGTTGCAAATTCTTGTTTTCGATTTCAATTTTTTGAAACCGATTTTCCTGCTCCAACTTTTCCATTTGTTTTTGACGTTCCGCCGCGTCGAATTTGGCCTGCATTTCAGCGAGTGTGCGGTCATGATTTTTGCGCAAAAGGCTATCTTTCAAATCGCGCTGCTGCTGCATGGCCTTTAATGCTTCCTTATATAGGCCGCCTTTCTCGTACGCGAGAGCCATCTCGCCAAGCACATCCGCAACCGCCGGATCCTCATTGGCGTTGTGCAGGAAGTCGATGACGGAATTGACCTCCTCTTCGCCGCGCTGCACCGCCCCCATGCCTATATGACAAAAACCGACATTTTTACCAATGTCGGTCAACAAGTCCTCGTCTTTCAACTGCTTGGCCAAGCCTTCAGCTTCCTCAGCCAGCTTAATGCAGTCGCCGAACAGATTTTGCTTAAATGCAATGTTGGACAACCCTCCCAGAGACGCAGCCTCACCGGACCGGTCCGAGATTTTTCGCGCAATGGTCAAAGCATCAGTGAACGATATTTTTGCATCCGCGAATTTTTCCAGCTGGGAATAAGCGGCACCGCGGGTAAGCGCCAAGCTAAGCAGGATATACTGCGCGTCTATCCGCTCGGCGATTTCCCGTGCTTTTTCGTTGTACTCCAGCGCCAAGTCCGGGTTCTTCATGGTCTCATAGAGAGTACCGATATTATTCATGGCCGCTGCGCGGCGCATTTCATCTCTTTGTTCATGCCCTTCGAGCATGGAAAGAGCAATCAACGCATGTTGCAAGGCGAGCGGAAAGTCGCCGAGATCTCCGTAGATATGCCCCGCTATGTCGTTCGTGGAACCGATCAGTTTTTTATCACCTGTTTGCTGGGCGATATTCAATGCTTGCTCTATGTTCAGAACCGCATCGATGGTTTTTCCATCACTCAGGTCGAGCAACGCCCCTTCACCGAAAACAAACGTTCTCGCCCAGTCATCGTGATAAGCCGAACCGAACTCCGCAAGCTCTTGGTTAAACTTCCTTGCCTGGGCGTGATCATGTTTATTAAGGTACATATCGACTAGCGCTGCAAGCACTTTGCGTCGGTCGACCTGCGTTGCCGAAGCAGGAAGGTGCTCTTTCAGTGCCAGGAGACGCTTGACGGCTTGGTCTTGGTCGGTGCCAAACAGGATTTGTAAGCGCGCCACTTCAGCTTGAATTGGTGACGGAACCGCCTCTTCCGCAGATGCTTTCATTGGAGCGAACGACACCAATATAAACATCAAGCAGAGCATGCTGATGCGAAGCGACATGGCTTCAAATCCTTTCAGGAGAGCTCCAGAAGCAACCTCGTTGCTTCTACCGCCGCAAAAATTCGAGAGGGATCCAATCAGTCTGACGGGATAGTCAACGGAATTTGCCACGCGGTCTTTCCGAATCTGGAATTGACCACTGCGTCGTGCGGCACCAACGAGTGGCGCAAGACTGCGCCTTGTCGAGAATACCCCAACCGGACGTCCACGCAGGCTATTCAGATAAGTAGGGATAGAGAAAGTAAAGCGCATTCAGTTATTGTCGTCAAGTTTACAGTGCGGCTATCAGTCGCTATGGAACAGAACAAGACCTGCCAACTTTGACAGCTTGTTTTATACAACAAATTTTGATACGCAAAACCAAGTAATGCAACACCTGGCACCTGAACCGGAGCCCAAGCGCACTCTACGGACCGTATGCCGGTTTCGGCCACAGCCCCGCCGGGCGGGCCAGCATGATCAGCACCATGGCGCCGCCCAGCATGGCCACGCGCATGATCTCGGCCGAAACCAGAACCTCGCCGAAGGCCGCACGCTGCAGCGGCTCGACTACGTGACGCAAGACTTCGGGCAGCGCCGCCAACAGCAGCGCCCCGAGGATCACACCGGGCACGTGTCCCATGCCGCCCAGCACTACCATGGCCAGGATGGTGATCGACTCGGAGAGCGAAAACGATTCCGGTGAAATGAACCCCTGGAACGAGGCGAACATCGACCCGGCCACGCCGCCGAAAGAGGCGCCCATGGCGAAGGCGATCAGCTTGACGTTGCGCGTGTTGATGCCCATCGCCATGGCCGCCATTTCATCCTCGCGTATGGCCAGGAAGGCGCGGCCCAGGCGCGAGTGCTGCAGCCGGGCGGTAACGAAAATGATCGCCGCGCACAGGGCAAGAAAGAGAAAATAATAAGCATTCACCGACGGCATGGCGTAGGCGCCCATTTGCAAGTCGCCGTGCGTCTCCACGCCGCCGTGCAGCGGCACGCCCAGGACACTGACCGGGTCGATCATGTTGATGCCGCGCGACCCCTCGGTGAGATTGATCGGGTCGCTCAGGTTGACGATCAGGAGCCGGATGACCTCGCCGAAACCCAGGGTCACCATGGCGAGATAGTCGCCACGCAGCTTGAGCGTGGGCGCGCCGAGCAAGGCCCCGAGCGTCCCCGCCGCCAGGGCACAGAGCGGCACAATGAACCAGGCGGGCAGGTGAAGGCCGTGTTGCGCCACGTCCGGGCCGCACAAAGCCAGCAACACCTTGCCGGCATCGGGAAAATGTTGGGCCAGGGATTCCAGCGTCGACGCGAACTGAGGCGAAGCCAGCAAGCCGGTAAGATAGGCACCCATCGCATAGAAAGCCACATAGCCGAGGTCGAGCAAGCCGGCAAAGCCGACCACGATGTTCAAGCCAAGTGCGAGCATGATGTACAACAGGGCGCAATCCATGATGCGCACCCAGGAATTGCCAAAATTGGCGGCAACGAAGGGGAACAGCAATAGCAGCGCCAGCAGCGCAAACAATTGCCATCTCGGTGCCCACGTCACACCCGGCCTTCTCCTTGCCCATGTCGTGCCCGGCATCGGCTGTCTCCCTGTCGCAGATGGAATCTTTACCGCAATGGTAGGCAGGCGCCAGCCAAAGAGTGTTCGTATTTTTTTGAACTTGCCGGAATTTTGATTGGCAGCTAAAGGGTGAAAATCCGGGGGCAAAAACAGCCTGACAAATGCGAGCTGCGTCCGTTGCGGCGCGCTTCCGGATATGGAGCAGCACGTCGAGCAAAGGCGGGGAAGCAGATCGCTCTACGGAATGCGCAAAGCCGGGCGATGGCCATTTTCACAATTGCGCCGCCTTCGTTCGCGGGAAAGCGCTCGATGGCAAGTCCCGGCGCGTCGATGGCCCGGGCCTGCTTTTTTCCCGCAGGTGCGAAGGGCATGATTTACTGCGGTACGCCCTCTTTGCGGCAACGCGAATCCGAATACGGCCCCTGGACCTTGTCCCAGATTTCGCCTGGCGAATTCTGGGAGCAAAGGATGGTGTGGTTGATGCGATGCTGCCAGCGGTACCAAGGCGCGGCCGAGGCGTGCGCGGCCCAGGCCGCGGTCAGGGCCGCGGCGGCAGCGACGGCCGACGCGGCCAGTTTGAAACTACGGCGTTCCATTGGTTTCCTTGTCTTTCGGCTTGATCCACGACATCAATTCCTCGTGGCTGATGTTGAGCAGCTTTTCGATGGCGGCGTAGTCGTCAGGCAGCGCCGGGTCGTCCCAGCCGTTGGCCGAGTGGCGCGCCAGGTCGACGGCGAGCTTGACGTTTTTCACGCGCGAATTCTCGGCGTGCGCGTCGTCCATCAATTGGGTCAGCAATTCGGGCAGATGCCAGTGCTGGCATAGCGCCAGTTGCAGGTCCAGCAGGTGGAAGCCCAGGACATGCTCCTGGATCTGGGCGCTTCTCGCGGTCGGGTTGGCTTTTTTCAGCACCTGGATTTCCATCGCCTTTTGCGGCGCAAAACACAAGAGCGCAATCTCGGCCACATCGTGCAGGAGTGCGGCGACGGAAATTTCCTCGGCGCGCTTGTCATAGCGCCAAGTGGCCCAATTAAAGGCCCAGCGCTGTGCCACCTGTGCCCGCTTGACCACCTGTATCAATCGCAGCAGGGCTTGCGGATGCTGCTTCAAGGCGTCTTCGATCACGTCGAGTTTTTCGAAATGGCGAAAGAAGGGATTGATGCCCAGCATGATGACGGCATTGCCGACCGTGGTGATTTCCTGCATCTGGCGCTTGCCCACCGCCTCGTGCAGATAGGACAGCACGCGCAGCGTCATCAAGGGATCGTGCAGCACGAACTGGGTAATTTCGCGCGCATTGATCCAGTCGATGCGCTTGTGCGCATCGACCATGCTGCGGAGAGTCTGGCGCAAGACCGGCACCTGTTGCGCGCCCAGCACATTGACCCATGCCTGGACCTTGGTCTCCTGCGCCTGGTCCATCTTGTGCTCCAAGATGTCAGGCCACACGCATGGGCGTGGCGGCATCGTCACCGACCACGGTGTTCCACTGGCGCACGCGCCAGCTCTTGACCAGGCCGTTCTTGACGTAGGGGTCGGCCTTGGCGAAAAACTCCACCCGGTCCGGGCTATCGCATTCGAACAGCAGCATGGCCTGGTCGGTCGGCTCGCTCAGTGCGCCGGCCAACACGAGGCCCAGGGTTTCCTTGGCCTTCCAGGCCAGTTCGAGATGGGCGGCACGGAAATCGGGCCGGCGTTGCAGGTAATCGTCGGCCAGGTCGTATATCAAGAGGTAATGCATAAGGTTCTCCGATTCATCTCTGTCTCCACTGTACCATCTGCGCGGCATGTGTACAAAGCATGACATTTTCATGACCTTGATGTCGCCCTTGCAATTGCAGGTATGATTTGTGCATAGCCGCAACATGCTTTTACTATCGAAGAAAGGTGTTCTTCATGGCAATTCGTGTCGCCCTGCACCATAAGACGAGCTACCGCTACGACAGGCTGGTCGGGCTCTCCCCTCATGAAGTGAGGCTGCGCCCGGCGCCGCATGCGCGCACCCCCATCCTGTCCTACTCCCTGGGCATCAAGCCCAAGCAGCATTTCATCAATTGGCAGCAAGACCCTTACGGCAATTTCATTGCGCGGCTGGTGTTCCCCGAGAAGACCGATGAATTGGAGATCACGGTCGATCTCGTGGCCGACATGACGGCAATCAATCCCTTCGACTTTTTTATCGAAACCGGTGCGGAAACCTTTCCCTTCACTTATGAGGAGCGCCTGCTTGAGGAGCTGGCGCCCTATATGCGTGCAGAACCGGCCGGGCCGCGGCTCGAAGCCTGGCTCTCCGCCGCGCGCCAGGAACTGCTGGAACCCGGGATGCGCACGATCGACTTTCTGGTCCACCTGAACCAACGCATGGAAAGGCAGATCGATTACCTGGTGCGCATGGAACCGGGCGTGCAAACCCCGGAACAGACGCTGGAAAAGGCTTCCGGCTCCTGCCGCGATTCGGGTTGGCTGCTGGTGCAGGCCTTGCGCCGTTTTGGGCTGGCCGCGCGCTTCGTGTCGGGTTACCTGATCCAGTTGACCACCGACGTGAAGGCGCTCGACGGCCCCTCGGGCACGGAGACGGACTTCACCGACTTGCATGCCTGGGCTGAAGTCTATATCCCCGGAGCCGGCTGGATCGGTCTCGACCCCACTTCGGGCATGCTGGCCGGCGAAGGCCACATCCCGCTGGCCTGCACCGCCATGCCCGGTTCGGCGGCGCCGGTGATCGGTTCCATCAGCGAAGCCGCCAAGGATGAATTCAGCCACGAGATGCACGTTACGCGCATCCACGAAGATCCGCGCGTGACCAAGCCTTACAGCGAGGAAGACTGGGCCGCGATCGATGCGCTGGGCAAGAAGGTCGATCTGGACCTGCAAGCCTTCGACGTGCGCCTGACCCAGGGCGGCGAGCCGACCTTCGTCTCGATCGACGACATGGACGGCGCCGAATGGAATACCGCCGCGCACGGCGACAACAAACGCCGCCTCGCGCACGACCTGACGCGCCGGCTCAAAGGCAAGTTCGCCCCGGGCGGCTTGCTGCATTATGGCCAGGGCAAGTGGTACCCGGGCGAACCGCTGCCGCGCTGGGCCTTCAACATCTATTGGCGCGCCGACGGCCAGCCGATGTGGCGCGACCCGGCGCTGTTTTCCGTCGCCGGAGAAAACGACGGCTACGGCCCGGCCTTGGCACAGCGCTTTTCGCGCGAACTGGAGCGCGCCTTGGGCCTGGCAGACGGCAGCATGATCCCGGCCTTTGAAGATGTGCTGCACTACACGGCGCTGGAACAGCGCCTGCCGGTCAACATCGATCCCCTCAAAGCCGATCTCGAGGACGGCGAAGAGCGCCGCCGCCTGGCCAGGCTGCTCGAACGCGGACTCGGCACCGTATCGGGCTACGTCCTGCCATTGCGCGCACTCGATGCTTCCACGGCGCGCCACGCCAGGTGGCAAACCAGCCGCTGGCCCCTGCGCCGCGAACACCTGTACCTGATCCCGGGCGATTCGCCGCTCGGCCTGCGCCTGCCCCTGGCCACCCTGCCCTGGGTCGCGCCCGCAGAACGCCTCCAGGAATTCGAGCTCGATCCCTATGCGCCGCGGGCGCCGCTCGGACCTGTCTCTGCTCCGCCCCCGGCGCACGCGGTCATGCACGCGACGCGCGCCTCGCCGCAAATGCAGGGTACCGGCCTGCCGCCCCCACCGGCCATGAGCGACGTGATCCACACCGCGCTATGCGTGGAAGTGCGCGATGGCCGGCTGCACGTGTTCATGCCGCCCTTGCACCGCATCGAGGATTATCTCGACTTGCTCTCCGTCATCGAGGGTTGCGCCGCGCGACTCCAGCTCAAGCTCTTGATCGAAGGCTATACGCCGCCGCGCGATGCGCGCATCAAGCTGCTCTCGGTCACGCCGGACCCAGGCGTAATCGAGGTCAACGTGCATCCCGCCTCGAATTGGGAAGAATTGGTGCACGTCACCACCACGCTATACGAGGAGGCGCGCCAGGCGCGCCTGGGCACGGAAAAATTCATGCAGGATGGGCGCCATACCGGCACCGGCGGCGGCAACCATGCGACGCTGGGCGGCGCAACGCCTGCCGACAGCCCCATGCTGCGCCGGCCCGACGTGCTCAAGAGCCTGATCACGTATTGGCAAAACCACCCGGCGCTGTCTTACCTGTTCTCGGGCACCTTCATCGGCCCGACCAGCCAGGCGCCGCGCGTGGACGAGGCTCGCGACGACAACTTGTACGAACTCGCCATCGCCTTCCAGCAGATGGAGCAAGTATTGCCCGGCCTGACCGAGAGCGAGCGTCCCTGGCTGGTGGACCGGCTGTTGCGCAACCTGCTGGTCGATTTGACAGGCAATACGCATCGTGCCGAATTCTCGATCGACAAGCTCTATTCGCCCGAAGGCCCGACCGGGCGGCTCGGTTTGGTCGAGTTCCGCGCCTTCGAAATGCCGCCCCATGCGCGCATGAGCCTGGTGCAGATGCTGCTGTTGCGCGCCCTGGTGGCGCGCTTCTGGCGCAAGCCCTACGAAGGCAGGCTGGTGCACTGGGGCACGGGCTTGCACGATCGCTGGATGCTGCCGCATTTCGTGGCGCAAGACATGGAGGACGTCGTGCGCGATTTGAACCGGCACGGCTATGCCTTCAAACCGCACTGGTTTGACGCCTTCACGGAGTTCCGCTTCCCGCGTTATGGCACGGTGGCCTACGAGGGTGTGGAACTTGAGCTGCGCCAGGCAATCGAACCCTGGCATGTGCTGGGCGAGGAAATGGGAAGCGGCGGTACGGCGCGCTACGTCGATTCCTCGGTCGAACGCATGCAGGTAAGGGTGCGCGGCATGACCGATACGCGCCACATCGTCGCCTGCAACGGCCGGCGCATGCCCTTGCATCCGACCGGCGTGCCGGGCGAATACGTGGCCGGGGTGCGTTTCCGTGCGTGGAGCCCGTGGTCGGCCCTGCACCCTACGATCAAGGTGCATGGCCCGCTCGTGTTCGATCTGGTCGATACCTGGAGTGGCCGCGCTATCGGCGGCTGCACCTACCACGTCTACCACCCGGGCGGGCGCGCCGAAACCGGCTCTCCGGTCAATGCCAACGCGGCCGAGGCGCGGCGCTTTGCACGGTTTTGGGGACATGGGCATACGCCGGGGCCGACGGCGGTGCGCGAGGAAGGCTTGAATCCGAGTTTTCCGCATACTTTGGATTTGCGGTGGATGGCGAGCTGAGGGCTGCAATTATTTCCGGCAGGTTGGCGCTGAGCCGGAGGCGAAGCCCAACATCGCCACACCGCATCAACGCCTTCTCAAGCATAGCCTTCCCTATGTTGGGCTTCGCTTCGCTCAACCCAACCTACCAAATTTGAAGTAGCCGGATCATTGCCGCCCTCTCCTCTATCCCTCTCCGACCAGCGGAAGAGGGAATTTAGGTATAAATCCGCAAAAATCACGCCAAATCCGCCACGGCTCCTGCCCCTCTGGCATCATAGAGGGCAAAGTCCGGATTGAAGCAGTGCCATGGAAAGTCCATTGTTCGACCATTATCCGCAAGCCGACGGCCGTTACGACGAAATGTTCGATGCCGCCGGCCAGCCGCGCCCGCACTGGCAGACGGTGCTCGACCACCTCGCTGCCGAACCGCCAGAATTGATGCACCAGCGCGTCGAATCGGTGGAGCGCCAGGTGCGCGAGAACGGCGTCACCTATAACATCTACAACGATACGCGCGGCGCGCTGCGGCCCTGGGATTTGAACGTGCTGCCTTTTGTGCTGCCGGCCGGGGAGTGGTCGTTCATCGAGGATGCGGTGCGCCAGCGCGCCGACGTCTTGAACCGCGTGCTGGTCGACGTCTATGGCCCGCAGCACCTGCTGGCCGAGGGCCTGTTGCCGGCCGCGCTGGTGCATGGCCATGCCGGCTTTCTGCGGCCCTGCCATGGCATCGGCCATCCGGGCAACGTGGCCCTGCATTTCTACGCGGTCGACCTGGCACGCGCGCCGGACGGCAAGTGGTGGGTGGTGAGCGACCGCATGCAGGCGCCGTCGGGCGCCGGCTACGCCGTGGAAAACCGCGTGGTGGTGTCGCGCGTCTTCCCCGACCTGTTCCGCGACATGGGGGTGCAGCGCCTGGGCGGATTCTTTTCCACCATGCGCGACAGCCTGGCCCATTGGGGCCGCCAATGCGCGGTCAATTCGGAATCCCAGGGTGCGCCGCCCTTGCGCGAGGACGAGCAGCCGCTGATCGTGCTGTTGACGCCCGGCCCCTACAACGAGACTTACCACGAGCATGCCTTCCTGGCGCGCTATCTCGGCTTTCCCCTGGTCGAGGGCAGCGATTTGACGGTGCGCAACGGCCGCGTATTGCTCAAGACGCTCTCGGGCCTGCAGCAGGTGCACGTGATCGTGCGTCGCGTCGACGACGACTATTGCGACCCGCTTGAATTGCGCGCCGATTCCGCGCTCGGCGTGCCCGGCCTGGTCGAAGCGGTGCGGCGCGGCACCGTGCTGGTGACCAATTCGCTCGGTTCCAACCTGCCCGAATCGGGCGCGCTGCTGGGCTTTTTGCCGGCCATCAGCGAGCGCCTGCTGGGCGAACCGCTCAAGATGCCTTCGGTCGGCACCTGGTGGTGCGGCGAGCCGGCGGCGCTCGAACATGCGATCGAGCACCTCGACAGCATGATCGTCAAGCCGACCTTTCCGCAGTTGCGCCTCTTCCCTGTGTTCGGCGAAGACATGCAAGGCGAGGAGCGCGAGGCGCTGATCGCGCGCATGCGCGCCGATCCACAGCATTACGTGGCGCAAGAGATCGTGCACCTGTCGCAGGCGCCGCTGTGGCGCGAAGAC
Organism: Burkholderiaceae bacterium; assembly: GCA_036384915.1. Classification (GTDB taxonomy): domain Bacteria; phylum Pseudomonadota; class Gammaproteobacteria; order Burkholderiales; family Burkholderiaceae_D; genus PKWO01. Next base: position 10,425 of record DASVLJ010000036.1, read on the forward strand.
GGCACGGAGGCGGGAATGGGCGCCACCGCGATCGGCTTGCGGGTATTCGCCTGCGCCACGCCGGAAGGCTATGTGGTGATGCCGGGCGGCTTGACGCGTACCGCCACCGGCGCCGACGCGCGCGTGATCGCAATGCAGCGCGGCGGCGGCAGCAAGGATACCTGGGTGCTGGCTGCCGGCCGCGTGGACAACGTGAGCCTGCTGCACCGTCCGACCGGCAAGACCGGGCTGATCCGAGAAGACACGCACCTCTCTTCGCGCGTGGCGGAAAACCTGTACTGGTTCGGGCGCCATATGGAGCGCTGCAACAACGTCTGCCGCCTGACGCGCGCCGCGCTCGACTACATGTTCACCAACCAGGCCGAATACCGCGGCGGCGAATGGCCAGCCATCCAATGGCTGTGCGCGCGCTTCGACCTGGTGCAGGGCGACATCGCCTACCGCATCCGCGCGCAGGATCAGAATCAGGCCGACCTGCCCGGTCTCGAAATCGACACCGTGGCGTCCGACGCCGATATGGAAGAAGCGCTGCTGCACAGCATTTCAAGCTTCGACGTGCCCGGCCTCGCTTCGCAGCAACGGCAATTGCACCAGATCGCCAGCCACCTGCGCGAGCGGCTGTCGCTCGACAACTGGCGCACGTTGAATCAGATGGCGCAACGCATCGAGCGCGCCGAGCCGCATCCCTCCCCCGCGGCGGCGCTGGCCGCGCTCGATGAATCCATGACGGCGCTGATGGGCCTGGGCGGCTTCGTCACCGACGGCATGACGCGCGACAAGGGTTGGCGCTTCCTGTCGGCCGGGCGGCGCATCGAACGGCTGCAATTCCTCTGCACCGTGCTGGCGCGCGCCCTGGCCACGCCGGAGGATAGCGGGCTGGACTGGCTGCTCGAATTGTCCGACTCCATCGTCACCTACCGCTCGCGCTACATGTCGCAGCCCGACTGGCAGCGCGTGCTCGATCTGCTGGTGCTCGATGAGAGCAACCCGCGCTCGCTGATGTTCCAGATGAAGGGCTTGATCAAATACCTCAAGAAATTGGCCGGCAGCTACGGCAACTTCGGCGAAGAGGCACTGGCCCGGCCGATGCGCGAATTGCGCGCGCTCTCGCCCGCCGAAGACCTGGCGTGCGGCAACGCCAGGCTGATCGATTTGATCCTGCGCATCAATCAACTCGGTTTCACGCTCTCGGAACAGATAGGGGTGCGCTTCTTCAGCTATACCGCAAGCAATGCGTATGGAGCGCGCAAGGCATGAATGACTTGACGCCTTCCCAGGAGACTGCGCAGTCTGAACCGGCAACGGCGGCGGCGCGCTACAGCGTAATCCATCAGACCGACTACAGCTATCAAAGCGTAGTCGCACTGTCGCAGCAATACCTGCACCTGTCGCCGCGCAATTTCGCCTGGCAGCAAACCGTGTCGCACCAGATCCAGGTCGATCCGGCCCCGGAAGACAGTAGCGACTGTCTCGATTATTTCGCCAACGCGACGAAGAAACTCACCGTCACCGTCCCGCATCAGATGCTGATCGTGCGTGCCGAATCGGTGGTCGACGTCTATCCGCGCCCGACATTGGAGCAGCTCGCCGGCGGCGCGCCGTGGGAAGACTTGCAGGCGGCGATGCGGCTATCGGCGGGCGCGGCCGATCTCGATCCCTACCAATATCTCTACAATTCGCCGCACGTCCAATGCAATGCCGCGCTGCGCGACTATGCGCTGGCCAGCTTCACGCCGGGCCGGCCACTGCTGGATGCGGCGTTCGACCTGACTTGCCGCATTACCGACGATTTCCAGTTCGACCCCGACGCCACCAATATCCACACCACGCTCGACGAAGTAATGCAGGGCCGGCGCGGCGTATGCCAGGATTTCGCCCACGTGATGATAGGCTGCCTGCGCGCGCTTGGCTTGCCGGCGCGCTATGTCAGCGGCTACATCCTGACCCATCCGCCAGAAGGCCAGGCGCGCCTGATCGGCGCCGACGCCTCGCACGCCTGGGCATCGCTCTGGTCGCCCCGGTTCGGCTGGGTCGATTTCGACCCGACCAACCGCTGCCTGGTACAGCATGAACACATCACGCTGGGCTGGGGCCGCGACTACAGCGACGTGACGCCCCTGCGCGGCATCGTGCTGGGCGGTGGTTCGCAATTGCTCGGCGTGAGCGTGACCGTGACGCCGCTGACGCAGGAACAGCACAATCTCATCTAGTTTCTCATACTGTAAGTTGCTCCGCTAACAAGATCTGAAGCAAGCCCCCTTCTCATTTTGGCAAGCCTTCGTGAACTATTGTTAACGCGTTGCCGGATTCGCACATCGGCACGCGAAATACCCTTGCCTGTTGCCACTTTTCGTTGCATGCTGGTATTAACCGTAGGGCACAAAACAGACAGTCGATTGGCTGCGGGGAAGCGTTGTCGGTACAAGAAACCATGTACCGGGCGTGCAGCCGAAAGCGGGATACAAACATGGACAGCCCAGCACTCCATGCCGTGAATGCCGAAACCTGGCGCACAGCGGCAGACGGCTCCGAGCCTGCGCTCGAGCCGGGAGGGAACGCTTTGTCAGCCGGCCGCGAAGCGCGCTTGCACGCGCTGGAGCAATCCTGCAATGCCACCTGGTGGGAATACGATCTTGCCGAACATCGCCTCATATTGGGCGAGCACATCGCTCACCTGCTCTCCTGGGCCCAACCTTGCGCAACCGGCACGCTGGAACGCCTGCTTGCCTGCGTAATCGAAGAGGACCGGAAAACCGTGCAGTGCCGCTTCGCCGCGCTGGAGCATGGTTTCGACGGCACGGTCTGCGTCTTCCGCGCCATGGCCGAAGACGGTTGCGCCCGCACCTTGCAGCTTGAAGAAACCGCACCGCGCCGCATCTCGCCCGAAACCGGGCACTTGACTGTACTGGGCACCCTGGCCGACGTGACGGCCTTTGCCGACGTCAGCCAGCAATTGTTTGCGGAGCGCCAGTTGCTCGAAGCCTCGGAATCGTTCGGCCACATGGTGAGCTGGGAACTCGATGTCGAAAACGGCACCTATTTTTCCGCCACCGGCATGCGCAGCATGTTCGGCTTCCCGCCCGGCCAGACCATCATCAACAGCAAGGAATTCGACGCTCGCGTGCATCCGGACGACCGCGAACGCAGCCGCACCCGGTTCATGGCAGCAATGAAGGGCAAGCACACGCTGGAAGTCGAGTACCGCTTCTGGAACGAAACCGAGCGGCACTGGATGACGGTACAGACCGTCGGCAATTTCGTGCGCGCATCGAACGGCCGTGCGTGCCTGGCCTACGGCTTCACGCAAGACATCACCCGCCAGCGCGCCGCCGAGCAAGCTCTGCAAAACGACAAGCTGATGCTCGAATCCGCGGAATACCTGGCCAATCTCGGCACCTGGAGCCAGGACGTCAAGACCGGCAAGCTCACCATCAGCCGCCACTTGGGGGACATCATCGGCCTGCCGGCCAACGCGCGCCTGACCCACAGCCGAGAAGAAACCCTGGCCGCGATCCATCCTGACGACCAAGCCCGTCTGCGCGAAGCGCAAGACCACAGCCTGGAAACCGGGCAGCCCTTCATGCACGAATACCGCCAATGGAACTACGCACGCAAGGAATGGGTCATCCTGCGCACCCAGGGCCACATGGTGCCCGACGAAAAAGGCTTGCCCAAGGAATTCCATGGGGTGTCGCAAGACGTTACGGCCCACCGGGCCGATCAGGCGCGCCTGCGCCAATCCGCGCTGGCTTTCGAGCACACGCGCAACATGGTGCTGGTGGCAGACGCCGCCGGCCACATTACCCAGGCTAACCGCGCCTTCTATGAAACCACGGGCCACCTGCCGAAAGAGATCGAAAACACCGGGCTCGGCATCTGCGGCACGCTCGGCCTGCCCGCCGAACTAGGCGAGGCGATCCACGCCGAACTCTCCAGCACAGGCAACTGGCGCGGCGAAGTGCAATGCCAGGTCAGGGGCGGCGGCGCTTTTCCGCTGATCCTGACAGCCATCGCAGTGCGCAACGCCGCCGGTGCCATCGCGAGCCACGTCTATGTCGGTCTCGACATCAGCGCGGAGCGCGCCGCCAGCGAGCAGATCCGCCAGCTTGCCTTTTACGACACCCTCACGAACCTGCCCAACCGCACACTGATCCGCGAGCGCATCGATTCCGCGATCCGCCAGTCGCAGCGCCAGCACGTCGATACGGCCGTGCTCTACCTCGACCTGGACCACTTCAAGAACGTCAACGATTCGCTCGGCCACGCCATGGGCGATCTGCTGCTCAAGGAAGTGGCGGAGCGCCTGACATCGGCGGTGCGCGCCGTCGACAGCGTGGCGCGCCTGTCCGGCGACGAATTCCTGCTGGTTCTGCCCGGCGCCGGCAATGCGGCCGCCGCGGTGGTGGCCGACAAGCTGGTGGAACTGCTGCGCTTCCCGATCGAGCTCGATGGGCGCATCGTGGTGGTCAGCCCCAGCATAGGCATCAGCCTGTATCCGCACGACGCGGAAAACTTCGAAGAATTGCTGCGCACCGCCGACATGGCGATGTACCGTGCCAAGGAAGGCGGGCGCAACCGCTATCGCTTCTACACCAGCCAGATGAATACCTCGGCACAGCGCCGCATCCGCCTGATGCACGACCTGCGCCTGGCGCTGCCGCACAATCAGCTGGAAATCCACTACCAGCCCCAGCTTGCGCTGGGCAACCGTACCATCGTCGGCGTCGAGGCGCTGCTGCGCTGGCGCCACCCCAAGCGCGGCTTGATCTCGCCGCTGGAATTCATTCCCCTGGCCGAGGAATCCGGCCTGATCGAAGAGATCGGCGGCTGGGTGATCCACCAGGCTTGCGAACACAACATGGCGTGGTACCGCGAGCACGGTGTGAAGCTGACGGTTTCCGTCAACTGCTCGGTGCGCCAGTTGCACGCGCCGGAAAATCTGCTCAATACGGTGCGCGACGCGCTCGAAGTCAGCGGCCTGCCGCCGGAGCGGCTCGAGCTAGAAATCACCGAGAGCATGGTGCTTGAGGAAGCGGATCGCATCATCGACGTGCTCGACGAACTGCGTGCCATCGGCGTCAAGATGGCGATCGACGATTTCGGGACCGGCTATTCCAACCTCAGCTACCTCAAGCGCATGCCGATCGACAAGCTCAAGATCGACCAATCCTTCGTGCGCGACATTACCGAGGACGAGGATGACCGGGCCATCGCCCAGACCGTGGTGGCGCTGGCGAGAACGCTGGGGCTGACCGTGATTGCCGAAGGGGTGGAAAACGACGGCCAGCTTGACCTGCTGGCTTCGATGGGGTGTAACGAGGCACAAGGTTTTTTGTGGAGCGCGCCCCTGCCCGAACCGGAATTGATGGACTGGCTGTTGCGGGCATAGACTCGCCTCATCCCATCAGTCGCAAATAAATGCAAGTGAGGCATTGACGAGATGCCTTGACATCCCTCCTCCGCTTGCCGAAGAGTGGCAAAAAGCCCGGCAGGCGGGGACGCCTATCGGGCTGCGACATCCATTGATGGGAACGATTGCCTCAGCGCGAAGTCACCGTTTCCGAAACGATCAACCACTTCCCGCCGACATTCTCCCACTGCAGCGTCTTTTCCACCTCGTCGCGATAACCCTCGCTGCGATAGCTCTGGTGGAACGAAGTCGCGGCATGCGTAGCGTCGCGCACGTCGGTCTTGAGCTTGCTCAACTCCACCGACACATCCTTGGCCGCGCCGATGCGCGCGCTGCGCTTGGCGGCCCAGTCGGCATGGCTGGTTTCCTTGTTGGGCTGGAATCCCGGTGCGTAGTAGCCGAGATAGGCGTTCACTTCACGCGCGGCCCAGGCTTTGCTCCAGCCGTTCAGGGCGGCGACCACGGCTTGCGCCTGTGCCGTGCTGGCGGAGGCCGCAGGAGCGGCGGAGGCGCCGGGCAAGGCGATGCCGGGGGCCGCGGCGGTCAGCGCATCCCTGGATACGGTGGCGGGCTTGTCGGCCGATAGCGGCGCCGATTCGCGCATCAACTCGGTGGCGCGCTCGTTCAAATCCTTCTTGTCGGCGACATAGGTTTCCGGCGCTTCGACCTCGCAATGCGTGGCTTCGGTTTCGTCGCTGCGTGCACCGAAATCAGGCAAGGGGCCGGCGTCGCGCCGCGTCAGGCCCAAGGTCTTGAACAGGTTGCCGACACCGGCTTGCACACGCGCATAGGCCAGCAATTGGTCGTATTCGGCTTCGATGTAGGCGCGCTTGGCTTCGAACAATTCGTTTTCGCTGTCGAGCAGATCGAGAAGCGTGCGCTGGCCGATGTCGAATTGCTGATGATAGGCGTCGCGCGCCTTCTCCGTCGACAGTTGGTGCTGGTCGAGATAATTCAGCAACTCGGTGATCTTGCGCACGTCGTTGTAGGCGATTTCGAGGTTTTGCCGGATATCGCGGCAAGCCTTGTCGCGCAGGTCGCGTCCGATGTTGATCTGCTCGGCCAGCTGGTGCAGCCTGGCGCGGTCGGAGAAGCCATTGAACAGGTTCCAGGTCAGGACGATCTGGGCCGTCTTGTCATTGGTCTCGCCGATTTCGCTATTGATGTTGGTGCCGTGCTGGGCCGACAGGCGCAAATCCAGGCGCGGCTGGAAGGCGCTGTAGTGCGCCTTGCGTTCCGAATCCGAAGCGCGGATCGCCTCGATCGCGGCCAGCACGGCCGGGTGGTTCTTGTTCGATTCGCGCAGGGCGGCGAGCACGTCGGGCGGCATGCCGCGCTGCAGATTGGCCGGTTCTTCCAATTCCTTGGCCGGTTTTTCGCCGACCAGGCGCTGGTAGCGTGCGCTGACATCGTGCAGGTTCGACGTTTCGGTCAACAGGTTGGCCTCGGCCAGTGCCAGGCGCCCGGCAGATTGCTCGAGGTCCACGCGGCGCCCTACGCCGGCCTTGGCCTTGGCCTGAATCTGCTCGTACACGGCGCGATGCTGCACGTAGTTGTCTTCCGCCAGCGCGACCAGCTTGCGGTAGCGCAGCACGTCGAGGTGGGCGTGCACCACGTCGAGCACGGCGCTCTCGGAAGTGTCGTAGAGCTCGTACAGCCGCTCAAGCCGGTTGTGGTCGAGCCGCGCCACGTCGTTGCTGGTGGCGAAACCGTCGTACAGCATTTGTGTCAGCGTGAGGCCGGCCTGGCGCGAATTGTAGTTCTCCACCAGCAGCGGCTCGTTGTGATTTTCGCGCGCCACGGCTGCCTGCGCATCGAGGCGCGGCAGGTAGGCGCCCGCCGCCACGTCGCGCTCGCCATTGGCGGCGAGGAAGGCATGCCACTTGGCCTGCACCTCGGGGTTGGAATTGATCGCTTCCTGGGCGGCATCCTTCAAGGTATGCACCTGGGCGTGGGCAAAAGCCGGCAACAGGGCCAGCATCAAGGCGGTTTTTTTCAGCATTTTTCTGGGTTCTTCTGCGTCATGCGGTGCCTCCACTTGTGAGCCATGCACCGTAACATTTTAGAGATGTGACAACATAACAGGAAATCACAGGCAAAGTAGAGCAATTAACAATATTTGACGAAAGTTGTCCGTTTTTCATGTCGATGCTGCGACTTTCAGGGCGTATTATCCAACATCGCAAGCACAAACGACCGCAAAGAGTGACCCTGTTCCCATACAATAGCCCTATCCTACGAACGACCGCGGACCTTGAAGCGCACCCCACTCACGCGCCGGCATTGGCAAAGACTCGGCAAGGCCGCCTTGGTCGCGCTCGTGGCCGCCAGCCATCTATTGACGCAACCGCTGGCATTCGCGCTCGACATGAACCAGGCCCAGGCCGCATTCCTGAAGATGGGCGGCCATCCGCAAGCCTTCGCCGACTGGCAAAAGCTGCTCAAGGACGTCAAGGACTTGCCGATCAACGACAAGCTCAAGCGCGTCAACGAATTCTTCAACCGCCACATCCATTACGCCACCGACTGGGAAGTGTGGAACCAGGAAGACTACTGGGCCACGCCCATGGAATCGCTCTCGAAGGGGCGCGGCGATTGCGAAGACTACGTGATTGCCAAGTACTACGTGTTGCGCGAATCGGGCGTGCCCGACAAGCAGCTGCGCCTGATCTACGTCCGAGCCCACTTCGGCGGCGCCGACAGCGCGGCGCAGGAAGCGCACATGGTGCTGGCCTATTACGCCACGCCCGATTCCGAGCCGCTCGTGCTCGATAGCCAGATCAACGATATTCGCCCCGCCTCGCGCCGGCCCGACCTGACCCCGGTGTTTTCCTTCAATGCCGAAGGCGTGTATTCCGGCGTGGCCGGCGATGCGCAAGCCGGCCCCGGCGGCGTGGGGAGGCTGTCGCGCTGGGCCGACCTGCTGCAGCGCGCGCGCGCGGAGGGATTCGCAGAATGAGAGAAATTCTTAGGAGTTAAGCTATGTCCATGTACCGCCAAATCTGGCTGGCCCTGATCCTGACCACCTTCCTCAGCGTGGCCGGGGGCCTGCTGGCTTCCATCCTCTCGGCGCGCGGCTATGTCGAAGAGCAGTTGCGCATGAAAAATGCCGACAATGCCGCCACGCTGGCGCTGACGCTGGGGCAAAAGTCCGATCCGATCGAGCGCGAGCTGACGGTGGCCGCGATGTTCGACGCCGGCCATTACGAATTGGTCGAAGTGATGGACCCGCACGGCAAGGAACTGGTCAAGAGGACTGCAATCTCCTCGGGCTATGACGCGCCGCTCTGGTTCGTGCACCTGTTCCCCATCGCGTCCGCACCGGGCGAAGCCCAGATCAGCAACGGCTGGAACCAGGTCGGCACCGTCACGGTGGTATCGAGCAACCGCTTCGCCTATGGCACGCTATGGAGCTCCACATTGCAGATGGTCGGCGCCATCGGCTTTGCCGGCATCCTCGGCGGCTGGCTCGGCACCATGATCCTGCGCCGCCTCAGAAAGCCCCTGAACGACGTGATCGGCCAGGCCCAGGCGATCGCGCAACGCCATTTCGTGACCATTCCCGAGCCCGAGGTGCCCGAACTGCGCCAACTCACTGCGGCAATGAATTCCTCGGTGCTGCTGCTGAAAAAAATGTTCGCCGACGAGGCCCAGCGCCTCGAAGCGGTGCGCAAGGAAGCCAATTCCGATCCGCTCACGGGCCTGTCCAACCGCAGCTATTTCATGGCGCGCCTCCTGGCCGCCGTCGAAATCGAAGAAGCGCAGCAAGGTACCCTGCTGCTCGTACGCATCGCCAACCTGGCCGAAGTCAACAAACGCCTGGGTCGCGCCGAGACCGACAACTTCTTGAAAGCCATCGCCGGCGTGCTCAACACCGCGGCGCAAAAAGTGCCCAATGCGCTTGCCGCGCGCCTGAACGGCGCCGACTTCGGCATGCTGCTGCCCTTCACCGAAGCGCAGCCGCTGGCCGGCGAATTGCTCAAGTCGCTGGTGACGGCAACCTCGGCTTACGTGGCCGAAGGCCCGGTCGCCTTCATCGGCGTTGGCGCTTACCGCTTCGGCCTCAACCTCGGCACGCTGATGAGCCAGGTCGACGCGGCCATCGCCGGCGCTGAAGCCGACGGCATCAACGCCGTGCGCGACGCCGCCAGCCTCGACATCGACAACGCGCCGCGCAGCAACGAGCAATGGCTCAAGCTGATCCAGCAAGCCGTGGAACAGCGCGACACCAAACTCGGCGTATTCCCGGTGGCGGACTTCGCGCAAAAGCTGATCCATAACGAATGTCCGCTGCGCCTTTCCTTCGGCAACGACTGGTTGCCGGCCGGGCGTTTCTTGCCGGTGGCGGAACGCCTGGGCCTGTCGAGCACGCTCGACGCCATCGCCGTCGCGCTCGGCGTGGAAGAGTTGAACGCCAACCCCGGCCTGGCCGGCCTGGCGATCAACCTCTCCGCACGCTCCCTGGAAGACGAAACCTTCCGCCACAACCTACGCGAACTGCTGCACGCCAACCCGGCCGCCGCCAGGCGTCTCTGGCTCGAAGTGCCGGAAAACGGCGCCTATTCCCACTTCGAAGCGTTCACGCAATTCTGCAAGCAGCTATCGGACACCGGCTGCCGCCTGGGCCTGGAGCATTTCGGCCGCCAATTCTCGCAAGTGGGCTTGCTGCACGACCTGAAGCTCGATTACCTCAAGGTCGACGCCAGCTTCGTGCGCGATATCCAGAACAGCAGCGGCAATCAGGCTTTCCTGAAAGGCATGATCGGGATCGCGCACAACATCGGCTTGAAGATCTTTGCCGAGGGGGTACGCGAGAAGGCTGAACTGGAGGCTTTGGCGGCGATCGGGTTTGACGGGGCTACCGGGCCGGGAGTGAGCGTCCAAAATTAAGGTATTTGGATGCGCAATACTGCATTATCAGATGTCACGTACAAGGTATTGAGGCCCACCACTGTCAAAGACTCCGGGCGATTCACCGCTCCTGGCAAAGTGCCGAATACCGTGATTGAACCTGATGCAGAACCGGACACCGTGCTGACGTTGCCTGCTGGAGTTAACTTGCGAATAGCATTATTCCAATTGTCGGCAATATACAAGTTGCCGGCTGCATCGAATGCGAGCCCTCCCGGATAATGAAGGCGTGCTGCCGCCCCAACTCCGTCAACGAAGCCTGTTGCCCCCGCGCTTCCCGCGACAGTCGTAACGTTACCACTGGAATCAATCTTTCTGATCGTTTCGTTGCTGGTGTCGGCGACATAAAGATTGCCGGCGCCATCTACCGCCATGCCGCTGGGATTATTGAAGCGTGCGGCGGCCCCCGTGCCGTCGGCGGAGCCACTCTGCCCGATCATTCCGGCCAGAGTAGACAAACTTCCATCGGGTGTAATTTTTAAAATGACGTTGAAATAGCTTTCGGAAACATAGATATTTCCAGCCTTATCTCGGACGATTTCTGTGCCATTGCTGATATTCGGCATGCTGTTGGGTAACGGCAGTGTGGTAACGGCGCCCGCAGGAGAAATGATTCGTATGTGACCACCGTAATCCATTACGTACAGGTTTCCGGCGGTATCCGTCGTCAGTCCGACAGGCATATCGAGGCTCGCGGCAGGTCCGACTCCATCGCGCTCTGCGGCAGTTCCGGCGGTTCCGGCAAAAGTCGTCACTTGTCCCGAAGGCGATATCTTCCGGATAGTATCGTTATGCCAATCGGCGACATATAGATTCCCTGCACCGTCGGCCACGATACCCTGCGGTCTGGAAAATCCTGCAAATGCGCCACTCCCGTCGGCTGAACCTGTGACGCCATTAAGCCCGGCAAAAATTGTCACGCTTCCTGATGCCGACACTTCCCATATGGTGCCAATGCTGTAGTCGGCAACAAAGATATTTCCGCTTGCATCCATGGCCAGTCCCTCTGGACCGACGAAAGCGGCCGTCGCAGCTGTCTGGCCCACGAAGGCCGCGCCATTGTTACCGGCGATTGTAGTCACGACACCGGTCGGCGTAACCTTGCGAATAACGGCATTGGTCGAGCCGTAACATCCCTGGTCCGACACCAGCAGATTCCCTGTATTATCGAACGCCAAACCCGCCGGGCTGCAAAAATGCGCCGCAGAGCCCGCGCCGTCCTCTGCGCCTTTATACCCCGGACTTCCGGCAAGCGTCGATACCGCACTATCCGGCGTCACCTTCCGGATCGTATGAAAATAGGAATCGACTACATAAAGATTCCCTGTGCCATCCACAATCAAGGGGCCCGGGTTGCAAAATTGAGCCGCACTGCCAACGCCGTCGGCATAACCGCATTTACCCGTCTGACCAGCCATCGTACTGACAATACCGCCGGGCGTGATTTTTCTGATGGTGTTATTCCTGGCGTCGGCGACGTAAAGATTGCCCTTGGTGTCCACCGCCACGCCCTGGGGACTGGAGAACTTTGCAGAACGAGCCGGACCATCCACGGAACCGACTGCGCCAACCTGCCCAGCCACCGTAGTGACGACGCCATCAGATGTCACCTTACGAATTGTGACGTTTTGCGTATCCGAGACATAGAGATTGCCCTGCCCGTCAATCGCAAGACCATTGGGGAAGTAGAAGCTCGCCGCTGCCCCGACGCCGTCGGCAGAACCGGAAGCACCCTGGTTCCCGGCCAAGACGCTGAATGTGCCGTCGGGCGCAATTTTGTCCAGCGAGTTGGCCGTTTGATCCAGAACATAAAGGTTGCCCAACGAATCTCGAACCATGCCGGTCGGATTGTTCAAGGGAATTCCCGCCGTGGTATTGCCCGCAACGAGGCTGATACCGGGCTTGCTCTGCAGCAGCGTGGCGACGGTGGAGGTTATCGTCGTGGCAAATCCGCTTGTATTCGTGTTTGAGTCGACCTTGGCAAGCATGGCTCGTGCGCTTGCGGCAGCGGCAGCCCCGCTGTACGCGCTCGTTGCCCCTTCGCTTGACACCTGGGTCGTAAAAGCCGCAGCTACCGCAAGGCGATTGTTCACCAGTTGCGCATCGATCAAACCCTGCACCGATGTATTGGTCAGTGCCCCGTCCATGATGGCAAGCGCCGCATCGCCCTTGCTCAAGCTGCCGCCATCGATCGCACCTGACCAATAGGCCAGCCCCGCTGCCTGTGGCGCACGGTCCAGCACATTATTGAAGATGGCCGCAACAAAGTCCTGCGTACTACCGCTGCCATAAAGCGTCTGCGATTCATTGCTCGTGCCGAAGCTATCGATCAATGAGCGCACAGCTTGATTGTCCGAATACGCAGAGGTCAGTCCGCTGATATCGGTCGGAGCACCCGCGCTTGCTAACGCATTCTCGAAGTTGGCCAATCCTGACGGATCCGCAGGACGTCCGAAATAGGCAACGTAGAGCTCCTGTACTGCGGTAGCGTAAGGAGAGCTTGCTTGCTTCATGCTGGGAGATAACTGCTTGTCCTGCAAGAGCGGCTGGCCGGTTTGGCTTCCTCCGCAACCACCAAGAGTAAACACCGCGAGCATGGCGGCGAAGACCGGCACTACGACCCTTGACATGAGAAACTTTCCGTACTTGAGAATTTTCGATACTACCGCAAGACCATGCGGAATTGCGCCGCGCTGGGTAAAAACAAGAAATTTCCGCCTGATTGCGATTCGTGAGGTCGGGACGAGGTGAAAGCTAAAAAGGCCCTGCTTTCGCAGGGCCAGCGCTTCCCCCTCAGGATCGGTTGCCGGGAGTCCCGCTCCCGGCAACCCTTCGCGCTTACTCCACCAGCTTACCCTTGTTCAACAGCGACTGGATGATCGCCGCGTCGGTCAGTGTCGAACCGCCGCTATGCACCAGGTCCACCGCGCTCAGGTTGATATGCATCGTATCGGCAGAGGCGGAGAAGCCCGACGAATAGCCGCCCGTCGCGCTGACGTGCAGCGTGGTGGTGGTCACGCCGCCCGAGGTCGAGGTTGTGAAGTGCAGGTAATTGGTGATGTTCGACGAAGTCGCGCCTTGCAGCAGGTCGGCCAGGTTCAGCACGTCGCCGCCGTTGCTGGCGGTGTTGCTGTTGAAGCCCGAGATAGTTTGCGAGGTCGGGGTGCCGGCCGTGCCGTTGGCGCCGAGTTCGAAGCGGAAGGTTTCGCCGCCGGCGATCTCGGAGAGCGAATTGCTGCCGGAATAGATCTCCGAGGTGGTCGCGGTCAGGGACGAGACATTGTGCGTATCCGTTACCGTGGCGCTGACCGTGACCACCGCCGTCGACGAACTGGCTGCCAGCGGCAGGCTGATCACACCGCCGCTGTAGCTGTGCGTGGTTCCCGAACCGTCGACCAGGTTGCCGCCGCTCATGTGCATGGTCAGGTTGGTGCCGTCGCTGCCGACCACGTGCACCGTGCCGCCGGCGGTGAGGATGGCCTGGTCGGCGCTGTCGAGCGTGACGGTGGTGTTCGGCTCGACCGTGTAATAGCCGCCCGTGGTGGTGGTGCTCACCGTACCGGCTCCCGAGCTGTTGCTTGAGGTCGTGGTGATGGACGTGGTCGAGGAACTCGTCACTTCGGTGTTGACGTAGATGCCGGCGGCGTTCAAGGCGGCAACACTCGGCACGAGGTCGAAGTTGGCGGTCGAGAGCGCTACCGCCGCCGCACCGTTGTCGCTGACGTTGACTGCATAGTTGCCCGGACCGCTCTGGTTGTCGTGATAGGCGGCGATGGTGTACCAGCCCGAGGTGGTGGCGGTGAACGAACCGGATACCGTAGCGCCGCCGCTCATGCCCCAGGTTGTGTCGAACAGCAGCTTGCCGCCGACCACGAGGCCGAACGAATCGTCGGCGGTGCCGCTGAAGGTGTAGGTATGGCCGGCTTGCAGGTACATCAAGCCCGAAGTTTCGCTGGCGGTGCCGGCGGCGACGCTGGCGTTGGCCACGCTGGTGGCGGTCGTGGTCGAGGTCGGCGTCTGCGTCGTTGAACTGAGCGTATTGATCAGCGTGGCCGGGTTGGTGCCGTCGCCGTTGTTGCCGGCGACGGTGTAGAGCTTGCCGTTGATCGTGCTGTTGTTGACCCAGGTCGACAGGCTCAGGCCGGTCGAGGTAACGCCGGGGAAGGCGATGGCGACAACCGGCGAATCGATCACGTCCTGCACCGCGGTGGCGGTATTGGACGCCGCCGAAACATTGCCGCCCACGTCGGTGACGGTGGCGGCAACCGAGATGCTGTTGCCGTTGCCGGGCGCGGCGAACTGGGCCAGCGTGATCACGCCGCCGCTGTAGCCGTAGATCGCACCGGAGCCGTCGACCAGGTTGCCGCCGCTCATGTGCAGGTTGAGGTTGGTCGTGGTGCCGGCATCGACCACGGTCACCTGCACCGAACCGCCGTTGCTCAAGTAGGTCTGATCGGCCGCGTTCAAGGTCACCGTCGCGCTCACGTTGGTGTTGCCGTTCAGTTCGGCGGCACTGATGTAGCCGTCGGAATTGGCATCGGTCGTGATCGCCGTGGCCGGTGCCGCCGGCGTGTTGAGGTCTTCGATGGCGGAGGCGCTGCCCTGGGTCGAGACGTTGCCGGCCACGTCGGTTTCGGTGGCCGTGACGCTGATGGTGTTGCCGTTGCCCGGGGCGGCCTCGGTCAGCGTGATGACGCCGCCGCTGTAGCTGTAGATGGCACCCGAGGCGTCGACCAGGTTGCCGCCGCTCATGTGCAGGTTCAGATTCGTGGTGGTGCCGTTGTCCACCACGGTCACCTGCACCGTGCCGCCGTTGCTCAAGTCGGTCTGTCCCGCAGCGGAGAGCGTGACGGTGGCATGGACCGAAGCGGCGCCGTTCAGCTCGATACCGCTGATGTAGCCGTTGGAGTCGGCATCGGTGGCGATCGCTACCGTCGGCGCGGCCGGGGCGGTGAGGTCTTCCTTGGCCGCGGCGCTGCCCGAGGTCGAGACGTTGCCTGCCACGTCGGTCACGGTGGAGCTGATGCCGATGCTGTTGCCGTCGCCCGGTGCGGCTTCGGTCAGCGTGATCACCCCGCCGCTATAGCTGTAGATGGCGCCCGAACCGTCGACCAGGTTGCCGCCGCTCATGTGCAGGTTGAGGTTGCTCGTGGCGCCGTTATCGACCACGGTTACCTGCACCGAACCGCCCGAAGACAGCGCGGACTGATCGGTGGCGTCGAGCGTCACCGTAGCCTTGACGGCCGACAAGCCGTTCAATTCGGTCGAATTGATGTAGCCGTCGTGGTTGGTATCGGTCGTGATCGCCACGGTCGGCGCATCGGGCGGCGTGATGCGTTCGATCACGGAAGCCGTATTGCTGTTGGCCGTGTTGCCGTATTGATCGGTTTGCGTCGCCGTTACCGTGGCCGTGTGCGTGTCGCCCGGATTGTTGAACTTCACCGTCACCGTGCCGCCGCTGTAGGTGCCGGAGACGCCGTTGGCTGCGCCCGTCACGGTGCCGTTGGATGCGACATTCAAAGTCGTCGTCACGCCATTGTCGACGACGGTTACCGTGGCGCTGCCGTTGGCCGCGAGATTGGCTGCATTCAGGGCCACGGTAGCGGCCGCGACCCCGCTCGTGGCTTCGGCCGCCACTTCGCTCTTGCTCAGGTAGCCGTCCTGGTTGGTGTCGCTCGTGATGGTCACAACCGGGGCCGGCGGCGCCGCGATGTGCTCGGTCGCCGTCGCGGTATTGCCGTTGGCCGTATTGCCGTATTGGTCGGTTTGCGTTGCGGTGACCGTGACGCTATGCGCATCTCCGGGGTTGGCGAAGTTCACCGTCACGGTGCCGCCGCTGTAGCTGCCCGTCACGCCATTGGCCGCACCTGTCACCGTGCCGTTCGACGCCACGGTCAAGGTCGTGCTCACGCCGTTGTCAACCACGGTGATGGCAGCGCTGCCGGAAGCGGCGAGGTTGGCGGCATTGAGCGCCACCGTTGCCGCCGCCACGCCGGCCGTGGTTTCCGCGGCGATTTCGCCGCTGTTCAACACGTTGTCGTGGTTGGCGTCGGTCGTGATGGTGACGACCGGTGCCGGCGGCGCCGTGATGTGTTCCGTGGCGGTGGCAGTGTTGCCGGCCGCCGTATTGCCGTATTGGTCGGTCTGCGTCGCCGTCACGGTGACGGCATGCGTATCGCCCGGGTTGGCGAAGTTGAGCGTTACCGTGCCGGTGCCGCTGTTGTACGTGCCGGATACGCCGTTGGCCGCACCGCTCACCGTGCCATTGGAAGCGACATTGAGCGTGGTCGTCACGCCATTGTCGACCACCGTCACCGTGGCGCTGCCGGAAGCGGCGAGGTTGGCCGCATTCAAGGCCACCGTTGCGACAGCCGTACCGGCTGTGGCTTCGGCTGCGATTTCGCTGCTGTTCAACACGCCGTCGTGGTTCGCGTCGGTCGTGATCGCTACGACCGGGGCTGGCGGCGCACTGATGTGTTCGGTCGCCGTTGCCGTGTTGCCGCCGGTCGTGTTGCCGTACTGATCGGTCTGCGTTGCCGTGACGGTGGCGGTGTGCGCATCGCCCGGGTTGCTGAAGTTGAGCGTCACCACGCCGGTGCCGCTATTGTAGGTGCCCGATACGCCGTTGGCCGCACCCGTGACTGTGCCGTTCGAAGCCACGTTCAAGCTCGTCGTCACGCCGTTATCGACCACCGTCACCGTTGCACTGCCGCTGGCGGCCAGGTTGGCGGCATTGAGCGTCACCGTCGCCACTGCCACGCCGGCGGTCGTTTCACCGGCGACTTCGCTGCTGTTCAAGACATTGTCGTGGTTGGTGTCGCTCGTGATCGTCACGACCGGTGCCGGCGGCGCCGCGATGTGTTCGGTCACGCTTGCCGTATTGCCGTTGGCCGTATTGCCGTACTGGTCGGTCTGGGTTGCGGTAACGGTGGCAGTCTTGGCGTCGCCGGGGTTGGCGAAGTTGACCGTCACCGCGCCGGTGCCGCTATTGTAGGTGCCGGATACGCCATTGGCCGCACCCGTCACGGTACCGTTGGAAGCCACACTCAAAGTGGTGGAGACGCCGTTATCGACCACGGTCACCGTCGCGCTGCCCGAGGCGGCGAGGTTGGCGGCGTTCAGCGCAACGGTCGCCACGGCCGTACCGGCTGTGGTTTCCGCGGCGATTTCGCTGCTATTGAGCACGTTGTCGTGGTTCGCATCGGTCGTGATCGCCACGACCGGGGCCGGCGGCGCCGTGATGTGTTCGGTCACGCTTGCCGTGTTGCCGTTGGCCGTATTGCCGTACTGATCGGTCTGCGTTGCCGTAATCGTCGCGGTCTTTGCATCGCCGGGGTTGGCGAAGTTGACCGTCACCGTGCCGGTGCCGCTGTTGTATGTGCCGGATACGCCGTTGGCTGCGCCTGTCACGGTGCCGTTCGAGGCTACCGTCAGCGTGGTGGAGACACCATTGTCGACCACGGTCACCTTCGCGCTGCCCGATGCGGCAAGATTCGCGGCATTCAAAGCAACCGTTGCTACCGCCACGCCGGCGGTCGCTTCGGCGGCGATCTCGCTGCCGTTGAGCACGTTGTCGTGGTTGGCGTCGCTCGCGATCGCCACCACGGGGGCCGGCGGCGCCGAGACGTGCTCGGTCACGGTTGCGGTGTTGCCGTTGGCAGTGTTGCCGTACTGGTCGGTCTGGGTTGCCGTGACAGTGGCGGTCTTGGCATCGCCTGGATTGGCGAAGTTCACCGTGACCGTGCCGCCGCTATAAGTACCTGAGACACCGTTGGCCGTGCCGGTGACCGTACCGTTGGAGGCGACGTTGAGCGTCGTGCTGACGCCGTTGTCGACCACCGTCACCGTCGCGCTGCCCGAAGCCGCAAGGTTGGCGGCGTTCAAGGCCACCGTCGCGACTGCCGTGCCGGCCGTCGATTCGGCAGCGATTTCGCTACTGTTCAACACATTATCGTGGTTCGCGTCGGTCGTGATCGCCACGACCGGAGCCGGCGGCGCCGCGATGTGTTCGGTCACGGTCGCCGTATTGCTGTTGGCCGTGTTGCCGTATTGATCGCTTTGCGTGGCCGTGATTGTCGCAGTCTTGGCGTCGCCCGGATTGGCGAAGTTGACCGTTACCGTGCCGCCACTGTAGGTGCCCGACACGCCGTTGGCCGCGCCGGTGACTGTGCCATTGGATGCCACGTTCAGGGTCGTCGTCACACCGTTGTCGACCACGGTCACCGTCGCGCTGCCGGAAGCGGCCAAGCTGGCGGCATTCAAGGCCACCGTTGCGACAGCCGTGCCGGCCGTGCTTTCCGCGGTGATTTCACTGCTATTGAGCACGTTGTCATGATTAGCGTCGGTAGTGATCGTCACGACCGGCGCCGGCGGCGCCAGATGCTCGGTCACCGTTGCGGTATTGCTATTGACGGTATTGCCGTATTGGTCGCTCTGCGTGGCCGTGATCGTCGCGCTATGGGTATCGCCGGGATTGGCGAAGTTGACCGTCACCGTGCCCCCGCTATAAGTGCCGGACACGCCGTTGGCCGCACCCGTCACCGTGCCATTGGAGGCCACGTTCAAGGTCGTCGTCACGCCATTGTCGACCACGGTCACCGTGGCGCTACCGGAAGCAGCGAGGCTTGCCGCATTCAAGGCAACCGTCGCCACGGCCACGCCGGCCGTGCTTTCCGCGGCGATTTCGCCGCTGTTCAAGACCTTGTCGTGGTTCGCATCGGTCGTGATCGTGACGACCGGGGCCGGCGGTGCCAGATGCTCCGTCACGGTCGCCGTGTTGCCGTTGGTGGTGTTGCCGTATTGGTCGGTCTGCGTCGCCGTGACAGTGGCGGTCTTGGCATCGCCCGGATTGGCAAAATTCACCGTGACCGTGCCGCCGCTATAAGTACCGGAAACGCCGTTGGCCGCCCCGGTGACCGTACCGTTGGAGGCGACGTTGAGCGTCGTGCTGACGCCGTTGTCGACCACCGTCACCGTCGCGCTGCCCGAAGCCGCAAGGTTGGCGGCGTTCAAGGCCACCGTCGCCACCGCGACGCCGGCCGTGGTTTCCGCGGCGATTTCGCTACTGTTCAACACATTATCGTGGTTCGCGTCGGTCGAGATCGCCACGACCGGAGCCGGCGGCGCGCTGATATGTTCCGTCACGGTCGCCGCATTGCTGTTGGCCGAGTTGCCGTATTGATCGCTTTGCGTGGCCGTGATCGTCGCGGTCTTGGCGTCGCCAGGATTAGCGAAGTTGACCGTGACCGTACCGCCGCTGTATGTGCCGGATACGCCATTGGCTGCGCCTGTTACCGTGCCGTTCGAGGCCACGTTCAAGGTTGTGGCTACGCCGTTGTCGACTACGGTCACCGTGGCGCTGCCGGAAGCGGCCAGGCTGGCGGCATTCAAGGCCACCGTCGCCACAGCCGTGCCGGCCGTGGTTTCCGCAGCGACTTCGCCGCTGTTCAACACGTTGTCATGGTTGGTGTCGCTCGTGATCGTGACAACCGGAGCCGGCGGCGCGCTGATATGTTCCGTCACGGTCGCCGTATTGCTGTTGGCCGAGTTGCCGTATTGATCGCTTTGCGTGGCCGTGATCGTCGCGGTCTTGGCGTCGCCAGGGTTGGCGAAGTTGACCGTGACCGTGCCGCCGCTGTATGTGCCCGACACGCCGTTGGCCGCGCCCGTCACCGTGCCGTTCGAGGCCACGTTCAAGGTCGTGGCCACGCCATTGTCGACCACCGTCACCGTGGCGCTGCCGCTGGCAGCCAGGTTGGCGGCGTTCAAGGCCACCGTTGCAACGGCCACGCCGGCCGTCGCTTCCGCCGCCACTTCGCTGCCCGAAAGTACATTGTCGTGGTTGGCGTCGCTCGTGATCGTCACAACCGGCGCAGGCGGCGCCGCGATGTGTTCGGTCACGCCGGCCGTATTGCCGTTGGCCGTATTGCCGTACTGGTCGGTCTGTGTCGCCGTAACGGTGGCAGTCTTGGCGTCGCCGGGATTGGCGAAATTCACCGTGACCATGCCGCCGCTGTAGGTGCCGGAGACGCCATTGGCGGCGCCGGTGACCGTACCGTTGGAGGCAACATTGAGCGTGGTACTCACGCCGTTGTCGACCACGGTAACGGTCGCGCTGCCGGAAGCCGCAAGATTGGCCGCGTTCAATGCCACCGTCGCCACAGCCACGCCGGTCGTCGTTTCCGCAGCGATTTCGCCGCCCGAGAGAACGTTGTCGTGGTTGGTATCGCTGGTGATCGTCACAACCGGCACCGGCGGCGCCGTGATGTGCTCGGTCACGCTGGCCGTATTGCCGGTGGCAGTGTTGCCGAACTGATCGGTTTGCGTCGCCGTTACCGTGGCTGTATGCGCATCGCCGGGGTTGGCGAAGTTCACTATGACCGTGCCGCCGCTGTAAGTGCCGGATACGCCATCGGCTGCGCCTGTCACCGTGCCGTTCGAGGCCACGTTCAAGGTCGTCGTCACGCCGTTGTCGACTACGGTCACCGTGGCGCTGCCGGAAGCGGCCAGGCCGGCGGCATTCAAGGCCACCGTTGCCACAGCCGTGCCGGCCGTGGCTTCCGCAGCGATTTCGCCGCTGTTCAACACGTTGTCATGGTTCGTGTCGGTCGTGATCGTGACAACCGGAGCCGGCGGTGCGCTGATGTGCTCGGTCACGCTGGCCGTGTTGCCGTTGGCCGTATTGCCGTATTGATCCGTTTGCGTCGCAGTAACCGTTGCGGTCTTGGCGTCGCCTGGGTTGGCAAAATTCACTGTCACCGTGCCGCCGCTGTAGCTGCCGGAGACACCGTTGGCCGCGCCCGTCACGGTGCCGTTCGAGGCCACGTTCAAGGTCGTCGTCACGCCATTGTCGACCACAGTGACCGTGGCGCTGCCGGAAGCGGCCAGACTGGCGGCGTTCAGGGCCACCGTCGCCACCGCGACGCCTGCCGTGCTTTCCGCCGCAATTTCGCCGCTGTTCAACACGTTGTCATGGTTCGCGTCGGTCGTGATCGCGACAACCGGAGCGGGCGGCGCGCTGATATGCTCGGTCACGCTGGCGCTGTTCGATGCCGAAGCATTGCCGTATTGGTCGGTCTGCGTGGCGCTCACGGTGGCCGTGTGCGCATCGCCGGGATTGGCAAAGTTCACCGTCAGCGTGCCGTTGCTGTATGTGCCGGACACGCCGTTGGCGGCACCGCTGACCGTACCATTGGACGCCACGTTCAAGACAGTGCTCACGCCGTTATCGACCACGGTTACCGCGGCGCTGCCGTTGGCGGCAAGATTCGCGGCATTCAGAGCGACCGCGGCAACCGCCACGCCCGCCGTCGTTTCCGCATTCACTTCACTGCCGCTCAAGACGCCGTCTTGATTGGTATCGCTCGTGATCGTGACAGTCGGCGCAGCCGGTGCGCTGATGTGTTCCGTCACGCTGGCGCTGTTCGACGCCGAAGTATTGCCGAACTGATCGGTCTGCGTGGCGCTCACGGTGGCCGTGTGCGCGTCGCCGGGGTTGGTGAAGTTGACCGTCACCGTGCCGTTGCTGTAGCTGCCGGATACGCCGTTGGCGCCGCCGCTGACCGTACCGTTCGATGCCACATTCAGGGCGGTCGTCACGCCATTGTCGACCACGGTCACGGTCGCGCTGCCATTGGCGGCCAGACTGGCCGCATTCAGCGCAACCGTCGCCACCGCAACACCTGCCGTCGTTTCCGTGGCAACTTCCGTGCCGCTCAACACGCCGTCATGATTGATATCGCTGGTAATCGTCACGATCGGCGCGGACGATGCACTGACGTGCTCGGTCACGCTCGCGCTATTGGATGCCGAGGTGTTGCCATACTGGTCGGCCTGCGTAGCACTCACGGTGGCCGTGTGCGCGTCACCAGGGTTGGCGAAATTCACGGTCACCGTGCCGTTGCTGTAACTGCCGGATACGCCGTTGGCGCCGCCGCTGACCGTGCCGTTGGATGCCACATTCAAGGTGGTCGTCACGCCGTTGTCGACGACAGTGACCGTGGCACTGCCATTGGCAGCTAGATTCGCCGCATTCAGCGCAACTGTCGCCACGGCCACGCCAGTTGTCGTTTCCGCATTCACTTCGCTGCCGGAAAGCACGCTATCCTGATTCGTATCGCTGGTGATCGTCACGGTCGGCGCAGCAGGTGCACTGATGTGCTCGGTCACGCTGGCGCTGTTCGACGCCGAGGTATTGCCGTATTGATCGGTCTGGGTAGCGCTGACGGTGGCCGTGTGCGCATC
>DASVLJ010000037.1:0-42716 GCA_036384915.1 Burkholderiaceae bacterium
CGGGGAGAATCCCCTGCTCCGCTACGCTGCGCAGGGGATTCTCCCCGCACAGAACCAGGGCAGCGCTGTTCCGCTGCGTGTGAAGAAATGGATACAGCTTAAATTCGCTGAAAATCTGTCTTGACTGACGGGTCCACTTTATATCATCAGTTGAAAGGCGACCTGTCCCGCAGCATTAACGTCCGCGAAATATTCGGCTTTGCACTGTGGATTCAGGCATGTGGCCTTTTTCTTCGCACTTACGGCTTCAGCGTTCGCAACTACAGGCTTACCGCATACTGAGCAAGTAAAGTTGTAGACCGTCCGAATGGTTCCCCCGGTAATTGTGCTTTCCAACGGCTCTTTCAGGTCTTCAATTACGTCGAGTAAATACCGCTTCACTGCCGTGTGATCCTGCGACTTCGGGTCATAGACGGCAGGCGCGTGTAATAAATTTCCGAGCTTGTTATAGTGCTTACGCAGCCACCCCAAACGCAAGGAAGTGTGCGTACCCAAATACTTCATTTCCTTGGCGGGTTTGCCATACGCTTCTTCTATCCCTATGCGTAGAGTGAAAGTTCGATCAGCACTCGGTTCAAATTCGAGCAGCGTTTTCACTGCTTGTGGCGGCTGCCAAGTCCTTAATACATCTTCAGGAACTATGTTGGAAAAAGCCCTGAGCTTTTCGTATGTCAGGGCCTCTATACATAGCCTGAGCTCCAGCGCGGCGTACCTTAAATGCTCAGGATTTGCTTCGGCGAGCAGTGCTAATGCCCGCGCCATGCAGGATCGCTTATCGGTAGTCACTTGTCGAGCTCCTTACATCCGGGCCAGTAGGTTCCAAAACGCCCAACACGAGGAACACGATTGGAAAATTGGCAAATCAATATGGACTACCCCCCCCGAGTCAGGGCACGAGTATATACAAAGATTCAGTGAAAAATTACCCGGAAGCCAACATCGTCAATATTTCACAAAATTACGAATAAGAAACAAAAAACGCAACTTTTATGGTTTTGCCCAGTCATAAGGGCAGACCTCGGCCATCCGGTATGTCGACAGACGATACGAGGCATGTTTCTGACGGAGAAAACATCATGGAAACCAGCACAACTATACGCAAAATCCACCCTCTGGTTGCCGGCGCGGCGATCTCGGTAATTCTGGTCAGCCTGGTAGGCGTGGCCGCCATGACAGGCTTCTTGCCTGGTGCGCATGGGCAACAACAGGGCTTGATCGACAGCACCGGCCAGATCCAGCCGGCAAGCACCCCGACGGGTGTAGCCTTGCAACCTGACAACACTCTGGCACCAAAAGCGTCAGGCGCGCCCCGTACATCGCATGCCAATAACGGCGAGCCGCAAGCCAATACAGGTGTGTCGCAGTACAACGCGCCGGCCCGGACCGAACCGGCTCCGCCGCCCTGCTATGAGTGCGGCGTCGTGGAATCCGTGCAGCAAGTGGAACATCACGCTCCGACTTCCGGCGTGGGTGCCGTAGCCGGCGCCGTGATCGGCGGCGTCATCGGCAACCGCTTCGGCGGCGGCACCGGCCGGGCCTTGAGCACGGCAGGCGGCGCAGTCGGCGGCGGCTTCCTCGGCAATGAAATCGAAAAGCGCGGCAAGACCACGACCGGCTACCAGGTCACCGTGAAGATGGAAAACGGCAAGATGCGCACCTTCTCCTACGGTTCGCAACCGGGCTGGAACCCCGGCGACCGCGTGCAAGTGGTCAAGGGTACGCTGGAAGCGCGCGCCTGATCCACCCTCGTTGCAGCAACGAATGGACGGCCGCCCACGGGCGGCCGTTCTTATTTCCCACTGCGGAAATTATTACAAACGATTACAGCACCACCCCGCAGCAAGAACTCGAAACAATCACCGCTCCGACTGAAACGCTTGGCTTACATGCGCCAGCTAGGATGCCTTCATACGCCGGGCATTTCAGGATGTCGCCCGATGTAGGAATCCAACGTGTCCAACTCATCAAGGAGCACATCATGAAACACCTGATCCACATTCTTTCCGCGGTCGCCCTGTTGACCACCCTGGCAGCATCCTTCTCCGCCTCGGCCCGCGGCAACATCACCACCACGCGCACACCGAACGGCTTCGACCGCACGGCCACGCGCACCGGCCCGAACGGCAAAACCATGACGCACAACGATGCGGTCAGCTACAACGCCGCCAACCATTCGCTCACGCGCAATTCCGGCACCACCCTGCCCGACGGCAAGACCACAAGCTCCTCGGCCATGATCACCAAGACGCCGACGGGCAGCGTGCGCGACGCCAGCTTTACCGGCACGAACGGCAAGACCTATTCGACCGAAGTGACGCGCACGCGGAATAACTCTGCAGGTTCGAATTGACATATCAACGGCGTTGCCGCTCCGGCGGCTGGCAACGCCATTGATAAATACGTCCTGGGAAATAGAACAACCGCAGGCAGGCGGCGACAGCAAAAGCATTGCAAACGGTTACAAGCCAGTCTCGCCGCAAAGTCTTGAAACAAGCCGGGACCGAAAAGAAGCTGGAAGACGACACACAGCCGGTAAGATGGACGTATCAAATCATGCCCTTTTCCACGGAACGCCGATAGCGCCTTGCAGAACTTACCTCTCTCTCCTGTCCATCCGGTGCAATTGTGGACACCCGCGGACGCGGCATACAATGCGTCCTGCGGGCCTTTTTTGAGGAAATCCGATTGAGCGAACCCAGCATACTCATCCTCGACGACGAAGCCGAAATGCGCGCCCTGCTCCAGCGCTATCTCGGGTCGCAAGGCTTTGCCGTGCAAACGGCCACAAGTTCCCAGCAGCTCGATAGTTTCCTGGCGCGACGCAGCTATGACGTGCTGGTGCTCGATTTGATGATGCCCGGCGAAAGCGGCCTGGAAATCTGCCGCCGCCTGCGCGCCGCCGGCGACACCATTCCCATCATGATGCTGACCGCCAAGGGCGACCCGGTGGACCGTATCGTCGGCCTGGAGATGGGCGCGGACGACTACCTGCCCAAACCCTTCGAGCCGCGCGAACTGGCCGCCCGGCTGCATGCCATGGTGCGGCGGCAAAAGATGTTCGGGGACGGCACGGGCGGTTCCTCCGAAGAAATCATCCGGTTCGGCCCCTTCCGCCTCGACCTGGGCAGCCGCACGCTGATGCGCGAAGGCGAACCGGTGGCACTGACTTCGGGCGAATTTGCGCTGTTGCGCGCGCTGGCGCGCAACCCAGGCCGGCCGCTCGGGCGCGAACGGCTCATCGCGCTCGCTGCCGGCAAAAGTGGTGCCCAAAGCGGCGTGCGCAGCGAATTGGCCACCGACCGCAGCATCGACGTGCAGGTGCTGCGCCTGCGCCGACTGATCGAAGACGATCCGGCCGCGCCGCGCTACATCCAGACCGTATGGGGCGTGGGCTATCTGTTCGCCCCCAACGGCGTGCGCGCTCAGGCGCAAAGATGAGCCTGTCGATTTCATTGCGCCCCCTCTTGCCGAAGAGCCTGTTCGGCCGCAATCTGCTGATGTTCGTGGCGTTGATTTTCGTTGCCGAAGTGGGCAACGGCATCGCATTCCGCCAGCTGGTGCAGGAGCCGCGTGCCGCGCGCATCGCCGATGTTGCGAAGCTGGAGATCGAAACGGTGCGCGCCGCGCTGCTGCTGGCGCCGCCCGCGCAGCGTGCCGATCTGCTGAACAGGCTGGTCGACGGGCAAGGCGAGGGAGAAGGCATGCGAACCGTCAGCCGCATTACCGTCGGGGATGAACGACCGGCGCCCTTGATCGAACCGCGCCGTGCGGCGATCTCCGCCTTCATGCAGCGCCTGCACGAGGTGCTGGGCCCGGAATACGCGGTCGGCTGGCAAAAGGAAACCGAACACCGGCTCTGGATCGGCACGCGCATCGACGGCGCTACGTATTGGCTGGGCATCGATTCGGCCGCTTTCGTCAGCAGCAATACCACGCTGTTTCTGGTCTTTTCCGCCGGCGCGGCGCTCCTGGCCGCCCTCGGCGCCTACCTGATCCAGCGCCGCATCAACCGCCCGCTTCATGCGTTGGCCGCAGCGGCGTCCGACATTGGGCGCGGCCGCATTCGGACCATTCCGACGGAAAACTACACGCTCGAGATTGCCGCCGTGGCAGACAGCTTCAACCGCATGGCCGAGCAGCTCGAAGCAGCCGAACGGGAACGCGCGCTGATGCTGGCAGGCGTCTCGCACGACCTGCGCACGCCGCTGGCCAAGCTGGGCCTGGCCGTCGCCATCCTGGCCGAAGGCAACGAACCCGAATTGATAGCCGGCATGGAGCGCAACATCGCTGCGGCCGACGCCATCATCGGGCAATTCATCGACTTCGCGCGCATGGGCGGCGACGAGGCACTGCAGGTATGCGACATCAATGAAATTGTGACCGACGTTGTGCGCACAGCAGGCACGACAAGCTTGGCCTGCACGCTGGGCGACCTGCCGCCGGCAAGCTGCCGTCCGCTGGCCTTGCGCCGCGCCATCGCCAACCTGGTCGAGAACGCTTTGCGCTATGGAGAGGTGGATGACCTGCGTCCTGTCGAAGTCTCGACCTCGGTGGAGCGACATTGGATCCATATCCGCGTGGCCGATCACGGCCCAGGCATCCCACCCGGGCAAATGGAACGCCTGCGCCAGCCCTTCACACGCGCCGATGAAACACGCAGCAAGACGGCAGGTTCAGGCTTGGGGCTGGCAATCGTCGAACGCATCGCACGCCTGCATGGCGGCCGGCTGGCGCTGGACAACCGAACACCGCACGGACTGGTTGCCAGCCTGCTTCTGCCGGCTGCACTGGACGAATAGCGCAAACTTGCCGTCACTAAACAAGTCCCCGCAAGTGCCCCACCTCGCAGAGTCCATCATGCTCAATAGGAATTTCATTAATCTTTATGCATTAAAATTAATATGACAATCACGTGACATTGCGTACAATAGGTACTGTTGCCCAAAAGAATGAGCCGCCTTCGACGGCGTGCGTCAAGATTGGAAAATGAACTCTTCAGATGCGGATCGATCGACCGGTGAATTGTCGCAGGCAGGCGACCTACCCAGCGCCGAATCGCCAACGCGGCAAGCCAAGCTTGCACCGGCTGACATAGCCTCCGAACGCAGAAAACCGCTCGCCATGATGAGGGCTGATTGGCCGCTCCCGCCGCCAATGCCTGAGATGCCCCCCAAGACGTCGCCTCATGCACGCTCGAAGCCGCGTCATGACGCGATTGTCTTGTCCATGCGCGACAAGGAGGCGCTGACGCGGCTGCAAGAGCGCTGCAAGGAAGTCGGCATCAAGATCAAGAAAAACAAATTGCTCAGTGCCGGTCTGCAGCTCCTGGCCAACGCACCCACGGGCAAACTGCTGGCGATTCTCGGGCCGATGGAGACGTGCGAGAGGCCGGGGAAGATCAAAAAGAAAAAGGTGCCGCCGCGCGATTGATGTAGAGTTTCGGCGTGCACTGTCGCAATACCTGAGAAACGAACATGGATAGCAGGACGCTCCAGCGTGTCGGCAGGTTCGACTACAATTGCTTGCTCATCGGTTAGGGCATTGGCTTGGCAAATGTAGGAACCAGCATCGTCTATGTCCGGGGGATTTCCCGCCGAGCACCGCCTTCGGGCACCGAACAACAATACCGCAAGCCCAACCATGACCATCACCGCGCGCTCGTCCATCGCCACTCTCTTGTACATGCTCGCCAGCCAGGCTTTTGCCGAAGGAAACTGGATAGCCGACGCCAACAACTGCAAGCTGTGGAATCCCAATCCCATACAAAATGAAACAGTGACGTGGTCGGGTGCTTGCGTAGACGGCTTTGCCGACGGGCCGGGCAAGCTGGTATGGACGGTCGACGGCAAGTTCTCTTCGAGCTTCGAAGGTACGTACTCAGCCGGCAAGCGCAACGGGAAAGGCGTGGCAACTTCAGCCAAAGGTTACCGTTATGAGGGCGACTTCGTCGACAACCAGTGGCAAGGTAAGGGCATCTTGGTTTCTTCCGACGGTTCCCGCTATGAAGGAGAATTTGCGGACGACAGGCGCAACGGCAAAGGCGTACAGACCTACAAGAACGGCGCGCGCTATGAGGGCGCCTTCGCCGACGGCAAATTGAACGGAAAAGGTATCCTGACCTTCGCCGACGGCGGGCGTTACGAGGGTGACTTTGCCGGCGGCCGGCGCAATGGTAAAGGCGACATGAGCTATGCCGATGGCGTGCGCTATATAGGCGATTTTGCCGACGACAAACGCAACGGCAAAGGAATGCAGGCCTACAAGAATGGCACCCGCTACGAAGGCGACTTCGCCGACGAAAAATTGAACGGGAAAGGCGTCATGATGTTCGCCAGCGGGGATCGCTATGAGGGCGACTTTGCTGGCGGCAAGCGTACTGGAAAAGGAAAATATCTCTGGAAATCCGGTGATAGCTATGAAGGCGATTTTGTCGACGGCAAACAGGAAGGCAAAGGAACAACAAGCTTTGCCAACGGCGATCGATATGAGGGCTCCTTTTCGAACAATGAGTTTAATGGCGAAGGAAAGATAACGTACGCTAACGGGACGAGCTACGACGGTACCTGGAAGAATGGGAAAACTGATGGCAATGGCGCGCTTGCCTATGCCAATAGCACATCCGGCAATGCCGAATCGCAGCCAGGAAAGAGCCTCGCCGTTGGAGATCTGCGCGATCGTCCGCCACTACTCAAAATTCAAACCTGCACACCTACCTATTCGAAAGATGCACTGGAAGCCAAGGAAGAAGGTACGGTACGCGTCAAGCTCGAAGTCGGTGCCGACGGCAAGTTGGCGTCCACAACAGTATTGAAATCTAGCGGATTCGACGATTTGGATCAAATCACAATTGCTGCATTCAGCCAATGCTTGATTACTCCCGCCTTGAAAGACGGCAAGCCGATTGCTTCGACGTTGATTACCGAATTCGAATGGAAGGCGAGTTCGGGAAAAGTCGCGCCGATCACGAATCAGTTAAAAAACAATGAAGGTGTGGTATTGATCGATATCTTCGTCTTTGGAACAAACGACATCAACAGCGCAAGCCCGCTCCCAGCCTACCCCGACCAAGAAGCGTACCAGGTGTGGCTGAAGAACCTTGAAACCCGCAAGGTCTATGGCGGCATGTTCAATACGGTCGCGGGTGCCTCTGGAGTAGGCTTCGTGATAGTCCCGGAAGGAAAATATTGTGTTGAGTCATTCGCGACGCCGGCGACCTGGTCTTTCACCCCAAGGCCGGAATTGACTTTTGATTTTTGCGAAGAGCCATCCATTTCTGTCAAAAAGGGATATGTCATCAACGCGGGCCTATGGCGATTTGCAAGGCCCAATGACCACCGCAGCAGAGACATCAAATTGATCGGTGCGGAAAATCTGGGCAATATCGTGTATCAAAAGGCCGTCGCTCAGCATCCGGAGCTTCTTAAGAATTAAGAAATACGGGGCCGCGTTGGCCTCAATCATGGCAAGGCAAGTCGCTAAGAACCCGTTTCAAAATGAGCAGGGCTAGGCGCGACGACGCAGGCAGTACAGCTGTATGGCGAGGAGGAGCAACAACGCCATGTTCATTTTGAAACGGGTTCTAAGTGTTGGACGCGGTCGGCAATTCCTTGTTCGACAAAACATAGTCCAGACAATCAGTCAGCCGCACTTCGATTCATTTCGGCGCCGTCCCGGCGATCACCGAGGCCAAGACGGCAATCCCCTGTTCGATCTGGGCGGCCGTGAGACTGGCATATCCCAATATCAAACCCGCCGAGCGCGGATGCGGCGAGCGACGCCGGTCGGCAAACAGCGGCGTCACCGGATAGATGCCGACGCCGCGGTCGCGTGCGGCGGCCACCAGCACAGCCTCGTTTTCCCTCCTGACGGAAGGCAGCCAGAGCACCACGTGAAGGCCGGCCGCCGTGCCGCTGACGCGCACGTCCGTGGGCAGGCTGCGTGAAATCGATTGGAGCAAGGCTGAGCGCCTGCGCTCGTTTTCCCGCCGCATGCGTCTCACATGCCGCTCGTAGACGCCGCTGTCGATCAGAGACGCCAATGCCCGCTGTTCCAGCATCGGGGCATGGCGATCGGTCAATCGCTTGGCTTGCCGGAACAAGGGTACCAGTTCGTGCGGAAGCACCAGGTAGCCGAGCCGCAGTTGCGGCGAGAGCGATTTGGAAAACGTCCCCACGTAGATCACCCGGCCGTCGCTGTCGATGGACTGGAGCGCATCGATCGGACGCTGGCCATAGCGGAACTCGCCGTCGTAGTCGTCCTCGACGATCCAGGCCCGATGAGCTTGCGCCCATTGCAATAGCGCCAAACGCCTTCCGATCGGCAACACGCCGCCCAATGGAAATTGGTGCGAAGGCGTTACATAGGCCAATCGAATGCGCGCGTCGTCAGGCAATTGTTCCGTATCCAGGCCCTCCGCATCCACTGGCACGGGCAGGCAAGCCGCTCCGGTCATTTCGAAGCAGCGCCGCGCCATCAGGTACCCGGGATCTTCGAAGACGAAAGCGTCTTCCGCGTCGAGCAAAAGCCGGGCGCAAAGATCGATCGCCTGTTGCGAACCGTGCACGACAAGAATCTGCCCGGCGTCGCACACAAGCCCCCTGGCGCGCCGCAAATAGCCCTGCAAGGCCATCCTCAGCACCTGATCGCCTTCGGGCGGGGCATAGTACAGGCTGGATTGCTGGCGCAGCAGCTCGCCCTGGTAGGCACGGCGCCACGCCAGCGCGGGAAAATCGCGGGAAGCGACGGCGCCGTACAGGAAATCGAACCGGGCCGGTTCGAGGTGTGGCAATGCCGGCATGCCGATACCGGCCAGACGGTGTCCAAACGACGACAAGGCCGGCGCGGATTTGGCCTTGCGCGCCGAACGCATCCCCTGCGCCTTGGGCTGCGTTAAAGGCGCCGCGACGCGGGCGGCCCGTCCGGGAGACGTCAGCAAAAAGCCTTCCGCCGCAAGTTGCTCGTATGCCGTGGTGACCGTGGTGCGCGACACGCCCAGCTCGGCGGCCAGGCTGCGCGTCGAGGGTATGCGGGCGCCCTGCCCCAGCGTACCGTCGGCAATCTGGCTGCGCAGCAAGTCATAGATACGCCGTCCCGCTCCGGTGGCACCGCTCCGGCGATTGGTTTTCGTTTTCAACTGGCCCATGGAAAAACCGCAAAACTGGCTCTTTCAATTGTACCAGCGGCATGCGACAGTGGCGTTTCCACCACCCTCCATCCGCTTGCCGCCTATGTACGTTCCAGCACAATTCGCAGAAACACGGCTGGCCGAACTGCATCGCATCATCCGCGAAAACCCCTTCGGCATGTTGGTCACGCAGGCCGATGGCCTCTTGGACGCCGATCACATTCCGTTCGAACTCGATGCCGTCGAGGGAACCAACGGCGTGCTGGCGGCGCATGTGGCGCGAGCCAATCCCGTCTGGCAACGGTGCCCCACCGGCACGCCGGTGATGGTCGTGTTTCGCGGTGCCCAGAGCTATATTTCACCGAACTGGTATCCGAGCAAGCATGAGGCGCATCGCCAGGTGCCGACCTGGAACTACGAGGTCGTGCATGCGCACGGCACCATCACCGTGCACGATGACGAGCGTTTTGCCCGCCGTATCGTCGCCCGACTGACGAAGCGGCACGAAGCCGGCGAACCCAGGCCCTGGAAAATGGGAGATTCCGCCCCAGGATACATCGACGGCGAATTGCAGCATATCGTCGGTATCGAGATTGCCATCGGCTCCCTCGTGGGAAAAGTCAAGTTGGGGCAGAACAAGGAAGCGCGCGACCGTCTCGGCGCGGCCGAAAAGCTGGAAGCGCTCGGGCGAATGGACATCGCGCAGGCAATGCGCGACGCAGGCTGAACCGGCTCCGCCACCAACAGAAAGCTACCCAACATGTCGCTCATCCCGTTCCTGATCGCCGCCATCCTGCTTGCCATTACGCCGGGCCCCGGTATTGCTTATGTCGTTGCCCGCACGGTTGCCGGCGGCCGCTCAGAAGGACTGGCCTCCTGTATCGGTACCGCGCTGGGCGGTTTGATTCACGTTTCGGCGGCCGCCCTGGGCCTGTCATTGATCATCGCAAAATCGGCGCTGGCTTTCAGCCTGTTCAAATACGTAGGCGCGGCATACCTGGTCTACCTGGGCATTCGAATGCTGTTGCGCGACGGGCAAGGCATGCCGGCCGAGGCCGCGGCGACTCGCGGCAGCCGCCGCGCATTGATGGAGGGCATCCTGGTTGAGGTATTGAACGTCAAGACGGCGTTGTTTTTTCTTGCCTTCCTGCCCCAGTTTGTGGCGCCGAACCAGCCGCTTGCGCCACAATTCCTTCTGCTGGGAAGTATTTGCGTGACGCTCAATACGCTTGCCGACGTGGTGGCTGTCTTCGCCGCTCATCGCCTGCTCGAATCGAGCGCCGCCCGCGCCAGGCGCGCACGCCTGATGACGCGCATGTCCGGCACGGTAATGCTGGGGCTCGGCGCCTTCCTGGCGTTGGCGCGACGGCAGGTTTAGTCTGGAGAGCTTGTCATGAACGCCGGCGCAATACCTCGGCGTTCCGGAAAAGAGACCTATGCATGCGCAACCACGACCGAGGACCCGATCAGGGTGACGAAGCCTTCGCTCGAACTCGTCAGCGACGACGCAGTGGGGACATAGGAGCCTGAAAGAAAATTCAAGGTTTCGTTATGGCCGTGCGCATCGGTAACGGTAAAAGCGCCGGTCGTGGCAACGTAGGAGACGCTCACATGGTCGCCCGCAGTCAATCCACCCAGCAAAATCGTATCGCCGCTGTTGAAGCCGCCGATGCCGTTGGCAATCGCGCCGCCATCGAGCTTGAGTGTTCCCTTGGCGCCGGGAGCGAAAGCGATGGCTCCGCTGCCGGCAGCGCCGGAATCCGCCAATTCGAGCGTGGCCGATTCGACGATCGTGCCGCCGGTATAGGTATTTGCGCCGCTCAAGGTCTCTGCGCCGTTGCCGCCGATGATCAGGCTTCCGCCCTTTCCACTGGCGATACCTCCGTCGGCAATGATCCCGGCAAAGATCGACGAGGCGGCCGTGGTTATCGTCAAGGCGTTCCCACCCAATTCGACGAACGTATTCGCGGTGCCGCTCAAGCCGGCCAGGCTTTGATTGCCGGCTTGTGAAATATCGAAAGTCGCCGCGCCCTTGGCGACAATGGCGGATGCGCTATCCATCGGTGCAGCCAGCGCCGTGTCCGCGGCATTGTAGAGCGCAAGGCCGGACGAGGAGGCAATCGACCCGCCGGCGCCGATGGCCAGCACGCCGGCATGGATTTGCGTCGCGCCCGTATAGTTGACGTTGGCCCCCAAGGTGGTTGTGCCCGCACCGTCCTGGCTCAAGCCGCCGCTGCCGGATACATTGAGCAGCTCGGTGGCATGCACGTTGTCGACGATCAGCAAACCATTGTCGACCAGATTGTTCGATGTTGCGCCGGTGCTGCTGGAGCCGCTTCGTCCGACTTCATCGGCAATGCTCACGGTTTGTCCGGCCTGCATGAAGTTCCCGTCTCCACCGGATGTTTCGCGGAACCCTCCGGTGACGGCCGTCTTGTCGCCGGCAGTGCCGTCGCCAAGTTGCACGGTCGCGCCGGCATCGATTTGCGTGGTACCGTTGTAATACTGCTGTTGCGTCACCACGATATCACCCTGATGGAACACCACCGAGCCCGCGCCCGGCGCATCGAGGGAATGAAAGGACAGTCCGCCGCCGGCTATCGCCGAGTCGTCATAGGTTGGTCCCGTATTGCGATAATCGAAGGCCAGCACGCCGCCGTTATGCAAATTGATATAGGTGTTGTCGATATTCCCGGGCAGGAAAAAAGTGGTGCCGGTGCCGTCGCCGAACTGCACCACGGCGCCTTCGATGTTGATGCCGCGCCCCGTGTAGTTGCCGCTGCCGTAGGTATAGTTCATCGCCGCATTCGACAGGGCCGGGTGCAGGCTGTAGCGATCGGTATTGCTGAGCGGCGCGGAATTGTCGCTGGCGCTGTCGGTATAACTGTCCATCCCGCTCATGATGACCAGGCCGCTGTAGGGATTGAAGTTCAGGTCGTTGCCGTAGTGGTTCTCGTAAATGGTCTGGGTGATCTGCAGCGTATCGTGCACCGGTGTGGCGATCAGCAGGCTGCCGTTGTTGAAAATCGCCGAGGCATTGGGCACCGATGCATGGTTGTGATCCGAGCCCAGCGTAAGCCCGGTGATGTTGACCAACACGCCGGAAAACGTATTCACCCCTTCCATGGTCACGAAGCTGCCCGCTTCAAGAATGACGTTGCCCGTGCCGCTGATCACACCCAGTCGCGGAGACGACTCGATGATAAGGTTCCCGTCGAGCCTGATATTGTCCAGCAGGTAGCCCCCCGGCCCCGATGAGGCAGGCGACAGCGACCCCGGCAACCAGGTAAAACTGGTGCCGGCGGCGTTCGACGTGGCCGTGACGCCGATCTGCAGGGTGGCGCCGGCATCGATCGTAAGCGTCGGCTTGTCCGAATTGACGATGGTATAGACGCCGCCGTGGAAAGCCTTGCCGGCGTAGCCTTCATAGCTGTATGCCGTCAGGTTGAGGTAGGTATAGCTGATGGTCTCTACGTTCGACGGCAGGTTGAACACGCTTGCGCCTGTCAACACCAGATCGCCTCCCGCTATCGTCAAAGTGCCGGTACCGCTCAGCGCGCCGGAATACCTGAAGGCAGAACTGCCGCTCAAATTGACGACATAGTCCCCGCCTGAGAGGGCAATATTGTCGGCACCCGCATCCGCCTGGATTTTTGCCGTGATATCCCCGAAAGCGGCACCGCTAGCGGTTCCGCCCGAACCTCCGCCGGCACTTCCGCTCGCGCCTCCACTCGAGCTTCCACTGGTGGCACCGCTTGAGCCCGCGGCTGAGGAACCACCACCCGCTCCGGTATTGGACGTGCTTCCCGAACTGCCGCCACCACCGCCACCGAGAATTGCGGTAATCGCCGCCTCGGCCGCCGTGTTGGAGTCCGCAAGCACGGTGAGTTCGCTGATACCCGCTTCCAGGGCGCGTGCGATGGCGGCGGCGCTCGCCCCGCTATAGGCGCTCACGGCATTCCTGGGCGCCAGGTCGGCCGTGAACTCGGCCGCAACCGCGATCTTGTTCGCCACGGCGGCCGAATCGAGTTTTCCCTGCGCCGACGTATTGGCATCGGCACCGGCGGCGATGCTCAACGCAGCGGCGCCGACGCTCACATTGCCGCTGACGATGGCATTACCCCAGAAATCCAGGCCTGCCGCCGTAGGCGCCCGGTTGAACAGATTCTGGAACACCGCGCCGACAAACGACTGCGCACTGGCCAGATCGGTAATGGCGCCATAGCGCGCGGCGGATTCGGCACTCGTGCCGAAACTGTCGATCAAGCTCTTGATCGTTGAATTGGAATGATAGTCGGCGAGCAGTCCGGCTACGGAAGTCGGCGCTCCCGCGTCGAACATATCTTGCTCGAAATTCTTGAGACCGCCGGCATCGGCCGGCCGGCCAAAATAGGTAACGTACAATTCCTGGACCACGTTGCCGTAGCTGGTTGGACTGGAATTGGACGAAACCAATGCGCGAACACGTTCACCTGGCCCGGGAGCCGCATCGATATTCGTTGTCATTCAACATCCCTTGGCCCAATTTAACATTTCGCGATGTTGCCCGTAACATTTCGCGGCATCAACCCGACATTTGTCGGGTATGCCGGCCAGTCAGGGCTTGCCGCGGCAATGTGGGGACACTTGAAAACGGTGCGCCAGGACAATCGTGACCTGGCCTTAAGCGCGCAGCGGACGCACTTGATAAATGCAGCGCGCCCCGTCGGCCAGCAGATGCTCAGCACGCTCGACCTGCGCCTCCGGCAACAGTGCGCGAAACAGCTGCAGCTCGCTGCGGCAAAACGCCATGCATTGGCTGGCCGCGGCGCAGATCGGGCAATGGTGCTCGACCAATAGCCAGCCCTCTTCATCGGCCGCCACTTCCGCCATATAGCCCTCGCGCGAACGTATCTCCGCGAGTGCGACAAGCTTGCTTTTCAGCGTTTTCGCCTTGGCGATTGCCGCGCCGTATTGGGCCGCCATCTCCGCTTCGCGCGCCTGGATCAGCGATTCGACGCCGGCTTCGCCGAATTGCGTGCGCAAATGGCCGATCAATTGCACCACGACTTCGCCGTGACGGTCCGGAAAGCGCCCATGCCCGGCATCGGTGAGCGACCACCAGCGCCCGGGGCGCCCCACGCCGGCCGAGCGGTCTTCGCATTGCACCAAGCCGCTCGCCTGGGCCGACTCCAGCTGGCGCCGCGCCCCCATCGAGGTCAACTCCAGAATTTCGGCCAACTGCTGCGCAGTCAGGGGGCCGCGCGTCTTGAGCAGATAGAGCAGGTTGTTCAACGTGTCCGCACTCATGCCGTCACTCCCTCGCCGGCCGCGGCCGTTTGGCGCGCCCAGCGCGTGATGCGCAACGCGCCGGCCACCGAAAACCCGGCGCCGAGCAGCAAGGCAAGCCGCGTATCGATCAGCGTGATGCTCGATCCCGCTACGGCGACGACGACGTTGGAAACGCAAAACGTGGTCGACAACAAACCCATCATGGCGCCCTGGCCGTATTCGGCGAAGCGCTCCGAGCAGTAGACCGGCAAGCCGGCGTTGTACAGCGCATGCGGCACGCCGAAAGCGATCAGCGCCACGCACCCCCACGCCGGCCCAAGCAGCGCAGTCAGCGCGATGCAGGCTGCGGCGGCCAACATGGTCAGCCGCAAGTGAGCGATATCGGCGGTCTTGAACCAGCCCCGCCCCACGATGGCCGACGTCCCCGTCATCACGGCGCACAAGCCGGCCGAAGCGATACTGATGCCGCCAGCCCCGAAGTGCCCGAACTCGACCAGCCAAAGCGGGAAGAATTCATAAAACGCCGTGACGCCGATGAGGTAGGAAAAATGCAGCATGAACAATTCGCGCAAGGGCCTGTGTTTCAAGAGCGCAAACGATTGATGCTCGCGCACGTGCTCCCAGATGCCGGCATTGGCGTGCGCCGGCGCATGGCCGGGAATCGCCGCAAAAGCCACCAGCATGGTCAGCAACAGCACGATGCCGGCCGCCAGAAAAGGAGCGCCCACACCGAACTGCACCATCGCGCCGGCGATCAGCGGACCGACCAGCCAGCCGCTGAACACGGCGCCGTTCAACCAGGCAAAGGCGCGCAGGCGGCGCTCACCATCGAGCTCATCAGCCAGCAAGGCGCGCACGACCGAGACATCGCCCTCGGTCAAGCCGGTGACGAAACGCGCCAGCAGGAACATCAGGTAATGCCCCGTCGCCAGAGCCGCCATGGTGGCGAGATGCCCCAACGCGCTGCCGAACAGCGAAAACAGGATGGTCTTGCGCCGCCCGATCTGGTCCGACAGGGCTCCGAGCAGCGCCGAGCCGATCAGCATGCCCAGCGGATTGATCGCCAACGCGATGCCGAGCAGGAACTTGGGTGGAATGCCGGCGAAACTGTTGATCGCATTGACCTGGCCGTCGGCGAAAAGCGGCGGCAAGACCGGATACGGAAGCGATGCGCCGATGGTGGCGAACAAGCCCACCGCGCACGAGGTAATCAGCAACAGACGCTCGCTCTTCATCGTTTTCTCCCTTGATGTTGCAAGCGTATACGGAGAGACGAAATAAGTAAACAAATTTATTTACTTATTTGCCTGCGCGGGGCATGTGGCGGTACGACGATACATCCGGTCGGCGTGCATTGCAGGTCGGGCGATATATCGGATTATGTGACCCACTCGCTCGCCATTCGCCCTCTTCCTCAAGAACGGATTCGGCCTTGATTGATGAGCAAGGACACTCGCAAACCGCGAACGACAGTTCAACTGACAGAAGCGACGGGTTGACTGCGGCGATGCGCATTCCGGTCTGCGACATTCCCGCCTATGCCCGCGTGTGCGAAATCGCGTCGGGGTCTGTCTAAAGAAGCCGCGGCAAGTCCTCCGGCATGCCGTGGATAGCCAGCTGCGCGCCGCCAAATTCCGGGCGGTCGGTAATTTCGCAGACGGCAAAATCCGGGCCGGCATAGGCCTCCAGCTCTCCCTGTGTCTCGAACTCCGCCTCGGCGATGAACAACCCCGCAAGCTGCTCCAGGAATTCGTCGACGACGAGCACGACACCCTGCGCATCGTGAAACCTGTGGCGTAGTTTCTTGATGCGCTTGCCTGGAAGCGATGCAGCCAGTAGGGCGAACTCGTGTTCCGGCAAATAGATGGAAGTGAGAAGCCGCGTGTACCGGTCGGCATCGGCCTTCCGTGTGAAACGCAAGATGGGGGCCCCGCCATCGGTCGGCCGCGCTTCACGCAAACGAAGGCACGTGCCCGTCACATACAGGTCGGTGATCATGTCGGCGCCGCGCACCGGCAGGCGCGGCAATTGCCGACACAGCCAGCGGCGCTCCCGCTCCACCGCCATGTATTTTGTCTTCGGAAATCCGAGCTCCGCAGCCAGTTGTCGATCCACGTCCATGTCAATTCCTCA
This sequence comes from Burkholderiaceae bacterium, assembly GCA_036384915.1. Taxonomy (GTDB): domain Bacteria; phylum Pseudomonadota; class Gammaproteobacteria; order Burkholderiales; family Burkholderiaceae_D; genus PKWO01. Next base: position 16,529 of record DASVLJ010000037.1, read on the forward strand.
ATTGAGCCGCTGCCGCTTAAGCATTCCACTTTCGGCGCCGAACCCGGCACCGGGATATGAATATCCGCACCTACGTGCGGGAAGACGCCCCACCACCCCCAGACCACCTCAAATTGACAACAAAGTGGTCTGGTATGCCCCAACAATCGATTTTGCCAATTCCCTTTATCCTTCCGTCCAATTCATGCGCACCCCATACTTTGACGAGCGAATATTTATCATTCTAAAACCCTGATAAATCAAGCCTTATACTGCATCGCCTCGTGTCAGTGCGAGATCGACAAGAAAATTTCCGCATGGCACACGATGCAAGACCTGGTATGCAAATGGTCTAATTTCATTAAAACCACTTGACGCTGTTTTGGCCTAATCGCATGCTTGATTTCAGCTGCGTAAAAAATTATTTCAGCAGCAGTATGCAAGCAAGGTTGGTGATTGGGGGCTTGCGGCATTGACGAGAATCGGCTTTACCGGGGGGGGCAAACAATCGGGCATGGTAACTTACCGCGCCGGTCGTCACAACCACTCTTGCCGGCACATGGCGGCAGGCGATTCCCGCATACCGTGTTGCTCCTCACACTTCATCTATTGATCGAGGAGAGACTATGAAGACGAAGGTATGTAGCACCCTGGTACTGGGTATGATCGGCAGCATGCTGGCAGGTTGCGGCGGCGGCACGAGCGATAGCGGCGCAAGCAATTCGGCCAAGCTTCAGCCGCACATCAAGGCTACCGCGCCGGCTTGCGTTGCCTGGGTTTCCGGCGGCACCTATACGGCAGGCGAAGTGGTCACCTACAACGGTTCGACCTACACGGCGCTCGTGAATCAAACCGACTACGCCGGCACCGGCTGGAACCCGACCGTGGGCAGCCTGTATAGCCAGGGCGGCACCTGCAGCGGCACGCCGACACCGACGCCTACTCCGACACCGACACCGACGCCAACTCCTACCCCGACGCCAACACCAACTCCCACGCCTACCCCGACACCTACGCCCACGCCCACGCCAACCCCGGCACCGGGCTGCAACGCGGCATGGGTTTCGTCCACGGCTTACACCGGCGGCGCCAAGGTCAGCTATGCCAACGTGAATTACACGGCCAATTACTGGACCCAGAATAACAACCCCTCGACTTCCAATGGCGGCGCCGGCAGCGGCCAGCCCTGGACTTCGAACGGCGCTTGCGGCGGCACGCCGACACCTACCCCGACGCCCACGCCCACGCCGACGCCGACGCCAACGCCTACCCCCACACCCACTCCCACGCCCGGCGGTGTCTTCTTCAGCCAATACCAGGACGTGACGAACGACGCCAACTGGAACACCGGCGCCATCCAGACCGCTGTAACGGGCTCGACCCAGCCTGTCGCAAACGTCATGCCCGCCGGCAACAAGGCGTTGACCTGGGCTTTCGCCACGGGTGAGTGCGGCTCAGAAAACTGGGGCGGCATCAGCGTCGCGCTGGAAGCGTCGAACGTGCAAGCCTTCGTCAATGCCGGCAAGAACTACATCATTTCGACAGGTGGCCAGGCGGGCGCATTTACTTGCGGCTCGGACTCCGGCTTCCAGACCTTCATCGACCACTACTATTCGGCCAACATGGTCGGCGTGGACTTCGACATCGAAGACGGCCAAAGCCAGGCCACCATCGACGCCCTGGTCGCCCGCGTGAAGGTTGCCCAGGCCAAATACCCCAACATGCGCTTTTCGTTCACGGTGCCGACCTGGGCGCCGAGCCCGTCGGGCGCAACGGTGGCAACCAGCATGGGTTCCAACTCGCCCAACCCCTTCCCTGCCAACGGCACCGGTTCCATGGTGATGGCATCGCTCAAGGCGCAAGGCGTGACCAAGTACTTCATCAACCCGATGGCGATGTACTACGGCGGCGTCAGCAACTCGGTCTGCGTGGTCGCCAACGGCCAGTGCGAAATGGGCCAGTCGGCGGTACAGGCGGCCATGGACGTGCATGACTACTACGGCGTACCGTACAGCCAGATCGAAATCACCCCGTCCTACGGCACGGTCAATTCCTCCGGCGAAGACTTCACGCTGGGCGACGTCGACATCCTGGCCAACTGGGCCAAGGCCAACGGCCTGGGCGGCTTGCACTTCTGGGCGCTGTACTACGACACCAACCTGACCTACACCAACGAATTCGTCAAAGACCTCGGTCTCTGATCGATTCAGCGGCAATAGCCAAGACCGGCCTGGTTTCCGCCAGGCCGGTTTTTTATTGCCTGGACCATTCTTCCATATGGGTAAATATTGCGGTCGGCGGCGATCCGCCGCGGACTGGCATTTTCGCGGATTTCGAAATAATATATATCGTATGGTTAATTATTACGCGGCGGCGCATTCCCCTCGAATCGCGGCTCGGCGCGTCAAGGATGGTTCCCCCATGGCAAACTCAGAATACACGCTGCAGACGCGCAATGGCTATTCCCTCGTTGTGGAATATGGGCAGGGAGCAAGCCGCGAACCGGTCATCGTGCAATACGACGTGCGCGGCGCGGGCGGACAATCGCAAGGCAAGTTCCTGCACCTGTACGATGCGGAAGCGAAATTCGACCTGTTGGCGCCGGGTGCTCCCGTGCCAAGACCGCAGGTCTGGACCGTGAGCTAACTAACGCAGGGGCGTAGGCGGCGGCTGTCGCCCCCACACTCGCCAGCCGCCGTCACTTGGGCCGCTGCTTCGGTTCCAGAATCTGGCGCGCAATCCCGCGCAGGATATTGACCTCTTCCACCTCGAGCTGCGTGCGCGAAAACAGCCGCTTCAAGCGCGGCATGAGCTTCTTGGGATTATCCGCATTCAAGAATTCAATCGCGATCAAGGCTTCCTCCAGATGGGCATACATGCCTTCGATCTGCGCCACGCTGGCCGCTTCCCCCTGAAAACCGATGGCGGAAGGCGCCAGCTGGCCGTCGACCTCGGCCATGCGGCACTCATAAGTCAACACCTGCACCGCCTGCGCCAGGTTCAGCGATGAATATTCGGCATTGGCCGGGATGTTGATCAGCACATTGCATTTCTCCACCACCTCATTGGGCAAGCCGAAGCGCTCGTTGCCGAACACCAGCGCGGGGCGCAATTCCTTGTCATTGGCGACATGGCCGGCGAATTGGCGCGGCGTCAGCACGGGCGGCGAGAATTCGCGCAGGCGCGCACTCACCGCAGCGGCAAAATTGCAGCCATCGAGCGCCTCGGCCATCGAACCGGCGATGCGCGCATTGGCCATCACATCCTGCGCGCCGCTGGCGAAAGCCACCGCCTCTTCCTGTTCGCGCGCATTTTCGAAGCGCGGGTTGACCAGCACGAGGTCGGAAAAGCCCATGGTTTTCATGGCGCGCGCGGTCGAGCCGATGTTGCCTGGGCGGCTGGTTTCGACCAGCACCACGCGCAGGCGGCGGAACAACGAAGACTCGGAGGTGGTTTCGGTTTGGGGTGGATTCATTTAAAATAGAGGATTCCGCGTCAAAAGTTGTCACTTTTGCCGCATCGCTCCTTAATTCATTTGTATTGCGGTCTTGCCATGGCGGGTTTTGTCGCCGGGCTGCCGCCATTTTAACGGAATCATCATGCATCCCATGCTCAACACGGCGATCAAGGCCGCTCGCCGCGCCGCCGCCATCATCAACCGTGCGTCGTTCGATCTGGACCGCGTCAAGGTCAGCGAAAAGGGCCACAAGGACTTCGTCACCGAAGTCGACCATGCGGCGGAACAAGCCATCATCGACGTGCTGATCGGCGCCTACCCCGACCACGCCGTGCTGGGCGAAGAATCCGGCCCCTCGGCCAACCTGCATGATGAGAACGAAAACGTCTGGATCATCGATCCGCTCGACGGCACCACCAACTTCATCCACGGCTTTCCCCAATACTGCGTCTCGATCGCGCTGCAGCAGCGCGGCCAGATCACGCAGGCGGTCGTCTACGACCCGACACGCAACGACCTCTTCACCGCCACCAAAGGTGCCGGCGCCTTCCTGAATGAAAAGCGCCTGCGCGTTTCCAAGCGCGACAAGCTGGCCGACGCCCTGGTCGGCACCGGCTTCATGTATCGCGGCGACAAGGACGGCATGGACGAATACCTCAAGATGTTCCGCGTCATGACTGAAAACAGCGCCGGCCTGCGCCGCGCCGGCGCCGCTGCGCTCGACCTGGCCTACGTCGCCGCCGGCCGCCTGGACGGCTTCTTCGAAAAAGGCCTGAAACCCTGGGACATGGCGGCCGGCTCGCTGCTCGTCACCGAAGCCGGCGGCATCATGGGCACCTTTGCCGGCGAATCGGATTACCTCGACAAATCCGAAGCCATCGCCGGCACGCCCAAGGTGTTCGGCCAGATGGTGCCCTTGCTGGCGCCGTTCGCCAAGTAAAACCCTGTTGCGGCCGCACCATGGTGCGGCCACAACATGAAGCCGCGGCGAGGGAATTTGTTCGGAACCGCGGGCAACAACTGGTATACTCACGTCCGCGGCATCTGCTCCAGTCACCCTTGCCGCTTGATGATCAAGCATTTGCATCCATCGCCTGCGACTGGCGTCTGCGACGACAGGGCGATTTTTCTCCAGAGTTTTCATGTCCTTTTCTTCTCTCGGCCTGGGCGATGCCATCGTCCGCGCAGTTACCGAACACGGTTACACCACCCCCACCCCGATTCAGGCCCAAGCGATTCCCGCCGTGCTGCAAGGCGGCGATCTCCTGGCCGGCGCCCAGACCGGCACCGGCAAGACTGCCGGCTTCACCCTGCCCATCCTGCAACGCCTGGCGCAAAACGCCCCCGCCGACAAGACCGCGCGCCGCCACATCCGCGCCCTGATCCTCACCCCCACGCGCGAACTCGCCGCGCAAGTCGAGGAAAGCGTCAAGACCTACGGCAAATACGTCAAGCTGACCTCGGCCGTGATCTTCGGCGGCGTCGGCATCAACCCGCAGATCAAGCTGCTGCAGCATGGCGTCGACATCCTTGTCGCCACGCCGGGCCGCCTGCTCGACCACATGCAGCAAGGCACGGTCAAGCTCGACAAGATCGAAATCCTCGTGCTCGATGAAGCCGACCGCATGCTCGACATGGGCTTCATCCACGACATCAAGAAGGTGTTGGCCGCGCTGCCGCCCAAGCGGCAAAACCTGCTGTTCTCGGCCACCTTCTCCGACGACATCAAGGCCCTGGCCGACCGTTTGCTGAACAATCCCGCCATGATCGAAGTGGCGCGCCGCAACGCCACGTCCGAGATCGTCGCGCAAAAGATCCACCCGGTGGACCGCGACCGCAAGCACCCGCTGCTGTCGCACCTGATCCGCACCAATAGCTGGACGCAGGTGCTGGTGTTCACCCGTACCAAGCACGGCGCCAACAAGCTGGTCGAACAACTTGGCCGCGACGGCATCACCGGCATGGCGATCCACGGCAACAAGAGCCAGACCGCGCGCACCAAGGCGCTCGCCGAATTCAAGACCGGCAAGCTGCAAGTATTGGTGGCCACCGACATCGCCGCGCGCGGCATCGATATCGACCAATTGCCGCACGTGGTCAATTACGACTTGCCCAACGTGCCGGAAGACTATGTGCACCGCATCGGCCGCACGGGCCGCGCAGGCGCATCCGGCGAAGCCGTGTCGCTGGTCTGCGTCGACGAGCGCGACATGCTGTACGGCATCGAACGCCTCATCAAGCGCGAAATCCCCGTGGAAGTGATCGCCGGCTTCGAACCCGATCCGAATGCCAAGCCGCAACCGATCCAGTTGCGCAGTCAGGAACACAGGCAGCAGCGCCGTCCGCATGGACAAGGGCAGAAGCCCGCCGCGCCGAAGCAGAGCGGGCCAAAGCCGCAAGGTGCGAAGCCCGCAGGCCCGAAGCCGCAAGGCGCCAAGCCGGCAGGCCCGAGGCAGCAGGGTGCAAAACCGCAGGGAGGCAAGCCTCCGGTGCAGCAGGGCCAAGGCCAGCAGCATGCCAAGCCGGCAGCGCCGCGTCCGCCGCAGCAACAGAATCAAGCCCCACGCCAGGGTAGTCCCGGCGGAGCCAAGCTCCTGGGCGGCAGCGGTTCGCACAAGCCTGCAACGCAGCACCGCTCGGGCGGACGCGGCAGATAAACAGATCATCGAACAAACAACAAATCTATCGCGATGGAAAAAGAAGGTACGGCCAAGCTCTCCCCCATGATGCAGCAATACATGGGCATCAAGGCGGACTACCCCAATACGCTCGTGTTCTACCGCATGGGCGACTTCTACGAAGTGTTTTTCGACGATGCGGAAAAGTCGTCGCGCCTGTTGGGCATCACGCTCACCGCCCGCGGCACGATGAACGGCGCGCCGATCCGCATGGCCGGCGTGCCTTTCCATTCGGTCGACCAATATCTCGCCAAGCTGGTCAAGCTCGGCGAATCGGTGGCGATTTGCGAACAGATCGGCGACCCGGCGACTTCCAAGGGGCCGGTGGAGCGCAAGGTGGTGCGCGTGGTCACGCCGGGCACCTTGACCGATGCCGACCTGTTGCCGGAAAAGGCTGAACGACCGCTCCTGGCCCTGTATGCCAACGTGCAGCGGCGCAATATCACCATCGGCCTGGCCTGGCTTTCCATGGCATCCGGCGTATTGAAGCTGATGGAATTCACCGACGAAGCCAAGGCTGCCGAAGCGCGGCTGCGCCAGGAACTGGAGCGCATCGCACCGGCCGAGCTGCTGGCTTCCGAGAGCTTGCATGACAGCGTGTTCGATGCCATCGATCAGCGTATTACGGCCGTGCCCGAATGGCACTTCGATGGCGCGCATGGCGAAAAGGCCTTGCTGACGCAATTGGGTGTCTCGACGCTCACGGGCTTCGGCGCGCAAGGCATGGCTGTTGCGGTAGGCGCTGCCGGTGCTTTGCTGCGTTATGCCCAATCGACGCAGGGCAAGGGCTTGCAGCACGTGCGCTCCTTGACCGTGGAATCGGATAGCGAATTCATCGGGCTTGACGCCGCCACGCGGCGCAACCTGGAATTGACCGAGACGCTGCGTGCGCAAGCAGGCGGCGAATCCGGGCCGACGCTGTTTTCCCTGCTCGACCACTGCCGCACGGCCATGGGTTCGCGTTGTTTGCGGCATTGGCTGCATCATGCGAGCCGCGACCAGACCGTGGCGCAGGGGCGCCACGCTGCCATCGGCGCCTTGCTGCGGTCCGACGCCTGTTCCGGCATTGCCGGGGCGCTCTCCGCCGTGCCGGACGTGGAACGCATCACCACGCGTATCGCGCTGTTCTCGGCACGTCCGCGCGACCTGGCAGGTTTGCGTGCCGGGTTGCAGCAACTGCCATCGCTGCGCAGCTACGTGGCGCTGTCGAACGATGCGCCGCTGCTAAAGACCTTGCATGACGGGTTGGCCACGCCGGCCGATGCGCTCGATTTGCTTGAGCGCGCCATTGCGCTGGAACCGGCCAACATGGTGCGCGACGGCGGCGTGATCGCGCGCGGCTACGATGCCGAGCTTGACGAATTGCGCGGCCTCTCGGAAAACGCCGGGCAATTCCTGCTCGACCTCGAAACACGCGAGCGTGCCCGCACCGGCATCGCCAACCTGCGCGTGGAATACAACAAGGTGCATGGCTTCTACATCGAAGTCACGCACGGCCAGACCGACAAGGTGCCCGACGACTACCGCCGGCGCCAGACGCTGAAGAATGCCGAGCGCTACATCACGCCGGAATTGAAAGCCTTCGAAGACAAGGCGCTGTCGGCACAGGAACGTTCGCTCTCGCGCGAAAAATTCCTCTACGAGCAGTTGCTGCAAGAGCTGTCGGCCCATATCGGCACGCTGCAGGGCATTGCACGCGCGCTGGCGCAGCTCGATGTGCTGGTCTCGCTGGCCGAGCATGCACAGCGCTCGAACTGGTGCGCGCCACGCCTGATCGCCGAACCGGCCATCGCCATCGAGCAAGGCCGCCATCCCGTGGTGGAAAACCATATCGAGCGCTTCATCGCCAACGATTGCCAGTTGAATGCCGAGCGCAAGCTGCTTTTGATCACCGGCCCCAACATGGGCGGTAAATCGACGTACATGCGCCAGACGGCCTTGATCGTGCTGCTGGCCTACGTCGGCAGCTATGTGCCGGCTACGTCCGCCACCATCGGCCCGATCGACAAGATTTTCACGCGCATTGGCGCCGCCGACGACCTTGCGGGCGGCCGTTCGACCTTCATGGTCGAAATGACGGAGTCGGCCGCGATCCTGAACGGTGCCACCGAGCATTCGCTGGTGCTGATGGATGAAGTGGGCCGCGGCACCTCGACCTTCGACGGCCTCGCGCTGGCCTGGGCCATTGCGCGCCAGCTGATCGACGGCAACCGCAGCTATACGCTCTTTGCCACGCACTATTTCGAATTGACGCAATTGCCCGAGACGCATCCGAGCGCGGCCAACGTGCACCTGTCGGCGGTCGAGCACAAGGACAGCATCGTGTTCCTGCATGCCGTGCAGGCCGGCCCCGCGTCGCAAAGCTATGGCTTGCAGGTGGCGCAACTGGCCGGCGTACCGGGGCCGGTAATACGAGCCGCGCGCAAGCACCTGGCCGCGCTGGAAGCGCACTCGGTGCAAGCCACGCCGCAATTCGATCTGTTTTCCGCGGCGAGTGGCGCGCCGATCGACACCGAAGCGCCGGAAGCCGAACCCGATCCGCGCCTGGCCGCCCTGGCGCAAGCCGTCGACGATCTCGATCCCGATGCGCTCACGCCGCGCGAGGCGCTCGATGCGCTGTACCGCTTGAAGGCAATGCAGTAGACATGATCAAGCGCGCCCTTTCCGCCCTGCCCGTGCTGCTATGGGTGCTATCCGTGTCCGCCGGGGCTCAGCCAAGCCTTGATTTCGCCTTTGGCGTGATCGCGCAACCAGCCAGGACGAGCGCCGACACGATGCCGCTGGACCAGGCGCTGGCCGAGAGCGATGCCGACAATCTCGCCTTCGTCGCCGTCGACGGGTTCAAGCGCGCGGACGAGCCTTGTAGCGATGCCTTGTACAACCAGCGCTTTGCGCTGCTCTCAGGCGCGAAGAATGGGGTGATCCTGGTGCCGGCCGGCAGCGACTGGAGCGATTGCCGCAATCCTTCGGGCCGTGTCGACGGCCTGGAGCGGCTGGAGCGGCTGCGCGAATTGTTCTACCCCGACGAGTTTTCGCTCGGTGCCAGCAAGATCCCGCTGATCCGCCAATCGATCACACCCAAGTTCCGCCTCTATGCGGAAAACATGCGCTGGGACGTGGGCAGCGTGCTGTTCACTTCATTGAACCTTCCGTCCAACAACAACCGCTACCGCACCGACGCCGGCCGCAACAGCGAATTCGAAGACCGCGCCGTGGCCACGCGAGATTGGCTGCGCCGCAGCTTCGCCAATGCCAAATTCAAGAACATGGCCGGCATCGTGCTGATCTGTGACGGCGACCCGCTATCCAAGCCCGCCAAGGGCATCCAGCACGACGGCTTTGCCGACGTCAGGCAGCAATTGACGCAGCTTGCCGCCAAGTTTCCGGGCAAGGTGCTGGTGATCCACAATCATGTGGAGAGCAAGACGCCGCAGGCGCAGGGTATCGTCTGGCGCGGCAATCTGGGTGAGCTGGAATTAAGCGGGGGATGGACGAAGGTTGCAGTGAAGCTTGTCGACCCGACGCTTTTCTCTGTTACCGAGGCAGCGCAACCAAATCCCGCGGGAAAGTAGAAAGGAATATAGGGTGGAAAAGCCGAAGGCTTGCGACGCCCGGCGATTCCACCCTACGTCCCAAGCCGATTGCTGCTGAATCAATCCGGCATCTGCCGCTCAATGCAAGGGCTGGCTACGGAAGTGATCTCCTTCCTCACCTTCATCAAAATCATCGTCATGGTCATGATGATGCCCATGCGCGCCGTGCACATGCTGGTGCGCCACTTCTTCGTCGGTCGCAGCGCGCACGTCGCCCACGTTCAATTCGAAGCGCAGCGCAATGCCGGCCAGCGGGTGGTTGCCGTCCAAAACCACCTTGTCGTCGGCGATGTCGGTTACGGTGAAGATCAGGCTTTCCTCGTTCTCGTCGCCCTCTTCGTCGGGTGTACCTTCGAACTGCATGCCGATTTCGAGCGGCGTGGGCAGGCGGTTGCGCGGTTCGACCTTCACCAGGTTGGCGTCGTATTCGCCGAACGCGTCTTCCGGCTCGACCTGAATCGTGGTGCTATAGCCGGCTTCCTTGCCGTCCAGCGCTTCCTCGATCTTGGGCAGCGTATTTTCATAGCCGCCATGCAGATAGACCATGGGCTCGCGGCTTTCTTCGATCAGATTGCCTTGCGCATCTGAAAGCTTGTAATGCACGGTCACTACGGTGTTTTTGGCAATCTTCATCGGAGTTCCTTTCGTCGTTGGCGCAATTATACCTGTAGCCGCGGTATGCCACGGCCAGGAGCCCGTTCTATAATGCGGCATGAAAAAAACACCTCTGCTGGGCGGCTTGACGCCAGCCACCTTCCTGCGCGACTACTGGCATAAGAAACCGCTCGTGATCCGCCAGGCCATTCCCGGCTTCAGCGCGCCGATTCCGGCCGAATCGCTGTTCGAAATGGCCGCGCGCGACGACGTCGAATCGCGCCTGATCACGCATGCCAGGAAGTGGGACATGAAACAAGGCCCGCTCGACAAGCTTCCACCACGCACGCAAAAGGCCTGGACGCTGCTGGTGCAAGGCGTGAACCTGCATGACGATGCGGCCGATGCCCTGCTGCGCCGGTTCAATTTCATCCCCGATGCGCGGCTGGACGACTTGATGATCAGCTTTGCCACCGACGGCGGCGGCGTAGGCCCGCATTTCGATTCCTATGACGTGTTCCTGCTGCAGGCGCACGGCGAGCGGCGCTGGCGCATCGGCGCGCAGAAGGATTTGACTCTGGTCGAGGGCATGCCGCTGAAGATTTTGCGCAATTTCGAACCCGAGGAGGAATTCGTGCTGCAGCCGGGCGACATGCTCTACCTGCCGCCGCATTACGCGCACGATGGCGTGGCAATCGGCGAATGCATGACGTATTCGATCGGTTTCCGCGCACCGTCCTACCAGGAACTGGGTGAGGCCTTCCTGCAATTCATGGCCGATTCGATCGACCTGCCGGGCCGCTACGCCGACCCGGAGCTGGCGCCGACCGCCCACCCCGCCGAGATCAGCCGCGCCATGCTGCAAAAAGTGGCCGAGGAAATGAACAAGGTGCGCTTTACCGAAGACGATATAGCAATCTTTCTAGGCGAATACCTCTCCGGGCCGAAGCCCACCACTTTCTTCGATGCGCCGGCCCGCCCGTATTCGGCGGCACTTTTTGCCAAAAAGGCAGTCAAACAGGGCATCAGCTTGTCGCGCAAGACGCAAATGCTGTATCGAGGCCGGCACGTATTTATCAACGGCGAATCATTCGGCGTGAACGCGGCTGACAAGACCGCACTCAGCCTTTTGGCGAATCGGCGTCGGCTCGACGGTTCCGAGGTGGCCGTCGCCTCGCAAGACGTGATGGAAGCCTTCCACGCATGGTATGAAGATGGCTGGTTGCAATTGAATTAATGCGCGCTGTGAGCGCGCTGTCTGCAACTGCGCGCATATGAAGTTAATTCAGGTAATTTGGTTACAATTAAATTACCGAAAAGCAAATGCCTTTGCGCAAAAAACAAAAAAACCGCTATAATCGCGAGCTAGGAAGCTTTCGTTATGTGGCGGTGCACCATTTTTGGTTCAGGCCATGCGAAAACGCCCTAACGAGCGATAATTACCGGTAATTATTCATCGCAAAAACTTTTGATTATATTTGAAGGAAAAATTCATGAAAAAAACACTGTTGATCGCTTCCCTGTTGGCTGTTGCTCTGGCTGCCTGCCAAAAGAATGACGCTCCGGCTCCCTCGGCTCCCGCTCCTGCTGCCCCGGCTCCCGCCGCTCCGGCTCCTGCCGCTGCTGCTCCGGCCGCTTCGGACGCTGCTGCTCCGGCCGCCGCTCCCGCTGCTGCTGCTCCGGCCGCTTCGGACGCTGCTGCTCCGGCCGCTTCGGCTTCGGCCCCGGCTCCGGCTGCTTCGGCACCTGCCGCTTCCAAGTAATCTCGGATTACTGGACCAGAAAGCCGACCTTCGGGTCGGCTTTTTGTTTGGGCTTTCGGTTTGTTGAGGTTGCGGCCTCAAACTCGCGTTGCAGTGTAATTAAAGCGTTTTTCAATTCCAGTAACAAAATTCGTTCTTGCTCGTCGATACCTTCGCCGGGGGCAGCCCGGCAGCTGCTCACTTTCTTTGCTCCGCCAAAGAAAGTAAGCAAAGAAAAGTAAGCAAAGAAAGGCGGGCGACGCCATCGCCCCTTCGGGGTGCCCAAAAAGCCAGGTACCAAAACGGGAAGGACCGGAAACTCGCCTTCGGCTCAAACAGCCGGTCCTTCTTTATCCGTTTTGGTACCTGGCTTTTTGGCGATGCCTAACGCTGAACTGCGTCCAGCACTATCGCATCTTGTCTCACATAGTCTGCCAGGACTCCATACGTCAGCCCTTCTCTGTCATTCCCGCGAAAGCGGGAATCCATAAACAACGACGAGAGATTAGATAAGCGGGAACGGAGTGCGTGCGATAGCGAGCGGAGAACTTGCGCTCGGCAAGCTGCCGCTGGAAGGGTACGAAAAGTGGATAAAGAAGCACGCGCTGTCTGAGCCGAAGGCGAGTTTCGCGTGCTTCCCACTTTTCGTACTCTTTCAGCGGGAATCGCTGAGCGAGAGACCCGAAGGGGCAGCTTGTGCGCCCGCCTTTCTTTGGTTACTTTCTTTGGCGAAGCAAAGAAAGTGACTAGCCGCCGGGCTACCCCGGCAAGGGAGGTTATGCCTAAACTACATACGTGAGGGCGGGAAAAAACTGCTGGCGGCAAAAATTACATCGTCCAGCGCTAAGAAAACTAAACCTCAATCCACCCAAACCCCATATCCTGACAAGCACAACTAAGCGCCACGCTACCTTCGGCAATCACACTCAGCATAGCCGCCATCGCCAACTCGGGCGTATTGTTCTTGCGGCTCAAATGCGCCGCCACCACCGTCTTCAATCGGCTGCGGTCGATGGCAGCGAGGATATCCGCCGAAGCCTGGTTCGACAGATGTCCGTGATCGCCCGCAATGCGCTGCTTGAGGAAATGAGGATAACTCGACTCCATCAGCATGCGCGGATCGTGGTTGTACTCCAACAGCAGCGCATCGCAAGCGTCAAGCATGGCGATCATATGCTCCGTGGCGTGCCCGGCGTCGGTCAACACGCCCAGTCGCTGCACCCCCTCTTGCACCACGCATTGCAGCGGCTCGCGCGCATCGTGCGGCACAGTGTAGGGTAGCAGGCGCAGGCTGCCTATCTCGATAGGTGCGCTGTCGCGGCACCAGGACAACTCGACGCCGTCGGCATCGGCGCGCGCAGCTTGCCAGGTGCCCTGGCTCAGGAAGACGGGAATGCGGTATTTGCGCGCCAGCTTGAACACGCCGCCCACGTGGTCGGAATGCTCATGCGTGACGAAGATGGCGGAAATGGCGCCGGGTTCGACGCCTATGCGGCGCAGCCGGCGCTCGGTCTCGCGCAGGGCGAATCCGCAGTCGACCATGATGGTCGCGGAGGCATCGGAAGCGGCTACGAGGAGCGCGTTGCCTTCGCTGCCGCTTCCCAGACTGGCAAATTTCATGGCAATCCGGGAAGCCTTTTGACTACTGCAGCAAGCCTTACTTGAGCTGGTCGTTCAAGAGGCTGAGGATCTTGTTGCCGGCATCCGAGACTTCCGGCTTGCCGTCGTTGTCTTGCACGCTCACACGCGTATTGTCGCCGGTTTCCTTGACCAGGATACGATACTTGCTGGCCTTGGCCGGGTCGTCGCCCCAGTTGAACAGGCGCGACAGGAAGCCCTTGCTCTGCGCATCCTTGGCTTCATCGACGTAGCGCACGAAGTAAAGGCCCTGGGTGCGGTCGCGGTCTTCCACGGTGAAGCCGACGCGGTCGAGCGCCAGGCCGACACGGCGCCAGGCGTGCTCGAAGTTTTCATCGACTTCGACATAGCTGGTGTTGGCGTCCTTGACCATCTTGGCGTGCGGCGCCTCAACCACGGTGGTGTTGACTGCGGTCTTGACCAGGGCCGGGTCATTGCCCAAGCGCGCCATCAGGCGCGACAGGAAGGCGGTTTCCAGGCCCGGATCGGTCTTGCGCGGGGTCCATTCGACGGTTTCCTTCTGCGAACCGGTCAGCACTTCTTCCACGCCCTGATGGCTGATGTAGATTTCCGTGGTACCGTCCGGGCCGCGCTCCAGGCGGGTGCGGAACTTGTCGCGCTCGCCGGTAGACCACATCGAATCGAACACTTTACCCAAGGTTTCATGCACGAAGTCGGTCGGAATCTTGGCGCGGTTTTCGGCCCAGTCGGTTTCCATCACACCTTCCGCCGGATGCTCGATGTTGATCAGGAAGCCGTTTTCCTGCCAGAAGTCCTTGATCTGCGGCCACAGGATTTCCGGCGTCTGCTTCACGACGAGCCAGTGCGCATTTTGGTCGCGCTCGATATGCATGCCGCCCAAGGCGGTCACGGCGACGGACGAACTGCTTTGCGCGACAGGAGCTTTCGCGCCGCCCTTGCGCATATAGTCTTCGGCGGTAATCGAGCCGGAAGCCGGCACCTGGTAACGGTTGTCGCGTTGCAGCTGGGTCAGATCGGGCGGCACTGCCAGGGTAGGCGTCTTGGTAGCGGCCTGGGTCGCGCTCTTGTAATCGATGCGGTCGGGCTCCATCACGGTGCTGAAGGAACTGCAACCGGCCAGGCCGGCGAGCGCCAAGGCGCACAAAATCCCCTGTTGAAGCTTGCTGCGTTGATCCATGAGAGCTGTCTTCCGAATAATAGGTGTGATGCCAAAAATCTAATTATGTGCCACTGATGCCGCACTTAAGCCAGCACGCCGGACTCGCGCAGCGCGTTGCGCACGGTCTCGTGGTACTCGCTGCCCAAGCCGACCAGCGGCAAGCGAATCCCGGATGATATCAGACCCATTTGCGTCAGGGCCCATTTCACGGGTACGGGATTCGGTTCGACGAACAGCTTATTGTGCAGAGGCAACATTTTATTGTTGATGGCAATCGCTTCCGCCGTGCGGCCCGCCATGGCGGCGACGCACAGTTCATGCATGGCGCGCGGCGCGACATTGGCCGTGACCGAGATATTGCCGCGGCCGCCGCAGAACATCAGGGCCATGGCGGTGGGGTCGTCGCCCGAATAGACGGCAAACGACTTGGGAGCCTGGCGCAGCAAATCGGTGCCGCGCGCGATATTACCGGTGGCGTCCTTGATGCCGATGATGTTGGGCACTGTTGCCAGACGCAGGACCGTATCGTTGCTCATGTCGGCCACGGTGCGGCCGGGCACGTTGTAAAGGATGATGGGAATCTCGACCGCTTCGGCAACCGCTTTGAAATGCTGGTACATCCCTTCCTGCGTCGGCCGGTTGTAGTAAGGCACGACCAGAAGCGAGGCATCGGCGCCGACCTCATGCGCATAGCGCGTCAATTCGATCGCTTCGGCGGTCGAATTGCCGCCCGTACCGGCGATGATAGGGATGCGTTTGGCGGCTTGATCGACGGCGACCTTGATCAATTCGCAATGTTCTTCGACCGTGACAGTGGGCGATTCGCCCGTGGTACCGACGATGACGATGGAGTCCGTGCCTTCGGCGATATGCCAGTCGATCAGCTTGCGCAGGCCGGGATAATCAAGGCTCCCGTCTTCATGCATGGGGGTGACGATGGCGACAATGCTGCCGGAAATCATAAGGATGCGCTTCGGTGAAAAGTAAATGTTCGATTGTAACGGATAGGCTGGCCGCGTGGGTTGGGAATCACCTCAAAGCAGCCTGCGGCGCATGAAGTCTTCCGGTACTGGAGGCTTGATGGCGCACAGGCGCTGTACCAGCGCCGGCCTGGGCGACTCGACGTAGCCGTCTTCATAGGCCAACACGCGCAGGTTTTGCGCCACGGCGAGCAATTCGCCGGATGCGAGCAGGAAATCG
This sequence comes from Burkholderiaceae bacterium, assembly GCA_036384915.1. Lineage (GTDB taxonomy): Bacteria > Pseudomonadota > Gammaproteobacteria > Burkholderiales > Burkholderiaceae_D > PKWO01. Next base: position 32,551 of record DASVLJ010000037.1, read on the forward strand.
GGATTGGAAGGCTTGCCGAATTGCCCATTACCCTCGGCAAAAGTTTCGATCAGCAAGACGCCGCCCGGCGCAAGGCTCTCCACTATGTAAGGAAACAGCGGCCGGTGCAGGTAGTTGGTGATGACGATGCCGGCGAAGCGGTCCACCCCGAACGGCCAAGGTTTTCCATCTTCCAGGTCGGCTTGCTGCGTCGCGATGCCGGGCTGGGTCAACGAAGACAGGGCCGCGGCATCGCGATCGACTGCCAGCACCGCATGCCCGGCTTCGGCAAACAGCTTGGCGTGGCGCCCATGGCCGCAGGCAAGATCGAGCACCTCGCCATCCGGCACCAGGGCTGCGAAGCGCCGCACCCAGGGCGACGCGGGTTCGGTGCCGTGCGCGTGCGTCATCGGGCGTCGAAGCTCAGCTGTACGACAAGCCCATCGCCTCGCGCACGTCGCGCATGGTTTCCTGCGCCAACTTGCGTGCCTTCTCGCAGCCGTCAGCGACGATGGCGCGCACCAGCGAGGGGTCGTCCAGGTATTGCTGGGCGCGCTCGCGCATCGGTTCCTGCTCGGCCAGGATCGCGTCGATCACGGGTTGCTTGCACTCGATGCAGCCGATGCCGGCCGAGGTGCAGCCCTTGACCACCCAATCCTTGGTCTCCTGATTGGAATACACCTGGTGCAATTGCCACACCGGGCATTTTTCCGGATTGCCGACGTCGCTGCGGCGGATGCGCGCCGGGTCGGTCGGCATGGTGCGCACTTTCTTGGTCAGCGTTTCCTTGTCTTCGCGCAGCGCGATCGAGTTGCCATAGCTCTTGGACATTTTTTGGCCGTCGAGGCCGGGCAGGCGCGAGGCTTCGGTCAGGCGCGCCTGCGGTTCGACCAGGATCAGCTTGCGGCTGCCTTCGAGATAGCCAAACAGGCGCTCGCGGTCGATCATGGAGAGATTTTGCGCATCGTCCAGCATGGCCTTGGCCTGCTCGAGCGCATCTTCCTTGCCCTGCTCCTGGAAGGCGTTGCGCAACTCGGTATAGAGCTTGGCGCGCTTGCTGCCGAGCTTCTTGACCGCCTCCTTGGCCTTTTCCTCGAAGCCCTTTTCCTTGCCGTAGATATGATTGAAGCGGCGCGCGATTTCGCGCATCATTTCGATATGCGGCACCTGGTCTTCACCGACCGGCACCAGGCTGGCACGGTAGATCAGCACGTCGGCCGCCTGCAGCAGCGGGTAGCCGAGGAAGCCATAGGTGGCGAGGTCGCGGTCGGCCAGTTTTTCCTGTTGGTCCTTGTAGGTCGGCACGCGTTCGAGCCAGCCCAGAGGCGTGGCCATCGACAGCAGCAGGTGCAGTTCGGCATGCTCGGGCACCTTGGACTGGATGAAGATAGTCGCCTGCGACGGGTCGATGCCGGCGGCGAGCCAGTCGATCACCATTTCCCAGGTGCTCGTTTCGATAATGCTCGGGTCGTCGTAATGCGTGGTCAAGGCATGCCAGTCCGCGACGAAGAACAGGCACGGCAGTTCGGCCTGCATCTTCACCCAGTTCTTCAATGCGCCGTGGTAGTGGCCCAGATGCATGGCGCCCGTGGGGCGCATTCCGGAAACAACGCGATCAGGATACATAGTCGGAGTCAGTTGAGAAGGTAATTAAGCGGCGAAAAAATCAGGGCCCGCAGCACATCGCTCAAGGTGGCCACCGGGATCACCCAATATCTCCACAACCATCCTGGAATCAGCAAAACCAGCAGGATGATCATGGTGTAAGGCTCGACCTTGGCATATTCGTAGGCCTGCTTGTCGGGCAGGAGGCTGAAGACAATGCGGCCGCCGTCGAACGGCGGCAGCGGGATCAGGCTGAAGCCGATCAGGATCAGGTTGGCCTCGATTCCCGCCTCGGTCATCTTGATGAAAAACGGCTCGTCGATGTGCGACAGCACCAGGGCGATCCGCAACACGGTCCAGCCGATCGCCATGACAAAATTCGAGGCGACACCGGCCAGCGCAATCCACAGCATGCCGCGCTTGGGGTTGCGCAGATTGCCGAAATTGATCGGCAGCGGCTTGGCATAACCGATCAGCAAGCCCAATCCGGTCAGGCGCAAGACCAGGTACCCGACGATGGGCAGGAGGATCGTGCCGACCGGATCGATATGCTTGGCCGGATTCAGGGACAGGCGGCCCATCATCTTGGCCGTGCGGTCGCCCATGCGATACGCCAGGAAACATTGGGCCGAAACGTGCAAAGTGATGCCGAAGAGCAGCGGTAAGGCGAAGACGGCAATGGTCTGGATCGCGTCCGCCAACTTGGGGTAGAAGTCATTCATGGCAGGGATTCTAACAGAGGGCGGCTATCGGACCGCCGGTTCGGGCTGGCAAATTGATGCAAGGACGGCCAAATCCGGGACAACAGCTTGCCATTCAGGCAAAAGCCAGGCCGAATTGGCTGACGTCGCCGCGCCCCTGGCGCACCAGGACCGGTTCCTCGTCGGTCAGGTCGATCACGGTGGTCGGCTCCAGGCTGCAGGCGCCGCCGTCGATGACGAGGTCGACCAGCTTTTCCAGCTTTTCGCGTATGGCTTCGGCATCGGTCATGGGCTGGGTTTCACCGGGCAGGATCAGCGTGGTGCCCAACAGCGGCTGCCTCAGCTCCTCGAGCAAGGCATGGGCAATGCGGTTTTCCGGTACGCGCAAGCCGATGGTCTTGCGCGAGGGATGCGACAGGCGGCGCGGCACGCATTTGGTCGCCTCGAGGATAAAGGTGAACGGACCGGGCGTGGCGGACTTGAGCATGCGATATTGCCGGTTGTCGACCTTGGCGTATACCGCGATCTCCGAGAGGTCGCGGCACAGCAGGGTCAGGTGATGCTTGTCGTCGACGCCGCGGATGCGGCGCAGGCGTTCCACGGCCTGCTTGTCGTCGAGATGGCAGACGAGAGCGAAGCAGGAGTCGGTAGGCAGGGCCACGATGCCGCCGGATTCGATGATTTGCGCGCTTTGCTTGATCAGCCGCAGCTGCGGATTAACCGGATGTATCTGGAAGAATTGACTCATAACTTCCAATCATGCCACACCGGCTGCAGATCGGAAGGTAGCGGCGGCAGGGTACCGATATCGACGCGCGATTCTTCCGGCCCGTGGAAATCCGACCCGCGCGACGCGAGCAAGCCGTAGCGACGGGCGACGTTGGCATAGGTGTCGTACTGGTCAGGGCTATGGCTGCCCGTAATCACCTCGATGCCGGTACCGCCGCTCTGCTTGAATTCATTGACGAACTCATCGAACGCCAGATCCGACAGCTTGTAGCGCCCCGGATGCGCCACGATGGCCGCGCCGCCCGCATCGCGAATCCAGCGTACGGCATCCTTCAGGTAAGCCCAGCGGTGCGGCACGTAGCCCGGTTTGCCTTCGACGAGATAATTCTTGAACACATCCTGGATCGATTCGCCCTTGCCGATCTCGACCAGGTAGCGCGCGAAGTGCGTGCGCGACAAGAGATCGGGATTGCCGGCATATTTCATCGCGCCTTCGTAGGCGGAAGGTATACCGAGCGCGGCCAGCTTTTCCGCCATCTCCTTCGCGCGCGGCTCGCGCCCGTTGCGCGTCCGAGCCAGGCCTTGCAGCAGGGCCGCATCGGTTTCATCGACGCCGAGGCCGACGATGTGGATGGTCTTGCCGGCCCAAGTAACGGAAATCTCCACCCCTGTGACATAGGGAAGATCTGCCGCCTCCGCCGCGGCGCGCGCCTCGGCGATGCCTCCGACTTCGTCGTGATCGGTCAGCGCCCACAGCTCAACGCCATTGGCTTTGGCGCGTGCGGCCACCTCGGCTGGTTTCAGCGTGCCGTCGGAAATATTGGAGTGGCAGTGTAGGTCGGCGTTCAACATCATGGGGGCGATCGCGGGCTTTTCGCGGCCTGCTGGCTCTATTGTACGCCGAATGGGATGAGCGGGTCGGCGATCCCGGTGCTTTGTCGGGAAAGGTCGCTGCCGAACTCTCCCCGCCCACAGGCGGGAGAGAGTAGAGACGTCCGGAAACAGGGATAACGAATTGGAATAGCGACTGGCGCAAGCGAAGGCGACCGTTTCAATACCGGATCCTGAACGTTGATTATTCACTCTTCCCCGCAAAACCCCATGAATATGGTATGGCGCAGCCATGCGCGAGCGCTTAAGCTTCGTCCACGTTCAATAATCTCGCCACAACAGTGTTTTACATGGCCAAGCCCAGGAATACCAGGATCATGATTTACGTTGCACACACAGAATCGACAGCCCGCCCTCCCCGCAGCCACAACATGGTCGAAAACAGGCTGACCGGCCCCGGTGCGCAACTGAAGTCTTGCATGGAGCAGCGCCTGCCCATGCAGGCGGCCGGGCATACCCGCTCGCTCGTGTTCGGCCCCGCCATCGTGCGCAGGAACCGCTCCGGCATTCAGGTATGCGAGGCCCGTGCAACCGAGGTGCGCAGCGTCAACCGGCTGTGGTACGGCCGCGCCCTGGTCGCACTGCGCACCTATCCGCAATGGACGCTGCGCAGCGCGGCGGTCGAGCGGGGCCGCGCCGACCTGGCCGGCCGCGAGGCTTGTCCGATCAAGCTGGGCAGCCCAGTGCAATAAATGGGTAAAATGGCTTGTTCCTCATCGGAGACAAGCCCGTGACCATCACCGTAAAACGCAGCGAACCCGGCGCCACGCGCCAGACCATCACCATCGGCGCCCACACCCTGGCCGCCGACATGACGATCGGGGAAGGCGGCGCCGATGCCGGCCCCAGCCCGCATGACTTGTATGACGCCGCGCTCGGCGCCTGCAAGGCCTTGACGGTCTTGTGGTACGCCAACAAGAAAGGCATTCCGGTCGCCGATATCCAGACCACCGTTGAACGCGACGCCTCGGAAGAGCGCCATGGCACCTATCGCCTCGCTACCACGCTGGCCATTGGCGGCGAGTTGAGCGAAGCGCAATTGCACGAGCTTGAAACGGTGGCCGGCAAGTGCCCGGTGCACAAGCTCATGACTGCGGTGACGACCGAGATCACCACCAAGGTGGAACGCCTGCCATGAGCATTGCCCTGCGCCTGAAAGGCCACGAGCACGATCTCGGCGGCGGCTTCATCGTGCGCCGCCTGTTGCCGGCCGGCGCGCGTCAGGCGGTCGGCCCCATCCTGTTCTTCGATCACTTCGGCCCGGTCACGATCGCGCCGGGCCAGGGTAACAATGTCCGCCCCCACCCGCACATCGGGCTGGCCACGGTGAGCTATCTGTTCGAGGGCGCCATTCTGCACCGCGACAGCCTGGGTTCGGTGCAGCGCATCGAACCGGGCGCAATCAATTGGATGACGGCCGGCAGCGGCATCGTACATTCGGAACGCGAGCCGGAAGACTTGCATGACGCGCAGTACCGGATGCACGGCATCCAGCTCTGGGCTGCGCTGCCGATTGCGCACGAGGAAACCGCGCCGTCGTTCGCGCATACGCCTGCTGCCGACATTCCGAGCCTGCGAATCGATGGGGCGGACGTGCGTGTGCTGATCGGCAACGCATTTGGCGCGGCCTCGCCGGTCAAAACCTTCTCCGATACGCTGTATCTCGATGTCAAGCTCGAGCAAGGCGGCTTCACGCTGCCCGTGCTGGCGAAGGAAATGGCGATCTATCCGCTCGATGGCGCGCTGCGCGTCGATGGAGAAACCGTCGAGGCCGGCGTGCTCGCGGTATTGCAGCAGGGCACACCGGTACGCATCGATGCTGACGAAGCGCGCCGCTTCATGGTGATAGGCGGCGCCCCTTTGGAGAGCCACCGATTCATGTGGTGGAATTTCGTATCGAGCCGCAAGGAGCGCATCGAGCAGGCAGCAGACGATTGGGTGGCGCAACGCATGGGCAAGATCGCAGGAGACGAGGAATTCATTCCGCTGCCTCCCTTGCGCAAATCCTGGCAAGGCGACCCGACACGCTGATGAGCAACGAGACCCCACCGAAGAATCTCTTCATGCGCATCCGGAACTTCATGTTCCGCATGGTCGGCTTGACCACCGAACCGCTGGTGGTGGCGATTCCCAAGAACGTGGCGCAGCGCGAACTCAATGAGCGCGCCTCGGCGACGATCCTGGAATTGTCCCAGGAATTGTTCGCACTGGTGCCGCAATTGGCCGCTGACTGGGATAAGGGATATTACCGCTACTGCTGCGCGGCCGACGGCAATACTGCCGCCGCTTCATGCAGAAGCGGCACCGGGCACGTACCGGTCGACGCCGCCGCGCATCCGGACTTCTTCCGGAGCATGGATGAAAAAGCCGGCGTCCTGATCAGGCTGTTCGGCAAATCCCAAGGCGTTCTGCTGCTGATCGTCGGCGCTGACGCAAGCTACAAGGTCGATTTCGATTGGGAAGATCTGGGACGCTGGCAAATTGCGGATGACGGCAACGTGGCGGATCTTCCCAAAGTGCATTAAGCCTTTCGCGCCAGCGGATTCGGCGTCGGCTCCGCCACCTTGACCAGTGTGTTCTTGTCGGTGTGGTGAAACGGCTCGTCGCGGCCGCGTATCTCAAGCACCGTGTCTTCGTCATAGGTCCACGAACCGTCATCATGTATCTCGACCTTGATGCGGTATTCCGTGGTGCGGAAAGCATGCTCGAGGAAGGGCACGGAGCAAATGCCAAAGGTCTCCAGGCCACGCGTGGCGACCAGCTCGAAACTCTTCGCGTCCGGCGCCACCACGCCTGACGCCATCGCGGTCTGGCCGCGCGGGATGGTCAGGGTCTGGATCACGGTCGAGGTAGCCGGCTCCCACAGCCAGTAGCCGACCTGTTCGTGGTAGGTCTTGACCTGTTCCGGCTTGACGATATGGATGTAATAACGCAGGCCGTATATCAATTGCGGGCCGTTGGTCACGGGGTCGATCGGCTGCATTTCCAGCTTTTCCACATAGGCTTGCTTGCGCGGACCATCGGCCTTGGGCTTGGTATCCAGGCCGCGCTTGCCTTCCCACACTCCGGCCATGGGCCTCAGCGGACCGAGATTGTTCAGGGTATGGATGTCGGCCTTCGGTTCGGTATAGATATCGCTGGGAAAATCGCTCATTCACTGCTCCATTGTTGTCAAATTTGCCTCGCACTGCGGCGTCAAGGGCGTTTCAAAATGAGCAGGGCTACGGCGTAGCGGGGAATTCAGCCGGTACGGCGACGACCCGCGCAACGGCGCCGCATGCTTGCGAGCGCACACGCCGCAAGGAATGCGGCGGCGCAAGCATGAACGTACTGCGAGTCGACGGATGGCCGCCCCAAGCAACCACACCATGTTCATTTTGAAGCGGTCTCATGCAACATTGTGCCATTAGGTAAGTCGGTGCGCTAGAATGGGCCGACCGCCAGCGAGAACCCGTGGACCATGGAGCCCCGCCCGCCCATCACCGACGCCTTAGCCAAACCGGATGTCAATACGGAAGCCGAGTTGCGCTCGCGCCGCTTTGTACAGATCGCGGGCTTTTCGTTGGTTGGGCTGGCAGTCCGCTTCCTCACCAGCCTGTACAACCAGGAATGGCTGGTCGCTTGGATCTTGCTGATGGGCTTGATTGCCGTGCTGGCCAGCCTGATCCTGAACAAGCGACAACAGCGGCACGCCAACCCGCTGCTGCTGACTTCGCTGGCGCTGATGATCGCATTCCTGGCATGGATCAGCGAAGGCATCTACGATTCCGCGCTGTTCGCATTCCCCTGTCTATTGATCATGGCCGGCCTGCTGCTGCGGCGGCGCCAATTCTTTGCGCTCTCCGCCATGACTGTCGTGGCCGTGCTGTTCGTCACTTATGCCGGCATCTCGGGCTGGCATGTATTCAAGCCCGTCGGCGACCCAATCAACCGCGCGATAGACACGGTGCTGATGCTGACCGTAAGCGGCATGGCAGTCTGGGTGATGACACGCGATTTGCACCATGCCTTGCGCCGGCTGCGCGAAGAAGTCGAGCGCGTGCACGAGTCGCGTGCCAGCCTGGCCTACCTGGCGCAGCACGACGTGCTGACCGGCCTGCCCAACCGCCTGCTCGGGCGCGAGCTGCTGGAGCAAACCATCGTTCAGGCGCGCCGGCGCAACCGGCGCATCGCGCTCCTTTTCGTCGACCTTGACCACTTCAAGCAAGTCAACGATACGCTGGGCCATTCGGCGGGCGACGAATTCCTGCGCGAAGTGGCGCACCGCCTGTCGCATGCCGTGCGCGCCTCCGACATCGTGGCGCGCCAGGGCGGTGACGAATTCCTGATCGGCCTGACCGACGTGGACGATATCGAAGCCGTTTCGGCCGCCGCCGGCCACATCATCGGTGCAATGACCAAGCCCTTTTCGCTGCGCGACGTGCCGATCTCCAGTTCGTGCTCGATCGGCATCGCGATCTTCCCCGACGACGCGCAGGATTTCGAAACCCTGCTGCGGCTGTCCGACATCGGCATGTACCAGGCCAAGGAATCGGGGCGCAACGTGTATCGCTTCTACGACGAGGCGATGAACTCGAACATCGTGCAAAACCTGCAGTTGACCTCGAGCCTGCGCCTGGCATTGACGCGCGGCGAATTCATTCTGCATTACCAGCCCGTGGTCGACATGGCCACCGGCCGCATGGTGGGAGCCGAAGCATTGATCCGCTGGCAGCACCCGCAGGAAGGCATGGTCGCACCCGGACAATTCATTCCCGCCGCCGAGCGTTCCGGGCTGATCGTCGAGATCGGCGAATGGGTGATCACCGAAGCCTGCCAACAGATGCGCGTGTGGCAGGATATGGGAGCACCCGACTTCGTGCTGGCGATCAACCTCTCGCCCGTGCAATTCAGGCGCGGCAATATTGAAGGTATCGTGGCCCGGGCGCTGGAGTTGTCGGGCTTGAACCCGGGCTGCCTGGAACTGGAGTTGACCGAATCGACGCTGATCCAGAATCCCGAGGAATTCATCGAGTCGCTGCGCAAACTCAAGGCGCTGGGCGTCAGGCTCTCCATCGACGATTTCGGCACCGGCTATTCCAACCTGGCCTACCTGCAACGCTTCGAGGTCGACAAGATCAAGATCGACCAATCCTTCGTGCGACGCCTGGATGAGAGCAAGCCCGACCTTGCCATCGTCAACGCCATCATCCAGATGGCCAAGAGCCTGAACCTGTCCACCACGGCCGAAGGCATCGAAACCGAATCGATACGGCGCAAGCTGATCGAGCTCGGCTGCGACCAGGGCCAGGGCTACCTGTTCGCCAAGCCGCAATCGGCGCCGCAATTCGAAGCGCTGATCCAGATGCAACGGCCGCCTCGGCAAAGCCAGATGCAATAGCGCACCGCGCCGGTTCTTGTCGCGCGAACGCGGCAAGGCGATCCCTTATTGGCCGGTGATGCCCTGAACCGGTTTCTCAACATCTCGAGCAGGGGGAGCGCAAAGTATTTGGATGGTTTTGATCAGCTCCGCTGCCGAAACTGGCTTTCGCATGATCGTCACGGATTCCAGCAGCTTCAAGGAATCCAGAGATTGCGACTCTCCCGTTAACACGATCGTTGGAATGTTGCTATCAAATTCCTTGGTTGCCGCATTGATCACATCGATTGCAAGGAAATTATCGGGCAGGCCGTTGTCTGTCAGGATAAGGTCCGGCATTCTTTCGATTTTCGGCAATTTGGCAATGAATTCGCCGACCGATTTCGATGTCTCGCACAAGATGCCGAATTCACGCAAAAGCGACTCGGTCGTCGATCTTACCAAAGCGTCGTCCTCGACGTAGAGAACGAAAAGGCCGGAAACATCGACAATGGCGTCGGCATCGAAAGCGAGGTTTTTGATGTAGCTGCTTTCCTTGGACGCCGCTTTCGGGACATAGACCGAAAAACGTGTGCCGCTACCCACTTTGGAACGCATCGATAAGCGATGCCCGGCGAGCAGGTGCATGATGGAATTGACGATCGACAGCCCCAAGCCCAGCCCAATATCCCTATTCCTCTCCGGGTTGTGAAGCTGGAAAAACGGCCTGAAAATGTTGCCGCGCTCGGAATCCGGGATTCCAAGTCCGTTGTCGGCGATGCGTAAGCGGTAACTGATCGGCGTTCTTGCGCTATTTGCCGATCAGATGCAATGGCGAGCGCAGCAGATCGGCGGCGAAGCGCTGCTTCCACAGCTTCGGTGTCAGCTCCTGCACGCGCGATGCCGGATGCTGGCCGACGCGT
>DASVLJ010000038.1:0-153896 GCA_036384915.1 Burkholderiaceae bacterium
CTGCTTCTTCTTGCCTGCGAACTCTGCTGCGGAAAAACTCGATTGCTTCATTTTTATCGGTATCGGCAAAGGGGACGTGCTATTGTGCCAGCTATGCTGCGCCCAATCGAGGGGCCGGTGAATAAATCAGCGTTTCCCTAGTGCCGACGTGAAAGCCTGCGCCACGGCCACCTTGTTGTTGATGGCGGCCTGATCCGTCAGGCTGCCGCCGGCGGCGAAGGCGCCAGCCAGGATTGCCAGGGCGGCGTCGCCCTTGCCAACCGCGCCGGAATCGATCGCGTTGACCCAAAAGGCCAAGCCGGCGACGGCGGCCGGACGATTGAACAGGTTTTCGAACACGCCATTGACGAAACCCGCGGTCGATCCGCTGCCATAGAGCGCAGCCGATTCCGCGCTGCTGCCAAAGCTGTCGACCAGGCTCTTGGTTGCCGCGTTGCTTGCATAGGCGTTGGCAAGGCCGGCCGGATCCGCGGGAGCGCCGGCCTGCTCCAGGGCGGTATCGAAATTCTGCAAACCATAGTAATCGGCCGGACGGCCGAAATAGGCAATATAGAGCTCTTGAACCAGGTTGCTATAGCTGGCGGCGGTCGTCATCTGGGATCCTTTTTAATTTTTGGTATCGGTTGAACAAAGGGCGCAAGCCGTGCCGGCCCAAGCCAAACGGCCGCAGTGTAGCGGCGAATTGTGGAGGAAATTTGCAGAAGGGAAGGGAAAACTACAGGAGTGCCGGCCGCCGCAGGCGATACCACACTTCAATCTCGTTCTTCATGGCATCGCGGCGCCAGCCCTGCGTCGCATAAAACCGGTCGGCCCGGGTTCCGGCGGCGGTGCCGAGCTTGAGCTCGTCCCAGCCCTGGGCGAACAGCCAATCGACGGCGAGTTGCAACAAGCCGTTCCCCGCACCGCGCCCCTCGCATTCGGGCAGCACGAACAAGGCCCAGATCGAGCCGTCGGTACTGTCGGCATAGGAGAAGCCGATGATGGCTCCGCCCTGCTCGCAAACCCATCCGCGCCCGAGCTTGTAGAGGTAGTCTTCGTACATCCGGGTGGTGACGCGCCCCGGATCGGACAAGCGGTTTTCCTTCACCGCCAGCCGGATCGACATGATGGCCGGAATATCGGCGCCGCTTGCCTCACGGAAGTGCAATCCTTGGTTCGCCGCAGCAGGACTCACGAGAAAATATTGATGGAATCACGGACGACCATCATATCCTGAACTGACGAGGCGCCGTCCGGTTTTCCAGTCTCGGTGCTGGCCGCCGCCACATTGCCGTACAATCACGGGCATTGCCTACTTCTTCTGAACGACGATGCTTCGTTTTACTCGCACGCTGCTATTGCTCACCGGCCTGTTTGCCGCAACCGCCCAGGCTCAACCCACCTATGAGGGCTGGCAAGACACCGCCATCGTCCGCCTCAAGGCGCTCGCCTTGTTGCAGACTTTGAACGCCACGCTGCTCTCCAACAGCAGCGCCACTGCGACATTGACGCAATGGTGCGGCGAACACCACATGGCTGCCGAAGCGCGCATCCGCGCCATACGCGATGTACAAACCGTGAAGCCGGCCGACGCCGAGGTCAGGCGCCAATTGCAGGTTGGCGCGGACGAGCCGGTCGGCTACCGCCGCGTGCAACTGGCTTGCGGCGAACACGTGCTTTCCGAGGCGGACAATTGGTACGTGCCGGCGCGCCTGACGGCTGAGATGAACCACGTGCTCGACACCAGCGATACGCCTTTCGGCACGGCGGTGCGTGCACTCAATTTCACGCGCAAGACCGAATCGGTTCGCGTGCTATGGGCGCCGTTGCCGGCCGGCTGGGAAAGCCATATGCCGGACACTATGGATGCGAAGAACGCGCTTGAGATTCCCGAGCACGTACTGCAGCACCGTGCCGTCTTGTACAAGGACGGCACGGTGCCTTTCAGCTTGGTGGTGGAGACCTACAGGCGCGACATCTTCGCGTTTCCGCTGGACGCGAAGTGAGGGATACCGCGTTTAGAAGCGATAGCCAACCCCCAAGCCAATCAGCACCGGATTGATCCGCACCGCACTGATCTTGGCGCCGCCGGCATAGACGTCGCTGCCGATCCACACCTTCTTCACATCGAGGTTGATCGACCAGGCCTTGTCGATCTTGAAGTCGACGCCGGCTTGCAGCGCGCCGCCGGTGCTATGGCTTTCAAGCGTGCCCGCGCCGTTCAAGAGATTGACGTCGCTGATGTGCGTGTAATTGACGCCCGCGCCGACATAGGGATCGATCGAACCTTGCGGCAGGAAGTGATACTGCAACAGCAAGGTCGGCGGCAATTCCTTGAAGCTGCCGATCTTGCTGCCGTCAAGGTAAACGTCATGCGTTTGCGGGTAGGTCAGAACCAATTCCGCTGCGATGTTCGGCGTGAAGAAGTAAGAGATGTCGACCTCGGGAATCGTTTTGTTCTGCACAGTGATGCGGTCGCCAGGGCCGGTGCCGCCGACGGGGTCGGAGTTATTCTCAGTCGAAATGTTCACCGCGCGGAAACGCACCAGCCAGGGATCGTTGTCTTGCGCCATGGCGCTGCCTGCGGCGCCGACAAAAAGGGTGGCAAGGGAGAGTGCTGCGACAGTCTTCTTCATGTTCCTTCCTTCTCTTCATCAAAAAGTTTGTGCAGCAAGTCTACTGCTGCGATGCAAAACAAACTTTGACGCAGATCAAAGCTGCAGCCGCTTGACGCGGAAGCGACAGGAGAGAGAAGACAGGGGTTGCGTTCGAGAATTTATTTGGCGCACGGCGGCGCATGCGCGGCGCGAAACTGCTTGGGGCTCAGCGCGATTTTCTGAAGCGCATCGGGTCGCGCGTCGCCTTGTCCCTATCGAAGGCATGGCGGTTGCCGCGCGCATCGTGCAAGGCATGATGCGCCAGGTGCGGCTTGTCGGCGAAATAGGCTTCCAGCTTCAGCTTGTCGAGATACTTGAATATATTGCGCGGCACGATCCAGGCCGGCACGGCGTTTCCCATGGCTGCGCAGAAAAATTGCCAATCGCCGCCGAAGTCGTAGCAGATCGCCACCTCGCCCCTGCCCTCGAATTGCGCGAGCCAGATGGACAGGCGCTGCTTCAAGTCTTGCGGCTCGCACGCCGCGCCGGCCGGCTCGCCCAACAAAGGCAGGACGGTTGCCATGACGAAACCGCTGCAGCGTTCCAGGTCATAGGGCAGCTCCGCATAGAACTCGTGGCCGCCGCAATCCGAGACGAGCGCAATGCTGATCAGTTGCGGATTTCTGAAATCGGTGAATTCGGTGTCGATGAAAATCAGCATGGCGAAGTCTCGCAACCGTCATAAAAAACCGGCGCGAGCGCCGGTTTTTGAAGAAAGCAATCGAAGGACTTACATCTTCGACTTGATCAACTTGCCCAGAATCTCGACACCGGTACGGATACGGTCTTGCGGGACCGTCACGAAGGACAGGCGCAGCGTGTTGCGCGCCGGCTCGTTGGCGTAGAACGGCGCGCCGGGCACGAAGGCCACATGCTGGGCGATGGCTTCATCGATCAGCTTGCTGGTGTCGATGTGTTCGGGCAGCGTGACCCAGATGAACATGCCGCCTTCGGGCTTGGTCCATTGGATGCCGGCGGGGAAATACGTCTCCAGCGCATTCAGCATGGCGCGGCATTGCTCCGAATACAGATCGCGGATCTCGGGGATGTGGGCGTCGAGGAAGCCGTCCTTGATCACTTCATACACCGCCATCTGCGTCAGTTGCGCCGTGTGCAGATCGGTGGCTTGCTTGGCTTGCTCGAGCTTGCGGGTCAGTGCGACCGGCGCGACGATGTAGCCCAGGCGGATGCCGGGGGTGAGAATCTTGGAGAACGAGCCCATGTAGATCACGCCGCCCGGGTTCATCGACAGCATCTTGGGCAGCGGTTCGCCGCTGTAGCACAGCGCGCCGTAGGGGTCGTCTTCGATCAGCGGCAAACCCATGCGCGCGCAGGTCTCGACAAGTTGGGCGCGGCGTTCGACGGAGAGTGTGCGGCCGGTGGGATTCTGGAAATTGGGCAGCGCGTAGAGCAGGCGCGCGCCCTTGCCGGCATCAGCGACGGCTTCCGGAACGAGGCCGTGCTCGTCCATCGGCACGGACCCGAAATCCGGACCGTAGACGGAGAAGGCTTGCAGCGCACCGAGGTAGCTCGGCGTCTCGACCAGGATCTTGCTGCCTTCGTCGATCAGCACCTTGCCCAGCAAATCGAGACCCTGCTGCGACCCCGACGTCATCATGACCTGTTCCGGCACGATCTTGACACCGTCCTTCGAGAGCGAATTGGCGATCCATTCGCGCAAGGGGCCGTAGCCGTCCGTCGGGCCGTATTGCAGCGCCACCTTGCCATGCGTATCGAGCACCTTGTCGAAGGCGGCGCGCATCTGCTCGACCGGGAAGGTCGCGGGCGAAGGCAGGCCGCCGGCGAAGGAAATGATTTCCGGGCGCATCGTGACCTTGAGGATTTCGCGGATCACCGAGCTTTGCAGCTTTTGCGCGCGCTGGGAAAATTGCCATTGCATGGGAGTGGGGTTTTCGATTTTCATGTTGGGCTTTCTCGTCTCACTTGGGTTCGGGCTGCTTTTGGCTGCCGTCGATATCGACGGCATCGGGTAAATGCCGCCGGTCTGTACTTCAAAAAATCAGGCCAATTCGGCGATCATCTCGATTTCCACGCAGGCGCCTAGCGGAATCTGCGCCACGCCGAAGGCCGAGCGCGCGTGCTTGCCGGCGTCGCCGAAGACTTCGCCGATCAATTCCGACGCGCCGTTGGTGACCAGATGCTGTTCGGTGAATTCGCCCGTCGAATTGACCAGGCTCATGAGCTTGACCACGCGCTTGACGCGCGTCAGGTCGCCGCCGCAGGCGGCTTGCAGCGTGGCCATCAAGTCGATGGCCACGGCGCGCGCGGCGGCCTTGCCTTCCTCGGTCGTCATGTTCTTGCCGAGCTGGCCGACCCAGGGCTTGCCGTCCTTCTTCGCGATATGGCCGGACAGATAGACCGTGCTGCCGGTCTGGACGAACATGACGTAAGCGGCGGCAGGAGCAGCCACGGCAGGCAGTTCGATGTTCAGGGCTTTGAGTTTTTCGTAGACGGACAAGGTGGTCTCCTGGCGGTATCTGGCGAGTGCAGACTGTTGAAAATTAGCCAGATTTTACTCCGGCGGGCGCCGATTATTATGCGGAAATCTCCCGCTTTACCGGCATACGCTTGCCAATTACGACCAAGCCCACGATAACGGCGGCAAACACGAAATCGCGCCAGTCGAAGGCTTCGCCCAAGAGCAGCACGGCCGCCGCCATGGTCAGGAAAGGTTGCAACAATTGCACCTGCCCGACGCGCGCAATACCGCCCAAGGCCAGCCCCTTGTACCAAAAGAAAAAACCGATGAACATGGAAAACAGCGAAACATAGCCGAACGCCGCCCATGCACGTGCCGAAGCCGACACGCCGTGCTCCCAGGCCGACCACAGCGTGACCGGCACCAGGAAAGGCAGCGAGACGATGAGTGCCCAGGAAATCACTTGCTGGCCGCCCATGGTCTGCGACAGGCGCCCACCTTCTGCATAACCGATGCCGGCCGCCACTACGGCGATGAACAAAGCCAGATCCGCCGGCGCCAGCGTGCCGCCGCCCTGCCACATGGCAAAGGCCACGACCACGGCGCTGCCGGTAGCGGCGGTGACCCAGAAACCAGGTGATGGCCGTTCGCCGAAACGCACGGCCGCGGCAACCGCGGTCGCCAGCGGCAAGATACCGACCACGATGGCGCCGTGCGCCGCCGGCACGTGGCGCATGGCAAAGGAGGTAAACAAGGGGAAGCCGACCACGCAACCGGCCGCCGTCACGGCGATGCCGCGCCATTGCTTGCCCGCGGGGCGCGGTGCACGCATGTGCCACATCAGGACGGCGGCGGCAATGCCGGCGACCACGGCTCGGCCGAGGGCGATGAAGACGGGGTCGAGCTCGGCTACGGCCAGGCGAGTGAACGGCAGGGTCATGCTGAAGATGACTACACCGACCAGGCCCAGCAGCATGCCGCGGGTTTCGTTTTGATTGTCGCTACTCATTTTTGATTCTCCATCATTCGCCCTGCGCACCACGGAAACCTGCGTTGTCTTTTACGATTTGAGCCAACGCATAACATCCCTCACCCCCAGCGCACTAATAGTCACAACCAGATCGCCACCGCCGAATACAGCGTCAACAACACCATCGCCGCGCAAAACAACCGCTGCCATTTCGGCTGCGCCAGATAACGCCGCAGCACCGCGCCCGCCCCTGCCCACACGCTGATGCACGGCAGATTGACCACGCAAAACACCAGGCAAAACACAGCCACGGCAAACCATAGCGGCTGCATCATGGGCAGGAAGGCCGAGGCCCCCGTCACCGCCATGACCCAGGCCTTGGGATTGGCGAACTGGAACATTGCCGCACCGAACAGCGACATCGGGCGCGCCTCGTCGTCGCGCTGGACAAACGACATGCTGCGCAGTTGCCAGGCGAGCCAAACCAGATAAGCGGAACCGGCCACTTTCAAGCCGAGATGCACGGCAGGCGCAGCGAGCACGAGCTGCCCGACACCGGCGGCGCACAAGGCCAGCAGCACGCCGAAGCCGACGGTAATGCCCAGCATGTGCGGAACCGTGCGCAGGAAACCGAACAGAATGCCCGAGGAGGTCAGCATGATATTGTTCGGCCCCGGCGTGATCGAGGAAACGAAGGCGAACAAGGCCAAGGGAAAAAGCGTGCTCAGCATGGACGTCCTCCTCCTTCGATCAAGTCCGATAATGAGAAATCGACGGCGGCCAAGGCGTGGATGCCGGTCGTATCGAACAAGGGCAAGGGCGAATCCTCCTCGCCGATCAAGAGCATGATCTCGGTGCAAGCGAGAGCGACGGAATCGGCCCCGGCCTCGGCCAGACGCCCGATGACGGCGCGGTAGGCCGCGCGCGAAGCCTCGCGCACCTGGCCCAGGCAGAGTTCCTCGTAGATGACCCGATGAATCGTTTCGCGATCAGACGCCTCGGGGACGATGACCTCGAAGCCGTGGCTTGCGAGCCGGGAGAGATAGGATTCCTCTTCCATCGTGAAGCGCGTCGCGAGCAAGCCGACCTTGCGTGCGCCGTGCTGTTTGAGCCGCGCGGCCAGCGTATCGACGATGTGCAAGACAGGAATCGCCACCGCCGCCTGGACTTCGGGCACCAGCTTGTGCATGGTATTGGTGCAGATGACAATGAATTCCGCGCCGGCGGCCTCGACCGCGCGCGCCGCTTCGGCCATCATTCTGCCCGCCTCGGCCCAGTTGCCGGCGTGCTGGTGATGGGCAATCTCGTCGAAATCGACGCTGTAGAGCACCAGCTTCGCCGAGTGCAAGCCTCCCAGCCGATGCTTCACGGCTTCATTAAGCAGACGGTAGTAGGGGATAGTCGATTCCCAACTCATGCCGCCAATCAGTCCTATGGTTTTCATGCGCTCATCCATTTGATTCGTCTGTGCTATCCTAAGCCACAAAACCAATACAGAACCAGTACACTTAACCAAGCAGATTTACCTACTGTCCTGTTCATATGACCAATACAGTCCCGCGGCGGCCTCAAAACCCTCAACTGAGTTCTGTCACCGTGCTCTCGCGCGGCACCGGCGAATCGCTGGTCGAGCAGATCGTGCGCACGGTCTGCTCGCGCATCGACGACAAGCTCCTGCGCGCCGGCGCGCGCATGCCCTCGATCCGCCAGTTCGCGGAAAACCATGGCGTCTCGCGTTTCACGGTGGTCGAGGCCTACGACAGGCTGGTGGCGCTGGGCAAGCTTGAATCGCGCCGCGGTTCGGGCTTTTTCGTGCGCGAACTGGCTCCCCTGACGCAGGCGCGCCCGGCGGCGGATATGGCGGACCAATCCCAGTTGCTCGACGTGGTCTGGCTGGTGCGCAACATGTTCCGCCAGAACCCGCCCTCTTCCATGCCCGGCACGGGCGTGGTGCCCAACACCTGGCTCGACGGCGAATTGATCGCCAACGGTTTGCGCGCCGTAAGCCGGCAAAATCCGAATACGCTGTTGCAATACGGCACGCCCCAGGGTTTCCTGCCGCTGCGCCAGCTATTGCAGTTGAAGCTGGCCGAGCTCGAAATCGCCGCCACGCCGGAACAGCTCGTCACCACGGCCGGCGTGACGCAGGCGATCGACCTGATCGCGCGCCACTTCCTGCAGCCGGGCGATACCGTGTTCGTCGACGACCCGGCCTGGTTCCTGATGTTCGGTTCCTTCGTCACCATGGGCGCCAAGGTGGTGGGCATCCCGCGCCTGCCAGACGGCCCCGACGTGATCAAGCTGGCCGAGCTGGCGGCGCTGCATAGGCCGAAGCTCTACATCATCAATTCGGTCTTGCACAACCCGACCTCGACTTCGCTCTCGGCGGCCAAGGCGTTCCAGGTCTTGAAGATCGCCGAGCAGCACGATTTTTTCATCGTGGAAGACGATATCTATTGCGACATGCACCCGGGCAGCGCCGTGCAGCCGGCCACGCGCATCGCCGCACTCGACCAGTTGCAGCGGGTGATCTATCTCGGCGGCTTTTCCAAGACGCTGGCGGCCAACCTGCGCGTAGGCTTCATCGCCGCCGCGCCCGAATTGGCGATGCGGCTGTCGGACCGCAAGATGCTGAGCATGCTGACGACTTCGGAAATCGGCGAGCGCGTGTTGTACAAGATTCTCACCGAGGGCCACTTCCGCAAGCACATCGAACGCCTGCGCGCCAAGCTCGACGCGGTGCGCGAAAAGACCGTGCGCCACCTCGAGAAGATCGGCATGACGGTGGACATCGCGCCGCCGGCCGGCATGTTCGTCTGGGCCGATGCGCATTGCGACACCAATGCGCTGGCCGAGGCCGGCATGGCGCAAGGCATCCTGCTGGCGCCGGGCTGCCTGTTTTCGCCGAACCAGTTACCCTCGACGCGCACGCGCATCAACATCAGTGCGATGGCGCCGGAGACCTTTGCCTTCCTGGAAAGCGCGATCCCGGCTGTAGCCGCCGGCAAAGCGGCACGCATTGCCTGACTTTTTGAACAATTGTTAAACAACATCTTTTACCCGCAGCCGCTTGGCCAACTATTAATGACAGACCGCAACACTCCGGCTACAATGGCCGCGCTTTGAACACCCCGCCAGCCAAGACGGCCGGTAGGACAAACCGCGCCGCATGCCGCTTGGACATTGCACTTCAAGCGGAAAGACCTCTTCCCAAGCAAGAGTCAATCCGCGTGCCCCGGTTGCCGATAAGCATCCAATCTTCCCAGGGAAACCCGTGCAGAGAATCGCCAGCATTGCCATGCTATGCCTTGCCTTGTGCGCCACGGCGCATATGGCGCATGCGGCATCCTCATGCCCGGCCGGTACGGTGTATGTCAAAGGCGACAGCGCGGCCTTCGTCACGGAATCGGTGCCCAATGCCATGGCCTACGGCAAAAGCTACCCCGTATCGATCACATTTTGCAACAACGGCAGCACCACATGGTCTTACGCCGCGCCTCCGCCCGGCGGCAACTATGCCGGCACGAATCGCTACATTCGTCTCGGTGCCATCGTCGCGGCGGGAACCAACCCCTGGGGCTTGCTGCGCACCGATCTCAGCCCCGGCGACGTGATTGCACCGGGCAGCACCAAGACTTTCAACTTCAATGTCACCGCCCCCGGCGCCGCCACCAGCAGCAAGCGCACGCCGTTCCAGTGGGCCATGCTGCGTGAACGCGTGGCCTGGCTTGGCGCGGCGCCGCGCGTGCCGGTCGACAGTTACGCCACGCCGGCGATCACACTGCAGAATACGCCCGTGCGCCCGCCCGCCGCCGTCTCCCCGACCGGCTTCACGTTCGGCAATTTCGGCGGTGCCAATGTGATCGGCGAATCGTATGTCCAGGCTGGCAACCATCATCGCCTGTGGATTCCCGGCGCCGGCCAGATGGCGACCCTGGCCGCGCGCGCCGCTGCCTTGAATCTCAAGTACCTGCGCATGCCCGTGATCATCCCGCCCGATGCGGCCGGTTCCGAGTATGTCGCTTCCGAATGGTATGCGCCTGCCGGCGCAGCCAACGCGAATCAAATCAACGTGTCCACCGTGGTCAATGCCACGCAGACGGCGCTCAATATCGCGCATTCATACGGTTTGAAAGTGATCCTGGTGCTCGACGGCTACACCGAATACGACACAGCTTGCAACGCCATGCTGCAACCGCTCGGCATCAGATTGTGGAAGAAAAGTTTCGACGCGGTGCAAGGCAACGCACGCCAGATCGTCGCCGCCCTGAGCAGCAACAATGCACTGTTTGCCTGGGACTTGATGAACGAACCGCTTTGGAATGCCAGCGCCTACGGCTGCCTTGATACGGCGCCATCGAACTATGATCGCGGCACGCAAAAACCCTTGCTCAACCTGCCGTCCGGCGCCGGCACCCAGGTGCAGTCCTATACCGAAGTGGTCGAAGCCGTGCACGCCATGTACAACCTGGTGCGCGCCAACGACGCTTTCAACCACCCCACCACGGTAGGCGAAGGCAAGGCGCCTTTCCTGCATTACTGGAACGACATTTCCTCTTTTGCCAGCCCGCACATTTATTTTTCGCCGCAGCGCCTGATCGATGCCCAAGTCTACGCCAACCAGGGCCAGCCGGCGGTACTGCAAGTCGGACAGTTCGGCGGCGCGCCTTCATCCGGCAAACACTGGCATGTCGGCGACCAGCTCATCCAGACGCTCTTGCCAGGCATGCTCAATGCCGCCATAGCGAGTATGCAAGGCGAAATCGAGGGCCTGCCGCTCATCGTCGGCGAATTCGGTGCAAGCTATCCGCAAGACGTGGCCAACCCGGCGGAACAGGGCAATTATTTCAGCCTCACCCTGTTATCGCCGGCCGGCTCACTGCAAAGCCTGAATCTGGGCAACATGCTGTGGGATATTTCGGAAGGCAACCAGGGTGGCACGGACTTTTCCGCCGTCGACAGCACCGGCAAGTTGCTGCCGGCGGCTTGCGTCGTGGCCAAGGCACGCGGCACCAAGCCGACGGGTTGCTGATTCCGTTCTGCGCGAAGCCCCTCCGGCACTCGATTGCCGGAATCCTGCATGAAATTCAAGACAACCCCTTGAAATCCCATGGAGCAGCCCCACTTGCCGTGTGGTTTTATGACCCGGCAAGCAAAACCGGGGAAAAATTGATGTCAAACACATAATTTTTTGAGGGCAAAATGGCTGCATCCGAAAAACAGACTCTGGGCTTCCAGGCCGAGGTAAAGCAACTCCTGCAATTGATGATCCATTCCTTGTATTCCAACAAGGAAATTTTCTTGCGTGAATTGATTTCCAACGCCTCCGACGCGGCCGACAAGCTGCGCTTCGAAGCGATCAACAACGGCGCCCTGTTTGAAAACGACCCCGAGCTGAAGATCACGGTCGGGTTCGACAAGGATGCGAAGACCATCACCATTTCCGACAATGGCATCGGCATGAGCCGGGACGAAGCCGTGGCCCACCTGGGCACGATCGCCAAGTCTGGCACCAAGGAGTTTTTCTCCAAGCTCTCGGGCGACCAGCAAAAGGATGCCGCCCTGATCGGCCAGTTCGGCGTGGGCTTTTACTCGGCCTTCATCGTGGCCGACCGCATCACGGTCGAATCGCGCCGCGCCGGCCTGACCGCTGCCGACGGCGTGCGCTGGGAGTCCGGAGGCGAAGGCGACTTCACGGTCGAGCAAATTGAAAAGGCCGGCCGCGGCACCGACATCACCTTGCATCTGCGCGAAGGCGAGGACGATTTCCTTTCGTCGTGGAAGCTCAAGTCCATCATCCGCAAGTATTCCGACCACATCTCGATCCCGATCCAGATGAAGAAGGAAGAGTGGGATGCCGAGAAGAAGGAAAACGTGGTCAAGGACGAATACGAGACCATCAACCAGGCCAGCGCGCTCTGGACCCGCAGCAAGAACGACATCACGCCCGAGCAATACACCGAGTTCTACAAACACGTCTCGCACGATTTCGAAGACCCGCTCACCTACACGCACAACCGCGTCGAAGGCCGTAGCGAATACACCCAACTGCTCTACATCCCGGCGCGCGCCCCCTACGACCTGTGGGACCGCAACAAGCGCGGCGGCATCAAGCTGTACGTCAAGCGTGTCTTCATCATGGACGATGCCGAGCAATTGATGCCGGTCTACCTGCGCTTCGTCAAGGGCGTAATCGACAGTGCCGACCTGCCCTTGAACGTGTCGCGTGAAATCCTGCAGGAGTCGCGCGACGTGAAGGTGATCCGCGAAGGCTCGACCAAGCGCGTGCTGTCCATGCTGGAAGAATTGGCGAATTCGGAAGAGCAGGAAAAGAAAGACAAATACGCCAAGTTCTGGACCGAGTTTGGCCAGGTGCTGAAGGAAGGCATAGGCGAAGACCATGCCAACAAGGATCGCATCGCCAAGCTGGCGCGTTTCGCCTCCACGCACAACGACAGCGAAGCGCAAAACGTGTCGCTGACAGACTACGTGGCGCGCATGAAGGAAGGCCAGGACAAGATCTATTACGTCACGGCCGATACCTACAAGGCTGCCAAAAACAGCCCGCACCTGGAAATCTTCCGCAAGAAGGGAGTCGAAGTCCTGCTTCTGACCGACCGCGTCGACGAGTGGATGCTGTCTTTCTTCACCGAATTCGAGGGCAAGAGCCTGGTATCGGTGGCCAAGGGCGACCTGGACCTCGGCAAGCTCGAAGACGAAGCCGAAAAGAAACAGCATGAGGAAACCGAAGCCGGCTACAAGGAATTGGTCGAGAAGATGAAGACCTCCCTGGCCGAGAAAGCCAAGGACGTGCGCGTGACCTTCCGCCTGACCGATTCGCCGGCTTGCCTGGTGGCCGACGAGCATGAACTGTCGGGCAACCTGATGCGCATGCTCAAGGCCGCCGGCCAGGACGCGCCCGAATCCAAGCCCATCCTCGAGATCAATCCCGACCACCCGCTGGTGCAGCGCCTGAAGTATGAAGAGGCGAAGTTCGACGACTGGTCCAGCATCCTGTTCGACCAGGCCATGCTGGCCGAAGGCGGCACGCTGGCCGACCCGGCCGGCTTCGTCAAGCGCTTGAACGACATGCTGCTGGGGATGGCAGCGCGCTGATCGTTCTCCCCCGACTTGAAGCGGCCGGAAGGTTTTCCTTCCGGCCGTTTTTCTTTTCAGGCGCTTTATCGCCACATGCCTGCAACTGGTATGGGTAAATCTACCAGTGGCAAAAGGTATTTCCCCGAATTGCCGCTTTTGCACGAATCGTCAACCATGAAACCTCCTGAAAACACGCGGCGGCGACGCCCGGAACAACACAGGCAAGGATACCGGGCGGCGCCGCAAGGCCGGCCGGACATAGGTGGGATGACATCTGAGGAGAGAGAAGACATGAAAGCTAAACTTTTGGTGGCGGCAGGGTTGGCAAGCAGTGTGTTGTTGGCATGCGGAGGAGGAAGCGATACGTCGACCGATTCGCTCAACAGTTCGCAAAAAGAGATGGCGATGAGCGTGAAATCGAGCGGCAAGACGGCCGACGAGATCGCGGCAGAAAAGAATTTCTCGCCCGCGACGCTGACCTTCCTCGAGTCCAAGACCGGGCTCGACGCCGAGCAGTGGAACAACATCATGCGCATGGTCAACAAGTCGGAACAGGATGACCCCAGCTTTTCGGGATGGGTGAAGTATTACGGCTATTGCCAGAACATCGGTGACGGCCGGGGCATCACGATGTCCATTCAAGGCGCCACCACAGGCGGCCCGAACGACGGCGGCCCGGACGGCCCCGGCCTGTTTCTGCTGTTCAACAAGTACAACGGCGCATCGAACCCGACCATTGCCGGCGGCTTGGCCGATGCCGGCGTGAAGGCGACCATGAGCGGCAAAATCCTCAAGATCAATGAATCGACCTCAGCCTTCTGCGCCAAGATCAACGGCCTGAACAATAATGCCGCCTGGCGCGCAGCCGTGTGGGAAAGCTTCTACGACAACTACATCAGCTATGCCTACCAGCAAGCCACGAAGCGCGGCTTCAAGGACGCCAACATCATCGGCGCCTTCACCGATTCGGCATTGAACCAGGGGGCATCGGGCAGCTCCGGCTCGCTCGAAGACATGCTCTCGAAGTCGGGCAACAGCACCAATGAAACGACCTTCTTCACGTCCTTCACCAAGGTGCGCGAAGTGGTGGCCGGCACGCAAGACTTCAACAACCCGGCAATCAACGGCAAGAACCGCGCCCTGATGTGGCTGAATATGTACAAGGACGGCGGCAAGACGCTGATCGGGGTCGACAGCCTGGTCACCAAGGTGACCGGCTGGACCATGCAATAAGCCTGTAGAAAAGACACAAGCGGGGCGGCAGCATTTCGCCGCCCCAGCCCGGAATTCGCTCCCCATATCAATTGCGGCGCCTGGCGCCCACATTCCATTTCCTGCAGGAGAAGTCTCATGCAAAAACGTGTCAGCAGTACCCTCGTATTGAGTTTGATCGCCGGCATGCTTTCCGCCTGCGGCGGCGGCAGTTCCGATGGCAACAGCATGCAAGCCAAGTCCATGGCCCGCTCGGCCAAGGCCAGCGCACCGCCCTGCGTGGCCTGGGTATCGGGCGGCAGCTATACCGCCGGCGAAGTCGTGACTTACCAGGGCAGCACCTATACCGCACTGGTGACCCAGACCGATTATGTCGGCACCGGCTGGAATCCGACCATAGGCAGCTTGTTCAGCCCCGGCGGCACGTGCAGCGGCACGCCTACTCCAACACCGACGCCCACACCTACCCCGACCCCGACTCCAACACCTACGCCGACGCCCACTCCGACGCCGACACCTACGCCCACTCCGACACCGACGCCTACTCCGACACCGACGCCGACGCCCGATGAGATCGCCGCCGAGAAGAACTTCTCCCCGGCCACGCTCGCCTTCCTCGAGTCCAAGACCGGGCTCGATGCGGAGCAATGGAACAACATCATGCGCATGGTCAACAAGTCCGAGCAGGACGATCCGAGCTTCTCGGGCTGGGTGCAGTATTACGGCTATTGCCAGGATATCGGCGATGGACGCGGCATCACGATGTCCATTCAAGGCGCCACCACAGGCGGCCCGAACGACGGCGGTCCGGACGGCCCCGGCCTGTTTCTGCTGTTCAACAAGTACAACGGCGCATCGAACCCGACCATTGCCGGCGGCTTGGCCGATGCCGGCGTGAAGGCGACAATGAGCGGCAACATCCTCAAGATCAACGAATCGACCTCAGCCTTCTGCGCCAAGATCAACGGCCTGAACAACAATGCCGCCTGGCGCGCAG
The DNA here is from genome assembly GCA_036384915.1 of Burkholderiaceae bacterium. GTDB lineage: Bacteria > Pseudomonadota > Gammaproteobacteria > Burkholderiales > Burkholderiaceae_D > PKWO01. Next base: position 15,354 of record DASVLJ010000038.1, read on the forward strand.
CGGTGTGGGAAAGCTTCTACGACAACTACATCAGCTATGCCTACCAGCAAGCCACAAAGCGCGGCTTCAAGGATGCCAACATCATCGGCGCCTTCACCGATTCGGCATTGAACCAGGGTGCTTCGGGCAGCTCCGGTTCGCTCGAAGACATGCTCTCGCAATCGGGCAGCAGCACCAATGAAACGACCTTCTTCACCTCTTTCACCAAGGTACGCGAAGTGGTAGCCGGCACGCAGGACTTCAACAGCCCGGCAATCAACGGCAAGAACCGCGCCTTGATGTGGCTGAATATGTACAACGACGGGGGAAAGACACTGATTGGAGTCGACAGCCTTGTCACCAAGGTGACTGGTTGGACTATGCAGTAAGCATCAGGTATCAACTCTCCCCTCTCCCGCTCGCGGGAGAGGGGAGAGTTGAAGAAAGTCCGAGCAATAAACAGCTATGGCGCGCAACACCGAGTCACTCTCACCCACAGCTTTAGCCAGACTGATTTGCATTGCCGAATGCTTGGCCCGCGCTTCCTCGACAAGCAACGGCACATCCCGCAACACATGTCCACCCTGCCCGAAAAACACCGGCACCACGGTCACCGCAGCGATACTCTCAGCGGCCAACCGATCAATCAAATCCGGCAGCCGCGGCTCCAGCAAATCCAGATAGGCCAACTCAACAGCCACATCGGGCAATTGCGCGCGCAACATCTCTTGCAAACGCAAAAACGGCCCGGCCCAGCGCGTATCACGCGAGCCGTGGCCGAACAGGATCAGTGCACGCTTCATTTCAATGCCTTTCGACCCAGCGCAGCATGATCACGGCCGCCATGAAGTAAAGCAGGCTGGGCATGATGGCGATGATCATCGGCGGCCAGGTATTGAGTAAGCCCATATAGGAAAACAGCCGGTTGATCAGGACGAAGGAAACGCCGATCATGATGCCGATAAAGGTTTTCAAGCTGGTGCCGCCCGAGCGCGTGTGCAGGTAGGCGAACGGCAGTGCCAATGCCATCATGATGAGGTTGGCGAAGGGATTGAAGATTTTTTTCCAGAACGCGATATCGTATAGCGCCGTGCTCTCGTTGTTTTCCGCCAGGTGGCGCACGTAGCCGGCGAGACGGAAGAGCGTCATGTTGTCCGGGTCGGTACTCGAGACTTGCAGAATCTGCGGCGTGATTTCGGATTCCACATCCTTGGTGTCGAGATGCTTGCTGACTACGGCCGTGGCGACGTCTTGCGGGCTTGCGTCAGGGTCGAGCACGGCATTGTTGAAATGCGTTTCCGTGACGTTTTCCAGGCGCCAGATATTGTGTCCCCGGTATTGGGCGCGCTCCGCCACGGTCAGGCCGGTCTGGTGAAAGTCGCGGTCGAATTCGTAGACGCGGATATCTTTCAACTGCCCGTTCCTGACGTCGCGCACATTGATGTTGCGCGACCCCACCACCTTGCCCTCGGCGTCGCGAATCAAGTCCTTGGTCCATTGCCCCGAGCGGAATTCCTGGGCGCTGCCCGAGCCGAGCTTTTCGGCGCGCAAGTGGTCGGCCATCTCCGAGCTGATGGGCGAAATCAATTCGCCGAACAGGAAGGTGATGACGACGTAGCCGATGCCGATCTTGAACAGCGACCAGCCTATCATGTTGGTCGACATGCTCGATGCGCGCATGATGGTGAATTCGGAGCGCGCCGCAAACTGCACCAGGGTCAGGATGGTACCGATCAAGACCGCGATGGGCAGGAATTCATAGATGTAACCCGCCATGTTGAGGCCGACGTAGGCAAAGGCATGCGGCAGCTTGTAGTCGCCCTGGCCGACCGAGCGCAGCTCCGACATCAGGTCGAAAAAGCTTTGCAGTGCCACGCAAAACAGCAGCACGTAAAGCACCGAGCGGAAGATTTCGCGCCCGATATAGCGGTGCAATATCTTCATGCGTGCATCCTCTTCTTGAAGAAAAAGCGCTTGAGCGAAGTCCACACCGCCAGCGGATGCGCCGGGCTGTTCACCTTGAGACGCCAGGAAAACAGGAAGGCGATGATCACCAGCACCACGACGTGCACCGGCCACCAGGTGGCCATGAAAGGCATGCGGCCCTGCATCACCATGGCCTGGGTCACGTTGACCATGTTGAGATAGGTGACCACGAGCAGGAAGGCCACACCGAGATTGATCGAGCGCCCCGCGCGCGGATTGACGAAGGACAGCGGAATCGCCAGCAGCAGCAGCGAAAAGCACATCAGCGGCAAGGCGATGCGCCACAGCAATTCGCCGAGGTTCAGAGGCGTCGGGTTGGCGACCAGCACTTCGGTAGGCAAGGCTTCGGCGGCCTGGTCGTTCAACAGCGGCGCCTGGTGCGCCAGGAAGACATGGTATTGGTCGAACTGCATGATTTCGAAATCGGACTGCCCCGGCGTGCCGTCGTAGCGCCTGCCGTTCGAAAGCACGAGGTATTTGTCGCCCTTGGCATCGGTTTCGAGCCGGCCTTCGTGCGAAACGATTACGCCGGTCTTGCCGTTGTTGTTGAGATTGACGAAGACGTTCTTGACCTTGCTCGGATCGGTCGGATTTGCTTCGAAGAAGTAGACACGGTCGACCGAGGCCGATTCGTGGAACTTGCCCGGCTGGACATTGGCCACGTCTTCGTTTTTCTCGAAGCGCTGCTTGAACTCGGCGTTTTGCCTTGCCGCCCAAGGGGAGACGTAAAACGACAGCAAGCCGGTCAACAGCACCACGGGCATGCCGAAGGCCATGACCGGTCGGATCCAGCGCAACAGCGACAGGCCGGAGGAAAACCACACCACCATTTCGGAATCCTGATAGCTGCGCGACAGTACGCTGAGCACGGCGACGAAAGCCGTAACCAGAAGCAAGATCGCCATGCGGCCAAGCACGGCGAAACCGATCATCGCAATCACGTCGGTCGAGGCAATCTTGCCGCCGGCCGCCTGACCCAGGATCTTGATCAGGGTCATGGTGATGGTGATGGAAAACAGGACGGTGAAAACGGCGCCGGCAGTGCTGACCAGTTCGCGGCGGAGCGCACGCTGAAAGATCATAAGAGACTATATAATGCTAGGTTGGACAATGGAGGAACTGATGGACTTTAACATAAAAACATTAGACGCAAAGAATACCCTCGCCTCTATCAAGACGGGATGTATCGTCGTCGGCATCCATGAAAGCAAGGCGCTTTCGGCTGCCGCGAAAGCGTTGGATGGCAAGGGCGAAATCACCGCTGCCGTCAAATCCGGAGACATGAGTGGCAAGACCGGTTCGAAACTGCTGTTGCGCAAGGTTGAGGGCGTTGCCGCCGAGCGCGTGCTGCTGGTCGGCCTGGGCAAGGACGAACTGAGCGAGAAAGATTACAAATCCGCCATCAAATCGGCCGCCGATGCGCTGGCTGTGCGCGGCGCGGCCGACGCCGTGATCGCCCTGCCCTTCGACCAGATCAAAGGCCGAGACCCCGCCTGGGCCGTGCACACCGCGGTGGTGACGATGCGCGAGCAGGCCTATCGCTTCGACAACCTGAAGAGCAAGAAGGAACCCGTGCCGGCGGGCGCCAAGAAGATCGCCTTCGCGGTAAGCGCCGCCGATGCCGCCCGTGCGCGCACTGCCGTGGCACAAGGCCTGGCACTGGCCAACGGCATGGACTTGACCAAGGACCTGGGCAACCTGCCCGGCAACTATTGCACCCCGACCCATCTGGCCAACACGGCCAAGAAAATGGCCAAGGAATTCGGCCTCGCTGTCGAGGTACTGGATCGCAAGCAAATCCAGGCGCTCAAGATGGGCAGCTTCCTCTCGGTCACCAACGGCAGCGAAGAGCCGCCGAAATTCATCGTCTTGAAGCATATGGGCGGCAAGCCCAAGGATGCGCCCACGGTCTTGGTCGGCAAGGGCATCACCTTCGATTCGGGCGGCATTTCCTTGAAGCCCGGCGCCGGCATGGACGAGATGAAGTACGACATGTGCGGCGCCGCTTCTGTGCTGGGCACGATGCGTGCCGTGGCCGAGATGAACCTGAAGCTCAACGTGATCGCCGTCATCGCCTCGTGCGAAAACATGCCGAGCGGCCGCGCGACGAAGCCGGGCGACATCGTCACCTCGATGTCGGGCCAGACCATCGAAGTCTTGAACACCGACGCCGAAGGCCGCTTGATCCTGTGCGACGCACTGACCTATGTCGAACGCTTCAAGCCTGCCGCCGTGGTCGACGTCGCCACGCTGACCGGCGCCTGCGTGACAGCGCTGGGCCATCACAACTCGGGCCTGTTCACGCGCCACGACGAAGAGCACGACAAGCTGGCCGACGCCCTGCTGGCTGCCGGCAAGAAGACCGGCGACACCGCTTGGCGCATGCCTATCGAAGACGCCTATCAGGAGCAGTTGAAGTCCAACTTCGCCGACATGGCAAACATCGGCGGCCCGGCCGGCGGCAGCGTGACGGCGGCCTGTTTCCTCGAGCGCTACACCAAAAAGTACACCTGGGCTCACCTGGATATCGCCGGCACGGCATGGAAGAGCGGCGCGGCCAAGGGCGCGACAGGGCGCCCCGTGCCGCTGCTGACGGCCTTCCTGGTTGAGCGCGCCGAAGCGAAGTAAGCCTTACCACCGCCCCAGCAAGAAAAGCGCGGCCTCCGGGCTGCGCTTTTTTATTGACTGGATGCCGCTGCTATACTGATGCCCATTTACCAACACCGCGAAAGTCGCCCATGAAACTGGCCACCTGGAACGTCAATTCTCTCAAGGTTCGCCTGCCCCACGTGTTGCAATGGCTGGCCGAGAACCCGGTCGATGCGTTGTGCCTGCAAGAATCCAAGCTGACCGACGACAAGTTTCCCGTGGCTGAGATCGAAGCTGCCGGCTACCAGGTCGTCTTCACCGGGCAAAAAACCTACAACGGCGTCGCAATCCTCTCGAAGCACGTGATGACGGACGTGGTGAAGAACAATCCGCTGTTCCCCGACGAGCAGCAGCGCCTGATCACGGCGACGATAGATGGCGTGCGCGTGGTATGCGCCTACATGCCGAACGGCCAATCGCTCGATTCCGATAAATATCCCTACAAGCTCAAATGGCTGGCCGCGCTGCGCGACTGGCTCGAAGGCGAATGCAAGGCCCACCCCAATCTGGCGCTCCTGGGGGATTACAACATCGCACCGGAAGACCGCGACGTGGCCGATCCGGAAAACTGGGTTGGGCAGGTGCTGGTGTCGGAACCGGAACGTGCCGCCTTCAGGGCGTTCTGCGACCTCGGCTTGAAGGACTCGTTCCGCATGTTCGAGCAGGCCGAGAAGCTCTATAGCTGGTGGGACTATCGCCAGATGGCCTTCCGCCGCAACAAGGGCTTGCGCATCGACCATATCCTGCTCTCCGCCCCGCTGGCGGCGCGCTGCAAGTCCTGCGTGATCGACAAGGTGCCGCGCAAGTGGGAGCAACCTTCGGACCATGCGCCTGTCGTGGCGACACTAGAGCTCATTCCGTAAATAGGCGCCTGATGCATTTCCACCAGAAAAGGCGCTGGCAAGGCGTGCGACGCGTCTCGTAGCGGGGCTACGAGCAAGGAGCGCAACGCAGCCAGCGCCTTTTCTGGTGGAAACCTGGAGGGAACGTACTATTTGGGCGTCGCGCGTTGTTGCGCTGCTTGCACGGGGGACCACCCTGTGCGGCGCGACGACGCCTAGCGCGCCATCCCAAATAGTGCGTTTGCACAGGCGCCTATTTACGGAATGAGCTCTAGAGTAGGCATGCGCCGCCATGGCGCCAAAATCGTCCGGGAACGCGGCAGCGCCGAAATTCTCGACCGCCGCTATCGCCGCGCGCATGAAATCCTGTTCGGCGGCGGATTGCGCGTCATGGGTTCGTCTTGGCCGAAAAACCTGCCGCCGCCGATGTCTGCGCCCGGTTACGTGGATCCAGAACAGGCGCTGGCGGCATCGGCCTCGAGCTGCCACACGCAGGCCTTCCCTTACCTCGCTTCCAGGGCCGACTCCATGGTCGAATCCTATCGCGACCATGCGGCCGGCCAAGTGGATGAAGTCGCGCCGGGCAAGCCGGCTATCGCGTTTTCCGGCGCACGCCTACCCACGCCGGGCGAATTCGACAAATTGGATCGCGCGGCGCTTGAGAGCTGCCACGTCGCCAATTCGATCAAGGCGGGATTGCGCACTGCGTTCCGAACCGCTGGGCAGGCCGGAATGCATGTCTTGAGGAAAAAATGCCGCAACCTGCCTGAAATCCACGCATTTTCGCAAAATTCCGGGAAGTCCTACCTTGACAATCACCGTTACAGCGGCAAAGATGACCTAATCATGAAGACCATCCTTGTCCTGACCATGCTTGCGGCGACCTTGGCTTCCTGCGGCGGCGGGGGCGGCAATGCCGGGACCTGCTATCCCGCTTCGGTCTGCGGTCAAAAGGGCAGCAGCGCCACAACCTATGCAGAAACCAGCCGGACAGCCGGCAGCCCGGTGCAAGCCGAGGCCAAAGACGCCGCGCCGCACGACGCCGACCAAGTGCGCAACTGAACGTTGGAAATCAAAAAAAGGACGTCCCGCGGGATGTCCTTGGTTTTTTCCGCGCCCGGCTTACTTGAGATCCATGGTGTCGCCGGGAATATGCACTGTGCCTTCCATCAGGACGCGCGCACTGCGGCTCATTACCGCCTTGGTCACGGCCCATTCGCCATTGTCCAGCTTCGCCTCCGCGCCCACGCGCAACGTGCCCGAAGGGTGGCCGAAACGCACGGCCTGGCGCTCACCGCCGCCGGCTGCGAGATTGACCAGGGTACCGGGAATGGCGGCCGCCGTGCCGATGGCAACGGCCGCAGTGCCCATCATGGCATGGTGCAGCTTGCCCATGGACATGGCGCGTACCAGCAGATCGACATCGCCGGCGGCGACCTTCTTGCCGCTGGAAGCCGTGTAATCGGCCGGCCCGGCCACGAAGGCGACCTTGGGCGTGTGCTGGCGCCCGGCCGCTTCTTCCACGCTCTTGATCAAGCCCATGCGGATCGCACCATGGGCGCGGATGGTTTCGAACATGGCGAGCGCTTTCTTGTCTTCGTTGATCGCTTCCTGCAATTCCGTACCCTTGTAGCCGATCGCTTCGGCATTGACGAAGATGGTCGGGATGCCGGCATTGATCATGGTCGCTTTCAGCACGCCGACGCCGGGCACGTCGAGATCGTCCACCAAGTTACCGGTCGGGAACATCGCGCCGCCCGCGCCCTCTTCCTCGGCCGCGGGATCCATGAATTCGAGCTGCACTTCGGCAGCCGGAAAGGTTACGCCGTCGAGTTCGAAGTCGCCGGTTTCCTGCACCTGGCCATCGGTGATGGGCACGTGGGCAATGATGGTCTTGGCGATGTTGGCTTGCCAGATGCGGATCGTGGCCATGCCGTTTTGCGGAATGCGCGCCGCATCGACCAGGCCGAAATGGATCGCGCAGGCGCCGACTGCGGCCGAGAGGTTGCCGCAATTGCCGCTCCAATCGACGAATGCCTTGTCGATGGCGACCTGGCCGAACAGGTAATCGACGTCGTGGTCCGGCTTTGCGCTCTTGTCGAGAATCACGGCCTTGCTCGTGCTCGACGTGGCGCCGCCCATGCCGTCGATCTGCTTGCCGTAGGGGTCGGGGCTGCCGATGACGCGCATCAGCAAGGCGTCGCGCGCCCTACCCGGTTCGCGTGCCGCTTCGGGCAGGTCCTGGCGGCGGAAGAACACGCCTTTGCTGGTGCCGCCGCGCATGTAGACAGCGGGGATTTTGATTTGGGGGAGATGGCTCATAAAGCACCCTTGGTCCGTAGGGTGGGTAAGCGTAGCGCAACCCACCACAGTGCATTGAACGAATTTCTTTAAACGCTTGGTGGAATCGCCGGGCCGCGCAGGCTACGCTTTTCCACCCTACGTCCATCGGTTTAAGCTGCGTTGGATGATTCCAAAAAGTCTTGAGCAAAACGTTGCAGCACCCCCCCCGCCTCGTAAATCGACACTTCCTCGGCAGTATCGAGCCTACACGTCACCGGCACCTCGACCCGCTCGCCGTTCCTGCGATAGATCACCAGTGTCAGGGTCGCACGCGGCACGCGCTCGCCGATCACGTCGAAGGTTTCGGTACCGTCGATACCGAGGCTCAGGCGGTTCACGCCCGGCTTGAACTCCAGCGGCAATACGCCCATGCCGATCAGATTGGTGCGGTGGATGCGCTCGAATCCCTCGGCCGCAATCGCTTCCACGCCGGCCAGACGCACACCCTTTGCCGCCCAGTCGCGCGAGGAGCCCTGTCCATAGTCGGCGCCGGCGATCACGATCAACGGCTGCTTGCGTTCCATGTAGGTCTCGATCGCTTCCCACATGCGCACGACCTTGCCTTCCGGCTCGATACGTGCCAGCGAACCCTTCTTCACCTTGCCATCGACCACGGCCATTTCATTAATCAGCGTGGGGTTGGCAAAGGTGGCGCGCTGCGCCGTGAGGTGGTCGCCGCGATGCGTAGCGTAGGAATTGAAATCTTCCTCGGGCAAACCCATCCTGGCAAGGTATTCGCCGGCGGCGCTGTCGGCCAGGATGGCGTTCGAGGGCGAGAGGTGGTCGGTCGTGATGTTGTCACCCAACACCGCCAGGGCACGCATGCCGGAGAGCGTACGCTCGCCCGCCAGTGCGCCTTCCCAATACGGCGGACGGCGGATGTAGGTCGATTGCGGACGCCAGTTGTACAGGGGGGTGATGCCTTCCGTCTCCTTGGCCGAGATGGCAAACATCGGCTCGTACACCTTGCGGAATTGCTCGGGCTTGACGCTGGCGGCCACTACCGCATCGATTTCCTCATCGCTGGGCCAGATATCCCTCAAGCGGACCTCGCGGCCTTCGGCATCGATGCCGAGCACGTCCTTTTCGATATCGAAACGCACCGTGCCGGCAATCGCATAGGCCACCACCAGCGGCGGCGACGCGAGGAAGGCTTGCTTGGCATAGGGATGGATACGGCCGTCGAAGTTGCGGTTGCCCGACAACACGGCCGTCGAATACAAATCACGATCAATGATCTCTTGCTGAATCTTCGGATCGAGCGCGCCGGACATGCCGTTGCAGGTAGTGCAGGCAAAGGCCACGATGCCGAAGCCGAGCTTTTCCAGTTCGGGCAAAAGCTTGGCCTCTTCCAGGTATAGCTGCACCGCCTTGGAGCCCGGCGCCAGCGAAGACTTGACCCAGGGCTTCCGGGTCAGGCCGCGCGCATTGGCATTGCGCGCCAACAGGCCGGCCGCGATCACGTTGCGCGGGTTGCTGGTGTTGGTGCAGCTCGTGATGGCCGCGATGATGACGGCGCCATCGGGCATCCGGCCCGGCACGTCTTCCCAATGCCCGGCGATGCCGCGCTCGGCCAGCGCCGAGGTCGGGAGGCGCTTGTGCGGGTTGGACGGGCCGGCCATGTTGCGCACCACGGTCGAAAGATCGAACTTGAGCACGCGTTCGTACTGCGCGGTCTTGAGCGCGTCGGCCCACAGGCCGGTTTGCTTCGCATACGTCTCGACCAGGGCGACTTGCGCGTCTTCACGGCCGGTCAGGCGCAGGTAATCGATGGTCTTGCCGTCGATGAAGAACATCGCCGCCGTGGCACCGTATTCCGGGGCCATGTTGGAAATCGTGGCGCGGTCGCCCAGCGTCAGCGACGACGCGCCTTCGCCATAGAATTCGAGGTATGCGCCGACCACTTTTTCCTTGCGCAGGAATTCGGTCAGGGCCAGCACCACGTCGGTCGCCGTGATGCCCGGCTGCGCCTTGCCGGACAGTTCCACGCCGACGATGTCGGGCAAACGCATCCACGAGGCGCGGCCGAGCATGACGTTTTCCGCTTCCAGGCCGCCCACGCCGACGGCGATCACGCCGAGCGCGTCGACGTGCGGCGTGTGGCTGTCCGTGCCGACCAGCGTATCGGGGAAAGCCACGCCATCCTTGGCATGCACCACGGGCGACATGCGTTCCAGGTTGATCTGGTGCATGATGCCGTTGCCGGCAGGGATCACGTCGACATTCTTGAACGCCAGCTTGGTCCAATCGATGAAGTGGAAGCGGTCGTCGTTGCGGCGGTCTTCCACGGCACGGTTCTTGGCGAACGCGTCCTTGTCGAATCCGGCATATTCGACGGCCAGCGAATGGTCGACGATGAGTTGCACCGGCACCACGGGGTTGACCTTGGCCGGGTCGCCGCCTTGATCCGCGATGGCATCGCGCAAGCCGGCCAAGTCGACCAGGGCCGTCTGGCCCAGGATGTCGTGGCACACCACGCGCGCCGGGAACCAGGGGAAGTCGAGATCGCGCTTGCGTTCGATCAGCTGCGCGAGCGAGGCGTTCAGGCTTTCCGGTTCGCAACGGCGCACCAGGTTTTCAGCCAGCACGCGCGAGGTGTAGGGTAGCGTGTCGTAAGCGCCGGGCCGGATCGCTTCGACGGCGGCACGCGCGTCGAAATAGTCGAGCTTGGTGCCGGGCAGGGGTTTGCGGAATGCGGTGTTCATGAGGGACCTCTTTAATCTGCACTGTTAACTCCCCTCACCCGCTTGCGGGAGAAGGGTGGGAGAGAGGGAATTCGCGAGCACGCTATGCTGAACAAGCGCAACTTCGGCACAACCTCCCTCTCCCCAGCCCCTCTCCCGCAAGCGGAAGAGGGGTTCCAACCACACCGAGCGCTTACTTACGGCTCTTCAGCGGCACAAATTTGAGATCTTCCGGGCCAACATAGTTCGCGCTCGGGCGGATGATCTTGTTGTCGATGCGCTGCTCGATGATGTGGGCCGCCCAGCCCGACGTGCGCGAGATCACGAACAGCGGCGTAAACATGGCCGTCGGCACGCCCATCATGTGGTAGGACACGGCCGAGAACCAGTCGAGGTTGGGGAACATCTTCTTGACGTCCCACATCACGGTTTCCAGGCGCTCGGCGATGTCGAACATCTTCATCGAACCGGCTTCCTTGGACAAGCCGCGCGCCACTTCCTTGATCACCTTGTTGCGCGGATCGGAAATCGTGTACACGGGGTGACCGAAGCCGATGATGACTTCCTTGTTCTCGACGCGGCGGCGCACGTCGGCTTCCGCTTCGTCGGGATTGTCGTAGCGCTTCTGGATTTCGAAGGCAACTTCATTGGCGCCGCCGTGCTTGGGGCCGCGCAGTGCGCCGATCGCGCCGGTGATGGCGGAATACATGTCCGACCCCGTGCCGGCGATGACGCGGCCGGTGAAGGTGGACGCATTGAATTCGTGCTCGGCATACAGGATCAGCGAAGTGTGCATCGCTTTTTCCCAATGCGCGGAGGGCTTTTCGCCGTGCAGCAGGTGCAGGAAGTGGCCGCCGATCGAATCGTCGTCGGTTTCGACTTCGATGCGCTTGCCATTGTGGCTGTAGTGGTACCAATACAGCAGCATCGAACCCAGGGAGGCCATCAGGCGGTCGGCGATGTCGCGCGCGCCGGGGGTGTTGTGGTCGTCCTTCTCGGGCAGGTTGCAACCCAGGGCCGAGACGCCGGTGCGCATCACATCCATCGGGTGCGAAGAAGCCGGGAGCCATTCAAGCACGGCTTTCACATTGGCGGGCAGGCCGCGCAAGGCTTTCAGCTTGGCCTTGTAGGCTTTCAATTCAGCCGTGGTGGGCAGCTTGCCGTGCACCAGCAAGTGGGCGATCTCCTCGAATTCGCAGCTGTCGGCCACGTCGAGAATGTCGTAGCCGCGATAGTGCAAGTCATTGCCGGTCTTGCCGACCGTGCACAGGGCCGTGTTGCCGGCGGTGACGCCCGACAGGGCAACGGACTTCTTGGGCTTGAAGGCGGGGGCTTGTTCGCTCATTTGGGAATCTCCTTATTTAGCTTTCTGTTGCGCAAAAAGCGCATCCAACTTCTGTTCAAACTTGTGGTAATCGATGCGTTCATACAATTCCATGCGCGTCTGCATGGTATCGATCACGTTCTTTTGCGTGCCATCCCGGCGGATCGCGCCATAGACGTTTTCCGCCGCCTTGTTCATGGCGCGGAAGGCCGATAGCGGATACAGCACCATGCCCACATCGGCGCCCTTCAATTCTTCGACCGTATAGAGAGGCGTGGAACCGAATTCAGTGATGTTGGCCAGAATCGGCACCTTGACCGCGTTGGCGAATTGCTTGTACATCGCCAGTTCGGTAATCGCCTCGGGAAAGATCATGTCGGCGCCGGCTTCGACGCAAGCCATGGCGCGGTCGATGGCGGCGTCCAAGCCTTCGACAGCCAACGCGTCGGTGCGCGCCATGATGACGAAATCGGGGTCGGTGCGCGCGTCGACTGCCGCCTTGATGCGGTCCACCATTTCCTGCTTCGAGACGATTTCCTTGCCTGGGCGATGGCCGCAACGCTTGGCGCCGACCTGGTCTTCAATATGCATCGCCGCCGCGCCGAACTTGATCATGGACTTGACCGTGCGTGCCACATTGAAGGCCGAGGCGCCGAAGCCGGTGTCCACGTCGACCAGCAGCGGCAGATCGCACACGTCGGTGATGCGGCGCACGTCGGTCAGGACGTCGTCAAGATTCGAAATGCCGAGGTCGGGCAAGCCGAGAGAGCCTGCCGCGACGCCGCCGCCGGACAGATAGATCGCACGAAAACCCGCGCGTTTGGCCAGCAAGGCGTGATTGGCATTGATGGCGCCGACGACTTGCAGCGGAGATTCTTCTTTCAGGGCTTTGCGGAACGCGGCGCCTGCGGAATGATGGCTCATGGATCACCTGTCTTGATGAAGGTTGGGAAACGACGTGCCAACCCTATTGCAATGGGCGTGCCATGCTTCGCCGTTCCATGACGGAACGATGAAACACGCTGCAACACCTTGACAATCACCAGAAAAATCAAACACTTGCCGCTCACAAAGCGGCTTGATAACCAATGGCAATTTCACCCGGAATGTTTCAAATTGCGTTACAATTGAAACACTGAAACGAAACGTGCGACAACATCAGCCTGTGGCCCGTATCCCGACCCCGCCGCGCATTGCCCCCGACCCCGCCGCCGACAAGCCGGTGATCTGGACCGTCTCGATCTCGCGCCTGTCCGATCTGTTCCGCGACATCATGCCGGAATACGACGAGCGCGCCATCGTCGAGCCGATCCACCTCGGCTTCGAGGAAGCCGTCACGCATATCCGCGAACGGCTGGCCAACGAACACTGCGATGCCGTCATCGCCGGCGGCTCCAACGCGGCCTATCTCAAGAGCCGCCTGGCCCTGCCGATCGTCATCGCCAAGGCCAGCGGCTACGACGTGATGCGGGCGTTGGCGCGCGCGCGCAAGGTTACGTCCGAGATCGGCATCGTGACCTACCAGGAAGAAATGCACGAATTGAGCGAATTCCAGGATACGTTCGGCTTGAGGATCATGCAGCGCACCTATGTCACGGAAGAAGATGCGCGCGCCCAGATCAATGAGATGAAAGCGGCCGGCATCAAGGCCGTGGTCGGTGCCGGCTTGATCACCGACCTGGCCAACGAAGCAGGCTTGACCGGCGTGTTCGTCTATTCCGCCGGCTCGATCCGCCAGGCTTTCGACGATGCGCTCGAACTGGCGCGCTTTACGCGGCTCGAATCGGGCCGAAACCGGCCGGTACGCGATACCTTGCGCGCCAAGCGCGGCGTGAGCGACTTGCGCGGCGACTCGGCTGCAATGCAAGGCCTGCGCCAATCGGTGTTCCTGTTTGCCAAGTCGCCCGCCACCGTGCTGATACAAGGCGAGACCGGCAGCGGCAAGGAACTGGCAGCCCAGGCGATCCACAATGAAAGCCTGCGCACACGCCAAGCCTTCGTCGCCGTCAATTGCGGCGCCGTGGCCGAATCGCTGCTGGAATCGGAATTGTTCGGCTATGAAGGAGGCGCCTTCACCGGCTCGCGCCGCGGCGGGCACGCGGGCCTGTTCGAAGCGGCGCATCGCGGCACGCTTTTCCTCGACGAAATCGGCGAGATGCCCTTGCCCTTGCAGACGCGCCTGTTGCGGGTGCTGGAAGAGCGCGAAGTGGTGCGCGTCGGCGGCACGCGCCCGGTGCCGGTCGATGTGCGCATCGTGTGCGCCAGCCATTGCGATCTCGATGCCCTGGTCAAGGCCGGACGCTTCCGCGCCGACCTGTTCTATCGCCTGTCCGTGTTGCGCCTGAAGATCCCTCCTCTGCGCGAACGGGAAGGCGACGTGGCCGCGCTGGCCGAATGGCATCTGAAGCATGCGCTGGCGGCCTTGGGCGCACGGCCGCATGCCAACCTGCATGCCGAGATCCAGGCTTGCGTGCCGCTATTGCAAGGCTACGCCTGGCCCGGCAACGTGCGCGAATTGCGCAATGTGATGGAGCGGCTGGCGCTGTTTCTCGCGGCCGAGCCGCTGCAGGCGCTGACGCCGTCCTTTTTGGCCATGACGGCGCCGGAATTGAAGGAAGGCGGAGTAGAAGCCGGCGAAAGGGTCGGAACAACGGCAACGGAAAGCGCAGCTCAAGTGCTCAAGCGTTTTAACGGCAACCGCCAGGCGGCGGCACATTATCTCGGCATCAGCCGCACCACGCTGTGGCGCAAACTTAAAGACGGGCAACCGTAGGAAAAGCTACATCCGGCGCAGCGGAATCGAAACAATCCTCTTCAGCGCAACGGCGCCGCCAGCTGCGAACGATGCGACTGCATCTGCGCCAGCAGGCCATGCGCCGCGAGATGGAACATCTCGCTGTCTTCCGGAAGCAGGGCGAAGCAATGCCGGCAAGGTTCTTCCTCGTTATCGTGCTCGAACATCGCCTGTCCGCCTTCTGGCCGAATCCGGAACTGCTCGATCTTCCTGGAACGGCAATCGCAAAGCGAAATATCGAGCTGCGAAATGCCGCCCGAGGTAGCATTCATGTCGGCACGCTCCAGGCAGGCGCGCACGGCGGCTTCCAGTGCGCCCTCTTCGGATTCGGCATCGAAGTCGAACGCGATGTCCGAACGGCACCCCTGCTTGGTGAAAAGCCGAATCAGCAATTTGAAATGGTCCATATGTCTCATGTCGTTCTTGGAATTATTTCAGATCTCAACGACCTTCCTCTGTGAAAACCATGGTGCCATGGCAACCCGTACGGGGCAAGATACCACCAGAGACAACTCGCGAGGAAACAACAGGACATCCGAATACCACTTGCGCAATTTTTCAAAAAAACACAGCGCTGAAATAAACGGCGGGCAAAACCGGAAAAACGCTACAAATGCGGCACGGCAGACATATCATTTACAACAATATCGTCCCTTACGGATTCAATGAGATGCCGTCGTGCCGCCTTCCGCCACGACGTTCTTTTTGGCATCCGCCGGCGCGGCCGCAATGGTCTTCGCTTCGTCCTTGGCATTCTCCTCGCCCTCGGCCACCAGCGGCTGCAGCGCGGGAATCAGCGACTTGAGCAATTGCACCGTCAACGCGCTGGTAAAGGTGTAGTTCGCCGCATACGGCTCGTGCACATAGGCTGTGATCGTGCCGAAATAGCGGTCGCCGATCAGGAACACGAAGGTGGCCGAGCGATTGACGGCGCGCGATTCGATCAGTTTGCCGCCGGGCGCATAGGTTTCGTAGCGCTGATCGCCGGTGCCGGTCTTGCCGCCGACCTCGATCGCGCTGCCGTTCTTTTGCGCGAAACCGTTTTTCAGGCGCACGCCGGTGCCGCCCTGCACCACGTCGGTCAGCGAGCGGCGCACGATATCGGTCAATTCCACAGGCAGCATGCGCTTGCCTTCGGGAGGCACATTCTTGAAGTGCGTCTCGTAAGGCGTACCCTTGGCGAATTCCATGCTTTGGATCTTGGTGGTCGGCATCAGCATGCCGCGGTTGACGATGATGCCCATCAACTCGGCCAGCGACGAGGGACGGTCGCCCGACGCGCCAAGGGCGCTGGCAATCGACGGCGTCAGCGAACCGAAGGGATAGCCAAGGCGGCGCCAAGCGGCGCCGATTTCCTGGAACGCTTCGAGTTCGAGCAATTGGCGGATGCGAATTTCCTGCGTGTGCTTGTTGTGGGTCTTGAACAGCCATTCGTAGACTTGCTGGCGTTCGTCGCGGCTGGCATCGGCACATTGGCTGAAGCTCGCATTCGGGTGCTGGCGCAAATAGCCGACCAGCCACAATTCCAGCGGATGCACGCCGGCCAGGTAGCCGCGGTCGTTCAGGGAATACTGATCGACGCCGAACTTGTCGTACAGCGTCTGCAGCGTCGTCTCGTTCAACTGCGCTTCGGGGAATTGCGCATGCATGAAGGCGGCGAAGTGCTGCAAATCGGCTTGCGGTTCCAGACTGCGGTAAATCACGGCCAAGCGCTTGGGTTTGGCATGCACCGAGTCGATCAGCAACTGCTCGGCTTCTTCGCTGCTCTTGCCGGCGTATTTCTTGTAAAAGCGGCCGAGGAATTCCTTGCCTTCCTTGTCGGCAAAGCGCGACAGTGCAGCGCGGCGCCGCACGTCGCCCGGTTCTTCCTCGTCGCCCCCCTTGTCGTCTTTGGCTTTCGTGTCCGGCGGCGCGGAGGCGGCGGCAGCCAATTGCTGGATGTTGGCCGAGGGAGTCTTGTATTCGTAATAGCGCACGATGTCGCGCATCAGTCGTACGAATACCAGGTTGACAGAATGCTGGAAGCCTTCGCGCACGCTCATGACCTTATAGTTTTCTTCCGGCTCGAAATTTTCGAACTGCTGCTCGCCGCCGCCGGTAAAAAACACTTCGGCGGGATTGCCGGAATAGGTACGCATCATGGCCGCTTCCAGCGTATCGGCCAGGTTGCTGTGCGGATTGGCAATGAAATAATCGACCGCCCACTTCGACAGCACATCCTCATGGTCGATACGCACCTTGGCCAGGTCTTCCGGGTTCATGTCGCCGTAGAAGTTGTGCAGGCCGGTGATGACTTCGAGATAGGTGACCAGGGTGCGCAGCTTGGCCGTCGAGCCGAGGTTCAAGCGCGCGCCGCTGTTGATGTCGAACGGCTGGTCGAGGTTGTCGGTCTGCACGCGCAACAGGTTGGCGCCGCCACGCCGTTCGAACAGCGTGAAGCTGAAGGTCAGGCGCCCAGGGTCGTCGCCCGGAGCGAGCATGTTGTGGCCGTAGAGTTCGTTCTTCTTGGCGATTTCCGGCTTGCGCAGGTCGCGCAGCACTTGCGTCACGGCTTGCTGGGTTGAGGCATCAAGCGTGGTGTCGGCCGACATGTCCACACGATCGAGGTCGTACAAATGGGCCGTGTGCAGCAGCGAAGAGAGATCCGTACGCAAGGCATTGGCAGCCTTGCGCGTGACGAAGGAATTGGCCGGTTCGGCCAGCGCACCCTGATTCAATTCCAGCTTCAAGGGCAGCGCGGCCTTTTCCAGCGCGGGCGAGATGACGCCGGCCTGCGCCAGCAGGCGCAGGTGGTTGTTGGTCATCTGCATCAGGGCCGGCGCGCCTTCGCGCAGGAAGTACGATGGCCGGCGTTGTGCGATCATCAACGACAGCGCCTGCTTGTAGGCCAGCGCCAACTGCTGCAAGTCGGCACCCTGCTGCTCGAACTTGATGTTGCGGAACAAGGCATTGACGTCGTTGAAGTCGCGCCCATACCAGGCCCACATGCCGTCGCCGATGCCGTTGATTTCGCCGTAGCCGGCCTTGGCCGTCAGCGGCACCGTATTCAGATAGGAAACCACGGTCTGGCGCCGCACCGCCATGGTGTCCTCACCGCGCAGGTAGGCGCGGATCGAAGCCGACTCCATCTGTTGCAGCTTTTCCTTGGCCGACGTGGTGCGGCCTTCGGGCGAGTGGCGATATTTTTCGATCTGGGTCACCAGTGTGCTGGCGCCGGGCGCTTCGTGCGCCGGGTTGATGGCATGCATCCCTTGGTCGATCACGGCGCGGTCGAGCCGGCTCCAATTGACGGCCGGATTGCGATGCGGGTGCGCGGCGTCGAGCAATTCGCGGTCTTCAATGAAGAGCAGCGTATCGGCCAGCAACTTGGGCACGGAATCGAAATCGGCATAGACGCGCTCGGGCGAGCGCGCGGTGTAGAGCAATTGATGCTTGTCGTCGTACAGGTCGATCCCGGCCCTGTCCTTTTCCTGATAGATCGGCGGCAGCGGCAGCGTGAGCAATTCGGGCGACATGCGCGCCTGATCGGTAATGACGAAGTTTTGATCGGTCAACAACTTGGTGAATTCCGGCAGGCGGCTGTAGCCCAGGCGCTCGTCATACGGCCCGGTCTTGGGAAAGCGGATCGCCTTGCTCGGTCCCGCCCCCATCTTGTAGTTCAGCTTGGCGGCAAGCTTGGAAAAATATTGGGCCTGAAAATGCGAAGTACGCATCTCACTGAGGACGATTGCCGCCGCAATCGCCGCCAAAATCAGGAACACCAGGAGGAACTTGAACTTGAGGGTACGGAAAAAAGACACTGTATCTACGCGCTAATGAAGATGAACCGGCATGCTTGATTGTACGGGCATTCGCACCACAATGGCGCGCTTGTAGCGTATGACCAACAATGTCATGCGGGCGGCGATTCCACCGTGAGCGCGATGCTGTGAAGGATGTCGCTGGTCGCCATGGCAATGGTTCCATCCTGCGCTCCGATGAGCGGCCCGGCGGAATCGTCCCAAGTGGCATGGCGCTCGAAAGAGGGCTCGCGCATCTCCGCCGGCGCGGCACGGCGCAGGGTCGCCCGCAGCCATGGTCGCGTCCACGCCAGCACCGGGTACATCGATGCGAAACTGCAATTGCCTGAACGCAAATGCCTCAACCGGCAAAGCGCCTGTCTGGCGCAGCATACCCTCGGCGTGCTCGTGCGTGCCGCCCGCGGCATGGCGCCGCATTCAGCCCGAGGCTGCTTATGCGGCGGGATGTAAAGGATGAAATCGGCCGGCGCATGGGCGCCGTGACGCCGGACTTGCCAGCTTGATGGCGATGTTCGAGATCAGTCGTCCTTGGCGCCGTCTATACCCAGCTCATGGATCTTGCGCGTGATGGTATTGCGCCCTATGCCCAGCCGCACCGCCGCATCGTTCTTGCGCCCGTGCGTATGCTTCAAGGCCGCCTTGATCACGGTCGATTCGAACATCCGGCCCAACGCATCCATCACTTCGGGCTGCTCCGCCGACAGCATCTGCGCCGCTTCCGATTCGAGCAGCGCGATCCAGTTGCCCTTCTCCGCCTTTTCGGCAACATGGGCAACGTGCGGCGCAACGCCGTTGGGCTGCACGGCCGTTGCCGATATCGCGGCCCCCGAAGGCGCGGCCGTGACCGGAGCCGGGACGGCAGGCACGGCGGCCGGCGGCGCGTTCTGCGGCGACGATTCGATCAAGTCTTGTGGCAAGTCCTTGACTTCGACGGTCTGGCCCGGCGCCATCACCGTGATCCAGTTGCACAGATTTTCCAGTTGCCGCACATTGCCGGGGAAATCGAGTTGCGCCAGGAATTGCATGGCATTGTCGGACAGGCGTTTGGCTTCCACGCCCAATTGTTTGGCGCTTTGCCCGAGGAAGAAGCGCGCCAGGAGCGGAATGTCTTCGCGCCGTTCGCGCAGCGAGGGCAGGCGCAGACGGATCACGTTCAAGCGGTGGTACAAGTCTTCGCGGAACAAGCCTTCGCGCACGCGCTGTTCCAGGTTCTGGTGCGTCGCGGCGATCACGCGCACATTGGCCTTCAAGGGCTGATGGCCGCCGACGCGGTAGAAATGCCCGTCCGACAAGACGCGCAGCAGGCGCGTCTGCAAGTCGAACGGCATGTCGCCGATTTCATCCAAAAACAGCGTGCCGTCTTCGGCCTGCTCGAAGCGGCCGCGCCGCGTCGCTTGCGCCCCCGTGAAGGCGCCGCGTTCGTGGCCGAACAATTCGGATTCGAGCAATTCCTTGGGGATCGCCGCGGTGTTCAAGGCGATGAAAGGCTGCGACGCGCGCGGGCTGTGCTTGTGCAAAGCACGCGCCACGAGTTCCTTGCCCGAGCCCGATTCGCCGGTAATCAGGACGGTGACATTCGATTGCGACAGCCGCCCGATGGCGCGGAACACGTCTTGCATGGCCGGCGCCTGGCCGAGGATTTCGGGTGCCGTGATGGCCGATTGCTCGACGATGGCTTCGCGCAGGCTTTCTTCGAGCGCGCGCCGGATCAGCTCGACCGCCTTGTCCACGTCGAAAGGCTTGGCCAGATATTCGAACGCGCCGCCCTGGAAGGCTGCCACCGCCGAATCGAGATCGGAAAACGCGGTGATGATAATGACCGGCAAGCCGGGGTGGCGCGCCTTCGCCTCCTGCAGCAGCTTCAAGCCCGATTCGCCGGGCATGCGGATATCCGACACCAGCACTTGCGGCGTTTCGCTGTTCAAGGCTTCAATGGCGTCGCGCGCATTGGAAAAGCTGCGCGTGGCCAGTTCTTCACGCGCCAGGGCTTTTTCCAGCACCCAGCGTATCGATTCGTCGTCGTCTACGATCCAGATTGGTTTCATGTTCCTGCTTCATCTTCCCGCTTCTTATGGAAGGGGGATTAGTATCCGAAAATCGGTGCATCCCGGCCGGCTCTCGCATTCGATCACGCCCTGGTGCTGCTGCACGAAGGTTTGCGCCAGGGTCAGCCCCAAGCCGCTGCCGCCTTCGCGCCCCGACACCAGCGGGTAAAACATGCGGTCGTAAATCTCGGGCGGGATGCCCGGTCCATTGTCGATGATATGCAAGTCTAATGCCAGGCGATAGCGCACCTTGGCCAGGGTGACCTGGCGCGCCACGCGCGTCACGAAAGTCAGTTCGGCGCGGCCTGCCGCAATCTGTTCGCCGAGGGCTTGCGCCGCATTGTGCGCGATATTCAAGACCGCCTGGATCAGTTGTTCCTTGTCGCCGCGGAATTCGGGCACCGACAAGTCGTAATCGCGCTTGATCGCCAAGCCGCTGGGAAACTCGGCCACGATCAGGCTGCGCACGCGCTCGCAGACTTCGTGCACGTTGACGTCGCCCACGATATGCGGCCGGCGGTGCGGCGCCAGCAGGCGGTCGACCAGGGTTTGCAGACGGTCGGCTTCCTTGATGATGACCTGGGTATATTCGCGCAATTCCTTCAATTGCCGCTCCGGCAATTCGAGTTCGAGCAATTGAGCGGCGCCGCGTATGCCGCCCAGCGGATTCTTGATTTCATGAGCCAAATTGCGGATCAGTTCCTTGTTGACCTGGCTCTGGTCGAGGATGCGCTCTTCGCGATCGACCTTCAATTGCTGGATGTTTTCGCGGAATTCGATCAGCACCGGGGCATCGGGGTCGTCGGCCGCCGTCACGGCCACGTGCACGTGCAAGGCTTCGCGCCCGATGCGCTCCAGGGTCAAATCGAAACGCTTGTCGGCGAACTGGTGTTCCAGCGCCTGGCGGAACACATCGATCAACTCCTTGCCGTTGTGGAATACCTCGTTCAACTTGTGGTTGAGCAAGCTGCGCGAAGAAATTTCGAGCAGGTTTTCCGCCGCCGCATTGACATACGTGATGCGCCCCTCGGTATCGAGGATGATGACCGACATGGCCAGCAAATCGAGGCTGCTCAAGTCGCGCGCTGTCTGGCTTTTGGTTTGACCGTTTTCCAAGCTTGTATTCCAGGACGGGTAAAAAAAATGGCCGCATGGCGCGGCCTTGTTTTGGTTCTAGCTTTTGGAACCCATTTCAAAATGGTCAGGGCTAGGCACCGCGATGAAGACAGTACGGTTATACGGCAAGGAGCGGCAACAACGCCAAGGCTTTTTTGAAATGGGTTCTCAGTGGGTCTCGCCCGATTCGCGCTTCAATTCGCGCTGCAAGGCCTCGATGTTCTTTTCCGTGCGCGCGATGTCGTCGCGCATGGCCGTCACGCGCTCCTGATACTTGGCGTAATTGGCTTCATTGCCCTGGCGCTCGGGCTGTCCGTCGTTGTAATCCTTCTTCAGCGCGGCCAGCTTGTCTTGCTCGCTCTTCATTTCGTCGAGCAGGATCTGGCGCCGGTCATTGTCGCGCGCCTTCTGCGTGCCAGAATCGACGCGCGGAAAATCCGAAGGCGAAGTCGACGAGGTCGATTTCAGCGAAGCCGTCTGCACGCTGCCGCTGCGTTTGGGCGGGGCCGGAATCACGCTGATACCTTCGAGCTCCATCTTCTTGCAGTCCTTGACCGGGCCGGTATTCTTGAACTCGACCGTGCCGTTGGCATTGACGCACCGATAGATCTCTCCTTCCGCGTGGGCGGAGCCGATTGCCCCCATCAGGGCGACCAAGGTAAGAAGTTGGCGATTCATAAGCTTTTGTCCAAAACAGAGGGCAATTTCGACAGACTGTTAGTTTAGGATAAGAATCATTGCTTTACAAACACCCGCTCAACATTTTATCGTCTCGTGCAACGTTTCGATGAGCGGCATGTAACATTTTTCCTCTCGACGATGCCAGATCAGCCATCAATCCGGAAATAAAAAAAGCGGGAAGCTCGCGCCTCCCGCTATTTTTTGCCGGAGCGGCAAGCCGCTCCGGGATCAAGACACTCGCACGATTACAGCGAGTAGTACATGTCGAACTCGATCGGATGTGTCGTCATGCGGAAACGCGTGACTTCCTGCATCTTCAGTTCGATGTAGGCATCGATCATGGTGTCGCTGAACACGCCGCCGCGGGTCAGGAATTCGCGGTCCTTGTCCAGGTATTCCAGCGCTTGATCCAGCGAGGAGCACACGGTCGGGATCAGCGCGTCTTCTTCCGGCGGCAGGTGGTACAGGTCCTTCGAGGCGGCTTCGCCCGGATGGATCTTGTTTTGCACGCCGTCCAGGCCCGCCATCAGCAGTGCGGCGAAGCACAGGTAGGGGTTGGCCGAAGGATCGGGGAAGCGCGTTTCGATGCGGCGGGCCTTCGGGTTCGGCACGTGCGGAATGCGGATCGAAGCCGAACGGTTGCGCGAGGAATAAGCCAGCTTGACCGGTGCTTCGAAGCCGGGAACCAGGCGCTTGTACGAGTTCGTGCCCGGGTTGGTGATGGCATTGAGCGCGCGAGCATGCTTGATGATGCCGCCGATGTAGTACAGCGCGAATTCCGACAGCCCGGCATAGCCGTCGCCGGCGAACAGGTTCTTGCCGTCCTTCCAGACCGATTGGTGCACGTGCATGCCGGAGCCGTTGTCGCCGACGATGGGCTTGGGCATGAAGGTGGCAGTCTTGCCGTAGGTGTGGGCCACGTTCCAGACCACGTACTTCAGGTTCTGGGTCCAGTCGGCGCGCTGCACCAGGGTCGAGAACTTGGTGCCGATTTCATTCTGGCCGGCGCCGGCGACTTCGTGGTGGTGCACTTCGACGGGGATGCCCAGGGATTCGAGAATCTGGCACATTTCCGAACGCATGTCCTGGAAGCTGTCGACCGGGGGAACCGGGAAATAGCCGCCCTTGACCGCCGGACGATGGCCGCTGTTGCCGCCTTCGATCTTTTCGCCGGTGCTCCACGAAGCTTCCTCGGAGTCGATCTGCACGAAGCAGCCCGACATGTCGATCTTCCAGCGCACGCCGTCGAAAATGAAGAATTCGGGTTCCGGACCGAAGTAGGCGGTATCGCCCAGGCCGGAAGACTTGAGGTAGGCTTCAGCGCGCTTGGCGATCGAGCGCGGGTCGCGGTCATAGCCCTTGCCGTCGGAAGGTTCGATCACGTCGCATTGCATGAACAGCGTGGTCTCTTCCATGAAGGGGTCGATGTTGGCGGTGTTCGGGTCCGGCATCAGGATCATGTCCGATGCTTCGATGCCCTTCCAGCCGGCGATCGAGGAACCGTCGAACGCATGGCCGGACTCGAATTTGTCGATGTCAAAATGCGAAACCGGAACGGTCACGTGCTGTTCCTTGCCCCGGGTGTCAGCAAAGCGAAAATCAACGAACTTGACTTCGTTGTCCTTCGCCATCTTCAAGACGTCTGCGGCCGTCATTGCCATGCGAATCTCCTAAAAGGTTGAGCGAATCAATGAATATGTTTTTTTGAGCCGACTAAGACTTCGCCCGGCAAGAGTATTGCCGAAACGATAAAATTTTAGCTGGAAGGCACAAACCGAATTGCGACCATAACTCGAAATAAATCATAGCAGATTCCGTGCCACCACCCGATTCAAAAGGGAGCGGCCTGCACTCCGATGATGCACGCCCGATGTGACAAATTGATGTCTTTTAGAGGGGATTTAGGCAGAAAACAGGGTACGCGCTCGGCGCACCATAAAAATGCACAAAAACCACATTCGCACCATTTACGTGCAAAATGTGGTTTTCTTGATATTTTGCATTGTTTTGGTGCAATACTGCAATCAAAGGCTCAATGCAGATCTTCGGTCTCGTGGCTGAAACTGCGACGTTCCAGCTTCTTGCCGTCGTCGGAAAGGAATTGCACGCCCAGTTCAAAGATTTCTTCACCAGTCAAGATGCGCGGCACCAGCGGCAGCAGCTCCTCCTCTTCGCGCGCCAGGCGCAGGTGCAGATTGCTGCAATACAGTTCCATGGCGCGGCGCAGATCCTTGAGCTTGGCCCGCCCTTGCTGCAGCACCAGGCGCGCCTGCTGCTGCAAGGATTGCAGCAACTGGCCGCAAAAGCCGGACAGCGCATCGAGTTCGTCGAGCAGCCTGTCGGTTTCGCGTGAGGCGCTTTTCAGGGCCGGAATCACATAGCGCGCCATCTTGCGTTCTTTCACCGCGCGATCGAAGTGCATGAGCCTGCGGATCGCCGCCTCCACGCCCGCGAGATCGACTTCCTGCAGGTTTTTCCACACATGAGCAATGCTCTGCTGCAGTCGCGCCAGCACGCGCCGCGCTTTTTGCTGTTCGCTGGAAATGGCTACCAGGGAATATGTTTCGGTGAGCATTGCATGACCTCCTTCACTGTCTGTTGCAACGCGCCCCGGAAATGCCCGGCGCGCGAATGCGATTGACAAGGTGGCAGTGCGAAGGTTCCCGCCTTAACCTAATTTCACGGCGTGTTCACGCGTGGAATGGAAAGTCACCTGCGGCCAGCGTTCCTGCGTCAATTTGAGGTTCACTCCCGACGTCGCGAGATAGGCCATGTTGCCGGCCGCGTCGAAAGCGATGTTGGCGCCGGCGGAAGATTTTTCGAAATCGGCCAGCACGCGCTTGTCGTCGCACGTGATCCAGCGCGCGCTCGAAATGCTGGTTCCCTCGAATACGGCATCGACGCCGTATTCATTTTTCAGCCGGCTCGCCACCACTTCGAACTGCAGCACACCGACCGCGCCGAGCACGAGATCGGTGCCGTGCACGGGCTTGAACACTTGCACCGCGCCTTCTTCTCCGAGCTGCTGCAAGCCCTTGTGCAATTGCTTGATCTTGAGCGGATTCAAGATGCGCACCGAGCGGAAAAAATCCGGCGCGAAGTACGGAATGCCGGTGAATTGAAGCATCTCGCCTTCGGAAAAGCTGTCGCCGATCTGCATGTTGCCATGGTTGGGCAAGCCGATGATGTCACCGGCGTATGCCTCTTCCACCTGCTCGCGCGACGCGGCCATGAAGGTCACCACCGACGACACCTTGATCTCGCGCCCCAGACGCAGGTGCTTGATCTTCATGCCGCGCTCGAAGCGGCCCGAGCAGACGCGCAGGAAAGCGATGCGGTCCCGGTGCGCCGGGTCCATGTTGGCCTGGATCTTGAATACGAAGCCGGAAAACGGCTTTTCGGTCGGTTGCACGGCGCGCACGGTGGCATCGCGTTCGCGCGGCGGCTGGGCCCAGTCGAGCAAAGCGTCGAGGATTTCGCGCACGCCGAAATTGTTGATCGCGGAACCGAAGAACACCGGCGTCTGCCTGCCGGCCAAAAACTCTTCGAGATCGAAGGGGTGCGACGCGCCGTGTACCAGCTCCACTTCCATCTTCAACTGGTCGATTTCTAGCGGAAACATTTCCGCCAGGCGCGGATTGTCGATGCCCTTGATGACTTCGAAAGTCTGGTCGGCGCGCTCGCTGCCAGGAGCGAACAACATGATCTCGTCGCGCAACAGGTGATACACGCCGCGGAAAGTCTTGCCCATGCCGATCGGCCAGGTGACCGGCGCGCACTGGATCTGCAGCACCGATTCGAGTTCGTCGAGCAACTCGAGCGGATCGCGCGTTTCGCGGTCCATCTTGTTCATGAAGGTGACGATGGGCGTGTTGCGCATGCGGCACACGTTCAGGAGCTTGATGGTTTGCTCTTCCACACCCTTGGCCGCGTCGATCACCATCAGGGCCGAATCCACCGCCGTCAGCACGCGGTAGGTGTCTTCGGAAAAGTCCTGGTGGCCCGGAGTATCGAGCAGGTTGACCACGTGGTCGCGGTATTCGAACTGCATCACGGAAGATGCCACCGATATGCCGCGCTGCTTTTCGATTTCCATCCAGTCCGAGGTTGCGTGGCGGCCGCTCTTGCGCGCCTTCACTGTGCCGGCGAGCTGGATCGCGCCCGAGAACAGCAGGAGCTTTTCGGTCAGCGTGGTTTTGCCCGCGTCAGGGTGGGAAATGATGCCGAAGGTGCGGCGGCGCGCCACTTCGCGCACGATCTGCTCGGACGAGACTTGCTTGATTTCGACATCGTCAACGGGCAGGTCTGGGGTATCGGAAGCGGCGGACATAATGGTCAAAATGCGAAGGAGCGATTTGCAAAAAGCCTTCGAGTTTACCGGCTCTTGGGTTTCAAGTCTATGTGCTTGATAAAAAAGGGATTTTCGAGCTTGCCCACAAGACGCCGCCGGTTGTGGAAAAAAGCATGGTTATAAACATTTTCTGTGGCCAATCCTGTGGAAAAGTTGCGGAGAACTGGAGCAAGTCATTGATTCGATTGAATTTAAGGGCAATGCTCCCGGATCGCACAATTGTGAAGAAGGGCCGCGCAGGCAAAAAAAATGCCCGCGGCGTTCAGCGCGGGCGAACCCACACTCCGAGGAGTTTCGGGGGAGACCTGAAGGTACTCTACCCCTTGATTGACAAATTGTTATTCGCTTGTCAATCACTAATCCCAAACATTGTCAGGCCGGCATTGGCTTGAGGCTACACCAAAGACGGCCTCCGAACTTGATGTTTCACCATTGAGTATTTGCTCAGATTTTACTAGTTTGAATGTCTTCACCTGACACTACGGAGGCAATCATGATGGCCACAGCGACCCACGAAGCATCACCCAACGCGGGGCGCAACGACCATCGTAGCCTCGCTTCCACGCCGCTCTCCCTCATCGAGATAGAGCGCGCGAAGGTGGTCGATACGATCGTGGAAGAATCCGCTGATCCCGAGGGCGTGTACTCGGTCGGCGCGATGCGAGAGCTATGCCCGCATTGCCGCACCAATCACTTGAAACTGGTACTGCGCCAGAAGCGCGTCAGGCAGTCGCACCTGTTTTGCGAGGTGTGCGACAAGTGTTTTGACGCGCGCTACCTGGACGGCACTTCCGCTCTGGCCGTCATTATCGACTAACCTCGCCGGCGCGGGGCGCCTCCATCCGGATCGTCGTCCCACATTTCATGCATCAGGAAGCGCTCGAGCTGGTCGTTGTCGGCTGGACGCGCCGACATGCGGATCACGCGCCCGCCGCCGCGTGATGAAATCCAGTCGAAATCGCCTGTGTAGAACTTGCGGATGATTTCGATTTCCTTGCGCACCACGGCCAATTGCACGTTGCCGCCCTCGCCGGCATCGACGGTATAGGTTTCATGCCAGCGGTTGTCCGAACCCGGATGCCAGCCGTTGAAGCGCAGCGTCGCTTCGCGCACGCCTATGCTGAGCACCTGGAACACGCCGCCCGTGCCTATCGTGCGCGAGTTCATGGCGAGGGCGCGCTTGACGTTGGCGAGCGCCACGTCGTTCTCGGTACTGCCGCCCCCGCCCGAGGTGTCCTGCGCGTTGGGTGAGGGGTCGCTCTCGCCGCGTGCGGCACGCCGTTTCGCCAGTTGCGCAGAAAAGTCGTCTTCCGGCGGCGCGGGAGGCGCCGGCTTGGCCGTCGGTTGCGGGTTGGGAGGCGGCGGCGGCGCGGTCGGCCGTTCCGGCGAAGGCGGACGGCGCGTCGTGACCACCCTTTGCTGCGGCGGTTCGGGGCGCGGCTTGGGCTGTACCGGCTTCTCCTGGGCGGGTTCGGCGCGCGAACGATGCCTTTCCAGGTGCACCGTCACCGGCCCGCGCGAGGCAGCGGCCGGCGGCGGCGTCATGTCGAGCTTGTCCTTGGGCCAGGGAATAAGGAAAAACCCAACGTGCAACAGCATCGAGACGATGGCGCAGATAATGATCCAGTTGCGCGCACGGTCGTCGTCATAGGGGCGCACGTCGCGGCGCATCCATGGCGCCAGCGGCCCCATCCAGGGTGCGATGGGATCCTCGAGCAGCGGAGCGTCGTACTGATGCCTTTGGAACAAATTAGCCACAGAAAAACAAGCGTCCCGACCAGGGAAGCGAAGGTTTGCAAAAATCCAATATCAGGCTGACGACAAGCGCAGCCATCTATGCTTAGGAAGCGGCAAGCCGCTTTGGTTCGCAATCCGACAGATTGCGCGATGGGAGCTTACTACCGAATCAGCGATAGGGAAAGCAAGAATTGTGCTTCAAACGAGAACTTAAATTTGTAAGCAAGTGTATCCAGCGCTGTTGCGAGCCAGAAATATTATATTGAAATTACGCCGAAGGCTTCATTCCCGGCAGGGCCTCGACGAAGAAATCGGCTTGCAACTGGGCACCGGGTTGCACATCGTACACGGAAAAATCGCGCACGCCGGCTGCCATCAATACCTCGTCGTCAATGAAGAAATTGCCGCTGCAACGCGCCGCCGGCTGCTGCAGAATCCAGTGTGCCGCATCGGCCATGATTTCGGGCTTGCGCGAGGCATTCATCATCGCTTCGCCGCCGATTTCATTGGCCACGGCGGCGGTGGCAATCGCCGTCCTTGGCCAGAGCGAATTCACTGCCACGCCCTGCTTGCGGAATTCGGCGGCATGGGCCAGGGTGTACAGGCTCATGGTGTATTTGGCAACCGCATAGGCCGGCCAGGCGCGGAACCATTTCGGGTCTTGCAACAAGGGCGGAGAGAGCGTGAGGATGTGCGGATTGGCGGATTTGAGCAAATGCGGCAGGCAGGCTTGCGAGCAGACGAAGGTGCCGCGCCCGTTGACGCCGTGCATCAGGTCGTAGCGCTTGATCGGCGTATCCAGGGTGCCGGTCAGGCGGATGGCGCTGGCGTTGTTGATCAGAATGTCGATACCGCCGAAGCGCATTGCCGTTTCTTCCACGGCTTCGGCCACACGCGCCTCGTCGCGGATGTCGACCACCAAGGGCAGCGCCTTGCCGCCGGCCGCTTCGATCGCTTCCGCCGCCGTATAGACAGTGCCTTCGAGGCGCGGATCGGCCGTGGCGGTCTTGGCCGCGATGGCGACGTTGGCGCCGTCCCGTGCCGAGCGCAACGCAATGGCCAGCCCGATGCCGCGGCTACCGCCTGAAATGAATAGTGTCTTGCCGGCCAGGGGTTTCATCGCTTTTCCTTTCTCCGAACTTACAGGCCAATGTGCGCTTCCACGCCGACCATGCGCGGCGCCGTGATGCTGGCATAGGGCGTGCCCAGCGTGGTGGCCGAAGTGTTGCCGATATTGTCGATATATTGATGGTCGAACAGATTACGAATGTAGAAGGCCAGGCCCCACTTGTGGGAATCGGCTTCCCAGCCGGCGCGGACGTCGGTACGGCTTTGCGCCGCCCCTACGCTGAAGGTGCGCGTGGTGAGACAGGTGCCCTGGAAGGCAGAGGCGTCGTTGCAGCGCGTGGCGCCGATATAGGTCTGGCCCAGGACAAGATCGAGGCTGCCGTTGGAGACCTTGCGTATCGTATAGTCGAGCATGGCGGCGGCGCTCCAGAGCGGCGTGCCGACCGGCTGGTTGCTGAGATTGACGCCTTCCGGGTTGACGTAGTTGTGGAAGGTCTGGTCGATGTATTCCGAGGAAAACGACATCTTCAAGTCGCGCACCGGGCGCCAGTTGGCTTCGAAATCCACGCCGGTGGCCACCTGGTCGCTTGACGTCACCTGGTAGCTCGGAATCGGCGAAGCGTTTTGCACCAGATTCAGCGCCTGCAGGTTGGAGAACTTGTAGTTGAACAGCGAGGCATTGAGCAACAGGTGCTGATCGCGGAAATTGCTCTTGATGCCGATTTCGAAGTTGCGCACCGTTTCAGGGTCGTATTTGCCGGCCACCGAGAGCGCATTGAAGCCGCCCGACTGGTAACCCTTGGTCGCCGAGCCGAACAGCATGATGTCGGGTGTCAGCTTGTAGTCGAGCACCAGGCGCGGGCTGACGTCGGACCAGCTTGTGCTCATCGCCACGGGGCCGGCCGTTGCCGCCGCATTGTTGAATTCGATATTTTGCGTCATTGCCGCCTGGGCCGCATCGGCCTGAGCCTGGCTTAACAGCCCGGCCCCGACCAGGGTGGGGAAGAAATTGGCCTGGTTCAAGGCCCCAATGGCGGCGTCGAGTCCCGGGGCGGAACGCGGCGGGTTGTACCAGCTGAAGTCCTTCGAGTCGCGCGAGAAGCGCACGCCGGCGGTCAGGTCCAATTGCGGCGACAGGTGCCAGATCGTGTCCCCGTAGATCGCTTCGGAACGGTACGAACCCTTGTTGATCATGCTCTCCTGCCAGGAGTTGCCGAGCAGGTTGACCGGCAGGCCGAACAGGCCGGCGGCCTGCTGCAGTTGCGCATACAGCGGCAAGCCGTAGAGATTGTTCGACAGCGTGCTGAGCGTGTCGGTATAGGTATCGACCTGGCTGGTCTGGTGCGCCGTCTCGCCGAAGAAGCTGATGCCGCCTACCCAGTCGACCATGTCGTTCTTGCCCGAGAGCTTGAATTCCTGCTGCCAGGTGGAGTTGTTCTCGATGTTGTTGGTGTCGAGGTAGGTCAGAATGCTGTTGGTGCCGTTATTGCCTTCGAGGTTGCCCGAGTTGAAATGGCGGTAGGCCGTGGTCGAATTGAAGGTGGCGAAGGAGAGCGGCGTTTCGAAGCGCAGCGTGACGCCGTCGAAGTCGCGCGTTTCGCGGTCGCCCTGCACGTCGTTGTAGACCGGGGCCGTCAGCGGATTGATATAGGCGGCCGGATTGGCCGGGAACGGCGGCACCATGCCCGGCGGCGGCACGGGCACGATGCCGATCGCCACCGAGGCATCCTGGTCGAGGTTTTCATGTTCCCACGACAGGATGGCCTTGGTCTTGCCCGACTCCCACTTGATCTGCGCGCGCATGCCCCAGTCGCTTTGCGCATTGAGCTTCTGCCCCGTGGCGGCATCGGTCAGCCAGCCGTCGGTCTTGTGGTCGACGAAGGTGATGCGCGCGGCAAGGTTGTCGTTGATCGGCAGGTTGAGCAAGGCATCGACGTAGCGCTCGCCATACTGGCCCAGGCGCACATGGGCGTCGGCATCGAAGTCGGCGCCCGGTTCCTTCGTGATCACGGAAATCGCGCCAGCCGCGCTGTTGCGCCCGAACAGCGTGCCTTGCGGGCCCTTGATCACTTCGACGCGCTGCACGTCATTGAAATTCATCAAGGCGCCGCCGGTCTTGCCGGTATAGACGCCGTCGACATAGATGCCGACGGGCGAGTCGGTGCCGATGCCGAAGTCCGAGGTGCCGATGCCGCGTATCGAATAGCCGGGCTGGGTCGGCTGGTCGGCATTGACGACGAGGCCGGGAATGTAGCCGTTGACTTCGGCCAGGTTGTTGGCCTCGAGCTTGCCGAGCTGATCGGAGGTGACCATCTGCAGCGAAATCGGCACGGCCTGCGCCTGCTGCGCGCGGCTTTGCGCCGTCACGGTGATGACCTGGTCGTCCGCCTGCCTGCCATCTTGCGGCGTGTCGGCCGCCGAAGCGGCGCCGGCAGTGAAAGCGCCCATCCAGAGCGCATGGGAAATACTCCAAGCCAGACGATTCTTGCGCAATGCCATGACAGACTCCCTCAGAAGATTTGTTGTATTTCCTCTTATTGATTCTTTACTTGGTCGCAACTGCCCTGCCAAGCCGCGATCCATGCCCTGATCAATTCCACTCCCTCGCGATGCACCGACTTGCGCCCGATCTCGGGCATCATCACGCCGGTTTCATCGGTCGATACACGGTACATCAGGATCGACTCGTCGGGCTTGCCCGGCACGATGTCGAACTTGAAATCGCCCGTGCCGCGTCCCGCGGCCACAGGCGGCTTGCACAGCCCGAGGTGCAAATCGGCCGGCGCCCCCATGTTCAAGTGCAGCGCCGTGGTATTGGCCGCACCCTTGGTGTTGTGGCAGTGGCCGCAATTGATGTCGAGGTAGGCGCGGGCGCGCGCATTGATGTCTTCCTTGGCGTCCGCCCAATCGGCATTCTTCGGCGCCGCGTCCGCATCGGGCGCACCGGTCAGGTAGCCGACGCGCGTCAGGTGGGCGAGCTGGTTTTCCGCCTTGCCCTCATAGACGTAGTCACGGTTCAAGTGGCGCGCCTTGGGCCCCAGCGGCTCGAACTGGCGCGATTTGACGTCGGACACATGGCAAGCCGCGCATTGGTTGACGTTGGGCACGACATAGGTGATGGGCTGCGCCTTTTCGCCGGGCCGCTGCAATTCGATCGGTATGGTGTCGCCCGTGCGTACCAGTTCGGCATCGCTCTGTTCGGCGTTCCAGACATAGGGCAAGGCTTCCCAGCCTTTCTCGCGGCGCACCAGCACGCGGGTTTCGATCAGCCTTACCTTGTCGAGCTTGAGCCTGGCGCCGTCGTAGTCGCCCGCCGTGTCGTAATTGACGGCGACGGCCTTGGCGTCCTTCGCCGCCCCATCCACGCGCGGATAGTAAAAGGTCTTGGTGATGATGGTGCCGACCGGGAAATCGAAAGCCTTCTCTGGATCGTACTTGGCTGCCTGCCCTTTGGGCATCCAGATCGTGCGCATCTTGTGCGCATAGTCCGAGAATAGCGGCGTGTTCAAATCGTAAGGCACCACGCCGGCATTCAAGGAAAGCCGGCCGCCATCGGCCGCCAGCACATGCCAGTCGCTCAAATGCTCCGGATGTCCTTCGGGGATATAGGTGACGGCGGCCGGCGTGCGGTCGCAGGCAGCCAGCGGCGTAACGAAAGCAAGGACGGCCAGCGCCCTGCCCATGACGCGCATTGCGGTGTTGCGTATCTGCATTGCGGCTCTCGGATTCAGCTCTTGGCCGGCGTTTCCGCGGGCGCGGCTGGAGCAGCCGCAATTTGCGGAATCACCACCGGCGGCAGCTTGGGCAGTTCGCACTGGTACGGCTTGGTATCCGTCGTCGGGTTCTTATACTTGTTCGGGCCGTCCGCATTCAAGACGCCGATATCGCCGTTCTGGATGCAAATCTTGTCCTCCGCCGGCATCACGCCCTTGGGCGCTGTCTTGGGATCGACATAGCCGTCCCACAGCACGTCGGGCAGGTGGCCGGAAAGGCCGTACATCGCCACCTTCAAGGCTTTCAAGTCCAGTCCATCGGGCGAATCGCCGCCGCCCTTGAAACGGTTGCCGTAGATATAGATCGCACGCGGATAGGGGTCGTAATTCGGCGCCACGCCCTTGTCGGTGAAATAGCCGGTCGAGTAGTAAGACGAGACGATCACGTTGGCGGTCTGGTTATCCGACACGTCGTTGTCGAAGATTTCGACCTTGGGGTTGGAATTGATCACGATGCCGGAACCGGCCGGCACGCTGGCGACGGCCGTGCCGCGCGCGGCGAAGTTGCCGAGGTTGTTGGCCAGCACCTGGTTATGGAACACGCGCGTGCTATGGCCCGGTTGCGACAGGTTGGGCATGTTGAATACCAGGATGCCGCCGGTGTTGCCGGTCGCGGTATTGTCGTAGACGTCGGCATTGATGGTGTTTTCGATTTCGATGCCGGCTACGTTTTTCTCGGCGCGCGACTTGCGCACCACCACGCCCTGGGTCTGGCCGACA
Organism: Burkholderiaceae bacterium; assembly: GCA_036384915.1. GTDB lineage: Bacteria > Pseudomonadota > Gammaproteobacteria > Burkholderiales > Burkholderiaceae_D > PKWO01. The sequence goes on from DASVLJ010000038.1 coordinate 49,246, forward strand.
TAGATGCCGGCGTCGGAGGCGCCCTCGGCCACGCTGCCTTCGATCAACACGTTCTTGCACTTGACCGGGTAGATGCCGTAGGCGCCGTTGGTCACCTTGGGGCCGTCGGTCCAGCGCACGCGGACGTCGCGGATGGTGATGTTTTCTCCGTCGTTGATCTTCAAGCCGTCGCCCTTGCTGTCTTCGATGGTCAAGCCTTCAAGCACGAAGTCATTGGCATAGACCAGCATGCCTTCGGGGCCGGCCGCCTGATCGCGGAACGAGAGGATGGTCTTTTCCATGCCGGCACCGCGCAGCGTGACGCCGTTGATGCGCAACGTCAGATTGGAATTCAAGTGATGCTTGCCGGCGGGAATCTCGATCACGCTGCCCGGCTTGGCGTCGAGCAATTGCTCTTGCAGTTTTTTCTGAAAAGCGGCGTCCTCCGATGCGGAAGCGCCGGCATCGCCGTTATTGTTCTTGCTGCAGCCCGCCACCATGGCGCTCGCCAGCATGAGCGCGATCAGCTTGTTCATGTATGTCTCCGTGTTGTCTTGGCAACCGTTGTATTGCTTGCGCCTGTTGCGCAAGCCCCCTCTGTACCGAGGGCTATCCTGTACTTGTACTATTCCGTACAATTTTTTACTTACGTACTCTACCTGATAGCGGAACACTTCCAAACGTCATTTTCAGCCATAATACCGCACATAATCGGCCATCCAGACTGACTTCAGGAGCGAGTGTTTGATGGATCCACCAGTGCGCGTGGCAGTCTTCGTCGACGACAATTGCTGGGCCGGGCTGGCGATATTGATCCGCGAATCGCTCGCCATCGCCGGCACGCTGCACGCCAGGAGCGCCGATCTGCGAAGCTCGCAATTGTTCGCCGTCGATCTGGTCGCGCCAAACAAGCGAGCCGTGACCTCTTTCACCGGGCCCGTGCTGTTGCCGGACCATGGCTTGCGCAGCGCGCCGCTGCCGCAAGTGGTGGTGATCACCTCATTTTTCTTCCCCAATGCAGAGCGCGTCAAATTGAAGCCGGCCGTACGGCGCTGGCTGCTCGATTGCCATGCCCAGGGCGCGATCATGATAGGGCTGGCTTCCGGGGTGCGCCTGCTGGCCGAGACGGGGCTGCTGGACGGCCACGAAGTGACGGGCAATTTGTCGGACCAGCGCGCGTTTTCGCACCAGTATCCGGCGATCCGCTTCTCGCCCGAAATCCCACTGGTGATCGACGGGCGCCTGATCAGCGCAGCCAGCATCAACCCCTGCCTCGACGCCTGCGCCTACCTCGTGTCGCAGTTTTACGGCGAAGCGGCGGCGCACAAGTTCACGCGCTACACCAATTCCATCGTGCACCCGAGCTATGAGCGCATGGCACTCACCAATGCCGCGCTGAAGCAGCATGCCGACTTGCGCATCAAGCAGGCGCAGGAATACATCGAACGCCACTTCAAGCAGGATATTTCCATGGAAGACACAGCGCGGCGCGCGGCGATGAGCGTGCGCAATTTTTCGCGCCGCTTCCAGACGGCGGTCGGCATGACGGCCACGGCTTATCTGGCGCGCTGCCGCGTCGAACATGCAAAGGAACTGTTGGCCCAGCCGGGCGCGACGATACTGCAAACGGCACTGGAATGCGGCTTCAACAACGAAGCCGCACTGCGGCGCGCCTTCAAGCAATACAGCGGGAGCACGCCGACGCAATACCGGCGTGCCACGCTGGTCAGATCTTCTTGACCACCACGCAGCCGATCGAATAGCCGGCACCGAACGAGCAGATCACACCAAGGCTGCCCGCCGCCAGATCTTCCTGGTATTTGTGGAAGGCGATGATGGAACCGGCCGAGGAGGTGTTGGCGTAGGTGTCCAGAATCACCGGCGCCTCGTCGGGCGCGGCTTCGCGCCCGAGGATCAGCTTCGCGATCAACAGATTCATGTTGATGTTGGCCTGATGCAGCCAGTAGCGCCTGACGTCGGCGATATCCGCCCCCGATGCCGCCACCGTCTCCTTGATCATGTCGGCTGCCATCGGGCAGACTTCCTTGAACACCTTGCGCCCCTGCTGGCGGAACAGCTTGTCGGGCTTCCCTATGCCGGATTCGTCGGCGCGGTTGAGGAAGCCGAAATTGTTGCGGATATTGTTCGAGAATTGCGTCTTCAGGCGCGTGCCGAGGATTTCGAAGCGGTACTTCGAGGTCGCCAGGTCGGCGCGCTCGATCAGGACGGCGGTGCAGGCATCGCCGAAAATGAAGTGGCTGTCGCGGTCGCGCCAATTCAAGTGGCCGCTGGTGATTTCGGGGCTGACCACCAGCGCCGCGCGTGCCCGCCCGCTTTCGACCGCCTCTACCGCAGTCTGGATGCCGAAGGTGGCGGAAGAACAGGCCACGTTCATGTCGAAGCCGTAGCCGTCGATGCCGAGCGCCGCTTGCAGCTCCACCGCCATGGCGGGGTAGGCGCGCTGCATGTTGCTGGCGGCAACCAGCACCATGTCGACGTCGGCGGCGGTCTTGCCGGCGCGCTCAAGCGCCTGGCGCGAGGCGGCCAAGCCAATCTCGCACATGATGGAATGTTCCTCGTCGCTGCGTTCGGGGATGCGCGGCACCATGCGTTTGATGTCGAGTATGCCTTCCTTCTCGACCACGTGGCGCGCCTTGATCCCGGAAGCCTTTTCGATAAACGCCACGCTCGACTCTTCGAGCGCCGTCACCGTGCCGGCCGCGATCGCTTCGGCATGCTCGGCATTGAATTGCGCGACATAGGCATTGAAACTCTCGATCAATTCCTCGTTGCTGATCGAATAGGGGGGCGTATAAAGGCCGGTGGCGCTGATGACAGCTCGATTCATGGTGTACTCGCGTTATCTTGTCGTTATGATCATCGCCCAAATCATCACCGGAAGGCATATTTGAACGGATGGGAAAGCAATTCTACACGGCGCATCGGCAAACGCGACGCAATGCATGCCCCGCCGATATTGGTTGCCTGTGTTTTTTGCGCATCATTTGCAAAATTGCACCGATGATTTTACTTTGCTGGGTGCGCCGGGTGGTATGCACTGCTTACACACTACAACCGCCGAACATTCGACGGAAATCGGCGCGCCGCAAGCCTTGCTTCCCTCGGAAAATCGGCCGAGGCTTACCGATTGCGCGAATTGTTTGGCCTGCTTTTTCATACCTCGGACATCAAGTGACACCGGCCTTTGGATAAAACCCCACGCTTTGAAAATAAACGCCCAAGTGCAAATTGACTCACTTGGTTAAAAAAGGTTAAAACGGTAGCCGAATGCTTGCGACAAAGAATCATTGATGACTATACTTGCCCTGTAGAAATGTTGAATTTGGCGATTTTTCGATTTCACAACTTCGCCAGACAGAAGCAAAAACCAACGACAAACACCGCTAAACACGTCCGTACAACCTGGCAATATCACCCGAATGTCATCGATAAGCACGATCACCGACTCCGACAAGCCGACCGAATTCCTCGCATTCACGCTGGGCAAGGAAGAGTACGGCATCGATATCCAGAAGGTGCAGGAATTGCGCGGCTATGAAACCGTCACGCGTATCGCCAATGCGCCGGAATTCATCAAGGGCGTCATGAACCTGCGCGGCTTGATCGTACCGGTGATCGATATGCGCATCCGCTTCCGCCTGGGCGAGGCGACCTATGACCAGTTCACCGTGGTGGTGATCCTGAACGTCGGGTCGCGCGTAGTGGGCATGGTGGTCGACAGCGTATCGGACGTGACCACGCTCGCACGCGAGCAGATCAAGCCGGCGCCGGAGATGGGCACGAGCTTCGACGCCGCGCACCTGATCGGCCTGGGCACGCTGGAAACAAGAATGCTGATTTTGCTCGATATCGAAAAGATGATGGCGAGCCCGGATATGGGTCTGGTGGAGAAGCTGGCGGCATAGACGGACAAGCCCGCACAGACGGGCCGATCCGCTTGCCTTGCCAAACCCGATAACTTAAAAACATACACACTCTATAAACTCGAGGAACGACATGAATTTTTCCAACATGAGCGTCAGAAAAAGCCTGGCAGTGGGCTTCGGCCTGGTGCTGGTTTTGCTGGTGGTGGTGACCATCCTCGGCATCAACAGCATGTCGCAGATCCAGGCCAGACTGGAAAACGTGGTCAACGTCGATAACGTCGAGGGCCGCCTCGCGATCGATATGCGCGTACTGATCAACGACCGCACAATTTCGCTGAAGAACCTGTCGCTCCTGACCGATCCGGCCGACATGCAGCCGGAAATCGACCGCATCAACGCCCAGACCAAGCGCTACAACGACGCCGAAGGCAAGCTCGACGGCCTGTTCAAGAGCAATGCCGGCACGACAGCCGAGGAAAAGAGCTTGCTGGCCAAGATCAAGGAACAGGAGGGCATCGCCAACCCGGGCATCGACAAGGCTATCGGCCTGTGGAAGGACAACAAAGCCGAAGACGCCACCAAGGTGTTGATCAAGGAAATCCGCCCGGCGCAAAAGAAGTGGCTCGACGCGCTGAACGATCTGGTCGCGCTGGAAGACAAGCAGAACGCTGAAGCCGCGACCGATGCGCGGACTGCTTTCGGCAATGCGCGCTCGCTGATGCTGGGCCTGGGCATCGTCGCCGTGCTGGCCGGCATCGCCGCAGCCTGGTGGATCACGCGCCGCCTGCTCAAGCAACTGGGCGGCGAACCGGACTATGCCGCGCAGATCGCCAACCAGATCGCTTCGGGCGACCTGCAAGGCGCCATCGATACCGATGGCAGCGACCACGCCAGCCTGTTGGTCGCGATGAAGACCATGCGTGACAGCCTGGTGCACATCGTCGCCCAGGTACGGGTCGGCACCGACACCATCGCCACGGCTTCGGGCGAGATCGCCGCCGGCAACCACGACCTGTCTTCGCGCACCGAGCAGCAAGCCAGCTCGCTGGAGAAGACCGCTTCCTCGATGGAAGAATTGACCGCCACCGTGAAGCAGAATGCCGATAACGCGCGTCAGGCCAACCAGCTCGCGGCCTCGGCTTCGGAAGTCGCCTTGAAGGGTGGCGCCGTGGTGTCGCAAGTGGTGGAAACCATGGGCTCGATCAATGAATCGTCGAAGAAGATCGTCGATATCATCAGCGTGATCGACGGCATCGCCTTTCAGACCAATATTCTGGCCTTGAACGCCGCGGTGGAAGCGGCGCGCGCCGGCGAGCAGGGCCGCGGCTTTGCCGTAGTGGCCGCGGAAGTGCGCAACCTGGCACAGCGCTCCGCCGCCGCCGCCAAGGAAATCAAGGCCTTGATCGACGACTCGGTGGAAAAGGTCAGCATCGGCTCCAAGCTGGTCGGCCAGGCCGGCACGACGATGGAGGAAGTGGTCGACAGCGTACGCCGCGTGACCGACATCATGGGCGAGATCACTGCCGCCAGCCAGGAACAAAGCGCGGGCATCGGCCAGGTCAACCAGGCCATTATCGAGATGGATAGCGTGACGCAGCAAAACGCCGCACTGGTGGAACAAGCCGCCTCTGCCGCCAGGAGCCTGCAAGACCAGGCCGCCGAAGTGGCCAATGTGGTCAGCATCTTCAAGCTCGATATGACACAACAGATGACGGAAGCGCACGCGCGCCGCACTACCGTCGCCGCAACACCTGTGGTCAAGACGGCTCAGGTAAAGAAGCTGCCGGCCCGCCCGGCGCCGCAGAAGCCCACCATCGCGCATAGCACGCCGGCACTAAAGAAAATCGCTTCCGGCGCTTCGGCAGGCGGCAACGACGACTGGGAAGAATTTTAATCGCAACACGCGAGGCAAACGCAAGGCCGAGAACGATAACGGCTCATTCCCTACGCCAACCTGGAGCTGCCATGTCACACACACCGCGTCTTTTCTTTGCCGCTGCCTTGTGCAGCTTCTCTTTCGCTGCTGCGGCGGCGGATTCCGTCGCCACCATCGATTCCAAGGTGCCGTGCGACAAGCCTGAATACCCGCGCGCCTCGCTGGTCAACGAGGAACAGGGGACCGTGGTGCTGGCGCTGGAAATCGGCACCGACGGCAAGGTCATGGACTCCAAGGTGGAAAAAAGCAGCGGCTTCAAGAACCTCGACAAGGCGACGATGAAGCTGGCCAACTGCCATTTTAAGCCGGTCGAAAAGGACGGCAAGCCAGCGCAGGCCTGGGCCAAGTTCGAGTACGTCTGGAAGCTCGATTAATCGGCGGCCCGCCCGGCGCAGTTGAAGGCACGGCGTGCGCGCCAAGCCTTCAAGGCGTCGGCAATCCCGCCCAACTTCAACACTTTCGCACTCTCCGGCGCACACCGTTTTAACGCGGCGGCGCTGCCTCCGACCCAGATTTCCGTCGCCCCCGGCAAGCTGGCACGCAATTCCTTCAATCCATCGAGCACCTGTTTGGGCCGCATGGCCTGCGAAAAAGACAGCGCCACGATATCGGCGCGATGTTGACGGGCGGCCTGGGCGATATCGGCCACGGGGGTTTGCACGCCCAACGAAACGCAGGCCGCGCCTTCAAGCGTCGCCAGTGCCTCCACCATGAGCAATCCCAATCCATGCCTTTCCTGCGGCATGGTCGTCAGCAGCAAGCGCGGCAGCGCTTCTTCCTCTCGCCGAACGGGAATGCTGGCAATCGCCTGGCGCATCACCACCTGCACCGACTCGGTGTAAAGATGCTCCTCGAAGACGGCAAGCCGGCCGCTGGCCCACGCCTCGCCCACCATCACGTTCAAGTCGGCGAGAAACTCCACCACGAAGGCGTGGAGTCCCATTTGCAGCATCAATTCGGTGAGCTTGAAGCGCAAGTCCTCCACGCGCTGCGTTCCGCATAGTTCGATACAGGCTTGCAATTCAGCGGTCCGCACGGGCGGCGTATCGCTCAGGCTTGGACGCGTCCCAGCCAGGCCGTTGAGCTCCTCAATACTCAGGCTCACGATTTTTCCCGGTCGGTGGCCCGAGTCGATCAAGCGCTTGACCAGGCGCAGCTTGGCCAAGTCTGCCGCAGCATAGGCGCGTTGGCCATGCTCGTCCCGCGCCGGCACGGGAAATCCGTAACGCCGCTCCCAGACGCGCAAGGTTTCCTTGGCTACGCCGGTCTCGCGCTCGATATCGCTAATCGTCAAGCCGGCGACGCCACCCTCGTCCGCCTCAATCATACGGCCTCTTATCCTCTTTCATTGTTTTTTTGACATCTTCCCAATTCAAATTCCCACAGTATTTCTTCGACAGCTTACAACATTGTCCAAGACAAAATGATGAATTCAAGCGAAATCGATAAGATATTTCGATTTTTATTTTATTTGTCCAGGACAAAAATGAGTTTAAGGCTTATACTGCATTCAAATCTAGGCACTTTGGTCTGTCTTTGAATCCATTTGCCTGCCCCACCCGTATTTCGCAAGGAGATGCAAAGCGGTGCGGCCAAACCGGCAACTAACAGCAACATGGGAGAACACGATGGCGGGGCAAATGAAAGTCGCTGTGGTCGGGGCAGGGATTGCCGGCTTGTCTTGCGCCTATAGCTTGGCGCGTTCCGGCATGGATGTTGCCTTGATCGAAGCTGGTAGCTATTTCGGCGGGCACAGCAATACCGTCGATGTGACGCTCGAAGGCAAAACCTGGGGTGTCGATACGGGCTTCCTGGTGTTCAACCATAAGACTTACCCTAACCTGGTCCGTCTGTTCGGCGAACTCGGTATCGCGACTACGGCGACGGACATGTCGTTTTCAGTCAAAACACCGGTCTCCGGCACCCGAGGTGCGCGAGTGCTCGAATGGGCCGGGCACGACTTGAATGCCGTCTTTTGCCAGCGGCGCAACCTGCTCTCCCCGCGCTTTTTGCACATGCTGCGCGATATCTTGCGTTTCAACCGTGAAGCGACGGCGCTGGCCGTGGGGGCGACGCTGCCGCAAGGCGACGCCTCGCTGGGCGAATTCCTTGCCCAGCGCAAGTATGGCGCACCTTTCCGCGACTGGTACCTGCTGCCCATGGCTGGCTGCATCTGGTCTTGCCCGGTCGAGCAGATGCTGGCTTTCCCCGTCTCCACATTTGCCCGCTTTTGCGACAACCATGGCTTGCTGCAAATCGACAACCGGCCGCAGTGGCATACCGTCACCGGCGGTTCGCGCCGCTACGTGGAAAAAATGCTGGATGCGATTCCGAACCGGCGCTGCAACGTTCCCGTCGAGTCGATCAAACGCGGTATGGCGGGCGGGCGACCCCAGGTATTGTTGCGCACATCGCATGGCACCGAGCATTACGACCATGTCGTGCTGGCCTGCCACAGCGACCAGAGCCTTGCCTTGCTGGCCGACGCCACGCCCGGCGAGCGCGATGTGCTCGGCGCTATCCGCTACCAACCCAATCGTGCCGTGCTGCATACCGACGCGCGCTGCCTTCCCGAACAGCGCAAGGCCTGGGCCGCATGGAATTACCAGAGCGCAGGCGGCAAGGAAGCGCGCGTGTGCGTGCATTATCTGATCAACCGCTTGCAGCCGCTGCCGTTTGCCGCGCCGGTGATCGTGTCGCTCAATCCGATCGAAGAGCCGGCGCCGTCTTCCGTAATCGCCGAATTCGACTATTCGCACCCGGTATTCGACGCGGCAGCCGTCCGCGCGCAAACCCGCCTTCCTGCGATACAGGGTAAGGACGGTACCTGGTTCGCCGGGGCCTGGACCGGTTATGGCTTCCATGAGGACGGCTTGAAGTCGGGCCTTGCCGCGGCACATGCCCTGATAGAGCTGGAGCGCCGCATGCATCTGGCGAGCGCGGCCTGAAGGCTTATGCACATGGACCGCGCGCAATTGTGTTTCGGCGAAGTCAGGCATAGGCGCTTGCATCCGGTCATCCACGCCTTCGCCTACCGCGTATTCTTCCTGCGCCTGCCGCTACGCGCCTTGGGCAATGAAGGATTCGGTTCGCGCTGGCTCTCGCGCAACCGCTTCAACCTGCTCTCGTTCCATGATGCCGATCATGGCGACGGCAAGCAACCCCTGGTGCAGTGGGCCGATGCGCTGCTGCGCAGCGAGGGTATCACCGACGCCGGCGGCGAAATCTGGCTGCAAACCTTTCCACGCGTGCTGGGCTATGTCTTCAATCCCGTGTCGTTCTGGTTCTTCCATCGCGGCGACGGCTCGCTGCGCACGATCCTGTGCATGGTCAGCAACACCTTCGGCGAAAGGCACGCCTACCTGCTCGACATCGGCAAGCGCATGCCCTACGGCATCGAGCTTACTGCGCGCAAGTGCTTTCACGTCTCGCCGTTCTTTGCCGTCGAAGGGCGCTACCGTTTCCGCTTTATGCGTGCGCAGCGCGGCGGCGCCGAAGTGAACGTGGCACGCATCGACTATTGCGATCTGGAAGGCACTGCGCTCAAGACCAGCGTATCCGGCACGGCCCACGCCATCGACGACCGAACCGTGCTGCAGGCATTTCTTTCCCACCCCATGATGACCTGGGGCGTCATGGCCAGAATCCACTGGCAGGCACTGCGCCTCTGGTTCAAGCGCGTTCCCTTCTTCCACAAACCCCAACCGCCCATCTCCGGAGTCAGCCGATGAATCGCCCCGCCGCCCCGACCGCACCGCTCGAATTCTGCGTACCCCATGGCGAAAAAATGCCGCCGTCAGCACGCATTGCGCTGGCCATGCTCGCCAAGCTCAGGCATGGCACGCTTCGCTTGCGCCGCCCGGATGGCACGACCTCGATGCATGGTGAAGGCGGCGAAACGGTGGCGCTGGACTTGCGCAATTGGAAAGTGTGCGGTGCGGCCGTCAAGTCAGGTGACATCGGCTTCGCCGAATCCTATATCGCCGGCGACTGGAACACTGACAACCTGCCGGGCCTGATCGAGCTGTTCGTGCGCAACCGTGAAGCCATCGAAGACATGATTTACGGCAGTTGGTGGGGCAACGTGCTGTACCGGCTCAAGCATACGTTCAATCGCAATTCGAAATCGGGCAGCCGCAAGAATATCCAGGCGCACTACGATCTCGGCAACGATTTTTACGCGCTTTGGCTCGATGCCTCGATGACGTACTCCAGCGCACTGTTCGAGGCCCCGCAAGCAAGCCTGGAGCAGGCGCAGGCCGCGAAATACCGCCGCATGCTTGACGAACTCGGCTTGGAGGCGCGCAGCAACATACTGGAAATCGGTTGCGGCTGGGGCGGCTTCGCCGAGACCGCCGTACGGGAAGGCGGCCACCACGTCACGGGGTTGACCTTGTCGACTGAACAGCTCGCCTATGCGCGCTCGCGCCTCGAACGCGCCGGGCTGGAGCGACACGCGGACCTGCGCCTGCAAGACTATCGCGACCTGACCGGCAGCTTCGACGGCGTGGCGTCGATCGAGATGTTCGAGGCCGTCGGCGAAGCCTATTGGCCGCAGTATTTTTCCTGTGTGGGCCGGGCCTTGAAACCCGGCGGCCGCGCCTGCATCCAGAGCATCGTCATTGCCGACGATTTGTTTGCGCAATACCGCAAGGGCACCGACTTCATCCAGCAATACATATTCCCTGGCGGGATGCTGCCCTGCCCCCGCGCATTCCGGGAGCAGGCGGCGCGTCAAGGTTTGCGCGTTTCCAACGAGCTCGCTTTCGGGCAGGACTATGCGCGCACGCTGCAGCTCTGGCGCGAGCAATTCAAGGTCCAGCTTGCCGCAGTGCGCGAGCAAGGCTTCGACGAACGCTTCGTGCGCACCTGGGAATTCTATCTCGCGTATTGCGAAGCAGGTTTCCGCGCCGGCAGCCTCGACGTAATCCAATTCACGCTGGAAAAGGAATGAACGCCCTGACGGCAAGCCTGCTGCGCGCGCTGCCGTTCTGGCTGGCGCTGCAAAACGCATTGGCCGCCGCGGCCGCGCCGCCGCATATCGCCTCTGCCCTGCCGGAAGCGCACTTGGCCGGCGCCGGTACTTATCGCTGGTTCGGCCTGCATGTCTATGATGCCGAGCTCTGGGTAGGACCTCAGGGCTATCAGGCCGAAGCGGCACCGTTTGCCCTCGACTTGCGCTACAGCCATGCCTTCGCCGGCAAGAACATTGCCGAGCGCAGCGCCGCCGAAATCGAAAAGCTCGGCCTGGGCAACAGCGAACAGCGGCGCAACTGGCTGGCGCAGATGCGAGCCTGCTTTCCCGACGTGGAAGACGGCACGCATTTGACCGGCGTGTTCCAGCCCGGCAGCGGCGTGCGTTATTACCGCGACGGCAAGGCCATTTGCGACATCGCCGATGCGCAATTCGCCGCGGCTTTCTTTGCCATCTGGCTCGACCCGCGCACCTCGGCCAAGTCCCTGCGTGCCGAACTGCTGGGCCGGAACTAGCAACATGGCCGCGCGCACGGCAGGCTGGCCTGGATTGCTGTACTACAGCGCTTTCGCATTTCCGCTGGCATTGTCGGCCCTGCCTGTTTACGTCTACTCACCGGCACTTTACGCCGAACGCGAACACTTGCCGCTGACCATGCTCGGCGCCGCCCTGCTTGGCGCACGCTTGTTCGATGCCTTGATCGACCCCGCGCTGGGCCGCTGGATAGACCGCACCCGCGGCCAAGTCGGGTACAAACGCCATATTGCATTGGCAGTGCCGCTCCTTGGCGCCGGCGTGACGGCCCTGTTCAATCCGCCGGAGATGGATGCGGGCCACGCCTTGGCTTGGCTGCTGGGGGCGCTGCTGCTGGTCCATACCGGCTATAGCCTGGGGAACATCGCCTATCAAAGCTGGGGCGCGGGCCTGACGCAGGCGCGCGAGCTGCGTTCGCTCATCACCGGATGCCGCGAAGCTGTCGGCTTGCTCGGTGTGATCGCCGCTGCAGTGCTGCCGGCAATTGCCGGCCTGTCATGGCTTTGCCTGGTCTTTCTGATCACGTTGGCGGGTGCCGCCTGGCTGCTGCTGACCCGCGGCACGCCGGCCGCACCCGCACGCGACGCATCCCCGGCGCCGGCCGGCCTGCTGCTGCCGCTGGCCAATCCGGCGTTTCGCCGGCTGATCGTAGTCTTCCTGTGCAACGGCATCGCTGCGGCGATCCCTGCGACGCTGTTCTCTTTCTTCGCGCGCGACCGTCTGGAATTGGGAAGCAGCGCCGGATATTTCCTGGCCGCCTACTTCCTGGCCGGTGCCCTGTCGATGCCGTTCTGGGCCATGGCGGCGCGGCGCCATGGCGAGGCGCGCGCCTGGCTCTGGTCCATGATGCTGGCGCTGGCGGCGTTTTGCCGCGCCTATACTTTGGGGACCGGCGATGCCGTCGCCTTCGGCTTGATCTGCCTGCTCTCCGGTTGCGCGCTCGGCGCCGACCTCGCCTTGCCCCCGGCCTTGCTCACCGCCGTGATCCATCATGCCGGGCATGGCGGGCGACGCGAAGGCGCCTACTTCGGCTTGTGGAATTGGGCCTCCAAGATGGCGCTCGCGCTGGCTGCCGGCACTGCGTTGCCGGTGCTGGCCTTGCTCGGCTATGCGCCTGGCGATACGACGGATACGGGCCGGCAGGCACTTTCCATCGCTTACGCCGTGTTGCCTTGCGTGTTCAAGGCGGCAGCCGGCCTGCTGCTGTTTCTTTCCCGTTTTGACGATACCTGAAGAGGGATGCCATGCGACTATCCAACCCGCTCACCTGCGCACTTGCCCTGATGTTGGCCGGCTGTGCCGGATCGGTCGATCCAGCCATCTACGCAAAGGAAAAGCCGGCGCTGGAACTCTCGAGCTATTTCAACGGCAGGCTGCATGCCTGGGGCATATTCCAGGACCGCTCGGGCAAGGCGGTCAAGCGCTTCACGGTGACCATGGATTGCGCATGGAACGGCGATGACGGTACGCTGGACGAGAAGTTCGACTATAGTGACGGCAGCAAACAGGAACGCGTGTGGAAACTGCACAAGACCGGCAACGGCAATTTCACCGGCACGGCAGGCGACGTCGTTGGCGAGGCTATCGGCCGGCAAAGCGGCAATGCCTTGCACTGGCAATACGTGCTGGCCGTGCCGCTCGACGGCAAAACCGTCAATTTCGATTTCGACGACTGGATGTTCCTGATGGACGACCACGTGATGCTCAACCACAGCACGATGAGCAAGCTGGGCTTCAAGGCCGGCGAAGTTGTGCTGTCGTTCACCAAGCCATGAACCCGCGCATACGCGACTGGAAAGGCAAGCGCATATGGATCATCGGCGCGTCGAGCGGCATCGGGGCGGCGACTGCACGCCTGCTGCTCGACCAGGGCGCGCGCACGGCCCTGTCGGCGCGGCGGCGCGAACCTCTGGAAGCCTTGTGCCAAGGACATGCCAATGCGCTGGCCCTGCCGCTCGACATGCTCGACGCGGAAGCGGTCAGGCGTGCCTGCGCTGTATTGCTGGAATGGTGGGGCGGGCTGGATTTGCTGCTGATTGCGGCAGGCGGCTATGCCGAGATGCGCGCCGACAACTTCGATCTCGATGCGGCCAACAAGCTGGTGGACCTGAACCTGCGCGGCGTGCTCAACTGCCTCGATCCCGTGCTGCCGGCATTGCTCCGCCAAGGCACCGGAGCGATCGGCATCGTCTCGTCCGTCGCCGGGTACAGCGGCTTGCCGCGGGCGCTGATCTATGGCGCCACCAAGGCCGCGCTGATCAACCTGTGCGAATCGCTTTATCTCGATTTGCGCCCGCAAGGCATAGGCGTGCATCTGATCAACCCCGGCTTTGTCGATACCCCCTTGACCGCCGACAATCCTTTCCCCATGCCCGCCCTGATCACCCCTGAGGAAGCGGCGCGCCATATCGTCTCCGGCATCGGGCGCGGCGCCTTCCACATCCACTTTCCGCGCCGCTTCACCAATTGGCTGCGCTTTGCGCGTCTGCTCCCTTATGGACTCTATTTCAAACTCGTGCACAAGGTGACGGGACTATGAGCCGCGACGATTCCCGATTGGCGCGGGTCATCGATTTTTACGAATCGCTGAGCCAGGCTTCGCTGACCGGGCTCGGGAAAATCTATGCCGACGACGCGGCATTCAAGGATCCGTTCAACGAAGTGCGCGGCGTCGATGCCATCGCAGGCATATTCCGCCACATGTATGTGCAAGTCGAGGCGCCCCGCTTCATGGTCAAGAGCCGCATGGCGGACGGCGACGAGGCTTTCCTTACCTGGGTCTTCCGGTTTCGCATGAAGAGTTCCCCCGGCAAGGAAGAATGCATACGCGGTGCGACCCATTTGCGCTTCGATGCCGCGGGGCTGGTCGCCATGCACCGCGACTACTGGGATGCCGCGGAAGAGCTCTATGAAAAACTGCCCCTGCTGGGCGGCTTCATGCGCTGGCTCAAGCGGCGCGCGGCTTCCTGAAGAGGGCAATTTTGTTCAATACGGCCCGCGCTTCCCAGCCTAGCATGCATGTTTTCCACCTTGGGAGCACGTATGCACACGTCGACATCCGCAGCACCGGCATCAAGCTTGAGCGTTCAGGCCTCCGAAGCCCTGCGCAAGCTGGCATTGAATGAAGAAGCCAGGGAATTATTCTGCTTTGACCCACGCTATCGCCCTTTCATGCAACGCGCGGCGCGGCGCTACATTGCCGGCCAGACGATAGGCGACGCGCTCGGATGCGCGCAGGCGATGGCGGCGCGCGGCCACGCGGCCTCCATCGAGTACATGGGCGAAAGCGTGCGCAATGCGGCGCGTGCCGATTCCGAGACCGGAGTCTTCCTCGCCGTGATCGAAGCGCTCGACCGGGCTGGTCAGCCCGCCTCCATTTCGCTCGACCTGTCGCATGTCGGTTTGCTGGTAGACCCGGAACTCGGCTACCGCAACCTGTGCCGTATCGCACGAGCCGCCGCTGCCGGAGGCCGCGAAGTGATGATATCGGCCGAGGGATCGGAGCGGGCCGGTGCGATACACGACATCTATGCCCGTCTGCACGAGGAAGCGCAGCTGCATCACGTCGGCATGACCGTGCAGGCGCGGCTGCACCGTACGGAGTCGGACCTGAAGCGGCTCATGGCCTATCCCGGGAAGATACGCCTGGTCAAGGGAGCCTTTCTTGAACCGGCCGAAGTCGCCTGGCCACGCGGCAGCGCAGAATTGCAGGAAAATTTCCTGCGCTTCGCGCGCGAACTGCTGGGCGCGGGCCACCTCTGCTCGATCGCAACACACGACGGAGAAATCCAGCGTGAACTGTGCGAATTCATTTCCCGGCGCGGCCTGCAGCGCGAGAGATTCGAGTTCGAAACCCTGATCGGACTCGGCACGGAACAGCTCGACGGCTTGCAACGGCAGGGGTTTCCCACGCGCGAATATGCCGGCTTCGGCGATGAGTATTTTCTTTACGTGGTGAACCGCATTGCCGAGGAGCCGTCGCGGCTGCTGCAGGCGTTAATCGACGTCACCGCCGATACTGTCCCGGCGTAGCGGCCACGTGCCGCTTGAAGGCGCGCTGGAAATGCGCCTGATCGGCAAAGCCGACCTCTTGCGCAACATCGGCGATGGCAGCGCCGCTGCGCAGCCTGGCCTTTCCGTGCTTGATGCGAACATCGAGCAGGTAGGCGTGCGGCGTCATGCCATAGCGACGCTTGAAGGCGCGGATCAGGTGCGCTTCGGACAGCCCGGTCGCCGCGCACAGCTCCTCGAGCTTCACCGCCCCGGCATAGTGGGCTTCGAGGTAATCGGCCGCGCGCGCCAGCTTGCCGCCGGTTTCGCAAGCCTGCTTCCCGAGCGTGCCGAGCTCGCCCTGCAACGCCGAAAAGAACGCGACTACAGCGCCCTGCTTTTGCAGGGGGTCTGCGTCCGCATCCTGCAGGATATCGAACAATCGGTTGAAGCGGCCGAACAGCCTGGTGGTCGACATGACCGCGAAGGGCTGGAATCCGCCGGCTTCGCCTTCGCGCTGCACCAACGCCAGCCATTGCGGATCGACGTATAGCATGCGGTAAGACCAGGGCACGCCGGCCTGCGGATTGCAGGCATGGGCTTCCTCGGGATTGATCACGACCACGGTGCCGGCTGCAATGTCTTCCTGGCGCCTGCCGTTCCAGTATGTGCTTTGCCCGCCCGTGACCGCGCCGATCGAAAACGTGTCGTGCGTATGCCTCGCGTAGCCCATGCCGCACGCGCCCGAGACACGGCGCGCTTCAAGATAAGGCAAAGCGGGGTCGCGCCAGAAGGCGGATGTGGATTCGGAGGCCATACGGCATTCTAACGCCTGCACGCCTATAATGCCGCATGAGCAAAGCTTTCGTTTCCGCCGTCGTTGCTGCGCTAACGCCGCTGGCCGATCCTGCGCGAGCAGCCGGCATGCGGGCTTATATGAAAAATCAGTTTCGCTATCTCGGCATTGCCACGCCAGCGCGGCGCGCCGCTTGCGCGGGGCTCGTGCGCGGCTTCGACGGCGACCCGATAGCCGCCGCCAACGCCTTGTGGAAGCTCGACGGACGCGAATACAAATACGTCGCGGCCGACCTCTTGCGTCACCATGCCAGGCGCCTTGGCGGGGATGACCTGCCGGCCCTCGAAGCGCTGGTGCAAAGCAAGTCATGGTGGGATTGCGTCGATGCGCTCGCGCCGACCATCGGTGAAATCGTCTACCGCGAGCGCAGCCTTGCCGCACGCATGGATGAGTTGATCGAAGCCGACGACTTTTGGCTGCGCCGCGTCGCCATCCTGCATCAGCTCGCGTGGAAGGGCGAAACTGACGAGAAGCGCCTGTTCCGCTACTGCCTGCGCTGCGCAGGCGACAAGGAATTTTTCATCCGCAAAGCCATAGGCTGGGCCTTGCGCCAATATGCGCGCAGCGCGCCCGAAGCGGTGCGCGCCTTCGTAGATCAATACGGCGGCAAGTTGTCGCCGCTGTCGCTACGCGAAGCCACCAAACATTTGTGAGAGGCCATATGAATACTTACGACAACCGCCAGTGGTTTTACGTCAAGCGCCCGAGCGGCCGCGTCGGCGCCGAGCATTTCGATCTGCGCGAGAGCAAGATCGACGATACGCTGGCGAAAAATGAAGTGCTGGTGCGCATGCGCTACATCAGCGTGGACCCTTATATGCGCATCCAGCAGCATGAACGCAATACCTACGACCTTCCGCACCCGCTGGGCATTGTTCAACGCGCCGGCACCGTGGGACAGGTGGTCGCTTCGGCCAGCGAACGTTTCCGGCCGGACGACTGGGTGCTCGGCTATAACGGCTGGCAGCTTTACGACAAGTGCCACGCCAACGACTTGCAAAAGCTCGATCCCGATGCCGCGCCGGTCAGCACGGCCTTGGGCGTGCTCGGCATGCCCGGCCGCACGGCCTGGTTCGGCTTGATGGAGGCCGGCAAGCCGCGCCCCGGCGAGACGCTGGTGGTCTCGGGCGCGGCCGGCGCCGTGGGCTCGCTCGTGGCCCAGTTTGGCAAGCGCGCCGGTTGCCGCGTGGTCGGCATTGCCGGCGGCGCAACCAAGTGCCGTTACCTGATCGGCAAGCTCGGCCTGGACGATGCCGTGGACTACCGCGCATTTTCCGACACGGCCGCCCTTGCCGCCGAAATCGAGCGCAAGACCGGCGGCGTCGACGTGTACTTCGACAACGTCGGCGGCATGGTGACCGATGCCGTCATTCCGCTGATCAAGCGCCGCGCGCGCATCGTCATTTGCGGAACCATCAGCCAGTACGACGGCGGGCTCGACCACCCCGATATGGGCCCGCGCTTCCTGCAGCACATGCTGTTCCAGCGTGCGACGATACAAGGCATCCTGGCGCGCGATTTCGTCAACCGCATGGACGAGATGCGCGCCATCATCGAGCCCTGGGTCAAGCGGCGCGAGATCGTGTTCGACGAAACCTTCGTTGACGGCTTCGAACAATTGCCTGAGGCGCTAAACATGCTGTTTGAAGGCAAGAACGTAGGTAAGCTGCTGGTGCGCGTATAATTCGGGCGATGAAAAAGCAGCAGCAACAAAACCATCCGTCGCCGCAGGAAAAGCACGAAATCCGGTCCGGGCAATCGCTCGAGCTGTTGAAGGAATTGCACATCCTGACGCGCGACGGCAAGATGAACCAGGATAGCCGGCGCAAGCTCAAGCAGGTCTATCACCTCTACCAATTCATCGAGCCGCTTCTGCAGGACGTGCTGGCCGCGCACCCGGACGTCAGCCTGGTCGACCATGGCGCCGGCAAGTCTTACCTGGGCTTCATCCTGTACGACCTGTTCTTCAAGACCCTGCCCGGCGATTCGCACATCTACGGCATCGAAACGCGCGACGAACTGGTGCAAAGATCGCGCGAGCTGGCAACGCAGCTTGAATTCCCGCGCATGTCTTTCCTCAATCTCTCGGTGGCCCAATCGATCGAGTCGGAAGAATTACCGGAAAAGATCGACGTGGTGACGGCCCTGCACGCCTGCAATACCGCAACCGACGATGCCATCGAATTCGCGCTCAAGAAACAGGCCAAACACATCGTGCTCGTGCCCTGCTGCCAGGCCGAGGTTGCCACCGTGCTCAAGAAGAACAAGGCCAAGAACCTGGCCGGCTCGGCGCTCACCGAAATCTGGCGCCATCCGCTGCATACGCGCGAATTCGGCAGCCAGGTGACCAATGTATTACGCTGCCTGCAGCTGGAAGCGCATGGCTACCAGGTGACGGTAACCGAGCTGGTCGGGTGGGAGCATTCGATGAAGAACGAGCTCATCATTGCGACTTACAAGAACTTGCCGAAGAAACGCAGCAGCGAACGGCTGGAGGAAGTCTTGTCCACGCTGGGGTTGGAAGAGATGCGGGGGCGTTTTTTTTCGCCGCATGTGGCAGCGCAGCTTGCGCCGCAGGTGCCGTAATCCGACCGGACCAGATCCCGGCATTTCGATGCCGAAAGCCGGGATACGTATCTGCCTGGGTTCCCAAGGCCGAAGGTTCAAGTGCCCGTGAATTGGTACTTGCCGTCTGCAGTCCGTCCGCAGCCACGTTCCTTGATGGATTGCGCGCTCGGAACGTCGATGCCATACCCATGCCAGACGAACGCCTGGATCAGCCTGACGCTATAGGGTGCGCTCAATTGCCAGTAGGGTGCGTAATAGGAATTTGCTGCAACGCAGGTCAACTTGGACATTTCTACCGTGACGGCATGGGCTTGCGGAGCTGCAGTCCCGGCTTGCGCCTTGGCTTGAGCCTCATATTTGCTTTCGAATTGTGTGATCAGGTCTTTCGCCTCTTGCTTGGCCGAATCCCACGCCCAATCGTTGACGTAAGGCCATCCGACGACGATGACCAGCACTACCCAAAGAGGCCAGAATTTGTAAAACGGGCGGCGAGCAGGTTTGTTCAATTTATTCTCACTTTCATGACCGTAAGGCGTCAATTGCGCGGAACGCTCGTCAGCCTTGCTGGCATTGCAAGGAAGATTGGAAATCAATTGGCGGCGTGCAAATGGGCGTGGGGACGATATTACGCTTTGCATTACGTACATGCAATTCCCGACAGGCACTGCGGGCAATAAAATTCACAGCTGGGAGCGACCTGTGCTTGCCCGGCCAAGCGCCGGTCTTAACGGCGTTGTATCGTCCGCCAATAATCCTGGCTTTCCTTGGACTTCTGGGCCAAATATCCAAAACCGGTTTCCGCTGCCTCTTCGAAGTCGCCGTCGGAAATGAGATAGGCCATTCCCAGGTGGATTGGCAAATCGTCACCTTCAATGGCGTAGCTTTCCCAGCCGAGATACATCGGTGGGCCGAGCGCGATCCGCCTGTATGGGTACCCTTCGACAGCATCGTTATCGCCAACGCCGATCAAAGTATTCCATCCCATCACTTTTTCCCAGGCGAAAGCACTGATCAGATAGCCGAAAAACACGGCAAAAAGCCTGTTGTCGTTATCTATCGTGATGAAATATTCCGGTCTGCCGAACTTCCATTCCGGCTTTCTCACCATGTGCAGGCCATAGGAAAAATAGGTAAATTGCCCCTTCGCAGGATAGTCGTCAAATCCAATGACACCGATCGGTGGCCCATTTTTGCTGTTGATCTCATCAAAGTAGGAAGCCGCTTTCCCGCAAGCCGTTTCAAGATTTTGCAAATACTCGAGCTTGTCCATTCAATGCCGGCTTTTTAGAAACCGAATCGGAGGTTGCGAAAAAATGTGGCGCGCGTGACCCGCGCACGCAGACACATCCTGAACTTAAATCAAGCGCCGAAGCCTTTCCGCGCCTTCTCGATAGCGAGCAATCTGGCTTCGATCTCCGCCACTCGCTCCGGAAAGCGCTCTTTGTCAATGCGAGTTAACACTTGGCGCAACTGCGCTTCCGAATATTTCGCGTAGTCTGGCGGAGCCGACGCGTCGGCGATTCTTTTCGCGGCATCGGCACGAAGCGACTCCGCGCCCCACTGCTGCATCTCTACTGCGATCCTCTTCACGCCGTGGACTGATAAGCCAACGCCGAAGAGAAATATCAGACCCGCCTTCAGTTGATCCCACGAATAATATGGCGCATTAAACAGCAGAATCGCTCCGAGCAATACCAATAAGGGCCCGAGTATCACTGGATGGAGCTTTTCCCAAGGAAGCAGCCACATGAATTCTCTCCACAACATGCAATACGAAGTAAAACCTAACAACCGTCAATCACGGCCGGGCGAGCCATCATAGCCAATGCGCCAACATCGAAAACAACTCAATGCCCATTCTGCGCATCCGCCAGATTCGCCGCCGCAATCAACTGCGCAGCCAAGGCGCGCGCCTCATGGGAACTCATTTCCCTGCATTGATCATCATGCCACAGCCGCACTACGGCGGGCGCAATAGCCGCCTTCGCTGCGCGCAGCGTGCCGCGGTTGCGCACGTCGACGGCCTCGCCGAAGCGCGTGATCAGGGATGAACCGGCGCCGGCCGCGCGGCGCACCGTACCGGAAATGATTGCAGCAGTTGTCATGACAAGCTCCCTACAGGATGGATGGAGATAAGTCCTCGGATATACTGTATTTTTATACAGTATATCCATATCCGGGAGCAGGTGGGAAAAAATTAAAGGCCAAAAAAATCAGAAGAACTGCGACCACTCATCCATCCACAGCGGCAGCGTCCTGCCGTCCATAGGCTTGGCAATGTAATAACCCTGGGCGAAGGTGCAACCCAGCTTGCGCAGAAAATCCCAATCCTGTTGGGTTTCGACGCCGACCGCGACTGATTGCTTGTTGAGCTTGCGGCACACTTCCAGGCTGGCCGAGAGCACCGTTTCCAGGTCCGGGTTGGCCGAGGCGCCGGCGACGAAGGAGCGGTCTATCTTCAGCTCCGAGAACGGGATGCGCAGTAATTGCTGCAGGCTGGAGTGGCCGGTGCCGTAATCGTCGACCGAGATGCCGAAGCCTTTCATGCGCAGCCGTGCCAGGCTTTCGAGGAAGTAAGGCAGGTTGTTGATGGCCGAGGATTCGGTCACTTCCATGATGATGTATTGCGGCTCGATGTCCTGCGCAGCGACGAAATCGATGATGCGGTCGGCAAACGCCGGGTTGGCCAGGCAGGTGGGCGAGAGGTTGATCGAGACCGAAATCGGATGGCCGTGCTGGTGCCAGGCGATGCAGGCGGCGACCGATTTTTCTATCACCTGGAAGGCGAAAACTTCCATCTCGCCGTATTCTTCAAGCAGGGGGATGAAGGTCGACGGCGAGACATAGCCGAATTCAGGATGATTCCAGCAGGTGAACGCCTCGGCTCCTTTGACCTGGCCATTGGACAAATCGACCTTGGGTTGGAAACGCGGCTCGAATTCCTTGTTCAGCAAACCGCGCTGGACGTCGGCGAAGGTGAACGAAGGCAGCTTGGCCGAGGCATCGTGCTTGTCGGTGCGCGGCGCATAGGCCTTGAGCAGGGCCAGCAAGCCTTCTGGCGTGGCCGGCTTTTCTATCGTGCCGAGCAAGTCGACGCCATAAGCCTTGGACATGGTTTCGACCGAGAACAGCAGCGAGCGGTCAAGCGCGGACGCGAGGATGATCGAGCCGGGGTGGTTTTCCTTGGCGATATGGCGTATCAGTTCGATGCCGTCCATGCCGGGCATGTTGAGGTCAATCACGCTGATGTCGATCGGCGCGCTGCGGTCTTGCAGCACCTTGAGTGCGGCCAAGCCGTCGGCCGCCTCGACGATGTGTTTCACGCCGAGGTTGGTCAACATGATGGTCAGCCAGCGACGCTGGAAATCGTCGTCTTCGGCTACCAGGAAACGCAGATCGGTAATGTCCATAGCCCCGTCCGGCACCGCATCGAGAAGATGCAGCCGGCAATTCTCATTGTTATGTCAATGCGGACAAATACTTGCCTCAAATAATTATTCTTCTTGCAGTATATATGAGTCTGGTGCCGGCAGTGGCGGGCTGCCGGAGATTTGTTGTGTGAAAAATTACCGGCGAAAAATCGGCCGATGCCGGCCCATCCCTCACCAATCCGCTTCGCTGATGGTCGGCTTGGCACCCTGGGTATCGAGCCAGGGCATCAGCTTGGTTTTGAAGCAATTGGCGCAGATGTGATAGGTCACGTCCTTGGTGTGCCCGCCGGTCGGAAAGGATTCGCGCTCTTCGAGGTGCACGGCACTGATCGCATGCTCGAAGTCCTTGGTCGACCAGTTTTCCTCCGTATTCGAGGCTGTGCCGCAAATGTCGCAAGTCAGCTTGTCGAATACCTGCTCTTCATGTTCGAGAATCAACACTGTTTTCATGTGTTTCATGAGCGCAATCTCCTATGCCCGCCGGACGCGATACCGCCAAACAACTTTACCAGCATTTCGCGACAGGTTCGTCGCTTCCGCAATACACTCGGCAAGAAATTGTGCGCAATAATGAGTAGCGGGAATGACACTTTCCCTGGCAAGCGAAGTCCAACCAGCAAGTGCTAAAACGAGGAGGTGCAATCATGTATAAAAAAATGCTCATTCCTACAGACGGCTCGGAATTTTCCCGGCATGCCGTCGTCGCCGGCGTGGAGTTCGCGCGCCAGATCAAGGCGGAAGTGATCGGCCTGTTCGTCGCCCCGGAATTCCAGTTGCCCATCTATGTCGAAGTATTGCCGCCGGTGTATCCGAACGATGAGGAATACCGCAAGTCCATGCACAAGGCCGGCGAAAAATATCTGAAAGTTATCGAAGATGCGGCTCATGAAGCCGGGCTCGGCTTCACCGGCAAGATCGAATATTCCGACCTGACGGCCAAGACCATCGCCCGCGTGGCGGAAGACTTGCACTGCGACTTGATCTTCATGGGTTCGCATGGCCGCAGCGGCTGGGGCCAGCTATTGCTGGGCAGCGTGACGGCCAAGGTCTTGTCAAGCTGCGAAATCCCAGTGCTGGTTCATCGCATCAAGGATCCCTCGAAAAAGCATAGTTAGCTGCATCGCCCCCACTCCTTTCAGTCCGGCAATTTCGTCGACTGGGTGCCGGATTGCGCAATCTGTCGCAATCCGGTGGCCTGCCCCCCTCCTTTTATCTACAGTGATCCCATGTTTATGGGAGTTTGCGTGGTGCAAACCCACCCTTCGGATACACTGACACCCTTCGCCAATGTCAGCTTGGCAATTGCAGCACACGCAGGTTAGAGAAATGACACCAGAGAACTTGGAAAAACTGAAACAGGCGCAAGCCATCATGGCCCAGATCATGGCTTGGGCCAGACGCACGTTCGACGTGGTCGCAACCTGGGTAACCCAACTCTCGTGGTGGAAGTTTTGCGTGTTTGCCGTCATCACCCTGATCTGCGGCAACATCCTGCAAGAGAGCCTGTTCTCGCCTTCCGAAGACAGCCATCCCGACGTCAAGCCTCGGCTCACGCGCAAGCATTCCGGTTCCGGGCCGCGCAGCTTCACCGATGGCGATACGCACGTCACGATAGACAACAGCGGCATCCACATCTATTCGGACAAGGCCGACGCCGACAAGGACAAGGCCGATCTTGACAAGGATATGGCCGACGCCGCCAAGGAAAAGGCTGACGCCGACAAAGCGGAAAGCGAGAAGCAGGCCTCGCAAACCGGGGAAGCACCGTCCGCCATGATGCCGCCGCCCGCTCCGCCAGCCAGTCCTGCCGAACCGGCAAAGTCCGCCAAGCCAGCGCAACCGCTGATCACGGGCAGCAAGGACGACATCCACATCAACCTGCCGCCGGAAGTGACGCAGGAAGTCAGCGACGCGATCGACGAGGAAGTCGATGCGGCCGCGGCCAAGCGCGTGGCCAAGAATTCCTCAACCTGGTTCATGAATTTCGTGCTGCTCCTGGTGTTCGCCCTGCTCGGTACCAAGGCCTTGATGGGCGGCAAGAAGCGCGCTGAAGTGGAAGCGGCCAAGGCCAATGAGGCGGCCGAGCGCGAAGCCCTGAAGCGCCAGGTTTCGGAAGCCAAGATGCAGATGATGCAGGCCCAGGTCGAGCCGCATTTCCTGTTCAACACGCTGGCCTCGGTCGAATTCCTGATCGAGACCGACCCGCCGCGCGCTTCGGCCATGCAGCGCAGCCTGATCCAGTACCTGCGCGCCGTGCTGCCGCAAATGCGCGAAGCGGCGCCCATCACCAACCTCGGCCGCGAAGCCGACATGGTGAAGGCTTACCTGAACCTGTTGAAGATGCGCATGGAAGAGCGCTTGCACGTCGAATTCAACGTGCCAGAAGGCTTGCGCAGCGCCGCCTTCCCGCCCATGATGCTGCAATCCCTTGTCGAAAATGCGATCAAGCACGGGCTCGAGCCGAAGGCCGAAGGCGGCACGCTGTCGGTGCGGGCCGAAGTGGCGCACAACAAGCTGTGCGTGACCGTGACCGACGACGGCATGGGCTTCGGCGTCGTGCCCTCGACTTCCACGGGGCTGGGCTTGCAAAGCATACGCGAACGCCTCAAACTGCTGCATGGCGACCAGGCGCAATTGATCATCGTCCCCAATACGCCTTCCGGTGTCTGCAGCACGATTGAAGTTCCCTATCAACTAGCACAACCTACAAAATAAGTCACACGCGATGCCTACCGCAATTATTGCCGACGATGAAAGATTGATGCGCGACCAGTTGAAGTTGCGCCTGAACCAGGTCTGGCCCGAACTCGAAATCCTCGACGAAGCCAAGAACGGCGACGAAGCCGTTGCCCTGGTCGAGCAGCATCACCCCGACTTCGTTTTCCTCGACATCCGCATGCCGGGCAAGACCGGGCTGGAAGCGGCGCAAGCCATCGGGCCGCGCACGCACATCGTGTTCATCACGGCCTACGATCAATACGCCGTCGAAGCCTTCGAACGCGGCGCCGTCGATTATGTATTGAAGCCGGCCGAACCCGAGCGGCTGCAGGTGACCGTGGAACGGCTCAAGGCAAGGCTGTCGAGCCCGCCAGCCGACATGAGCAGCATGCTGACGCAGCTGGCCAAGCAAATGGGCCTGGCCAAGCAAAGCTATCTGCAATGGATACAGGCATCGATCGGGCAGGAATTGCGCCTGATTCCCGTGGAAGAAATCCTGTTTTTCCAGTCCGACGAAAAATACACGCGCGTGCAGACCGCGCGCTTCGAGGCACTGATCCGCAAGCCGGTACGCGACCTGGCGGAGGAATTGAATCCTGAGTTGTTCTGGCAAATCCACCGCTCCACCCTGGTCAACGTCAATGCCATCGAGGGTGTGACCCGCGACATGCGCGGGCGCCATCTGGTACTGATTAAAGGGCAGCCGGACAAGCTGGAAGTCAGCCGCAGCTTCGTGCATCTGTTCAAGCAGATGTGACGGCTCACCATACTTGACCGCACTATGATCACTTGCTACCTGCGCTACGTCATCGACCCCTACAAGCTCGGCGAATTTGAAACCTACGCCAAGATGTGGATTCCGCTGGTGAAACGGTTCTCCGGCACGCATCACGGTTATTTCCTGCCCGCGGAAGGCGCGAACAACATCGCGCTGGCACTGTTTTCCTTTCCCAGCCTCGCTGCTTACGAGGCTTACCGCGAAAAGTCGAAACAAGACCCGGATTGCCAGGCGGCATTCCGCTATGCGGACGAAACGCGTTGCATCGTGAGCTACGAGCGGAGTTTCATGAGGCCGGTGCTTTCGTAGCTTGTGTTGGACGCAGGTTCGTAGGTTGGGTTGAGCGAAGCGAAGCCCAACATCGGCAGGTTATGCCGCAACATTCGGTAAATATAGAACTGTAGGTTGCGTTGGGCTTCGCTTGCGCTCAGCGCCAACCTACGGTCCCGGATGCATCATCTGCGCGGCGAAAGTGCAGCCACCACAGCACCGCTTCATTGAAAGTCAGCGGCATGCCTTCGGTCGCCAGGTTTTCCGTTGCACCTTGGCCGTCCATCGCCGTCCGCTTGTCCGAAGTGTCGAATCTCACCCGCGTCCAAAAGATTTCCGCCGCGCCGGCATGTTCGGCAAGTTTCCATTTGCGCTTCGCGACTTCGCCCATGTGCCCCGGTATGCCGAACACGCGAGCGGCATAGGCCAGTTCGTCCGCATGACAAGCTTCCGGCGCCGGATAGCGCGACAGGCAGCCATCGAACACCCAGCCACGCTGCCCTTGTGCCAGCACTTCGCGCCAATGCCCGTCCAGCGTTACACAGGTTCCGTGCCGGACGGCCGTCGCGCGATGAGCCACTGGGGTTTCCGCATCAACCGGCAATACCACCGTCGTGCCTCGCGGCAGGTTTGCCAGCGCGCGGGACCTGGCATCCGGTGCCGCGCGCAACACCAGATCCTTGGCCCAAACGTGGCGCACCTGGCCGGCAGCAACATCAGCGTGCCGAACTTTCGTAGCTGCTGTCCACGGCAGCCAGGCCAGCGCGATGCGCAACATGGCCGACATGATGCCTTTCTTCCCTTGCGGCGCTGCCAGGCTTTGCCGCCCCAGGGCAAGTGCTCTAGCTTGCATGGCATTACTCCGTGGCGTAGCTATATTGGATGCTGCAAGTCTGCGCCTCGCAAGCAATGGTGTATTCCAAGTCAGCCTTGGTTTCATCGAAATCGAAACGCAGCTTGGTGCGGCCGTCGTCGAGCACGGCGCCGTAGTCGCCAGTCCAGCCCCAGCGCTTGGCCCAGAGCAGCGCTTCCTGGTAGGTCATGGGCAGCTTGTCAAGCTTGACGGTCCAGCCTTCGGCGCTGTCGCGGGCATCGATCGCAAGTTCGCCCTGGCCGCCCTTGGCGAAGCTCACGCTGTCCCAGGAGATTTCGTTGCGCTCTTTCGAACCGGCCTCGTCCTGCAGGTGCTGCGGCATGGCGCGGAATATTTCGCCATTGGTGGCATCGCCCGTCATCCATTGCTTTTCCATCCTGGCGCCGAAGGCTTGCTTGGCCGCGGCGAATTCCATCGCAACCTTGTCGCTGCCTTTCGAATCCTTCGGATAGGGATAACGCGACAGGTAGCCGTCGAACACCCAGCCTTCCGCCGTGCCCACGCGCACATGGCGCCAGTCGCCGCTAATCTTGAGCGGCTTGCCGTTGACTTGCTTGTCCAGCTTCAGGCCCGGCAGGCTCTCTTCGCGATGCACCAGCGGTTCGGTGCCGGCCAGCACTTGCACCGATGCGCCCAGCGGCAGGCGCGCCAAGGCTTCAGCCTTGATGTCGGGCGCGGCACGCAGCGTGAGGTTATTGACCCAGACGTAACGTGTGCCGCCAGTCGCGTCTGCGGCGGAAGCACTGATCGAAGCAGCGGCAATCGAGCAGGCAAGGAAGATGGCAAGCGGTTTGTTCATGACTGTCTTTCGTTGTGGAGACGAAGGACAGATTAGCGATTGCGCCACGGAATACCAGCGATTGCAACCGCATTCTCCCGTCTGTGAACGAAGGTTCGAACGACGGAAGATTTCTTCCGTGCGGACAGGCTGCTAACCGCTGATCAGTTGCGCTGGCAGCGTATGCGTATCCTTGATCGTCTCCAGCACGATGTTGGAACGGATATCGAGCACGCCGGCGGTCTTGTACAGCTTGTCGAGGATGAAGGCGGAGTAGTGCTTGAGGTTGCGCGCACGCACGCGCAGCAGGTAATTGGCTTCGCCGGTGATGATGAAGGAACCGATCACTTCAGGCCAGTTGCGCAGGGCTTCGATGAAGCCTTCATGCCAGCGTTCGACGTCGTGCCGCATGGTGACCTGGACGAAGGCTTCCAGCTCCAGGCCGAGCGCTTCGGCGTCGAGAATGGCGCCGTAGCGCTTGATCACGCCGCCCTCTTCCAGCGCGCGCACGCGGCGCAAGCAGGATGAGGGCGAGAGGAAGACCTTTTCGGCCAGGTCGAGGTTGCTGATGCGGCCGTCTTCCTGCAGGGCGGACAAAATCTTCAAATCGGTTGCATCGAGATTCATCGAATTTATCACCATTATTTTTTATTATTCTATTCAAATATTGCATTTTATGGCAATTTTCCGGTTTAATTAGCAATGTCTCATCGATATTTTTCACCTAAAATATCGTTTCGATGGTGCAGCCGCCGATCTGCGTCTGCACTCCCCTCTTCCGCAGGCGGGAGAGGGGAGTTTGGTAGCCTGCGAATTTGCGTTCATCTACCTTATGACCAAAATGCTTTGGGACATCAGCCCAGTACTCTCACCGGCAATTCCGGTGTGGCCCGGCGACACGGCATTCGATACCCAGGAGACTTGGAAAATCGAAGGCGGCTGCCCGGTCAAGGTCAGCAAGATCACCATGTCGACCCACACGGGCGCCCACTGCGATGCGCCTTCACATTACGACAAGGAGGGCAAGGATATCGACCAGGTTGCGCTGGACGCCTATCTCGGCCCCTGCCGCGTGATCCATTGCATCGGCGCGCAAGCGGTGTCCGTCGCGCATTTGCAGGGCAAGCTCGACGGCGTGCCGGCGCGCGTGCTGTTTCGCAGCTACACGCAAGCGCCGCAACAACAATGGGATGAAAAGTTCTGTTCGGTCTCGCATGAAGCAATCGACTTGCTGGCACGGCACGGCGTGAAGCTGGTCGGCATCGACACGCCTTCGCTCGATCCCCAGGAATCGAAGACCATGGATGCGCACCATGCCATACGAAAGAACGGCATGGCGATCCTGGAAGGGATCGTGCTCGACGAGATCGCCGAGGGGGATTATGAATTGATCGCCCTGCCCTTGAAGCTGGCCGGCATGGATGCCAGCCCGGTGCGCGCCATACTCCGTTCAATCTAGAAAATAAAGCTATGACACTCGACCGCAAACATTGCCAGGCACTCGATCTGGACGACCCGCTGGCGCACTTGCGCGCCGATTTCGAGTTGCCCGAAGGCGTGATCTACCTTGACGGCAATTCGCTCGGCGCGCGGCCCAGCGCCTCGGCCGCACGCGCACAGCAAGTGATCGCCGAAGAATGGGGCGTCGATTTGATCCGCTCGTGGAACAAGGCCGGCTGGTTCGACCTGCCTTCGCGCCTGGGCGACAAACTGGCGCCCCTGGTCGGCGCCAGGACGGACGAACTGGTCGTGACCGACACCACCTCGATCAACCTGTTCAAGGTGCTGGCTGCGGCGCTCCACATGCAGGCGCAGAAGGAACAAACATCGCAGCGCCGCGTCATCGTCACCGAGCGCAGCAATTTCCCCACCGATATCTACATGGCGCAAGGCTTGACCGAGTGGCTGGACCGCGGCTACCGCATCGAGCTGGTGGACAGCCCCGAGCACATTCCCGCCGCGATTACCGAAGATGTGGCCGTGGTGATGCTCACGCACGTGAATTACCGCACCGGCTGCCTCCACGATATGCGCGCCATCAGCGAACTCGCGCGTGCCAAGGGCGCGCTGATCGTCTGGGATTTGGCGCATTCGGCCGGCGCCTTGCCGGTGGACTTGCATGCCGACGGCGCCGATTTCGCCGTCGGCTGCACCTATAAGTATTTGAACGGCGGCCCAGGCGCGCCGGCCTTTGCCTGGGTGCCGCGGCGCCACCAGGCCGCATTCCGCCAACCGCTATCGGGCTGGTGGGGCCATGCCAGGCCGTTTGCGATGGCGCCGCATTTCGAGCCGACCAGTGGCATACGCCGGGCGTTGTGCGGTACCCAACCCATCGTCTCGCTGGCCCTGGTCGAATGCGGGCTCGATGTGTTCGGCAAAACCACGATGGACGCCATCCGCGCCAAGTCGCTGGCCCTGACCGACCTGTTCATCGCCGCCGTCGAACGGGAATGCGCCGGCCATCCCTTGACGCTGGTCACGCCGCGCGAACACGCCAAGCGCGGCAGCCAGGCCAGCTTTGCCCATCCGCACGGCTATGCCGTGATGCACTCGCTGATCGAGCGCGGCGTGATCGGCGACTACCGCGAGCCTGAAATCATGCGCTTCGGCTTTACCCCGCTTTATACGCGTTTCGTCGATGCCTGGGATGCGGCGGCTATCCTGAAAGATATTCTGGACAACAAGAAATACGACGAACACGCCGAGCGTGCCGCAGTGACCTAGAGGGAAATGTATGACCGACAAAGACGAAAAGTGGCATGGCGCCCAGATGGATTTCAGCAAGTCGATGAGTTATGGCGACTACCTCGCGCTCGACCGCATCCTGACTGCCCAGCACCCGCTCTCGCCCAACCACAACGAGATGCTGTTCATCGTGCAGCACCAGACCAGCGAACTGTGGATGAAGCTGATGTTGCACGAACTGCATGCCGTGCGCGCCCAATTGCATGCCGGCGACCTGCCGCCGGCGTTCAAGATGCTCTCGCGCGTAGCGCGCATCATGGACCAGTTGGTGCATGCCTGGGACGTATTGGCGACCATGACGCCGCCCGAATACACGGCCATCCGGCCCTATCTGGGCGCATCGTCGGGCTTCCAGTCGGCGCAATACCGCGAACTCGAATTCATTCTCGGCAATAAAAACGGCGCCATGCTCAAGGTGCACGAGCCGACGCCCGAAGTCCATGCGCGGCTCGATACCGCCCTGCGCTCGCCCTCGATCTACGATGAGGCGATTCTGCTCCTGGCACGCAGCGGCTTTGCCATCGATCCGGCCCGCGCCCAAGCGGACTGGACCAAACCCACGGTTGCGGACGACAGCGTCAAAGCGGCCTGGCTCGCCGTCTACCGCGAGCCGAACAAGCATTGGGCGCTCTATGAACTGGCGGAAAAACTGGTCGATATGGAAACGGCCTTCCGCACGTGGCGCTTCCGCCATGTGACCACGGTGGAGCGCATCATCGGCTTCAAGACCGGCACCGGCGGCACGGCCGGCGTATCCTACCTGCGCAAGATGCTTGACGTGGTGCTGTTTCCTGAATTGTTCGCTCTGCGCACGGAACTGTAGACGGAAGCTGTATCCATAGCGCAACTTTCGCTTAAATCTGCGACAATTTTTCGCTAAGATGGAAGCAGTCAACGGCTTTATCGTAATACCGTTGCGATTACCACCGACGGTGTTACGGATTTGGCTCCATGATTGCCCACAAGCTCCCTGAGCTATTTGAACTGGAACGCATCATTGCCGACGGCAAGGGGCGCGGCTTCGAAACACGCGTGCTGTGCGAAGCCGAATCCGGGCCGCACAAGCTGCCGGTCTATGCGCTCTCCATCGGCAACAGCGACCCGGCCATACCGGCAGTCGGCTTCTTCGGCGGCATCCATGGCTTGGAGCGCATCGGCACGCAAATCCTGCTGGTTTTCCTGAGAAGCCTGGTTACGCGCCTGCGCTGGGACCAGATGCTGCATCGCCAACTGGAACAGGTGCGCCTGGTGTTCATGCCCCTGGTCAATCCAGGCGGCATGCTGGAAGGCACGCGCAGCAATCCGCGCGGCGTGGACTTGATGCGCAACGCTCCGCTCGATGCGATCGACAAGGTGCCCTTCATGCTGGGCGGCCAAAGCTACAGCTCGCGCCTGCCCTGGTACCGCGGTTCGCGCGAGAAAATGGAATGCGAGAGCCAGGCCGTATGTACCGTGGTCGAGGGAGAATTGCTGTCGCGCTCGTTTTCGATGGCGCTCGATTGCCATTCCGGCTTCGGCATGCGCGACCGCATCTGGTTTCCCCATGCGCACACTTCGGTGCCGATCGCCCACCTGCCCGACATCTCGGCACTGGAAGATTTGTTCAGCCAGACCTATCCCAACCATAATTACCTGTTCGAGCCGCAAAGCCGGCAATACCTGACGCATGGCGACTTATGGGATTACCTCTACCTGCGCTCGGAAACCCTGGGCAAGCGCATCTTCCTGCCGCTGACCCTGGAAATGGGTTCCTGGCTGTGGGTCAAGAAAAACCCCCGCCAGGTGTTTTCGCGCCAAGGCCTGTTCAATCCGCGCCCGGGCCACCGCCTGCAGCGCGTGTTGCGCCATCATGGCGTATGGCTCGATTTCCTGGCGCGCGCGGCGTGCGGCAGCGAACGCTGGCTGCCGGTCGGCGCCGAACGCATCGCCCACCATGAGCGTGCCTTTGCGCGCTGGTATCCGGGGCTCAAGCGATGATGACTTGGGTGCTGTTGCGCGGCCTGGTGCGCGAGCAGCGCCATTGGGGCCGTTTCCCTCAACTCCTGCAAGACGCCTTTCCCGACGCGAATATCGTCACGCTGGACCTGCCCGGCAACGGCAGCCTGGCGCGCGAAACCAGCCCGACCACGGTCGAAGACATGGCTGAATTCTGCCGCGCCGAATTGCACCGGCGCGACATCGCCCCGCCCTACCATTTGCTGGCGCTCTCGCTCGGCGCCATGGTGGCCGTGGCCTGGAATTGCATCGCGCCGGAAGAAGTCGCCGGCTCTGTCCTGATCAACACCAGCCTGCGTCCGTTCAGCCCGTTTTACCGCCGCCTGAAGCCGCACAACTACGGCAAGCTCTTGCGCTGCCTCAGGGCCGAACCGGCTGAGCGCGAAAAACTGATCCTGGAAATGACGAGCAACGACGGCCGCGCGCGGGCTGCCGTGCTCGATGATTGGATCGCCTACCAGCGGGAAGCGCCGGTCTCGCCGCAAAATGCGCTGCGCCAGCTCTGGGCGGCGATGCGCTTCCGCGCCCGCCGCTGCAAGCCTTGCACGCGGCTCCTGATCCTGGGCAGCACGGCCGACAGCCTGGTCGATAATGCCTGCTCGCGCCGCCTGGCGGAGTTATGGCATGCCGATGCGGTGTTCCACCCGAGCGCAGGCCACGATTTGCCGCTGGACGACGGCCGGTGGATCGTGGAGCAAATCGAGCGCTGGATGGAAACCGAAAAAAATCCGACCGAAATCGCAGCGGCCCGATAGCTGCGAAACATTGCCTGCTCGAAAAACAAGCCAAGTCGGTCGCGATCACCCTCTCCCCTACCCCTCTCCCGCCTGCGGGAGAGGGGAGATAGCGCCAACATCCGACGCAAAGCAGGCGGAAGTCCCCCGCCAAGTTCAGTACCCCACCAGGTTTCACGCAATTACAAACCGTCAATTCCATATTTTCTTGAACTTTCGAAAGCTTTCATATACTATTCAAATAACAAAAACAGCGTGATTTATCTTTCGTTTTTAAATATAACGAAAGCAACCAGTCAAATTGGCGTTTATGAAAGCGATCCTCGACTTCGTCAGGCAACACAAGCAAGGGCTGCCGGTCGGCCTGTATTCGATTTGCTCGGCCCACCCCATCGTGATCGAGGCTGCGATGCGCAGCGCAAGGGATGCGGGCCAAGCTGTCTTGATCGAGGCAACCTCGAACCAGGTGAACCAGCATGGCGGCTACACAGGAATGGCGCCGCGGGATTTTCATGCTTTCGTGATGGAAATCGCCGACCGTGTCGGATTGCCGCGATCCGACGTATGGCTCGGCGGCGACCATCTCGGGCCGAATTGCTGGGTCGCGCGAAACGCCGCCGAAGCCATGGCGCTTTCGATGGAACTGATCGAACGCTACGTGGAAGCCGGATTCCGCAAGATCCATCTCGATTGTTCGATGTCGTGCGCGGACGATCCGTCCCCCCTGGACCCGACAGTGGCGGCGCAACGGGCCGCCTCGCTTTGCGTCGTCGCCGAGCGCACATGGAAGCGTGCCGGCGGCGAAGCGCCGGTCTACGTCATCGGCACGGAAGTCCCGGTTCCGGGAGGGGCGGCGGAATCCTTGCACGGGATAGCCGTGACCACGCCGGCCGCCGCGCGGGCCACCATCGCGGCCCACCGCGACATTTTCCTGGGCCAAGGCTTGAGCGCGGCGTGGTCGCGCGTGGTGGCGCTCGTGGTCCAGCCCGGCGTGGAGTTCGATCATCGCCATGTCATCGACTACCGTCCCGGCGAGGCCGAAAGGCTCAGCGCCTTCATCGGCCAAGACGAACGCCTGGTGTACGAGGCGCATTCGACGGACTATCAAACGCCAGGCAATCTCGCCCGACTGGTGAGCGGGCACTTCGCGATACTCAAGGTCGGCCCGGCGCTCTCGTTCGCGTTGCGCGAAACCCTATGGGCGCTTGCCGATATCGAGTCCGAATGGCTGGGCAAGGACAAAGCATCCGGATTCAAGGAGGTCGTGCTGCGCGCCATGCGGGAAAACCCGGTCCATTGGCAAAAGTACTATCACGATCCGGATACGCGGCAATACGATCTGCAATACAGCCTGAGCGACCGCATCCGATACTACTGGAGCCAGCCCGACATCGGCGCGGCGCAGGCGAAGATGTTCGCCAACCTGGACAACAATCCGCCGCCGCTCGCGCTGCTCAGCCAATACCTTACCCGGCAATACGAAGCGATCCGCGAGGGCCGCCTCGTCTACTCCGCGCACGAAATCCTGATGCACGCGA
This sequence comes from Burkholderiaceae bacterium, assembly GCA_036384915.1. Classification (GTDB taxonomy): domain Bacteria; phylum Pseudomonadota; class Gammaproteobacteria; order Burkholderiales; family Burkholderiaceae_D; genus PKWO01. The sequence goes on from DASVLJ010000038.1 coordinate 83,832, forward strand.
TCCGCCTCGTGATCGACCAATACCGCGCGGCCTGCCGGCCGGATTCGCTCTCTCTCAACGTAAATCTCGACATAAAGACAAGTATATGAATTGGTTTGGAATGGCGGCCGATACGCTCGAATCTCTCGACGCGACATGGACAGCTTCGGAGATCTTCAGGCAACCGGCGGTCTGGGGCATGGTTGAAGACAGCCTTCTGGCGCAGCAGCATGCCATAGCGCGATTTCTGCAGCCCTTACTCGCGACAAAAAGTTTGCGGATCGTCTTGACGGGCGCCGGCACATCGGCCTATGTCGGCGACATCCTCGCGCCGGCCTTGATGCGGCACCTAGGGCTGCGCGTCGAATCGATTGCGACCACCGACCTGGTAACCGGGCCGGACCGCTATCTGCAGCGCGACGTGCCGACGCTGCTGGTTTCCTTCGCGCGCTCGGGGGACAGCCCGGAAAGCGCCGCCGCGCTCACGCTCGCCAATGCACGCGTGGGCAAATGTCATCACTTGGTCATCACCTGCAACCACGAGGGCGCGCTGTCGCGGCTCTCGCGCTCGTTGCCGCAATCGGCCGCCTACACGTTCACGCTGCCCGATGCCACGCATGACCGCGCTTTCGCCATGACATCGAGCTTCAGTTCGATGCTGCTCGCGGCGGCGGCGATTTTCGGCCTGATCCCGACCGGGTCGGGCAAATCCGCCCGCTGGGCCATGATACGCAACTCGGCGAGCGCGCTGATCGAAAGGTTCGGCGACACGCACCGGGATATTCTCAACGCCGAATATAAGCGCGTCGTCTACCTGGGAAGCAACGAGATGCATGGCCTGGCGCGCGAATCGGCATTGAAGCTGCTGGAACTGACCGACGGCAACGTCGCTTCGTTTTGCGAATCCCCGCTGGGATTCCGGCATGGACCGAAAAGCTTGATCGATTCGACGACGCTGGTCGTGGTCTTTTTGTCCAACGAGCCTTACACTAGGCAGTACGATGTCGATCTCTTGCGGGAATTGAAAAGCGACGGCCGCGCCGGACGCGTGCTGGCGCTCGGCACCGTCATGCCCAATCAGGCAGCCGACCGCGACTTCTTCCCGATCGACGGCTTGACCGATGCGCCGGACATTGAGCTGGCGCCGGTGTTCGCGATCTTTGCGCAAGTGTTTGCCATGTTCCAGGCACTGCGTATCAAAAACCGCCCGGACCATCCGAGTTCGTCCGGAACGGTCAATCGCGTCGTGAAAGGCGTGGTCATCTACCCCTGGGAGGATGAGGAGAGAGCGGATGTATCTGGGTATTGACGGCGGCGGCAGCAAGACGGCCTTCGCGCTCCTCGACGACGACGGCACGGTCCTTGCCTTGCACGAGGAAGCGACTTGCTATTACCCCGAAACGGGATTGGAAGCGGCACGGGAAGTATTGCGCCGCGGCGCCATGGCGGTGCTGGCCCGGGCCAATGCCGTGGCGGACGACCTGCGCCATGCCTTCATCGGCTTGCCGGCCTACGGCGAGAACAGCGCGCTCCAGCATCGCCTCGACACCTTGCCGGACGGTTTTCTTCCGGCCGGGCGCTATCGCTGCGGAAACGACATGGTCTGCGGCTGGGCCGGCTCCTTGTGCGCCCAGGACGGCATCAGCGTCGTCGCCGGGACCGGGTCGATCGCGTATGGCGAGTTCGAGGGGCGCAGCGCACGCGCCGGCGGCTGGAGCGAATTGTTCGGCGATGAAGGCTCGGCGTATTGGATCGCGCGCGAAGCGCTGAACCTTTTTTCCAGGATGAGCGACGGGCGTGCCGAAAAGGGGCCCCTGTACGCGCTGCTGCGCGCGCAACTGCAACTGGAAAACGACCTCGATCTTTGCGCTCATGTCCACAGCACCCTCGGCGCGCAACGCAGCGCCGTCGCGCGTTTTTCCAGGACGGCGCATGCGGCCGCCGTCGAAGGCGATGCGCAGGCTGCGGAGATATTTGTGCGCGCGGCAAAGGAATTGGCGCAACTCGTCGTTGCCTTGAGTGCCAGGCTGCGCATCCCGGTCGGTACGACGCTGCGGATATCGTATTCGGGAGGCGTATTCAATGCCGGCGACGTGATCCTCAATCCGTTCCGGCAAGCGCTGGCGGAACAGCACAAATTGTTCCAAATGGTCGAGCCGGCCCTGCCTCCGGTGATCGGGGCTGCCCTGTACGCCGCCGCGCAAGCCGGCCGGCCGCTGTCGGCGGACGCACTGGCACGGCTGATCCAGAACAGCAGGCGCTGATTCATGCCCTGCCGCATCCGATCATGAGGCACCTCTACCCGGTTCTTCTGCTCCTGGCAGGCGCCTTTCCGCCCGGCGCCGCGCAGGCGGCCGAGGCGCATCACGTACGTTACGCGCACTACGGCATGAAGGATTTCTACCGCGTCCCCAAGATCGATGCCCACATGCACTTGCACGGCACCGATTCGTCTTTCATGCGCGAAGCCGAGCGCGACCGCTTTCGCGTCTTGTCGATCAACGTGGACTACGCCGACTTCCCCCCCATCGAGGAGCAGGAGCGCATCGCACAAGATATGCTGCGGCGGTATCCGCTGCGCTTCGCTTATGCCGCCACCTTCCACGCGAGCGGCATCGACGAGCCGGGCTGGCGCGAGGAAACGCTGCGCCACATCGACGAGTCCGTCGCGCATGGCGCGGTGGCCGTCAAGGTCTGGAAAAACGTCGGCATGGCATTGCGCGACAGCGACGGGCGCTTGGTCATGGTCGACGATCCGCGACTGAGCCCGATCTTCGAACACCTCGCGCAAGCCGGCATCCCCTTGCTCGGGCATCAGGGCGAGCCGAGAAATTGCTGGCTGCCGCTTTCGGAAATGAGCGTCGAGAGCGACCGCGAGTATTTCGCGTCGCATCCGCAATACCATATGTATTTGCACCCCGAGATGCCAGGTTACGAAGACCAGCTGCGCGCACGCGACACGATGCTCGCGCGCCACCCCTCCCTGAAATTCGTCGGCTTGCATATGGCATCGCTCGAATGGAGCGTGGACCGGCTGGCGGATTTCCTCGAGCGTTTCCCGAACACCAGCGTCGATCTGGCGGCGCGCATCGGACAATTGCAGAGCCAGGCGCTACGCGATCCGGAGAAGGTGCGCAATTTCCTCATCCGCTACCAGGACCGCATTCTGTACGCCACCGATCTCGAACAGGACGCCAAGGCGCGGGCATTCGGCAAGGAGGCGCGAACGGTCTGGTTGCGCGACTGGCGCTTCTTCAACACCGCGGACATCCGCTACGTTCCCGATCTCGGCGCCAAGCTGAAAGGTTTGGCCTTGCCCACGGCCGTGGTCGACAAGATTTATCATCTCAATGCGGAGCGGCTCTTTCCCGGCGCGTGGGGCGGGCCCGGGCCGCTTGCGCCTGGAAAGAACGGGAAAGGTAGCAGCCAATGAACAACCGCCACGATTGGAAACGACGACGCTTCCTGCAAACGCTGACGACGGTGACGATTGCCGGCCCGGTGGCCCTGTTCGATCGCGCGGCTGCGGCGGCGCTCGGCCATGAATCGATGCAGGCGACCAAGCGCGCCGTCGGCAATGCGCGCTTCGGCGATGCCGCGATTCGCATCGATATCGATCACCGGATGCAGACGAGCATCGCCTGCGTGTCCGGCGGACAGCTTACACGCCTGGGCAAGCGCGGCGCGACCGAGTACCTGGTTCTCGCCGACGGCAGCAAGGTAAAGGATTTTCAGCTCATGCAGGCGGAAGAATCCAGCCTCGCGGACAAGCACGGCCCGGGACGGCGCATCAGGCTGACCGGGCTCGCCGAAAACGGTATCGAAAAGACAGTCCAGATCACGCTGTACCAGCAATTTCCCGGGTTCGCCCTGTATCGCGTGTCGTATCGCAATCTGTCGGATCGGACGCTGTCCGTCAAGGGCTGGACCAACGGCGCTTGCAGGATTGCCGGCCGCGATACCGGCGGCCCCGCGTTCTGGTCCTTTTCCGGCGGCAGCTATGCCGACCGGCGCGACTGGGTTCAGCCGGTGGAAAAGGGTTTCTCCCAAGCGAATTTCATGGGCATGACGTCGTCCGACTACGGCGGCGGCACCCCGATTGTCGATGTCTGGCGGCGCGATGCCGGGATCGCGGTGGGCCACGTCGAACGCACGCCGAAGCTGGTCGGCCTGCCGCTCGAACGCATTGGTGCGACAGCCAGCATCGCGCTCAGGTATGAAGCTGCGACCAGCCTGGCGCCTGGGGAGAACCTCGATACCTTCGAGACCTTCGTGGCGGTGCATCGCGGCGACTACTTTGCGACGCTCGATACCTATCGCCGCTTGATGGCGCTGCGCGGTTTGCACGCGCCGGCCACGCCCAAGGCATCGTACGAACCGATCTGGTGCGCCTGGGGCTACGAGCGCAACTTCACCATGGCACTGGTCGAAGGGACGCTGGACAAGGCCAGGGACCTGGGCCTAGACTGGGCCGTGATCGACGATGGCTGGCAGACGGCCAACGGCGACTGGCATGTCGACCGGAAGAAGTTTCCGCGCGGCGAAGACGACTTGAAATACCTGGCGCAGCGGATTCGCGCGGCAGGCCTGAAACCGCGCCTGTGGTTTTCTCCGCTTGCGGTCAACCCGGGAACGGACCTGCTGCACGATCACACCGACATGCTGTTGCTGGACAAGGACGGCGCGGTGCAGAACATCACGTGGTGGAACAGTTTTTACCTGTGCCCCGCTTACGCGCCGACCGTCTCCTATACGCAAGCCCTGGTGAAAAAGATTCTCGGCGAATGGGGTTTTGCCGGCCTGAAAATCGACGGCCAGCACCTCAACGGCGTCGCGCCCTGCTTCAATCCGGCGCACAAGCACGCTCGCCCTGAAGAGTCGGTCGAGAAGCTGCAGGACTTCTTCAAGGCGATCTATCTTGCGGCCATGGAGGTCAACCCCGACGCCGTCGTGGAAATCTGCCCTTGCGGGACTTCCTATGCCTTCCATAACATGCCCTACATGAACCAGGCTCCGGCCTCCGACCCCGAATCGTCGTGGCAGGTGCGGCACAAGGGCAAGACGCTGAAGGCGCTGATGGGGCCGAGCGCGCCGTATGCGGGGGACCATGTCGAATTGAGCGACGGCGGATGCGACTTCGCCTCGACGGTTGGAATCGGCGCCGTCGTATCGACCAAATTCACCTGGCCCGCCGATCCCAAGCCCAAGGATTCGTTTCTGCTGACGGCGGACAAAGAGCCGGTATGGCGCAAGTGGATTTCGCTGTACCGGCAGCACATGCTGCCGGCCGGAACCTATCGCGGCGACTTGTACGACATCGGTTTCGACAAGCCGGAAGCGCATGCGCTTGAAAAAGACGGGCGCCTGTATCTGGCCTTTTATTCCCGGCAATGGAATGGGCCGGTCGAGATTCGCGGCCTGCGGCCCGGCACCGGAGAAGAATTCGCGGTGCACGATTACGTCAACGACCGCTTTCTCGGAACGGTCACCCCTTCGCGGAACCGGCTGCACGTCAGTTTCGAAGGTTCCCTGCTGGTCGAGGTGGAGAAACTGGAACAGGGTTAAGAACCCGTTTCAAAAGGATGGCGTCATTGCCGCTGCCGTCGTTTACCAGGCCGGCCCATTTTTAACGGATTCCAGGGCTGCCCCTTCGCCGAAATCGGTTCCGGCGAAGGTTTGCAGTTTGCCTGTGCGGAGGCTGCCTGTTTATTCCGGCTGCAACGCCAGCAAGAGCGCGGCGGACAAGGCGAGGACAATGCCGGCGATCTTGTACGAGCCGGGCCAGGATTGCGACAGCGAAAGCGAAATGACCGAGGTCAGCAAGGGCGCGCCGGCATTGACCAGGGGCGACACCACGATCGCCTTGCCATAGCGGAAGGCATAGACCAGGGTGAGCGCGCCGACCGCATTGAGCAATTGAATCGCGGCGGCAAGGTAGGGGCCGGAAAAGCCGAGTTCGATCGGCGCCGAGAAGTCGGTCATCCAGAGTGCCGCCGGGATGAACATCAGGCCGGTCAGCATCATGTAAAAGAAGATGCTCTCGGCGTCCATGGTCGCATTGGCCAGCTTGATGTAATACGACTGCAGCCCCCAGGCGATCATGACGGCAAGCGAGAGAACGAACCAGGTTCCATAATGGGTGGCATCCTTGCCGGGCGTATAGTCGAACAAGGGCAGGGACAGCACCGCGATGGCTATTCCCGCCATGCCGAGCCGGCCGGTACGCTCGCTAAGGAAAAAGAAGGACAGCAGGATGGTAATGGCCGGGGACAGCGAGACGATAGGGAAAATCAGGTAGGTCGGCCCCAGCGTGACGGCCTTGAACAGGATCATCTGGCCGCCCGCTCCCAGCAATCCGATCGCCAGGCCTAGCTTCAGCGAACGGCCGTCTCTCTTCAGTTTCCAGCCGGCTTTGTGCATGGCCCACGCGGCGGGAGCGATCATCGTCAGCGCCCATACGACGTAGGTCAAAGTCTCGGGAAACCCGTGCTCGGCCGGGACGCCTGTCAGCGCGCCCCACAAGCCCCAGAGCAAGGTGGTGGTCAGGGTGTAGGCCATCCAGGGCGAAGCTTTCGCGCTCATGCCGCCCTCACCACTTGATGCTCATGCCGGCCGTGTAGCTGCGCCCGTAGCTGGTAAAGCCATAGATGGCGTCGGGCCGGCCGAGGTCCGAGCGATAGACCGAGTTCGTCAGGTTCTTTCCTTCCACATAGAATTTCAACAGCTTGTTGACTTCATACGAGGCTTGCGCGGTCACCCAGGTGAATGGATCGACATAACTGGCCCAGCCGGGCACTTCGGTCGTCAAATTGGCGAGGTAGCGGGCGCTGTGTTCCCATTGTACATTGGCGCTGTAGGGGCCGGCCTCGTAGAGCGCGCCGAGGGAAGCCGTGGAAGGCGTCACACCGGGGATGGTGCTGTTGCGCGTGTATTGCGCGGTCACGCCGAAGCCGTTGTCGAACAAGTGCTGAAAGCCCAGTTCCAGACCGTTGACGCTGCCTGTGGCGCCATTGGCGGGTTGCTGGATCGCATACAAGTGCCCCGGCACGCCGATGTTGACGCCGGTGACGGTCTGGAGTTCGATGTCGTCCCGGATGCGCTTGCCGAACAGCGCCACCGTAACCGCCGATTTCGGCTTGTAGTACCACTCGAGCGATATGTCGCCCTGGGTTGCGCGGATCGGCTTCAGCGCCGCATTGCCGGCGTAATACAGTTCGTAGATCCGGTTGATCGTGCCGTCGGTCACGGTGGGAGCAAGCTGGTTCAAAGCCGGGCGGGCCAGCGTTTGCGCGCCGCCCACGCGCAATTGCAGTTTGGGCGCGAGCCACAGGCTGTAGTTGAAGGACGGCAGCGGCGTCACGTAGGAACCGTTGGCCGTTTCCGGCTGCGGCGTGCTGTATGTGACCTGCGGCGCCGACGTGGCGATGTCCGGCGTCGGGTCGTACACCGAGAGGATATTGTCGACCGAGGTCGATGCCGTGGTCCGCGTGCGGACGAAACGGATGCCGACATTGCCGGACCAATCGTCGCCGCCGAAGACGCCTTCAACGAAGGCGGCCGTCGTCTGTTCCGTCACGTCGTAGGAATTCACCGCATTGAATTGCGGCAGCGTGGCGGCGAAGTTGTACAGGGTGCCGGGGGCGACCCCCGGCTGCGTATTCGGTGTGCCGTTGAGCTTCTGCAGCGCGCCCAGATAGGCGGGAATATTGAACGAAGCGAACGTCATGGGGAAGCTGCCGCCCGCCCCGTGCATGAAGTTGGGCACGCTCATCGGCGCGACGACATTCGCGCCGAGCGAGCCGAAGGTGATGCTGCTGCCGTACAGGTTGGTGTACTGGTTCGACCCGCCGGTCCAATCGTTGCTGATATCCCTTCTCGACTTGACGCGCCGCGTATCGGCGAGGCCGAAGTCGATGCGCTCCAGCGCGCCGTCGTGAAACAGGTAGCTGCCGTTGAAGGACGCGCCGGTGACGGTGTCGCGGACGCTGTAGCCGCTCAGGCCGACGTAGTGCGGATTCCAGTAGCTGTCGCCCAATTGGCCCGATGCCAGCGCCGTGGCGTAATCGCGCCCGTCCGGCAGGGTCACGGCGATGTTGGGCAGTGCGCGGCTGTTGTCCTGCCAGGCCAGCGTATTGTTGCCGCCGAGGCCGGCGACGACGAAGGTGTCGGTGCCGCCCTCGGGCCGCACCGCGCGCGAACGGTAGACGTCGCCCGTGATGCGCAGATCGGCGCTGGGCTTCCAGGCGGCATTGAGGCCGAACAGCGAGGTGTTGACGACGCGATCCTGGGTAATGTTCGCGATCTCGGGAACGAAATTACTGACGGTCATGCCCGTGATCAAGCCGTTCTTGACGGTGACGTTGGACCAGTTGCCGGTCCAATCGGGGTAATAGGCCTCGTTGTAACCGACCTGCGGATCGTTCAAATGGGTGTACAGGGCGTCGGCCGTCAGCGTCAGCGCCGATGAGGGGCGCCATTCCCAGGTGGCCGACAGCGCATCGCGTTTCTTGTCGTCGAAGATGGAGCCGAAGGCGATGCAGCAGTGCGCCACCACGCTGGAACCGGCGCCGTTGGGCGGCCACGTGCCGGGGTTGTAGATATCGTAGGTGTTGTAGCCCATGCTGTCCGTGCGCAGCTTGGTATCGGACAGGACCGCGCCGATCAGGAAGCCCATTTTCCGGTCGTCGCTGGTGGCGCTATAGACGGCGGACAGCTTTTCGCCCTTGAGGCGCGACATGTCGTTATAGTCCCCCTCGACGCGCACCGCCGCATGCAGGCCGGGGTTGTCCAGCGGGCGCGCCGTGCGCAGGTTGACGGTGCCGCCGATGCTGCCCTCGACCGCCGAGGCCTGGGCCGATTTCAACACGTCCGCCCCGGAGATGACGTCCGACGGCAAGACGTCGAACGCGAAATCGCGGCCGTCGTCGTCGGTGGCGAGGACACGGTCGTTCAGCGTGACGATGTTGTAGGCGGCGCCGAGCCCGCGCACGCTGACATGCAAGCCTTCCCCGCCGGTCTGGCGGTCCACGATCGAAACGCCGGTGATGTGGGAGAGCGAATCGGCGACGTCGTCGTCTGGGAATTTGCCCAGTTCGGTCGCGGAAATCGAATCAAGCACGACGGCGGCATTCTTCTTTGCTTCCAGCGAGCGCTCCAGGCTGGCGCGCGTTCCCTGCACGGTGACGACCGCGATCCCCGCCTCTTCGCCTGCGCCGGGCTCCGTGCCGGCTGCCTTGGCTTTCTCGACGCTGCGCGCCGCGGCATCCGGCGCCTGCGCCGGCTCGTCGGCATATACGGCGCAAAAGCTGCTCAACGCCAGTTCGATGGACACTGCCAATATGGTACGAACGAACATCCCTTCCCCCTTGTTTGCGCTTCCTGTCATTAAAATGCGGAACAACCACGAATACATGATAGGCACAAACGAAAGCAAACGCAAGCAATATCGAAAATTAAACGCAAGTTTTCTCTTTCGAATACAACGAATCGACAATACCATGCCGGCTACTCGGCTCGCCCGATATCCGACATATGCGGGAATCGTGTACCATCCGAGCAATCAGCGACTTCAAGTCAGTCCTCAAATAAGGCTCAATGGATGGTTTCAGTTTGCGGCCATATATCGTGGGCTTGTTGAATCGGCCATTTTCATGAAAAATCAAAACCAAAGCGCATCGAACCGAAACGTTCCGGCACCCCATATGGACAATGACGACCTTTCACATCTTGCCATCTACGAAAGACGAAACCTGATCCGCGACCTCGTTGCGGAACGGGGCAAGGTGACGGTCGACGAACTGGTGGAACGCTTCGGCGTATCCGCGGTATCGATCCGCAGCGACTTGAAGGCACTCCATCACGATGGCGCCCTGGTCCGGGTGCGCGGCGGGGCCGTCATGCGCAGGGACGACGAGGATTTGCCGATCAGCGTAAAGGAAAACCTCCACCATGCGGAGAAAGTCAGGATTGCCGAACTGGCGGCGAAGATGATCGAAGACGGCGATACCGTCATTCTCGACTCAGGAACCACCACTGCGGAACTGGCAAAAAAAATCCGCACGCTCAAGATGGCGTCGATCAATGTCATCACCAATGCCTTGAATATCGCGGTCATCCTGGCCGGGTGCCCCCACGTCACGGTCATCATGCTGGGCGGCGTGTTGCGGCCCAATTCGTTTTCATTGTCGGGCCCCCAGGCTGAGCACGCCCTGGAAAGCCTGTACGCCGACAAGCTGTTTCTCGGCGGCGACAGCCTGGACCCGGAACTGGGATTGATGACGCCCTACCTGCTCGAAGCACAACTGAATGCCAAGATGATCCAGATCGCAAAGCAGGTCGTCGTTGTTGCCGACTCGTCGAAACTGATGCGCAGAAATCTGTCGGTGATCGCGAAGTTCGACCAGGTCGATGTCTTGATTACCGATTCAGCCGCACAGCCGGCGACGATCAAGTCCATACGCGCACACGGCGTGGACGTTCAGCTCGTCTAGTCGCCCTTCTTCTGCAGGCCGGCCTTTACCCACAAGTAGCGACTCTTTGGAACCCCTCTCACGCTGACGGGAGGGGAGTTTGAAGCGCCAGGAAATGTAGGAAACGATCAGATCCCAGGCGCAGGCACCTCCCTGCGCTGCCCATACGGACAGACTCCCAAAACCCGTCAATCCGGCAACGAATCGTTGCCGACGCACTTTCTTTTTCTTATTTTTATTTAACTTTTACTTGCGTTTACTTTCGATATTGATTACGCTTTCCTCACTCCTTTCGTTTTATCGGGCATGACGCGTGGCGAGGGAGAGGAAGGAAGGCTGTCTGTTTGTAGGCGTTTGTGTGTAAGCAATCGGCGGTATTCGCATGCGCGACGCGCATTTCACGACTAAACCAATTCATATGCAAAGGTGGAACATGAGAATCTTTCTCGCTTTGACGATTGCCGCGGCATTGTTGGCCGGCTGCGGCGGCAGCCCCACGTCGGGGACACAGTCGGCTCCCCAGGAGGCCACGAAGACGGCGTCGACCCCATCCCATTGGCAGCCGGTAGCGGCCAATACCTGGCAATGGCAATTGCGCGGCACCGTCAACACATCCTACGCGGTCGATGTTTACGACATCGACCTGGTCGACACGCCCGTGTCGACCATCCAAGGGCTGCAGGCCTCGGGAATCAAGGTCGTCTGCTATTTCTCCGCCGGCAGCTCCGAAAACTGGCGCCCCGATTATTCGAGCTTCCTCGCCAGCGACATGGGAAATGCGCTGGACGGATGGCCGGGCGAAAACTGGCTCGATACCACGTCGGCCAACGTGCGCAAGATCATGCAGGCGCGCCTTGACCTCGCGGTGACCAAAGGCTGCGACGGCGTGGAACCGGACAATGTCGACGGCTATAGCAACAACAGCGGCTTCCCGCTGACGGCCGATACGCAACTGGACTACAACCGTTTCCTGTCGACCGAAGCCCATAACCGCGGGCTGGCGGTGGCATTGAAGAACGACGTGGACCAGGTGGCAACCCTTGAGCCAAGCTTCGATTTTGCGGTCAACGAACAGTGCCACGAAATGACCGAGTGTGACGCCTATAGCGCTTTTACCAACGACAACAAACCGGTATTCAACGCGGAATACAAGTCGACCTACGTCGACGACGCCGACGAGCGCCAGGCGCTCTGCGACGACGCGCAGGCACGCAACATGCGCACCCTGGTTTTGCCGCTCCAACTGGACGATACCTTCCGCTATAGCTGCGATTAGCGCAACGTCATCCGCCCGCAAAAGGCGCCGCTCCCGTATCCGCGGTGCCTTTTGCTAATTCCCGGGCTTTTCTGGAGCCTGTTATGCACTCGGCCAGTCCACGCGGCCGCATAGGCGTCTCGCACCAAGGCTGCCACGCTTGGCGTTTCAAATCTGCCGGGTATTGGCAATTCAAACTTGCCGCCGGCCCGCATTCCAATCCTGCTACCACAAGATGCGGAGCATCCCGCATCTTGGCCGCTGTGCGCTGAATACCAGCCATACAGACGGCGCGAAGTTTGAACGCAGGTCGTCTCCAACACCCTCTTTGCGGACCCACATGCTATGGAAGCTTATTAAAGTATTTTTTCCATCATCATGGAAACCCCCATCACTTGGACAACCTGTCAGAAATGACAGGTTGAATAGGCATTTCGGCCATGCAAATATGCGTAACAGCACGTAACTGCCGAGGATGAAAGAGGTACAGGAAGTTCGGATCGTCAAAGGCGGCGCGCATTCGCCCTAATTGATTTCGGCTTTCAGACGCAGATAAGTCGGCTAAGACCTTGAGAACAGGAGAACGAAGAATGGGGAACGCCGTGACCGGAACAATGGACGAACAACTCAAGACGCTTTTCGACTATACGAAATTCCATATAGGGATGTACACCGCGTTGATCGCAGGGATAGTCGGAATTTTTTCGGTCGATTCGACCAAAACGCTATTCCTGTCGATGATCCCCTTTTTGTGCGTCAGTGCGTTTCTTTTTCTGTTGTCCGGCATGGCAGCGGGCCTTATCGCCAGCAGCATTCCTTACTACAAGACATTTGACGCATTTATGAATGCGAAGATCGGTCCTTGGAACAAAACCATTTTCACGGCGAGAACCTGCACGCATATTGAGCACCTGCTGTTTTGGTTGGGCTGCACGTCTGCCGTCGGTGGATTCATGTACGTGATGTGGAGGCACGACCTAATATTGAAGGGCTGAATGATGCGCACGATGGGCGAGAGGAGAAATGCGGTTGTTTTTGCGGTCCATGGTGTCGGTAGCCACGTACCCGGTGCGATGCCCCAGAGCCTAGCGAATCAACTTCTGGAGACCCTCCCAAAGATTTTATGAATTTCATACTCGTCAAATTAACATCGGTGTGGACGCTAAATCTCTTGGCTGGCAGGCACACGCCAAATATATTCAATTCAAACGGCTGCTGGACGCTGTTAAGGATTTACACGTGCTGCCTAACGCTGATCCTGGTATTGGGAGCGGAGAATGCCAATGATCGAACCTGGATAATAGGCTGACGGTACCGGAAAAGTCCGAATTGGACTTGAAGCTGCCTTGGGAAACGCACTAGCACGCCGCTTGACGTGTGCAAGACTGGTCGCGCGTCAATCAGGCGCGCTCATCCCGAAGGATTGGTGCGGATGAGGGGGATCGAACCCCTACGGACGAATCCACACCATTATTAAATGCCCTAAGCCCGTTAAGGCACTTAGGCAATGATGCGCGGCTACCAGTTACGCCACACCCGCATGTCTTTTAGGTTAACAGATTCTTCATTTTCCTGTTTCTGCGGCAGAGAAGATTGGCGCGCTGAAACAGAGGATTTATTTGGCGGGAATGCGTAGCACTCCCGCCGCATGGGTCACAAGATGCCAAGCAAATGCAGAGTCAGGAGCAAATGGCTTATCGCCTGAATACACCTGGCCGCATTAATTGACAGCTTCACCGAGTTTGCAAATCGCTTCTTCATGATGAGTCACCATGAAAAGGCAGGTTTGCAGGCCTGCGCTCCTGCCGGTTAAGGAAGAGGCGCTTTGCAAGTTACCCTACGCCGGCAAATGACCCGTGTGCGCACACGGATTTCGTCGGTTCAGTTGAGCTTGCGGCGGTTCCAACGGCCAGATGGAACCGGGGATTAAGCCCGTGTCGGTTTCGCGGAAACGATGGACCGGCCCGGGCTTCCCAATCCTATTAAGAAATTCATTCTATCAAACGTCTATAGGCCCTGTTTGTTGGCGTGCAAGGCGCGGAACCTTGGTGAAACGCAAGGTTCTAACCGAAAAGCTCGTTTTTGGTATGAAGCTGCCTTAGCTCCGGGGATTCTTGCGCACTATAGGGCGTTTGCCGTCGGCGCCCGATCCTGAAATCGGACATCGCGCCACATGGCTTCGCCAGATCATCCGTACATCTGGCCAAGGTCCGCTTTGAGGGTATTGCCGCCAACCAAGAAGACCATCCGTAGTACCCGCCGACCGGCGGTAAGCTGCCATTAATCCAGCTCAATCGGACCGTATACGCATGCATAACACGCCCCGTACATTTCGGCCGGCCTTGCTGCGGTTATAATGCTGTCGAAACAAAGACTTGCCTGCTTGAAGCAGGGCTCTTTCTTTGATATCAATTGTTTTCCGGAAATACGATCTGAAAATTTTTCGGGTGGACCTGCCCATTCCGAAATCCCTGTGTTAACCTTGGTTCAGGGTGGTCATATCGCTTGATTTCGTGTTCAAACCAAAATGCGTGCCTGAAAATGCTGGCCCGGCGCGTACTTTGGCTTGAATCCGGGGGTGAGTACGGATTTGCTGCGGCATCGCATTGCCGCAATGGATTCGCGGCTGCGCCTCCCAACGTTTGATGATGACAAACCCCGTTTCATGGCAAAAATCCAAACCCGCAAAGCGGTAGAAATCAAGATAGCAACCGTCGTCGCCGCAGTTGTCATCCTGCGCGACTTCGATCTCGCCGCCATCGAAGCGGCGATGCGGGAAATCACCGGCGGCACCTCCGACTATTTCGACAACGAACTCGCCGCTGTCGACGTGTCGGCTTGCGACCTGGCCGATAGCGCCATCGATTGGGTGGCCCTGATTGCCTTGTTCAAGTCGCACAGCCTGAACCTCGTCGCGGTGCGCGGCGCGCGCCCCGAGATGGAGCAAGCTATCCTGGCACAGGGCTTGAGCCTCGATGCGAGCGTCAAGCCGCGCGGTGCGGCACAGGAAGAGTCCGAACCTCAGCCTGTGGCGGTACAGTCCGAACCCGAACCGCCTGCGGCAGCGCAACCGGCTCCCTCGCCGGAACAACCTGCGGTCGCGTCCGCTCCGGCGCGCTCCACGATGATCGTCGACACGCCCGTGCGCAGCGGCCAGCGCATCTATGCGCGCGGCAGCGATCTGGTCGTGACCGCCATCGTCAACCCCGGCGCCGAACTGATCGCCGACGGCAGCATCCATATTTATGCGCCCTTGCGCGGCCGCGCGCTGGCCGGCGCGAGCGGCGATGCCTCGTCGCGCATCTTCTCCATGAGCATGGAAGCCGAGCTGGTGTCGATAGCGGGCATGTACCGCACCTTCGAAGAGGGCTGGCCCAAGGAATTGGCGAAAAAGGCCGTACAGGTGAGCCTGGCCGGCGACCGCATCGATTTCCGCTCGATGGCTGCGGGCGAAACGCATTCCAAGAAATAAACGAAAGGAACCCTTCGTGGCAAAAATCATCGTAGTCACTTCAGGCAAAGGCGGCGTCGGCAAAACCACGTCCTCCGCCAGTTTTGCATCAGGCCTGGCCATGCGCGGGCACAAGACGGCCGTGGTCGATTTCGACGTGGGCCTGCGCAATCTCGACCTCATCATGGGCTGCGAGCGGCGCGTGGTGTACGACTTCATCAACGTCATCAACAACGAGGCGACGCTGAACCAGGCCTTGATCAAGGACAAGCATTGCGAAAACCTGTACGTGCTGCCGGCTTCGCAGACGCGCGACAAGGATGCGCTGTCCGAGGAAGGCGTCGAACGCGTGTTGAACGATCTGGCCAAGATGGATTTCGAATACATCATCTGCGATTCGCCGGCCGGCATCGAGCACGGCGCCGTGATGGCGCTGACCTTCGCCGACGAGGCGCTGATCGTGACCAACCCGGAAGTGTCGTCGGTGCGCGATTCGGACCGCATCCTGGGCATCATCCAGGCCAAGTCGCGCCGCGCCTTGAACGGCCAGGAACCGGTCAAGGAGCATTTGTTGATCACGCGCTACGTACCCAAGCGCGTCGAAGCGGGCGAGATGCTGTCGTATTCCGACGTACAGGAAATCCTGCGCATCCCGCTGATCGGCATCATCCCCGAATCGGAATCGGTGCTGCATGCATCGAACCAGGGCAACCCGGCAATCCACATGGATGGCAGCGACGTGTCGGAAGCCTACAAGGACGTGATTGCGCGCTTTCTGGGAGAGGAAGTGGCGATGCGCTTCACCAACTATGAAAAACCGGGTCTGTTCCAGCGCATTTTTAAAGGCAAGTGATCTATGGCTCTGCTTTCATTCTTATTCAACAGCAAGCCCAAGTCGGCGAACACCGCGAAGGAGCGGCTGCAAATCATCATCGCGCGCGAGCGCAACGGCCGCGCAGGCCCCGACTTCCTTCCGGCCATGCACCAGGAATTGATTGCGGTGATTTCGAAATACACCAAGGTCAATGCCGACGACATCAAGATTTCGCTTGACCGTCAGGGCAACCTGGAAGTGCTCGATGTGAATGTGGTTTTGCCGGATCTCGCGCAGTAGAAGGCCGGCAAAAGGCTTTTATTCGCAAACTGGCCCGCGTCCCAGGCCTACGGTGCCGCTTCCGCACCCGCCCCCATCGAACGGGCGCCCGAAAGCAGCGTCTCGACCGCGCGTTCGAACACCGGCGCGCTTTCCATCAGGCAGACCGAACCCTCGCGCAGGGCCTTGATCAGGGATGATGCCGAGTACACCACGGGCAGCGTCTTGTCTTCCAGCATGAACATGTAGAGCGTCTTGCGCTTGCTGATCCAGTTCAACCGCGCCAGCTTGTAGCCCGCATCGGTCCAGCGCTCGACGCAAGTGCCGACCTGCATGTGGATCAGCCAGTCGGCATCGGATTCGAAGGTCGGCGTTTCCTCGCGTTCCAGGTCGAGTTCGATTTCCATGTGGCGCCTGGCCAGCTCGGCCTCGAATTTCTCGGTCTCGGCCGCGATCGGCGCCTGGGTTTCGGCGCCGATGGTCAAGAGCGAGAAGTGATGGCGCATCTCGTCCAGGCTCATTTGCGGGAAAGCGCCGACCGTCACGTTGGGCCGCAACAGCTGCGCGTGCACCGGCATCAGCTGGTCGAGCGCTTCGCGCGCCTCCTGCTCGGGCATCTGCAGCAGGCTCATGCCCGCTTTCAGGCTGCGCGCCAGGCGCGGCAGCATGTTCATCAGCGCGGCGCGCTCTTCGTTGCTGCGCTTTTCCTGCGCGCTCCAGATCAGGTCGGGAAGCAGCTCGCGGTAGACGCCGATGAAGTTGTCTTCGTCGACGTGCTGCAGATGCTCGACTTCCAGCACCGGCAGCCAGATGCGTACGATGAATTCCACCACGCGCTGGTCGATGCGGAAAACCGCCAGCCAGGGCGGCACGAGCAAGGGCGCCTGGGCCGGCGCCTCGCTTTGCTCGACCTGTTCCAGCACCTCGGCCGAAGAGGAGACCGTGGCATCGGTCTTGGGTAGGTCTTCCACCAGGAAGCGCTCGAGTTCGATCAGGCAATCGGAGAAAACATCGATATTGTCGATGAATTCGGCCAAAACCCTGTCGGCAATGCGCGTGATTTCGCCTTCGATGCTCTTCCCCGCCGGAGTTTCGGGGTCAATGGCAACGGCCGCCGAGCCCATACGGTTGACCAGCTGGCGCGCAGGATGATCGGCCTGACGCAGCATGTCGGGGGCCATCAAGGCGGCTTTAAGGAAGGGAACCTGCAAGCGGCCGATCTGGCGCCGCAACTCCGGCGGGATGCTCTTGTCGGCCAGTATCAGCTCGAACAGCATGCCGACCACGTCGATGGCGATGCGCTCGAGCTGGGTGAGCTTTTGGGCAAGTTGCTGGCTCAGGGCAAACAATTGGTTCTGCTCGGGTGCCACGCCCTCCGCGATGCTTTCGCCCCGCGCGACGCGGCGCTGGGCCTGATCCAGCATTTGCATCAACTGCGGCGAACCGGGGGCGTGCGCCGGCGCTTCCGCCGGTTGCAAGCCCAGCGCCTGGATATCCTGCGAGATTGCAGGCCAGCCCTGCGCCTGGGCCGGGGGCCGGAAAATGCCTTCCATGACACGTTCGAAGCTATGCGCGGCTGGGCCGTCTTCCCCCCGAGGCGCTGCAGTGCCGCCCTGCGCCCGCCCTCCGGCGGTATGCTCAGAACCGCCGAACCCGCCTTCGGGCAGCGTCGGCGCGTCCGGGAAAAGCGATCCCTGCGCATCGCCCGCGGCGGCGGAACCGCCGCCTGTTCCTCCAGCCCCACCCGCGGGGCCGGCCCCGCCGCCCTGCGGGGCCGGCCCCGCATTCATGGACTCGAACATGCGCTGCAAGCCCGGCATGATGCGGGCATTGACTTCGGCGGCATAGCGCAAGGCCTCGGCTTCGCCCTCGAATTCGTGCCGGCTGCGCGCATGGCGGTGGCGCTGCGCCATCAATTGGCCGTGCATGCCGTTGCTTTCGAACACTTCAACCAGCGTCGCGTAAAAATCAGCCAGCCGCGCCGCAAGAACCTCGGAGAGCAAGGTGTACAGCTTTTGGCTGACTTCTTCCTCACTGACCATCTGACGCAACACGTCGAGCAGGCTGCGCGCCATCAGGTAGGGGCGGAACGGGTTTTCGCGCTCGACGGCATCGTGCTTGCCGTGCATCTGGGCGACGATCAGATTGAGCCGTTTCAAATGAATGTCGTCGGCATCGCGGATACGCAATACCAAGCGGTCGACTTCAATCAAGGTCTGGACTGCTTCGTCGTCCACCAGGCTCAGGTTGGACATCGAAATCTTGTTGATATCGACGCGCCAGTCCTTGTACATCGTTTCGGTCGCGCGCTCAAGCAGCCCGCGATAGCGTTCCTCGACGCGCTTGAGGAATGCCTTGCCGCTGTTATGGATGAACTGCCTGCTCGTGCTCAATTCGTATTGCTCGGCGCCGCTGCGCACCTCGGGCAGCATTTGCTCAATCCGCGCTTCCATGTCGAACAGGCCTTGCTGCACGATCGCGGTAAAACCGAACAGCGCGCGTTCTTTGGCAAGTTGCAGGACGTTGTCTGTAGTTTGCATGACGAGTGGAGCGTGTGGGGCGCTAAAGGGCAGCCGAAGCTATTTGACCATAGCTTACCCGGTTCGGTTCATGTCCGGGAGAAATCATGTGCATTTTGCAATGCAGGAACGGCGCATTGTACACAAGTTTCGAAATAGCTCCCCGGCAAATGAGCATCACCCCAGATCGACACTGGCCTGCGCGGCGCGCAAAGCCTTCGCCTGGCGGTGGCGTGCACGCAGGCGCGGATCGGTCATGACCTGGCCAGCCGTCTCGCCTATGGCCATGGCGATGCCCAGGAGCGGCAATACCAGCATCAGCCCCGCCACGCCGGCTTCGGCTCCGCCGATGAAAATCATCAGCACGGTCAAGAGCGGGTGCATGCGCAGGCTGCGGCCCAGGGTGAGCGGCATGAAGACGAAATCGTCGAGCAGGCGGGCCGCAACGAACACGCCGATGGCGCCATAGGCCACCAGCGGGTCGTTCGGCGCATCGGTGGCCGCCACCAGCACCACCATCAGGCAGCCCAGCACCGAACCGACGAAGGGAATCCAGGCCAGCACGGCGGCGATGAAGCCGAGCGTCAGCGGCGCCGAGATGCCGATGGCCCACAATCCGCCGCCCAGCACCAGCGTATCGATCACGGTCAGCTTCATCAATCCGCCGAAATAGCGCCGCGCGGTCTGGTCGACCTCGTGCAGCAGGTAGAGCGTGCGTTCGAAGAAGGCATTGGGCACGGCGTGGCTGAGGAATTTCTTGAAGCGCCGGCCGTCGCGCAGGAAGAAGAAAGCCAGGAACGGGGCCAGCACCACGGACGGCAGCCAGGACACGATGGAAACCAGAAAATCGGCGATATGCTGCTGCGCGAAATTCTCCGAATAGCCGGAGAGACGCATATCCACCAATTCGCTCAGATGGGCCCGCTGCAGCACGCCGAAACGCTGCTCCAGCATCGTCGCCGAATTGCGCACGAACGCCATGCCGCCGTCGAGATAGCGCCCCAGCATGTCTTGCCACGAGCCGGCATGGGCCACCACCCAGGGCGCGCAAAAGAGACCGGCCAGGAGCAGTACCAGAAAGAACCCGCCGGTGACGATGGTGGCCGCCATGCTGCGCGAGACGCCCAGCAGCAACAGGCGTATCGTCAGCGGCATCATCAGGTAATACAGGATCACGCCGAGCATGAAAGGCACCACCAGCCATAGCACCTGGCGCAACAGGAACAGGGCCAGGCAGGTGCCGCCTATGATGCAGAGCCAGACGACGGGACCGGAGCGCGACTCGTTCATGGGCTCACAATACCTCTATCCTGGGCCGTCCCTGCAGCGCGCCGCGCAGGCGTTGCGCCAGGTTGCGCGCCAGCTGCAGCGAAATCTTGTAACCGATGCGCGCATCGATTTCCATCAGCGCAATGAAGTCGGCGCGGAAGAACACCGCCATCTCGCAAGCTTCCTTGGCCTTGATCTGGGCGCTGCGCGGCGTGTTGTCGAGCAGGGCCAGGTCGCCGAAAAAGCTGCCGGAAGACAGCTCCGCGACGACTTCCCGCACGCCGTCGACACTGCGCGTCACCGTGACCGTGCCGGAGAGCAGGATATAGAGCGCCTGCCCTTCCTCCCCCTCGTCGAACACGATCTCGCCCGCCATGAACTCGCGCAGGTGCAGCAAGCTGTCGACGATTTTCAATTCGCGCGACGTGAGGCTGGAAAACAGCGGCAGCGTATTCAGGCGCTGCAAATGCGCCGGCAGGCGGCTTGAATTAAGAAAACTGAACACTCGGTCCCCTTGAAAATTCCGCGATGCGCGCGGGCTGGAAAGAATTTGCCGGGTGGGTGGCACTCCGCTCAGCCACCGTACGGTCCTGCGATTCGTTTTCGCCCTGCGAACCTAACGGAACTCCTTCACTAAATCATGCAATTCCTCGAGATGGCTGCCGAAGCGCTCCCAACGCGCCAGCGAGGTCTTGTAAATCGGCTTGCGCACCTGCGCCGCGCTGGCGGTCTTGACGCGCCGCTTGTTTTCGTGGAACGCCAGGCAACGCCCATCCCACGGCAAGCCGAGATAGTCGAGCAGGCGGCGCGCCTGACCTTCGGTATCGGCCACCATGGCCTCGTACGGCATATCGAGTATCGTACCCTGCGGCAGCACGGCATGCCAGTGGCGCATGAGCCTGATGTAGCGCGAATAGTAACGGCCCAGCATGCCCAGGTCGTAAGAATAGGCCAGGTTGGCGCCGTCGAACAGCCGCGAATAGCAGGAGAAGCAGGAATCCATCGGGTCGCGCATGGCGTGAACGATCTTCGCTTGCGGCAGCATCAGGCGGATCATGCCGATATAGAAGAAATTGGCCGGCATCTTGTCCGTGATGCGGCCCGCTTGCGGCGCCGCCGACCACAGGCGCTCGTTGTATTGCTCGCCCAGGCGGTGAAAAACCTCGGGCGGAAAATCCGCCACGGCTTCGGGAAAATTTCCCGGGTCGGATTGCGGCATGGCCGACATGATGACTTCGCTCAGGTCGGACCGCTCTCCGGCGCCGTGAACGCCGGGGCAGCTCGCAAGGATCTGCTCCAGCAGCGAGGTGCCCGAACGCGGCATGCCGACGATGAAGATCGGCGCCCTGCCGCCGTGATCAATCTGCGGGCGCGCGGCGAAAAACTCCTTCGAAAACAGCGACGTCATGCGTTCCAGCATGGCGTCCTCGCGTGCGTCGTCCCACACGAGCGTAGCGGCCTTCAAGCCGTTGCCGGTGCGATAGGCGGCAAAGGCCGCATCGAATGCGCCGACATCTTCGCGTGCCTTGCCGACGGCGAACCAGTAGCGGATCTGCGCCTCGACGGGTTGCGCCTCCACCCCGGCCCGCAGCTGTTCCAGCATCTCCAGATGCGGGTCTTGCGCCTGGTAGGTCTTGAGCGGCGCCAGCGCGTAGTGCGATTCGATGAGATCGGGCTTCAAGGCGATCGCGGCGGCGTATTCCGCTGCGGCTTCCTCGAGCCGGCTTTGCTCCTTCAGGGTATTGCCGAGATTGTTGTGCGCCTTGGCGTGCTGCGCGTCCTGCGCGAGCGCGGCGCGGTAGCTCGCTTCGGCATCCTCCAGACGCGACAGCTCCTTGTACACATTGCCCAGGTTGTAGTGGACTTCGGCATAGTCCGGCCGCAGGCGCAGGGCTTCCCGGTAGCTCTGTTCGGCTTGCGCCGCACGGCCCTGTTCGCGCAACACGTTGCCGAGGTCGCAGTGCGCCTCGGCGAAATCCGGTTTCAATACGAGCGCTCGCCTGTGGCTGGCTTCGGCTTGCGCCAGCATGCCTTGATCCGCCAGCTCGCCTTCCGCCGTGCGCGCCAGCTTGCGCAAAGCGACGCCGAGGCCGTTGTGCGCCTCGGCATTGGCGGCATCGAGTTGCAGGGCGCGGCGATAGTGTTCGACCCCTTCGGCGGCGCGCTCCTGCGCCGTCAGGATATGGCCGAGATAGGTTTCGGCATCGGCCAGGCCCGCATCGAGCGACAGGGCCATGACGAGGTCGCGCTCGGCATCGCCGTGGCGGCCGCTTGCGTATTCGATGATGGCGAGGTTGCGCCAGGCTTGTGCATCGCGCGGTTTGTGCTTCAGCAGTTGGCGCAGGGATTGCTCGGCTTCGTCACGCCTGCCCTGTTGCTGCAGTACGACGGCGAGATTGCTCCAGGCTTCGGCCAGCTCAGGCTGCGATTGCAATACCGCGCGGTATGCCGTTTCCGCCTCGCTCAGACGGCCCAATGCGAGGCAGGCGTTGGCGAGGTTGTAGCGCGCGGGCAGGTAATGCGCGTTCAAGGCCAGTACTGTGCGATAGCAAACGACGGCTTCCTCGAGCCGCCCCTGCTCCAGCAAGGCGGTACCGAGGTTGTAATGCGCTTCGGCGTCGCCGGCCATCAATTCGGCGGCGCGCGTCAGGGGCGCGATGGCATCGGCCAGGCGGTGCTGTTGCTTGAGCACGGCGCCAAGCGCTTTCCAGCCGAAGCCGTCTTGCGGGTAACGCGAAGTCAGTGCGCGCGCCTGCTGCTCCGCCTCGCCATAGCGGCGCTGGCCGAACAAAGCCACCAGAGCTTCGACCTCAGGCCGAGCGGGACGGCCGTGGGCTTCTGTGCTTGCGCTCACGGAGCAAATCTCCAGCGGAACCAAAGTGGACAATGCTACCGCAGATTATTCTGAACTGTTAACTTCATTTCAAGAATTTGCGTCGCAACGCACTACCCGCACCACCCGCCGCCGAGCGCCCTGGACGCAACGACGGTAGCGCGCACGGAACCGGGCTCGGCCACGGCAAGTTCCGCGAGAGCAATAGCGAGTATCATTAAGGCATCCACGCAACGTGAGGTCAAAAATGCAACGCAAAAGTTTCGGCGGCATGCAATGCCCCATCGCCCGCAGTCTGGAGCGCGTCGGCGAGTGGTGGAGCATCCTGATCCTGCGCGATGCGTTTTACGGCCTCACCCGTTTCGACGAGTTCCAGAAAAGCCTCTCCATCGCGCCCAACATGCTGACGCGCCGCTTGAATGCGCTGGTGGAAGAAGGCTTGATGGAGCGTCGCCAATATTGCGAAAAGCCGCCGCGCTTCGACTACCATTTGACTGAACGCGGGCGCGATTTCCGCCCGGTGATGTTGGCCCTCATGAACTGGGGCAACAAGCATTTCGCGCCGGAAGGCAAGGCTGTGGTGCTGGTCGATGCCGACAGCGGAGAACCGGTCGAACCTGTGCTGTACGACTGCGAACACGACAAGAGAATTACCGCAGACTCGCACTATGTCGGTCTCGGCCCGGTAGCCGACGAGGGCGTGGTCAAACGCATCGAGCGCGCGAACGAACTACGCCTGGCGAAAATTCAGGCATCGGCCCAATAGCCAAGTTCGTCGCCCAGCGCAGCGCGCAATTCGTCGAGGTGAGGTTCGTAGCGCTTCCAGCGCGACAATGAACTGCGGTAGACGGGCCGGCGCACTTGTGCCGCGCTGACGGTCTTCACCTTGCGCTCGTTGCGGTGGAAATCGAGGCAGTTCCCGTCCCAGGGTATGCCGAGAAAATCGAGCACGCGCCGCGCCTGGCCTTCGGTATCGGCCACCACGTCCTCATAGCGCACGTCGAGGATACTGCCGGCCGGCAGCACGGCGTGCCAATGGCGCATCAGACGCGCGTAGCGGCGGAAGCAGCGGCCCAACGTGCCGAGATCGTAGGCAAAATTCAAATTGCTCTGGTCGAACAGGCAGGCATAGTTGGAAAAGCAGGTATCCATCGGATGGCGCATGGCGTGGATGACCTTGACGCCGGGCAGGATGCGATGCAACAGGCCGATAAAGAGGAAGTTCGACAACAGCTTGTCCACCATGCGCTCGGCTTGCGGTGCGCGTTGACGCAAGGCACGCATATAACGCTCGGCAATGGCGCCCAGGGCTTGCCCGTCCATGGACGGTATCGCAGTCGGGTAGCGGGAAAAATCGCCGTTCGGCATGGCGGCTTTGACGGCCTCATGCAAATCGGTCACTTCGCCCACGCCCACCACGCCGGGGCAACTCGCGAGAATCTGCTCCAGCAGCGTAGTGCCCGAACGCGGCATGCCCACAATCAGGACAGGCGGCCGGCCCGGCGGCGGCGCCAACGGCGCTTGCTCCAGGTAGTCGCGCGAGAAGACTTCAACGATGCGGTCGGTCATTGCCTCCTCGGCCGCTTCGTCAATCGGAGTCTGGCCGTGCTTCAAGCGGTTGCCCTCGCGGTATGCGTCAAACGAAGCATCGTACCGCGCCGCATCTTCGCGCCACTTGCCTAGCGCGAACCAATAGCGTAAGCGCGTCTGCAAGGGCATGTTCGGCGCCTGCGCTTGCAAGGCTTCAAGCGCTTCGAGGTAATGCTGCCCGTTCCGCAGGCTGGACAAATTGCTCAACGTAGAGAGAGTGAAATGCGCGTGCACGAAATCGGGCTTGAGCGCGATGGCGGTCTCGAACGCAGCCACCGCTTCGGGCAGGCGCCCCAGTTCCTTGAGGGCCAGGCCGAGATTGCCATGCGCTTCGGCAAAGCCGGGCCGCACGGCCAATGCCTGGCGAAAGCAGGTTTCGGCCTCTTGCGCCCGCTGCTGATCGAGCAGCAGGACGCCGAGATTGTTGTGTCCTTCCGCGATAGACGGGTCGATGGCGAGTGCGGCACGATAATAGCCTTCCGCCTCAAGCGGCTGACCGCTTTCGGCCAGCGCCCGCCCCATCGAAAACAGAGCTGGCACGTGGCGCGCATTCATGCTCAAGGTGCGGCGCAAATGTGCCTGCGCCTCGGCCGCACGGCCCGACGACAGCAGGACTTCGCCGAGGTTGTAGCTGACGTCGACATCATGCGGCAGCAGGCTGGCGGCGCGCTGCAAGGGAACCAAGGCTTCCGCCTGCCGCCCCTGGAATTGCAAGCCCATGCAAAGCGCCTTCCAACTGATGCCATGGTCGGGAAAGCGGGAAGTCAGGCCGCGCGCCGTATGCTCCATCTCGGCGAACCGGCGCTGTTCGAACAGCGCGGCCAGGGCGGCGATTTCATCCTGCCCGGGTTCGCGGCCACGGCCGACGGCGTCTGCAGGTTTGACTCCGGCGCTTCCATGTTCGCTCTGCATGGTGATATTTTGTCAATTATGCAAACGCGTTTAATTTATACATTTCCATGCGGAAATATCAATCTTTGAAATAATTTGTTACACAACTGTAGATTGAAGTGAAACGGGTGGGCAAGACCCCTTGCCTTGAAATGAGCGCGAGGCGAAAAGTGCCTCACCCTGCGGGTTATTACCTGCTGCTAACGCATGCGTGAGGGCAGCTTGACGGTTTTCCCGGCAAGCATGAACGATCCCCAGCCCCGGTGATGCATGGTCTCCGGATTCCTGCACCGCGGATCGGTCCAGGCCTGGACCACTTCCAGGACAAAAAAATCGTAGCGCGGCACGAAGCGGGTATCGACCACGCGGCACTCCAGATTGGCGTAACACTGCGCGATCAAGGGCGCGGCTACCTTGGAAGCCGGCGCGCGCTGCAAACCGTATTGCGCGAACTTGTCGGTATCGCGGCCCGATGCGTTGCCGCAGGCGACTACTTGCTGCCCAAGATCGGACGTTGGTATATTCAAAACACATTCGCGGCTCGACTTCAAGGCGCGATGGCTGAAATTGCGGCCGCTGATCACGACGCCCACCAGCGGCGGCTCGAACTCCATCATCGTGTGCCAGGACATGGTCATCGCGTTGTCGCGGCCCTTATCGGCCGTGCTCAGCAGCACGACCGGCCCGGTTTCCAGCAGGCCGTAAACTTTTTCGAGCGGGTAGGCGCGTTTCTTCACGTCAGGCGTCGGTGCATTGCGCGGCGAACTGGTCGACAAAACTCTGCGCCTTTGCGCCGTACATGCCGCCTTCGACTTCATCGTGCGTCAACACCAATGTCGCAACCGGCTCACGTTCGCACTCCAGTGCCAGTTGGCCCAGGGCTTTCCCGCCGCCCGACCCGCCCATGGTGCAGAAAGCGGCGATGCGCTTGAATTTTCCGCGGTTCCCGGCGAGATAGCTGCGCAACGGAGAACTGATGTCGCTGCCCCATACGGGCGTGCCGGCAACCACGAGATCGTAGCTTGCCGGATTCTTGTTCGGGGCTTCGATGGCCGGGTGGCGCTTCGACAGTACGTCGATCAACGAACGCGCATACCCCGCCACGCCGTCGCGCGAACGCACTTCGCGGATTTCCTCGATATCGCAGCCGCTGCGCCGGGCGATATCCTTGGCGAGCAGCCGGGTAATGCCGGTGCGCGAATAGTAGACGAGCAAAATTCTGGCCATGGTGTGTCTCCTGTGAGCGTTCAGCTTCCAGCGGATAAGCCGGCCTGCACCGTCTTGAGGAATTGACCCGACATCTCCGTCATTTGACGCCAGTTGTTCCCGGCCAGATCGAAAATTGAGCGCGCGATGGCGTTCATGTCCGGCAATCCGCTTGCTCCATGCGCCGATGGCGCCTGGGCGCGATTGAACGGGGCAGGAACCGGCATGGGTAAGACTCCCCCGGCCTCGACCCACGATTGCGCCAGCAGCGTGGCGACTTCCGACGAATAGCGCTGGAACTCGGTACAGCGCGCCATGAACTCCGATAGCTCAAGCGTACAGGCTTCCTGCATGCTCTTCGCCGCCAGAATGCGCGCGCCCGCTTCGCGCGAATGCTCCTGCAAATCGAGCAGATAACGCTGATTCGCATCGATGAACTTGGCGGCGGCGCCGGAGAATGCATCGAACGCCCTGCTCGCTTGCCGGCGCGGATCGGCTGCGTCGGCATTGCCGTTCGCGCTTCCGGATTTTGTGTCCATGAATGTCTCCTCCTGGCTTCCGTGTCTTCGCATTTCAATGTATGCCGTTTGCCGCGGCGACGATTGATGCAAATCAAACAGGCCTGCAATCCTCTTGCGGCACGCGCAACACCCACCAAGCGCAGCTTTGACCTAGATCAATCTGCGGCGCGCGCATTTGGCTAAGCTCGACTACCGAAGTACTCGCATATTCCGCGCATGGCAAATGCGCGCAACGAAAGGAAACAAACATGAAAACCAATGTCGGCTATGTCGACCGCAGTTTGCGCATCGCGATCGGCCTTTCCCTGATGGTGGCGGCAGGCACAGGATTCATCGGGCCGTGGGGCTGGCTCGGTCTGGTGCCACTGGCGACCGGCGTGTTCCGCTTCTGCCCCGCTTACCTGGTTCTCGGCATTCGCACCTGCGATACCGAAGGCAAATAAGACGAACAGACCCTGGATACGCCAATGACCGCCCCGGACACTTTTTACCGTGACCTGACCCAATCCATTTCCCGAAACCTGACAACACTGCGTACCGACACCCCGGATGTGATGACGGCGTTCAACAACATGGCCCGCGCCGCGACGCAGGACGGCGCGCTGGACAAGAAAACCAAGGAATTGATCGCATTGGCACTGGGAGTTGCCGCACATTGCGATGCCTGCATCGGTTTTCACGTGCAAGCCCTCGTGCGGCTGGGAGCCGGCAAGAAGGAAATCGAAGAAGCACTGGGCATGGCGGTGTACATGGGCGGCGGGCCATCCCTGATGTATTCGGCCAATGCGATGAAGGCTTACCACGAGTTTTCCGGAACCGCGCCGGCCTAGCAGGATTGTCCGCCCCCGTCGGCGGGGACAAACCACTTGAACAGGAGAGAATCATGAAAGCATCCACCGTAAACTGGAAGCGCTATGCGATTGCCGCTGCATGCGCCGTCTCGCTGGCCGGCCTGTGCACCGCAGCCGAAACAAAAGACGACATGCACGCCGCAATGATGGAAGGACAGCATGCCAAAGACCACGACAAAGCCGGTGGCATGGACTGGATCAAGCATACGCGCGACACCTTGGGCGAGCTAAAGCGCAAACTCAACCTGACGCCAGCCCAGGCGCCGGCATGGGACGCCTGGTCCGCCGGCATCATGGGCGATGCCGGCCACCAGCTTTCATCCGAATCCGCCGCCTGCGAGCATATGCACGGCATGGGCGGCGAAGACTTGACGACGCCCGAACAGATGCAGCATGGCATTGCCTGCCTGCGCGCCAGGACTGCGGAGATGGAAGCCCATTTGTCTCAGCTCGAAGCGGCACAAGCGCGGACCAAGACCTTTTACGAGGCGCTGGATACCAACCAGCGCACGATCTTCGACATGTTCTGGCGTGAAATGCACCATCGCTTCGGCGCTGGCGAAAAGCACGAGGGCATGGGCGGCATGTGCGACAAATCCGAACATGAGAAGTAGGAAACCGGAGTGAACCGCCGCGGCCGCTCATCCAATCCCGCAGGAGAAAATCATGAAATCTTCATCCATCCGGCACGTAGCCACCGGCATAATGCTGGCGGCATGCGCAGCCCATCCCTTGGCCGCGCTCGCCCAAGTGCATGGGGGCAGCCACATCCCCGCGCCGACACACCCAGGTACGCATGGCGGGAATGTTCGTCCCGACAGAAGCCATCCGCATGGCGACGGCCGCAACTGGCACGGCGATGGACGACACTGGCATGGCGACGGCTTGGACTGGTGGAGTTTCGGTCTCGGCCTTGGTCTCGGCTGGGGAGTGCCGTATTACAACTACCCTTACCCGAGCACAACCTACATCTATCCGGTGCTGCCTGAAGTGGTGGAAATCGCCCCGCCGGTCGCAGTCGCACCGGCCCCTCCGGCAACCCAGCAAAGCCAGGCGTATTGGTACTACTGCGCCTCGGCCAAGGCTTACTATCCTTATGTGCGGGAATGCCCCGAGGCTTGGCAGGTGGTGCCTGCAGCGCCGCCCGGTCCATCACAATAGAACCGGGACCCATCAGGGCCGCATAAAGGACATGAATCTGTCGCGCGACGGGCAAAGGATGATAAGCGTAGCACCACCCCTCACGTAAGAAAAAAGGCCTGTCGCAACGACAGGCCTTCGGTGTCTTTGGTGGGCGGTACTGGGATCGAACCAGTGACCCCTGCCGTGTGAAGGCAGTGCTCTACCGCTGAGCTAACCGCCCAAAGAGTCGAGCATTATGCCACAGTTTTTTGCCGGAATCAATTTTACTGTGCCGGAGCCGGTTCGGCCATGATGGCGCGCCAGACGCACTTGCCCTTGGCTTCCTTGTCGAGCTTGTCCAGCGTGGCTTCGTGTTCGACCAATTCTTCCTCGCTGGCGGCCAGGATCAGGATTTCCGGGATAGGGATCAATTCTGCATTGCCCCCCTCTGCGCCCGCGTCGGCCGTGCCGCCGTGGTCCATGGTCAGCATGTTCTGGCCGCGTGTCATGGCCAGGTAGACTTCGGCCAGCAATTCGGCGTCGAGCAAGGCGCCGTGCAGGGTACGGTGGGCGTTGGAGATTTCGTAGCGGTCGCACAGGGCGTCGAGCGAGTTGCGCTTGCCGGGATGCAGCTTCTTGGCTTCGACCAGGCTGTCGATGGTATTGGCTACCTGCTTGTCGTAGGGCGGCAGGTTCAGGCGGGCGAATTCGGCATCGAGGAAGCCCGTGTCGAACGGGGCATTGTGGATGATGACTTCGGCGTCCCTGATATAGGCGCACAGCTCGTCGGCGATTTCGGCGAACTTGGGCTTGTCGCTCAAGAATTCGGTGGTCAGGCCGTGCACCGCCAGCGCGCCCTCTTCCGAATCGCGTTCCGGGTTGATGTAGTAGTGGAAGTTGTTGCCGGTCAGGCGCCGGTTGACCAATTCCACGCAGCCGATTTCAATGATGCGATCGCCGGATCTGGCGTTCAGGCCGGTGGTTTCAGTGTCGAGTACGATTTGTCGCATGTTGTTTTCCTTTACATCACGGATGCCGCGCCGCGATTGGCAAGGGCGTCGGCCGCCTCATTCCCGGCATGGCCCGCGTGCCCTTTCACCCAGCGCCATTCCACGTGATGGCGGTTGCGCGCTGCATCGAGCTCTTGCCACAGTTCGGCATTCTTGACCGGTTCCTTCGCGGCGGTCTTCCAGCCGCGCGCCTTCCAGCCGTGTATCCATTCGCTGATGCCTTTTTGCACGTATTGGCTGTCGGTATAGACCACCACGTCGCACGGACGCTTGAGCGCGTTCAGGGCCTCGATCACGGCGCGCAATTCCATGCGGTTGTTGGTGGTGTTGCGTTCGCCGCCGAACAATTCCTTCTTGTTGTCGCCGGCGACGAGCAAGGCGCCCCAGCCGCCCGTGCCGGGGTTGCCCTTGCAGGCGCCGTCGGCATAAATTTCCACTTTGGTGTTTTCCATCTTCCTTGCTTGTTTCTTTATTTGTTGATCTTGTGTAGTTGATTGGCCACCGGCACGCCTTGCGCGGCCTTGGCGGTTTTGAGTTTCAGGGCCGGCCCGACCAGGTGCATGCCGCGCACGCGCTTGACGGCTTGCAGGATATAGACGGCGCCGAAGTATGGCCACCAGCGGTCGCCGGCCTTTTCCATGAAGGCGAAGCGATTGAGCCATTTTTCCGAGGTGAAGGGCGGCGCGTAGCAGCCGAAGTGGCCACGGTTGACTTCGAAACCGAGCAGTTTCAACCAATCCTTGATGCGCGGCAGGCCGATGAATTCGCCGTCGAGCGGCAGAAAGTGCGAGCCGGTCAGGCGGCCCGTGACCTGACGCGCCCCCCACAGGCTGGCCGGGTTGAAGCCGCAAACGATGACTTGCCCTTCGGGGATCAGCACACGTTCGACTTCGCGCAGCACCTGGTGCGGTTCATCCGCGAATTCGAGCGCATGCGGCAAGACCACGAGGTCGAGGCTTTGCGACGCGAAGGGCAGTTCGGCGAAGTCGTGCACCACGGCCACGCGCGGACGGCCTTCCGCCGCTTCCGTTGCCGGCAGATGGGTGTCGGAGAGGAACTTGCTCTGCATGCGGTTGGAACGCAAGGCATCGATCTGGGGCAAGCCGATCTGGATTGCGTTGAAGCCGAAGATGTCGGCGGTCAACTCGTCAAGCCGCGCTTCTTCCCAGGCCCGGACATAGCTGCCGGCCTGGGTTTCGAGCCAGGGGCCCAGGGCTATAATGGTTTTTTCAGGAGGCTGTTCTGCCATGAGTAATGTAAGTGTTCTGACTGTACCGGCGTTTTCCGACAATTATCTTTGGCTGATACACGACGGCCGCAAGGCCGTGGCGGTCGACCCGGGCGATGCCGGCCCTATCATGGCTGCGCTCGAGGCGCACAAACTATCGCTAGCCGCTATTTTACTGACTCATCACCATGCTGACCATGTCGGCGGTGTCGAAGCGCTGTTGCGGCACGTTAATCAAGCCGATTTTCCCGTCTACGGCCCGCGCCGCGAACAGATTGCCGGCGTCACGGTCAAGCTTGGCGAAGGCGATACGGTAAGGCTGGCCGAGCCGGCCTTGCATTTCGAGGTATTGGACGTGCCGGGCCATACCAGCGGCCATATCGCTTACGTCGAACGGCAGCAGGGCTGGCTGTTTTGCGGCGACACCCTGTTTGCCGCCGGCTGCGGCAGACTGTTTGAAGGTACGCCGGAGCAGATGACAAACTCGCTGGCCAAGCTTGCCGCCCTGCCGCCGCAGACCCAGGTTTATTGTGCTCACGAATATACCTTGAGCAACCTGCGTTTCGCCTTGGCGGCTGAGCCGGGCAATCTTGCCACAAAAGAAAGATTTGCCAGGGAGGAAGAAAAACGGGCGCAAAATCTGCCTACCGTACCTACCGCTATCGGCCTGGAATTACAGACCAATCCCTTCCTGCGATACAAGGAACCCGAGATATTGCAAGGCTTGCGGACAAGCGGACGCATTGCGGACAACGATCCGGTTCGGGCATTTGCCGCCTTGCGCGAATGGAAAAACCAGTTTCGATGATTGACTGAGCAAATAATTGAATTTTTTGCATTTTACCTAAATTGTCTTGACGCGGAAAAAGCCCCCTTATTACACTGCTCTCTTAAAATTCAATTCACCGGCTTGTCATCATGGCCGCTGACGTTGGGTCGTTTCGAATAGATGTGGCATTAATCTTGCCTAACGGCATGCATGGGGAGCTCTCCCGGCCGTGATTCGTGATGGTCCCCACTACTGAGAGTGAGTACCCATGCATTTATCCAAAGCGATCGCGCTTTCCATCTCCATCGTATTCTCCGGTACCGCCGTCCTGTCGTTTGCAGCGGACTCGTTACAGGGGCCTGCCAACGCCGCCGGTCCGGCCGACGGCACCGCCGCCACCCTAGCAGCACCCGCGCTATCGACCGCAATTGCGCCACCTACCGCACCCGCGCCCGCATTCGACACTTCGCTCAAGCTTAATGCGACGCCTGACCGCAATATGGGCCCGAACGATCTCGCGCTCGACGGCTTGCTGATGGAAGACATGGATTTGTGGAACCGCATCCGCAAGGGCTTTGCGATCCCCGATCTCGATAATCAACTGGTTGCAAACCAGACCGCCTGGTATGCCGCCCGCCCCGACTATATCCAGCGCACCACGACGCGCGCCTCGCGCTACCTGTATCACGTGGTGGAAGAGCTGGAAAAGCGCGGCATGCCGACCGAACTGGCCTTGCTGCCCTTCATCGAATCGGCCTTCGACCCGCAGGCGCTGTCTTCGGCCAAGGCTTCGGGCATGTGGCAATTCATGCCGGCCACCGGCACCACCTTCAACCTGAAGCAAAACATGTTCAAGGATGATCGGCGCGACGTGATTTCATCGACGGATGCCGCGCTGACCTATCTGCAGCGCCTGCATGACATGTTCGGCGACTGGCAACTGGCGCTGGCAGCCTATAACTGGGGCGAGGGTTCGGTGCAGCGCGCTGTCAACCGCAACAAGGCGCTGGGCCTGCCGACCGACTTCGAAAGCCTGTCGCCGCGCATGCCGGCCGAGACGCGCAACTATGTGCCCAAGCTGCAGGCGGTGAAGAACATCATTGCCAATCCAGGTTACTACAGCATTGTGCTGCCCCAACTGGAGAACCAGCCTTATTTCGTGACGGTAGACAAATCGCACGACATCGACGTGGACGTTGCCGCCAAGCTGGCGGAGTTGCCGCTCGATGAATTCCGCGCGCTCAATCCGCAATTCAACCGCCCCGTGATCACCTCGGACACGCCCATCCTGCTGCCCGAGACCAATGCCGACAAGTTCCGCGAAAACCTGGCCAACTGGGGCCATGCACTATCGAACTGGACGTCGCACACCATCACCACGGCACGCGAAAAAATCGAGTCCATCGCAGAGCAATTTGGCACCACGCCGGACGTGCTGCGCGAAGTGAACCATATTCCGCCGCATACGCACCTGGCCGTCGGCTCGACCATCTTGGTGCCGCGCACCGAGGCCACGGCCAATGTCGATATCGCGCCCGAAGTCGCGGAAAACGCGCGCATGCAGATCGAATCCGATGCGCCGGCTTACCGCCGCGTCTTCATCCGCGCCAGCCGCCGCGATACGCTGTCGTCGATTGCGGCGCGCAACCATGTGAGCGTGGCACAACTGAAGTCCTGGAACGATCTGCGAGCCGACCGCATTGCGGCCGGACAGCGCATTGAAGTGCAGGTGCCGGTTCGCGCTACGGGCGGGTTGCGCCGCATCGCCGCACATGCGCCCGCGCGTTCGACGCATCATGTTGCCGCCGCGAGCCATCGCGGCCATATCGTGGCAGCCGCAAAAGGCAAGAAGCGCCACGCCTGAGTTGTTCACACCCACAAGTTGCCCACGTTTTTTGTGGGCAAGCTTGTGAATAAGTCTGGGAAGACTTTTTAACTCATTGATCCACAAGGAAAATTTTCCATTGTTCAGGAAATGGGCAGCGGTAACAACTCGCAGTCTTCGCCCGCTGAACTGAATCCGCCCAAGAAAAAATGTTCGGCTTGTTGCGGCAGTGATCCGGCTACCCATCGACGGGAACCGGCATCATCCTGAACGTGTTTCAAGCACCCCATGGAGGGTGGCTTTGTCTTGGCAACGAACGGGATAGCCGTTTTGTTTTCGTCCGGGATGGGCGAACCCGGATACGGCTTGATAGTGTGCGACGCCGGGCAGGCTTGCCCAACTTTCGCCGTCCCGTTGAGAAACAAAAAGCCGCCATTCCAGCCCATGAACGCAGTCCGCCGCCTCGGTCAGCCCCGCCACACGAGTTGCCCACGTTTTTTGTGGGCAAGCTTGTGAATAAGTCTGGGAAGATTTTTTAACTCATTGATCCAAAAGGGAAATTTTTCCTTGCTCAGGAAACAGGCAAGGGTAACAACTCGCTGTCCGCGCCCCCGAATCGAAACGGTAGGGCATCAAAAAATAGGCAAAAAAAGAGGCGCCACAAGGACGCCTCCAGCAATGCAAACAACCGGTATCAACGCAGCGCGTTCTGGAAATCCTGATCGGCCAGCAAATGCGC
This sequence comes from Burkholderiaceae bacterium, assembly GCA_036384915.1. Classification (GTDB taxonomy): domain Bacteria; phylum Pseudomonadota; class Gammaproteobacteria; order Burkholderiales; family Burkholderiaceae_D; genus PKWO01. The sequence continues at coordinate 118,452 of DASVLJ010000038.1, forward strand.
GATCTCGTCCTTGATGGTCGCAATATAGCCGGTCCGAGCGGCGGGAATCGCCACGGCGCCGATGAAGGACGAATCCCATTCGCGGTCTGCCGTGACGACCTTGTCGAACACCTTTTTCCCGTCACGCATGACATTGAAGCGCACGCCGATGTGAGCCGTCCCGGTGCCGATTGCGGCATCGAGCTTGTTCTCGGTCATTTCTCCACCAACTACGATGTTGGAACCGGTATTGAATTTTCCGGCACTGACGAGTTCGGACTGCAGGGCATCTTTCAAGTAGTCCGCAAAGGAGGAACCCACCGGCGAATAGAAGCTGCTGGCCCGGATGCCCAGGGTGTTCATCGACGGATCGCTGGTTGTGAAGCTGCCCAGAGCCAGCTTGGTATTCGGCATCGAGCCGAGCGCGCGCGCATTGTCGACTGTCGGCTGATAGGGCGGCGCCGGCGTGGAGCAGGCGACCAGCAAAGCGCAGCCGGCGAGCGCCATCATGCGGCGCAAGGAGCTCATGACATTACCGCGCATCATTTCAGCTCTCCGCTAGTGGACATGTCGCGCAGCAGGTTCAGGGTCAGATCGGTGACGATCGTGCGCCCCCCTTCCTTGGGCGTGGTGGCGACCAAGCCCTTCGGGCCGTCCGCGTTGCCGATGGTGCTATGCAAGGCGTGGCGGTAGCTATGCTTTACCTCGGGAGCCCCTGGCGCATCGTAGCTCGCAGTCATGACGTAATTGTCGGTGACCATGGTGCCGGCCAATCCCAGGGTCAGCCCGGTGCCGACGCCCTTGCCTGTGGCCTCCTTGGAGTCGAATACATTGTTGATGACGATGTAGAGCTTGCGTTCCGCCGTCGCCGGGGCGGCGGGCAGGTCGGCAAACAGGTTGGAAGTCTTCAACGTGTCCATCACATAGCCGCGTGTCGCTTCCGTTGCCCTGGGGTTGGAAGCGCCATTGGTCTGGAATTCATACACGACCTGGACTACGGGCTTGGGATCGACCGGCTTCAGGTCGGAATATTGCACCTTGGGTAGCGTGGGGTCGACATAGGACTTGGTCGAAAGGCAGCCGGCGTTAAGCAGACAGAGCAGCAAGCCGAAAGCATAGGCCGCAAGACGGGCCGCGCCGACGGTGTTTTTACCGGTCGACGTGACAGCAGAAAATGACATGAAGGGTTCCCCTATATTGAAAATAAGTGATCGAAGAAACGGCACGCTCACGCAGGCCTAGCGTCAGTGAAACGATGGGGCGCGCGTACTCTTGGAGCTTTGCTCTCGATGTGGAAATGCACCATCCCATGAGAGCGAGAATGCGGAACAGACTCGATAACCAGGCTTCGGTGTTGTAGTTATATATTCATGTCACACCCCCGGCCAAAACTTCCTTCCCTTGCCGGAAAGCGGACACGCGCAGTATAGAGGAATTGGCTTCCTGAAGTAAAGCCTATGCCGGAATCTAAGGAATGACTGCAGTCACCTCGATTTCGACCCGCGCCCGGTCTTCGATCAGGGCCGTCACCTGTACCGCAGTCATCGCGGGGTAGTGCTTGCCGATGATTTCGCGGTAGGCGGCGCCGATTTCCTTGGCTGAAGCTAGATATTCCTTCTTGTCGACGACGTACCAGGTCATGCGCACGATGTGTTCCGGCCGGCCCCCCGCTTCCTTGAGGACGGCGGCAATGTTATGCAGCGCCTGCTTCGTTTGCCCGACGAAGTCGTCGGTATGGAACCGGCCTTGCTCATCCCAGCCTATCATGCCGCTGACGAAGACCATGCGGCCTTGCGCCGCAATGCCGTTGCTGTAACCCTTGGGCTGGACCCAGCCCGGCGGTTGGAGAATATTCATTGTTGGCTTTGCTTGTGGTCCCGCAATAGTTCGCGGGCGATGATCATTTGTTGCACTTCCGTGGCGCCTTCATAGATGCGCAGCGCGCGGATTTCGCGATACAGCCGCTCGACAGTCTGGCCGCTTACCACGCCGAGGCCGCCGAACATTTGCAGCGCGGCGTCGATCACCTGCTGCGCGTTTTCGGTGGCCGTGAGCTTGGCCATGGCGGCTTCGCGCGTGACGTTTTCGCCCTGGTCACGCTGCCAGGCTGCGCGGTAAGTCAACAGTGCGGCAGCGTCGATGTCGGTAGCCATCTGCGCCAGCTTCGCTTGCGTCAGCTGAAAATCGGCCAGGGTCTGGTTGAACATGCGGCGCGTAGTGGCGCGCACCAGCGCTTCATCGAGTGCGCGCCGGGCAAAGCCGAGTGCGGCGGCGGCGACCGAGGTGCGGAACACGTCGAGCGTGGCCATGGCGACCTTGAAGCCCTGCCCCGCCTCGCCTATGCGCTGCGTGACGGGGATGCGGCAATTCGTCATCTTCAGGCGCGCCAGCGGATGCGGGGCGATCAATTGGATGCGTTCGGCGATGTCGAAGCCCGGCGTATCCGCTTCAACGATGAAGGCCGAGATGCCGCGCGCCCCCGGCGCTTCGCCGGTGCGGGCAAACAGCACGTAAAAGTCGGCGATGCTCCCGTTCGAGATCCAGGTCTTTTCGCCATTGAGGACATAGTGCTTGCCCTCAAGCCGCGCTTCGCATTGCATGGCGGCGACGTCGGAACCGGCTTCGGGTTCGGACAAGGCAAAGGCGGCAATCGCTTCGCCCTTGCCGACGCGCGGCAGGTAATCGTGCTTTTGCTCGGGCGTGCCGAACAGGCTGATGGCGCCCGACCCAAGTCCTTGCATGGCGAAGGCAAAATCGGCCAGGCCGGAATGCCTGGCCAGCGTTTCGCGGATCAGGCATAAGGCGCGCGTGTCGATGACGTCGGTTACGCCGCCGTAGGTGGTGCCAGCTACCGCATAGTGCAACCAGCCGGAGTTGCCGAGCAGTTTGACGAGCGAGCGGCAGGCGGCATCGACGTCGGATTCGTCGCCATGGGCGAGGTGTTCGACGGCCCAGGCTTCGAGGGCGCGGGCGATGGTGCGGTGGCGTGGTTCGAAGAAGGGCCAGTTGGTGTGGTGTTTGTCCATATCATATCGCCGTCAACGCCCCTCTTCCGCAGGCGGGAGGGGGGGTCTCTTTAGTTGCCCTCAAACTTCGGCTTTTCCTTCGCCACAAACGCATGATAGGCCCGATGAAAATCATTGGTCATCATGCAGATCGCCTGGGCCTGGGCCTCGGCTTCAATCGCTTCGTCCACGCCCATGTTCCATTCCTGTTGCAGCATTTTCTTGGTCATGCCATGGGCGAAGGTCGGGCCGGCGGCCAGGTCGGCGGCCATCTGCCGGGCTTCGGCCAGCAGCTCGTCCGGCGCGCAAAGCCGATTGAAGAAGCCCCAGCGTTCCGCCTCCTCGCCGCTCATCGAGCGGCCACTATAAAGCAGCTCGGCGGCGCGGCCCTGACCGATCACGCGCGGCAGCATGGCGCAGGCGCCCATGTCGCAGCCGGCCAGGCCGACGCGCGTGAACAGGAAGGCCGTCTTGCTACGCGCTGTGCCGAAACGCAGATCCGATGCGAGCGCCAGGATCGCCCCCGCGCCGACGCAAATGCCGTCGATCGCCGCCACGATGGGCTGCGGGCAGGCGCGCATGGCCTTGACCACGTCGCCGGTCATGCGTGTGAAGGCGAGCAAGCCCGGCATGTCGAGCTTGGTCAAGGGGCCGATGATTTCGTGCACGTCACCGCCGGAGCAGAAATTGTCCCCGGCGCCGGTCACGACGATGGTTTTGACATCGTCGGCATAGGCGAGCGCGCGAAACAGTTCGCGCAATTCCGCATAGGACTCGAAGGTCAGCGGGTTCTTGCGCTCGGGGCGGTTCAGCGTGAGCGTGGCCACGCCCGCATGCACCGCGAAGCCGAAATGTTCGGCTCGGTGATTGGCGAAACTGGCGCGGTTGCCCGGCAATCGCTGCGGCTGGCCTGGCAGGTAAGACATGGCGCTACTCCTCGTTGTCGATTTCCATCAAGTGCTGTTTCATCTGCGACAGGAGCTGGATCAGCTTGATCTTTTCCTGCTGCGACACGCCGCTCATCAATTCGTCGATCCAGGCTTCATGCACGGCCGCCATTTTTACGAAGGCGCGCCGGCCCGCGGGGGTCAGCTTGACGCTGTAGACGCGCCGGTCGTCCGGGCTCGATACGCGCACCACCAGCTTCTCCTGCTCGAGCTGGTCGGTGATGCCTGTGATGTTGCCTCCCGTGACCATCATGCGCCTGGACAGTTCGCCCATGCGCAAGCCTTCGGGATGGCGCTGCAATTGCGCCATCAGGTCGAAGCGCGGCAGGGTCACGTCGAATTTTTCGCGCAGGCGCGTGCGTATCTCGTTCTCGATGCGCGTGGTGCAGGAAAGCATGCGCAGCCACAGCTTCAGGGAAGTGTGGTCTTCCTCGGTGATGCGCGTCTCAAGATCGACGATGGGCATGTCATGCCCCGCGCCGTTGTGATGAATCTGTCCGTTCGTGCTATCGGCTGTCTTGCGCGCCATGTATGACCCCTTTTCTCTCGCTCCGTTGAACTATTTTTGTTTTTACGACTCCAGCAGCCGCGCCGCGATCTGCTGCGGCGTCAGCCCACTGTTTGCTGCGGCCAATTGCCGTTCGCGCTCGAGGTTGCGCTCGAGCTGCAACTTCCCGGCTTGATACGGCTTGGGCCAGGCCACCTCGGTATAACCGAGTTTGGCGCATTCGTGCAAGGTCCAGGCCGCGTCGGCCAGGTGCGGCCGCGCGATGGCGCACAGGTCGGCGCGTCCGGCGGCGATGATGCTGTTGGCGTGGTCGGCTTCGAAGATGGCGCCGACGGCAATCGTCGGAATGCCGGCTTCGTTGCGGATACGGTCCGCGAACGGGGTCTGGAACATGCGCCCGTAGACGGGCTTTTCTTCCTTGCTGACCTGGCCCGAAGAGCAATCGATCATGTCCGCGCCGGCGGCCTTGAACAGTTTGGCGATGGCTACCGCGTCGTCCGGCGTGATGCCGCCTTCGACCCAGTCGTGCGCCGAGATGCGCACACTGATCGGCTTGTCCTGCGGCCAGGCCGCGCGGATGGCGGCAAAGACTTCCAGCGGGTAGCGGCAACGGTTTTCCAGCGCACCGCCGTATTCGTCGGTCCTGCGGTTGGTCAACGGCGAGATGAAGGATGACAGCAGGTAGCCGTGGGCGCAGTGCAGTTCGAGCCAGTCGAAACCGGCTTCGGCCGCGGCAGCGGTGGCGCGCACGAAGTCGGTCTTGATGCGATCCAAGTCTTCGCTTGTGGCGGCGCGCGATGTTTGCGAAACGCCGGCCAGGTATTGCTGCTCCGACGCCGACACCAGCGGCCAGTTCCCTTCGGCCAGCGGCTTGTCGATGCCATCCCAGCCTAGCCGCGTCGATCCCTTGGCCCCGGCGTGGCCCAACTGCATGGCGATCTTCGCTTCGCTGTGGCCATGCACGTAGTCGACGATACGTTTCCACGCCGCCGTGTGTTCCGGCTTGTACAAGCCGGGGCAACCCGGCGTGATGCGCGCATCGGCCGAGACACAGGTCATTTCGGCGAACACCATGCCGGCGCCGCCCATGGCGCGGCTGCCCAAGTGCACGAGGTGGTAGTCGCCGACCAGGCCATCCTCGGCCGAGTATTGCGCCATCGGCGAGACCACGATGCGGTTTTTCAACACGACCGAGCGCAGGCGGAACGGCGTCATCATGGGCGGCACGCTGCCTTGCTGCACGGGCTGGCCTGCCTGCGCAGCGGCGCGCTCGGCAATCCAGCGTTCGAAGCCGCCGACGTAGCCCGAATCGCGCAGGCGCAGGTTCTCATGCGACAGGCGCTGGCTGCGCGTCAGCATGGAATAGGCGAATTGGGGCGCATCGAGCTTTGTGTAGCGCTCGACGTTCTCGAACCATTCCATCGAATTGCGCGCCGCGCTTTGTATCTTCAGCACTTCGAGCGCACGCAGCTTCTGGTATTCGTCGAGTACGGCGGCAATCCCGTCCTTGCCATGGCGCTCGAAGGAGCGTGCCAGTTCGATCGCGTCTTCGAGCGCGAGCTTGGTGCCGGAACCGATGGAAAAATGCGCCGTATGCGCTGCGTCTCCCATCAGCACCACGGGCACCTTGCGGCCGTCAAGTTCGTTCCAGTGCACCCAGGTGTGGCAGACGATGCGCGGGAATTTGATCCAGATTGCGGAGCCGCGCAAATGCGTGGCGTTCGACATCAAGGAATGGCCATCGAGGTATTTCGCGAACAGCTTCTCGCAATAGGCAATCGCTTCAGCCTGCTCCATGCGGTCGAGCCCGGCACGCTGCCAGACATCTTCCGGTGTTTCGACGATGAAGGTGGCGGTATCGCCGTCGTACTGGTAGGCATGGGCCTGGAACCAGCCGTGCTCGGTTTCCTCGAAGGCGAAGGTGAAAGCCGGAAACAGCTTCTTGGTGCCGAGCCAGACGAAACGGCACTTGCGCGTATCGACGTCGGGCTGAAAGGTTGCCGCATAGCGCGTGCGCACGCGGCTGTTCAAGCCGTCGCAGGCGACGACGAGGTCGGCGCCGTATTGACGCGCAATTTCCTGGTCGTCCGTCACGTCGGTTTCAAACACCAGTCTGACACCGAGTTCTTCGCAACGCTGCTGCAGGATATTCAGCAGGCGTTTGCGTCCGATACCGCAAAAACCATGGCCGCCGGAAGTCGTGATGTGGCCCTTGAAGTGGACGTCGATGTCGTCCCAGTGGTTGAAGGCTTGTAAGATGGTGCGCGCCGTCGGCTCGTCCGCCGCGACGAGGTTGCCCAGAGTCTGGTCGGAAAACACCACGCCCCAGCCGAAGGTGTCATAGGGGCGATTGCGCTCGATGACGGTGATCTGGTGAGCAGCATCCTGCTTCTTCATCAACAGGGCGAAATAGAGTCCGGCCGGGCCGCCGCCTATGCAAACGATTTTCACTTGTGCCTCATCATGGCCGCCTGAGTTTAAAACGCTGCAGCTTGCCGGTTTCGGTGCGCGGCAGCACAGTGCAGAATTCGACGGCGCGCGGGTATTTGTAAGGCGCAATGGCTTGCTTGACGAATTCCTGCAAGTCCTTGGCCGTCGCCTCGTCGGGCCTGCCCTCGGGTTTCAACACGACGAAAGCCTTGACGATCTGCCCGCGCTCCTCGTCAGGCCAGCCGACCACGGCGCACTCGGCTACCAGCGCGTGGCGCAGCAAGGCCTCCTCGACCTCGGGGCCGGCGATGTTATAGCCTGCCGAAATGATCATGTCGTCGGTGCGCGCCTGGTACCAGAAATAGCCGTCGGCATCCATGACATAGGCATCCCCGGTCAGGTTCCAGCCTTCATGGACATAATGGGTTTGCCTGTCGTCGGCCAGGTAGCGGCAGCCGGTCGGGCCCTTGACGGCGAGATGGCCTACCCTGCCCGGCGGCAGCGGCTTGCCCTCGTCGTCGAGCACGCAGGCCTGATAGCCCGGCACTGGTTTGCCGGTGGCGCCGGGACGCACGTCGGCGCCTGCCGCCGAGATGAAGATGTGCAGCATCTCGGTTGCGCCTATGCCGTCTATCATCTCGATGCCGGAAGCGTCGCGCCAGCTCGCGCGCGTGGCTTTGGGCAAGGCTTCGCCGGCGGAGACGGTCTTCTTGAGGCTGCGCAAATCGTATTTTGCGGCCAGCGGCGCCATCTGGCGATAGAAGGTCGGCGCGGTGAAGCAGACCGTGGCCCGCTGCGCGGCAATCGCCTGCAGCAAGGTTTCGGGCGTGAGCTTTTCCAGCAGCACGCAAGTGGCGCCGACACGCAAAGGGAACAGCAGCAAGCCGCCGAGGCCGAAAGTGAACGCCAGCGGCGGCGTGCCGATGAAGGTGTCGCTCTCTTGCGCCTGCAGCACCGAACGCGGGAAGCAATCGCAAATGGCGAGGATATCGCGGTGGAAATGCATTGTGCCCTTGGGTACGCCTGTGGTGCCCGAGGTGAAACCGATCAGGCACACGTCCTCGGCATAGGTGTCGCACGGCGCGAAGCCGCCTTGGCGCGCCATGCGCTGCTCCAGGCCCGTCTCGCCCGGATCGTGATAACAGACGAGCTGCGGCCGCGCTTTGGCTGCCGCGGCTGCAGCTTCCATTTCCTCGCGCAATTCACCGGCGCACATTACGGCGCCGACCTTGGACTTGTCGAGGATGACCGTCAATTCCTTGGCGCGCAAGAGCGGCATGGTGGGTACGGCGATATAGCCGGCTTTCCATACCGCGAGCATGCAGGCTGCCATCATGGGGCTGTTGCCGCCGCGCAGCAGGACGCGCGCGCCCGTCGGCAAAGCCAATTGCTCGCGCAGCACGCCGGCGATGCGGTCGGTCTTGTCCTTCAGCTCGGCATAGGTCCAGGTCTCGTCCCTGCCTATGATGGCCGGCTTGGCGGCGCGGCCGCCCGTAGCCATCTTGTCGAGCAGTTCGACGGCGCAATTCAAGCGCTCCGGGTAGTGCAATTCCGGCAGGTCGAAGCGCAACTCCGGCCACGTGTCGCGCGGCGGGAGATTGTCGCTGGCAAAACTGTCTTGGTAGGCAGTGCTCATGCGGGCCTGGATTCTCGGGTAATAGTGTCAGGCTACGGTGCGAAGCGTGTACTTTATTCCTAAACTATCGACAATTCAAGCAGTGAGCCGAACTTTCATTACGCTTTGCGAAATGTCTTTGCGGAAACATTTGGCGCACGGCAAGCTCGAATGAAAACGCCGCTGAAAAAGCGGCGTCCTCCGTCCAACCCGAGCTTCGGAGAGCGTGCTACGCCTTGGCTTCTTTTTCGCGCCCGACCCAATACAGCAAGCCCACGATCACCGCATAAGGTAGCATCGACAAGACGTCGGACATCGCCCCTTCGTAGAAGGGATTGTTCTTTTGCGCCCAGGCTTCGAGCGACTGGTCGAAGCCGGTCATGATGCCGGCCGTGAAAGCGATGATGATGCCGGCCAGCGCGCCGCCCGCGATATAGCCGGAAGACAGCAGCACGCCGGCGCTGCGGTCGCCGGCGGCCTGCTTTTCGTCTTCGTTGAGATTGGCGTATTGCGGCAGCTTATTGTTGCGCCGGTCGACCAGCCAGCGCACCATGCCGCCGACGAACAGCGGCATCGACGAAGACAGCGGCAGGTACACGCCCACGGCAAAGGCCAGCGAGGGTATCTCCGACATTTCCAGCACCACGGCGATCATCACGCCGAACAGCACGAGCGTCCAGGGCAATTGCCGGTCCAGGATGCCCTTGATGATGTAGGACATCAGCACGGCCTTGGGTGCATCGTATTTCTTGACTTCGCTGCCGTCGGGGCGCTGGTGGAATTGGCCGTTGATGCCCGGGTCGACCAGATAAGCCGCCTTGCCGGCATCGTCGACGAAATACTTGCCGGCCGGGCCGCCCACGGTATCGGTCTTTTGCCAGACGTGGTAAGTCTTGCCGTCTTGCTCGGCTTGCGGGCCTTGCAGCCTGCCGGTGTCCTTCAGCCCGGCAACGTCGGTGGTCAAGCCAGGCGCAACCTGGGCCGCGGGTACGTAGACCGTGCCGGCATCGTTGAGCTTCAACAGGATGGGGCCGAGCAGGAGTGCCGAGGACAGCGCGCCGGCAATGATGGCGTATTGCTGCAGGCGCGGCGTCGAGCCGACCAGGTAGCCGGTTTTCAAGTCTTGGGAAGTCGTGCCGGCATTGCTCGACGCGATACAGACGATGGCCCCGACCGAGAGCGCGGTAACGTAATACTTCCCTCCGGTCCAGCCCATGATGAGGAAGATCAGGCAGGTGAACAGCAGCGTGGCGACCGTCATGCCCGAGATTGGGTTGGACGAGGAGCCGATTTCGCCGGTCAAGCGCGACGACACGGTGGAAAACAGGAAACCGAACAGCACGATCAGGATCGCGCCGAGGATATTCATCTGCAGCGGTGCGGCCAGCGTGATCGCCGCCACAAGCCCGAAGGTTCCGATCAAGACCCATTTCATCGGAATATCCTGCTCGGTACGGATTGCGGCCCCGCCTGTCCTGCTGCCGATACCGGAGAGGCCGGCCTTCACGCTGCGCCAGATCGTGGGCATCGCCTGCGCCATGCTGATCAGGCCGCCTGCGGCCACGGCGCCGGCCCCGATATACAACACGTAGGCGCCACGGATATCGTCCGGGCCCATTTCGGAAATCAGCTTGGTCCCCGGCGCGAGCGGTACGGTCAGCTTGTCGCCGAAGAATTTGATCATCGGGATCAGCAGCAGATAGGAGAGCACGCCGCCGGCAGCCATGACCGAGGCGATGCGCGGGCCGATGATGTAGCCCACGCCCAGCAGCTCGGGCGAGACTTCGGCGCCGACCGAGCCGGACTTCAGCGGATCGCCGAATTCGACATTGGGCGTATCTTTCCAGCCTTTGAAGGCCACGTTCAAGGCCTTGTACAGCAAGCCGATGCCGAAACCGCCGAAGATGGTCTTGGCGCGTGCCCCGGCTTCTGCCTGGGCTTCGGAACTGTCGCGCGCGGCTTCACCGGCGGCTTCGCGCGAGGTGTCGGATGCCGCAGCCTTCAACACTTCCGCGCATGCCGTGCCCTCGGGGAATTTCAACTGGTGATGCTGTTCCACGATCATGGTGCGGCGCGTGGGGATCATCAGGAGGATGCCGAGCAGGCCGCCCAGCACGCCGACCAGCATCACGCGCCAGATTTCGAGTTCGAAACCGAGGATCAGGATGGCCGGCATGGTCACGCCGAGGCCGAAGGCGATCGATTCGCCGGCCGAGCCGGCGGTCTGGGTGATGCTGTTTTCCAGGATGGTGGAGTCCTTGCCGCCGGCCTTGTACACCAGGCGGAACAGCGTAATCGCAATCACGGCGACGGGAATCGAGGCGCTGACTGTCAAGCCGACCTTGAGCACGAGGTAGAGCGAGGATGCGCCGAACACCATGCCCAGGATCACGCCCATGGCAAGGGCGCGGAAGGTCAGTTCGGGAAGCTGGACGGAAGCGGGAATATAGGGCTTGATCGCAGGCGGCGAGCCCGCGGGTGGCGCATTGTCATGAGGCATTGGGTTCTACCTTTAAGGTTTTGGCATTGTGTGCCGTCTTGTGCTTGGCGGATCGTAGCACAGCGCCTGTCGCGTCTGAAAAACTTGAGGCTTGAAATGTCATGGCGCGGCGCAGCATAGTCCGTGTTGCTGTTGCGCGTCAGCCACAAGGCGCAATTCGACGCCGCCGGCGTGCGACCATGACGCATCAATAAGGAGCCTCCCATGATCATTGCCGACCATATTTCCACCATCCTGACCGTCACCGGCGTGGTGACCGGATTGGTGGTGTTGCAGTTTTTCCTTCCCGTTGCCGTGTTGCGCTTGCTCAGCAAGATCGATATGCACGATGAAGCGGGGCTATTCTTCGCGCGGCATTGGGGCTTGCTGGCTTTTGTGATTGGCGGCTTGCTGGTTTATTCGGCTGACCATGCCGAGGCGCGAGGCGCGATCATGCTGGCTGCGGCAGTGGAAAAGGCTGGACTGGTTGCGCTGGTTCTCTTACATGGTCGCAGGCCTTACACGCGTGGCTTGCGGCTGGCAGCCGGGTTTGACGGGGTTTGTGTGCTGATCTATGCGGCGTATCTGCTTGGGCTAGCCTGATACTCTTGGGGCGGAGCCCCTGTTAGTGGGAAAGCGTTAGACCGATCCTATCAAGCATAAGAAAACTGCTCCAAGCATGAGGCGGGAGGGAAACGCGTCCTACCATAATGTAAACCAAATCACCAGCCTGGCCCGACCGCCCTCGTGTTCAATGGTATGCATCCTGACCAACAAATCGTGCCACTCATGTTGTAGCGTCTTCTGGCCTATGTGATTGAAGCAAGCCTGCAGCTCATTGGTGTCGAGCCACGTGGCGTTTCCAGAGTCGGGGTGACCTTCAAAAAATCCATTCCAGTTAGCGTAACGATCGCCGTTGGGGGCAGTGATGACGGTGTAGTCCTCAGGGACATTAGCTGGATCGATAACCTTTTTCAGTGCGCCGCGCGGCAGATTTTCCAGCCGGCGCAACTTGTCTGCTTCAGAGGCGATTACAAAAAATTGTCTTTGCATCAGCTCCTGCGAGCAGTCTTTGGGAATGCCGCGAGGCGGAATCAGCGCTGTCTGGCGCCCCGTCCTGCCGCCCGCAATGGCGTCGAACATCTTGTAATGGCGCATATGCCAAAACTCCAGATGTTCGCCGTGCCACACCGCTTCTCCGAAGTGGCGGTACTCAAGAAATCCAAAGGCATCCGTACCCATACTGTGCGCCCCGCTGCGACCCATTTCATAAACAGGAACCGGGTGCATTGTGACACAGGACAGTCCACAAGGTGGGCAAGCGCAGCGCTACCCACCAAGCGCCCCAAGAAAAGCATTTGACGCATTGTGGTGGGTACGTCGGGCTGTGCAGGCTGCGCCACCCACCCTACCGGTTCCAGATACCTAGTCAATGGGTAAGCCTACATAATTCTCCGCAAACATGGTTGCCGCCGCGCGCGAGCGCACGAGGTAATTCAGCTCCGACAATTGCATGTGATCCTGGAACGCCGTGTTGTCGGCGAAACGGTGCATCATCGAGGTCATCCACCACGAGAAATGCTGTTTGCGCCAGATGTGTTTCAGGCAGGTTGCGGAATAGGCGGCCAGCAACTCGCCCCTGCTCTGCTTGTACGCCGCAGTCAGGGCGCGCGCCAGCACCTTCACGTCGGCCACGGCCGAATTCATGCCCTTGGCCCCGGTGGGCGGCACGATGTGGGCCGCGTCGCCGGCTAGGTAGAGCCGCCCGTATTGCATCGGCTCGGCCACGAAGCTGCGCATCGGCGTTACGCTTTTTTGCAGGATAGGGCCTTCGTTGAGTTTCCATCCATCCGCAGTTTCCAGGCGCGTATGCAGTTCGCTCCAGATGCGTTCTTCCGGCCATTCGTCGAGGTTTTCCTGCGGCGAGCATTGCAGGTAGAGCCGCGTGATTTCCGGTGAACGCATCGAAAACAGCGCGAAGCCGCGTTCGTGATGGGCGTAAATCAATTCATCGGCAGCAGGTGCCGCCTGGGCCAGGATGCCCAGCCAGGCGAAAGGATAGGTGCGTTCATATTCGCGCAGCACGCCGGAAGGGATCGAGGGACGGCACACGCCATGGAAGCCATCGCATCCGGCAATGTAGTCGCATACGATCTCTTCTTCCGCTCCATCCTTGCGGTAGCACAGACTCGGCTTGTCGCTGTCGATGTGATGCAGGCTCACGTCTTCCGCCTCGAACACGATGCCGCCGCCGGCCGCGATGCGGACGGCAATCAGGTCCTTCACCACTTCGTGCTGGCCGTATACCGTGACGGCCTTGCCGTCCGTGAGTTCGTGCAGATCGATGCGGTGGCGCTTGCTGTCGAACAAGAGGTCGAGGCCGCGATGCACCATGCCCTGGCGCCGCATGCGTTCGCCGACGCCGGTCTCATTCAATAAATCGACAGTACCCTGTTCCAGCACCCCGGCGCGTATGCGTTCTTCCACATAGCGCCGGCTGCGGTTTTCCAGCACGATGGACTCTATGCCCTGCAGGTGCAGCAGATGCGCCAGCAGCAAGCCCGAAGGCCCGGCGCCGACGATGCCGACTTGTGTATGCGTGACTGTCATGCGAAAGCCGTTTCAGTTGATGTGGGTTTTGTTCGAGGAACTCGCCTGGCGAATTTGTTCGATAACCGCACACATGTCTGTTTATCGAACAAGAACTAGCATACTATAATTCGCCGACACCATGTCAACCGACATCACCAAGATCGACAACAGGAGACGGGCATGAATTTCAAATTCGCACTTCGCATTCTTGCAGCCAGCGCACTCGCCATGAACGGCACAGGCGCTTTCGCGGAAGACACGATCAAGGTCGGCCTGGTCGCGCCGTTCTCGGGCCCCTTCGCCGATTACGGCAAGCAGATGCAGGCCGGCATCAACGCCTACATGAAAAAGAATGGCGACCATGTCGCCGGAAAAAAGATCGAGATCATCGTGCGCGACACCACGGGCCCGGTGCCCGAAGTGGCCAAGCGTCTGGCGCAGGAATTGGTGGTGCGCGACAAGGTCGATTTCCTGGCCGGCTTCGGCTTGACGCCGGAAGCGCTGGCCGTGGCGCCGGTGGCCGAGCAGGCGAAGAAGCCGATGATCGTGATGAATGCAGCGAGTTCAGTGGTGACGACCAAGTCGAACTACATCGCACGTTTTTCCATGACGCTGCCTCAGGTGGCCGGGCCGGTGGCAGCCTGGGCGGTGAAAAACAACATCAAGAGCGCCGTCACCCTGGTAGCCGACTATGCACCCGGCATCGATGCCGAAACCGCCTTCAAGACCAATTTCCTCGGCGGAGGCGGGCAGGTGATCGAATCGATCCGCGTGCCCTTACGCAATCCCGAGTTCGCTCCCTACGTCCAGCGCATCAAGGACGACAAGCCGCAAGCCGTGTTCATCTTCGTGCCGGCCGGCGAGCAAGGCATCGCCTTCATGAAGACTTACCGCGAAAAGGGCTTGGCCGAAGCCGGCATCAAGGTGATCGCCACGGGTGACCTGACCGACGACCACGTGCTGCAAAGCATGGGCGACCCGGCCTTGGGCATCATCACCAGCTTCCATTATTCGGCAGCGCACGATTCGCCCGAAAACAAGGCCTTCCTCAAGACCTATGCCGAAGCCAACCCCGGTGCGGGTAAACCGAACTTCATGTCGGTGGCAGCCTATGACGGCATGGCGGCGATCTATGAAGTATCAAAAAAACTCAACGGCAAGATCGACGGCGACAAGGCGATGGCAATCCTCAAGGGCATGAAACTGGCCAGCCCGCGCGGCGGCATCATGATCGACCCGGCCACGCGCGACATCGTGCAAACAGTCTACGTGCGCAAGGTCGAAAAGGTCGGCGGCGAGCTGCAAAACGTGGAATTCGACAAGTTCGCGGATGTGAAGGATTCGGGAAAATAGCCCCCCCAAGTCTTATCGAAGCCCTGTGAAGTGCCTGTGTGGTTCGGCAGCACAGGAGCCGCCGTCATGAATTGACAGCCGCCGGCAGAAGGGTCAATATTGGCTGACCCCGGACACCGCTTGCGCGTGCGAAAGACCGCCACATGAATAGCAAATCCTTGCTTCCGGCATTCGCCGCAGGCTGCCTGCTGGCGTTCACATTCGGGCTTGCCGGCGATGCCGATGCCGCCCCCAAGCAAATCGTTTACCTGAGCGCCAAGGCCGACCTGCCGTTTTGGAACACCGTCGGCAAAGGCGTCAAGGAAGTGGCCGAAGCCAACGGCTACACCTTCCAGGAAATGGACAGCGACTTGAACGGTGCAATCCAGTTGCAAAATGCCAGGAGCGCGATCGCTCATGGCGCAGCCGGCATCGTCATCTCGCCGACCGACAGCAAGACTGCGCCGGAAGTGCTGGACGCCGCCTCGAAAGCCGGCGTGCCCGTGGTCATCGCCGACGTCGGCACCAATGGCGGCGACTATGTGACTTACGTCAAATCGGACAACTACCGCGGCGCCTATGACGTCGGTTCGGAGCTAGCGGCGGCGTTCAAGGAAAAAGGCTGGAATGCCGATCCCTTCGCCTTGATCACGATCTCGCTGGCACGCAAGAACGGGCAGGACCGCACCAACGGCTTTCGCGACGCGATGAAGGATGCCGGCCTGACCCGGGAGGCGGGCTTGAAGCAGATGCAGAACTATTCGGCCGACGAAACCTTCCAGTATGTGCGCGAGATGCTCAAGACCACGCCGGGCCTGCGCGGCTTGTTCATCGAAACCGACCAGCCCGTGGAAGGTGCGCTGCGTGCCATCCGCGAATCGAAAAGAAATGGGGAAGTGCTGATCGCCTCGTTCGACGCCATGCCCGAAGTGCAGGACTTGCTCAGGGGTGGAACCCTGATTGCAGTCGGCATGCAGCAACCTTATCTGATGGGCAGCAAGTCCGCCGAAGCATTGGTGGGCCACCTGCGCGGCACGCCGCAGCCCAAACAGGTTCTGGTGCCCATCCTGGTGGCGACCGGCAAGAACATCGCACAGTTGCTGCCGGTGGCGAGCAAGACCGTTTTCGGGCGATAGCGTTCTCAGCTTCCGCGCCCCCAAGTCCCGGCATGAAACTTCCGCATCTCAAGATCGGCCAGCGCCTGGCGCTGAGCTATGGTTCGATCATCCTGCTGCTGGTCGCCACCACGTTTGCCGGCATCGGCAAGCTGCGCGCCTTGAGCGAGACCACCGACGACGCGCTGAACGACAAATATCCGAAAACCATCCTGGTCAACCAAGTGACCGACCAGCTCAACATCATCGCGCGCGCGATGCGAAATGCGCTGATCCTGGCCGATCCTGATGAATTGCAGCAGCAATTGCGCGACGTCAGCGCCTCGGCCCAGGCGATGGAAGAATCGCTGGCCAGGCTGGAACGCGGCATCACCGATCCCAAGGGCAAGGAATTGCTGGCCCAGATCCGCATCGTGCACTCGGCCTATATCGTCAACCAGGACGACTTCGTCAAGCTGGTGGCGGCACACAAGATGGGGGAGGCGAAAAACCTGCTGCTGGTCGATTTGTACGGTTACCAGAATTCCTATTTCGCGCTGCTCGACGAACTCAACCGCAACCAGGGCCGCTTGATGGACCAGGCGGCGCGGGAAGTCCGCGCCACCTATCTCACGGCACGCAATGCCATGATCGCCCTGGTGGGCTTGGCGGTGCTGCTCAGCGTCGCCATCACCTACTTCATACGCCGCTCCCTGCTCAAGCAGCTCGGCGGCGAACCCGACTACGCCGCCGCCATGGCAAGGCGCATCGCCGCGGGCGACCTGTCTTCGCGCATCGCGATCGGCGACAGCGACCATTCCAGCCTGCTCTACGCCATGAGCGGCATGCGCGATACCCTGGTCGAACGCGGCAATGCCTTGCAGGAAACGAATAACGAACTGGCCAAAACCATAGAGGCGCTGGGCGAAACCATCGACAACTTGAACCGCGCGCGCGAAGACCTGGTCAACAGCGAAAAGCTGGCAGCGCTGGGTTCGCTGGTGGCCGGCGTATCGCACGAACTCAACACGCCGATCGGTAACAGCCTGATGGCGGCCAGCACCTGCAACGACTTGACGCGCACCTTCACTGCCGAATATGGCCGCGGCGCCATCTCGCGCGCGCAATTTGACGCGTTTCTTGCCAACGTGGCCGAAGCCAACAATATCCTGCTGCGCAACCTGAACCGCGCGGCCGATCTGGTGCAAGGCTTCAAGCAGGTGGCGGTGGACCGCGAAACGTCGCAAGGGCGGCGCTTCCTGCTCGACGATACGGTAAGCGAAATTTTGCTGATGCTGCAGCCCCGGATCAAGAAGACGCCGTTCAAGATCGTGCCCGACATCCCGCCGGGCATCGCCATGAACAGCTATCCGGGCCCGCTCGGGCAGGTCATCATCAACCTGGTCAACAATGCGTTGCTGCATGGCTTCGACAAGCGCAATGCGGGCACCGTCACCATCAAAGCCCATAAGCTGGCCGGCGAACTGGTCGAGATCAGCGTGCATGACGACGGCAACGGCATCGCTGCGGAACACTTGAAGCGGATCTACGATCCCTTCTTCACCACCAAGATGGGGGCGGGCGGCTCGGGATTGGGCTTGCATATCGTCTACAACATCGTCACCGGCCTGCTGGCGGGCAAGATCAAGGTGATCAGCGAAGTCAATGTCGGCACCACCTTTACGCTGACCCTGCCGCTCCTGGCCTACCCTTCGCAATACTCGGCTCCAGCGGCGGCCTGAGTTTTTCATCGGCGGCACCCGGCAACCACTGCCGAAATCGGGCTCCATGAAGTAAACTGGGCTCATGCCAAAACCGCCGCCTGGAAAATCGCCCAACCCGCTGCTGCAGCGCATGCTGGCGCCGCAGGCGCCCGCGCCCTTCGATTCCGGTGCCGCATTCCGGGCCGCAAGCCAGGCTTACGCGTCCGGACGGCTTGAGGAAGCCGAGGCCGGCTACCGCCGCATCCTGGCCCACGAACCGCACCATGCCGACGCGCTCTATCTGCTGGGGGGCGTGCGCCAGCAGCAAGGCGACCAGGCGCAGGCGGAGTCGCTGTTCCGCCAGGCCCTGGCAGTGCGCGAAGACCCGCGCTTCCTGTTTGCGCTGGCCGGCCTGCTGCACGAAACGCGGCGCCACCCCGAGGCCGAATCGGCTTTTCGCCGCGTGATCGAGCTCGACCCGGGCAAGGCCGTGGTGCACCTCAACTATGGCAACCTGCTGGGCGAGATCGGCCGCTTCGGCGATGCCGAAGCGGCATACCGGCGCGCCCTGGCGCTGCAGCCCGATCCTGGTCGGATAGGTACGCAGCTTGGCGCCCAGATAAACAATAATCTCGGCAACGTATTGCGAGCCATGCGCCGGCATGCCGAGGCGGAACAGGCTTATCGGAACGCCTTGCAGCTTGACCCCGCCCATCTTCCTGCGCGCCTGTGCCTGGCCGCCTTGTACGGCGAAACCGGGCGGCTGGCCGAAGCCGAGCAAGCCTACCGCGAAGCCATCGCGGCACACCCGCAGGCGGCCGACGCGCACAACAACCTTGGCGTGCTGTTGCATGCCACGGGGCGCGCCGCAGAAGCTGAACAGGCGTTCCGCCAGGCGCTGGCACGGCGGCCCGCCTTCCCGCAAGCCTTGAACAACCTGGGTAACCTGTTGCGCAAGGCCGGGCAATTCGATGAAGCCATCGCCGCTTATGGCCAAGCTGTCGCGCTCGCCCCGGGCTATGCCGAGGCGCACAACAACCTCGGCACGGCCCTGAAGGAAAGCGGCCGGGCCGAAGCGGCGCTGGCAAGCTATCGCCAGGCGCTGGCTCTCGCGCCGCGCAATGCCGATACGCATTTGAACCTCGCTTGCCTGCTGCTGGCCGAGGGCGACTTCGCCAACGGCTGGCGCGAATACGAATACCGCTGGCATGCCGCCGGGCGCACCGGGCCGCCTGCCTTCGCGGCGCCGCCGTGGGATGGCAAGGCCGATTTGCGCGGCAAGACGATCTATCTTCATGCCGAGCAGGGTTTCGGCGATACGCTGCAATTCCTGCGCTATGCAACGCTGGTGGCCGGATGCGGCGCCACCGTATTGCTCGGCGTGCCGCCGGAGTTGAGACGGCTGGCGGCGAGCTGCCCCGGCGTCGCGCGCGTCCTCACCACGGGCGATGCCGCGCCGGACTTCGACTTCCATTGCCCGCTGATGAGCCTGCCGCTGGCGTTCGGCACCACAGTCGATACGATCCCCGCCCGCGTACCCTACCTGACGCCCGACGCCGACGCCGTGGCGGCCTGGAGCAGCAAGCTCGGCACACGAACCGCGCCTCAGGCCCCGGTGCGGATCGGCCTGGTCTGGGCCGGCAAGCCGCGCAAGGGCAACCCGGAATCCTATGCCGTAGACCGGCAGCGCAGCATGCCGCTGGCGCAATTGCAGCCGCTGCTGCAAACGCCAGACGCGCGTTTCTACAGCCTGCAGCTGGGCGAGGCGGCCGAACAGGCACGGGCGCAAGCGGAGCTGATCGATTTCTCGGCGGAGCTGAACGACTTCCATGATACTGCGGCACTGATCGCCAATCTCGATCTCATCATCAGCGTCGACACCGCCGTGGCCCATCTGGCCGGCGCGCTGGGCAAGCCGGTCTGGCTGCTCGATCGCCACAATCCCTGCTGGCGCTGGCTGCGCGATCGCTCGGACAGCCCGTGGTATCCTTCGATGCGCATCTTCCGCCAAGCCGAGCCGGGCGACTGGGCCGGCGTGGTAAGAGACGTGCAAGCGGCGCTGAAGCAATTCGCCGCCGCGCCGGACTGACAAGCTCGAAACCGCATGATGAAGCTGCGCGAAACCGTTTGTCTAATAGCGTTCTATCGGTAATACTGTGCGTCCCCATCCCCTCATGGAGTCTCGCCATGAAACGCCTTTCCCTGTTATTGTTGCTCGGTTCCTTTGCCGGCGCCGCCTGGGCGCAAACTCCCCCTCCACCGCCGTCATCGCCGGGTACGCCTTTCGAACAACACAAAGCGATGGCAATCGCCAAGGTCCAGGCGCATATCGCGCGCGAACAGCAATTGCTGGCCTGCCTGCAGGCGGCGCAGGACCGCGCCGCACTAAGGGCGTGCCGGCTCGCGGCACGGCCGGTACGCTGATATGACGCCGGGCCAGCGCTACCGTCACTACAAGGGCGGTTTCTATGAATATATTTGCGAAGCCACGCTCGAATCGGACTTGACGCCGATGGTCGTCTACAAGGCGAGCAATGGCACGGTCTGGATCCGTCCGCGCGAGGTATTCTTCGAGACCATCGAAGTCGATGGGAAAATGGTGCAGCGTTTTGCCGCCGTCGATTGAAACCCTCCCTGGTGCAATCGACATGCGGACCAAGGCGGCGATCCGCTCGATGGACGGCTGCGCCGCACTGCCGGCGTATCGCCCGGCCTTGATTTCCAACAAGCGCTGGCCGGGCTACTGCAAAAACGCGACCTGAAAGCCCGCGGGTGCTACCATGTCGCCACAACAACAAGGATGACATCATGACCCCGACTTTCCTCCACGTCTTCAGGACGCTCATTTGCGCATGCGCATTCCAGGCCGCCTTTGCCGGCAGCGTCCAGGCCGCGACCGGTCCCGCCACCTTGCGGGTCGACTACATCCACAGCGGCGACGCCAAGAGCGAGCATTATGCCCTCGACCGCATCGTGGTCGAACCGCTGCCCTGGCCCGGCAACCCGGCGCAAGCGGTCGACAAACTCAACCTCGGCGTCAACAAGGTCGAGGTGACGGACGCCAAGAACGGAACGCTGCTGTATTCGCGCGGTTTTTCCACTGTATTCGGCGAATGGCGCTCGACCGACGAAGCGGGCCATGTGGCGCGCGCGTTCCAGGAATCGGTGCGCTTTCCCAAGCCTGAGCATCCTGTGCATGTGCGCATCTACAAGCGCGACGACAACAATGCCTTCATCCCGGCCTGGGATGTCGATATCGATCCCGATGCGCAGGAAGTGGTACGCAAGCAAGGTCCGGCGCCGGCCAAGGTGATCCCTATCCACGTCAGCGGCCCGTCGAAAGACAAGGTCGACCTCTTGATCGTCGGCGACGGCTACACCAAGGCCGACATGCCGAAGTTCGTCACCGATGCCACACGCATGAGCAAGCACCTGTTCGAGGTATCGCCCTTCCGCGAGCGCGAGAAGGACTTCAACGTCTGGGCCATGGCCGTGTCGACGCAGGAATCCGGCGTGTCGCGCCCCTCCACCGGCAAGTACCACGCCTCGGCCCTCGGCGCGCGCTACGATATCTTCGGCAGCGAGCGTTACGTGCTGGCGCTGGACAACCGGGCGCTGCGCGAGATCGCGCAATACGCGCCCTATGAGTTCATCGAAATCCTGGTCAACAACGAGACCTACGGCGGCGGCGGCATCTTCGGCCAGTTCAGCACGGCGGCCGTCGGCTCCGACTGGGCCAATTACCTGTTCGTGCATGAGTTCGGCCACCACTTCGCCGGCCTGGCCGACGAGTATTACACCTCGGACGTGGCCTATGAAACCGGAGCCCCGCGCATCGAGCCGTGGGAACCGAATGTCACGGCCTTGAAAGATCCGGCCAATCTGAAATGGAAAGACAAGGTCGCGCCCGGCACGCCGCTGCCGACGCCCTGGCCCAAGAAAACGTTTGAGGACGAAGCGCACGAGTTCCAGAAGCACCGCGCCGAACTGCGCGCCGCCAACCGGCCCGAATCGGAAATGAACGCGCTGTTCCGCACCGAATTGAAACGCGAAAACGCGTTGTTTTCGCCTGACCCGAATCGCCATGTCGTGGGAGCATTCGAGGGCGCGAACTATGAGGCGACCGGTTATTACCGGCCCGAGATGCAATGCATCATGTTCAATCGCAGCGAGAGTTTCTGCAGCGTGTGCAGCGCAGCGATCAGCCGCATCATCGATATGTATTCGACGCCGGTGGGAAAATGAAACATCAAGAGACGCCCAGGTAACGCTGCAGGGCCGTCTCGTCCTCGATCAAGGTGCGGCTGGCAGCGGCGTGCACGACACGGCCGCGGTCGAGGATGATCGCGTTCTGTGCCAGCGCGAGCGCCAGCCGTGCATGCTGCTCCACCACGATCACGGCCATGCCTTCGTCGCGCACGATGCGTTCCAGCACACGCATCAACTCCTGCACGACGATGGGCGCCAGGCCTTCCATGGGCTCGTCGAGCAGGAGCAGTTTCGGATTGATCATCAGCGCGCGTCCGATCGCCACCATCTGCTGTTCGCCGCCGGACAACTGGTTGCCCAGGTTGGCACGGCGTTCCTGCAGGCGTGGGAACAGCTCGTAGACGCGCTTGAGATTCCACGGCCCCGTCCGCGCCACCGCGCTAAGGTGCTCTTCCACCGTCAAGGAGGGAAACATGCCGCGCTCCTGCGGCACCCAGCCCATGCCCATTTGCGCACGCTTGTAGCTCGGCACGCCGGCCAGGCTCCCGCCCTGCCAGCGGATGGCGCCGCCATGCAGGCGCGTGATGCCCATCAAGGTCAGCAGCAGGCTGGTCTTGCCGACGCCGTTGCGGCCCAATAGCGCCAGGCTTTCGCCCTCCCGCATGGTCAAGCCTATGTCTTCCAGCACCACGGCTTCGCCGTAGCCGGCGCACACCTGGTCCAGTGCCAGCAATTCAGCCATGGGCCGCCTCGCCGAGATAGACTTCCTTGACGCGTGGATCGGCGGCGATCTCTTCCGGCGTCCCCTCTACCAGGACACGTCCGGCAACCAGCACGGTGATACGTTCGGCAAAACGGAATACCAGGTTCATGTCGTGCTCGATGAAGACGATGGTAACGTCGCGCGGCAAGGCGGCGATGACTTCGAACAGCTCGCCTCTCTGTTCCGAGGGAATGCCGGCTGCCGGCTCGTCCAGCAGCAGGATCCTGGGCTTGGAGGCGAGCGCAAGGGCGATTTCGAGCAGGCGCTGCTTGCCGTAAGGCAGGCTGTGCACGGCGGCATTGGCGTCCGGCCCCAGGCGCAGCGATTGCAGTAATTCCATCGCGTCGGCTTCGGTCGCGCGCTCGCGCGCCACGGTGCGGTACCACACCTTGCCGCGCCCGCCATGTTCGAACAAGGCCAGCATGACCGACTCGAGCACGGTCAAGCCGTTGAACAGCGTATTGATCTGGAAAGTGCGCGCCATGCCGCGCTTGACGCGCTGGTGCGGTGCGAGATGCGTGATCTCTTCGTCGCCTATCCATACCTTGCCCGAAGACGGCGCGATGACGCCGGTCAAAAGGTTGATGAAGGTGGTCTTGCCGGCGCCGTTCGGTCCGATCAATGCGTGGCGTGCGCCGGCGGCAAATTGCAGGGTGATGTCGCTGTTGGCCTGGAATGCTCCCCAGTTTTTGCACAGGCCGTCGGTGCGCAGCATGCTCATGTGCGGCCCCGCTTCTTCATGAACGAGCGCACGCGTTCGAGCGCGCCGAGTATGCCGCCCTGCGCGAACATTACCACGGCCACCAGCAGGGCACCGATCCAGAACTGCCAGTAGACGGGATTCAGACCGGACAGGTAATCCTGCAGCAGGATGAACACGGCGGCGCCGATCAAGCCGCCGTACAGCCGTCCCGTGCCGCCCAGCACCAGCATGACCAGCAATTCGGCCGAGCGTGGAAAGCCGAGCGAGTCGATGCCGACGAATTGCGTGGTCTGGGCCAGCAGGGCGCCGGCGATGCCCGCGATGGCGGCGCCCAGGGTATAGGCTGCCATCAGGCGCAGCGAGACATCGGCGCCGATGGCGCTCATGCGGCCCTTTTGTTCCCGTATGCCGGCCAGGCTCAAGCCGAAAGGCGAGGCCGTGAGGCGGCGCAGGAACACGAACACGAGGAACAGTACCGCCAGCGAATACCAGTATGCCGTTTTGCCGTTCAAGTCGAACTCGAACATGCCGAACAGCTTGCCCATGGCGACGCCGGAGAGGCCGTCCACACCGCCCGTGATCGCCGCGGCCTGGTTCACCACCTCATACATCATCAGGCCCATGCCGAGCGTGACCATCAGGCGTGTCAGATCCTGGCCGCGCACGACGAGAAAGCTCGCCGCCAAGCCGCAGATGCCGGCGGCCGCGCACGCAAGCAGCAAGCCGCTCAGGGGTTCGCCCCAGCCGTGCGCGGCCAGCAAGCCTGCGGTGTAGGCGCCGATGCCGAAGAAAGCTGCATGGCCGAGCGAAAGTATGCCGGCATAGCCGAGGATCAAGTCGAGCGAGAGCGCGAACAAGGCCGTGAACAGCACCTGGTTGCCGAGAATGAGGTAGTCGGGAAAGGCGAAGTATGCGGCCACCGGCAACAGCCAGAAACCGATCTCGGCCACGCGCCAGCGGTCGTGCGGCAGGACATTGACGTGCGGCGCGCTCATGAGCGCTTCCTCAGCAGGCCGGCAGGAAACAGCAGCGGCAACACGATCATCGGGGCATAAATGACGAAAGATCCATAGTCGCGCAGATAGTATTTTCCCGCCACATCGAATACACCGAGCAGGAGCGAGGCATACAGCGGTCCGCGCATGGTACCGGCACCGCCGACGACGACCACGAGCAGGAAGTACACCATGTACTTGATCGGGAATACGGGGTCCAGCCCGAGCACTTCGATGCCCAGCCCGCCGCCCAGGCCGGCCAGGCCGGAGCCGAGCGCAAAGGTCAGCGTGAACAGCAGCCTGACGTTGATGCCGAGCCCGCCAGCCACTTCACGGTTGTCCACCGCAGCGCGCAATTGCGCGCCGAAGCGTGTGCGGCCGACGAGGTAGCCGAGCAAGGCGGCAATCACGATCACGAAGGCGATCAGGAACAGGCGGTAGCGCCCGACCTCTATGTCGGCCAGCCCGAACAGCGACACCTGCCCCATGAGCCAGGATGGCAACGCCACCGGCTGCTGCGAGGAGCCCCAGACCCAGGTCGCGCCGGCCATGGCCATGAAGGTCAGGCCGATGGAAAACAGCACCTGGTCAAGCGGCTTGGCGCGGTACAGGTGGCGATACAGCAATTGCTCCAGCACGACACCGGCAACGGCGGAACAAAGGAAGGCCAGCGGCAGGCAAGCCAGGAAGGGCCAGCCCATGCGGTTCATGGCCCAGACCGCAACATAGCCGCCGAACATGGCGAAGGCACCGTGCGCCAGATTGATGAAGTTCATCAAACCCATGGTCACGGACAAGCCGACGCTGATCAGGAACAGCAGGCTGCCGTAGGCGACGCCGTCGAACAGTACGCCGAACAAGCGCTCAAGCATCGCCGCTGTTTTCCGCGTCCAGGGAATCGAATACTTCCTGAGCCAGCCGGAAGGCCCCATTGGCCGCCGGCACGCCGCAATAGATGGCGGTCTGCAGCAAGGCTTCCTTGATCTCGTCGCGCGTCACGCCGCTATTGGCGGCGGCGCGCAGATGAAGCTTCAACTCTTCCTCGCGGTTGGTGGCCACCATCATGACGATGGTGAGCAGGCTGCGCGTGTGGCGCGTCAGGCCGGGGCGCGTCCAGATCTCGCCCCAGGCATAGCGCGTGATCAAGTCCTGGAAATCGGCATTGAATTCGTTGGTATTGGCTTGGGCGCGCTGCACGTGCGCGTCGCCCAGCACGGTGCGGCGCATTTGCAGGCCCTGCTCTTTGCGTTTTTCTTCGTCCATGTCTCTTCTATTATTTTGATTGTCCCCCGCAGGGGGTATTCAGAGCAGCATGAAATCCTTCACCGCCGTGCCGAACTCTTCCACGCATTCGCGGTTCGACAAGTGCGCCGCTTCCAGTTCGACATAGGCGGCGCCGGCGATGCTGCTCGCAATGGACTTGCCGTCGGCCGGCGGCGTTGCGGGGTCGGTACTGCCTGCGATCACCAGCGTGGGCCTGGCTATCCGCTTGATGCTCTCGCGCTGATCCATGTCGCGTATCGCGGCACAGCAGGCGGCATAGCCTGCGACGGACGTCTCCAGCAGCATCTGCTTGACCTTGGCCACGTCTTCCTGTGCATGCTGGCGGTGCTGCGGGGTGAACCAGCGGCCGATCACGCCATCTGTCACGGCATGCATGCCGCCGCTGTTGACGGCGGCAATACGCGCATCCCAGTTCGATGGCGGCCCCATGTAGGGCGATGTATTGCACAGGGCGAGACGCTCAAGCCGCTGCGCGTGGCGCACGGCGAATTGCATGCCGGTCATGCCGCCCAGCGACAGGCCGCAGAAGTGGGTGCGTGCGATGCCGAGATGGTCGAGCAGAGCCAGCGCATCGTCGGCCAGCTCCGCGATGGTGCACGGCCCCGCCGGCAGTGCGGACTTGCCATGGCCGCGCGTGTCGTAGCGCAGCACGCGGAAATGCCGCGACCAGAGGGCCATTTGCGGCTCCCACATGCCCAGGTCAGTGCCGAGCGAATTGGACAGCATCAGCCAGGGGGCGCCCTCCTTGCCGTCGATACGGTAATGCAGCCTGCCCTCGGGCCGGTTCATGATATCTTCCATCAATGCTCCTGTTGCACCTGCGCGTGCCATGCGGCGACGGCACGGTCGACGAATTCCGCCGCCACGCCGGTGTAATTGGCCGGATCGAAAGCATGGTCGAGCTCTTTGGTGCTCAAGTGCGCGCCGATCACCCCGTCCTGTTCCAGTACGGCGCGCAGGTGACGCGAAGGTGGGCAACTTGCCGCGCGGCACGCGCGCTCGACCACTTCATAGGCGGCCTGGCGGCCGATCCTGGCACCAAGGGCCATCACCACGGCTTCGGCCATGATCTGCCCCCGGGTCAAATTCAGGTTATGGCGCATGCGCTCCGCATCGACATGCAAGCCGCTGCAAACATACAGCATCTGCTGCAGAGCACATGCGCTCAGGCGCAGGATCTGCGGCAGCGTTTCCCACTCGGCCTGCCAACCGCCGAGAGCGCGTTCGTTTTCCTGCGTCATCGCGCCCAGCATGGTCGCCACGAGATGGGGTACGCGCTCGGCGGCGGCCAGCGCGGCAGCACAGGATACGGGATTGCGTTTGTGCGGCATGGCCGATGAGCCACCCCTTCGTGATCCTTCCGGCGCAGCCGGTTCCGCCAGTTCGGCAATCTCGGTTTGCGACAGCAAGGCGATGTCGCGCGCGATCTTGCCCAGTGTGCCGGTCAGCAGGCCAAGGCATGCCGCGACTTCCGCGAAACGGTCGCGCGCGGCATGCCAGGGCATGATGGGCAAGCCGAGCTTCAATTCGGCGGCCAGCGATAGCGCCACTTGCAAGCCCTTGTCGCCGAGGCTGGCCAAGGTACCCGCCGCGCCGCCGAATTGCAGTACGGCGCTCCGGGTGCGCGCCTGCTGCAGCCGCGCATGGTGGCGCGTCAAGGCGTCGAGCCAGCCGGCGACCTTGGCGCCGAAGCTGATCGGCAGGGCCTGTTGCATCCAGGTGCGGCCGACCTGGGGCGTGGCGCGATGGCGCTCGGCCAGTTCACTCAGGGCATTGCCCAATTGGCGCAAGTCGGCATCGATCTGCGCCAGGGCTTCGCGCAATTGCAGCGCCATACCGGTGTCGATCACGTCCTGGCTGGTGGCGCCCCAGTGGACATACCTGGCGGCTTCGGCGTCGCTCTGTGCGACACCTGCCGTCAATTGCTTGACCAGGGGGATGGCGAGATTGCCCGCCGCCGCCGCGGCTTCGGCCAAGGCTGCAAAGTCGATCAACTCGGCCTTGCATGCCGCACCGATCGAGGCGACGGCCGCCGCCGGAATGACGCCGTGGCGCGCCTCGGCCACGGCAAGCGCGGCTTCCACGTCGAGCATGCGCTGCACGCCGTTGCGATCCGAAAAAATCGCTTCCATGGCCGGCGTCGAAGCCAGCCTGGCATGAAGGCGCGGAGAATTGATTTGCTCAGACATCGAAGAACACGGTTTCGGCGCGGCCATGCGGGCCGCTCTGGACGACGACGTCCCACTCGTAACGCCCTGCTGCGGCCGGGCGCGCAATCAGCGTGGCACGGCGTTCGGCGGGTATCAGTTGCAGGATGGGGTCGGCTCCATTGGCGGCCTCATCGGGAAAATAAATCCGCGTGGCGAGCCGCTTGATCAAGCCGCGCATGAAAACCGATACCATGATGTGCGGCGCCTGTATCTTGCCATGCGGCCCCGGTACGCCGCCGGGCTTGATCGTGGTGAAGGCGAAGCGGCCTTCCCGGTCGGTGGCGACGCGGCCGAAGCCGCGGAAGCCTGCTGTTGCGGTACGGCCGTCTTGCGGGTCGGGGTAGACGCCATGAGTATCGGCCTGCCAGATTTCGAGCATGCCGTCGGGAACGGGGTTGCCGTCGCCGTCCAATACCTGGCCGGCTATGACGATGGTGCCTGTCACTTCTTCCGTTACCAGTTTGTCGCAATACAAATCGGCCAGGCCGATGTGCAGGAAGGGGCCTACCGTCTGCGATCCGGTCATGTGCATGCCGAGACCTCTTTATGGTCACCCCTCGCCTGCGGGCGGGGGGAGTGCCGATGCGCGACGCCCATCGAACCGAATCTCGACCTCATCTCACTTCTCCATCGGCGTGGCGTCGCGCCCGCGCAGCGTAATGTCGAAGCGATATCCCAACGCGGTCTCAGGTACCGTAGTTTCCCAATCGAAGCGCGAGATCAAGAACTGCCGCGCCCGCTCATCGGGAATGCTCTGATAAATCGGATCGAAAGCCAGCAAGGGGTCGCCGGGGAAATACATCTGCGTCACTAGCCGCGTGGCGAAGGCCGGGCCGAACAGTGAGAAGTGGATGTGCGCGGGGCGCCAGGCATTGTGATGGTTGCGCCAGGGATAAGCGCCGGGCTTGATCGTGGTGAAGCGATAGAACCCGTCGGCATCGGTCAGGGTGCGGCCGCAACCGGTGAAGTTGGGGTCGAGCGGCGCATCGTGGTTGTCGTTGTGATGCATATAGCGCCCGGCGGCATTGGCTTGCCAGATTTCGATCAGCGTATGCGGCACGGGCTTGCCGTCCTCATCCTGCACGCGGCCCGTGACGACGATGCGCTCGCCGAGCGGCACGCCGGCGTGGCGGTTGAGCAAATTGCTGTCTTCGGGCGCTACGTCGTTGTGGCCGAAGACGGGGCCGGTCAGTTCCGACAGCGTATGCGGCACCAGGACTAGCGGCTGCGAAGGCGAGCGCTTGTGCGTGGACATATATGTCTCGCACCAATATTCCGGCTGCGTGCCGGGCGGTTGGCGGCGATAGGGTGCGAGCTTCAGCATGTCACACCCGCTCGATAACCATGGCGATGCCCTGCCCGACACCGATGCACATGGTACACAGAGCGTAGCGCCCGCCGGTGCGCTGCAATTGATACAGTGCCGTCGTGACCAGGCGCGCACCGCTCATGCCAAGCGGATGGCCGATGGCAATCGCGCCGCCATTGGGATTGACGCGCGGGTCGTCGTCGGCGATGCCGAGTTCGCGCAGCACGGCCAAGCCTTGCGCCGCGAAGGCTTCATTCAATTCGATCACGTCCATCTGCGGCAGCTTCATGCCGAGGCGATCCATCAGCTTTTGCGTGGCCGGCACGGGGCCTATGCCCATCACACGCGGCGCCACGCCTGCCGTGGCCATGCCGAGCACGCGCGCTTTCGGCGTCAAGCCGTGGCGCCTGATCGCGGCCTCGCTGGCCAGCAGCAGCGCGCATGCGCCGTCGTTGATCGAGGAGGCATTGCCCGCCGTGACGGTGCCGTCGGCGCGCACCACGCCCTTCAGTTTGGCCAGCGCTTCGAGGCTGGTTTCACGCGGCTGTTCGTCCTTGGCGACGACGATGGCGTCACCCTTCTTTTGCGCGATCCTGACCGGCGCAATCTCGTCGGCAAAGCGTCCGGCTTCCTGTGCGGCGGCGGCCTTCACCTGGCTCGCGAGCGCAAACCTGTCCTGGTCGGTGCGGCTCACCTTGTAATCTTCCGCGACGTTCTCGGCCGTCTCGGGCATGGCATCGACGCCATACTGTTCTTTCATCTTCGGATTGACGAAGCGCCAGCCGATGGTGGTGTCGTACAGCGTGGCATTGCGCGAGAATGCGCTGTCGGCCTTGCCCATGACGAAGGGAGCGCGCGTCATGGATTCGACGCCGCCGGCGATCAGCAAATCCACCTCGCCGGCCTTGATCGCGCGCGCCGCGCCGCCCACCGCGTCCATGCCCGAGCCGCACAGGCGGTTGACGGTGGCCGCGCCGATTTCCTTGGGCAGGCCGGCCAGCAAGGCGCTCATGCGCGCGATGTTGCGGTTGTCTTCGCCAGCCTGGTTGGCGCAGCCGTAGATCACTTCCTGCACGGCCTGCCAATCGAGGTTCGGATGACGTGCGAGCAGTGCGCGCAAGGGCTCGGCGCCGAGGTCGTCGGTGCGTAAATCCTTGAAGGCGCCGCCGTAGCGGCCGATGGGAGTGCGAATCGCGTCGCAGATGAAGGCTTCGGTCATGATGTCTCAATTCAACAGCGGCACGCCGCTCAATTTCCGCAATTCCTCAAAGCTTAGACTACCGCAAATCTCGCGCACCCGCAGTCCCTGCGGCGTCACGTCGAGCACGGCAAGGTCGGTGTAGATGCGATTCACGCAGGCTATGCCGGTGAGGGGATAAGTGCAGGTTTCAACGATCTTGGAAGCGCCTTCGCGCGTCAGGTGTTCCATCATCACGAATACCTGCTTCGCGCCGACGGCCAGGTCCATGGCACCGCCGACGGCGGGGATCGCATCGGGCAAACCGGTGTGCCAATTCGCAAGGTCGCCCTTGACCGATACCTGGAAGGCGCCGAGCACGCAAAAATCGAGATGGCCGCCGCGCATCATGCCGAAGGAATCGGCATGGTGGAAAAAAGCGCCGCCGGCCAATAAGGTGACGGGCTGCTTGCCGGCATTGATCAAGTCGTCGTCTTCCTGCCCTTCCTCCGGCGCCGGCCCCATGGCGAGGATGCCGTTTTCGCTGTGCAAGATGATTTCACGGTCTGCCGGCAAGTGGTTGGCCACCATGGTCGGCAAGCCGATGCCGAGATTGACGTAGGCGCCATCGGGAATATCCTGCGCCACGCGGGCCGCCATCTGGGCGCGATTCAGTTTTTGCATGCCGCCTCCTGCGCCCTTTCCTGGACTACGCGCTTGACGAAGATGCCCGGCGTGACAATGGCTTCTGGATCAAGCTCGCCTAGCGCCACCACTTCGCATACCTGTGCCACCGTGCATGCCGCCGCCATGGCCATGACAGGCCCGAAATTACGTCCGCTTTTTCGATATACGAGATTGCCCCAGCGGTCGCCGCGGTAAGCCTTGATCAGGGCGAAATCGGCATGGATGGGGGATTCGAAGACGTAGTTTCGTCCGTCGATCACGCGCGTTTCCTTGCCTTCGGCCAGGGCAGTGCCATAGGCGGTAGGCGTAAAGAAGCCGCCTATGCCCGCCCCGGCGGCGCGTATGCGTTCGGCAAGATTGCCTTGCGGGGTCAATTCGAGTTCGATCTTGCCGGCACGGTACAGGGCATCGAATACGTAAGAGTCGGATTGGCGCGGGAAGGAGCAGATAATCTTGCGCACACGCCCGGCTTTCAGCAAAGCCGCCAGCCCCTCGTCGCCGCTGCCGGCGTTGTTGCACACCACGGTCAAGTCGCCGGCCCCCTGCGCGATCAGCGCGTCGATCAGGAGCGAGGGCATGCCGGCATTGCCGAAACCGCCGATCATGATGGTGGCGCCGTCGCGAACGTCGGCGAGTGCAGCGGGGAGTTCGAATATCTTATTGATCATGAAGAAATCATTAC
The DNA here is from genome assembly GCA_036384915.1 of Burkholderiaceae bacterium. GTDB lineage: Bacteria > Pseudomonadota > Gammaproteobacteria > Burkholderiales > Burkholderiaceae_D > PKWO01. Next base: position 150,155 of record DASVLJ010000038.1, read on the forward strand.
CTGCCAATGCACGGATGGCGATACAAGCTCATTGACATGACATACACAAATGTGCGATAAACGCACTAATGTTTGATAATAGAACAGATTGAGTGTGCCAAAGCTTGCGCTCCAGGTCAAGTTTAGCCAGCCATCTGCGTTCGCTCACCGGACATCATGCCCAGCAAACCCACAACCCCAGCCCAAACGCCCACCATCGCCGACGAAATCGACGCACTGACCGGCGACCCCAGTTTCATGACTTCGCTGGCGCGCGGCCTGGCGGTGCTGACGGCCTTTTCCGACCAACGCCGCACCTTGACCATCGCCCAGATCAGCCACAAGACCGGCATACCGCGCGCGGCCGTGCGCCGCTGCCTGCATACGCTGAAGCAGTTAGGTTATGCCAGTTCCGATGCCAATAATTACGCGCTCAAGCCCAAGGTCTTGACGCTGGGTTATTCCTATCTGTCGTCCACCCCCTTGACCGTCTCGGCCCAGCCCTGCCTCGACCACATCAGCCGCACGCTGCATGAATCCTGCTCGCTGGCCGTGCTGGAGCAAGGCCAGGTCTTGTATGTCGCACGCTCTTCGACATCGCGCATCATGTCGGTGGCCTTAAACGTGGGCAGCAGGCTGCCGGCGTATTGCACATCGCTCGGCCGCGCCATCCTGGCGCATTTGCCCGAAGAGGATTTGGACACCTATTTCGAGCGCACCGAATTGCGCGCCTTCACCGAACAAACCGTGGTGTCGGAAAAGCGCCTGCGCGAAATCCTGGCCGGCGTGCGCACTGCCGGCTATGCCGTGCTGGAGGAAGAGCTGGAAGTCGGCCTGCGCTCGATCGCGGTACCGGTGCGCGGCGCATCCGGCAATGTGGTCGCCGCACTCAACATCGGTGCGCAGGCCACGCGAGTGACGCGCGCGCAGATGGAACGCGAATTCCTGCCCATGCTATTGAAGGGTTCGCGGGAACTGTCCGCACTGCTGCCTTAAGAGCCTGTTAAGAGCCTGTTAAGAGGCTAAACAAGCTCTTTTTACGCGGCGGCTTTCGGCAACGCTCGCTTCGCTCCCATCGCCGAAAGCGGTCACATGCCGCAAATCGAACAGCCGGAGAAACTCATGGCGCTGATCAACAAGTTCGATTGCTCCATTGGTTAGCAAAAATACAAATCTGGACACTTGTCCAAATCGGGAGTAAGGTCTCCTTGTGGCGCCCAAATAAGGCGCATTGGCGTACATAAAAGGAGACCTTCCATGAATACCGCTACCGCAGTCGAACAAGCTTCCATTGCCGCAAATCCCGAGTTGGATCGCGAGTTGGCCAAGCTCGCGGCCAATCGCGAGAAATGGGTCAAGACGCCCGTGGCCGAACGTATCGCCATCCTGAATGAAATCAAGGATTGCCTGCTGCCCGTGGCCGAAGCCTGGGCCGTGACGGCGGCGCGCAAAAAAGGCATTGCCGACGGTTCGCCGCTGGTCGGCGAAGAGTGGCTCTCCGGCCCCTACGCCGTGCTCGGCTATTGCAACCAGATGATGCAGACGCTCGCGCAAGTCGAAGGCAAGAGGCACCTGGACAGCGTGCCCGTGCGCGAACTGCCCAACGGCCAGGTGGCGGCGCGCACCTTGCCGCATACCTTCTGGGACATGCTGCTGCTGTCGGGCGTGACCGTGGATGTATGGATGCAGCCGGGCGTGACGCGCGCCAACCTCAAGGATAACTGCGCCTCGACCTATGATGCGAAGAGCCCCGCGCACAAGAGCGGCAAGCTGGCCCTGGTGCTAGGGGCCGGCAACATCGCCGCCATCGCGCCGCTCGACGTGTTCCAGAAACTGTTTGCCGAAAACCAGGTTTGCATCCTCAAGATGAACCCGGTCAACGATTACTTGATCGAATTCCTCGCACCCGCATTGAAGCCCTTGATCGACCGCGGCTTCCTCGCCATCGTGCGCGGTGCGGCCGACGTAGGACAATACCTGTGCAACCATGCCCTGGTCGAGGAAATCCACATCACCGGCGCCGGTGCATCGCACGACGCCATCGTCTGGGGGCCGGGCGAGGAAGGCCGGGCCAACAAGGCGGCCGGCACGCCGAAGAACAAACGCACCATCACCTCAGAACTGGGCGCCGTCTGCCCGACCATCGTCGTGCCCGGCCCGTGGTCGGAAGCCGATCTCGCCTTCCAGGCCGAGCAGGTGGCGACGCAAAAATTACACAACTCCGGATTCAATTGCGTGGCCTGCCAGGTCCTGGTCATGCCGCAGAGCTGGGACAAGCGCACCGCCTTCCTCGGCAAGCTCGAATCCACAATGGGCGCCTCGGAAGCGCGCGGCCTGTACTATCCCGGCGCGAAAGACCGCCTGGCCGGCTTTGCCGATGCCAACCCGACAGCGCGCCACATCAAGCGCGCCGACGGAGAAGATATCCTGCTGGCCCCGGTATCCAACAGCCACGCCGAATCGACTGAAGTCTTCGCACCTGCATTGAGCGTGGTCGAGCTGCCCGGCGACGACGCCGAAGCCTACCTGCGCGCAGCGATCGATTACGCGAACAAGCAACTCTATGGCACGCTGGGCGCCAACATCGTGATCCACCCCAAGACGATTGCCGCCATCGGCCGCAAGCGCTTCGAGGAAATGCTGATCGAACTGCGCTACGGCACCATCGCCGTCAATGCCTGGACCGGCGTCGGCTTCCTGACGCCGCAAGCGACCTGGGGCGCTTTCCCCGGCCATACGCTGGCTGACGTGCAAAGCGGCATCGGCGTGGTGCATAACTCGATGTTGTTCGACAAGCCGGAGCGGACGGTCGTGGAAGCGCCGTTCCGCCCCTTCCCGCGCAACCTGCTGTCACTGTCGTTCACCATGCTGCCGCGCCCGCCATGGTTCGTGACCAACAAGAAGGGCAATATCCTGGGCAAGCTGCTGGTGAATTTCCAATACCGCCCCAGCCTGGTGAAGATACCGCGCATTTTCCTGAACGCGTTGTTGGGCTGATGGTTGGGATGATGGAAGCGGAAGTCCTCGATATCAGGCAAGAGCGCAAGGCGGCTCGCGGCGCCGAAAAAAAACGCGAGCTGGCCTTGCATGCCTTGTCCTCCCTGGCGGAACTGGGCTATGCGCGCACCAACCTGCGCGATGTGGCCCAGCGCTCCGGCGTGTCGCTCGGCGTGATCCACTACTACTTCGATAGCAAGACCGAACTGATCGCTTGCGGCATTGCCTTATATAAGGAAGGCTTCGTGCGCAAAGTGATGGGGGCGATCGACGCGAGCGCCACGCCGCAAGCCCTGGCCGCCGCGCTGGCCGGTCTCATGGAGCTGACCGTCGCGCAGGATGCCAGGCAACACCGCCTGTGGTACGACGTGCGCGCGCAGGCGCAGTTCGAGCCGGCGTTCCAGCCCTGCGTGCAGGAAGTCGAGCAGGCCTTGCAAGGTATTTTCGATGCTTTGTTCGCCAGGCTCGCGGCCTTGGGCGTTGCCGTACCAGACGCCGACCCGCAGCGGCTCTACATCATCCTCGACGGCTGGTTCCGGCATTTCCTGCAACAGCACCTGGCCGGCGACACCAGGGCCGCCGGCGCCTTGCGCGCCCAAGTTCTGGAAGAATTCGCGCGTTTGACAGGCTAGGAGCCTGCGCGGCAGAAGCGAGTCGGCTGCAATGGATGGAGAAAAGTCCCACTTTGCCCCCGTTTTTCCGGCTGTAGCTACGGCTACAGTCCTCAAAAGCGAGGCCAAATTGGGCTCTTTTCCCACCCATTTCG
>DASVLJ010000039.1:0-60921 GCA_036384915.1 Burkholderiaceae bacterium
CAATGGATGGAGAAAAGTCCCACTTTGCCCCCGTTTTTCCGGCTGTAGCTACGGCTACAGTCCTCAAAAGCGAGGCCAAATTGGGCTCTTTTCCCACCCATTTCGCTTCGACTCGTTCTGCCGCGCAGACTCCTAGCACACCACGAGATGATTCGATACGAAAACTTTCTTGCTTCGACAGGGCTTTACTTCTTGTGCGGCCTGATCTGGTGGCCGGAATGCACCCTGTGGGAATTACTTTCCCCGAAGCGCATTTACAATTCCCTGACCAATACCTTTAAACCCCTGTCCAAGCTCGGCAAATGAGGCTTGCGACGATTTTGTGCCGTCATCCTGATCCAGCCCCAGCGCGCGGGCAGCATTGATGATTCCCAGCCCCTTTGCGACCGTGTAGAGCGGCGTCGCAACGGCCATTTGCAGGCCGCCCAATACCGGGCTGTTTTGCACCGTTTCCCTTGCATATGCCTGATGTTCATAGGGGCCGATATAGTCCTGTACGGCCTGATTTTGCGGGTATTGGTTGCGCAGGTTGATCAGCGTTCCCCACGGCATGCAGTTCATCTGCTCTTGCGTCGGCAAGCCAGCCGGCAATCGGGTGGGCGGCGCGGTTTGCGCCGGCTGCGGCGCCGCGGGAGAGGGGTTTTCTTTGTCCATGGTCTACAAATCGGCGATGACCGCCGCTATGGCATGATCCTCGATATTGGGGAAGATAGAGGCGGGCTTTCCAAACCGTGTGACAGGCCCGGCGTGCTGCCAGTCTTCACCTGGTATGTCCAGGGGCACCAGCGGCACCACGTCGCGCCCATGGTGGTAGATGTGCAGATCGATGCCGGCCTCTTGAATGATGTGCGCCAAGGCGGCATCGATCGAGGTTCTCGGCGGCTCGAAAGCGTGGACGGCTTTCGGCGCCCTCCCCGCCCTGGCCAGGCGCGCAGCGAGGTAGATTGCGCCGGCAGCACCCTCGGAATGGCCCGTCAGCGCTACCGGCAGCAGTTTTGCCACATCCGGCCACACTTCGTCAAACGCAAGCCAAATGCCACAGTGCACCTGGCCGAACTCGCCGGCATCGTGCAGCAGCGCATCCGCATCGGCTCCCAAACACGCAAGGTTATTGGTGCCTGGGATGCTGAGCACCAGGCCGATTTCCGTGCTGTTGAAGACGATGCGGCCGGCGCCGGATGGTGCGCCGATGTCTGGGGTTGCGGTATAGGCTTGCCGGGCGAGGATGGCGTAGCCGCGCGGCGTCATTGCGCTTTTTGCGCCGAGCTGGCCGGCGCGGCGATGGCTGCCGGCAACGTGGTTTCCGGCGCGTTGTTGACGCTCTGCGGCAGGCAAGCGGCCTTGGCCACCGGGATGGCCTGCGGGTTACGCAGGATCGCGCCATATGGCCACGCACAGATCGCATCCATGGTGGTCTTGATGGCGTTGTCGTTTGCCACCTCGATGCCCTTCCTGGCAGCGCTCTCGTAGCCGGCATAGGCTGAGCCGGTCACCGTGGTACAGCCCGACTGGCATGCGGCCAAGCCCAGGGCTGCGGCAAGCAACAGCAATTTTTTCATGATCGATTTCCTTCCTTGGTTGAAGTCGCCGGGGAATCGCCCGGCTGGCGAAGATGCCAGATGCCCAGACCGGAAATGACGGTCGTGGCACCAAGCTTGACCTGGGCCATGTCGGCGGCCAGCAACGGCATGGCATAGGCGATGTAGCAGGCCGCGATCCATGCCGCCGCGGCGAGACTGCCGATGGCGATTTTTTGCCATGTGTTCATAGAGACTCCCAAAAAAGAAAGCCGCCCGGAGGCGGCATGAGCAAGGCTGCGATGAGTAAGGCTGTGTTCGGACTATGGATGCGAATCAGCTTCGGTTCGCGTCGAACTGCTTGAGCTTGTGGCTGGTGATGAGCGCACCGATCGTGTCGGCGTAATGCGGGTCGGTCGCATAACCGGCGGCCTGCACGGCGCGCGCAAAAGCGATGCTGTCGCCGGTATGCGCGAAGGCCGGTTTGTAGCGCTCATTGCCGGTCAGGAAAGCAGCATGGTCCTCGAAGCCCTCTTTCAGCGACGCATATTTGCGAAACGGCGCCTGGATGATCACGTAATGGCCTTGCAGGAATTCGCGCGTCGGCCACATCTGCGTTGGCCCGGCCCAGCCGCCTATGGCCTTGATGCCGAAAAAATTAAAATCCTCTTGCGACAGGCCGGAACCGTCCCATGCGCTTTCCACCGCGGCCTGCGCCATGGTGAAGCTGGCCGGGATGCCGGTATCGGCCTGGGTTTTCTGCGCGGCGGCGAGGACGAAGGGGAAGAAGACTTCCGGTGCCATCCTGGGTTGTAGTGCGGTCATGCTTTGACTTCCTCATCGGGTGAAAAAACGAAATCCTTGCGCTTGAGCATCTGCATCTGCCAGGTCGGGCCATCGAGATTGTGGATGCCGTGGTCTGCGCCGGTATGGTGCCGCTTGCACAGGACGACATTGGCATTCCATTCGCTATCGATGAAGGTTTCCGGATGCGCGGGGTCAAAGTCGCTCCAATCGAAATCGGGCACCAGCGCTTTGACGCGCTCCCAATCCACGCCGTTCGAGTCGCACCATTCCACATGCGCGTGGTGCAGTTCGAGAGGGTGTTCGTGATCGCAATGGCCGTTGTCCACCGCGCAGCGTGCATCGGGGTTGTGCGCGATCAGCTTGCGCCGCGTGCGTTCGAACACCGGCGTGTTGCTGCGGTCGGGATGATCGGGGATGTACACCGCGATCGACAGCGTGCGCCGCTGCAAATGCTCATGTTCGGGCGCGCTCATGGCTTGTCCGCCTTCCGGTCCAGCAGGTCGAAGAAGCGTTCCATGTTGTGTTCCAGGCGCTCCACCGATTTCCCGACCTGCATCACGGCGTCGCGGATATCGTCCTTGCGCGCATAATCGCGCACCACCTCCAGCTTGAAGGCGTTCAAATCCTCCTGCGTATCCTGGTTCTTCGACGCCACGCCGCGAAAAATCCACCACAGCACGGCGGCGAATCCGCCGACACCGAGTTCGACGAGCCAATGAATGAGATCGCTTTCCATATTGAGTCCTGCGCCTTTACAAAAAACAAAACCCGCTCGCGGCGGGTTGGGGGTGAAAACTGCGGGGATTTTTGTTTAACAAACCATTGCGGCAACGGCGGCAGAAGAAACGCCGCATTAGGTCGAATGAGATGAAGCGGAACGCCGCCAGGCGCTCCAAAGGTGCTCGCCTGCGGCGGCACCTCAGCTAATTGGAATTTCCTCCAATTTCACATCGATCAGTTGCGACTCTTCCAGAACGGAAAAGTCATCCGTGCCGTCATGTAATCCATGCGAGGCGACAAAACTTGTTCCGTCGTCGCACCGAAAGCGCAATCCGACTTCTCTTGGCCGCGCTTCTTCTTTCGCATTTTTTCCGGCCCGCTTCAGGATGGCCAACTCGCTGAGAGTCCGGCCATTGAAATGCCGCCAACCTCTGGCGGCAAATCGGCCGGAGTCGGCAATCGCGCAAAGCTCCTTGTCCTGATCCAATGCAGACGCACCATCGCTTGCCTTCTGTGCGGCTTCGTCCCACACAATCACGCTCGCACGCGAGGGGTCGCTTGTCAAACCCAGAATTGCGCCGCCTTCAAAGTAGATTGCCAGCGGTCCGGCGGTCAAAGAAAACGCCTGTTCGTCGCGCGTGCCGCAGTGGCTGGCAACCTCTTCGGCCGGCCACCAGCTATATCTGACGAGGCGCAGTATCCGCTTGCCAACATAGCTCCGAAGAAGGTCAATCGATTTTGATGGCACGCCAAAAGTCGAAAAAATTCCGTTCATATATTTGTGGCATCGCGGGCAGGCAAATGAAACTACTCACTTAAGGTGGGCTGATCAGAACACCCTGCCAATTCCGATTGAGGAAACATCTCTTGCGCATCTGCCGGCAATCCTTCAGGAAAAAGCTTATGTTCCGAAGCGCGATATCCGTAAACAATGGCAATAGCACTTTTTTTAGGATTGTTAGCCACCATTAGTTCAACCACAGTGGCTGACATATAAACATGCGCCTGCACCGGGGTCTTCTCGTTAATCCATTTCTCGTCGCCCGCTTCAGTAATAACCGCCCTTCCATCAGTTGTGAAATCGACTTTCGCCGAGTAGTCCCCTCCCACGTAAAGTACCGATTTTACAGGCCAGCAGCCAGTAACCCTGTGAAAGTCTGAACCTAAAGCGAGATCTTCACGTCTGATCCAAGCATCCGGCCTCTCCTCCGTCCCTTTTCGAGCTTTTTTCCCACTCGTGCCTTTTATTGGAACCCAGCCGAGCGGCGCATTTGCTGCCCGGCCGGAATCCACGGGAAGCACATCCAACCAATGCGCAGTCCAAACTGGTGGCACATCTTTGGTAGATGATGGAAACAAAGGCGCCTCGTCAACGGCCACATACACTATCTTCGGAATCGAGCCGCGCGACTGCGCTCGTTCAACTGCTTCCGCCTTGATTGCATGGATTTGCGTCGCAAACGCGATAAAGCTTGCCACACCGACTTTGATCCAGCGACTACGCATTTTTTTGCCTCCTATATTCCTACAAGCCAAAGTGCAAGTGGTTTTTGTGTAAAGTCGCATTGCCAAATCCAACCGTTTGCCCCTGGGAATTTACCATGACATCAGAATTGTCCACATAATCATGATGGACATTTTTCCACATCCGCCATGGTTGGAATATCTGACGCATTCCGGGCTCATCAAGCAAATTATCAGTAAATCTCTCCACGATGTCGGGCTCATCTCTTGCAGGAGAATGATTAGTGTAACCGTAATTATTAACGTCCACGCCATTGATCAAGTTGATATCCAAAGCGCGGCTGGAAATATGTGGCGAATTGACATTGGGTAGCGGCGAGGTTCCTCCAGTTATTGCCTGATAATCGTTTGGATGCGGACGCCATGCACCGTTAATTCGGAAGCTGGTCACCCCATCGGTCTTGAAGGCTGCGTCAATTGCAGCGCTATATACGTCAAAGTCTGTCTTTCGCAATGCTTCGTCAGCACTCACGCCGAGGCTACCCGCCACGCTCGCAAAGGTCTTGTCCCAGGTAATGCGAATTGTTCGGTCATCCTGCGTCACGTCAACGTAGCGGCCCCGAGTAACATTGCCATTGGCGTCCAATACCGGATGGATGTTGCTATAAAATTCATATCTATCATGCAATTCCCTGTCGGACGCTTGGCTAAACGCCGTTATCGCACGAACGAAAGCCGGCGAACTTTGATCGTCCACTCTCCCCGCGAGCTGCGCCGCGGTTGTCCCGCGTTGCTCCCCCATTGGATAGCCGTAGTAGTAAAAGAGAAGAGACTTGGAGGTCGATATGTCCAAAGGATCTACGGTTGAACCACTGGCTATCTGCGCATTCACTGCCTTCAAATAGGCCCTGTGATTTGCGCGATCAGAAACGTCAAAACTTGCAATAAGCGGCTTGCCAGGACTCGTCGCAGCGGGCGTCGATGAGCGTGAGTCAGGAGCTTCATCGGCCCCGGCGCCGAAGCTGGTCAAGTCCTTGCCATCACTGTCGGCACCCATCCCCGCAGCCGCATCCATTACCGCTTGCCTGTCCGGTGCAAACGCCTGATTTGACGCGGCATCGACCGGCCTCACACCCGCTGCGGCGAGCATAGCGACATCGTAGGGGTCGGCAGGCGCGGAACTGGGCGAATTCGGCGCGACGGCCTCCATCCCTCCTGCGGCAACCGGCCCGCCTGCGATGAAGCCGTTGTTGGACGGCGTGTTCGATAGCGGAATCTGCGCTGCCGTTGCGCCGTCCGTCGGTGCCACCTGCCCTGGAACGCCGGCCGTAAGAAGTGGATTCGGTACATTCGCCGTAGCGGGATAAGGGGTGGCGCCAAGCGATATCGGCTGGCTGATTGCAGGTGCGCTTGCTGCGGCATTGCCGGCAGACGCCTGCGCATCTCCGACACCCGGGCCATCCTGCCCTTCCATTTTCAGGCTTTGGGCTGCCGCCATGACGGCGGCGTTTTTTTGTGCTTCCAAGGTTGCGTTCAGTGCTGACAGGCCGGAAGTATCGTTGTCTGGCCCCGGCTGATCAGCGAGGGCATGCTCTGCATCGAAGGCCGGGCTCATGCCCCGCCGTGCGCCGTTGATGATGCCGGCTTGCATGAGGTCAGCACTCATCATTGCGGTGCATACATATACACTTTCACTTGCGGTCTCTTGTCCGCCCCGAACGCATAGTGATAAGGGATCACGGCATTTTGCGGCCCGATGTTTGCCACCGACGGGTTGGTCGCCGCTTGAGCATTATTCGCATTCGGCCTGACAGTGACGGTATGGCCGTGACCATTTGCGTTGCTCCATGCCATGACGACTAGCTTTCCCTCATTAGCATTGGCTTGCGCGTCACCGAGGTCGATGCGCCGCCAGCCAGTCCCTGGTGTGGAGGCTGCCTGAGCGAGGTTCGCGGCCTGCGTATTGGCATTGTAAAACGTTCCCGCAGCTGAGCCGAGCGGCGCAGTGTTCGCACCGATAGCTTTGGCAATATAGTACGTCCCTTCGCTGCAGTGAGTCGTCGAGCCTTGGGGATGGAAAGCCGGCTTGGCAATGGCGCTATCCTGGGCTGATTTCAGCGTCTGCACCTGCCGCTGCATTGCGGTCGCCGGCGCCACAGGGGCATCTCCGGCAGCGCTCATACGCTGCCCATCAATTTCAATCAGCGGCGTGCCTTCCAGCATAGCCTGTATTCTGGTTGACGCCGGCAGATTGGGGGCCGCATCGTTCGGCTTTACACCCGCTGCGGCGAGCATCGCGACATCGGAAGGGTCGGCGCCCACCGGGCCGGACGGGTCTTGCGTGGCAGCGCCGGTTTCTCCCGGCACGCCGCCCGCCGGCGCCGCTGAACCTGTAACGTCAGCCGCAGAGGCCGGGTTCGATGCATTCGCCACGGTGGCATACGGCGCGGTGCCAAGCGATATCGGCAGGCTGATTGCAGGGGCGCTTGCCGCGGCATTGCCGGCAGACGCCTGCGCATCTCCGCCGCCTGGACCGTCCTGCCCTTCCATTTTCAGGCCTTGGGCTGCCGCCATGACGGCGGCGTTTTTTTGCGCTGCCAAGCTTGCGTTCAGCGCCGACAGGCCGGAAGTATCGTTGTCCGGCCCCGGCGGATCGGCGAAGGCTTGCTCTGCATCGAAGGCCGGGCTCATGCTCCGCCGCGCGCCGTTGATGATGCCTGCGCTCATGTCCGTCATCGATTCCCCCTCATGGCGCCGCGGACAATGCCGCCCCCCGTGCCTGCTGCCGCCGGCTGCACCTGGGCGTGTTGCCGGCCTTGGCGCAGGGTTTGGGCCTGCGCCATCCCATGCGCCAACACCTGGTGTACCTGGTTTTGCTTGAGGCCCAGCATGCGCAATACGTAGTTGCCGAGCAGTTGCGTCGCGCGCGCCAGGGCTTGCGGGGTCACTTGCACGCGGCCCGCCTTCTCGAGGAAATCGAGGATTTCACACAGCAGCACGGTGGCCACCGGCACGGCGATCTGGATCGGCATCCTGCCGCCGGATTGCTTGATCAGCACGCCGGTCAGGTTGGCCGCGCCCAGCGCGGCGTTGTCGATCGGGTCCGGCGTCGAAGCCAGCTTGGCCATGATTTTTTGCTGGACCGCGGGCGAATAAAACAATTGGGCCGCCGCGTGCGAGGCCATGGCAAACGCCTGCCGCATCTGCGGCTTGAGCTTCGATGCGATCTGCTGCTCGGTCTGCAGCAGCAGTTGGTTGTTGGTTTGGCCGATCATGATTGTCCTTTCTCGCTGCGCGCGCCGCTGATGATGCCGGACGGCGCACGTTGAGCCACCTGCGCGCTGCGGTTGGCCTGGATCTGCCGCTGCAGCGCCAATTGATTGGCGGCGCCATTGTTCTTGCGTGCGGCATAGGCGCTGTTCAGGGCTTGCACGGCGCCCGAGGCCAGTTGACCACTCAGTGTTTGATTGTTTTTGACCCAGTTGGTGATGCCGTCCAATATGCCTGGCTGATTCGCATTGGCCGCATCGGTGACTTGCTCCGCATTTTGCCCGACCGTGATGGTGTTGCCGGTCGGCGAAGTGTAGGTTCCTGTCGCGTCGTTGAATGTCCCGCCCAGTTTGACCCGACCGGATTGCCCTGCATTGGCCGCGTCCGTGACCTGCCCGGCGTTTTGCACGACCGTGACGGTGTTCCCGTTCGGCGAAGTGTAGGTTCCCGTCGCGTCGTTGAAATCTCCTCCCGGATTGACCGGGGTCGATTGCCCTGGAATCAAGGTGCCAGGCGCGGTCGTATTGGCGTTTTCCCCAAGCATCGAAGAAGTATTCTGGTTTTGCAGCGCGAACGATGAATTCCCGCCGTTGGCACTGAGCGTCGCGGAAGCATTGGATGTCGCCGGGCCGGCAGAAGGCGCCGTCACGGACGATGGAGCAGTGGAAGCCGCGCCAGGATTGGCCGCGCCTGGCCCGTTTACCGCGCCGGCCGGCGATGCCGTTGTCGCGCTCGAACCGGTCGGATTCAGGTTCGTCGCCGTCGAATCGCCGGACAGCGAAGGCGCGGTGGAGCCCGTCGGGTTCAAGGCATTGTTCGCGCCGTTCGCCGCGCCATTGGCGTCGAGCGGGGTCTGCGTGATGGTCGAGGGATTGGTCAGCGAGGCATCGGAAACATTCGGGATCGGCGTGGCATCGGCAGCATTCGCCGCGCCATTCACCGCGCCCGACAGGCCGCCGGCATCGGCCGCGCCGCCGACACTGCCACTGACACTGCCGTCCACCACGTTCGCCACCGGCAGTTGCGTTCCCGCATTGACCACCGAGCCGTCCGCATTGGTCAGGGTATTGGTCGCATCGTTGAAGGTCGATGCCGTACTGGTCGAGGTATCGGCCAGGCCGCCGCCCAGATCGTCGGCCGCTTCGGTGCCCGCCACCGTCGAGAAAGCACCGGCGGCCAGGCCCACCACGCCGCCGGCCATCGACATCACGCCGCCGACCTTTTCCAGCGTTTGATTGCCGGTGAGGTGCCCCACCACGTTCAAGGCAATCCCCGTCTCGGCAACGGCGGTGGCAACCGCAGCCACCGTGCCGACATCGACCGCGACCACGATCGCACTAACAAATACCGCCATTACCGCACCTCCAGTTTTTCCAGTTCCGCATAATCATTCGTCGTCAATTGCGCGACGATCGCTTCCGGGTCCGTCTCGTCCGTTTTCAGGATGGTGGCCCAGACCGTGTCTTCCAGCGCCACGCCGGCGCGCTTGGTGCCAGGCGGCGACACCATGACGTGGAAGCCGCTCAATTCCCTGGCCGGTTCGCGGTCCGTGGCTACGCTCACCTTGCCCGAGACCATGATCTGCAGGCTCGCCTGCCGGTGGATCGCTCCCGTCATCAAGGTGCCTTTTTTGATGAAGGCCACCCGGGCATACATGCCGTCGCAAAAGTAATGTTTGAGGGGAATTTCAACTTGCGGCAGGTCGAGCATGATCTTTTCGAGGGCCATGATCCGGCCTCGGCGCTCCTGTATTTCCGCCGATGGTGTGTCGATGAGTTCCATTTTTATTGGTGTGGGTTGTTGGTAGGACCGGAGGCGGCCGGCGTGGGCGTGGGGGTAGGGGCAGGCGTGGGCGCCGGGGTCGCTCCGGGCGCCTTCGACGTCGAACTGTAGAGCCCCGTCACCGGGTCACGGTAGTCGGGCTGCCCGGTATTCGGGTCCACGCCGGTGAACTGCAGCAGCCCGGAAACATCGGGAATCCCTTGCGCCGCCAGGCTCTGCATCTGCTGCAGATAGGTGTTGTAGGCTTGGACCTCGGCCGTGTTCTTGGCATTCGCATCCATGGTCGATTGCTGAATCTGGTTGAGCCAGTTGGCATACACCGTGCCCGCTTGCTGGGCCGTCGCCGCGCCGCTCATGGCCTGGGTCATCTTCTCGCCGGTCAGCGTGTTTTGCGCACCCGCATTGAACTGGCCGGCCGCGTTGATGGCGTTCTGGTTGTCCACCGCGAACTGGTTGGCCGCCGCCGCATTGGTCACGGCATCGTTGTTGTAGGTCGTGGCATCCTGTTGCGCCACCGGCAGCGCCGCGTTATAGGCCGCGGCATCGCCCGCCGTGATGGCCATGGTGCTGTTGAGCAAACCGGAAGCGTTGGCCTGCTGCAAAGCCTGCGTGCGCGCCGCCTGGATCAGCGGGCTGTTCGGGTTTTCCAGATTGGCCAACTGCCCCGCCACGGTCTGCGGCGCGTTGACATCGACCTGGGTCGGCCTGCCCAACATGGCAGGCGTATAGGTCGATGCCATGGTGGGCGCGCCGTTGGGATTGGCCGTGCCGGTCAGCTTGGCGCCGGCCGGCACGGTCCATGCATTCGCTGCCGCATCCCACACATCCTGGCCATCGGGATTGGTCGTGGCCGATCGCACATCGGCCGTGTTCAACAGCGGATTGGTCCAGTTACCGGCCAGCGAGCCGCCGCCATGCAAGGACGCCGCCGCCAATTGATCCTGCGATTGCGCACCGCCCAGGATCAACGCATTCAACTGGTCCGCCGTCATGGTCGGATTGGCCGCCAGGGCTTGCTGGTAGAACTGCAAGCCGGCCGTATCGGCCGGGCGCCCGAAGTCGCTGGCGAAGTCGGCATTGATATCGGCTGCCGTGGCCGCCCGGCTGCCGCCCGTGGACCCGTTCGGCACCGCAATGCCGGCCGAGGAATCAACGGACTGTGCCGCCTGGGTCGAGGAGGCTTGAGCCGGATTGGACAGCGCCTTGCTCTGCACGAGCGGCACCTGATCCGCACCCAGCGAATAAATTCCCGCGCTCACCTGCTGCGGCGTGAGCCATTGCGGTATGCCGTCGGTGCTCTTGCCGCTCATTTGCGCGCCGATGAACGCAGGATTTGCCTTGTCGCCAGGGGCGAAGGTAGCGCCGAAAACGTTCCGCAGATCGTTCGCTCCGATCGAGTCCAATTGGCTGTAGTCGCCGGTTCGTCCGGCCTGCAAGGCTAATTGGTTGTAGGCATCGATCTCCGCCTGCGATTCCGGCTTGGAATAATCCGCCGGTTGCGTCAGGAGCGGGGAGATCGGGGCCGGCGTCGTTGGTGTCGGCGTCGGTGTCGGAGCAGGCGCCGGCGAGACGCCCGGTGCAGGCGAAGAAGAAGGGATGGAAGAAAATGTGGCGACCGGCGAACTCTGCGCCTTCTGCCGCGCCGAGGTAATAATTCCGCTTGGTGCGGGAGCCGGACTGGCATCCGGCTGGACATCCGGCTGGGTATAGGGCGCCGGTGCCGGTGCCGGTGCTGGCGTAGGCGTAGGACTTGGGCTTGGCGAGGGCGCGGGTGAAGAGGCCGCCGCATTGAGTTGATTCAGATAGCTCTGCGCACCGCCGGTACCGGATTGCGCAGACGCATCGGAAGTCGAAGGTGCCTGCGCAATCGCGCTGCTTTGGCTCGCCGACCCAAGCGGGGCAGCCGCGGGCGTAGCCGCACCGATCGCCGAAGCCGAAGCTTCCTGCCCCGATTGCGGCGCATTCGGATCAGGCTTCGCCTGCATCGCCCCGCTGATGATTCCTGTAGCTGCCACTGTTAGTCCTTAATTGTTTGCTGCGACTTTGGGGTTGATGTAGCCGAGTGTGGTGATGCTTGAGCCGCCATTGTTATTGGCGGCAGTATATGAAACCTGGCTGCTGGTATTGGTTGAAGATTGAATCTGCGCGAATCCCTGAAAAGAGCCGCCGACTCCAACACATTGCCCATCTACGGCACCAGTAAGACCGGAAGATATAATGAACGGGTAATTGCTGGTGGTGCTTGAAACTGCCGAGACCAACAAAATCGGATGAGTAACAATCCCCGGCGGAGTACTTAGCGTTACGGTACCCGCTGTATTGCCGGTGTAGCTATTTAAATCAGGAGGCGGCGCCGCCCAATAAAACCTCTGCCCCACCTGATAAAACGGCAAAATATGCACGCTGGCATCCGTCTTGAACGACCCGATATACCGGAGCGCAGTCGTCCCGGCCGGCTTGTTCGCTGCGGTGATGGACGTATCGAAATAGACATCCGACAAGCCGCTGTTGATGATCGCAAAAGCGTGATACCAAGTACTCGGCGCGACGGTCAAGCCAGTCCCCATCCCGGCATTGTTGTTGCCAGCCACCCACGTCCCCGATACTGTCTTGTTGATCGCGGATGGCGCAATCGTGTAAGTGTTCGTGGTGTCGCGCGCCTGGCCTGCGGCGATGCCGAGCGTCGTCGTGCTGACATAGGAAAGCGTCAAGCCGCCAATGTAATTGAGCGGAACCGTGACCGTCGAAGCTGGATTGATATAGGTGTAGGCAACGCACCTGACCACGCCGCCGGCGTCGCCGAAAAATGTGGCAGTGTCCCCCGGCGTGGCCGCGATGTTCGCGCCTCCAGGAAGAATCAGGCTGGCGCCATTGGTCAGCGTGGGGTTGCTGTCAAAGACCACCTGCCGCATCTGGCCGGCGCCAAGGGTGATTGCATTGATTGCTACTGCGCCCGTGACGTGAAGATAGTTTCCCGTCACGCCGGCCGTGCCATTCAGCACCAGCGTCGAAGCCGAAGCGACCGACGCCCCCAAAGTTCCATTCAGCGCGCCGGTCAACTGGCCCGACAAGGGATTCGCCTGCAGCTGCGCCGTGGCTCCTGTGGCCGAAATCGTCACCGTGTACAAGCCGCCGGCCTGGATATCCCCGGCCAGCAAGGCCGAACCGTCGCGCCGCACAATCGGAATCGCTCCGAGGGCGCTCGCGTTGATGGTCGATGCCCCCGTATTGGTGTTGGCCGCGACGAAGGTGATATCGGCAAACTGCGGGTACGAGGTCATCGCCGGATTAGGCGTCACGACATAGGCATTGGCCGCACCCGTATCCAAACCGGAATTGAGTCCGCCGATATTGGCCACGGCCGCAAAGCCCTGCTGGATCAGCACAAACTCGGCGCGGATCGCGGCCGACGTTCCCCGCACCTGCGTGCCGGGGTTACCCGTAGGGGTATAAAACGGATTCGACATCTTACCTCTCCAGGCGTCTCGATGAATAAATCAGCGTCACGCCTTGAATGGTGTGAGGCTGGTACTGCGCATAACTCGAATAGATCAACATGGAAATATTCTTTTCCGTGCCCTCCAACGAAAAGCTGGGCGCCGCGATAATCTGCGAATCCCACATGAATTGATCCCATGTGAATTGATCCCAATAGCCTCCGGCGCCCGTGAAACTCGTGTCTGAAACCGCGGCGGATGGCTGGGTATCCGGGTTTCCATAACCGAGGTCGTAGGAGAAATTGATCTGCGCATAAGAATCCACCACGCCCTCAAGAATCGCCCTGCGATAACGCTTGCGCACCCGCGGCGATTTGCTGTGGTTGAATGCCAGGCGAATCCAGGCCGTGATCGGGTTGCCGTCCTGGCTCGTGCCGATATTGTCCTGATACACAAAGCCGTTGTCGGAACCGAAGTAGGTCAGTTCCTGGCCTGCGGCCGTCGTGCCGGTACAGATGCAGCGCACATTCAAGCCGTAATTCAAGGGCATGATCCCGTTCGGCTTTTGCCCGGTCAGGCCCACCACCAGGGCGGTACCATCGCTGAAGAAGACGCGGTACTGGTCTTTCTGATGCAGCGCCGTGGAGGCGATCTGCAAGCCCTGCCTGGCATTGATCAGCTTCTGGATTTCATGCGAAATCGAGTTGTAATCGAAGTCGCCGAAGGTCAGCGTGGTGATGATGGTCTGAATACCGCGCGAAGTCCAACCATAGGTATCGTTACTCACCACCTGCGTCGTATAAGGCGAAAATCCCATGTCCCAGATCGACGTGATCAGATTGAAATTCGCCGTCGACGAGCCATACAGCGTGAACATATGCCCGGTCGAAAAAATCGCCATCGTCGAACCGGTGATATAGGTGCCCCCCTGCGGCTGGAAAGCCGTGATCAAGTCCCCCACGCCGATATCGCCGGACCCGTTGATCGTGTCGTAATTGTAGGGATTGCCCAGCGCGGAAATGATCAGGTTCCCGCCTATCGCCAGAAACAGCATCTCCTTGAAATTGATCACATGTGCAGGCGTGTCCGGCGTCGAACCGGTGTGCAGCGGCACATACGTCGTCCCATCGAACTCAAACGCCGGGTTCACGCCATCCGCGCCATACATCTTGTACCCCGTGGCCGAGCCGGTGAAATTGATATTGCAAAACTCCATCGTCCCGCCCGGTGCGCGCGTGATCGCGGTTTGCGTCGACGCGGTATTGGCCACCATGATGCCGGCAACCGTCAGAATTTCGCTGGCATTGAATGTGCCGGTCACCGAAGGCACAACCAGGTTGCCAACGAGATTCGCCGTCCATGACCCGGTACGAAGCAAAGAGGCGGCGACGGTTGCCGTCGCGCCCGAGGTCGCACCCCTTACCACGTTGCCGGCAAAGATATTGTTGCCCATCGCCGTGCATGTGAACGTGCCCGAACCGGCCGCTGTCGTGTTGATCGCCGTGCCGCCGATGCTGCTCGCCAGCTCGAACGTGTTCGCCGTCGCGGCTACCACATAATAGGTAAAGTTGCTCGTCAGCGGCGCCGGCAAGGATCCGCCGGCAGAAACGGACAGCTGAACCGGCTGATTGTTCACCATGCCATGGCCGGTCCACGTTACGACACCGGGCGATGCGTTGGTGATCGTCACCGTCGCCGCGTGGTTCAGTGTCGCCAACTGCACCTCATAGCCGAAATTGATCTGTTGCCAGCCGTTGGCTGTCGCCACATACATCAAATTCGCCGTGCCGCCGGCATTGTCGCGGAAGGCGTAGAGCTTGCTGTTCAGGTTTGAACTATCGTAAAGCTGCACCCCGCGGACTCGTCCTGAACCTGGCACTGCGCCGATGCTTGCCCGATAATCGTTCGCCGCCAACAGGGTGTAATTCGCATCGTCCGAAGGCAGCACAGCACCGCCTATCTGCGGCACGCTCGTCACCGTCCCCACCGTTACGCCATCGGTCAGGGTTTCACCGGCCTGAAACGTGCCGCCAAGACGCCCGACCACAATATATTGACTGGTGACGATCTGAAGAACCTTGCAGGTCGCGCCACTGGTCGCACCCGTCAGCGTATCGCCGACATTCACCGCTCCAGTGAGATTGACCGCGAATGTCGCATACACCGCAGACGTAGGCGAGGGACGCCCGTCAAACCGCTCATATCCGCTGATGCGGCCATAGCCGCCCGTGATCAAAGGCTCGTAATTCTGCGCATCGAAGCACTTGCCCGGGTCCAGCGCGATCGCCGGCGTCATCAAATCCAAACCGCCTTGCAGCGGGTAGAACTCCTGCTCAACCTTGACCGTCATGCCAAAGGCTCGCCAAAACCGATATTCGCCATCTGATCTTTCTCCAGCAACAGCATCAGCCTGTTGTATTCCTGCGTGCCGCGCGTCACCGCCTCTTCCGCCCCTTCATACAGGCCATACCATTGCAGCGCCTTCCACACGATGACCATCTGATACTGCGGCGGCAGCAGCGGAATATCCGTATCGTTCTGCAGATACGTCGCCACCTGGTAATACTCGCCGTCGATCGTATAGCCCACCAAATCAGGAGAGCCGCCCAGCACGACATTCTTTTGCGGGTCGATCGAGTAGATCGAAGGCCGCATATAGTTCGTGCGGTTCGAGCCGTACATATAGAGGTTGCGGAACTCGGTGTATGGCGTGAACGGCAACATCATCTCGTTCGGAAAACCGAGCGCCGTCGCATAAATGCGCATCGAATCCCGCTTCCAATTGCCGAAATTCGTTGCTCCGCACTGTGCCGGCGTATAAAGCTGCTGGTTCGTTATCGTGTTCGTCTGGAACGAAAATTGGGAGCGCAGAAAAAACCAGTCCCAGTGCTTGTTTTGCACGTCGAGCCAGGCATCGTTGATCCACCGCACCAGGCGAAGCATCTCCCCTGTTTGGTTTTGGCAGGTGACGGGATCGGAGCCGGAAACGCCAGCCTCGGAGCGCAGCCGTTGCACCAATTGCAGGAAGGTATAGCCGCCGTTCCCGCTGATGTTGCTTACGACAATGGTCATGGAATCGTCACCGTTACGCCGGCAGCAACGCCAGCAGAAAGAATAATGTTTTCATCGTCAGAAGCTCGGGGCAAGATGCGGGTTGATGTAGCCTTCCGTGGTCACTGCCATGTCGTTGGCCGTGGCGATCTTGAAATACAACTGCGATGCTGTGTTGGTAATGTTCGTCGGGCGCAAAAGCGTGTTTGTGGCAAGGTTGAATATTGGCGCGTTGTAAGACGAGCCAAGAATCGGACTCCAGCATTGGGTGTTCTGGCTGCTGGTCGTGATCGACATGATCGGATAAGTGGTAATGCCAAGCGGCGTATTGAGCGTGATCAGTGTTGCGGTGACCGATCCTCCCGGGCCGACATCCACCGTTGTTGCGGCATAGAGGATTTCCTGGCCGTTCTGGAAAAATGCCAAAATGTGGCTTGATGCATCCGTCTTGATGCTGCCAACGTAGCGATCGTCCGTAGCGCATGCAGGTTTATTCGCAGCAGCAGCAGACGTATCAAAATAAAAATCACCCGATCCAGAGCAATTAATTGCAAATACGTGATACCAAGTATTTGCTGTCGCTGTAAGGCCAATCCCCATTCCATTATTTCCAGTTCCCGCAACGAAAGAACCGCTAATGGATTTTTTGAATGTTGATACGGTGCTGATAGTTCCGAGATTTGCGGAATCTGTTGCGTATCCAGCGGCTACGTCAATGACAGTGTTTGGCGACGTTCCGTCGTTGGACAAGGTAAAACCTGAGATGTAATTATTGATAACACCTGATGGCGCCCAAGTCCCATCGCCGCGGAGGAAGGTGCTTGAAGATGGCGTTCCTGTCACCGCGCCGGAAAGCGCCGTGGAACTCGATATGAGCGTGCCCGAAGTCGGAAGCGTTACGCTCGTTGTCGCAGTCTCCGTCAGCGTGGTATTGAACGCCCCGCTGGTGGTCAGATTGCCGCCCAGCGCGATCGTCTTGGTGCCGTTGTTGACTCCCGTTCCGCCGTTAGTCCCGGCAAGAACGCCGGTAATGCCGGTAGTCAGCGGCAAGCCCGTCGCATTGGTCAATACCCCGCTGGCCGGCGTCCCGAGAGCCGGGGTCACCATCGTCGCCGATGTGATGGTCGGCGTAGTCATCGCGCACGAAGTCGTCAGGCATACCGAGCCCGAGCCGCTTACGGCATAGCTGGTTCCCCATGCCGTCCCCGTGCTGTTGGCAATGCCCGCGCCAGGATAAGGCGTATTGGCATAGCAGTTCCCGCCAGCATTAGAAATGAGGTTTCCCGAACTGTCGGCACAAACCGCATTGGCAATCGTGCCCGAGGTGAGGAGGCCGGATGCCGTGATGTGCCCGTTGATTGACAAGGCTCCCGTGCCGGAAAAGCTTGCCGCATCCGTCGCGCCGTTGTTGACGACGAAGTGAATTCCATTGGCCGTGTACGTTCCCAAGGCCAGATCGCCATTTGCCGCATAAACGTAAGTCGCGCTGGGCAGCGAGAAAGAACCGGTACCGGAGAAGGCCGAGGAATTGATGCCGAAATCGCCGTAATAGGTCGATGCGGTCGAGAGATTGTTATTGACGATGAAATCCGCGGATGCTGCCGCTCCGGCGCTTGAGTTTTGAATCGGAAACTGGAGATAGCCATTTGCGCTCCCTTGGAGCGCGCCGAGCATGCCGGTATCGGCATAGCCCAAGGTTCCAGCCATTGGCATGCCGCTGCTGTTTCCCGTTCCGCCATTGGCGATAGGAAGGACGCCCTGCACATTCGCCGTCAGGTCCACCTGCTGACCGTATGCAAGCGCGCCAAAGAACAACAGCGAGAGAGGAAACTTTTTCATCAGTATCGATAAGAGAAGGCGAGGTTGGAATTGGCGGCGGGCGCGTTGGTCATCGTCACCAGATTGCCCGACACCGTGAAATCGATCGGCTGGTTCAGGGGAAGAAACGCCCCCTTCCCGCCCGGCCGCAGCATGCCGCCCAGGCTGGTCGATGGATTGGGCGTATTGGCCAGCGCAAACACCTTGTTGCTGCCGTTGACCGCTCCGCCCGGAATTTCCTGGTCGGAAAAATTCCCAGTCGTCCCACCCAGCGCGATCGGAATCGTCAGCTGCGTGAAACCCATGCCGGAAATCACCATCACGTAACTACCGCCGGCGGCATAGAAGCTGAACGCCCCCGCCGCATTCGAGGTCAAAGGATTGGCCGCCTGGGTAATGCCATTGTCGGAATAAATCGTCGCCGGCGTTCCCGCTGCCGTATTGACCGTGACCGACGCGCCCTGCACGGGCGAGCCATACGTATTCACAATCGTGTCGGAATGTTGAAACATCAGGCCGGCTCAGCCTTGATCGCCGCCAGCCACGCCCGTCCCTTCGGGTTCGGGTCTTCCAGCACCGCGAAGGGCAGCACGAAACCGGTCTTGCCCAGCGGCGTATTGGTCGCCATCGGATTCTGGAAACTCGGCTCTTGCGGCGTGTACCTGGTTTCCTTGTTGCGCGCCAGGACTTCCACAAACATGCGGCGCATGCGGATCGGCACGCCGCGCACCCAGGGCTGGAAAACCCCGTTCACCGTCAGGCAGCCGTTGGGCGCGGCATTCTCGTCCGCGCTCTCCTGGATTTCCACCTCCAGAATCTCATTCATGAAGGCTTCCTCGGCCGCGATCCGGCTCAAACCCTCCGGGCCCAGCACCGGCTCGATCTCCTGGCCCTGATCGACCACCACGCCGCCGACGACGATATCGCCCTGCTTCGCATCCTTCGCCAGCTTCGGCTGATTGGGAACAGCACGTGTCATTTACGTCTCCAAAAAAAGAAAAGGGGCCGAAGCCCCAATGTCGTTCAGTCAAAAAAGGCCGCAATCAAACGGCCTTGCTATTTCCGGTAGGTTGGCGCTGAGCGCAAGCGAAGCCCAACAATGTGAGGCCATGCCGCCATAAACCTTGGTTCAGCGCGAGGATGTCGAGCCGGGCCACGCCTCGCTTCACTTCGTCCAACTACGCGACGCCCGGCACAACCTACGAAACCCTCCTAGCAGCCTGTCGGGCTTAAGGAATCGAAGCGAAAAAATGGCTGGGCGAGCACAGATTTTGCCGATTTTTTTGTGTCAATAGCGGGACTATTGACCAAAAAATCGGTGAAATATGGGCCGGCCAGGCATTTTTGCAGCCGACTTCCCTTAAGTCCGACAGGCTGTTTGGCCGCTTATGCCGTCTGCGGCTGCTGCGGTAAGGTCGACACGTCCTGCGCCGTCGTCGTCAATCCTGCCGCGTTCCAGTTATCCGAAGCCCCCGGAATGAAACCCGTGCCCGCATAAGCGGCGCCCACCGCCACCACCGAATAGGCGAAAGCCGTCAGCGTATCGGGCAGGATAGGGAACTGCGGCGGCGCCGTGAAATTGCCGCTCGAATCCAGGTTCTTGCCGATCGCGCCCGAAGGCAGCGAAGGCGGCAACGGCCCCTGGACCAGGCCGACGGTGCCTGCCGCATTCACCGTCCACACATAGGCGCAACCCTGGCCGACGGAAAGCGGCTTGAATGCCGTGCCGGTGACCGCATCCGTGGCCGGCGTGGCCGCACCGGCAGCGCCGGCCACGTAATACAACTTGCCATTGACCGAATAGGTCATGTTTTGCGTGGTATAGGTCTTCGCCGCGCCGGTCGTCCCCGTCAGGTTGGCGGTCGCACCGCCGGTACGCGAGAAAACCTGGTTGGCCGCTTGAAAATCGTAGCTCATCTTGGTTTCCTTTTACTTAATAAGAAGTCACGCCGCACTCGATGCGCACCATCCAGGCATCGTTGATGCGCACCGCATTGAACCAGGTCGAGGCGCCGACATAGCCGAACATCCCCAGCGGATTGGCGTGGCTGATCGTATCCGGCTTCAACACCGTCGGGCGGATCGCGCTCATGCCCTTCAAGGCCACCTGGCCCCAGGCCGACGCCGCCACCACGATATAGGGATACACATCCACGTTGGCGCCGCCCACCGACACCATGCCGTTGGTGGTCGAAGAACCGGCCGCCGCGAACGGCGCGAACAAGGGCGAGGGAATGAAGCGGAACTCTTCGCAGGCACCCACCTCGCGCGGATGCACCGGCTTGGCCTGGCCGTATTGCTCCACCTTCGTGAAGTCCGGCAGGTTGCGCACATCGGCCGTGCCGTCCGTGTGGTGGAACACCAGGTAGGCCGGCTGGATCGCCATCGTCGCGAAATTCACCGACGGCGACAGCTTTTCCGTGATGCGCTTGGCGCGGTTCGATTCCAGAATGCGCGAAGCCAGGCGCAGCTTGCCGATCGAAATCGGCGTGTTCACCGAAGCGCGGCTCGAACCGTTGGCATAAATCACCTGCGAGCCGGCCTTGCACACGCCGTAGCGCACCAGCTCCAACACCTCGCCCATGGTCTCGCCGGTCAGCTTCACCATCTCGTCGGTCACATCGTCCTCATAGGTGATGGCCGTCTTGCTGGTCAGCTTGAACAGCACACCGTAATTCTGCAGCGTCACCGACACGTCCTGGAACGAAATCGTATTGCTGTTCGGCGTCGTGCCTTCCGACAGCACGAAACTGTTGGCCACGATCTGCGGCGTGCCCACATACTGCGAGCCATTGATGCCCGAGCCGGCCTGCGCCGCGCCGAACGGCAGGGTGCGGCGGAACACGATGGTATCGGTATTATTCTTCGGCATCTGGCGCTGCTCGCCGAAGTCGCCCAGAACAATGATGGGTTGGGCATGTTCCAACATGCCCTGCGCGGCACGGATCAGATTCCGCGACGCGATGGTGGTATAGCCTTGCATTGCCATTTGTTACCTCATGAATTGAATTTGGATTAGCCCCCGCGCCGCCTCTTCTCGCGTTGCTGCGCCTCGTAGTGCCAAAGCTGTTCCGGCGTCATATCCTCGACCGAAACCGGCTTGGCGCTGCGCGTGCCGCGCTGCGGAACCGATGAAGCGGAGTCAAGCGTTTGCTGTCTTTTCTGCGTCAAACTGTCGGCTTGCCTGGTATTGGCCCGGGTCTGTTCGAACAGGCGCAGCAGCTTCGCGGCATCGGTCATCTTCGCCGAATCGGCCAAGGCCTGGACCTCGGGCCTTTGCCCCTGGATCCACGCATCGAACGCCGGCGAATTGATTTCCCTGCGCCAGTCGCCGCTGCCCACAATCGCATCCAGGTGCGAATCGATCATCTCGCTGCGCACCGCCGCGGTCTCGCCCGCCACACGCTGCGCCACCATCCGGTCGATCGCCGCCTGGTCGAACGGCGATGCCTGTTCCGCCAAGCGCGCCGCGATCCGCGCATCCATCCCCTTCTCCGTGGCGGCTGCCCACGCGGGATGCTGGCGCTTCAACTCGGCCCACTCGGCAGGATCGGCCACCGCCCGCTGGAGTTCGGCGCGCGAAGGCGAATTGTCGACCTTCCTGGTGGCTGCGTTCGCAGCGGCCAGCAATTGACGCATCTCCGTTTCGCTGCGCTTCAATCCCCCGATATGCCCCGCCAGGGTATTGTGGCTTCCCTCGATCCGCGCCAGGCGCTCGCTGATTTCCTTGATGGGGTCGGCAACGACGGGGGCCTTCTCGGCGGCGGCCGGCTTTTCAGTGGGCCGCGGTACGCCTTTCTCTTCCGCCGCCACCTCGTTCCATTGGGCCTGCAGCTCGTCCTCGCTCAATCCGGGAATCACTTCCTCAGTCATAAAACCTCACAGACAGTTTGCGTCGCCTCGCGGCGACAGTTGCGACAAGTGGGACTATTCCGGCCTGTCATTTCTTGAACGGGCCGCCAACAGCTTGGGCAGCGCGAGCAATTCCTTGTAGGCGGCGATCTTGCCGCGTGAAAATTGGGTGTCTTCCAGGGAGAGGTCCTTGCTCTCCAGGCGCGCCGATTCGTTGGCGCGTAGCTCTCCCAGCCTGGAGGCTAGTTGGGTCCAGGTTTCGGATGTGAAATCGATCATGGGGTTGGTCTTTCACTCCCCTTTCCCGCGGGCGGGAGAGGGGTAGAGGTGCGGGGGACGGCGATCTGGCTCGGCCAATTTGAGGCTATTCAATCGCTTCGCGTCGCTTTCAGCCGAGGCACAACCTCCCTCGCCGGGGGCGGCCCGGCAGCCGCTCACTTTCTTTGCTTCGCCAAAGAAAGTAAGCAAAGAAAGGCGACCGCGCAACGCCGCCCCTTCGGGGTCCCCAAAAAGTCAGGCACCAAAACGGGAAGGACCGGAAACTCGCCTTCGGCTCAAACAGCCGGTCCTTCTTTATCCGTTTTGGTGCCTGACTTTTTGGCGTCGTCACAGCGGAAACTGCGTCCGGCGCTGTCGCATCTTGTCTCACCACCTCGTAGGTCGAAAAAGCGAAGCGTCTTCCGACATATGGAGTTCTACACTGACAAGTGACTTCAGTGTTTATAATGGATGACAAATAGAAAGCCAAATAGGATTGGGAACCTACGGCCACATTGTTTGCGCAATATGACTGCGGTTAATCCCCGGCGGGTCAGCAAACTCGCCGTTAGGCAGCAAAGAGTCCGGACGGAGTGATCTGCCCGGATACTCGTAACTGCCAAAGCATGGCCACCATTCATTGGCGGTCTTGCAGCGCTGTTAGACCGCTTTTTTCATGGAATAAACATGAAAAAGCGCAATGTAGCAAAGGTAAATCTGAAAATCGACGTATCCCATTGCATCACCGCCCTAGCGAGGCTGCTTTGGGTAATACATTTGATTGGATGGTTCTGACCTAACTAAGAGGGCGGCTTCGGTCGCCCTCTTTAAATCTGGCGCCCATATAGCATTTGTTAAGCCTATAGGCCGAAAAGCGCAGAGCCTTCCGACATAAGTGGAACCATATCATCAAGCTTCGGACAACGCCTTCGGCTCACCTGACCTCCGACGCAAATCAAGACTTCATAGGTTTGAAAATTCATCATCATTCCGGCGAGGGTGGTAATCCAATCGTCCACCAGATTCTCGCCTACGCCTGAACAACGAACATGAGGTAGCACTGCGAGAAGTTGCGCTCGGCAAGCTGCCGATGAAAGGGTACGGAAAGTGGATAAAGAAGCACGCGCTGTCTGAGCCGAAGGCGAGTTTCGCGTGCTTCCCACTTTCCGTATCCTTTCAGCGGGAACCCCGTAGGGGCAGCTTGTGCGCTCGCCTTTCTTTGCTTACTTTCTTTGGCGAAGCAAAGAAAGTGAGCGGCTGCCGGGCCGCCCCCGGCAAGGGAGGTTATGTCTCGGCTTATATCAACGCGAAGCGATTGCATCACACGTCGGATAACGCCTACAGCTCTTCCAACCTACGACACCTGCCCCTGCAACGGAACCTGCGCCCCCTGCCTCGGCAACTGCCCCGCCACCCTATCCGCACTATTCTCCAAATGCGCACTCATCGCATCATGCGCAGCCAACAACGAATCATGCATCCGGTCACGCTGATTCTCGCGCGCTTCATGGTCCTGCACCATCGCCAGGCGCATCGCTTCGCCCTGGTTCTTGGCCTGTACCGCAGCCTGTTCGCGTTGGCTCTTTGACGCTTCGATTTGTTGTGCGCGTGCGGCGGCGGCTGCTGCTACCTGCTGTTGTGCCGCCGCGGCGATTTGCGCGGCTTGCAGCTGCGCCTGCGCCCTCACCTGCGCGTCGCTCGGCGGCGCCTGTTGCGCGGCATCCTGGGCGATCTCGGCATCGGTTTTCATGATGTCGGTCGGGTCGATATGCTGCGTCTTCAAAATCGCCTTGAAATATTCCGTCCAGTCGATCAGCTTTGCGATTTCGGGGTTGGCCGAATACTGCGCCACGTTCAATAGCGCCTGGCTCGCCACGTCGCGCACCAGCAGCACCGAAGTGCCGCGCGCGTCGACCTGGAAATCGCCCTTGCACTCGTCCTTCGCGCCGTAGGCCATATACCAGTCGTAATAGCGGCGCAGGTGCGGGCGCGTGATCATGTCGTCGAACTGCTTGACCATGCGCCCCAGCACCACGTTCGACGAATTCATCAACAGCGTCATGCCGCCCACCGTATCGGGTGCCGTGCCGCGCTCGCCCTGGGCCAGTTGCGGCGTGCTCGATTCGTTGTCCGCAAAGTCCTGGGCCAGCTTGATGATCGATTGCAGCTCCGCCGCGTAAGACTCCACCTCGAAGGTGGCGAACACGTTGCGGATATCGATGGCCGGGTCTTTCTTGAGCCATATCTTGCGTCCCTGCACCATCCATTGATTGTCGGCCGGTTCGATGCCGCTCGGATCAATCACGATCTGCGGCCCGACAGACAGGCCGGCGTTATCCATCAACTGGCGCCAGGCCGCGTTCAGCACCTTTTGTGGCGAACGCATCAGGTAAGGCATGCCGTAGCCCCAGCATTCCCCATCGACCTTTTCCCAGACCATGAAGTCATAGGGAATATCGCCCGTCTCGATCGGGTTCAAAAAACCCTTGATCACGGTGGAGTTGACCAGGATCACGCAGCCGGAAATCGATTCCGTCGCGCCATCGGGCACATTCACGCCGCAGGCGCGCAAATCCTCAGGCGTGAATTCGCCCCAGTATTCCCACAACTGGAAATGGTCCGAATTCGTATTGGTGCGGCTTCCCCGGCGGTCTTTCCCGATATCGCGTTGCGACACAGCTTCCGCCTCGAGCGGCCCCTCTTCCAGCACATGGCTGATCTGTTCCTTCAGATAGCCCGGCTGCTTGGTCAGCTCGCGCAACTGGCGCGCGGTCTGCTGCTTTTTCTCGAAAATCCCGATGCCGGCATGGACATCCTCGCCGCAGCCGGGGTCGGGGAACACGTCCCACGGGTCCACGCGTTCGCTGGCCGGCGTCTTTTCCTCTTCCATCTGCAACTCCCAGACCGTGGTGCCGGGAATCTTGCGGTAAGCCTTGCGCATCCGGTTGACCACGATCGGCCCCTTCAGGATACCCGTACCCAGCACCGTGCAGTCATGCAGCATCTTGCGCTCTTCGCCGTTGAAGTCGCACTGGATCATCAAGTCTTCGATCTCGTCTTCCATCGCCTGCGCGCACCTGGAAGCCATGTCGAGCTGAGCCGTCAAGTCGGCAGACGGATAGGTGCCCAGCACCGCCTGCGCCAAGCCAGAAGGCGCACCCGGCGATTGGGCTGGCGCCCCCGGCTGCGCCTGTTGCTGAGGCTTGGCTTGTTGTTGCGCCTGCTGAGGCGGCTGTGCTTGCTGCGGCTGCTGAGCTTGCTGAGTTTGCTGGACTTGCGCCGCATTCTGCCGCGCCTGCTGCAAGGCCGCCGCCGTCAACACTGAATCCGGCGTCGGCTTGAACCCCCAATTCCTGTCATCACTCGGCAACACCATATTCGCCAGGCGCGCCTCCGCCGCGTTGCTCTTGGGGCGCGTGATATTGACAAACACGCGCGAGCGCTGCGGCCGCGCTTCGCGGTTCGTCACCGGAAACCCCGCTTCCACGCTATCCATCATCGACGCGGCTTCCCTGGACGCATCATCCCGGCCGTTGTACTGGTCCAAATCGAGCAGCCAGCGCTGCTCCACCCTGGAATTGCGGCGCGCCGCGACCCATTCGTCGCGGCGCTTGGCCAGGGTCGCCCCCAGCAGCTGCAAGCGGTCCGCGACGATCGCATTCATTTCCTCCGCCACTTGCGGGATGTCGGCATTCGGTTCGCCGGTATCGTCGGCGCCGGCCAGATCGTAAGCAGACACTAACGAATGCTCCCGGGAAGGCTGAACTTATGGGCGGCGCAGATCACGGTAACGGACGCACCGGCTCCCGCGGTCAGGTTCGGCCTGACGTACAGGGGACGGTCCTGGCTGGTTCCGATTCCGGCTGCGGTAAAGGTCAGCGCGTTCCCCTGCTTGTTGGTCAGTGTAGTCCAGTTGGCCCCATCGTTCGAGCCCTGGATCGTGCAAGAGGCGCTGCCGCTGAACGTTCCGGTTACCGTAAAGGTCTTCTCCGAATATGCGGGAAGCGATTGCGTGTCGCCGACGTCTCCCGCATTGGCCAATCCCGCCCAACTGATGAGGCGCACGGCATCATCCGGCGCGCCTTCGTTGTTGCAGGTAGCAAAAACCGTAGCCATCAGTTATTCCATTCGATGTTGGCGAAGTTGAACACGATGTCGCTCGTGGCCGCCGCCGCATTGCCCGTGATGGCGACCGTGATCGCCGCGTTTTCCGGCAGGGTCAAGGCGGTAGGTGCGGCCAGGGCGGCAACCGCGGCGCCGACCTGCGCGCCATAGTGCACCGCAAGCTGCGTGTTCGAGCCGGCCGCGCCGTACTTGATGATCGAGGCCTGCATCTGCCAGCCGCCGCCATTGGTCGCCACCACGCCGGTCGTCGCAATCGTCGTGCCGCCCACCACCGCCGAGCCGACCACCGCCGTCGTCGGATTGACCACGATCTTCACCGTCTTGCTGTTGGCAGTGGCGCCGAACGAGCCGGCCGCCAGGATTGACGCCTCGCGGTTGGTCGCCACCGGAAAGGATTGCCCATCGAACGAATTGGCCGGAATCGTCAATACCGCCAAGACGTTATCGTTCGCCGTCGAGCCCGGATTGACCCCGGCCGCGCTCATCGTCAGCGCAAGCGTGCCGGAACCCGGCACCATGGCACCGGACGAGCCGGCGCCGTCGTTCGCGGTATACACCGCTTTATCGTTCGGGCCGACAAAACCGACAATCGAACCCGAAGGATCGATCAGCGCCTGCGTCACGAACATCTTCTTGATTGCATAACCTTGCGTTGCTTGTGCCATTTTCTTCCCTTAACGAACAATGAAAACAGTGCTGGCGCACCGGCAAATAAAAAAGCCGCCTGGAAGCGGCCGGTTTGAAACACAATGGGGAAACCCGCTACAAAAATGAGCAGGCCGCCATCACCAATTCACCTCGGGATCCATCACCCCCATGGCCTCAATACGCGGCCGGACAAACCGTGTCGCCCCAGCCATCGTAATCAACCCGCCCTCCTTGGCCTGCGCCCACTGGCGAAACGCATCGGCCGCCTCGCTGCAACCATTCGCCTTGTTAGGCTCATCCATCCAGCGATTCTCCGAAGTGCTGAACTTCTTGCGGTAATTCTCCAGGCGCTTGATCCCCTCCCTGCAGGCCTCCTCGTCGAAGTAGGCACTGGGAAAATGATTGCGCGTCATCTGGATGCCGCGGTTGAGATCCGAAATCACCGGCACGATCACCGTATTGACCAGGCCCAGATCGTTCAACATCTGTTCGGTCGACTTGTTGGTATCGCTCAGCCGCTTATGCGCCGCATCATGCGGCAGAAAATGCTTGTTCCAATTCAGCGGCAAGGCCTTCAGCTGCCGCACATAGTGGCCCAGGGTCTGCCCACGGTCCTCGTAATAACCGATGAAGCGGTCTTCCATCCCCACCTGCTGGTGTATCCACACCGCGCAACCGTCCGAATTGCCGATATCCCAAAACGTATTCGCCGGCAGATCGAGGCGCGGAATGCGGCAGATGCGCTTCTCCGCCCGCACCGCCGCCATCTGGTGCTTGTAATAATCGCCCTCGCTATTCTTGAGATAGGCGCCTTCCCAGATATTGGCGAACTTGTCCGGATCGTGCAGCTTCCTGTCGCTCTCGCGCTCTTCCAGCAGCTCCGCGCTGGGCCAGGGATTGTCATCGATATTGGCCGTGACCACGATCCTGTCCTCCGGCGCATTCGGGCTGCACAGCAGCAGTTCGATCGGGTCATCCTCCTTGAAAGGATTCCAGCTGAACCACAGCTCCGAGCCCGCCTTGCGCAAAGTCGGGCGCAGCAGATCCAGGCTCTTCTGGCTGCAAGTCTGCGCCTCCTCGAACCAGGCCCGGTCAAATCCCTCCAGCGACTTGATCGAATCCGCCGTATGGTCATGCATGCCGTTGAACACAATGATCCCGCCATTTCTGGCCTTGATCACCTTGTCCTGCACCTCGAAATAATAGCCCGCGTTCATGCGCGCAATCGTCTCGGATAACAGCTTGTGCGCCGAGAAGCGCAGCGTCTTCTGCACCTCGCGCAGGCAAACCGAATCGGTCTTGCCCACCAGGTGATGCTCGATCAACAGCTCGGCAAAAAACCAGGACTTGCCCGAACCGCGCCCGCCGCGCGCCCCCTTGTAACGCGCAGGACCAAGCAAGGGTTCGAACACCGGCGCCGTCAAAATCCGCAACGCCGTCATGGCTTCAGAATGACCCGCTCTATCCTCGAAATCTGGAGCGACACATCCAGCTCGTCATCGACCTGCTGGACAGACTTGCCATAGCCCCGCTCGATAATGAACTGCGCCGCCGCAAAGCGCGACCGCTCGTTCTCGCCCCCCAGCATGACAGCCTCGATCACCTCCAGGGCGGCGGCGGACTTCAGCTTGCAAGCGGCGCTCAGATCAAACTCCTCCTGCGCGCGCCTGGCCCGTGCGCGCGGCTTGGCCCGCACGGCAGGCGCGGCGACAGGCTCAGGGCACGTCTCCGGGACGGTCTCAGAGACAGCCTCAGGGACAGCCTCAGGGACAGTCCTGGGCGCGGCGGCGGCAGCCTTGCGCCTTGGCTTCGGCTTTACCTTGCTCTCGGCATCCAAGCTCAAACCCTCACCCAGCCGCGAACCGAACCCACCCACTCGACGGGATTGCCCAGCGCATCCGCCTTCGTCAAATGAGGCACCTGAACAGTCCGTTCGCCAATGGTCCGTTCAACGAAACGCACGCCCAGCAATGGGCCAGCGCCAGGAACCGGACCGATGCCGATTCTCTGGCCTGCCGAGTTGATCGCATAGTTATGTTCGGATTCGTATTGCATGGAGACTGGCCGCGCGCGGACTCACATCCCGCGCAGGCGCCGCTTGTCCGACTTCGCCGCCAACTGGTTCCAGGCCGATTGCGCATCATCCGGGTCAAGCTCGGCATTGCCGTCGCCGCCATCATCGCCGCCATTGCCAGCGCTGCCGCCGTCATCCTGCCCGGCATAACCGTTCTCCTGCGCCAGTTGCTCGACAACCTGGAACGCATCCTGCAGGCTATCCACCACCTGCGGCTGGCCCTGCTCATCCGAAGAGCCATCACCCTGGCCGGAATCGCCGCCCTGCGGTACGACCTGGATCGAACCATCCTGCTGGAAAGCCAGAATGATTGCGAAACCGCCGCCCTGATCCTGTCCGGAATCCGAGCCGGAATCCGGGTCCGAACTCGAACCCATCGCAGGGTCGGCCGCACTGGCCATATTCATCGTCGATTGGCTCATTGCACCGCCTCCGTGGATTCGCGGGCCGGCTCAAGCTCAGCCTCGGCATTGGCCGGTTGCACGATCTGCGGCAACATCTCGCAGATGAGCCCCATCAATCGGTGGCACTGATTGTTGGGATCGAATTCTCCGACATGCAAAGGCTCGATACCCATCGTCCCATTGCCGTTCTCATAGAACGTGATCTGCGCCATCACCTTGCCAAAGGTCTGGTCCGGCGCGCCGGCCTCGACCGGAATGCTGGAGACTTCCATCACACCTTCCCCTCGATCACGCCATTGCCGCCCGAACCGAAAGGCTTGTCCTTGGCGGTGATGCCGCTATCGATCACCGTCTTCACCGGCGAACCCGCCGGGCCGATACCCTTGCCGCCATCTTTCGGAATATTGCATCCCGAGCCAGACTTCGAAACAGGAGCGGAAACCTTGGTGTTGTAGCCGTCGTCAGCCATATTCAATCCTTCAAAAAGAAACCCGCGCATCAAAAAAATCGATGCGCGGGCCAAAACCTCGATCACGTTCGAGGAGGAGACATTGGAATTACAAAAAGCCGGCTTGCCGCGGAAAACTCGGTAGAGATCGACAAAGCATCAGCCCGGAAATGCAAAACCCGGCACCATGGCCGGGTTTCAAGAACGAAAGCATTCACGCCTTCAAAGTTGGCACGTTACGCAAGTTGCCTAGCAGCCCCTCACAAAACGTCGGCGCGAGCGAAGCCCTCAAATTGCCGTCTCAAGGTAAGACGTTGCCCCGCTCGCGCCCAGATTATGCGGTCGAAGGTCAGAAACGATGGACCGGCATGAGAAGCATAGTAGCAGCGATTTTCCCTTGTGTGCCCCCATAATTTCGCTTCCCTGCACAGTATTCCGGCTGCCACGCCGCGCGTGATCTCTTCATGTCGTGTGGAGATTCGGCTGTGTCCCAAGTTTGAAGGATCAGCGACCGCCGTTCAGCCAGCTTCAAAACCCGCCTGCTACAATGACACCTCACCCGGATCGCCCGGGGAAAGCCGGCATTCTTCATTCGCCGCTAGGTTAATTTGCGCAGCCAACAACATCAACGTAGTCCGCATTGAACAACAAAACATATCAACCGGAAATAGATGGCTTGCGAGCGATCGCCGTGCTGGCGGTCGTCCTCTATCACGCGGGAATCGGGCCGGTTTCAGGCTATGCCGGCGTCGACGTTTTCTTCGTCATCTCC
This sequence comes from Burkholderiaceae bacterium, assembly GCA_036384915.1. Lineage (GTDB taxonomy): Bacteria > Pseudomonadota > Gammaproteobacteria > Burkholderiales > Burkholderiaceae_D > PKWO01. Next base: position 30,448 of record DASVLJ010000039.1, read on the forward strand.
GGCTACCTGATCACCTGGCTGCTGGCAAAGGAAAAGCAAGAACACGGCCGCATCGATCTGCTTGGGTTTTATGCCCGAAGAGTGCGGCGCATCCTGCCGGCCGCGATGCTGATGATTTTTTCCACTGTGCTCCTATCCTGCCCGCTGCTGCCCTACACCGAACTGCAGCAAGTCTATCAATCCGCGATTGCCGGCTTGCTGTTTGTCGCCAACCTATTCTTCCTGAACCACAGCGGCGGGTATTTCGACCATCCAACAGCGGAAATGCCGCTGCTGCATTTATGGTCGCTGTCGGTGGAAGAACAGTTCTACCTGATATGGCCGTTAATCCTGATCGTCTTCCTGCGAACCAGAGCAAAGCCGGCAATGATTTTCTGTTCTGCCCTGGCGTTGGCATCGCTCGCCTTTTCGGAGTACTTGATCGCCGAGTCTTCCAGCGCGGCATTCTATTTGATGCCTGCCCGCTTCTGGGAGCTTGCCGTCGGCGGATTGATCGCGCTTTGCCCGAGGCAGGTCCGCACAACCGGCATCATGGCTGCCGTCGGCCTGGCGGCATTGTCTGCCGGCCTGGCTCTCCCCAGCACGCATTTTCCGGGCCTCGGGGCACTGCCCGCCGTAACCGCAACCGCGTTACTGCTTTGGCTCCTGCACACAGGTAGCCGTCTTGGCGCGGCCGGCGGATTGCTGCGTTTCGCACCGGTCAACTATGTCGGCCGCATTTCCTACTCGCTCTATCTTTGGCACTGGCCCCTGCTCGCGCTTTACCATGCCACCAGCATAGGCGTGGAGACCGGAACCAGCCTCGAAATTTGTGCGTTGGCGGTCTTGCTGGCGGCACTGACGTATCGCTATGTCGAAATGCCATGCAGAACGCTATCCGTCGCGCGGCACCGAGGGGTTTTCGTCATATCGGGCGGCACCGCCACAATTTGCATAGCATTGGCGATTGCCGCACTGAGCCGGCCCACCGTCCCGGCAGCCGTATCCCCCATCGCGGCGGCGGCGGTGACAGCGGCAGCGGCGCCCCAGGGAACAGACTTTGCGACCCGGTCGGAAAATGACCGGACACCGATTCCCTGGCGCTGCTTCATCTCACCTGTCCGCCCGCCTGACCAACTTCCCGGCGCAGGCTGCGCCTCTCTCCCGGGCGTCAAACCGAAGGTGGCCGTGCTGGGCGATTCCTACGGCAACTCATGGGAAGCCCTGGGTTGGGCCATCGGCCAAAAACTCGGACTATCGGCAATCGACTATTCGCGCTCGGCATGTCCCCCCTTCCTCAGCAGCTATGACGAAGGAAAGCCGGTAAAGGAAGCCATGTGCCGTGCCTTCAATGCCAACACCGTCGCCAAGGTGAACGGATTCGATACCGTATTGATCGCAAGCCGCTGGGATACCCATGCCTTGGAAATCGACAAGGAGGGGATCAGCGCCACCCTCGCGGTTCTTGCGCCGACCGTACGAAAAATCTACATCATGGGGCCGTCTCCGGTCATGCGCGACCGCGTGCCCAAGTGCATCCGGGCGAACAAAGTAGAGGCTTGCGCGATATTGAGAAAGGAATTCGAGAACAAGTCGGCCCCCATGCGCGCCTATCTTTTGTCGCTGACGCGCCAATATGACAATGTCGAATACATCGAGGTAAGCAATTTCCTGTGCACACGCGATTCCTGCCCGGCCGTCAAGGATGGTGCTGCGCTCTATACCGACGAAAGCCACGTCACGTATTCCACGGCAAAAAAATTCGCCGCTGAATTCGTCCGGACGATGAAATAACTTCGCCAGCATCCGACATCTTGAGATGCACGTCCGATTTCCGCCGGTTCAAGCCGCTCCTATTTTCGCTCAAGCGCGCATGCCAAGCAAATCATCACCCGGCCTTGCGAGCCGGTATGGGATAATTCCCCCGCCACCCATCCCGCCGCCGACCATGAAGCCCCGCCCCCAACCCGACATCTCCCACCTGGTCCAACTGTTCGGCGCCGGCCGCTTCGCGGAAATGGAAAGCGCAGCGCGAAGGCTGCTCAACCTCCACCCCAAGCTCGGCATAGCCTGGAAAGCGCTGGGCGTGGCCCTGACCAAGCAAGGCAAGAACGCCCTCGATGCCATGCGCCGCGCCGCCGCGCTTCTTCCCAACGATGCCGAAGTGCACTACAACCTCGCCATCGAGGCGCAATTGCGGCAAGAAGCCAGCCTCGCGGAATCAAGCTATCGCCGCACCCTGGCGCTGCAGCCGCACAATGCCAATGCGCTCAACAATCTCGCCAACATCCTCAAAGACCGCGGCAATACCGATGAGGCGCAGGCGCATTACCTCAAGGCGATCGCCCTCAACCCGGCCTATCCCGAAGCCCACTACAACCTCGGCCTGACGCTGCAGCAAGGCGGAAAGCTCACCGAAGCGGAGCAGCACTATCGCCAGGCGATCGCGCTGCGGCCGGATTACCTGCCGGCGCACAACAACCTCGGCCTGGTATCGGTCAAGCTCGGCCATCATCAAGACGCACTGCGCAGCTACCAAACCGCCTTGCAGATCCGTCCCGATTTTGCCGATGCCTGGATCAACCTGGCCGATCTGCTGCGGCAAACCGGCGCCTACGCCGATGCTCTCATTGCCGCAAAACGCGCCGTGGAACATGCCCCGGCCTCGGCGGAAGCGAAAGTCGCCCTCGCCAATGTGCTGAGCGAACTCGGCGACGCGGCGCAAGTGATCGACCAATCGCAGCAAGCGCTCGCCTTGAATCCCGATCTGCTCGACGCCCACGACAATCTGCTCTTCGCCGAAAACTATCTCGACCTGAGCCAATCCGCCGACGCCGCCGCGCACAAATCCCGCGCCGCATGCTACGGCGCTATCGTCGCGCGCCGCGCAACACCGTTTCAGCATGGGGCGGCAAACAAGGACCCGGCACGCCCACTACGCATCGGCTTCGTCTCGGGCGATCTCAAAGCCCACCCGGTCGGCTACTTCATCGACAACGTGCTGCGAGCGCTAGCCGCCAGGCACAGTGAAGCGCTGCACCTATCCGTCTATTCGAACACCCCGCACGTCGACGACGTCACCGAACGCATCAAACAGCATTGCGCATCCTGGCTCGACGTCTCGCCCCTTTCCGACGCGCACATGGCCGAGCGCATCCACAGCGACGGCATCGACATCCTGATCGACCTCTCCGGCCACACCGCCCACAACCGCCTGCCCGTATTCGCCTGGAAGCCCGCCCCCATCCAGGCCAGCTGGCTCGGCTACTTCGCCACCACCGGCGTCAGTGAAATCGACTACCTCATCGCCGATCCCTGGAGCGTGCCGGAAAGCGACGAGTCCGACTTCACCGAAACAATCTGGCGTCTGCCCGAGACGCGGCTGTGCTTCACCCCGCCCGATGCCGCAGTCGCGCCCGGCCCCCTGCCCGCCTTGCGCAACGGCCACATCACCTTCGCCTGCTTCAACAACCTGGGGAAGATGGGCCCCGAGGTGGTGGCGCTATGGGCCGCCATCCTGCATGCCACACCCGGCAGCAGGCTATTCCTCAAGGCCAAGCAATTCGGCCAGAGCGCGATCGACGAACGTGTGCGCAGCCAATTCGCAGCGCACGGCATCGCGCGCGAGCGCCTGCGCATCGAAGGCGCCAGCCCGCGCCTGCAATACCTCGCGGCCTACAACGAGGTCGACATCGCACTCGACCCCTTCCCCTATACCGGCGGCACCACGACCGCTGAAGCGCTATGGATGGGCGTGCCGGTCCTGACGCTGCAAGGCAGGCGCATGATCGCGCGCCAGGGGGTATCGCTGCTGCACAACGCCGGCCTGGGCGATTGGATTGCCGAATCGCGCGAAGCGTATCTGCGGCAAGCCGCAGCCCGCACCGCGGATCTACAGACCTTGTCGCAGCTGCGCGCCGGCTTGCGCGCGCGGGTGCTCGCCTCGCCAGTGTTCAATGCGCCACGCTTCGCCGCGCACTTCACGGCGGCCATGCGCGGCATGTGGCGGCGGTGGTGCGAAGATAATGCGAAAGCGATATGACTTGGACCGGCACAGGTTCATCCAGCCTACGACGTCAGAATGAAAAAAACCTTCGAAAAATCAAAGGGCCATCCGACCAAGAATGTTGGCGCTACCTTGATCTACAGCAGTTGGTGCGCGTGAATCTGCGTCGCCAAATAATCCAGCAGAGCATCCTTTTGGTCCTCCATGAAAACCTCCTGCTCAACAGGAAGTTTGCGAAGGATACCGATGGCCTTTTCCAATGCAGGAGCAAGCTTGGCGTCTGAAGGTTTCCCGACAACCAGATAGACCTTGAAGCTATCCGCGTTTGCATCGGCCACACTCGTAATCTGCCCAAGAAACCGATGCGCTTTTTCCCGAATGGTTTCGGCGGCGCTCAAGTCAAACGAAATCGGTTCGACGCAATGCCATTTCCCATTCTTCCAGGCGGATTTAAAAGTGACTTCATCGTCCTTTCCCGCAATGACCTTCTCGTCAAAGAAACCGGCAATATGCCGGTTCTCCAAGCCACGCTTGAAGTCCTTCCACATATCCTCGTCGGTACGCTTGTGCGGCGCCATTTTATGATCGTACTTGGCCACATAACGGACAAAGAGATCATCCAGCGTCTTCTTGGGGTCAACCGTAAGACCGGCGGAGACCGGCGACCAGATCAACGCGCTATCATCCTTGGGAAGTACGGAGCGCAATATCTCCTCCAAGTCGCACCCTTGATCTTCCAACGCGAGTTGCGGCCCCATCACCTCGCCGATTGCCTTGAACCGTTTGGAAATATGACGCATAAGAGAACGAAATGCGCTCGCGTGAATATCCGGAAACATCTCCGACAGGCGCCCAATCGTCGAGCGGCAAGAAACTTCAAAAAAACGCTCGTCGGCACAATACACCGCCACGCCAACATTGACGAACTCCGATGTCGCAGTGTCATGGACATAGCGGAGAATTGCATATGAATAAGCGACGCGTTTTTTCATCTCAAAACCTTCAAGGCATTCTTTGCAATGACCTGGATGTTTGATTTCACCTGCATTAAGTATGACACGATCCTGTCAATGTGCTCCACATCGGCGGAATTTTGGAGCCACTCCGACGGGAGTGCTGTTTTGTATTGCTGAAAGCGGTTCGCATCCAAGCCCTCCCATTTGCCGATGAAATGGGACAGGTTGTTCAATCCGGCTTCGTAATAAGGCCGGGCAAAAATATGGTGATCGCGTTTTTCCAACACATCGAATCCCCCATCTTCCCAAGGTTCGATCCAGAACAATTCCCGAGTGAAAGCCAGTTCGTGATCGAAGATCAGGAAATCATCAGCCAGGAACTGACAATTCGGATTCTCCGGGCGTCTGTCGCTGTTTTCGATGATCTTGTCGAAGATAGCGATCTCCGCAGCAGCTTCCACATTATTGCGCGGCACCGTTTGGCCAGTCAGCCAAGCTGCATAGCCCGTTACCAAGCGCAACCCAAATCCTAGTCTACAACTTTTCTGCATCACCGACCTGACTTCGTCGTCAGGCACCAGTGAGATGAATGCGTCGTCCAAAGTAACCAAAAATGGTTCTGGGATCGGCAACCCGAGGTCCGCCGCCAGCATGGCGGCAATGGCTTCAAAAGCCAAGCTCTTTTCTTTTTCAAAAAGATTGCCTGAATATTTAACGACGATCTCGATTTTTTCGCCGTGGTCGTTCTCGCATTCAATCAAGCAAGGCAAAGTTCTTCCATTTCCCATGCGTTTGATAAAACGCGCTGCCATCACTTCGCTAAGCATATTGCTTTTTGGAAATTTTGCAAACCAGGAATTGTAGCATTTTCCAAATTCCGTCACGACTTTAGGTGACGTAACCCGACCTGCAAGCTAAGCTGAATTCGGTCTGCCAAACGGTCGCCTATTCAAGAGCAGCGGGGCATCTCCCAATCCGCACGAATGCATGGCGGGTGCCTATGTACCTCCCACCTCCCCTGCGAGCTTCCGCAAGGCCAACGCCCCCGCATGCCGCACCATCTCATTCAAGGACTCCACCATATCCCGCACATAATCCTCCAGCCGCCGCTCGCAATCCACGTCCACCGTCCCGCGCCCGTCGCACATGGGGCAAGGCTCGTCGGACAGGACGGGCGCGCCGTTGATCGGCAGATGCCCCTTGCCTGAACAGCCCCGGCACACATCGTTCAAAAAATGCGCCAGCGCCAATTGCGCCACCTTTTTCGGCGGCACGTGGCTGGGCCACTTGCGGTTGGCCGCTTTTCCGATCACGATGGTCTCCCACCTCGCGGCCAGCCGGTGATAGCTCGTCGCGTCATTGGCATACTTCACGCGGAACAGCAGGTTGCCTATCCCGTTTATGCCGAGATCGGAAAGCGCAACCGCGGCCAGCGGCTCCGTGCTGTGGTGCTGCGCGTCGTCCATCAAGTTGGACGACTGCGTCGCCCGGCAATACCTCTCCACGATTCCCATCAATCCTCCACACGGTGAGTGAATTCATACACCCGCAGGGGTGCGCCCCGGGTGTCCCTATGCTGGTGGCCAGAGCGCTTCAACAGGCCGTGCTCGATCAAGACTGCGATGCGCCGCGACACCGTTCCCATGCACGAGGCGGAAAGCCCGTAATACTCCGGATCGGCGGTGGGGATGGTGAACGTGCGGCAGTCGTAATGCTGGCGGTACAGGTCGATCAGAAAGCCTTTCTCGGCCCAATTCAACTGGCGGTAGCCGCTCGAATCGAACACCGCTCCCGGTATCTGCACCACTTCCATTTCCTGCCTCGCCGGCTGCTGCCCCTGCCGTTTCAACATCACGCCGCTCATACCGCCTCCCTGGGTTTCAAAAACGATTTCAGATCCAGTCCTTCCGGCTTCACGCCGCGCGCCGCCTGTTCCGGCCGCACCACTCTGCTGCGTGACTGAGCGGCGAGGTCCGGAGGCTTGTCGCCGCTGTCGAAGCAGGCCTTCACACGCGCCTTGAACGAGAGCATCGATTCGCCCGCATGGGGCGCGATGCCAAGCTCGCGGCCCTTGGCGATCACCGTTTCGTCCGTCGGCCACCAGGCGCCGCCGCTACCCGGCCTGGCCTTCTGCTCCGCAGCCACCCACTCCGCCTTGAAAGCGCGCCAGCCGCGCTCGCAGCACAGGCGCAGCGCATCCTCGAGCGCCAGGCCGGCCTTGGCGGCTTCCCGCGCCATGCCGTCGGCGGCTGTCCTGGTGATCTCGGCCCTGAGCTTTTTGCGCACGGCGGCAAAGTCGTCCAGCACCTGGGCCGATACCCCGGGGAACAATTCGCCCAGCGGCGGCTTGTTCTTCTTTGGTTGATGGGTATTGGTTATTGGTTCATGGTTAGCATTGCCGTCGCTATGCGTTCGCATCGCGGCCGCCTCCTTCTCCGCCCGCACCCGCGCCCAGCGCGCCTTGGCCGATTCCGCCGCACTCTGCGATTTGGCGTGAAACGCCCCGATCTCGATCTCGCAGCGCTTGTGGACATAGCCGTCCTCGGTGCGGATGAAAAAATCCTGCAACACGTTGTCGAACGCCTGCTTCTCGTCCGCAGTGCGCACGCAATGCGCGCGCATCAGCACCACATGGTCGAGGCCGAGCGGCTTCTCGTCGAGGTAATACTGGTCCAGCAGCCGCCGATAGAGGCCCTGCTCCAGCAAGCTCAAGTGCGAGGTATCCTTGCGGAAGTCTGCGATGTGGTGGCTGTAGTAATGCATCCGGTTTCATTGCCTTCCATTTCTGTTTGCGCCCGTGAGGGCCGGCACCTTTTTCCTGGCCCAAAACCAGACGAAGAAACGGCGCAGCCAATACCCTCTTTTCAAGCTCAGGATCGTGAAAAGCATCGTCACGATCAGATTGCTCGCCGCCGGCATCGGCATGCCGACCAGCGGATAGATAAGGAAGCCGGCCGCGAAATTGGTGACGAAGCCCAAGGCGGTCTGCACCATCGCTTCCAGCAGGGATTGGCGGCGCGATTGCATGGTCAACACCCTCGGAAGCATCACAATGCGGAAAACCCGATGCATTCCACACTGGGCGTCATGTCCAGTTCGACGGCACAGGCAACCGCCGCAAGCTGCGCCATCGAATCGATGCAATGGCCGCAGACCGGTTCGGCACGGTTCAAAATCGCCCGCACCTCGTCAGCGCCGCAGCGGTTACAGGATTCGTATCTCATCGTCTTTTGCTCCTTTATTCAGGCGGGAAGCCGCTTCACGTAAGGTGGAAGTTCCAGCACCCACGTCAACACGAAGGGCGTCCCATGAAAATTTCTAAAATATTGCGTGGCCGAGCGCCGGGGGATGGGCTGCACCTCCTCCTGCGCCAGGTCAGGCCAAATGCTCAAACAGGTCTCGGGAAACAGCTCCCGCCGCGTGACGGCGCCATCGGTGGCCACCTCGATCGGCCAGCCATACTTCTCGGGGATAGGCCGCGAGCCATCGGCCCAGCGCGACACATCCGGCGCGAAGACGCCAACCGCCCGGGCCAGCCGCGCCTGACGGCCCCGCTTTTGCGAGAGATAGGTTTTCAAGTCCATGGGTCGAAGTATAGCAAATGGCTAAAGTTGTGCAATAGCCCTTTGCATATTTATTTGCATAGCAGAATGCTATACATTCGACCTGAAAACGGCAGCTGGCCGTTCACCTGTATCTTGACCATGAAAACAAACGACGAAATCCGGCGCCTGCGCCTGCTGAAGGCGGCGGAAATTGCCGGCAGCATGACCAAGCTGGCCGAGCTGGCCGATTGCAATCCCGTCTATCTGAGCCAGATCAAGAACAAGACTCCGCGCGGAACCAGGAAGACGCCCACCCTCATGGGCGACGAAACCGCGCGAAAAATCGAGCTGGCCATCGGCAAGCCGCCGGGATGGATGGATGACGGCAGCAACATCGAAATCTCCGGCTTCGATGCCGCGTCGAGCCACCCAGGAGAAATCGAAATCCCCCAATTCGACGTGCGCGGCAGCATGGGGCACGGCAAATTGCTGCTCGACGGCCAACCGGGCATCATCCGCAACTGGAACGTCGACGAGGAATGGGTCAACAGCAATGTGCCCAGGCACACCGGCATCAAGAACCTCTGCATCGTCACCGGCTTCGGCGACTCCATGCTGCCCATGTTCAATCCCGGCGACCCGCTATTGGTCGATTGCGGCGTGACGGAAGCCGACCACGACGCAGTGTACTTCTTCCGCGTCAACGACCACGGCTACATCAAACGGCTCCAGCGCATCCCCAAGGGAACCGGCACCGTCATGCGCGCCAAGTCGAAAAACCCGGACTACGACTCGTTCGACATCGACGAGACGATGGATTTCCAGGTGCTGGGGAAGGTGTTGATCGTCTGGCGTAGCGAGCGGTTTTAAGGCTGCAGCTTTCTCGATCAAGGACTCGCTAACGCAATCCGGTTCGCCTGGCTCGCAAAATGCCTCGATGCAACCAAGGTAAGCATAGCCTGCAAAAAGGCCCCGGACAGGAAGAAGCCCTGGCGCCGCCCGTCGATCGTCCCATCACCCCCATCGGCCATCTGATCGAAGACTTTGCCGACATGGCGGCCGTCATCGCGTCGCTCGACTGCGTAGTGACGATCGACTCGGCCATCGCCCATCTGGCCGGCGCCATGCACAAGCCCTGCTTCGTGCTGCTGCCCGCGATCGGCTGCGATTGGCGCTGGATGCTCAACCGGCCGGATTCCCCCTGGTATCCGACGGCCGGCCTATATCGGCAAGACGCCCCCGGAAATTGGTCTCCCACCATCGAATCGCTTGCAAAGCACCTGCAGAGCACGTTTTCCCGCTGACCACACCAATCCTCCCCGCCACAGCACCGGCCACCTCCCCTTCCTCTGAAAACAGCCCGAGGTCCGTCCGCACCACCTCGCCACGTATTTAGCCAAAAGGCTGCACCATTGCATTTAATTTAGCCATTTGCTATAATTTACCTCGTCACACTATAAAGCAGCAACCACCTCAGCGAGGAACGCCATGCTAAATCCGGATTTTCGGCTACACGACCTGGTCGTTTTACACCACATATCCGGCGCCACCATCTGGCGCGTCGTCGACATCAACGGCAACGAGCTCGGCGTGGTGAATGCCGAGACGGCGGAGCGCAACCCCGATTTGGCGCTGCGGGCGCAATGGCTGGACAAGGGCGCGTTCAAGCCGCCCACCCCGGCGCAGCGGGCCGCCTTCCTGTCCGCGCTGCGCGCCGATCAACCCATCAGGAGCAAGGCATGAACGCCGTCCACACCGAAATCGGCAGGCACTTCGAAGTCAAGCCGCTCAGCCAGACCCGCGAATTCGCCGACCTGATGGAAGCCATGCATGAGCAGATCGACGCGGACCACCGCGCCGGGCAAGACATCTCCACCGCCTTCGTCGAAGCCCAATACGACGCGGCGGACGACAACGTCCTTATGTTCAAGGCCATGAGCAAGGCATGCAGCGATGAGGAACTCGGCAGGCACGTCCGCCTGCTGATGCTGCGCGTGGCGCGCGAGCGTGTCGCCAGCTAAGCCGCCATTACACTTCGCCTCGCCGCCAATAGCCGGAAATAAGGAAGACCGGAATCCCTAGCTAATGCCGCCCGTCAGGGCGCGCCCCGCTAGACCGACAACAAATGCATGGGGCCGAACAATGCCTGCATGTTCCTGTTGCCGATAAAGGAAAGATTGTAAGGATGCTCCGCCACGGCTTGCGGCAGGCGCGCCGCTTCGGGCAGGGCTTGCAATTGCTCCGCGATCTTGCCCCACAGGACCAGGGTCGGCGCGGCGCTTTCAAGTTCGGCCAGCACCGTTTGCAGGAAGGGGCGCCAGGCCTTGGCATCCCTGACCGGCGCCACGTGGGCGCGGAACACGAGCGCCGCATTCAGCAGCAAAAAGCCGTGCCCCAGCAAATTGCGCTGCAAATCAGGCAGGGTCTGGATCGTGCCGGCATCGGCGCGCGCGCGTGCCGCCACGGGGGCCATGGCCGTGCCGCCGGTATCGCTCTCGCGCAATTGGCCGTCGGCCACCAGCAGCATCTTCATGAAATTGCGCAGCGAGGTGGCGCGGTTGACTTGCTTGGACAAGCCGGCTTCGGACCATAAGGCGCCGACAGCGCCATCCATGAAGCACACACCGGTGGCGCTGTCTTCACGCGGGTAAGGGCCCTCGCCCACCAGCACGTAGCGCACCGCATCTTTCGGCAGCGCAAAGGCGGCGAACAATCTGCCGCGCGTGGGAAGGTAAGTATCCGCCGCGAGCGCGGGCAGATAAGCGGGGTCGGCGGCGGCGACGGCTTGCAGGCCGCGCTCCAGCGCGGGACGCCATGAAGGATGGGCCAGCGCCAGCGCGGCGGTAATACTCTCAGGTAGCGACATGGAAAAGCGGCTAGGAAAATCGAGCCGCCATGTTAGAACATTTTTTGCGTTTCAGGCGTCCGAACGTGCCGGCTTCGCACCAGTGCCGCGCAGATTGAGCTTCATCACGTTTTGCAGCATATCGAACCAGAACGGCGCGCCCAGGCTCACCGCGAACGCGGTAACGGCGCAACCGAAGCAAGCCAGGCCGGAAAAAGCCCAGCCGGAACCGAACCAGTTGATGTGGAAACCGAACAGGTTCAGCGTCTGGTCGGCAAGGTAAATATCAGGCTGCGGCATGCCGCTGGCGGCCTCCGTCTTGGCAATGGCAACGGCTTGCGCCCGCAGCGTGTCCGACAGCCAAAGCGATTTGGCGACGCGAATCGCATCGAGGTTGAACAGAAACGCCAGCACGGCGCCCAGCGCCAGGCTGAGATAGCCGGAAAAGCGCTTGTATTGCGCCGACAGCTTCTCCATGCTGTTGTCGAACCAGGTGGCAAGGTTTTTCTGGAACAGCGCCACATCCCCGGCCGCGCGCGCGGCAGCCGATTGCAGCGCGCTCTTGAAAGCGCCGGCAGGCAGGGCGTCGATGGCGGCGTCGATCTGGGCGAAGGGCGCCGAAGGGTTGCCGGCCGAGAGCACATCCAGCACGGCGGCCGTGAAATCGGCCGCGGCGATATAGGATTTGTTGCGATCCGGGCTCACGCCGTGATGGGCCAGGATGGCGGCAGCCGCCTCGCCGCCCTGCCCCAGCAATTTCCGCAAGCCTGCGGCCAGCGTCCCGGCGCGCAAGGCGAGTGCCGTGGCCAGGAACTCCTGCACGCTGGTAACGAAGACGGAAATGGCGAGGAAGAAGAAAACAAGACCCATCGCGGTCTCTAGCGCCTGGCTGCCGAACATGGTGGCTCCCCTTGTTGGTTACGGTAGGTGGAGAGCTTATCTTGCCCGAGCTTCGGTGCATAGACACCTGTCATTTCATGCACCAACCGACCGTCCCTCTCCCGCAACAAGCGGGAGAGGGGCGGCCAACAGGCGGCAGATTTACACCAATTCCCGCATGGCAGCCGGATTGAAATCCTGCAACCCGGCACCATCCCCAGCCTTCACCTTCGCCGCCCAGCGCGCATCGCCAAGCAGTGCACGGCCCACCGCAATCAGATCGAACTCCTTACGCTCCATGCGCCGCAGCAAACCATCCAGGCTGGCCGGCTTGCTGCCCTTGCCCGAGAACGCCGCCATCATATCGCCATCCAGCCCAACCGAGCCGACACTGATGGTCGCGGCGCCGGTCAGCTTCTTGGCCCAACCGGCAAAGTTCAAGCCCTCTTCGCCGTCGAGTTCAGGGAATTCCGCTTCCCAGAAGCGGCGCTGCGAGCAGTGCAGGATATCGACGCCGGCGGAAACCAGCGGGCTGAGCCAGGCTTCCATCGCCTCCGGCGTCTCGGCCAGGCGCGCCTTGTAATCCTGCTGCTTCCATTGCGACACGCGCAAGGCGATGACGAATTCCGGCCCGACCGCCGCGCGCACCGCCTTCACCACTTCCGCGGCAAAACGCGCGCGCTGCGGCAGCGTGGCGCCGCCATAGCCGTCGGTGCGCAAATTGGTCCCGCTCCAGAAAAACTGGTCGATCAGATAGCCATGGGCGCCGTGCAACTCCAGCATATCGAAACCAAGACGCTTCGCTTCCCCGGCTGCGGCGGCAAAGGCCGCAATGGTGTCGGCGATGTCCCGTTCGGTCATGGCCGCGCCGCGCGGCGTATCCGGCGCCACCAGGCCCGAAGGGCTTTCGATCGTGCCTTCAGGCAGCCAATCGGTCAAGCCGCTGGCAACGGCGCCGACGTGCCAGATCTGCGGGCCCATCTTGCCGCCGGCGGCGTGCACTTCATCGATCACGCTGCGCCAGCCCGCCAGCGCGGCTTCGCCGTGGAAATCGGGAATGCCTTCCATGTTCTTCGAAGCCGGGCGGCCGACCACGGTGCCCTCGGAAAGAATCAAGCCGACATCGGCTTCGGCGCGGCGGCGGTAATAGGCGGCGACATCCAGGCCGGGCACGCCCTTGGGCGAGAACGAACGCGTCATCGGCGCCATCACGATGCGGTTCTTCAGCGACAGCGATTTGATCTGGAACGGTTGAAACAGAACGGATGTATCAGGCAAGCTCATAGAACGGTGCTCCTAAGTCTAATGGACAGGACATGGTATCAGTAATATACTTGGTGTCAATCAGGCACTTGAAGGCGACCAGGTATCGCTAAGGAAACCAGCATGAACAAAACGCATTGCGACGTGGTAAGCATAGAGAATTGCCCGAGCCGCCTGCTGCTCGAACAGATCGCCGACAAATGGTCGGTCCTGATCCTGGCCGTGTTGAAGCGCGAGCCCCTGCGCTTCAACGAAATCCGGCGCCGCATCGAAGGCATCACGCAAAAATCCCTGACACAAGCCCTGCGGCGCTTAGAGCGTAACGGCATCGTCAGCCGCACCGTGCTGCCCGGCTCGCCCGTGGCGGTGGAATATGAAGTGACCCCGCTGGGACGCACGCTCGACAAGCCGTTTGCGGCCTTATATGACTGGACCTACCACTACCTCCCGCAAGTGGAAGCGGCGCGGGTAGCGTTCGATAAAGGATCGTAGGTCGTAGGTCGTAGGTCGTAGGTTGGGTTGAGCGAAGCGAAGCCCAACATCGGCAGGTTGTGGTAACGCCTTCGGTGAAAAAGGAAACGTAGGAAGTTGGGCGTCGCTTCGCCCACCGTGCGACGTCCGGCGCAACCTGCCGACAACGCTAACTGGCCTCCGCCGTATCCGCCCCAGGCGCCCCAAACAACTGCTCCTTCAACAAGTGCAGCTGATCCCGCACCTGTGCCGCCTTTTCGAACTCCAGGTTCTTCGCATGATCGAGCATCAGCTTCTCCAGCCGCTTGATCTCCTTGGCCACCTGCTTCTCGCTCATGCTCTCGTACTTGACCGTCTCCTGCGCCGCCTGCAGTTCCAGGCGCGCCTCCTGCGGGTTGTACACGCCGTCGATCAACTCGCGGATGCTCTTCTTGATCCCTGAAGGCACAATCCCGTTGGCCTTGTTGAATTCCATCTGCTTGGCCCGGCGCCGTTCGGTTTCGTCGATGGCACGCTTCATGGAATCGGTCACGCGGTCGCCGTACAAAATCGCCATCCCGTTCAGGTTACGCGCGGCGCGGCCTATGGTCTGGATCAAGCTGCGCTCGGAACGCAAAAAGCCCTCCTTGTCCGCATCCAGAATCGCCACCAGCGACACTTCGGGCAAATCCAGGCCCTCGCGCAACAGATTGATCCCCACCAGCACGTCGAACGTGCCGATACGCAAATCGCGGATAATCTCCACGCGCTCCAGGTTTTCCACATCGCTGTGTAGATAGCGCACCTTGACGCCGTTATCCTCCAAAAACTCCGTCAACTGTTCGGCCATGCGCTTGGTCAGCGTGGTCACCAGCACCCGCTCATCCTTCTTCACGCGATCGTGGATTTCCGACAGCAGATCATCCACCTGGGACGACGCCGGGCGCACGCTGATGATCGGGTCGACCAGGCCCGTCGGGCGCACCACCTGCTCCACCACCTGGTCCGCATGCGCGTTCTCGTATTCAGCCGGCGTGGCCGAGACGAACACTGTCTGCCGCATCTTCGCCTCGAACTCCTGGAACTTCAGCGGACGGTTATCCAGCGCCGAAGGCAGGCGGAAACCGTAATCGACCAGGTTGGTCTTGCGCGAACGGTCGCCGTTGAACATACCGTTCAACTGCCCCAACAGCACGTGCGACTCATCCAAGAACATCAACGCGTCGCGCGGCAGGTAGTCCACCAGCGTGGGCGGCGGGTCGCCCGGCTTGCCCCCGGATAGGTGGCGCGAATAATTTTCGATGCCCTTGGTAAAACCGATCTCCTGCATCATCTCCAGATCGAAGCGCGTACGCTGCTCCAGCCGCTGCTCCTCCACCAGCTTGTTTTCCTTGCGGAAGAACTCCAGCCGCTCGCGCAACTCCTCCTTGATGGTCTCGATGGCGCGCAGCACCGTCTCGCGCGGCGTCACATAGTGCGAACCGGGGTAGACCGTAAAGCGCGGAATCTTTTGCCGCACCTTGCCCGTCAACGGGTCGAACAACTGCAGGCTCTCGATCTCGTCGTCGAACATCTCGATGCGCACCGCCAGCTCCGCATGCTCGGCCGGAAACACATCGATCGTGTCGCCGCGCACGCGGAACGTGCCGCGCCCGAAATCGACTTCGTTGCGCGTGTACTGCATCTGGATCAGCCGCGCAATCACGTCGCGTTGCGCCAGCTTGTCCTTGGCGCGCAAGGTCAGCACCATCTTGTGGTACTCGTTCGGATTGCCGATACCGTAGATCGCCGACACGGTAGCCACGATCACCACATCGCGCCGCTCCATCAGCGACTTCGTGCACGACAGGCGCATCTGCTCGATATGCTCGTTGATCGAGGAATCCTTCTCGATGAACAAATCGCGCTGCGGCACATAGGCCTCGGGCTGGTAATAATCGTAATAGCTGACGAAATACTCGACCGCGTTATGCGGAAAAAACTCGCGGAACTCGCTATACAGCTGGGCCGCCAGCGTCTTGTTGGGCGCGAAAATGATCGCCGGGCGCCCCAGGCGCGCGATCACATTGGCCATCGTATAAGTCTTGCCCGACCCCGTCACGCCCAGCAGCGTCTGGAACGACAAGCCATCCTGCACGCCCTCCACCAGCTTCTCGATTGCCCGCGGCTGGTCGCCCGCCGGCGGAAACAACTGATGCAAACGGTAAGGCGAACCGGGAAACGTGACGATCTTGTCGCTGACCACATCGGGGACAGCGGCCAACACGGAAGAAGAATCAGCCATACGAAATAACCCTTTGAAATACCTTTGCAAACCCTTGATCGGGGCCCAACCACATGGTTCCTATGCATTATCCGCATGGGGGCGCCCGCACATTCTGGGTTAAAATGGCATGCCCGCTGAATCACGGGATCGAAAGCACACCCCCGGCTTATCCTCTCCTCGCCTCGTGCCGCGCCACAAGCTTGACGGCCCGGCAAGGTTGTTCAGTGGAATCGATGGAACACAGATCAACCAGGTTTCCCAACCCAACGCGCTGCAAGCGAACGATTGCAGCGAACTTTTGATGTTATCACGATGAACGCCAACGAATCTTCCAGCCTCTTTTCCGCCATCGCCATGGCGCCGCGCGACCCCATCCTCGGCATCACCGAGGCTTTCAACGCCGACCAGAACCCCGAGAAAGTCAACCTCGGCGTCGGCGTCTACTACGACGACAACGGCAAAGTGCCCCTGCTCGAATGCGTCAAGAAAGCCGAAGCCGGCCTCATGGAAAAAGCCGCGCCGCGCACCTACCTGCCCATCGACGGCCTGGCCGCCTATGACAAGGCCGTGCAAGAGCTGGTGTTCGGCGCCGGCAGTGCCGTCATCGCCGAAAAGCGCGCCATCACCGTGCAAGCCCTGGGCGGCACCGGCGCACTCAAGCTCGGCGCCGACTTCCTCAAGCGCTTCTCGCCCGACGCCCAAGTCTGGATCAGCGACCCAAGCTGGGAGAATCACCGCGCCCTGTTCGAATCGGCCGGCTTCACCGTCAACAACTACCCCTACTACGATGCCGCCACGCGCGGCGTCAACTTCGGCGGCATGCTCGCCGCATTGAAAGACATGCCGGCCGGCTCCATCGTCCTCCTGCACGCCTGCTGCCACAACCCCACCGGCGCCGACCTGACCGACGAGCAATGGAAAGAAGTCATCCAGGTCGTCACCACGCGCGGCCTCGTGCCCTTCCTCGACATGGCCTACCAGGGCTTCGGCGACGGCATCGCCGAAGACGGCAAGGTGGTCGGCATGTTCGCCGCCGCCGGCGGCCCGCTGTTCGTCTCCAACTCCTTCTCCAAATCGTTCTCGCTGTACGGCGAACGCGTCGGCGCCCTCTCCATCGTCGGCGCCACGGCGGAGGAAGCCGCACGCGTGCTGTCGCAATTGAAGCGCGTAGTGCGCACCAACTACTCCAACCCGCCCATCCACGGCGGCCAGGTCGTCGCCACGGCCCTCGCCACGCCCGAACTGCGCCAGCTCTGGGAAGACGAACTGGCCGGCATGCGCGTGCGCATCCGCGAAATGCGCCAAACCCTGGTGCAAAAATTGAAAGAAAAGGCCCCCGGCCACGATTTCGACTTCGTCATCAAGCAGCGCGGCATGTTCAGCTATTCCGGCCTCACCAAGGCCCAGGTCGAGCGCCTGAAGAACGAATTCTCCATCTACGCCGTGGACACCGGCCGCATCTGCGTGGCCGCCCTCAACAGCCGCAACATCGACCGCGTGGTCGACGCGATTGCCAAGGTATTGTAATCACAGGCTTTTTGCCCGGCGGCGAACGAAATCGGCTATATGAATCTGACTATTTTGTTCGCCCCAGCAATATTTTTTCAAAGAAGCTTTACTTTTATTTTGAAGTGAGCCTATAATAGCGGCTCAGCTGTTCCCTGATAGCTCAGTCGGTAGAGCGACGGACTGTTAATCCGCAGGTCCCTGGTTCGAGTCCAGGTCGGGGAGCCAACAAATACAAGGGGTTACGTGAAAGCGTAGCCCTTTTTTGTTTGTGGCAATGCCCTCGCGGTACAATTTCGGTACAGTCGCGGTACAAAGGGGCATCATGGCAACCATCACAAAAACACCTTCGGGAACTTGGAAAGCAATCATTCGCCGCGTCGGCTGGCCGACCTCCGCGAAAACCTTTCGCACTAGGCGCGACGCCGAAGATTGGGCACGGCGCACGGAAGACGAAATGGTGCGCGGTGTGTTCATTCAGCGCAGTCCCTCGGAAAAAATGCTGGTGTCGTCTGCATTACAACGATACGCCCAAGAAGTTGTACCCACTAAAAAAGATAGCACCCAGCGGCGTGAACATGCCCGCATTCGCGAGATTGATGCGTATTTCGGACAGTATTCGCTCGCAGCAGTCACACCTGACCTGGTAGCCAAATTCCGCGATATGCGGCTCGACCAAGGCAAGGCCAACAATTCGGTTCGTCTTGAACTCGCGCTGCTGGGCCACCTGTTCAATGTCGCGATTCGCGAGTGGCACATTGGACTGGCCTACAATCCGGTATCAAATATTCGCAAGCCCAGCCCCGGCAATGGCAGGGATCGCCGATTAGCCAAGGACGAACAAATGCGATTGCTGGCGGCCGTCGATCAGCATTCCAATCCGATGCTGGGCTGGATCGTTCGTATCGCAATCGAGACTGGCATGCGTCAGTCCGAAATTCTCGGCCTGAAGCGCTCGCAAATTGATTTCAAGAGCCGCGTCATCCGGCTGTCAAACACAAAAAATGATTCTGCCCGCACTGTCCCAATGACGAAAGTGGCGACGGAGGTATTCGCTTATGCCGTCAAGAATCCAGTACGCCCATTTGATACCGACCTCATTTTCTTTGGTGAACCCGGCAAGGATGGAAAACGCAGTCCTTACCAATTCCTAAAGACGTGGCAAGCGATCAAGAAGGATTTGGGCATGGCCGATTTGCACTTCCATGATTTACGCCATGAGGCAGTAAGCCGTCTGGTCGAAGCAGGATTCAGCGATCAACAAGTGGCCTCGATCAGCGGCCACAAGTCGATGCAGATGCTAAAGCGATATACGCATCTTCGCGCTGAAGATTTGGTAAAAAAGCTCGATCAAATGGAAGCATGACGCCATGAAGACCCTTACTTTTGTACGTCATGGTGAGAGTGTGTCGAACGCCGGTGGCGTGACCATGCCGCACAATGAAATTCCGCTCTCCGACTTGGGACAATTACAGGCCAGCCAATTGGCCGAATTCCTTGACGTGAGGCCATCCGCCATTTTGGTATCTCGCATGGTTCGGACGCATCAGACAGCCGCACCGTACAGCGCACGATTTTCTGTTCGGCCGGAAGTGCATACCACTCTGGACGAATTTTCGGTTATTGACCCCGCATTGATCGACGGTCTTACTGGCGTTGAGCGAAAGCCGTTTGTGAAATCCTATTGGGAAGACGCTGACCCATCCCGCCGTCTCGGCACCCAAGCGGATACCTTCGCCGAATTTGATGCCCGCGTGAATTCCTTTTTGGCGGATATGGAAACACTGCCGGATTCAACCGTCATCTTTGGGCATGGTATCTGGTTTGGGCTACTCACTTGGCGGCTTCTTGGCTACCGCGCTAACGATACCTCTGAGATGCGCGCCTTTCGTCGCTTTCAGCTTGGATTGCCAATGCCAAATTGTGCTGTTTTCAGCCTGATTCACGTTGACGGAAATCGTTGGAGTGTGCGGGCGGATATCGACACCACGCATCGTATTTCTTCGATAAAAAAGACCTGAGCAAAAGAAGGCGTGTACACGCCTTCTTTTCGATAAGGTGCATTTACGTTTCGCGGCCTCAATTGGCCTTCCGCTTTATCGCCGCTGACACTGCTTGACGAGAGACACCGAGCCGGCGCGCAATTTCAGATTGGTTGGTAATACCCTGCACCCGAAGCTCATCAATCATGCCGTCAGATAGCTTGACGTGAAGCGGTTTTGATTCTTGCAATATTCGGTAAGCCTCGCGCCTCACGTGAGCATGCGCTTCGATATCCCAAGTTGGCAAAGTCGAAATTTGCTCACTCCAAATTTGGGCAATCAATTCCCGAAATTTCTTGGAAAGCAGCCTGTCTCGCTGGTAGTTCCGTCGTGCAGCATCATTGCGATACTGGTTATGCCGCTCACAATAAAATTTGCTGGGTTCCCCTGCTCGACTAAGTTTTAGGTTCCCATCCTGGTCGGATTTAACGTGCTTTCGATTCGGGACAGCGCCAATGAACTGCCCCTGACTGGCCCACAAAGCCATTCGTGTCCGCCCCTCCACATACAATCGAAACTGCTCGACAGTTATACAGCCTAATTCCTCGTGCTGGCTTCTATCTCGAAGCGCCTCGCTGTTGAGTTTTCGGAATCCGTCAATACCGCAATATTTAAGAATCAATCGGTTTGCTATATGGGGACGGCGACCATATCCATTAAGCGCCCGCTCGTAACTTCGAGCACGCGTATCAGAAATTTTTTCGGCCTTTGCGCAAATCTCGGCGCTCAAAGGTACTTCGGTGCCATTGCGCTTGTAGAAGCCTCGCACCTTTTCTGAGATGGCGACGGCAAACTCCGTCGTTTCCCCACAAAGTTCGCAAAAGCGCCATTCGTAGGCACTCGTGAGTTTGCGGCGCACTCGTTCCGAGGTCGTTTCGTATTCCGCAACTACGTCCCCCAATGAGGGGCTAAATACCCACCTGCGGGACCGCTTGGCATCAGTCATTTTGTCAACGCATCTATTAGTTGACGGTCATCTTACATCCTTCTCCCGGCATCCTTCAACCACTAATTACGTAATCGAAGGAAGCCCACCGTATGCAAATCGAAGAAGCGCTGACCAAACAATATGGGCCACTACTGAGCCTTGCTCAGCTGGCGCAAATTCTTGACAGATCGACCGAAGGTTTACGGATCGGTCTGCGAGCTGATGCCGAATGGTCACGGCAGATCAACGCGGCACGGCTCAAGCTCGGACGCCGTGTTTACTTTCGGACGGCTGATATAGCCAAAGTTCTTGGCGACCAATAGGTTCAGTACATGGCTTTTCAATCGCTTGGCGATGCCTTGCCATCAAGCCGCACTGACCTCCTGGCACTCGTCCAGGGCATGGCCGAGCGCGCCAAAGGCAAGCCACGGGCACCAGATGCGCCGAAGCAGCCCATCGCCGTGCAGCTCCCTCTGTGGGGCGACGAAATCCGCTGCATGCCGAACGAAATCCTGCGTTCCGCGCTGTTCAACGCGAGGAACCGCAACCAGCCCCGGCGCTACTTCAAAAACGAAACGATAGCGATCATCGACCAGTCGGCGCGCATTAGCTTCACCGGGGAAGAGCTGCGCCAGACCGATGAATCGGTATGGCTGCAGCTGATTCACCTGGCGAAAGAGGTGCCCATCGGCAGCCCGGTCGAGTTCACCGCGTACAGCATGGTCCAGGCGCTGCGGCTCACCAAGTCCAAGCCGAACCTGCGTCATATCGAGCGCCTATGCGAGAGCCTGCGGCGCATGCAGGCGACCTCCCTGGCGATCCATTCCAAGCGCCTGGCGCGTGGCGTGAGCCTGTCCATGATCCCTAAATTCGAGTGGCAGGACGAGGCGACCGGCATTCGATTGCCAAAGTGGCGCGTATTCATCGCGCTGGAAATGGTCGAGCTGTTCGGCGACGTGCATTTCACGCACCTGCAATGGACGCAACGGCTGGCTCTGCCCACCGGCGTCGCCACCTGGTTGCATGGCTATCTGGCGTCGCATCGAGAGCCGCTGCCGATCAAGTTGAGCACCTTGCAGCGGGGATGCGGCTGCACCACCGAAACGCCGCGCAAGTTCAAACAGCTGGTTTCCACCGCCCTGGCCGAGCTGGTCCATGTTGGCTTCCTCAAGCATGGCGAAATCCGGGGCGAGCTGGTGCATACGGAGCGGCTATGAACTACCGACCTATGGAGTACGCCCGCGCACCACCACTACCGACCTTTGGAGTACGCACTACCGACTTATGAGGTACGGACTACCGACCTATGGAGTACACCCCGAATCGCCGCAACCCGCGTCAGTCTTGGCTTTCCGGCGAATTCGGCGGCTCGTTAACCAGGTTTTAACCATTTATTTAACCCCGGCACCTGTGGACAACTTTCGGCCGAACCACAAGCCGGATGACACCAAAAAGGAAAAACGAATGAACCACACAGCGAAGCGCAGAGCGGTGATTGCCGTACTGGCAAGCACCATGATCGTCTCCAACGCACAGGCCGGCAGCGTGGCCGGCAACGGCGGCGCAACCGAAGTCACGCAGATTCTGAACAACGGCGAGCTAGTCATTCAATCGTCACAGCTGTACACGGAGGTCCAGCAGACGCTGCAGACGATGAACGACGTGCATACCCAGCTGCAAAACCTGATCGCGGCCCCTCAGCAGCTTTGGGGCCAGGCGCAGCAGGATTTGACCCAGCTCACGCAACTGGTCAGCCAAACTACTGCCATCAGCTACGCGGCCGGCAACATCGATCAGCAGTTTCGCCAGGCATACCCCGGCTACGCGCAAAGCGCCGGCGCAACCAACTACGGCAGCCAGTACAAGGCCCTGATCGGCAAGGCGTTCGACGGCCTCAATTCCGCCCTGCAGGCGGCCGGCTTGAACGCCAGCCAGTTCAGCAGCGAGCGGGCAGCCATCCAACAGATTCAAGGCATTTCCGCCGGCTCGCCTGGTGCGCTGCAGGCCGTCCAGGCCGGCAACATGATCGCCAGCCAGACCATCGACCAATTGCAGAAGCTGCGCCAACTGATCGCCGCGCAGACGCAATCGCAGTCGAACTTCCTGGCCGCGCAGGCGCAAATCCAATCCAACCAGACCGACGCCACGCAAACGCTCATGAAGCAGGGCAACGGCACGGTGCGGCAATCCGGCCAAAGCGGCTTCCAAGGCTTCTGACCAGGAGAAATCGACATGATGCACACGCTGAACAATCTGACCCGCAACCTCACGCCACCGCAGAAAAAGTGGGGTTCGCTCGCCGTCGCCGTTCTCATCGTCGCGCTGTTCTCGCTGCTGACCGGCTGCGACAGCAAAGCGGATCAAGAGGCAAGGCAACGCCAAAAAGAACAAGACGACGCCATGAAACAACTGACGCACCAAGGCGACGGCAAAGTACGCAAGCCCGGCGAGAGCGGCTTCAAGGGGTACTGACATGAAGAAAACTACTTGGCTCCTGATGCTCGCCAGCCTGGTCCTGGTGGCGTCGCCGGCGTTTGCCACCGGCGAATACGACCTGGGTTCGATCATGACGCAGTACCAGACGGCGGCCACGCAATTCGGGCAAAACATCACCTCGATTGCGCTCAAGCTGACCTATACGCTGTTCACGCTTGACATCTGCTGGCTGGCGGCAAGCCGCACGCTGAAGAATGCTGACGCTGTTGAAATCGGCACCGCCGTCATCATGCGTCTGATGTGGGCCAGCCTGGTGATTTGGCTCATCAACAATCCCAGCGTGCCGCTCGCCTTCGTCAACAGCTTCATCCAGATCGGCAAGACCGGGGCAGGCACCACGGCCATCAGTCCGAGCGACGTGTTCTGGCAAGGCGTGGACATGGTGAATCTGATGATGACGAAATTCTCGGATAACTCGACTATCGCAGGTGTGCCTGTCCCGGCCGGCATTAGCGCGATGAGCAATCCCTTCGCGGCCATCCTGATCGGTATGGCGCTGATCGTCATCATTGTTTGCTACTCGCTGCTGGCCGCGCAATTCGCCGTAGCCTGGGTGCAGCTCTGGTTCTA
Source organism: Burkholderiaceae bacterium (assembly GCA_036384915.1). Taxonomy (GTDB): domain Bacteria; phylum Pseudomonadota; class Gammaproteobacteria; order Burkholderiales; family Burkholderiaceae_D; genus PKWO01. The sequence goes on from DASVLJ010000039.1 coordinate 54,179, forward strand.
CCTGGCGGTGTACCCGATTGTGCTGGCCTTCGGCACGCTCAAGTTCACGCGGGACATGGCAATGAAGGTCATTACCACGCCGATTGTGTACGGCGTTCGCTTCATGGCGATCTATTTCATCATCGCGGTTGGCACCACGCTCGCGTCTGCCTTCGGCACCGAGATCGGCAACCTGTCGTTGACCAACCTTGCGCCGATCTGGACCGTGCTGGCCGGCTCCGTGCTGTTGCTGATGCTGACCTTGAAGGTTCCCACCTTGGCGTCGGACCTGCTGGGCGGGACCGCTTCCTTGTCGGCCGGCGACGGCGTTGGTGCGGGCCTGGTCGCCGGCGGCGCAATCGGAGCCGTTGCTGGCGGCGCATATGCCCTTGGCACTGGCGCGGCTAACGGTGTCGCTGGCGCGATCAAGGCGGGCCAGTCCGCTATCGCCCAGGCGCGGGAAAAGGGCGCGACCGGCATGATGGCGACCACGGCCGGCGCTGTCGGCGCGATTGGTAGCGCGGTCGGCGAGGCCGCGATGGAAGGGATCAAGGGGCTGGGTGCGGAATCCGCTGGCGGCAAGTTGGCAAACCGGATGGACGCCAAGACGGCAAGCATTCGAGAAGCGAAGGCGGCCGGCAGTCCGGCGGAATCCGTGCCAGGTGGTCAACCACCAGCGCCGGAATCGCCTGCGGCAGCTGCAGGTCAAGTATCGCTGGCACCGGATAACGCCCAGGGGGAGACACCACCGGCACCGACTCGTGACACACCACCAGCGCCGGCAGCGCCTGCTACGACCTCGCAGGCGGCCGCTGTGCCGGTTTTCCCTGCGGCACCCGCCACGCCCTCGGCCGACGCTCCCAAAGGCTCAGATAGCGCGCCTACGGCCCCGTCAGCGCCCGTACCAGGAAGCGCAAGCGACAGCGTGTCCGATACGCCGCCGACCGGCTCCACGCCTACGGCATCCAGCAAGGCGGCCGGTGCGGCAAAGCAGGTCTTGAGCGAAATGGAGAAATCCGGCGGCGCGGCCGGCGGCTCGATCCAGACGCATCACGGCGACGAATAGGCAATTTCGCTTACTGAGTCATCGTAATCGAAACGAATACCGATGATTCAGTCATCACAATTCAAAGGATCGAACACCATGAAACAAACACGAAAGATCAACGGGTTCGCCGTCGAAATCCTCCCGGCGTTTCGCAGCGGCCGCACGATCTGGACGGCCTGGTTCGGTGACCTGCCAACCGTTCGCGCACACGGCTCGGGCTATGACGACGCAGTGTCCAAGCTGTCGGCGCGGTGGGCAGAGGTCAAGGCCGCGTATCGAGCGTCCGGCCAGCCGATACCGACGCCGGTGCGACGCAGGGGCAACAAGCGCATTCTCGATGCGATCAATCGCCTGGGAAAGCGCGTGAGCACGCCGATTTTCTAGCTCTTTTGGCGTGGTCTTTGCCCCGCGCATCGCGGGGCCGAAAGCAAAAGGGAAGCAAATCGATTACACGAGGAAGCAATAAGGAAGCACCAGGGCATCAGAAAGGCAACAAGGGGAAGCAAATGGACAGCAAGAAGGAAGCATCTATTGGCCGCCACGGCGTGGGACAAATGCTAACTCAGAGCGTGTACACGCTGCCGTTTTAAAAAGGGCACGGTGATGCATCCGCGTTGTTCATTTTCCGTTTCGGTTTGTTGATATTTTGATGCGGCCTGTTGCGCTTTGTTTGCATTCTGTTGGCGATCTGTTGCGCATTTGCGTCCGGGTTGCATCCGTATTGTTGCGGCAGGAGGGCCGAGCTATGAAATCCAGCGCAAACACGGGGTCGAATCGAATGGCGTGTGCTGGGCCGGGAGGATCGTACTGCGCAACCCCACATGATTTTTCATAGTGGAACATAAAGGGGGTATTGCGCTGCGCTGCTGTTTTTGTGGGTTTTACGTTGCAGCATGCGGCTTCGCCGCGTACTGCGTTAATCAAAAATGTATTGCGATTGCGTGGCGCATTTGCAATACGAGTTTCGGGGGGACTTATGGCAGCAAAACGGACCTATTCCGTGCGACTGGACGATGAGCAGCGGCAGCAGCTCGAAGCAAGGGCCGGCGGAAAGCTCGCGGTCGGGAATCTCATTCGGTGTGCAATCGACGCCTATCTGCGGCAGGAAGAGGAACGGGATTACCTGGCGGACGTGGAGGCGCGGATCGCGGCGACGATCAATCGGCTTGCGCGCCAGGTCGAGAAGGACCGCGCCGAGCAACAGATCGTCGTTGCCATGCTGGACGGCTTGCGCGAATGGCTGGCCTTCACGCTGCCGACGCCGGCCGACAAACAGAAGGCGGCCGAGCTGATGACGGAGCGGAACACGATGTTCCTAGATCGCTTGCCGGCGCTGTTCACGACCTCGACCAAGGCCAATGTCACGGCATATCTGGAAGCCAGCGAGCGGATGGCGGAACCTTGCCCGCAATGCGGCACAGGAACGCTCAGGCGCAAGGAAGGGCGAAAGGGCACGTTCTGGTACTGCACCAACTGGAATGCGACGCCAAAGTGTGAAGCGACGTTCAAGGACGATAGCGGCCGTCCGCTCATGCCGAGCGAGGAAGGAGCCGACGCATGAAGCTGCCGACTACACATTTCAACAGCAATGGAGAACGGAACATGAATGATCGGAGCAACAACGAGCTTACCCTGGCGCTGGCTGCCATGACGGAGGCAACGTCAGTTCATCACGTATTTGATGACTCACTGTCGGAGCGCGGCGCGGGAACCGTGCGGTATGTCTTGGAGGTGGGCGACAGGCTGTTCTTGGCGTGGTGCGACGAGGATGCGGCCGATATGGTGGTTTCGCCGATTGAACTATGGGACTTCGACAATCTACTGGATGCGCTGGGCGATCCGCTGGCGGTATTGTCGTTCCGGGAAATCGATGGCGGGAAGTTTGCGAAGGTGGCAGCGAGGACGTTTGCGGCGTCCGCACTGCCTGTCACGAAAACCCACTGAGCGAGCAACCATGACACGGCAAAGATACACCAAAGACGGGAAATTGGGCCAACTTCGCCGGCACGGAGGGAAATAGCGATGTTCTACCTTGCCTATGTCCGAACCGATGCCCAGGGCGTAATCGGCGCGACGCTGCCGGATTTCAAGCTATCTGCGATGGCCGACTCCGTGCGCGAGCTGCCCGACCGCCTGGTGGAAACGATTGCCGCGCACTATCGCGGCAATGCCCCCAAAACCTCCCATCTTGAAGACCTGCAGGGCGACGACGCCTACGGGAACCTTCAGATGGAATCGTTTCAGAATGACTGACACGAACAATTTGCTGTCCGGGTAATACTTGTTCCGCTTTCCGGCGGATATGCGCAGCTTCTTTTCGCCGATTTGATTGACTAGCCATAGCAGCCGGCGCTCGTCCATTTCGTTTTCGACGAGAACGCCGAAATTGTCGGGCGGCAGTGAGCTGAAATGCGGCAGGGTGCCGTCATGTGATCCTGGCAATTTTTGCGTCCCCTTGCTCGTCCCATTTACCTGCGTGCTGACTGAGTTTGTACAATGAGCGAAGTGATCTTCGAAGCAGGCAACGAAGATAGCTCATTGAAGGCTGCCTTAGTGGCATCCTTATTCCCATTCCCTTCGCCAGTGACTTGGTACTTTCCATCTTTGAGCGAGAGGAAGAAATAGAACGGCATGGCCGGATTGCCCGGTGCTGAGGTGACGACAACAGATGTTCCATCGGAGCAGCTATATACGAGCCATTCAGTCTCGCCAAATCTTTTTGAGACTGGCCCGATCTCACATTTCATTGACTGGCTTGTAGGATTGGAATTCGCCGAAGCAGCACTGGGCAGGTTCATCAATCCAAGCGAAAGTATTGAGTAAACTATTTGCTTCGTCATCTTTGTGCCTTAGGGTGATATCCAGTAGGCTTTATTGACCACACGCCCATCCTGGCCCATGTCCAGCGACCACGCCTCGATACCGACCGACAGCGGATTACGGAACCACAGACGCTCAGTGCATGCTCCGCTGCAACGGTCAGATGCATATGCGTTGAAATCCTCGCCTGCCTTCTGCACATGATACGGTAGGCCAAGGCGCTGGATCACCTCCGTCTTGGTGTTCCCGACCCGTACACCGTCGAACGCATGGCGACCTGTGGTGGAGAGGTATTCGCACGAACCAAGGTACAGCACCGGGCTGGCTAGTAGCGTTATTAGCAGCCAACGGCGCAGCGTTGGGCGACGAGCGCTCGTTGCGGTCACCATGGTTGCGATCGATAGCCTGGCAACACGTTTTGCAGCGGATCGGGGATCGGCGCACCCTTCGGGATGTAGTACGTGGTTGTGCCGGGCAGGTTTGCCACATCTCGGGCTAAGCCGCCTGGGAACGGAATACCCTGTGTTGGGATACCGCCTGCATTGAGAATTTGGTTTGTGCGTACCGCACAGTTATCGAGGTAGCCCACACCGTTCTTGTCAGGGTGCTGTTTGATGAAGGCGATCATCGCCGCATCCTGCTCAGGCGTGGTTGGAATGATCGTGACCTGCTGGTTTCGCTTGCCGTCTTGGTTGTTCAGATAATATGAGGCCGGGCTGCCGAGCGCTGTGTTATTACCGTAACTTGCCATGCCGTAGCCGGTGACGGCGACACCAACGTGGCCGAAAGGGTTCGGCGGCGTTCCATTGCTAATACCCCCTGTGACCACCATAGCGTCTAGCCCAGTGGGGTCTACATACATAGTGGGGTTGCCATCGACATAGGTTGCATTTGCCACACTTAGCAGCCCCATCGACAGCGAAACGCCGACACACAGTTTTCTAATCAAATTTTTCACAGCCTCGTTCTCCTGAATGTTCTTACCTTATTGATCTTTACCAGCCCTGGCACGCCGGATTCTCTCGCGATAGGCTGCTTCCATTGTCGCCGTAGGCGCCTGAAAACCAAGCGCCTTCGCCTGGTTTCCCCAAAACAACCACCCCTTTTCGAGCTGTTCAAACCGTGGCCGCAGGTTCTCTGGTATGTCGATTGGGGTCGGGTACTTGTCGATGAACTGCCTCTGCCGCAAATCCTTGTAGCCTAAGTAGGCATTGAGCATGGAGGTGATGTCTTTGGGATAGTGATCGAGCAACAGCAGTGCCAACTCGATACGTGCCTCTTCCGCCTCGTTGCTGTGCTGGCTGTCATAGCGATCAAACAGCGATTGGGCGATGACGGCAACAGTTTCTGTTTTAGTCAGCGGCTGCATGTAGATACCGCTCTCGATGGCCTTTTGAGTCAAGGACGGAAATTGCGTTTTCTGCCAATCGTCCTCTGCCCATCCACCTCCGCTCGTTGTTTCCACCCCGAACCAAAGACCATTATCCGCACGGAACTTCACGTACAGGTGAGCCGGTGCTGTCGTGATCGTGACAGGGATGTTCAGTTTCTGCCCAAGAATGACGAACAGCAGGGGCATTGAAACGCAGTTTCCCCTATGCGTGGCTAGATACACCGATAGCAATTTTGCCTTCGGATTGCGGTCGTCTTCAAAGTTGTAGAGAAACGGCTTTTTGCCGCTGAAAGGTGCCGGCCGGTACAGGTAGTCGCGCAAGACCTTGAATTTGACCAGATTGTTGGCACCGAGCGGAAAGGACGCCTTGATTTCCGCAGCAATGTCGTCGATCTGCTTGAGTACTGCGGCCTGGTCGGTCTCAGGGTCGATCAGATGGTCGATGGTCAGCTTAGCCCGTGCAAGGTCGATCTTGTCGTCGGGTGTTTCCAGTAGCGTTCGGACCGCCTGCAGCTGTGAAGAAAAGGCCGGTGTCGCGCCCTCTGCCAGCGCCGGCGACGATGTTGCCGCCAGGAGCGCAGCCAAAACACAAATTTTGGCTAAGGTTGAGGTAAGGAGCGAGGCAGTTATCTTCAAAATCGATAAATCCGTAGCGTGTACACGTTGCCAATTGTACTATACCCTTGACACGCCGGACAAATGGCGGTAGGGGCTGGGCGTTTACGTAAGGCGGGCGGGAGCCGTGTGCTTCGCCACATGCTCGTCAGCTGATGGTTTCTTGGAGTGAAAACGGTACGCATACGGTACACGCATCAGTTTTGCTTGATTCCGCAAAATTACGCTAAACTACTGATACGTAATTACTTTCGCTTACGCTCAATTACGGTAAGTTTCTCTTATTTATCAATAACTTACCGCGTTCTGCGCCGACTGTTAATCCGCAGGTCCCTGGTTCGAGTCCAGGTCGGGGAGCCAAAGAATATGAAGGGCTTACGTTTCGGCGTAAGCCCTTTTGTATTTCTGGTTCACAGAAGTCTTCGAACCCATCATATCAACGCTCCCACGCACCGATCAAAAGAATGATTTGACCGGATTGTCGCGAATGATATGATCGACGAAACCCTTCCAAGAATTTTTCGCGTCACCGACAGAGATCGCATACAAGGACTGCGGCAGATGGGGCCCCGACAAATCCCAAGATCTACCATATCGTGCATGTAGATCGCTTGGTCTCAATCATGGCGGCCGGGCATTTGTACTGCGACGCAGATTTCACCAGCGGCCCCCAAGCAGGTACCGGCATTGGAATGCCAAGTATCAAGCATCGCAGACTGCAAAGAACCCTGGTCAGCCACGCCAATTGTAAGCGGTAACTGATCGGCGTTCTTGCGCTATTTGCCGATCAGATGCAATGGCGAGCGCAGCAGATCGGCGGCGAAGCGCTGCTTCCACAGCTTCGGTGTCAGCTCCTGCACGCGCGATGCCGGATGCTGGCCGACGCGT
>DASVLJ010000040.1:0-27386 GCA_036384915.1 Burkholderiaceae bacterium
ACTGCCTCCAGTCCAACCTTGGCCTTGAATTCCGCCGTGTGCGTCTTGCGCTTCTTACCTTCACTCATTTGCTATCATCCCTTCATGGACGACAGCTTAAACTACCCGTCTTCTTCTGTCTCGAATTCGGGGTCCACTATACGCCGACGAAAGCTTCAAGCACCAGGGACAAGCTTACCAAGTTGGCTATCTTCATTTCCGGCAGCTTCGAGGTGTCAACAGCCGAAGATCAGCCATGCATGGATAGAGCCAATTGCAATGTAACGTTTTACACTTGCCGCCCGGACGGTGAGGAAGGCTTCGTACTTGCGTTCTTTGACGCTATGCATTTTGATTTTGAGTTTGCTAACAAGCAGACTGCATTTCATCCCATATTCCATGTCCAGCGTGGAGTAAGCAATAACGTGGGTGACGAAACAGTGCGCGGCCTTTTTAACGAGCATCTACATGTCGACCGTGACAAGGTGCGCTTTGAGGACGTCCAAGGGGCCGGTTTGGGAACTCCTTACTTGCGATTACCGACCCCCCAACTTGACATGTTTTCGGTCATGACTCTTATCATGGCTGACTTCTTCTGTAATGGCGGAAAAGTTGACGAAGATGCTAAGCTTGTCCCGCAATTTCGAGCGATCCTGGATTACCTTCGACATGAACACAATATCATTCGGGAAGGCCACGGTTCAAAAACGCTGAAGGCCAGGATTGATGCTGAGAGTACTAAGCACGTGTCAGCAGCTCATTGGTACTTAGAGTGCATGGATTCTGGTCACGTGGCCGCTAGCGCGAGTTAAGTAACAATCCTGAGTCTTCATGAATTACAGCAAAGAATAACGAACAAAATGCCATGACTTGCAGGCGCAAGTCATGGCAGAGGCGGGCGCTTCCCTTGGTCCCTGCCTTCATATATATGGGGTCAGACTCGATTTCAATAATATAGAGTCGTACTCGATTTATGAGAAGGAAATGGCGCTTCGGGATTGGTTGAAGACACATCATGCTTAGCGCGTATAGGTTTATAGCCTATCGGGGTTCGAATTCCCCTCTCCCATACGACTTCACAAAGTCTCAAGAAGCCCAGAAACCCGCATAAAATGTAGGTTTGTGCGGGCTTTTTGTTTTCATGACGTCTCACGAAAATCCAGGGCATCCCCGAATCCTGTATCACGCGCGCAAACCGTTTAAGAAAAGTGGTGTGGTCGGACGTGCCGTCATGTGAATGAGTGCATTGTTCGACAAGTGATCTGCGGTTAAAATCAATTCACACCGCACTCGCGAAAAGGGAGTATCAGATGAAATCCCGTAGGCCCGAGCAACAGGGAACGACCAGCTATGCAGCCGAATGCGCCCCCGGTAAGCAATTCGCAGCGCTGCCGGACACTCGCGCGGGAGCCGCTTCGCAACGCAAGTTGATGAACGTCGTGAACGGCAGCCCTCGCGTCGCGCAGCAAGCGGTTTATTCGGAATGGGCCAATAACAAAGCGTCGCCCTTGCAGTTGATGGAATTGACGGGACGACCGGCGCGTGCCGCGGCGCCATCCGGCAACGCTCCCGCGATCGTCCAGCGGCTGACTTACCGCGATCAGTTCTATCGGAAAGAGGATAGCGCCGGTTTCAAAGTGGCCGCGATAAAAGATCTGGAGGAGCAAGATTTCGTAATCACACCGGCCGTGAATGGCGCGCTCGGCGCGCTTGGCGCCCACGACGAGACAGCCAACATTCCCACCGTGGAGAAGCTGATCGGGATGCTTACGCTGTCACCGATACAGACCGGCCTGCAAGGGGAACTCGATACCGTCACGGACGCAACAGGAAGAGTCACGGGGGCTGTCGATCCGAGCATCGTCAAAATCGACAGCACCGACATCGACAAGGTCGCGACTGTGGGTGGGCACATGGACACGGTCAAAACCCAAATCGGCGTCATTGAAGGCGTTCCCGTTCAAGACCAGGCCTTGGGTGCCAACAAGAAAAAAGCCGATGATGTCAAAGTCGAAGTCGGCACGCAGCCCGGATCGGCACGCACGAAGTTAGGGCAAATCAGGAAATGGGCAGCTGAATTCCCCGGCAAAATGCTGTTGGCCGCGACGCGCTGGCACGCATTGGGTTCCCTGGGTGTCTCGGTCGATAGTGGCCCGCGCCATCTCAACATCGGCCCCAAGACGGAAACTGAGAGCCTCGCCACCGGGCGCGGCCCAGAAAGCGGAGGCACCTTGTGGTCTACGCCCTGGTCTCCCGGCATCAATGCAGAGTGGATCAAGGCCGGTTCGGATAACGCGCTCGATTTCAATCTGGTCGTCCCGCCTCCTCCGGAGATCGCACTTACGCTAGTCTCCGGGAACCTTGGCGAGTTTGTCAACGCAGCCAAGGCAGATGCGCAAAAGCATGTAGATGATCCCGAGAATAGTCACTATTGGAATACCAACACCAACACATTGACTCGGCTGGGCCAGGAAGTCTATGGGCTACTGCAACAGGGGTATCGGCTTGTAGTCGAGTGAGGGCGCCGCCGGAGTCGATTTAGAATCCGTTTCAAAAAGGCCATGGCGTTGTTGCCGCTCCTCGCAGTACAGTCGTGCAATGCCGTCTAATACCTACCTTCAACTATCTTTCCACCCCAACTCCGGTATCATCCCCAAAAATTTCACAAAACTAATTCTGGAAGCCCTCCTTGACCGAGCCAGCCGAGCTTCGAAGGGCCGGGCGGGGCGGCAAGCCATCGCCGCCTCGGCTTGCTATCTTGGCTTGCAAAATCCTCGGGTGAATTTCCAGGAATGCTCTTGATGACTCAGGGCGCTAACTTGACAAATGTGGAAGCGGCGGTGCTCTCGGCATTCCATAATCGGAAATCCGCATCGGCCCCTTCGGCCCCGCCGGAACCCGAGTGCTTCTACTGACGATAGATTGAAGGAGGAAGAAACATGCCTGCCGCCTCACCCGCCGGCGAATCTCTCGCTATTGCCGCGCTGCTGGAAGAAATGGGCGAACCGGCCAAGAACATCAGCGCGTGCCAAATCAATTACGCCGCGCATCATATAAGCGATGCCCAATTGAAAGTGGGGTACGATGCGCTGATTGGAGCCTACATCAACGATCCGCGTTATCCGACCCAGCAGCTCGATCTGGGCTTTAATCCGGCGACAGTGCGGGAAACTATTCCGAATACCGATGCCCCGGCTCCCATCCCATCCTTTTGCCAGGACCGAAGCGCCGCGCACCTGATCGGCGAAGTGCAACCTATCGGCCTCTGGTTCATGGGCGATCCGTTTGTGACCCTTGGCGTTCCGCCGCCACACTTCCCCTGGCTGGCTTAGTTCGGATTTAAGTTGCAGTGGAACGTGCCCGTAAAAGGCAGATGCATGTACGTATTGCCTCACACTCCAACGCTATTTTGAATAAGCAATCTCATGATCGAGTTCGGCCTTTGCTTCGTCCGTAAGAAGGCCGCGACGGGGCATGTATCAAGCTCGTGCTTGTCGGACAATTCCTTGAATGCTTCCTCAACGCCCTGCAAGTGATCGAGGCCGCTTGATGCCCGCTGCCGCCCAACCTAACCGCGAATTTTCGCCGATGTGCCGTCGCTCCATCGGATCAACCGGGAACAAATTGCACCAGCACGCGCATGCTTGCAAAGCCGTCTAATACCTGCCTTCAACTATCTTTCCACTCCAATCCCCGGTATCATCCGAAAAATTTCATAAAACCAACACCGGGAGCCCTCCTTGTCCAAGCCAGTCGCGCGAACTCTTTGCCTTTCCATCGCAGCGCTACTCACCGCCTGTGCCACGCCGAAAATCGATAGCGCCAGTCTGGGCCACCCCAAGACCGTCGTCATCCAGGATTTCCCCGATCTGCGGCCTGTCGCCTCGATCGAGGTCGTGGTGACGAACTGGCCGCAAATGTATTACTCGGGCAGCTTCGACCGCTTCTATGCAATCGATAGCAATGCCCCGTCGCCGGACCCGTCTGGGGTTGCGCTCGAGACTGGCGTGGTCAGCGGTGCGATTGCGGGTGCGGGCGTCGCGCGCAACAACAACGGCAATGTTGCGCATGGCGCGGCCGTCGGGGCCGGTGTTGGGCTGATTGTTGGCGGCATCATCGCTGCCAGCGCGGATGCGACGCAGAAGAAGGCGGAAGAGTTTCCCGCGTTGTTCAATCAGACCATGCCCGATGTCAATATGCATGCTGACTTGCTGAAAGCCATTAAGGGAGCGCTGGAAGCGAAGGGCATGCAGGTGACGATTGCGAGCAATACGCGCAACGCCTTGCCTCGTCTGTATTGGCCGGCCAAACCGCCCCGTGGAGAGAACCTTGTCACCGGCACGCTGGAGCAACATCCGGCCGTCGATGCCGATGTTCTGGTGCAACTGGCGCCCATCGCAATTTACGCCTCGCCTGGGCCGCTGAACAATTACAACAGCAAGGTTGGTGTGGGCGTGGCGATATATAACGGCCGCTCGCGCGAATTCATCGGCTGGCAGGCGTTGTCTTCCAATGAAAATCAATTGTGGTACGCCCGCTATGATTCGCTGGTGGCAGATCTGCCCAAGGCGGCGCCGGCGCAATACCATGCGCTGATGTCGCTGGTGCCGCAGGTGGTCAAGGTGATCAGCGGCGAATAACGATAGCTGAAGGGGATTGCGTTATTCAGTGGCATTGTCGATGCTGTTTCGGCACCAGCCCGGCAGGCTTGTGTGTCGTCTGCCGTCGGAATAAGCACAAGCCAACCAATATTTATTCAACGTTGGGAATGGGCCGTGATGATAAACAAGCAGAAGAGGGTCAGGTTCAGTTTCGAATTAGACGGCAATATGTCATTAATGCACCTTTGCTCCCCCCTGGATGAGCAAGGAAACATACGTGACGATGCCGGAGAGCCTGACCATGCGTCATTCAACGCTTGGGAAGCCACGTCCGTGCAAAGGACTCAAGCTGACGCCAGGTGGTACTTGTAAAACCTTCTTTGCCTATGATGCAAAACCGGTTCTTGCCGTTGTTTTTCCATACGATCGCGATCATTTTGTCCGGCGAAATGCGAACATTCTGAATGGCTGAACGATCGATGACTACGGTGGCGCCGTCCTTTTTTTGAATTCGCAAATCATCTGCAAAAGTCAAACTTTCCCCCCAATTCGTTCGCGACATTGTCGTCCAGATGCGAAGCGGAATCGAGAAAATCATGAAGCACAACAAAACCGTGTAGGTTCGCATGAGGTCATACTGCCTGCCGACTAGCGGGCCGAACTGATGAAGCACCAAGGGCAAAATTAGAACAACCAGGATGCCTCGATAGTGATCGGTAATAAAACGCTGAAAGAGTCTGCCGTCGACTGCGTCTTTGGTAAAAGTTGTTGGCATGGGGAAGTTCAAATGAAATTGATTTTCTGGATCGCGCGGTAAGCGTCGGTCGCGATTGTACGTGCCAAAACCGTCACGTGCAAACTAGTCGCGTATCCCCCAAATGTGAAGTTCTCTGGATGATCAAAATCAAGAAGGGAAGCCCCGCGTCACTTCAAGTCTTCACAACGCTGATGCGCCAAACTCTGCTGCTCCAGCGCCGGATCGAACCGGTGCAAGGCGGCGCGCGCCTCATCCACATCCTTGCCCAATTCCGTCAGGTAGCGGCTGCGTTCCTCGCTCTGCCATTCGGCGTCGGAAAAGGCGCTGAGCGGGTAGTCCTTGCTGGTGTAGGCATTGCCCTCCAGGCGCGGCAGCAGCAAACGATCCGGGTCGGTGTTTTCCTTGAGCAGGTAGCCGTCCACATCGCGCAGGGTCAAGGGGAAAGCGGGCGCGAGATCGGTCAGCAATTTGCCGAACACGGTGAGCTTCACGTCCTGGCTGCCTTGCCCGAGCATGTCGTTGAATGTCGCCAGTGCCACGGGCCTTCCCTGGGCATCGTCAACCCTGCCGGTGACGACGTAGCGCCCGGGCATCAAGACGTTGGCGCGCAGGTGGAAAACCAATGAACCATCTTCTACCGCTTCGCGGATCGGGCCGTTCCAGTTTGCCGGGGTATCGGCCGAGTAGATGACGTCGTACGAGAGGGTTCCCGATTTGTCGCCGACGTTATAGCTTACATCCACCCGTATCGTGCCGTTGAAGCCCGCCAGGTTGGTCTGGCGCGGCGTCAGGCTGCCGGTGTAGCCGTTTTCGCCGGTTCCGCCGTCGCCATTGAATTCGACGGGAACCTGGGCGATGTTGCGCTGGGTGCCGAAGGTCAGGCCGTGCGCCACCGCTTTGGTCACGAACATCGGCTGGGGCGTGCCGTCCGTGCCGAAGGCGCGGATGGTGAAATCGACCGTCTCGCCGGAGACCATGTAGACGCGGCTTTGCGACGATTGCATCTGGATGTCGGGTTGCGCGCTGCCGTCGGTGGCGTGCATGGGGCGCACTTCCACCACGGGACGGTTGGGATGCATTTGGTCGTTTTGCTCGGCGAGCGGCCTGGAATTGTTGGGGTAGCGGGTGCGGTCGCGATAGCTGCACAGCACGCGGTTGACTTCGCCGTAGTGCTCCACCAATTGCCGGGCTCGCTGGGTTTTTTCGTCGTTGACGGGCGCGCCGGCGCCATTGGCGCCGCTGACGCGCAACCAGGCGAGTTCGTCCTTATCCTTGGCGGATGCGCCCGTTGCGCCATTGCCGGCGTCTGAGGGCGCGGCGCCGGCCCATATGGCATAGCCCGTTACCGCGGCCACCGCCGCGCCTGCGCCGATAAGGATCAGGCGCCGCCGGAGCGGCGCCATCGACTTCCACCAGGCTTTCATTGTGCCCGGGCGGCGTCAGTTCGCGTTGCTGACGACGTCGCGCAGCATCACCGAGATGATGCCTTGCCAGTTGCCGTTGCTGTAGTGGTTGTAGGCTTCGGCGTCGTCGCGGAACGAGACCGAATGCATGTTCCATTTCTTCGAGCCGCCTTCGTTGGCGGCGGTGCCCAGGGTGAGGTCGTTGCAGAACCAGTCGGACGGATTGCAATACGCTGCCCCGCTGGAACCGGAGACGGCGCCCGAGCTGTGGTAGGCGATGGCCGAATCGTCCTGGCCCGGCAGGAGGCCGGAATATATCGCGCCCTTGGCGCCGGCATACATGTAGAACCAGACGTTGTGCGTGTCGTTGTGGTTGTACATGGCGCGCGCGGTGGTGGTGCGCAGGTCTTTCACCAGCGGTTCGGACAAGGCCCAGGAGCCGAGATCGGCCAGCTCCGAACCGCCCGCAGCGCCGCCTGCGGCGCGCACCCATTTGATGTTCCAGCCGATTTGCGAGGTGCCGTCCGAGTTGCTGCATTGTCCGCCGGAATTCGGCGACGGATTTTTCTTCATGCGCGAAGTGCCGCCGTAGTTGGCCAGGGTGTAGCCCATCATCAAATCGCCGGCGCTATGCACGGCCACGTAGCACCAATTGTTTCCGGTGCAGAAGCAATCGAGCGCATCGCGGATATAGCCGTTTTGTGCAGCGATGCTGTTGTAGCCGTCCCAATTCACGGCTTTTTTGTTGACGCCGGCCGCCGTCGTGGCCGGCCCCCAATAGGTAAAGCTGGTGTAGTCGCCTATGGTGCCGCCGCCGGTGCGCCCGTTGATCCACAGGGTGTAGTTGGTGGCGTTGGCAAGGCTGCTGATTCCAGTGAGGCAAAGCAGTACGAGTAAAGAGATGCAACGTGATAGTTTCATGTGTCTCCTCCATCAACAAGAATGGCATGCACTTTGGCATGTGGTTTTGTGTGTGCTTCAGCAACATCGATGGCTTGGTTTCGATTGCAGCGGATTGTCACGATGACATGACCAAGCTGTCGCCGATTGTGGCAGTCTTGTGCGGGAATAGAAATAGAGCGTTTCCTCTATCGCGTTGCAGCATCTGGCATGCCGGTTTTTTTCCGATTCGTGAAATGGGAATTGAACCTGTCAGAATTGACAGGCTGAAAGCGCATTGCGCGCAGTCAACGATTATCGTTTTGATGGCCGCGCTTAGAGTGAAAAATGCGGCTCACCCGAAGTCCGACGAAGGCGCGAACGTGGCTGAGCGATATCGGCAGGCTGTTGATTCCTGCCGTTGTCTCGGGGCTTGGCTTACGTTGCGAAAATCAAACAATCCGGGCGATGAAATCGGGGGGCGGCCTTCAGGATTGGCAGGGGTGATGACGACGTCCCAGGCTCCGCTTGTGATTAGGTGCGAATAATCAGTTCGAAACAATCAACAGCTTCAAGGCTCTTTGCCGGAGTCCTTCTGATTCAATTCGTGGTTCTCGCCCCACATCGCGTTGAGGACGGCCAGCAGCACCGCGAAGCCTACGCCCAAGATCCAACTAAAATACCACATGCTTTCTCCTTGTTGGTTTTGCGAATGCCGCTTAATACAACGCGTGTTCGTTGCGCAGAATCTGTTCTTCCACAACCTTTCCGCGCATGACCCGATAGGCCCAGCTTGTGTACGCCAGGATGATGGGGACGAATATCAGCGCAACCCAGAACATGATGGCGAGCGTGGTATGGCTCGACACCGCATCCCAGGCCGTCAGGCTGGCTGCGGGATGGGAAGACGACGGCATCAGGAACGGGAACATGGAAACGCCAGCCGTGCCGATGATGCCGGCTTCGGCGAGCGCTGAGAGTGTGAAGGCGCTCAAGGTCTTTTGCGCCCGTACCGCAACGATGGCAAGCGCCGGGCCGGCCAGACCCAGGATGGGAAATATTACGGTCCAGGGCATGGCGCGATAGTTGTCCAGCCAGGCGCCGGGGGCGCGCGTCACGGTCTTGGCCATGACGGCATCGATTGCGTTGGGATCGATCGAAGATGCGATGCGGTAGCCGTTCAGATGCGCCACGTAGAAGCCGCCGATAACAAAGCTTGCGAGGCAGACCAGCGCGGCGCCGGTAGCGCCCTTGATGGCGCGCGCCTGGATTGCGCCCTCGGTGCGATGGGCCAGATACATCGCGCCGTGCATGGTGATCATGGCGCTGCTCACCACGCCGCATAGCAGGCCGAATGGGTTGAGCAGGCCCCAGAAGCTTCCTTCGTAATGCGGCACCATGTAGTCGTCGAAGGTGAAGGGCAGTCCTTGCAGCAGATTGCCGAATGCAACGCCGAACAGCAGAGGAGGCACGGCTCCGCCGATGAACAGGCCCCAATCCCAGGCACGGCGCCATGTCGGATTGTCGATCTTGCTGCGATAGTCGAATCCGACCGGCCGGAAGAACAGCGCCCATAGAACCAGGAGCATGGCCCAGTACAGCCCGCTGAAGGCGGTCGCGTAGACCAGCGGCCACGCCGCAAAAATCGCGCCGCCGCCGGTGATGAACCAGACCTGGTTGCCGTCCCAGTGCGGGCCGACGGTATTGATGATGACGCGGCGCTCGACGTCGGTCTTGCCGACGAAGGGCAGCAGGGTGCCTACGCCCATGTCGTGGCCGTCCATGACCGCAAAGCCCGTCAGCAGCACGCCTACCAGTATCCACCAGATGAATTTCAGAGTGACGTAATCGAACATGAAGATGCTCCTTAGGCTAGGCGTGGGCGGCTTCGAGGTCGTAGCGTCCGGTGCCGAGGCTGCCCGGGCCTTGCCGCGCGAATTTGACCATCAAGTACATCTCCACCACCAGCAGGACCGTGTAGAACAGCACGAACCCCGCCAGCGAACCGTAGACGCTTTCCGCCGTCAATGTCGATACGCTCAAATTGGTCGGCAGCAAACCGTAGATGGTCCATGGCTGACGGCCATATTCGGCTACGAACCAGCCCAGTTCGCATGCCAGCCATGGCGCAGGCAACATGAACACCGCCCACTTCAGTACCCAATCCGGGACGGGGTAGCGCACGCGAACCGTTTTCCAGAAAGCCACGGCGAATAGCGCAAGCATCAGGAAGCCCAGCCCCACCATGGCGCGGAACGACCAGAACATCGGCGTAACGTGGGGGATGGTATCGTCCGTGGCTTTATCGATCATGGTGTCGTCGACGTGCGTAAGGTCCGTCGTGTATTTGCGCAGCAACAGGCCGAAGCCCAGGTCGGCTTGATGGGCGTCGAAGGTGGTTCTGGCCGTCTGATCGTTCTCGTTGCGACGCAAGGCGTCGAGCGCATTGACGGCGGCGATGCCGCTCACGATCCTGGCGCGGTTCTTGGCCTTGATCTCGGCAATGCCGGGAATCTGCTTGCTCACCGAGCGCGTGCCGATCAGGCCCATGACCCAAGGCAGTTCGACTTCCCAATCGTTCCTTTGTTTGGCTTCGTTGATGCCGGCAACCAGGGTCAGCGGCGCCGGCGCGGGTTTGGTTTCCCACATGGCCTCGATCGCCGCCATTTTGGTTTGCTGCGCCTCGCCCACCGTGTAGCCCGATTCGTCGCCCAGCACGATCACGCTGCAGGCCGAAGCCAGGCCGAAGGCCGCCGCCACGCGGAAGCTGCGCGAGGCAAACGCGACGTTGCGCCGGCGCAGCAGATACCAGCTTGAAATCGCCAACACGAACAGGGAGCCGGTGACGTAGCCCGCAGATACGGTGTGGACGAACTTGGCTTGCGCTTCCGGGTTGAAGATCACGGCCGAAAAATCGGTCAATTCCATGCGCATGGTGCGATATTCGAAATGCGACCCCACGGGATTTTGCATCCAGCCGTTGGCGATCAAGATCCACAGCGCGGAAAGGTTGCTGCCGATCGCCATCAGGGTCGTGGCCAGCAAATGCTTGGGGCGGCTCAGGCGGTCCCACCCGAAGAAGAACAGGCCGATGAAGGTCGATTCCAGGAAGAACGCCATCAAGCCTTCGATTGCCAGCGGCGCACCGAAAATATCGCCGACGTAATGCGAGTAATAGGCCCAGTTCGTACCGAACTGGAATTCCATGGTGATGCCGGTCGTCACGCCCAAGGCGAAGTTGATGCCGAACAGCTTGCCCCAGAAGCGCGTCATGTCTTTCCAGATGACGTTTCCGGTCATGACGTACACGGTCTCCATGATCACGAGAATCCAGGCCATGCCGAGCGTCAGCGGAACAAAAAGGAAGTGATACATCGCCGTCACCGCAAATTGCAGGCGTGACAGGTCGACCAGCTCAGTGTGTGCCATGCGGTGTTCCTTCTGTGGATTGTGGGCCGAGAACCGCCCGCGTAACGTCGGCGGCGGAGGGTTGGACTTTGTAGGGCTTCATGAAGACGTACCAGATGCCCATGAGTACGATCATCTTGATCAGGACGATGGCGATCAGGTGGTAGAAAAGCGACCGGTCATTCATGGCAAGGTCTCATTCATCGCAACTGGTTTTGCAGTGAAACGCTGCTGGCGCAAGGTGACGATAGGTTGGTCTTGCGGCTTGATAAAAAGTATAGCGTTTATTGACACCGGTTATTAATCAAGATGAGGTATTTTTTCAAGCGGAGGTATTTTTTTGCCCCGGAGCTTGCGCGACGGAACGCAAGGGAATATCGATGCCTCATGATGAATCGCGGTGTCAATTTGAATTGTATTATTTACGTAAATACGTAAATTGTCAAATTATGCTTATGCCCTAGGAGCCTGCGCGGCAGAAGCGAGTCGGCTGCAATGGATGGAGAACAGTCCCACTTTGCCCCCGTTTTTCCGACTGTAGCTACGGCTACAGTCCTCAAAAGCGAGGCCAAATTGTGCTCTTTTCCCACCCATTTCGCGTCGACTCGTTCTGCCGCGCAGACTCCTAGCTCGATTGAAATCAAACCTTGCTCGAATGTGGAAACTGCTCTGTGGAAAACGACCGGTACAGACTATTGGGTTGCGCGTATGTATGCCGACCCGGGCCAATCCGATGCTGACAGAAACTGACAGCAGGGGTATTTAAGCTGCCTGCCTCAACAACAGCAAAAGGAACCCTTCATGAAGTTCGCATCCGTTCGAATTGCCACGCGTCAGTTTGAACCCCTCGTTGCCTTCTATGCCCAGCTTTCGGGCGTCGAGCCTGTCCAACTAGCGCCTGGTTTTGCCGAGCTGCGTCTTCCAGGCGGAGCCGTATTGGCCATCTCGTCGGAGGAATTGATTCAACGCTTCAACAAGGGCGCCGCGGTTGCTGCGGCAAACCGGTCTGCCATTTTCGAATTCGAAGTGGACGACGTCCCCGCTATCCTGGCGCGCTTCGACAAATCCGCTGCCGACATTGTGATGGAGCCGACCGTGATGCCTTGGGGTAATCACGCATTGTTGCTGCGCGATCCGGACGGGAACCTGGTTAACGTATTTTCGCGGCCGGCGGCTTCGGCGAACTGATATTCCCCGTTTTCAGGAGGTCGGCGCGCGGGTCACGGCGTGCCGGGATAGTGTCCGGCCAACCAAACTGTGTTCGAAACTCGGCATGTATGCTGTCATATGGAGAAAGGCCGGGCTTATGCGATTCGTTCAGTGCGGGCTACCGGCCGGCCCGCTCGTTTCTCAGGCGCGCAATCTCGTCGCCGCACCGCCTGAGATCGGCGTCCGACAACTCTTCGAGCTCATCGATGATGTGTTCCGCCTGCGATTCCCGCGCCTGCGATTTCAGCTTTTCAATCTCGCTCTTCAAGTCCTTGAGCGCCTTGATCCTTCCCGCGTCGCGTTTGTCCTTGGGCGAGGGCACGTCCTTGATGAGCACGTCCACCGCGTCGATCAGGATGCCCAATTGACGGCCGTAGCTGTAGTGGTTGACGACGTGGCGTTCCACCTGGGGGTTGCTGGAGTTGTTCTGGTTGATGACGAGGCCGGCGAAGGTGCCGTTGGGGAGGATGGGTTCATACAGGGTGTTGAACAGGCGTCGCATCTGGTTGGGGTTGAACCAGCCTTGCATGAAATTGGTGAATAGTTCGGAGTATGAGTTGTCTGGCGGCATCGTGCTCATGGCGGGTTCCTTCGGTGTTGTGACTTATGGTTTTTGGTATAGGGTCTCATGCCTTTCCATGGGCTTCTACCTGTCAGCTTTGACAGGTATTGCCACCGCCCGGATTGGCGCCGATCTGGATCGGCGGTTTGGGCACTGCACCTTGCGGCCGGCGGCGGCAAGGTTGCTGCTGCATTGCCAGGCGCGCTACAATGATTTGCCGCCGTCTGAGAGCGGCCAAGCGGCACGCTTCAGGGCCGCATGCAGGGCCGCAAAGGCGGCATCCAACCCTCAACAAATACAACGCACCGGGTCGTCCAATAACAATGAACACGCTAGCAGAACTGTCGCCGGAACTGATTCCGATCGTCGCTCTCTTCATTCCCATCGTCGCCATCATCGCGACCGCCGCAGTCAAAATTTCACGGGCGAACCTGCTGCACGAAACGGTGCGCCACTTGGCTGCAAGCGGGCAGCCGATTCCCCCGGAATTATTGGCGAAGATTGTCGATCCTAAGTCGTGACGGCTTGATCGGCTGCCAGCCAGGAGCGCGCGGCCCTGATATCGCGGTGACGGAAATGCCGTGGCGAATCATTTCGCCGAGCCGGATGCCGGGGCAGGCAGCACACGGCAAAAAGTGCCACACTAGCAGTACATAGTTTGTTTCGTTGCGAGGCCTATCATGGTTCAACTTTCCTCCTACCCCCGTTTCCGCTTACCCATATTGCTTGCCGCCGCAGCTCTGGCCGGGAGCCTCGCCGGCTGTAGCAGCATGGATAGGCCAAATAAGGAGACCCAGTTCGCTCCCGGCTGGTCCGAGCATGCGAAACCCTTGCTCTACCATGCCATGGGCCGCGACCCGAGTTATAACATTTGGCAGGTGCCGAACATACTGCCGCGCGGCACATATGCCGTGATTGTGCGCAAGCAAGGCCCGGCGGGCGAAACGGCGGAATTGGTGGATGGCCAGCATTTCGAGATCGACGAGACGAACAAGGACATCTACTTGAACATTTTGACGAATTATCGCGACCCTGAGGCGCTTGACGAGAAATATATCGTTGGCGAGTCGGCGAAGTAGGCTGAAATCAAGTTGTAGCGGGGCATGGCCGGGCCCGTTTCGGCCCAGGCTTTCAAGCCGACAGCGCGGCTCGCTATTGATTTCATAAACGAAATCAATTTTTCCAGTGTGCCTTTTTCGACTATTCTCTCGCCAACTGTGAGCGGGCAAGCCCGCCACATAAAGGAACGCGCGCGTGGCGATGCCCATGGCCGAGTGGCTGGGGAGCCACATTCCACCGTTTTCTTGTGCCAATGTCCCCTGTTGCGGCATCGATTTGTCGAAATTTATAAAGGGAAATAAAGAGACGTGGGTAAAATGGCCTCTCGAGTCTGGGGATGGACGATGACCGATACCGAGATTGCCGCAGCGCCCTCCGATTTCCTGTCCGAGCATTGGGCGGCGCCGGCTCGCAGGTCTGCCTGGGCGCAGGTCATGGGCATTGCGTTTGGTGCCGGGCGCGCCTCTGCCGATTGGCCTGTCTCGACTTCTCCCGCGTGGCGAGGGGCAGGCAGGGTGCGTGCCTTCGCCACGCTGGGGATCTTTGGCTTGTTCGCCGTGCCGGCGCACGCGGGCGTGTTCGACGGCTTGGGCATCATGCTCGATGGCGGCTATTCCTACGACAGCAACCTGACCAACGCCAGCGATCAGGCGGACAAGCGTTCCGATAGTGCGGCGAATCTCAATCTCAGCGTGGACAAGGCTGTCGGGCTGACCGAGCATACGCGCCTGGCCTTGCGCGGATTGGCCGACGCCCAGGCTTTTCACAACTATGAAGGGCTGGACCGGCTTTCCGCCAACGCGGAAGCCGAATATATGTTTCGGCCTTCCGGCGAGTTCATGGCGCCGACGTTCGGCTTCGTTGCGGGGGCGGGGCGCGACGAATTCAGGTCCAATCTGCGCAAGAACAACCACTATTCGGCCGGCATCACCTGGCGCCAGCCGCTTACCGACCTCATCAATCTATATGCCGCGCTGAAGGACAATGTGAGCCGCAGCGACAGCGAGGTATTCAATGTGCGCTACAAGTCGCTGCAGCTCAATACGGATTACCAGTTCAGCGGCGGCAGCGCGCTCTATTTGACCGCCGAATATCGCCATGGCGACATCGTCTCCACTTCGCAGCCGGCGTTGGCGTATCGGGACGTTTCAGTCGCCTGGGTCGACGACGACGTGTTCAGCGCCGGTCAGCCTTTGCGCGCCTACCGGCTACAGGGCAAGACGGCCTTGGCCAGGCTGGGCTACAACCTGCCGCTCGCAGGCAAGACGTCGCTCGATCTTTCCTGGCGCTATGCGAGATCGGCATCGGATATCTCGCCCGATTACTGGTCTTCACCGATCAAGTATGTCGGCAATCAGTTTTCCATCGATTATCTAGCGGGATTTTAAGGGGAGCGTATGCACGATCTCGACGAGGTAGAAGATTCGCGCCGCAGGCTGCTGATCAAGATGCTGACGGCGGGCGCTCTGGCCGGCTCGGGCGCGGCGCAACCTGTTTTGGCGGAGAGCTTGTTCGGCTCGGTCCCGGAAAAGCTGCCGCCGGGACGATCCATTTACCGCCTGGAGGGCTCGGTCGAAGTCAACGGCAAGGCGGCCACGCTGGAGACGCATATCGGCTCGAGCGATACCGTGAAGACCGGGCCGCGTAGCAGCGTGATCTTCGTCGCCGGCGGACACTCGATGATCCTGCGAAGCGACAGCCACCTCGTCATGGAGGCGGAGGAGCAAAGCACGTTCATTCGCGTGTTGCGCCTTGTCAGCGGCAAGATACTGTCCGTATCGCGCGACACGCATTATGCGATCAGAACGCCGACAGCAACCATAGGCATCAGGGGCACGGGCATTTACGCGGAAGCGGAGGCGGAGCAAACCTATTTTTGCACTTGCTACGGCGCCACCGAGGTTAGTGCAAGCAAGGACCCGGCAAGCACGGCAAGCGTCGTGTCGCAACACCATGACAGGCCGCTCTACATCCTCGGCGGCGAGCCGCCGGGAAAAAATATCCGCAGTGCTCCTTTCATCAATCATACGGACCAGGAATTGATGCTGGTCGAAGCCTTGGTCGGACGCACGCCGCCATTTGTTTTCCCGGACGACAAATACTCGGCACCGCGCCGCAGATACTAACCTTTTTGCGAGCATTCACATGAAAATGAAACAGCCAATCCTATTCGCCGCAAGCAGCGCCATCGCCGCCTCCATGCTTTCAGGCTGTGCCGCCTGGGATGCGCAAACCCAGCCGGCGCCGGAAAAGCCTGCCAATGTCCCTGCCGCTTTGCAACCGTCGGCAACGCGGGTCTTGACGCTGGCGGCCCAAGCCAAGGGCGTGCAGATTTATACTTGCGGCCCCGACAAAAACAATGCCGCAAACTATGCGTGGAACTTCAAGGCACCTGAGGCCGATCTGTTCAACGCGGACGGCAAGCCGATCGGCAAGCACTACGCGGGGCCGACTTGGGAAGGAAATGACGGCAGCAAGGTGGTCGGCCAGGTGGCCGCCAGCGACAGGGGCCCGGATCCGAAGGCGATTGCCTGGCTGCTCCTCAGCGCGAAATCCAATTCCGGCGCAGGCATATTCGGCAAAACCGCCAGTGTGCAGCGCCTTGCTACCGCGGGCGGCAAGGCGCCGGATGGCGGGTGCGACGCTGCGCATGCGGGCAGCGAGGCGCGTGTGGCTTATACGGCGCGGTATTACTTCTACGACTGAAGTCTCGGGCCGGCCGGCATCATCGATCGGCCCCATTGATCGGCCTCAAGCCACTTCGAACCTGCGCAAGACATTCACTGGGGGCGCTTCCTTCTTCAACGTTCAAAAAGTAATGCGACCTGTCGCGAATGTGGACGGAAAGTGGCAAGCAAAGAGTTGCCGCTTAGGAATTCCCTTTGTTAAGGTGAATCATGCCGGTGCTCACTGCCGCAACAACCCAAACACCTTCTCAATCGCCTTGCTGCCGCTACCGATCGGGTCTTGCCGGATCTTCTTTTCCTCCTCGGCGATCATGTGATATAAGCCGTCGAGCGCGCGCGCCGTCACATAGGCTTCCACGGTCTTTTCCTCGTCGGGCACGCCGCCGAAGCGGCCGGCGCGTTCCATGATGTCGTCGTAGCGGCGCGCCAGGCCGACGCGGTCGGTCACGCCCTTGACCGTGGGCAGGAATTTCACGTACAGGTCGGCCGAGGTTTTTTCGCGGAAGAAATCGGTCACCGAAGTGTCGCCGCCGGTGAGGATGCGCTTGGCGTCCTCGATGGACATCTTGCGCACCGCCTCCACCAGCAAGGTCTTGGCCATGGGCACGGCGGTTTCGGCGGCATGGTTCATCT
Organism: Burkholderiaceae bacterium; assembly: GCA_036384915.1. Taxonomy (GTDB): domain Bacteria; phylum Pseudomonadota; class Gammaproteobacteria; order Burkholderiales; family Burkholderiaceae_D; genus PKWO01. The sequence goes on from DASVLJ010000040.1 coordinate 17,178, forward strand.
GCACTTCGAGCTCGTCCAGTTCAGGCCCTTTGCCGGCCAGTCTGAGCAGGGGCTTGGCTTTTTCCAGCACGGAAGGCAGGTGAATCTTGACTTCCTCGTTCGAGAGGAAGCCGTTTTGCACGCCCAACTGGTTGACCGCCACGGTGGCGCCTTTGTCGAGCGCGGCACGCAAGCCGCTGCCGGCTTCCTGGTTGCTCAAGTCGTTGAAGGAGAAGGCGCAGGCCAGGCTGGAAACGGCCAGCAAGGACAGCAGCATCAGGCGCATGGGGCGGATCGGGTTCATGGTCGGCTCGCTTGTAAAAGGTTGGCAGGGTTAGTATAGAGCAAGCGGCCCGGCTGATGCGAATGGGCCGCGCCTCGTTCAGAACAACAGCAGCCCCATCGGCACCAGCAGGCCGGCGCCCAGCATGATCCAAGTCATGTTGCGGTTGTTGCGACCCTGCAGAGCTATATAGATACCTGAAGCTGCGCTGGTCATGAGGCCGAGCGCCAGCAGCAGGACGAAGCATTTGAGCGGGAACGAGGAGTGGGGTTGGCCCTGGCCTTCCTCGTGCGGCGGCTCTGCGGGTGCGGCCGATGGGCCGGCGGGTGCCGCCTCGACCGGCGTCGCGGCGGGAGGTTCGTGCTTGTGCTTGTGCGGTCTCGGCAGGCGCTGGTCTTTGTGGATCGCTGCAATCGTTATGATCCACGACGGGGCGGAGTAGCTGCCGTCGTCTTCGCTTTCGTGCAGGTTGAAGGTTTGCAATGCACCGCTGAGGGCAAAGAAGAAGATGGCGGGGGCGAAGAATACGCCGAGGTAGAAGTGCAGTTTGCGGATGGATTTCATGGGCGAGGTGTCCCGGTTGTCGATAATCGCGGCTATTTTAACCGCGCATTTCGGGGGGTATCGAGTAATCGGGTCGCGAATCCGCCTGCGGTGCAAAACAAAAAGGCCGCAACCCCGCTCGCGGCCTTTCCGAAGCATCGTACAAACCTGCGCTATTTCATCGTGTAGGTTTGCAGCGGGGTGTCGATGGCGTAGTTCTTCGATACGTCCCAATAGGTGACGTTGTATTGCACCACGTCGCCGATCTTGAGGCCGCCTGCGATGTAGGTGTTGACGCCGTTGGCCTGGGTCATGCGGATGTTTTGCTGCACATTGGCGTTGACGGTGTAGTGCACGTCGGCCCAGTTCGACGAGTTGATCGAGAACCGCAGCGTGGTGACCGTGGGTTCGCTGACGGTTACCGTGGCCGGTGCCGGTGCCGGGGTTGGAGTCGGTGTCGGTGTCGGTGTCGGTGTCGGTGTAGGCGTCGGGGTAGGTGTCGGGGTAGGTGTTGGCGTGGGCGTGGGCGTGGGTGTCGGCACGCCGCTATCCCAGACGATATCGTCCACCGCAAACTGGAACGGCGCCGCCGGCAGGTTGTTCGAGTCGCTGAATATCTGGAACAAGTCCAGCATCGATTGCAGCGCGATCTTGCTGCCGGCCAGGTCGGCCACGGGGATGGTGGCGCTGGCCCAGTCGCCGTTGCGCACCATGCCGTAGGTGGTGGCATTGGCGGGGAAGAGCACGGAATTCTGGTTGGTGTAGGTATCCTGCACGCCGATCCGGAAGGACACGCTGGCCGGAATCTTGATCTTGAGCTTGACGTTGCCGTTCCTGAAGTTGCTCATGTCGTGCGCCTGGCGCGATTCGACGCTGCCGCCGAACCACTGGCCGGGCACGGTGTAGTCCCAGGCGATGACGTTGCTGCCTTCGTAGGGCGGGATGTTGCCCGCCGAGGTGGAGGCGCCGTTCCACAGGAACACGTCGGAACTCACGCCGGCCACTTCCTTGTTGTTGACCGGCGTCAGGTCGGTGAATACGCCGAACTTGCCCACTTCCGGCACTAGCTGGTTGCCGAGCTTGACCGAGCCCTTGCCGTCCAACTGGTACACGCGCACATAATCCACATACATCGTGCCAGGCAGTGGCGCCGTCACTTGCGCCGGCGTGGCCGCATCGGTGAAGTTGCCGCCCACGGCGAGGTTGAACAGCAAGTAGAAGGGCGATTGCAGCTCGCTGGAATTGACGGTGATGGGGTTTTGATACATATCGTGCTCGACGCCGTTGTCGATCACGGTGAAGCGTATCTGGGTATCGGTCCAGTACAGGCGGTAGGTGACGAAGCGGTTGGCCAGCGATTGAGCCGGGGTATACCAATTCTTTGTCTGCCAGGACGTCGATGCGGCGCAGGTCGGGTTGCCGCTCACGCACGCCGCCTGTTGATAGGTGATGACGTTGGAGCCGACGAAATTGTCGGCGCTCGGCACGGGCGTTCCGGCGGCGGCGCGCACCGACGCGGCATGGCCCTGTTCCGCGATATCGATCTCGCCGTTGCGCGGCCAGGTCTCGGGGCTGGTTCCCAGCATCCACGCCGCCGGCCACAGGCCGGTGGAAACCGTCGGTGTGGCCATGCGGATTTCCACCATGCCGTACTGGATCTGCACCTTGCCTTGCGAACCGATCTTGCCGGAGGTGAAGACGTTGCTGCCCACGGTCTGGCTTCTGGCCGTGATGGCCAGGGCGCGCGTGCCGGGCTCGAACGGCACGTTGACGATGGCAACGTTGTTGGGGCTGTAGTATTCCAGTTCCTGGTTGCCGTAACCGCACAGGTTGATCTGGCAGCCGTTGCCGTCGACCGCGGTCCAGAGAGTGGTGTCCAAGGCGGGTTCGTTGAATTCCTCGGACCAGATCAGGTTGCCGATCACGGGGCTGGTGACGCTGGCTGTTGCGTGGCTGCCATAGGCCAGCAGCACGCTGGCGGCGATGACGGATAAGGCGATGTGTTCCCTTCGAGTGCTGCTTGTGTTGTTTTGCTTTTGCACGATGTCTCCTTCGTGGTTCCTGCGCTTCGAAATGTGAGCCTGCTGTTTGAAACGGCAAGCCCTCTCCATGCCGGTCGGATGATCGGCCTGTTCGTATTGCCTGCAACGGATGGCATGAAGCGGGAACCGGAGTGGCCGCGAAGGCCAAAATGGAAACGTTTCCACTTCGATGTAAAAAATATATGCCGATTGAATTCGCCTGTCAACAAAAGTCAACAAAAACGCGGGCGGCGTTGTGCCGATTGTTGCGCCGGTGCTGTGGCCCGGCCTCGCACCTGTTTGCGTTGCTCTTTTGCCTTGCCGGGGGGATACTGGTACGCAGGGGGCCGTGCAAGCAGGGCGATCCAAAAATATCCTGAGCCGGGGCAGTAAACTGATTTATCATCGCCGGCCGGCCTTACGGCAAAAAGGATAATGACATGGCTACCCTCGACGAATTGGTAAGGAAGCAGAAAACCGGCGCGCAGTTCGTGATCTCGGCGCAGATGCTGCGCATGAAGCCGCAGGAATTCGATCCGATGGCACAGCGCTGGCTCGATGACGGCGGGCCGGGGTTCAACGTGGTCGGCGTGCCGCATCGCAGCGTCGTGGATGGCGAATTTCTGATCAGCCGGGTGACGGTGATCAGGACCACGGAACAATTGTAACGTGCGGCTTGCATCGCAAGCCCGCATGTCACACAACATACAGGAAAGTCATGGCCAAAAAAGAAAAGCTCGACCCGGAAACCGCCGCCCTGATCCAGTGGTGCACCGAGGTGGAAGAATTCCTGATAGCCGCCGGCGCCACGCGAGCCGAGGCGCAGGAGCATATCGAGGAATACGTCGAACATTTCACCGATCTGTTTTACGATGGATTGACACCTGAAGAGGCGGCAAAAGACGCCCTGAACGGTTGACGGGAGGCACACCATGTCCGACAAGAGCTTTCCCTTGTTTGCCGACCTGCAACTGAAGGCGCCCTTGTTGCGCGTGCTGCAGGAACTCGGTTACGAATCCCCTTCGCCGATCCAGGCTGCCACGATTCCATTGTTGCAGGAGGGGCGCGACGTGCTCGGCCAGGCGCAGACGGGCACGGGCAAGACGGCGGCCTTCGCGCTGCCCGTGCTGGACCGCATCGACATCAAGAGGGCGGCGCCGCAAGCCCTGGTGCTGGCGCCGACGCGCGAACTCGCGATCCAGGTGGCCGAGGCTTTCCAGCGCTATGCGACGCATATCCCCGGGTTTCATGTGCTGCCGATCTACGGCGGGCAGAGCTATGGCCCGCAACTGAGCGCATTGCGGCGCGGTGTGCATGTGGTGGTGGGCACGCCGGGCCGGGTGATCGACCATATCGAAAAGGGGTCGCTCGACCTGTCGCAGTTGAAGACCATGGTGCTCGACGAAGCGGACGAGATGCTGCGCATGGGCTTCATCGACGACGTGGAAACCATCCTGCAGAGAACGCCGGCATCGCGCCAGACGGCCTTGTTTTCGGCGACGATGCCGCCGGCGATCCGGCGCATTGCACAGACTTATCTCAACGACCCGGACGAAGTCACCATCGCCGCCAAGACCGGCACAGCGGACAACATCCGCCAGCGCTATTGGCTGGTCAGCGGCATGCACAAGCTCGACGCGCTGACGCGCATCCTGGAAGCCGAACCGTTCGACGGCATGATCATCTTTGCCCGCACCAAGCTCGGCACGGAAGAGCTGGCGAGCAAGCTGCAGGCGCGCGGATTTTCGGCGGTCGCGATCAACGGCGACATGGCGCAGCAGCAGCGCGAGCGCACCATCGCCCAGCTCAAGGATGGCCAGATCGATATCCTGGTGGCGACCGACGTCGCCGCGCGCGGGCTCGACGTGGAACGCATCAGCCATGTGATCAATTACGACGTGCCGCACGATCCGGAGAGCTATACGCACCGCATCGGCCGCACCGGGCGCGCCGGGCGCAGCGGCGAGGCCATCCTGTTCATCGCGCCGCGCGAACGCAATCTGCTCAAGGCCATCGAACGCGCGACGCGCCAGCCGGTGGCGCCGCTGGTGCTGCCCACCATCGAGGCGGTGAACGATGTGCGTATCGCCCGCTTCAAGGACCAGATCAGCGACACGCTGGCGGCAGGGGGCCTGGAGCAATTCGAAGCCTTGATTGCGGACTATGAACAGGAAAAGAACGTTCCCGCCATCGAGATCGCCGCGGCGCTGGCCAAGCTGGCGCGCGGCGACGTGCCGCTGTTGCTGGATAAAAAATCCCGCGAGCCGATGGAGGAGCGCGCCAGGCCGGACAGGCAAGCATTCCCGGACCGCGCGGACCGTGACGAACGCGGCGCTCGATCGTTCGAGCGCGCCGAGCGGCCCAGAAAGGAGCGCGTGGAACGCACGCCCGAGGAAGGCATGCAAACCTTCCGCATCGAGGTCGGCCACGTGCACGGCGTCAAGCCGGGCAATATCGTCGGCGCCATTGCCAACGAGGCGAATCTGGATTCCAAGTATATCGGCCGTATCGAGATTTACGATGACTTCAGCACGCTGGACCTGCCGGACAACCTGCCCGACGACCTGTTGCTGCATCTGAAAACGGTGTGGGTCGCGGGTCAGCAATTGCGCATCACGCGTGACGGAGAACCGCCCGAAGCCGGCAAGAGTGCCGGAAAAAAGCCGCATGCGCCTGCCTCCGAAGAACATCAACCGCGTGCCGAAAAAATGCCGCGCAAGAAGCAGCCGGAGCCCCGTGCAGAAGTGGAGGAGCAGGCCGAACATAAGCGTGGCCCGGCACGCGGCACGCCCGGCATGGAAGCCTACCGCATCGAAGTGGGGCATGCACATGGCGTCAAGCCGGCCAATATCGTCGGCGCCATCGCCAACGAAGCGGGCATCGACGCGAAATACATCGGCCGCATCGAGATTCATGACGACCACAGCACGCTCGATCTGCCGGAGGGCATGCCCAAGGAGTTGTTCAAGCGCTTGAAAGCGGTGTGGGTGTCGGGGCAGCAGTTGCGCATCAGTCGCCTCGGCAAGCATGCGCAGGAAGAACCGCATTTTGAAGACAAGAAGTTCCCCGTATCAAAACCGAAGCAGGGCGGCGACAGGAGAGTGGCCGAAAAGGAGCGTGCAAGCAAGGCGCCGGCCAAGGGCCATGGCGGCAAGCATGCGGCCGGTGCGGCCAAGCCCAAACCGCACCGCAAGGGACCGAAGCAGGCGTGACAGCCCCGCTGGCAGCGGCGCGTCCCGGCGCCCGCTTGCCCGGCCCTTCGGTGTAAACACTTTGAATTTATATGGATTCGCGGATCAGATTCGCGTATCGCTGCGCAATGGTTTCCCAGTCGAAGCGCGCCGTGACGTGGCGTCGGCCGGCTTCCCCTAGCCTGTGCCGCAATTCCGGCCGCTCGAGCAAATAGTCGATTTTGTCGGCCAGGTCTACGCTGTCGTTTTGCCGGCAGGTCAGCCCGGTTTCGCCGTCGATGATCACATCCTTCACGGCGGGCAGGTCGGAAGCGATGACCGGGCATGCGCAACCAAGGGCTTCGACGAACACCAGCCCTAATCCCTCCTGATCACCGCCTTTGGCCACGACGGAGGGGGCGACAAACAGGGTTGCACTGCGATATTTTTCCCGCAGCGACGCCTGATCCACGGCGCCGAGGAAATTCACCGCCGACGCCACGCCGAGTTCCTGCGCTAGCTTCTGCAACTGCTGCCTGTCCGGGCCATCTCCGGCGATCGACAGGCGCATCGAAGGATGACCGGCGAGAATGCGCGGCATGGCCTCGATCAGATAGCGCACACCCTTTTTCTCGACCAGTCGCCCGACGAACAGGATATCCGTGGTACTGCGGGCGGTATCCTGAGATGGAATGAAACGCTGTGTCAGATCCACCCCCATGGGGATGACTTCGATATCGTCCCGCTGCGCCAGCGCTTGCGCATAGTCGCGCATGGCTTGGCTGACCACGGTGAATTTTTCACTTCGTGCAATGACGAGGCGCTTGATTGCGCCAAATAACCTGCCGGAAAGGCCGAACAGGTCTCCGCCATGCGAGGTGCAAACGATGATGGGCTTCCCGCCTCCTGGCGCAAAGAAGTTGGCGATGATGGCCACGAGGCCCTGCGGAATGATCCAGTGCGCATGAATCGCATCGATGCGCGTCGTTCTGAGCAAGCGGATCAGTTCCACCAGCTCGCCAAGCGCAAAAAAGGGAACCAGCAAATAATTCCGGCGCTTGCGTTTCAGGTTGGCGAGAATGCCCCCGTTGTAGGCCAGCGTTTCTCCTGCCGCGAGAAAATAGCGGAAGCGGTAAACCTGGAGCCCGGCCATGACTTCCCGACGGCGCGCTCCTTCCGCATGAGGGGCGAGGATCAGCACCTCGAATTCCTGCGCCAGCCGTTTGGACAACTCGAAAACAAAAGGCGGTTCGCGGTCGCCCTCCCAGCGCGGGAAGGTGGAGGTCAACACCAGGACCGTTTTGCGCTTAGGGGGGATTCTCACTGCTTGAGGGGCGAAATGTCGGTCGATGTGGGAGCCAATTCCGGCGTGGTGGGCGAGGCCGCAATCGGCTGTATTCGGGCAGTATTTTGAGACAGTCAAAAGTACCGTCAGGAAATTCGGTTGTCAAGACATTTGCCGTGGCGTAGAGGTGTTCCGTGGATTCCTTGCGCGATTCGGCAATCCAGACCTCCATTTTCGCATTCTGTCGCGTAATCCTTGAGCATGCCAGCACCGCCGGTTACGCTTTGGCCTTTGGTGCCGGCCCGCAATGCCATACAGCCGTCATATTGACTTCCCTCATCCATTGGAGAGCCATGAATCCGCAATTCCAGCCCCTGTTTCCCGCGTTGCGCGCCTGCCTGTTCTCCAGTGCCATGGTTTTCGCCTGCATGGCGCCGGCAGTCCCGGCCTTGGCCGGCACTTCCATCATCAGCATCGGTGCTTACAAGACCTTCAATAGCGATATCGATATGCCCGGCGGCAGCCTCCACATCGCCATCGACGGCGACTTCGCCTTCGCCCAGAGCGAGGACGACGTGATTTCCATCAGCAAAAAAGCGCTATTCGAAGAGCGCCATGGCGAGCACGTCTATCGCATCGTTTTTGAACACGGGCAGGGCGGCATGGCCCGCACTTACACCATCGACGGCAAGCCGCACGCCTGGGACGCAGAAGGCAAGCGCTGGCTTGGCACCGTCATTCCCAGGCTGCTGCGCGAGACGGGTTATGAATCGGAGGCGCGCAGCAAGCGCATCTACGCCGCCGGCGGCGCCGATGCGCTGCTGACCGAGATCGAGCTGATCCAATCCGGATTTTCGCGCCGCAAGTACATCGTCGAGCTGGCCGGGTTCGGCCAGCTCGACGAGAAGCAACTGGTGCGCGTATTGGCGGCAATCGACAAGATCGAGTCGGATTTCGACCGGCGCAATGCCTACGTCGCGCTGATCGAGCGTCAGTCGCTTGGCAACACCGCTCAAGCCGGGCTGCTGCAAGGCGCCGCCGCCATACATTCGGACTTCGAATTGCGCACGGTGCTGGTCGCGCTTGCGCCCAAGCTCGGCAGCGACGATGCCGTGGGACAAGGCTGGCTCGCCGCCATGCATCAGATCCACTCCGACTTTGAAGCGCGCACCGCAGTGGTAGCGTTGGCCGACGCCGACGGCAAGACGGCCTCACGGGTGGACCTGGCCTTGCAATCGACGCAAAACATCAACTCGGCCTTCGAGCGCCGCACGGCGCTCACGCAAATTTCACGCAACATGGCGCACCCGAGCGATGCGCAAGTCGCGGCCTATGCAAGATCGGCGAGCCGGATCGATTCGGACTTTGAGCGGCGCACCGCCATCGTGGCACTGGCGGACAAGGCGACGCTGGGGAAGAACGGCTGCCTGGAATTGCTCGGCGCATTCGACGGCATGCATTCGGACTTTGAAATCCGCACCGCGCTGGTGGAAGTGGCGCGCCGGTTGCCCAAGGATGAAGAAGTGATTGCGCGCTATCGCAGCATTGCGCGCAAGCTTGGCGATTTCGAACGGATACAGGCGGAGAAGGCGCTGGATCATCTGGGCTGATATTGTCAGTGAAATTTCACTTCAGCATTCTTTGTGCCGGCGCAGCGCCCGGCAGCCGATACGCGGGCCGTCGACCTGTTGCGTTCGATTTCGCCTGCCTGCAATTGTCAAGGAACTCCGGCAGCGGTTCGCTGACGAATGTCATGGATCGATCTTGACGATTGGACGGGCATCATGAAACCGGAAAGAAACGGATTGCGTGCCGTAACGGCGTCGTTGCTGGTTGCGGCATTGCTGGCCGCCTGCGGCGGTGGTGGCGGCGATGGCGGCACAGGCGGCAATCCGCCGCCGCGCCTCAACCTTCAGGTAGTGTCTTTCGGTGACAGCCTTTCCGATGTGGGCACCTACGAACCCATCGCCAGCGCCGTCAACGGCGGGCGCTTCACCACCAATCCCGGACAAGTCTGGGTGCAGGATATTGCGCAATATTACGGCGGCACGCTCGACGCCGCGTACACGATAGGGCTGACGCATGCCCTGAGCCCGCATGGCGGATATGGTTACGCCGAAGGCGGCGCCACGGTCGCCACGCCGGCGGTGGACAACGATTTTCTGGTGGACCTGATCGGCAACGTGGAAATGCCGGTCAATCAGCAGGTGGCGAGCTATCTGCAGGCGCATGGCAGCTTCAATGCCAATCAATTGGTGGTGCTCTGGGCCGGCGCCAACGATGTGTTGCGCGCGGGCACGCCGCCGGCCGCGACGGTTACGGTGCAGGCTGCCGCCGGAGCATTGGCCCAGCTTGTGGCGCAAGTCGTGCAAAACGGCGCGACGCACGTGGCGGTGCTTAATTTGCCCGATATCGGTAAATCGCCAAAAGGCGTGGCGCAAACCGATGGCGGCGCCAATCTGGAGCAGCTGTCGCAATTATTCAACAATACGCTGAATGCGCAAATGCAGTCCAGCGGCGTAGCTGCCATGGTGATCGAAATCGACAGCTATACCTGGATCAACACGGTTCTGGCGAACTATCGCAGCTATGGCTTTGCGGTATCCAACACGGCCCAGGCTTGCGACGCGAACAAGACGCCGGACGATTCAGCCCTGATGTGCTCGCCGCCTACTTACACGGCGCCGAATGCCGACCAGGCCTATATATTCGCCGACGACTTGCATTTCAGCACGCGCATGCACACGCTCCTGGCCCAATACGTGGAACAGCAACTGGCGGCCCACGGCCAGGGCAATCGCATGAAGCCTTAACAGGTGAGCCCAAGTAATTTGGCGAGATAGTCTACATTCCAGCCCGCTTTGAGTCGCTTGTTGGCGACGCCGAGCTTGGTGGTCTTGTCATTTTTCAACAAATTCAGGGCGATAC
>DASVLJ010000041.1:0-13223 GCA_036384915.1 Burkholderiaceae bacterium
ACTGCCTCCAGTCCAACCTTGGCCTTGAATTCCGCCGTGTGCGTCTTGCGCTTCTTACCTTCACTCATTTGCTATCATCCCTTCATGGACGACAGCTTAAACTACCCGTCTTCTTCTGTCTCGAATTCGGGGTCCACTATAATAACTGAGTTCGAGTGTGCAAGGGAAGGCTGCGATGGGGTGGCACAAATCGAAAATCGAAAACTGGAACTGGGGATAAAGTTCCCATGTCCAAAGTGCGGCCTAGAGCATGTGATTGCTGCACGCGAGTGGGGCTATGGGCCAAGCGAGGACTAGCGGGGGCCAACAGCAAACACATTTGTCCCAGCTACCCGATCTAATCGATCTCAAGCAGTAGGCTGGAATATTGGATTTGCTTGTCCGTGCGACCGCGAAAAGGATGCGCAGATGTTCAAGAAGTATTCGCCGCTGGAAAACGCCGCCAAGCTGACCCAGCCGCTATTGATGGCGCATGGCGCGGACGACAAGCGGGTGCCGGTTGCGCAGGCCACGGCATTGCATGATGCGGTCAAGAAAACCAATCCCAATGTCGAATACATTATCTACAACAACGAGCGGCACGGCTGGCACCTCGAAAAGGACAACATCGACTTCTGGAAGCATGTGGATGCCTTTTTCGACAGGAATCTGATGCACGCCGAGTAGGGTTGTGCCTGGCGGACAGTAGGCTGGGAAGCGTCCCGGCAAGCATGATCCGCGAAAGCTGGGACCAGTCCCAGCCTACAAAAACAAAAAGCCGGCGATGATTGCCGGCTTTTTGCTTGCTGCGTTTCGAATTACTCTTCGCGCCGCAAATGCGGGAACAGGATCACGTCGCGGATGTTGGGCGAATCGGTGATGAGCATCATCAGGCGGTCGATGCCGATGCCGCAGCCGCCGGTGGGGGGCATGCCGTACTCCAATGCGCGGATGAAGTCGGCGTCGTAGTACATCGCTTCTTCGTCGCCGGCATCCTTGGCCGCGACCTGGGCCTGGAAGCGCGCGGCCTGGTCTTCGGCGTCGTTCAATTCCGAGAAGCCGTTGGCGATTTCGCGGCCGACAATGAACAGCTCGAAGCGTTCGGTGATGTCGGGCTGCGTATCGGAGGCGCGTGCCAGCGGGGAGACTTCTACGGGATAGTCGACAATATAGGTCGGTTCCCACAATTGCGCTTCGGCGGTCTCTTCAAACAGCGCCAGCTGCAGCGCGCCCAGGCCTGCGGTCTTGACCGGCTCGACGCCGAACTTCTTCAGTTCCGTGCGCAGGAAGGCAGCATCTCCCAATTGTTCCGCCGTGTAATGTGGCGCGTACTTGTTGATCGCGCCGACGATGGTCAGGCGGTGGAAGGGCTTGGAGAGATCGAGTTCCTTGCCCTGGTAAGTCAGCACGGCCGTGCCGTGCGCATCGATGGCGGCCTGGCGGATCACGGCTTCGGTGAAATCCATCAGCCACTTGTAATCGACATAGGCCGCATAGAATTCCATCATCGTGAATTCGGGATTGTGGCGCGGCGACACGCCTTCGTTGCGGAAGTTGCGGTTGACTTCGAACACGCGTTCGAAGCCGCCGACCACCAGGCGCTTCAAGTAAAGCTCGGGCGCGATGCGCAGGAACATCTGCATGTCCAGCGCATTGTGGTGCGTGATGAAGGGCTTGGCCGCGGCGCCGCCGGGGATGGGGTGCAGCATCGGCGTTTCGACTTCCATGAAGCCGTTGTCCGCCATGAAGCGGCGGATCGAAGACATGGCGGCCGTGCGCGCCTTGAAGGTACGGCGCGTGTCTTCGCTCATGATCAGGTCGACATAGCGCTGGCGGTATTTCATTTCCTGGTCGGCCAGGCCGTGATGCTTGTCCGGTAGCGGGCGCAGCGACTTGGTCAACAGGCGCAGCGTGGTGACCTTGACGGACAGTTCACCGGTCTTGGTCTTGAACATGGTGCCTTCGGCGGCGATGATGTCGCCCAGGTCCCAGGTCTTGAACGCGGCCATGGCATCGGTGCCGGCGGCGTCGGTCGTGATGAAGAACTGGATGCGGCCTTCGGCATTCTTGCCCGAGGCGTCCTGCACGGTGGCGAAGGCGGCCTTGCCCATCACGCGCTTGAGCATCATGCGGCCGGCGACGCTGACCTTCACTGCCTTGGCTTCCAGCGTTTCTGCGTCTAAGCCGCCGAATTGTTCGTGCAGGTCAGCGGCTTTGTGCGTCGGGCGGAAATCGTTGGGGAAGGCCACGCCTTTTTCGCGCAGCGCGGCCAGCTTGGCGCGGCGCTCGGCGATGAGGGCGTTTTCGTCTACTGGCGGTTGATTCTCGTCGGTTGTCATGATGGTCAAGGGACTGCCGTGGTTGATTGATTAAATGCCGGCGAGCTTTTGTTTCAGCATTGCCAGCGCAGAGTCACGATTCCTGTGCGCGCTTATGTGTTCCTTGCATTCCACAGTGATGGCGGAAGGCAGGTGGGTAATCCGTACCAGAGACGGGCTACGGTGCAGGGCCTTTTCGCCAAACAGGTATGCTTCCGTGGGCAGACGCAAGGACTCGATCTTGAAATCATCGAGCGCGACTTGCGTTTCGCCAGACGACGCCATGTCGGGCGCTCACACGCCCTGTTTCAAGGACGCCGCGATGAAATCATCGAGGTCGCCATCCAGCACAGCCTTGGTGTTGCCTGTTTCAAAATTCGTCCGCAAATCCTTGATGCGCGACTGGTCCAGCACGTAAGAGCGGATCTGGTGGCCCCAGCCGATGTCGGTCTTGGAATCTTCCAGCTTTTGCTGCTCGCTCATGCGCTTGCGCAGTTCCAGTTCGAACAGGCGCGATTTCAGCATGGCCCAGGCTTCGGCACGGTTGCGGTGCTGGCTGCGGTCGTTCTGGCATTGCACGACGATGCCGGTCGGGGTGTGCGTCAGGCGCACGGCCGAGTCGGTCTTGTTGATGTGCTGGCCGCCCGCGCCCGAGGCGCGGTAGGTATCGACGCGCACGTCGGCCGGGTTGACGTCGATCTCGATCGAATCGTCCACTTCGGGGTAGACGAACAGGCTGGAGAACGAAGTGTGGCGTCCGTTGGCCGAATCGAAGGGCGATTTGCGCACCAGGCGGTGCACGCCGGTTTCGGTGCGCAGGAAGCCGTAGGCGTATTCGCCTTCGACCTTCAGGGTGGCGGTCTTGATGCCGGCGACTTCGCCTTCGGATTCTTCCAGTATCTCGACCTTGAAGCCCTTGCGTTCGCAATAGCGCAGGTATTGGCGCAACAGCATCGAGGCCCAATCCTGCGCTTCGGTGCCGCCCGCGCCGGCCTGGATATCGATAAAGCAATTGTTCGGGTCCATCGGATTGGAAAACATCCGGCGGAATTCGAGTTCTTCGACGAGCTTCTTGATTTCTTGCACGTCGCCTTCGACGGCGATCAGCGTCTCGTCGTCGTTTTCCTCGCGCGCCATGGCGAACAGGTCGTTCGCGTCCTGCAGGTCGTTATGGATCTTGGTGAGGGTGTGGACGACGGCTTCGAGCGCGCGTTTTTCGCGGCCCAGGTCGGTGGCCCGCTTGGCGTCGTTCCAGACGTTGGGGTCTTCGAGTTCGGCGTTGGTTTGTTCGAGTTTCTCTGACTTCACATCGAAGTCAAAGATACCCCCGGAGTTCGGTTTCGCGGGAGGTCAGGTCCGCCAAGAGTGCGGAGAGCTGGTTGAGGCGTTCGGCTTCCATGATTTTTTACAGTGTGTCTACTTTGCAATCAAACCCTATATTATACTCCATGATCGCTTAATTTCCCCGTTTCATGCACCTCGCCAACCCCGTAGCCGAATCTACCGGCAAGATCACTTTCGCCAACCAGTTGCGCGGTGTGGCTGTGCTGTGCGTGATCATCACGCATTATTTCGGCATCTACTGGGGCGCTCGGGACGTGGTGGCGCAATACACGTTTGCGCCCGTACTTGCCGGCCCGGCACCGCGCTTCATCGGCTATATCGCGCCGCCGACCTTCAATTACGGCCCGTTCGGCGTGGCGCTGTTCTTCCTCATTAGCGGCTTCGTCATTCCGTTTTCGCTGGACAAGATGGGCAGCCTGCGTTTCCTCGTGGCGCGTGCTTTACGTATTTATCCCACCTACTGGGTGGCGACTTCCCTGATGCTGACGGTGGCCTGGCTTTCTTCGCGCTACTGGGGCATGCCTTTCCACATGGACTTGCGTCAGTTGTGGGCCAATCTGTTGCTGTTCAATGCGGAACTGGGCTTGCCATCGTTCGACATGGTGAACTGGACCTTGTCCATCGAGGTAAAGTTTTACGTCGCTGCCGTGCTGCTGTGGCCGCTGTTGCGCCGTGCGGCGCTGGTGACGCTGCTGGGCTATGCCGCGCTCGTACTGCTGGCCATTTTGTACCTGCCGGGACAGGCGAAGATCGGTGAGACCTTCATCTCCGTCGACTATGCCAAGGTCGAAGCTATGTACACGGTATTCCTGTTCATCGGCACGTTATTCCACTTCGCGTCCAAGGGGCGTCTGTCGCCGTTCGTTTTGGGCGGCGGCGTGCTGGCGCTGTTTGTTTTGTTTGTGCTGATGTGGCCGCGCACCGTGCTGCTTGATCAGTATTGGCGCGTGACGGCCAATTACGGTTATGCGCTGGTGCTGTTTGCCCTGTGCTACATGCTGCGCGCGCGTTTTCGCCCGGGGCGCGTGCTCGACTTTTTTGCCGCCATCAGCTATCCGCTTTATCTGATCCACGCGGTGTCCGGCTATGCGGTGATGCATATCCTGATGGACTGCGGCTTGCCCTATCTGGCAGCCATGCCGCTGGCGCTGGTGTTTGCATTGACAGTGGCGACGGTCTTGCATTACTTGGTCGAGCTGCCAACGGCAAGCGCTGGAAAACGCTTACATCGCGTGCTCGACAAGTAACTGCACGCGCGTCACGCCATTGTATTCATTGGCATCGAGCCGGAACGCCACCTTGGCGCGTGTAGGCAGCGAATCGGCATGGCCGAACCAGATCGCGTCATACTTTCGCCCATCCTTCTCCAAGAGCAGCTTCAAGTGCTTTTCCTTGAGCACGCGTTGGTTCAAGACCTGGAATTCATCGCAAAACACAGGAGGGGCGAAACCCTGCCCCCAGACCTGGCTATCGAGCAATTCGATGAAGTCGGCGGTGAAATAAGCGTCTTCCAGCGGGCCGTCGGTCTCCACGACGCGTTCCAGTTGCGCCGGGCTCAGCCACTCGCGCCCGACTTGCTCGAAAGCGGCGGAGAAGGCGTCGAAGGCTTCGGCGCGCAGCGACAAACCCGCCGCCATGGCATGGCCGCCGAACTTGTCTATCGTAGAGGGGGCGTGCTTGGATACCAGGTCGAGCGCATCGCGCAGATGGAAGCCCGCGATCGAGCGGCCAGAACCCTTGATCATGCCTTCGCCGGCCGGGGCGAACGTGATCGTGGGACGGTAGAACTTGTCTTTCAGGCGCGAGGCGACGATGCCGATCACGCCCTGGTGCCAGCTTTCGTCGAACACGCAGATGGTGCTGCTGTCTTTCGGATTGAAATCGTCGAGCTTCAGCAGGGCCGTATCCTGCATCTCGGCTTCGATGTCGCGCCGTTCGCGGTTGATGCGGTCGAGTTCTTGCGCAATGGCCCAGGCGCGGCCTTCGTCATCGGTGCACAGGCATTCGATGCCGAGCGACATGTCGGCCAGGCGCCCCGCCGCATTCAGGCGCGGGCCGAGCGCAAAGCCGAGGTCGAAGGGCGTCGCGCGGCGCGCTTCGCGGCCGGCGGCGCGGAACAGGGCGGCAACGCCGGGGTGCATGCGGCCGGCGCGCATGCGCTTCAAGCCTTGCGCCACCAGCACGCGGTTATTGGCGTCGAGCTTGACCACGTCGGCCACGGTGCCGAGGGCGACCAGATCGAGCAGGCTGTCGAGTTTGGGCTGGGTTTGCGCATCGAACACGCCGCGCTTGCGCAACTCGGCGCGCAGGGCCAAGAGCACGTAAAACATCACGCCCACACCGGCCAGGTTCTTGCTCGGGAAACCGCATCCGGGCTGGTTCGGATTGACGATCACGGCGGCCTCGGGCAGCTTGTCGCCGGGCAGGTGGTGGTCCGTCACGACGACGGCCATACCGCGCCGGTTTGCTTCGGCCACGCCATCGACGCTGGCAATGCCGTTATCCACCGTGACGATGATGTCTGGTTGCTTTTCGCGTTCGGCCAGCGCCACGATTTCGGGCGTCAAGCCGTAGCCGTATTCGAAGCGGTTCGGCACGATGTAATCGACGCGCGCACCCATGGCGCGCAAGCCGCGCAGGCCGACCGCGCAAGCCGTGGCGCCGTCGCAATCGTAGTCGGCCACGATGACGAGCTTCTTGCCGGCGGCAATGGCATCGGCCAGGAAGGCAGCGGCGTGCTCGATGCTGTGCAGGGCGGCGGGCGGGAACAGGGCCGTCAGTTCGCACGACAGCTCACGCGTGTCGGTCAGACCACGCGCGGCATAGAGACGTGCCAGCACGGGGTGTACGCCCTGTTGGCACAGCATTTCCGAAGTGCGGAAGGCATAGGGACGGATGGCGATACGGGTCATGAAGTCAGCCGCGCCAGGTTGGGGCGGGCCCAGAATTTCAGCAGGCTCGATTTGGTGATGATGAAGGTGCGCAATTCGCCGGCATGCGTCAGGTAGAGCGTGGCGCGCTCCAGTTTGCCGCCCTTGAGCGCCGCGAGCAGGGGGGTGAACCAGGCCGCTTCCAATGCCTGGACGCGCTCCAGCCACAAGCCCCAGTCTTCGGCCAGCGCCGGTTCGCTCAAGTCGTCAAGCAGGGCGAAGGCCTCTTCTTTTGTCGTATCGAACCCGCCCTCATGCAATGCGGGCGGTTTGGCGTCGATAGGAAATGCGGCGCCGCCCCAGATCCAGAGTGAATTGACCGGCTGCTCGCGGCGCGCCTCGCGCTCCTGGTTGATGCGGTTGTCGTGCCACTCCATCTGCACTTCGTTTTGCAGTTTGCGCCATTCGCGTTCGCCCGGGCCTTTCGGCATCCAGATATCGACGTTATGGCCGCACGCCGCATCGGGGCTGGCGGTTTGCAAGCCGCGCCAATCGTCGGCACGGACAAGCCATGTGCCGGCGTTGCCATACAAGAGCGGTTTGCCGGCAGCCTCGAAGGCCGGTTTTGCCATGTCGAACAGGGCTCGCGATTCCACTTCGGCGAGCGGCAGGCGGCGACGGTCGGTCAATACGAGGTGGTCGCGCGCGATATGAATATGCACCGGGTGCAGCAGGAACCAGTGGCCTTCGTCCGCGGTCTGGCCCAGCTCAAGCATATGAGGGGCTGCCATTGGCGGACTCGACATGGCGGCAGAGGGCAAGCCCATGCGTTCGGCAAGCCAGTTTTCATGCGGCAGGCTGCGGGCAAACGGGTCGAAGCTCTCGACGGCCGGCGCGGCAGCCTTGCCGAGCAGTGCCGCCAGGGCGGGAGCCTGCAGCGAGCGCAGCAGGTCGGCAGCCAATTCGGGCGGCGGCAAGCCGAAGGGAAGCAGAATTTCACAATGACGCATACGCTATTGTATGGCAAACTTGCCGTCTCAATCAGGAGCAGACGCTTGAACCTATTCAAAAAACCGCCCTTCGAATGGCTGGTCGGCTTGCGCTATACGCGCGGCGGCGCGCGTGCCGGGCGCAACGGCTTCATCTCGCTTATTTCGTTTTTCTCCATGGGCGGGATTGCGCTCGGTGTGTGGGCGTTGATCGTCGTGCCTTCGGTGATGAACGGTTTCCAGAAAGAAGTGCTGGACCGCATGGTGTCGGTGCTGGCGCATATCGAGATATCCAATTACAACGGCGCCATTCCCGACTGGCAGGCGCTGGCCGCGCAGGTGGAAAAGAACCCGGACGTACGCGGCGCGGCGCCTTATACCGCGGCGCCGGCCCTGCTGTTGAATGATGGCGAAATGCGTCCGGCGCTGGTGCGCGGCGTGCTGCCCTCCGAAGAACCCAAGGTTTCCGAAGTCAGCTCGCAAATCGTCGAAGGCAAGTTCAGCGACTTGCAGCCCGGCGAATTCGGCATCGTGCTCGGCAGCGAGCTGGCCCGCGCTATGCACGTCCGCGTGGGGCAGAAGGTGACGCTCGGCACCAACCAGGGGCAGATCACCGTGGGCGGCGTGATCCCGCGCTTGAAGCCGTTCCGCGTGGTCGGCATCTTCCATGCCGGCGAATACGAATACGATTCGACGCTGGCCTTAATCCATATCGAAGACGCGGAAAAGATGTTCCGCTTCGACGGCCCCAACGGCTTGCGCCTGAAGCTGTCGGACCTGCACGATGCGCCCTTCGTTGCGCAGCAATTGGCCGGCACGCTGGGCGGCGAATACTCGGTGCGCGACTGGTCGATGCAAAATCCGACCTGGTTCGCCGCCGTTCGCACCGAAAAGCGCATGATGTCGCTGATATTGACGATGATCATCATCGTCTCGGCTTTCACGCTCATCATCACCCTGGTCATGACGGTATCGGACAAGCAGGCCGACATAGCCATCCTTCGCACGCTGGGCGCTTCGCCCGGGGCCGTGATGCGCATCTTCGTGATCCAGGGCGGGGTGTTGGGCTTGCTGGGTACCGGCCTCGGCATCGTGCTGGGCGTGGTCACGGCCAAGAACATCGACGTCATCGTGCCCTTCATCGAACGCCTGCTGGGCGTGAAATTCCTGCCCTCCGACGTCTATTTGATTTCGGAAATGCCGTCCGACCTGCAATGGCCCGACGTGTATTGGGTCGCCGCGGTCGCCATCCTGTTTTCCTTCCTTGCCACGCTGTATCCGAGCTGGGCCGCAGCCCGCATGCGGCCGGCGGAAGCGTTGCGGTATGAGTAAATGAGGAATAAAGGAGCAAAATCATGAAACTCGTCGGTCTGTTCGATTCCCCCTATGTGCGCCGCGTCGCGGTATCGATGCGCCTGCAAGGTTTCGCGTTCGAACACGTGGCCTTGTCCGTGTTCCGCAACGTCGAGGAAATGCGCAAGTTCAATCCGCTGGTCAAGGTGCCGATGCTGATACTGGATGATGGCGAGAAGCTGATCGAGAGCAGCTTCATCCTCGATTACCTCGACGGCATCGCCCCGGCGCAAAAGCGCCTGACCCCGGCGACGGGCAGGGAGCGGATGAAGGTGCAGCAGCATTGTGCGGTGGCTTTGATCGCCATGGAAAAGGCGGTGCAGTACTACTACGAGACCGGCCTGCGCCCCGCGGAAAACACTTACCACGCCTGGGCCGAACGCGTGCAGGGCCAGATGCACGATGCTTTCGCCATTCTCGAAGCCATGCCGGAATCGCCACTGCTGTCCGGCGCGCCGATTACGCAGGCTGACGTCAGCACTGCCGTTGCGCTGGCGTTTGCGCGCTACGTGCACCCGGCGCAATTGCCGGACGGACGTTATCCGCGGCTTGATCGCCTGTCGGCGCATTGCGAAGCGATGCCTGAGTTTGCCCAAACCCCGCTAGAGTAATATGGCTGATCCAGTATTGATGTGCCGCGCGCTCGGCAAAACCTTTGTCCAGGGCAAGTATGAAGTCAAGGTCTTGAACGGCATCGACTTTTCGATTCGCGCCGGCGAGCGGATTGCCATCGTCGGCGCTTCCGGTTCGGGCAAATCGACCCTGCTGCATCTGCTGGGCGGGCTGGACCAGCCCAGCACGGGCGAGGTCAGGCTGCTGGGCAAGGATTTCGCCGGCATGAGCGAAAAGGCGCGCGGCGACTTGCGCAACCAGGCGCTCGGTTTCGTCTACCAATTTCACCACCTGCTGCCCGAATTCTCCGCGCTCGACAACGTTGCCATGCCCTTGATGATACGGCGTATGGCACGCGGGGATGCGCAGGAAAAGGCGCGCGCCATGCTGGCACGCGTCGGCCTGGCCGAACGCGTTACCCATGTGCCCGGCGAATTGTCCGGCGGCGAACGCCAGCGCGTGGCCCTGGCGCGTGCGCTCGTGACCCAGCCGGCTTGCGTGCTGGCCGATGAGCCGACCGGCAACCTGGACCGCCACACGGCGCAAAAGACTTTCGACTTGATGCTGGAGCTGTCCCGCACCCTCGGCACGGCTTTCGTCATCGTCACCCACGACCTGGAGTTGGCCAGCCACTGCGACCGCGTGCTGCACATGACCGATCGCGGCTTGCAGGCGGATGCTCCCGCACATTGAATCATGTGGATCGATACCCACTGCCACCTGGACGCCGGCGAGTTCGGCGGACAGGGAGGTGCGGTAGCGGCGCGTGCGGCACAATCCGGCGTGACGCGCATCGTCATCCCGGCAGTCGAAGTCGCCAATTTCCCGGCCGTGGCGCAATTGGCCGGGGCAACGCCAGGCGCGCATTATGCGCTGGGCATCCACCCCATGTATGTGGCGCGTGCCGAAGAGGGCGATCTCGTACTGTTGCGCGAAGCGATCGCCCAGGCGCGCGACGATGAACGCTTTGTCGCGGTCGGCGAGATCGGCCTCGACTTCTTCGTGCCGGAACTGCGCGAAGGGCCCTTGCGCGACAAGCAGGAACACTTCTACAGCGAGCAATTGAAGATCGCGCGCGAATTCAAACTGCCCGTGCTGCTGCACGTGCGCCGCTCGCAAGACATCATCCTCAAATACCTGAGGCGCATCGCCGTGCCAGGCGGCATCGCCCACGCCTTCAACGGCAGCTTCCAGCAAGCCGAAACCTTCATCGGCCTCGGCTTCAAGCTCGGTTTTGGCGGCGAGATGACTTATACGCGCTCGCGGCAGATACGCCGGCTGGCGGCCGAACTGCCGCTCGACGCCATCGTGCTCGAGACCGATGCCCCCGATATTCCGCCGGCCTGGGAACAGCCGGGCCACAATACGCCCGAGCACCTGCCGCGCATCGGTGCGGTGTTTGCCGAACTGCGCGGTATGAGCCTGGGAGAGGCCGCGGACGCTACTTCCGCCAACGCGCATGCGGTCTTGCCGCGCCTTGCCTGAGCCTGCATGCGCAGCCTGATCGCCGGCTTTGCGCTCGGTGTCTGCCTGTTGCAGATGCAGGGCAGCCTGCCCGGTTACGGCAATTCACTGTTGCTGGCAGCGGCCTTGTTGTGCTTCGTCCTGGCGCTGCTGCGCGTGCGGCAGCCCATGCTGCGCCTTCCCCTGTTGGCCTGCTCGGGCGCGCTGGCCGGCTTTTTGTGGGCCGCCTTGTTTGCGCAAGCTTACCTCTCTGATGACTTGCCCAGAGAGTTGGAGGGGCAGGACCTGGCCGTCGTCGGTACGGTGGACAGCCTGCCTTTCGGCTTTGACCAGGGGCAGCGCTTCAATTTTGCTATCGAGAGCGCCGAATGGAATGGCCGGCCGGTCAGTCAAGTGCCGCAGCGCGTGGCGCTGTCCTGGTATGCCCATCAGGGCGAAGATGAGGTGCTGCCGCCGTCGGTGCAACCGGGTGAGCGCTGGCGCCTGAAACTGAAGCTGCAACGTCCGCACGGTACGGCCAACATCGGCGGTTTCGACTACGAAGTCTGGCTGCTGGAACAGCATTTGCGCGCCACCGGCACCGTGCGTACCGATGCCGCGGCACAAAACCTCAGGCTGGCTCCCTTCGTCTGGAGCGCGCACAACCTCGTGCAAAGCCTGCGCGCGGGTATGCGCGACCGCATCCTGGCCGCCTTGCCCGGCGAGCGCTATGCCGGCATGGTGGTGGCGCTGGTGATCGGCGACGAGCGCGGCGTGGGGCAGTCGGACTGGAAGGTGGTCAACCGCAGCGGTATCGGTCATCTCGTCGCCATCTCCGGTTTGCACATTACGCTGATTGCCGGCATGTTCGCGCGGCTGGTGCATTGGCTGTGGTCGCGCTCGTTTTTCACGCGGGCGCAATTGCCCTTGCTGCTGCCTTCGCGCAAGGCGGCGGCCTTGGCCGGCGTCACGCTCGGCTTCATCTATGTCTTGCTGGCGGGCTTCGGCATTCCGGCGCAGCGCACGCTGTATATGCTTGTCGTCGTGGCCTTGGCGCTATGGTCCGGGCGCATCGCCTCGGTCACCCACATCGCCGCGCTGGCGCTTGGTGCGGTGCTGCTGCTCGATCCCTGGGCCGTGCTGTGGCCGGGTTTTTGGCTGTCCTTCGGCTGCGTGGCCCTGATTCTCTACGTCACTGCCGGCCGTATCCACAGGATTGAACACGATCCCGGCAAGCGGCGCGAACGTTTCTTTGCATGGTGCAAGGCCGAGGGACGCACGCAACTGGCGCTGTCGCTAGGCCTGGTGCCCTTGACGGTCTTGCTGTTCGGTGAAATCTCCGTCATCAGCCCCATTGCCAATGCGATTGCAATCCCTGTGTTGAGCATGGTGGTAACGCCCATGGCCCTGGTCGGCAGCGTGCTGCCGTCCGTGATCGGCGCTCCCATCCTGCAATTGGCGCATGGCTTGATCGCGTTGCTGATGCAACTACTGGCCTGGCTATCCGGTCTGCCGGCCGCTGTCTGGGCCGCGCCCGTGCCGCCTCCGTGGATCTTCGCCTGCGCCATGCTGGGCACGCTCTGGCTGCTTGCGCCGCGCGGCCTGCCATTGCGTATCCTGGGTATGCTCGGCTGGTTACCGCTGTTGTTGAATGGCGCAAGCCAGCCGCCCGACGGCAAGGTCTGGGTGACGGCGTTCGACGTGGGGCAGGGCATGGGTGTCTTGATCGAGACGCCGCATCACCGCTTGCTGTACGACACCGGCCCGGCGTACTCGCCCGAATCCGACGGCGGCAACCGCGTGATCCTGCCTTATCTGCATGCGCGCGGCATTTATCGCCTCGATGGATTGGTGATCAGCCACAACGATAATGACCACTCGGGCGGCGCGCTCTCCATCATCCATGAACTGCCGATAAGCTGGACGCTTTCCTCGCTGGCCTTCGACAGCCCCATCGTGCAGGCCGCGCCGCAGCACAAGCGTTGCGTGGCGGGCCAGCATTGGGAGTGGGATG
Organism: Burkholderiaceae bacterium; assembly: GCA_036384915.1. Lineage (GTDB taxonomy): Bacteria > Pseudomonadota > Gammaproteobacteria > Burkholderiales > Burkholderiaceae_D > PKWO01. The sequence continues at coordinate 12,923 of DASVLJ010000041.1, forward strand.
GCGTGAGCTTCGACATCCTGCAACCCTCGGCCTCAAGCTACGAGAGCACGAAATACAAGCCGAACGCGCGCAGTTGCACGCTCAAGGTAACGGCCGGCGAACAATCCATGCTGCTGGCCGGCGACATCGAAGCGATGCAGGAAGCCGAACTGGTCAACGTCATCCCGGACAAATTGAAAGCCACGGTATTGCTGGCGCCGCATCACGGCAGCGGCACCTCGTCGACGCTGCCTTTCCTGCAGGCTGTGCAGCCTCAGGTGGCGATCTTCCAGGTTGGCTATCGCAACCGCTTCCATCACCC
>DASVLJ010000042.1:0-97012 GCA_036384915.1 Burkholderiaceae bacterium
CAGCCGCCCGATTTCGCCGTACAGGCGATCCTCCCCGTTCTTGTCCTCCGCAGCAGGCTTGGGGCCGCGCTTGCCCTCGAACAGCGCGCCGGCGTGTTCCAATATCTCCTTCTTCCACTGCCCAACCAGCACCGGGTGTACCCCATGCGCCTGCGCGATTTCGCTGATTGTCTTCACCCCGCGCACTGCCCCCAGTCCAACCTTGGCCTTGAATTCCGCCGTGTGCGTCTTGCGCTTCTTACCTTCACTCATTTGCTATCATCCCTTCATGGACGACAGCTTAAACTACCCGTCTTCTTCTGTCTCGAATTCGGGGTCCACTATAGGGCTTCGCTAAATGCTTGCGGCAGATCATGATCCGGAATAAGGCTTTTGATGAAGGGAAGTAAATCGACTCGACGATCTGTCGCGAAATCTATTGGTCAATCGATACCGTTTGCACGATAGTCTCGGATTCCGCATATACCTCCGGCTCCCGCTGCTTCAGGTAGCGCGACACCGGCTTGTTCTCCAGTAGTTTAGCCAAGTACCCCTTGGCCAGCACCAGGTGCAGCACATCCTGCCCGTAAGTCTGCTCCACTGACTTGTACTGCACCTGCAGGTTGCTCATCTCCCGTTCCATCTTGGCGATCTGTTCCTGCGACACGCCGCCCATGCGCTGCGGCTTCTTCCCCTCGACCAGCAGGTTCGCAGGCGTAGCCACCAGCATCGCCTCGGCATAGGCGGACGTGATGTTGTTGGCCGAGACCATCAGCTCGACGCATTCGACCTGCCGCGTCGGCTTCATCTTCCGCAGCACGCGCGAGATGTCCGCAGAAAACTGCCGATCCGCCAGCAGCTCCACCACTTCCGGGCACAACCCGTTCAAAAGAGTGAGCTTCTTGCTGATCTGGCTGATATTGACGTTCAATGCCTTAGCCAAACGCTGCGGCGTGACGCCGCGCTCGATCGCGCGCCGGATCATGAAGTGCTCCTGCACGGTCGAGAGCCGGTTGATGCGGCTGTTGTAGGTATAGCTCTCGTCGTCGGTCGCAATCAGGCAGCAGGCCTCGGTGCCGCCCAGCTCCTGCAGCGCCAGGAGGCGCAGGTGGCCGTCTAACAGGATATGCAGCTCCGACCCCTTCTCGGCCGGCACCACGGACAGCGGCTCGATCAGCCCGACTTCCTCGATCGAAGCCTTGATCTGCACGAACTTGCGCAGGTTCACCGTCTCGGGCGGCAGCTTGCGCGACAGCAGGATCCTGTCGATCGGGATGTTAAGCGGCTCCGGGATGAAGCCCAGGGCGACGGTAGTCATGCCGCACGTCCCACCGGCCAGACGCGCTCGGCCAGGTACTTGGGCAGGGTGTCCAGCCCCTCGGCGCGCAGCAGCGTCGTGAAATTCTCGTCCTTCAGCAGCTGGCGCAACGCGCCGGTGATAAACATCAGCCGGTGCTGGGCGAATTCCGCCTTCTTGACCATTTGCTTTTGCCGCGATACCTCCTTCTGGTAGGTGCGGATCAGGCTCGACGTGGTGATGTCCTCGCGCTTGCGCCGCCCAATGGCGGTCGCGCTCCTGCCCAGGGTGGCCCGTTTCTCCAGCACGCGCCTGGCCTGGATCAGCTGCTTGCCGCGCAGGGCGCCCGATTCGTAGGCATTTTGCAGCGCCACCTGCACCGCCTTGTTGTCGTCGCCGGCGTCGGCGATGGTGATCGCGGCTGACACCGGGATGCGGCCCTTGGCCACGGCGACCAGCAGGCGCTCCTCGCCGCTCTTCAACAAGGTCAGGATGCCGTTGACGTATTCGGGCGTCAGCCCTGTCTTGGCCGCGATGGCCTTCTTGTCGTAGCCCTGCTTGTGCAGCCGCTCGATCCCCTGCATTACCTCCAGCGGCCGGTGCTGGCGCCGGGCGATGTTTTCCGAGAGGTTCATGATCAGTGCATCCTCGTCGCTGACCTTGACCACCAGTGCCGGGATGGTGGCCTGGCCGAGCGCCCGGAACGCCTTGACACGTCCCTCGCCGCAAACCAACAGGTAGCGCAACGTGCCGTCGGGTTTCCTCCTTTCGGTGACGGTGATGGGTTTCTTCAGGCCGATGGCCTTGATGTTGGCGACGATTTCCTCGAACACCTTGTTGTTGCGCTCGCGCGCATTCAAGACCTCGATCTGGTCGATCGGGATCATGCGCATCTCGCCGGGCTGGCGCTCCGCGCGCTGGACCTGCTCCTGGCCGTCCATGCGATCGGCCTGTTCGACCTGTTCGGCCTCTTCGCCCCTTCCGGTCCTTTCAACCCTCTCGGCCCGCTCCATTCTGTCCATGCGATCCATGATCAGGCCACCCTTCTCACCCGCGAGCGCTCGGCCATGCGGTACAGGTAGTCCAGCGTGTCGTAGCGGTACACCTCGAACTCGGCCGGGTTGCGCTCCTTCAGGCTGACCCTGGCCCTTGTAGCATCGAAGTCCAGCCGCGGCAGCAGGTAGTAGTCGAGCGGCTGCCGGTTGGCGTGGTCGAGCCGGACCGCCACCGTGATGTCCGGCGCCAGGCTGGTGTCAAACCTTACCTTCCAAGAAAACCTCCCGAACCCGCGTTCTTGGCAGCGCGACAGCACCAGCGAGACGCTGAACTCGTCGTTCAGCCGCAGCATGTCGGTGGCCGGGTCGCGCACCACCGTTCCGCCCAGGGCGGCGATGGCCGCCTCGGTCTGCGACACGATCTCGGAGTGGTAGCGGCGCAGGAAGCGGTTGGCCTCGAGGTAGCGGTAGTCGCGGTCGGGCGAGAAGCCAACCGTGCGGTAGGCCTGCAGCAGGCTGCCGAAGCGGTGCGAGTAGACGGCGGTCGAGGGCATGCCCTCGGTCTCGTTGATGACCAGGCCGGAGAGGAAGCCGCGCTGCTCGTAGAGCTTCCTGAGACGATCGACCAGCTCCGCGTCGGTGTAGCGTCGGGCCCGTCCCTGCATGATGCCGCGCACGGTGTAGAACAGCTCGGGCGGCACGATGGAGTCGAAGGCGCAGTCCTTCCTGATCCACATCTCCGGGGTATTGACCACGTGCAGCTTCTTGAGCTTGAACGAGGTGCGGTTGTAGACGTTGTTGCCGATGTATTTTTCGTTGGTGAGCACCTCGTGGATGGTGGCACGGGTCCAGGCGCGGCCGAGATCGGTCTTGACGCCCATGCCGTTCAACCTGCCGGCGATCTCGGTTTCGACCAGACCCTCGTCGACGAACCAGCGGTAGACCTGGTTCACGGTGTGGATCTCGTCGTCCGGGCCCGGCACCAGGACGACGCGGTCGGTTTGCAGGCTCTTGTGCTCGCCGCGCGCGAGCTCGGCCTTGGCGTCGCCGTTCTGGTCGACCAGTACGCGGCGCAGGCCATAGCCGGCTGGGCCGCCCTGGCGGAAGCCCAGCTCGATCAGGCGGCACTGTCCGGCGAACACCTTGGCCGACAGCTCGCGGCTGTATTCGCCGGCCATGGCACGCTTGACGCCCTTGACGATGGTCGAGACGGGCGAGCCATCGTTTTCGAACTGCTCGGCGCAGTACACGACCTGGATGCCGGCACGCCGGCAGCGGTACTCGTAGTACGCAGATTCATCGGCGTCCTGGAAGCGGCCCCAGCGGCTGACGTCGTAGACCAGGATCATCTGGAAGTCCGGCGTACCGTTCTCGACGTCGCGCAACAGGCGCTGCAGGGCTTCCCTGCCGTCGATGCGCAAACCGCTTTTTCCGGCATCGGCATAGGTGCGGATGATCTCGATGCCGCGCCGTTCGGCGTAGTCGCGGATCTTGTCGGCCTGGTTCTCCGTGGAGTACTGCTGGTGGTCCGTGGACATGCGGACGTAGGCTACCGCGCGCAGTGCGACGGCCGTTTCGGCCGACGTCGACGAGCTGCCGTTCTCGGCGATCTCGAAATCCTGGGATTGGTCGTACAGCATGGCCGTCCACCCTCAAAACGTGATCAGGGTTTCCCTGGCGCCGGCGCCCGCAAGCCGATCCCCGGAAAACATGTCTTCCACCGTAGCAGGTGCAAGGCCGACCTTGAAGCAAGTCCTCTCTTTGCAATCAGCGCCGCCGCCCCGGAAGCCGCTTCAGGACTCGGATTTCGACGGTCCAGACGTCCATCTTTGCAATCACGGAATCAGGCACGGGATGGATCTGGTACAGCCCGGAATGCAGGTTTGGCGCGGTTTTGGAGGATATGCAGTCGTCCATCTTTGCAATCCGCTTGCCGTCGCGCTTGGCATTGCGGCCGGTTTGCATTTCGCGATTGTGGTTCGCATAATCCGGATGCTCCTCGCGGTAGTGCCGCCAGTAGTCGCCGTGGCTGCTGCTCCAGGCCTGCTGGGCACGCGCCTGGTTCTCCGCGTAGTCTGGATCGCTCTTGAGCTTCTGCTGCTGCCACTTCCGTTTGCGCGCTCGCTGGCACGCCGGCTTCGAGCAGTAGGCCTGGCGGGGCGATTTGGGGTGAGGGTGAAAGTCTTGCCCACAGGCAGCACAGTGTTTGGTTTGCATCGTCGTACCCCCATGCCGGCAGCATGTACGAACGACAGTATTGCCCTTTGGCCAACCTGGTGCTGGCGGGCGGCGATCTGTTGCGGTATCGCAATCTTGCAAATGGGAAATGACCGGCTCTAGCGGTTCTCAACCCTCACTCAATCTCGGGTCCTTGCAAAAGCACCGAAGTATCGAAGGTCGCGCCGGCCCGAAATTCCCGGTCTCAAGTTTTTTGACAAAAAAGTAGGCGTGTCGCATTTATTTCGACACGCCTTTTTTTGACCTTCTCAAAATAGATGCGCAAGTGCTTGATTTCCGGGGGAGGGATTTTCAACTATTTTGAGAACCTACAAAAAACCTCATGTGCAGCTGCATATCAAGGCATCATGACAATTCCTAAATATGACGACTTGTTTGTCCCACTACTTCAAGCAATGCATAACTTAGGTGGATCGGCGTCAATTGCAGAGCAAGAGGATGAAGTTACCGGCTACTTGCACTTACACAGACAATGCGATACCCTGTTATCAATAGGTATTACCTAGTAATAACGAAGAATGGTCCATGGCAACCTCGATCAAAATTGATGATGATTTGAAGGCGCGGGTGCAGCGTTTGGCTGGCCTGCGGGATCGTTCGCCGCATTGGATTATGCGTGAGGCAATTTCCCAATATGTGGCTCGCGAAGAGGCGCGCGAAAGCTTCAAGCAGGAGGCGCTGGCGTCGTGGGCAGAATTTCAGGAAACCGGCCGCCATCTCACCGGGCAGGAAGCTCGTGCCTGGCTGAACACTTGGGGTACCGAGGATGAAGCTGGGATTCCCGATTGCCACGAGTAATCGTTACAGAAGGCGCAGCGAGCGGCATGGAGCGCTGCCGCCAGCTTCTGGCCACGAAAAGTCGTCAGGCGGCGAAGCGCGCAGGTCAAGCCATTGAACGACAACTGGCCTTGCTTGAATCGAGTCCCGATATCGGCAGGCCGTTTTCAGATCTTCCCGAGTTGCGCGAATTGATGATCGAATTTGGCGACTCTGGTTATGTCGCACTATATCGCCACGAACCGGCATACGACACCATTTACGTCCTGGCCTTCAGGCATCAAAAGGAGGCGGGATATTAGCTTTGTGCTTTGATCGCACCAAGAATCAATATGGCTAATCAGGGCTTCTGATGCCCAATGCAAGCCAGATTTTTCATCAACATGAGCGCGACATGGCGCACTTTCCTATAAAGTAAGCGCTTTGTCATCATTGCGCTCTTTTCCCATGCCATCGCCCACAGCAAAAAAACCTACCCCCAAGGCCAAGGCGGAGGAGCGCCTGTCGCGCTCACGCATGCCCGAAAACCTTTCGGTGGAGGAGTGGCAAATCGGGTTGCGCCGGCAGTTCGGGCGGGAGCAGGCCTATACGCTGGAGAATATCGGTTCGGAGCCGTTTTTTTCCGAATTCATTGTGGCCAACCCGGATAGCGACGGCCGATATCGGGTCGCGATTCGAGGTACGACGCCTGGCGAGAACTTTTGTTCCTGTCCCGATTTTGCGACGAATGATCTGGGAACCTGCAAGCATGTCGAGTTCGCGTTGGCCAAGCTGGAAGCAAGGCGTGGCGGCAAGGCTGCGCTGAAACGCGGTTTCGCGCCCGAGTATAGCGAGCTTTATTTGCATTATGCCGGGGCGCGCGGCGTGCGTTTCCGTGTCGGCACGGCGTGCCCGGCGGGCTTGCGCAAGGCCGGCGCCAAGCTGTTCGACGCGTCGGCCGGCTGGAGGTTGGCGCCGGAGCGGTTCGGCGAGTTGCCGGCCTTTTTGAAGAAGGCGCAAAAGGCGGGGCACGAGGTGCGTTGTTACGACGATGCGTTGGCGTTCGTGGCCGAACTGCGCGATACCGAGGAGCGGCGCCGCGTGCTCGATGAAACCTACCCGCGCGGCGCCGACAGCCGGGCTTTGCGCAATTTGCTCAAGACACCCTTGTATCGCTATCAGCTTGAGGGCGCCTTGTTTGCCGCCCGTGCGGGGCGTTGCCTGATCGGCGACGAAATGGGCTTGGGCAAGACGGTCCAGGCGATCGCCGGGGCGGAATTGCTGTCGCGCCATTTCGGCGTGGAGCGCGTGCTGGTGGTGTGCCCGGTGTCGCTCAAGCACCAATGGCAACAGGAATTGGCCCGCTTTTCCGGAAGGCGCGCCCAGGTGGTGCGCGGCTTGCGCGCCGAACGGGAAGCGCATTACCGGGAGGAGACCCCGCTTAAGATCACCAACTACGAAACCCTGGCGCGCGATCTCGATCTGATCGAGGCATGGGCGCCGGATCTGGTCATCGTGGATGAAGCCCAGCGTATCAAGAACTGGAACACGGTGGCGGCGCGCGCGTTGAAGCGGATTTCCAGTCCCTATGCCATCGTCTTGACCGGGACACCGCTGGAAAACCGGCTCGAAGAGCTGATTTCTATCGTGCAGTTTGTCGACCGGCACCGGCTTGGCCCCACCTGGCGCTTGCTGCATGAACATCAGCGGCGCGACGAGACCGGACGGGTGACGGGTTACCAGGGGCTCGACCGCATCGGCAAGACTTTGGCGCCGGTGATGCTGCGCCGGCGCAAGGCGGAGGTGTTGAGCCAATTGCCGCCCCGGGTCGACAGTACGCGCTTCGTGCCGATGACGGAACAGCAGATGGTGCATCACAACGAGAACGGTGAAATCGTCCAACGCATCGTGAGCCGTTGGCGCAAGACGGGGTATATTTCCGACGCCGACCAGCGCCGTCTGACGTGCGCCTTGCAGAACATGCGCATGTCGTGCAACAGCACCTATCTGCTGGACCATGAAACCGACCATGGCACCAAGTCCGGCGAGCTGGTCGATTTGCTGGAGGAGATGCTGGCCATCCCCGGGAACAAGGTGGTGGTGTTCAGCCAGTGGGTGCGCACCCACGAGATTCTCATTCGCCGTCTGAAGGAGAAGGCTTGGGGCCACGTGCTGTTTCATGGCGGGGTGCCGAGCGAGAAACGCCCTCCCCTGGTGGATCGCTTTCTGCAAGACCCGGATTGCCGCGTATTTCTTTCAACCGATGCCGGCGGCGTCGGGTTGAATCTGCAGCATGGTGCGGCGACGGTGATCAATATGGATATGCCGTGGAACCCCGCTATTCTTGAACAGCGCATCGGCCGAGTTTTCCGGCTCGGGCAGGCACGCGGCGTTCAAGTGGTGAACCTGGTTGCCCAAGGCACGATCGAGGAAGGCATGCTGTCGCTGCTGTCGTTCAAGAAGTCGCTGTTTGCCGGCGTTCTCGACGGCGGGGAAAGCGAAGTGTTCATGAATGGCGGCAGGTTGTCGAAGTTCATGGAGAGCGTCGAGCAGGTGACCGGCGCCGCCAGCGTAGCCGGGGCGGCGGAAACGCTGCCAGCGGTGGAGCACGCCGAGCCGCTCCCTACGCAGTCTCTTGCCGACGAAGAAAAGCCATCGCCGGACGCGGCAGCATCGGCCCATGCACCGCAACAGCAAAACGGCGCCGGCGCGGATTCGCCGCCCCCCTTGGCCGACGCCTGGACGCCGCTGGTGGAGGCCGGATTGGCGTTCGTCAATGCCATGGTTTCGGCTGAGGCTGAGGCTGGGGCCGGCGCGGGCGCGAAGAAAGGATTGTCGGGCCTGATCGGAACGGACGCCGACACGGGCAAGTCATACATCAAGCTGCCGATGCCCGAGCCGGCGGCGCTGGGGCGTCTGGCGGATGCGTTGGCCGGCCTGATTTCGAACCTGCGGCGCTGACGAGCCTGAAGGGCGTTGCCGATACGTGCTTGCCATGAAGACATTCCCTCTTTCTACAACCTCTTCTGTCGACGAGAAGCTGCTTGCTTGGTGTCCTAATCTGTCCGATTGGGCGCAAAAATGGCGGATGGAGGATCGCGATGTCAGCTTGGGCGAGGAGATCGTCGCATTGCTCAGGCCTTTTCTGATTCACTTGCTGCAGCAGAACATGACACGTCGGACGTTTTGCCGCCATCGCGACAACGTATGGCTGCTCGGCGGGGAAATCATTCGCGAGGTGAATTTTGTGCCGGAGTTGAGACGATGCTCGGCGCTGGAACTGGTTCGCGAAACGGTTTGCGATGTTGATGGGCCGTTGATATCCCCTGCCTTGCAGGAGCGTGAACAACAGTCCTTTGATGCCACCTGTCGCTTGCTGCATCGTTTCTTGGAGAACCCGGCAGGGGAAAGGGAGGCGACTTCGCCTGATTATGCCAGCTGACTATGCCAGCTGACATTGCGCGCATGTGGTCTGAATTTATAATGATGGCAGTCCATTTTCCTCTTACTGAAAACCGTTCGCAGTTCATGTTCTGCCGATATTGACTGGCCGGCCTGATCGAAACCGGGAAACCATGCGTCATCTTGCCGTTTTGAGACAATTGCGCGAGCAGCCGCTGTGGCGCTTGCTGGCGGCTACCAATGCGCCGGCTTATGTGTCGCTCATGCAATCCTTGTTGTTCGAATCGGATAAGACGCTTCCCGCTTCGGCGCTGCATGAGCGGCTGGCGCGCGCCCTTGAAGACTTGCGTGCAACCGGGGAAGATTTGCCGCAGACCGCCCAGGGCTATGTCGCGGAGTGGCTGCGCCAGGGGTGGCTGACGCGGCGCCTGCCGGCCGGGGCCAGCGAGGAAGAGTATGAATTGAGCGTGGGGGCGGCCGATGCCTTGCGCTTTCTCGCCACCATGGCCGCGCCGCGCGTGACGGCGACGGAAAGCCGGCTGGCTGCGGTGATCCAGCAATTGACGCGCTTGGCGGAAGAGACCGACGGCAATCGCGCCAACCGGGTAGCGGCGCTGTTGGCCGAGCGGGAGCGCATCGACCGCGAGATCGAGGCGGTACGCCAGGGCAAGGTCAAGACCTTGCCTGACGAGCGTGCCTTGGAGCGGGCGCGTGAGATCATTGCGCTGACCGACGAGCTGGCGGCGGATTTCCGCCGCGTGCGCGACGATTTCGATAAGCTCAACCGCGGGTTGCGGCAAAGCCTGATGGAAAACGAGGGCAGCCGCGGCGACGTGCTGGAGGCGCTGTTCGCCGGCGTGGACCTGATCGGCGAAACGGATGCCGGACGGACCTTTTCGGCCTTCTGGCGCCTGTTGACAGATCCGGTGCAATCGGAAGCCTTGTTCGAGGCCTTGGAGGCGGTGGTGAGCCGCCCGTTCGCGCGCCAGCTGGACCATGGCGAACGCAAGTTCCTGCTCAATTTGACCGGCACCTTGATGGACGAAGGGAGCAACGTTCACGAAGTGCTGCAGCATTTTGCGCGCAGCCTGAAAAGTTTCGTGCAAAGCCGTGAGTTTCAGGAGCAGCGGCGCTTGCATTCGCTGTTGAAGCAGGCCAACCAGGCGGCGCTGGCGGCCAAGGATGCCGTCCGGCCGAACCTGCCCATCGGCTATGACCTGGCATTGACCAGCAGCCGGATTCGTTCGGTCGCGCAGTGGCGCCTGTATGATGCCGATGCGCGCGTGACCGATACGGCGATGCCGCGGGCCGCGCCCTCGGAAATCAGCCTGGAGGCGATAGGCGAACTGGTGCGCCAATCGGAAATCGATTTTCGCGGCTTGCGCAACAACATCCGCGCCATGCTGGAGCGCCATACGCAGGCATCCATCGGGCAACTGTTGGAGGCGTATCCGGCAGCCCAGGGCTTGGGCAGCGTGGTCGGTTACGTGGCGCTCGGCGCAAAGCACGGCGAGGTGACCGGCGAAGCGGAACTTGTGGAGTGGCGCGGCGGCGACGATGCGGTGCGCCGTGCGCGCGTGCCCACCATTTATTTCATGCGGGAGCGATATGGAGAATTCCTCGATTGAAGGCGGGGCGCCTCCCATGGAGGGGGCCGGCGAAGCGGTGGAGAAAAACGATAGCCAGGCCCTGTTCTCCGGCGATTGCGGGCAGTTGCGGCTGGAGACGCGGCGCACCCTGGTGCAATTGCTGCTTGGCCCCTCTGTTGATGCGCGCCGGCAATCCAAGCTGTGGCCGATTTTGTTGCGCGACGAAGCCGTGTTGCGTTCGCGCTTGCATGAATTGTTCCTGGAACTGGTGGTCGATCATGAGCAGCAGGTGGCCTTCACGCGTCAGGTCGTCGCCGAGGATCTCGACGCGCCGGTGCTGTTGCGCAAGGCGAATTTGACCTTTCTCGAGTCGGCGCTCTTGCTGTTCCTGCGCCAGCGCCTGACCCAGGCCGATACGCAAGGCGAGCGCGCCGTGATTTCGGCGCAGGAAATGGCCGAGCATCTGGCGGTGTTCGAACGCCATCAGAATACCGATCATGCGAAATTCGAGCGCCAGGTGGCCGGCGCCATCGAAAAGGCGAAGAAGCTGAGTTTGATACGGCAGCTCAGCAATGCCGACAAACGTTTCGAGGTGGCGCCTACGCTGAAGCTGTTGTTCCCGGCCGAGGAAATCCAGATACTGACGCGTACCTACGCCGAACTTGCCGAAGGCAAGGCACGGCAGTCCGAGATTGCCGTCGACGGCGAATCCGATCCGGACGATGACGGGGAGGAGGGAATCTGATGGCAACCGCCGATACTGCCGAGCGCGGGCTTGCGCTCGATGGCGAGGCCGACCAGTTCCGCCTGGTGCGTCTGCAGAGCTACAACTGGGGCACGTTTTCCAATGTGTTCGATTTCGTCATTCCCGAAGAGGGCTATCTCTTCGTGGGGCCTTCTGGTTCGGGGAAGTCGACTTTGCTCGATGCGCATGCCGCTTTGCTGACGCCGCCGAAGTGGGTCGATTTCAATGTCGCCGCCAGGGAAGCCGAGCGGCACGGCAAGGACCGCAGCATCATGACCTATCTGCGCGGCGCGTGGGCGCAGCAGACCGGCGACAGCGGCGAATACGTCTCGCAAACCCTGCGGCCGGGTACGACCTGGTCCGCAATCGCGGAAACCTATCGCAACGGCTTGGGCCGGACGGTGGTGCTGGCGCAGGTGTTCTGGGTGCGCGGCAAATCGACCGCGCCGGCCGATGCGAAGAAGCTTTACCTGGTGCTGGAGCGCGAGTTCGAAATCCAGGAGCTCGATTTTTTTCCGCAAAGCGATTTCGAGCCGCGCCGTTTCAAGACGGCATTGCCGCATGCGGCGGTTTTCAACTAATTCAGCGCGTACCAGGAGCGTTTCCGCCGCTTGCTCGGGATCGACAACGAGCGCGCCTTGCGCCTGCTGCACAAGACGCAGTCTGCAAAGAATCTGGGCGACCTGAATGTGTTCCTGCGCGATTTCATGCTGGATGCGCCGGAGACGTTTGCCGTGGCGGACCGCCTTGTGCTGGAATTCGGCGAACTCAACGAAGCGCATCAAGCGGTCGTGGCGGCGCGGCGGCAGATCGAAACCTTGTTGCCGGCGCGTGAAGAGTATGAGGTGCGCGGGCAGCTGGGGCGGGAACTCAACGAGCTGGCCGAAGTCGAGGCGGGCATCGATCATTATCGTGCCGCGCAACGCGCGAAGTTGTTCTCCGAGCGCATCGCGGAACTGGCGCTGGAAGCGGAAGCGTCGCGCCTGAAGGCGGGGGAATTGAGCCTCGCTGTCGAGCGCGAATCGGAAAAGCTCGATGCCCTGCGCCGGCGCCGCGATGAGCTTGGCGGCAACCTGCTGGAGCAACTGCAGAAAAGGATTGAGGAAACGGAGCGGCAAAAGGAGCCGCGCATGAAGAAGCGCGATGCCGCGAAAGCCGCCTGCGAAGCCATGGGCTGGACGCTGCCCGGCGAGGTGCTTGGCTTCGTGCAGCGGGTGGATGCGGCGCGGCATCATGTCCTCCAGGCGACGGAGCGGGGCAAGGCGCTGGAAGAAAAAAGGGACGGCCTGAGGCTTCGGCTCAGCCAGTTGAGTGCGGAATTCCAGGCGACGGTACTCGAGGTGAAGGCGATGGAGCGGCAAGGTTCCAATATCCCCGCCCGGCTGCTTGACGTGCGCGCGAAACTGGCGCAGGAGTTGCAAATCGAGGAAGCGCAATTGCCGTTTGCCGGGGAGCTGCTGGAAGTGCGTGCCGAAGACGGCCAATGGCAAGGCGCCATCGAACGCGTGCTGGGCGGTTTTGCGCGCTCTATCCTGGTGGATGATCAATATTATGCGAAGGTGGCCGCCTTTCTCGATCGGACCCATATCGGCGAGCGGTTGTTCTATAACCGCATTCTGCCGCCCGGCGGACGCGCCCGCACGCCGGGCGCGGATTCCTTGTTCGGCAAGCTCAAGATCGCGCCCGGCCCTTATGCCGACTGGCTGGCCGAGGAACTGAAAACGCATTTCGACTTCGTGTGCGCGGAGACGACGCAAGCCTTTCGCGCCGCGCCGCGCGCCTTGACGCGCGCCGGCCAGATCAAGCACAACGCCGCGCGTCATGAAAAGAACGACAGGCAGCGGGTCGACGATCGCAGCAATTGGGTGCTCGGGTTCGACAACAAGGCCAAGCTGCGCCTGTATCAGGACAAGGCGGCGGATTTGGGCGGCAAGATCGCGCCGTTGCGTGGCGAGATCGATGCCCTGGAAGACGATCGTGAAACGCAACGGCGCCAGGACCTTGCCTGCAACACGTTGCAGAACATGACCTGGGACGACATCGACGTGGCGTCGCTGCTGGTCGAGATTGACGACTTGAAGCAACGTATTGAGCAGGAAAAAGCCTCCCGGCCCGATCTTGGAAAACTGGACGCCCAGATCGGCAAACAGCACGAAGCGTATCGGTCGGCGATGGCGGCAAAGGCGGCGGAAGACGGCACCGGCCAGAGAATCGCCCAGCAGCGCCATGATTTCCAGGGCAAACTCGACGAGCTGGCGTCGTTTGAAGTCAGGCTGACGCCGTTTCAGCTGGCCGCCCTCGATGAGCGGGCCGGCAGAACGGGGCGTGCCGTGACGCTCGATACGCTTGAGCGCGTATTGACGGAGGTCGAGCGCGGGATCGTCACCGAGCGGCGGGCAATTGAATTGAGGCGGGTCGAGCTGGCCAATTCGATCGAACGCCGTCTGGCGAAATTCAACGAACTGTGGCGCACCCATTCGGACGGGCTGGACCCGGTGCTGGCCAGCGCCGAAGACTATTTCGGCAAGCTGGTGCGGCTGCAGCAGGACGGTTTGCCGCAATTCGAGCATCGCTTCATGCAGTTATTGCGCGAGCAGAGCGATCAAAACCTGACCTTGCTCTCTTCCAAGCTCGACCAGGAGCGCTCGGCAATCCGCTCGCGCATGGAATTGGTCAATGAAAGCCTGCTGACGGCGCCTTTCAACAAGGGCACCCATCTGAGCATCGATACGCTGGATCGCAGCCTGGAGGAAGTCCGCACCTTCAGGCAGACCTTGAAGGAAGCGCTCAGCCATTCGTTTAGCGAGGAGCGTGACATCGTCGAGAAAAGGTTTGCGGTTCTCAACGGCCTGGTCAAGCGGCTCGCGAGCGAAGAGACGGCGGACCGCAACTGGCGCTCCCAGGTGCTTGACGTGCGCCAGCATGTGGAATTCGTGGCGCGCGAGCTGGACGACGATTTCCAGCGGGAAGTCGAGGTATATCGCAGCGGAGCGGGCAAGTCCGGCGGCCAGAGGCAAAAGCTGGCGGCGACCTGCCTGGCGGCGGCCTTGCGTTATCAGCTGGGCGGGCAGGATCGCGTGCTGCCGAGCTATGCCACGGTGGTGCTCGACGAAGCCTTCGACAAGGCCGACGCCGAGTTCACCGCGATGGCGATGAACATATTCAAGACCTTCGGCTTTCAGATGATCGTCGCCACGCCGCTCAAGTCCGTCATGACGCTGGAACCGTTCATCGGCGGCGCCTGCTTTGTCCACATCAAGGACCGCAAGGATTCGGCTATATTGAAAATCGACTACGATAAGGCAACGCAAAGGCTGATCTTCCCGGAACAGGTTGTCCATGCCAAAGAAACTGATCTCGCCTGACGACCTGCTCCTTTTGCTGACGCGACGCTTCGACAATCAGCACCGCAACTGGCTGACGGGAAAAGGCCAATGGCCTTTGAGCATGGCCTTGGGCATGCCGATGGAGCGGGATGTTATCGACGATGCGGCCGCGGTGCGGAGCTGGGTCGAAGCCTGGTCTTCCTGGCGCGGACCCGGCGAATTGCAATGGGAAGAGCGGCAATGGAGCCGGTTGGGAAAACAGCGTTTGCCGGCGGCTGTGCAATTCTCATCCGCTGCGCAGGTGGCCACGGCAGTTCGGCAAGGCGAGAGGTGGGAGCGCGCGGTAAGCCGATATGCTTCCCTGACGCGGCGCTGGCCGGCGCTGGCCGATACGCCGCAACTGGTTCGGAATTTCGACGTGCTCGCCGATTATGCCGAGGAGGACTTCGACAGGCTCTTCGCCTTGTTGGCGTGGCTGGAAGCAAACCCGGACTCGGGTTTATATGCTCGCCAGCTTCCTGTTGCGGGACTCGATACCAAGTGGATGGAAAGGCGGCGCGGCTTGGTCGTCGACTTGATGCAGGCGATCCATGACCGGGGCGCGGAGCGCGATTTCCATGCGTTGTGCGGCCTGCGTAAGCCGTCTCACCGCCTGCGCTTGCGTGTCCTTTGTCCGGCGTTGCGCGCTTCAATCGGGGGGCTGACGGATATCGAAGCGCCACTGGAGGAATTGGCCGGGCTTGCGATCAATCCGAGGTTTGCCGTCGTCGTCGAAAATCTTGAGACCGGAATGGCGCTCCCCGACATGGAGGGGGCGGTGGCTTTCATGAAGCTGGGCCATGCGGTAGGCGCATTGGCCGGGCTGCCGTGGCTGCGCGAGCTACCCGGCGTATATTGGGGAGACATCGATACCCACGGCCTGGCCATTCTGAGCCGGGCGCGCGCGGCGATGCCGAAATTGATTTCCATGATGATGGACGAAAAAACTTTGCTTTCGCACCGGCATCTATGGGTGGAGGAGCCGGTGCAGAACAGCGATGTTTTGCCCAAGCTCCTTACCGCCGAAGAAGCTGCGCTTTATCAAGGCTTGCGCGAGCAAAGGTGGGGATACAACGTCCGCCTGGAACAGGAGCGGATCGCGTGGACGGATGCCATGGAAACCATCGCCCAAGTCTCTTCGCACTCTTAACTCCCCTCTCCCACGGGTGGGAGAGGGGGGTGAGGGATGTTATGTTCTGGCTGCGCTAAATAGGCCGAGTCGGATCGAAAGCTCCCTCACCCGCCGCGGCAATACCCCTACTTCTGCACCGCATGCTTCGCCGCAGCCTGCTCCCTGCGGTATATCGGCGACCACACGGGATGGCCCGCTTCCGAGGGCAGCAGTTCGAAATTGGCATCCAGCGCGAAGATGGCGTGGAATTCGGCACGGCATTGGGTGGCGTGGCCTTCCAGGCAGTAGCTGAAAGCGGCGTATTTACGGGCGAGGATTTCGTCGCTCTTTTGCGGCAGGCCTTCCTTTAGCGCAGCATCGAGGGTTGCGGCGGCTTCCTTGAATTGGCCGGCCTGGTATTCCTTCACGCCGGCGGCCAGTTTGTGCTGGGCCGGGGTGGCGGCGCTGCTTCCGGCTTTGGCCAGGGCCAGCTTTTCGTTGTGTTCGCCCTTGATGGAGCGCCATACGGGGCCCCACATCGGGTGGCCGATTTCGCCGGGGGCGAGGTCGAAGTCTGATGCGGCTTGCAGTGCGTACTGGAATTGGGCGCGGCATTCCGCTTCGCGGTTGGTGATGCAGTAGATGAAGGCCATGTGCTTGCGTGCATCGGTGATCTGGGCCGTCTTGAGCCGGCCGCTGTCGATTGCGGCTTGCAGCTTGGAGAGCGCTTTTTCATACTGCCCGTCGTCATACTCGGCAACGCCTTGCGTGTAGCTGGCCTTTGCATCGTCGCCGGAGAGCTGCGGCTGGCCGTTGGGCGGGGGCGCCTGGTGGTGCGCGCAAGATACGAGCAGCGCGGCGCTCAACGGGATGAACAGCTGCGGAAGAAGACGCAATGACGGACGCATGGAGATGGGCTTAGAAGGTGGTGTTGAGGGTGGATTCGCCGCCGCTCTTGACTTCAACGGTCTGCCTTTGCGGGGCGAATTGGCCGTTGCGGATTTCGATACGGTGTTTGCCAGGCGCGAGGCTGAGCGAGCTGATGGGCGGGCTGACGCCGCGCTTGCTGCCGTCGACGTAGATTTCGCCCCACGGGTGGATGACCAGTCTGAGCGTGCCCGGCTTGGCCGCGGCCGGAGAGGGGGCGGAGGCGAACGCGGACGCCGATGCCGATGCCGATGCCGCCGTTGCGCTGGTTGGCGCGACATTGGTCACGGCAGCGCCGGCGGTCGGGGCTTTGGCAACGATGGCTTCCGGCGTGGCGGGGGCGGGGGCCGATGCAGGTGCGGCTTGCTCCTGCGCGGGGCTTGATGCCGCAGCGGCGACAGGTGCGTCCGGCAAGCTTTCCGGCTTGACGGCGATGCTGTCCGAGCTCGTACTCGACCATACCGTACCGATGATGGCTGCCAGGCAGGCGACGCAGGCGAAGGCGGCAAGGCCGATCATCAGGCCTTTGCGCGGCATCTTGTTCGCCGGTGCCGCTGCGGCTTCGCTTGCGGGCGGGGCGGGCGATGCGGGCTTGCTGGCGCCGTTGGCGGGCTTGGACCTGGATGGCGCCGGAGTTGTGGCGGCGGCCGTCGCGGGCCCGGGCGTCACGGCGGGCGCCGCCGCCGGCGGGTCGTCTTCCTGCCAGGCGAAGGTGCCGGTGTTGCCGCTGCGGGCGCGGCCGCGGTCGCGCAGTCTGTTGGCGAGGTCTGCGGTGGCGGCTTCCGGGCCGAAGCGGTAGACCTGGTGTTCGCGCACGTGCTTGTCGTGGCGTGTGCCTTCGTGCACGAAGAGTTTGTTGTAGTCGCGCGAGAAGCGCGAAATGATGTCGTAGTACGAGTGCGACACCATGACCTGCCCCGGTTCGGCGAAGCTCATCACGCGCTGCGCGTCGTTGACGGCGTCGCCTATCATGTTGGTGTGGCCGTTGATGTCGCGCACGACCTTCAAGGGGCCGAGGTTGATGCCCATGCGCACGAAGCCGGGTTCGCCCACCGTGACCTGGCCCGATTCGATGGCGTCGCGCAGCGTGAGGGCGGTGAAGAGGGCGTCTTCTGGGTCGCCCAGGAAGGCGATGCCGGCGCCGTCGCCGGTGTCGACCATGATGCGGTCAGCCGGGGCCACGTTTTGAATGGCCTCCACCAGCAAGTCGATGAAGGCTTCCTTCATCGCCAGTTGGTCGGGCACGGTGCTCATCGAATAATTGACGATGTCGATGAACAGCACGCTCCCGATCAGGGTGCGGTTCATTTGCTTCAGGGCGGCAGCGGCGTCTTCCATCGGGATCGGCTTACTTGCAGTTATCTACTTGCGGTTATCAAGTCGATCTGTCGATACCGCAATGTTGCAACTGAGTTCAGTATAGACGAGATTCTTAGCGCGATTGTTACGTTTGTCCCGCTCGCATCCGTCACGATGCAGGTGAATTTTCACTTGCCAATCGGTCAATTGCAGCAGGCCAAGGTGGCGCTCGCGGTTCAGCTTGGCATGGCGCTTGAGGCCGCCGCCCTGCGCCTGAGCCATGCCGCCGCACCGATCAGGCATAACCCCGCCGCCAGCATCGCGGGGCTGCCGGCCTCGGGCACAGGGTCGACCGTTTTGAGCAGGAAGGCGTCGCTTTCGCCGAGCTTGGCATTGACGGCATTGCCCACGATCCAGCCCTCGCTGTTGATGCCGGTTGCCACGGTCAGCACCCAGCCTTCTTGCGCCAAGGCGGGGTTGAGCAGGCTGTTGAGGTTGACGACGCTCTTGCCGTTCCATAATGTGGCGTAGGGGGTGCCTGCGGCATCGGTGGAGGAGCCGACGATCTCTCTCGCGTCGTTGATGGCGAAAGCGTAGCTTTTGCTGCCGCCCAGCGATGCCAGGGTGGTGGCCTTGCCGCCGCTCCATTCCATGGCCATGAAAGTGTTGCCGCTGGCGGCGGTGTTGGCGGTGCCGACGACGATGCCGCTGTTGTTGACGGCGTAGGCGTCGCTATAGTTGCCGCCCAGCCCTTGCAGGACGGTGGCGCCGCCGTTGCGACTCTCCCACGATGTCGCGACGGTGGCGCCGTCGGTATAAACCGTCGCGTTACCGACGATCATGCCGCTGTTGTTGATGCCGTTGGCGGCCACGCTGTAGCCGTTGCTCATGCCGAGGTCGGTCGGGTCTTTGCCGTTCCACAGGGTGGCCACGCCGTCTCCGCCGCCGATCTGGCCGCTGCCGTTGATGCAGTTGGCATAGGTGATGCCGCTGCCCGTGCCGTTCAGGCTGGCGAGGGTGTTGCCGAACCAGAGCGCGGCTTCGGGCACGCCGTGCGCAACGGTGGCGCCGACGATCTGCCCGGCATTGTTGATGGCGGTGGCATAGCCGTCGGCGCCCAGACTGAGGGCGACGGTGGCGCCGCTTTGCCACAGCGTGGCGCCGAGGCTGGAACTGCCGACGATTTGGCCTCGATCATTGATGCCGGCGGCGGTGCCGTTGCCGAGGTCGACGAATTGATAGCTGGATTGGGCGTGGCAGATGCTTGCGACGGAGATGCCGCCCGCAAGCAGGGCGGCGTATATTGCCTGGAGTTTCATGATGGGGGATACGAACCCGGTTCAAATGGGTTCCACGTTGCGTTGATCGGTTTCTGTTGTGTCTCCCCCGTTATCTGAACTGATCACATTTCTAAGCTAAGAGACATGTGAAAAATTTGATAACTTCGATACAAAGGGTAACATGGTTCGCTTGACTTGTACCTGTTAACTTTGACAGGTGTGGCACGGTTGGCACTGCGATCCATCGGGAAACATGCGCCGCTCGACGGCTCTGCTGTTTCGGCCGCCGGGCCGCGGCCTGTCTGCTTTAACTACCGCGCAGCCCCGCCACGCAAGGCGCGTTTGCGGCAGGTAATGGCGCAGAGCAAGCCCAGGCCTACCAGGAGCATGCCCGTGGTGTCCGCCTCGGGCACGGGGCTGACTTCAAGCAGGAAGCCGTCCGTCGCGTGGGTTTTGTAGTTGTAGGCCTCGCCGACGATCCAGCCGTTGTTGTTGATGCCGGTAGCATCGGTCAGCGTCCAGCCGGCATTTTGTGCGGCCGGGCTCAATACGTGGTTGAGGTCGATCGCGGTCGTGCCGCGCCAGAGCGTGGCGATGTCGGTCCCGGCGGGGTTGGTGGAAAAGCCTACGGCCAGACCGGCATTGTTGATGGCATTGGCCTGGCTGGTTTTGCCGCCATAGCCCTCCAGGGTGATTACGTTGCCCTTGCTCCATTCAGCCGCGGTCGAGATGACCCCGCCGTTCCAATTGGATTTGCCCACCACCGTGCCGGCATCGTTGATGCCGTATGCGGTGCTTTGGCCGTTGCCCAGGCCCGGCAAGACGATGGGGCTGCCGTTTTTCCATTCGACGGCGACATAGTTGTCGGCGCTGACGCTGTAGGCATCACCTACCACCACGCCGGAATTGTTGATGCCGTTGGCGGCATTGCTGTAGCCGTTGGGGAAGTTCAGGATGGTGCCGGTCGCGGTACTGCCGGCGAATTCCATGGCGGGGTAGCCGCCGCTATCGCCGACGATGACGCCCTTGTCGTTGATGCCGTAGGCGACAGTGAAGTAGTTGCCGGGAGCGTGCAGATAGTCGAAATTGCTTGTATAGCTCGAAGGGCTCCACACGACGGCAAACGGGTTGCCGTGCTGGCTGCCGTTGCCGAGGATTTGCCCCTGGTTGTTGATGGCGACGGCATAGGTGGAGATATTGCTGGTCACCGGGCCTTGGTACAGGAGCGACATGACGCCGTTGTTCCACAGCGCGGCATTGGGACCGAAGCTCCCGACCACGGTGCCCGCATCATTGATGCCGAGGGCTTGCCCGCTGCCGAGGTCGACGAATTGATAGCTTTGCGCGTGGCTGGCACCCGCGGCGCAGATGCCTGTGGCAAATAAGATAGCGCTGCGTACTGCGTGAAGAAGAGTTGGTTTCATGATGGATGACAGGTTTCCGATTGGTTGGTCTATTGGCAGACTTTCTTGTTCTCCCCTGGCTGAAGCACCTGCACCGAAGTGAGCATTTCGACAACTTTTCGGTGTCTCATTATTGGTTTAGAAATCGCGCCTGTCAATCGGGATTTCTAGTTGAGATTCGTTAATAAATCTAAGAAATTTTCCGAACGTTCGAGGACGCGGAAAGACCTGTCCCTTCGTCTCGCCAGCCTCGTCTGCTCGCGTGCGAGAGGAGTTATGTCCCTTGCCTGAGGTTGCCGTCGGGCAGTGCCCTATCCGATTCCTTGGTCCGGCTCCGGCAAGGCCACTCGATTAGAGGAAAAGCTCTACTCCGCCACGACAGCCTGATCGGCCGCAGCCAAGTCGCGTGAGGCCTGCGCCAGATGTGGGAATTTTCATTGGGAAACAATTGCGCAATCAACCAAGTGTTGCGCAGGTGCTGCACTTGCCCATTTGCCAAAAAGCACGCCAGTTCGATAAACTAACAATCCGATTGCACCACATCGATTGCACCACATCGGCCATGGGGTTTTGCCCTGTGTAATTAACATCAACAATATTCAGGAGACGCACATGCGCATTACCCATGCACACGCTCCCGTTGCGCTTGCCGCGCTCACCGCCGCTGTTCTGTCAGCTTGCGGTGGCGGCGGCAGCTCCGGCGGCACAGTCAACACCAGCACCACGCCCGGCACCTTGATCAATTCGCCGGCGATCCGCGTCGCGTCCTTGAACCAGGCCGACCTGACCGCGCAACTGGGTTCTTCGGCCCAGGGCCAACAATTGCTGGCGCTGGCCGGCGCGCCGACTTGCGGCGTCGATTTCCACTATTTCCAATACCAGACCGTGGGCGGCAAGAACGAGCAGACCACGGCTTCGGGCGCGATCATGGCGCCGACCGGCGGCGCGGGCTGCTCCGGTGCGCGGCCCATCCTGGTCTACACGCACGGCACGGCGACTGCCAAGTCCTATAACATCGCCGACATCGCCGACCAGACCAATCCGGCCTGGCAGGAATCGGCCATCATCGCGGCCTTCTATGCGGCGCACGGCTATATCGTGGTGGCGTCGAACTATGCCGGCTATGATTCCTCGACCCTGCCCTACCACCCCTACCTGAACGCCTCGCAGCAATCGCAGGACGTGATCAATGCGCTGACGGCGGCACGGTCCGCGCTGTCCGGCCTTCCTGCCGGCGTGTCGGATAACGGCAAGCTGTTCATCACCGGCTATTCGCAAGGCGGCCACGTGGCCATGGCGACGCAACGCGCGATGGAAGCGGCCGGCATGACCGTGACGGCGGCGGCGCCGATGTCCGGCCCCTACGCCATGACGGCGTTCGGCGATGCGGCGATCGCCTACAGCAGCCCGGGCCTGGGCGGCACGATCTACTATCCGATGATCGTCAACAGCTATCAGAATTCCTACGGCAATGTCTACACCAACCTGACCGACATCTACAGCTCCACTTATGCCACCGGCATCGACAAGCTGATCCCCGGCCAGTACAACTTCGACGAGCTCTTCAGCGCCGGCAAGCTGCCTGAGTTTGCCATTTTCAACAGCAGCACCCCGGGCACCAATGGCCAGCCGAGCAGCGGCATCCCCGCGCTGGACGCAGCCTTGGCGGCGCCCAACCCGGCCACCAATCCGATCGGGGCGCTGGGCTTCGGCAATCCCTATCTGTTCAACAACAGCCTGCGTATTTCCTATGCGCTGGACGCGGTTGCCAATCCGGACGGCTTGATCCCCTCGGTGACCAATCTGATGCCGCCGACCAACCCGGGTTCGCCGCTGCGCCAGGACTTGAAGAAGAACGACTTGCGCGGCTGGTCGCCCAAGGCACCGATGCTGATGTGCGGCGGCATGAACGATCCTGAAGTGTTCTATCAGATCAACACGCTGACGATGAAGGCGCTGTGGGCGCAGCAAGTGGCGGGCGGCCTGGTGACGGTGGTCGACGTGGACCCGACCACCAACGGCAACACGGCCAATGCCGGCAAGGTAACGACCATCATCGGCACCATCGCCGCGGGCGTGATGGCGCAGGAACCGACGGCATCGGCAACCAAGATCGCAGCCGACGTGCAGACGGCCGTGGCTTCCTATCCGGCCTTCGCGGCCTACTTCTCCGCACCGGGCGTGCCGAATTCGCCGCAGGGCGTATCGGTGCTGGCCTATGCAAGCGTGGCTTCGCAGGCGGTGACCTACTTCCTGGCCCAGGGCGTGACCTCGCCGACGGCGATGGCCACCGATGTGGGCGAGGCCTTGATCCAGAACTACCATTTCCCGCTCACGCAGAGCGCTTGCGAAGTTGCCGCACAAGGCTTCTTTGCTCACTTCTAACCGGGAGCCAGACATGATTTCGCGTAATTTCAAGAAGTGCCTTCTCCCGCTGGCCATCGGTGCCGCTTGCGCCGGCTTTGCCGGCGTGGCCCAGGCCGACGACAACGTGCCCGCCAACTCGGTGTTTCTCGGTGCCTATTATGTGCACTTCGATGCCAGCGCCGCCGATGTCAGCGGCCCGTTCACGCCGGCCGGGATCAACCTGGAAGTGCACAATGTGACGACGCCTTATTTCGCCTACGTGCGCCATCTGGACAGCCACTGGGGCATCGAGGTGGCCGGCGGCGTGCCGCCGACCACCAAGACCTACGGCAAGGGCCCGGCTACGGTGGGCTCGGTGCCGTTCAACGGCCAGGAAGTGGCGACGGCGAAGTGGTTCTCGCCTTCGGTGCTGGCTGAATATACGTTCTGCGACCCGAGCAACGCGTTCCGCCCCTATGTCGGCGTGGGCTTCAATTACACGAAGTTCTACGACCGCAATTCGACGGCGGCCGGCAATGCGGCCAACGGCGGCCCGACGTCGATCAGCCTGTCGAACTCGATGGGCCCGGCGGCGACCGTGGGCATCGAATACAAGTTCAACCGCGATTGGGCGATCCATGCTTCGTATTCGGCCGCTTCGGTGGACAGCCACTACGTGTCGAACACCTCGGGCATCCAGCGCAGCACGACGATCCACTTCGATCCGCAGACCCTGGTTCTGGCGGTGGGTTATTCGTTCTAAGCCTGGAGCGCTTCACTCTGCCCCGCCCGCTGTCAAGCCGGCGGGGTTTTTCTTGACTGCTCAGACGGTGCTTGCCTGCTGCAGGCGCCGCACGCCGGCGACGAAGCGCGACAAGGTGTCCGATACCGCGCCGCGCGGGATCACGGCGTCGATCAATTGGAATTTGCCGCGCGTGGCGTGGGCCTGTTCCAGCGCAAACGCCAGTTCGGCGCGCGTGGTGGCGCGGTAGCCCTGCCCGCCGAGCGCGGCCGCCATGTCGGCGAAATGCCAGTCGCTCAGGTTGTTGAACGAGGATTCGGGCTGGAAGGCGCGCAGCATTTCCCAGCTTTGATTGTTGAACACGATGACGATCGGGTCCCAGCCGTAGCGCTGGCAATTGCCCAACTCCCAGCCCGTCATCTGGAACGCGCCGTCACCGACCAGGATCAAGGGACGGGCGCCGCCGCCGGCCTGTAAGCCCAGGCCGGCCGGTATGCCGTAGCCCATGGTGGCGTAGTAGCCCGGGGCCACCAGCGCGGTATTTTCGATGTCGAACGCGGTGAACAGGCAATCGCCGATGTCGCTGGCGATGGGCATACGGCCTTGCAGCGCCATCAGATCGTTAACCGCCTTGGCGATATCCTGCGGCGCGATGGGGCCGTCGTCCGCCGCCAGGCCGCGCGGATAGACGGCGGGAACGCGCTTGCCGTCGCGCCCGTGCAGGGTGGGAGCGCGTTCGAGCAGGCCGTCGACCAGGGCTTCGAGCGGGATGCCGGCATAGGTGTGGTAGCCCATGCTCACGCAACCGTCGCACGCCGACACGCATTTGCGCACGTCGATCTTCTGGCGCGAGACGCCGAAGTTGGTGTCGGAGATGATCACTCCCAGGAGCAGCAAGGCGTCGGAGGATTCCACCAGATGGGTGACATGCGGGTCTCCCGCCAGGCCGAGATAAGTGCCCAGGAGCGGCGCATCGCTTTCGGCCAGCAGCCCGCGGCCCATGAAGCTGGTGACCACGGGTATGCCCAGGCGCCGCGCCAGCCGCGCCACCTTCTCTTCCAGCCCGAAACGCTTGACTTCGACTCCGGCCATCAGCACCGGCGAGGCGGCATTCTTCAGACGCTCCAGCAATTCGTCGACACAGGCTTCGATGGCGGAGGTATCGGGCTCAATCGGTGCGGCGGGGACGACGGCAGCGCAAGGCTGCTGCACCATGTCGCGCGGCAGTTCGATATAGACCGGGCGCGAATGCGTGATACAGCTTTGCAATACGCGGGCGATCGCTTCCGGTGCGCGGGCGATGTCATCGAGCACGGCCTGGTCGCAGGTGATTTCGCGGAAAATCGAAAGTTGCGAATCGACGGTCTTGGTTTGATGGTGCAGCAAGAGGCCGCTGCGCCATTCGCCCACGCCGGGCGCGCCGGAAATGACGACCAGCGGCACTTTTTCGGCATACGACGAGGCGACCGCATTGACCATGTTCAGCGCGCCGGCGCCATAAGTGACCGCCGCGACGCCAAGGCCGGAATGCAGGCGGGCCGACGCGTCGGCGGCGAAGCCCACGGCCGGTTCATGGCTCAGGGTATATAGCGGCAGGATCTTCGAATCCTCGATCTGCTTGAAAAATGCCAGGGCGAAATCGCCGGGAATGCCGAACACTTCGCGCGCGCCGTGTTGCTTGAGCGCGGTGAGCAGGACTTGTGCGAGATTTTGAGCTTGGGGGGAAGACGTGGGCATGACGCAATCGCAATCGATAAGGGTGTGGCCGCGACGGGAAAACGCTCCCCATCCGCCCTCGTGAGGCGGGTGCGGCTGAATAAGCGGACTCTAGCAAGGACGCGGACGGGCGTCCTTGATGTGGGTCAAGCTGAAGCGATGAGGCGGGATGGAACCGAAGGGGAGAGCTGATTAAGTATCAGAACCGGAATCAGGCGCCTTGAACAGATCCTCCAGCTTCTGGCGCTGGCTGGCATCGCGCAAGACCTTGCTCTTGCGCCCGCTGAACTCTTCCTCGATGTTGTCGCGGTAAAAGCTCCAGGCCACGCCCGAGGTGGAAAAACGGCGCCACAGCTCGCCGTTGACGCCGGAATAGTCGATTGCCGTGCCGTCCTCGAATTCCACGCGCAACAGGCGTTCGCCGACGTCGTAGCCGATGGCACGCAGCTTGCCGGCGTTGATCTTTTTCATTTCCATGCTGCCCCCGTACTGGCTGAAGAGCTCAAGTATGCCAGAAGCCGCCCCCTTCCCACAGCGGCCCTTCTAACGAACGGTGAGCACCACTTCGCCGTCGAAGTCGCAGACGACGCATGCGTTTGCCATATCCTCGTCGATCAGGAGGCGGGACAACGCGCCGACCACGTGGCGCTCCACCGCGCGCTGCAGCGGCCGCGCACCGTGTTTGGGACTGAAGCCGATGGCGGTGATGTGGTCGCGGCCGACCTCGAACAGTTCGCTCAGGTGGCCGACATAGAGCACCGCTTCCTCGTCATACAGTTCATTGCACAGCACGGCCAAGTTTTGCTGCCAGCCGCCGTCCTTGGTCAAGGCTTGCAGCAGGCGGACGGAGCTGGTTTCCCAGATCGGGCCCATACCGCGCTTGCGGCGCTCGCGCGCATAGGCGTGCACCAAGCTGGTCTTGCCGCTGCTTTCCGGGCCCGTCACGAGTACGCTGCGCGAAAACTTGCCTTCGATGCGGCGCACCAGTTCCTGCAAGGGTGCATCAAGGCCGGCCGCTTCCGGCCCGTTGGCCATCGGAATGGCAACGTCGGGCAGCAGGCGCTTGGCTTGGCGCTTGACCTGCTCGTCCGGCCCAAGCACGTCGAGCTCGATCGAGAAATGGCGCAGCCGCACTTCCTGGTACCACTGGCAGGCAATCAGCTTGCGCAAGTCGGAAAAACGGGCGCTACGCATGTGCTCCAGCCGCACGTGCTCGCGCACGTCTTCCTGCACTGCTTCCGGGGTTGCCGAGACCACCTCGATACCGAGCGCCGGCACGAAGCTGTGGCAGCGTCCGTCGCCCAGGCTGGCGGTGAAGACGTGAAAACGTTCTGCCAGCGGCGAGGCATCGCGGCCGGCCGGTGCGGGCACTTCCACGGTGGATTCGCTGAATTCGTGCGGCACGGCCATGCGCACGGCATCGAGCAGCAGGCCGAGATTGAGCACCTCTTTCTGCAGCGCGGCGCGCAAGTGGCCCAGCATGTCGTTGCCCCGGTTGGCGAACCAGGTCGATTCCGGAAAGGCCAGAGGAAAAACGATGTGCTGTTCGTCGAACGTCGTCAATTCGGCGACGAAGATGGTTTTAGAAATTCGTGCGCTCATGGATTGCGGCAAGTATAGCGGGATCGTGTAAGAAACCACTTCATCCGATGCGGATCTTGGGCGCAAATGCAACAACCCGGCTGGACGTCGGAACGCAAGAACGGGAATTTCGGCTGACGGCCGCGGTCAAACGACAGACGGTGAAGTTCGGCATTTACCCGCGGTTGACCCGCAAGAATAAAGGGCAAGCCATGAATCGTAGTGTTGCTGTCTATCTGCTCATCGGCCTTAATATCGTCGGCTATCTTCTGGAGCAGTCGGGAGGCGAGGCGTTTATCGCACAGTTTGCCTTGATGCCGCCTAATCAGGGCTTCGAGCCCTGGCAACTCGTGACGTATGCCTTCCTGCATGGCGGCGAGGCGCACATTTTCTTCAACATGTTCGGCTTGTGGATGTTCGGCCGCGATCTGGAATTCGTATTCGGTGCCAAGCGTTTCCTGGCCATTTATTTCGCCAGCGTGGTGGCCGCCGGCTGTACGCAAATCCTGGTTACGACGTTGATGAACAATCCGGAGCCGACCATCGGCGCGTCGGGCGGCGTGTTCGGCGTCCTGTTGACGTTCGCGGTGTTGTTCCCCAGGCGCATCATTGTGCTCCTGCTCCCGCCGATTCCCATGCCGGCCTGGCTGTTCGTGACCTTGTACGGCTTGCTTGAGTTGTTCATGGGCGTGTCGGGCGCGCAGGCGAACGTGGCGCATTTCGCCCACCTGGGCGGCATGCTGGGAGCCGCGCTGATGCTGGCCGTGTTGCGCGTGCAGCGGCACATGGAATAGGGGATGGCCGGCGGCGGGCTGCTTTACTTCGGCAGTTGCGCCAGCAGCTTGTTGGCCGCCTCCTGCACCGCCTGCTTGAATGGGATGGCGTGCTCCGAAATCGATTCGCGCGACACGTTCATCTCTTCCGTACCTTCCCAGGCGATGGCGCCGTTTTGGCCATCCCAGATTTGCAGAAATACGCGTACGTCGGCCGATTTGGTTTCCATCACGCGCAAGCCGAAGAGGCCGAACCTGTCCTTGGATTCCTGGCGGAAGCTCTCGAGCTTCAATTGCGCAAGATAGCGCGAGCCGGTGATCTGCGACAGCTGCTTGAGCGCGCCCTTTTCGAATATGCCGGTTTCGCGGTAGTTTTGCAGCATGCGCTGGTAGCGCTCGGAAAAGCCCGCGCCGTTGATGGATGACAGCGCCTGCGGCAGGCTTTCAATGCGCTGCCCTGGACGCAAATCGTGCAGGACATCGTAGAACACCAGGGCCAGCGCCTGTTTGTCTTCCTCGGCGCCGGTGTTGGTGGACGGCGTAATGAAAGCGACACTGTTGTCGCGGAAATCCTTGCCCGAGAGGCTGAGATTTTGCACCTTGTCGTCGGAATGGAGCTGGGTACTGGAGCAGCCGGCCAGAATGAAAATAACCATCGTGCCTGCGGACAGGGCGGCTGCCAGTCTGGATGTAGGCCAAGCGTTCATTTTTGTTCTCGATCAGCGAGTCCCTTATTTACATGATAGCGTATATGGAGTGTAGTGCCAGTTTTTGCGCCGCGCCCTGACAAGGATCAATAATAAGGAAGAAAAGTTCCATGAAAGCCGTGATGCGAGTGGGCTTGTTTCTCCGGTGGATGCCGAAATTTCATCTTGCCCTGCGCGAGACGCCCTTGCGATGAATGTCGTCGTTCATGCCGCTGGCGTGTTAAGTATTCCCGACTTTCTCGCGTCGGAAGAATGCGGGGAATATATCGCCGAAGCCGAGCGCATCGGTTTCGCCGCCGCGGGCGTGCATATGCGCGAAGGTGGGCAAAAGATATTGACCGAAATACGCAATAACGACCGCGTTGCGCTTGATGCGCCGCATTGGGCGGAAGCCTTGTGGCAAAGGCTGGCGCCATGCGATCTGCCTGCCATCGATGGCAAGCGGGCTGCGGGCTTGGCTTCCGCATTCCGCTTTTACCGTTATGGCCCGGGTCAACGCTTCCGCATGCACAAGGACGGCGGCCTGGAGGAACGCGGCATGGCAAGCCGCATGTCTTTCCTGATCTACCTGAACGACGCTTTCACAGGCGGCGCGACCGACTTCCGCGATTTCAACATTGCGCCGCAGGCTGGCATGGCGCTCGTATTTGTGCATGAAACCTGGCACGAGGGCTGCGTGTTGAGCGCCGGTGCCAAATATGTGCTGCGCTCGGACGTGTTGTTTGCCTGAGCGTTCGCTGCAATTTTGAGCAAATAATTTGCTCTGTGTGCAAAATAATTGTTGCATCCGCAAATAATATCTGGCACACTGTCTTCATCGGTTCAGTACGGAACCTTGTCCAGACAGTCGATACGCAGATGAAAACCTCGCCAGACAATCTCTTGATCGCTTCGCGCCACTCGATGGGCACGGTTGCCATCCCGTCCTTGGGCTTCGCGGCGTTTGTGCGCAAGATCAAGGCCGCACTCGGCTTCATCGCGCATGAGGCGTCGCCGCTCGCCGTGCCGGCGCACGGTTTCCAGCCCGAAAATGACACGCTGTGCGGCGCACATTGGAACCGCGTCTATCTCGTCTCCGGAGCAAAGCTGTAACAGGAAAGCTCTTCCTGCCAGCAGCAACGCAGCCCGGATGATTCGCAAGAACGCCGGGCTTTTTGTTTGCCCGGTTTTGACCAATCGAGAGTGCTGTAGGGTGGCCATAGCTCAATGGCAGAGCCCCGGAATGTGGATCCGGTGACGTAGAGTTCGATTCTCTCTGGTCACCCCACAGCGCTTTCGCACCCGTTTTTTTGGAAAGGAGGTGATCCTGATCTATGCGGGAGGGCGATGCTCTGCGTCGCCTTGACGCATTTCTCCTACCCTAACCTTTAATTGAACCAGATCAGGTAGCGCAGGAAACGCATCTGCGGGTCGACATGCGACGCGTGCGACATCAGTTCGACCAGCGGGGATAAATCAGGGGTAATTTGCGGCGATAGCGCAGAGATTGCCGGGCGCGCCCCTATATGGCGCGCGCCAGCCGCTGTGCGCTTTCGCGGTGGCGGTGCGGGTCTTCCACGCGGCGGTAGGAGCCGGCGTCGAAGTCTTGCGCGAAATCGTCGACGTGAATGGCGCGCGCCGCGAGGCGGGCGAAGTCGGTTAGTGTGCCATGTTCTTCCGCCGTGAGCATGCCTTTGGCGGCGGCTGATTTCGCCCACTCGTCCACGGCGGCCAGGTTTTGCGGCAGTGGTGCGAGACCGCCATCCCGTATCGTCGCCTTGAGACGTTTCTCGATAGCTTCCACTTGCGGCCACAGGCCGAAGGCTTGTTCGATGCAGGCGATGGCATCGTTCGCGTCGTGATGGACGTAGGAGCCTGCCAACAGGCGCATGCGGCTGTCGCCTGCGGTTTGCACCGCGTGCGCCACCTCTCCGGCCAGCGCGTCGGACGGCGGATAATAAGGCAGGCCGAGCGGGAACAATGCAATACGTGCCAACACGGCGAGCCCGGTGTTGGGGAAGTTGGCCAATACGCCGGCCATGGCGCGCTGCGCATTGAGCAAGGCGTCGTGGATGGCCCAGTGCGCCAGCGGCAGGTCGCTGCGCGGGCGGCCCTCGTCTTCGAAGCGCTTAAGCACGGCGGACACCAGGTAAAGCTGCGACAGCACATCGCCCAGGCGCGCCGAGAGCCGTTCGCGGTGCTTCAATTCGCCGCCGAGAGCGAACATCGAGAGATCGGTCATGAAGGCGAATCCCGCTGAAAGGCGGTTCACCGCGCGGTAGTAGGGCGCCAGCTCTTGCGGCGCAGAATCGGGCGCCGCCGCGAACAAGCCGCCCGAGAGGCCGTAGACCAGTGCGCGGGCAAAGTTGCGTAGCGTGAAGCCAAGGTGGCCGAAGAAGGCCGCGTCGAAGTCGGCTTCGCCCTTGCCCCGGTCCGGCTCGGCCACGGCATGCATTTCCTTGAGCACGTAGGGGTGCGAGCGGATGGCGCCCTGGCCGAAGATGATCAGGCAGCGCGTCAGGATGTTGGCGCCCTCGACGGTGATGCCGATCGGCAGCTGCTGATAAGCGCGTGCGAGAAAGTTGCCCGGACCCATGCAAATGCCTTTGCCGCCCAGGATATCCATGCCGTCGTTGACCACCATGCGGCCACGTTCGGTGACGTGATACTTGGCGATGGCCGAGATCACGGCCGGTTTTTCCCCCAAGTCGACCGCAGCGGCCGAGAGGCGGCGCGCCGCATCCATCAGGTAAAGATTGCCGCCCATGCGCGCCAAGGCTTCCTGCACGCCTTCGAACTTGCCGATCGGCGTCTTGAATTGCTGGCGGATGGCGCAATACGCACCCACGCCGCGCACCGCCATCTTGGCCATGCCGACGTTGGTCGAAGGCAGCGAAATGGCGCGGCCGGCAGCCAGGCATTCCATCAGCATGCGCCAGCCTTGGCCGATACGCTCGCGTCCGCCGATGACCCATGCCATCGGGATGAACACATTCTCACCCGTGGTCGGGCCATTCTGGAACACGGCGTTAAGGGGCCAGTGGCGCCGGCCCGTGACCACGCCAGGGTGGCTGGTAGGGATCAAGGCGCAGGTGATGCCAAGATCCGCTTCGCCACCCAGCAAGCCATCCGGGTCTGTCACGTGGAAAGCCAGGCCGAGCAGGCTGGCTATCGGGCCCAGCGTGATGTAGCGCTTGGACCAGGTCACGCGCAGGCCCAGGGTTTCGCGTCCCTGGAACATGTCCCTGCACACTACGCCGGTATCGGGAATGGCGGCGGCGTCTGATCCGGCATAGGGGCTGGTCAGGGCGAAGCAGGGCAGTTCCTGGCCGGCCGCCAGGCGCGGCAGATAATGGTTCTTTTGTTCCTCCGTGCCGTAGCGCAGCAGCAGTTCGGCCGGACCGAGCGAGTTCGGCACCATGACCGAGACCGCAAGAGCCGAGGAACGAGTCGACAGCTTCATCACGACCTGCGAATGCATATAGGCGGAAAATTCCTTGCCGCCATAGCACTTCGGAATGATCATGCCGAGAAAGCCTTTCTCGCGGATGAATTTCCATGCTTGCGGCGGCAAATCCTGCCAGGTCTGCGTGCTGTGCCAGTCGTCGACCATCGCGCACAGCTGTTCCACTTCATTGTCGAGGAAACCTTGCTCCTCTTCCGTCAAGCGCGGTGCCGGTGCGCTCAACAGCTTTTTCCAATCGGGCTTGCCGGAGAACAGCTCGGCATCCCACCACGTGGTGCCGGCTTCGAGCGCGTCGCGCTCGGTGGCCGACATGGTCGGCAGGATGCGTTTGAAAATGGCGAAAATCTTCGGCGTTACGAAGGCGCGGCGAAATGGCTTGTGTGTGAGGATCATGCCGGGCAGGCCGAATAGCACAGCCAGCACGGAAACCCCGACCACGCCAATGGCACCCGCAGTGAGTCCCACCAGCAGCCACACGGCGATGCCAGCGAGCCAGGCGATGCCTGCGACTTCGAAAAACATGCCGACCAAGGCTGCAATCAATCCAAACAGAATCCAGAGTGCCATCTCGTTCTCCTCGGGCCCTGGCCGGCCCCCAGTTCAGTTGGATCAGCGTTTAGCCGTCTTCCTGACGGCTTCCTTTACGTCGCCGAACTTCTTTTGCACCTTGCCGGCGACTTGCTTGCCCACGCCCTTCGCCCGTTGTTCCTTGTCGCCGATGGCGTGGCCCAGCCCCGCCTGCACTCTGCCGGCAGTTTCCTTGACGCCGCCTTTGACTTGATCCCGGTTCATGTCGAACTCCTGCGAAGTGAATAAAAGTCCAAACCTATTCTTATCTTCTTGCCGGCCGTATTTCCATGCTGAAAGCGGCAAGCTTGTCCATGGGACAGCGGGTTTTCCCGGCAAGTTCCTTTGGGTGGGAGGCGGTGGTATTCGGCTGCATTCAAGTTCGCATGGTTATATACAGGGAAAGGAAGAAACCATGAATCTCAAGGACATGGTGAAGGGCGACAAGTTCGTCGATTTTGTCTGCTACAAGGATTCGGCGCTGTGGTACTGCACCGAGTGCGGATTCGAAAATCTCGTGCCCATCTCCGATATCGGCAATGCCACGTTCCTGACGCGCGATCGCGCGATGCTGTTCATGCGCTATCTGCGCAAGCATATGGCGATGCTGGAGCAAGCCAAGGCTGCCTGAGTTCATGCGCTCATGTACGCAGCGTCAGGGGCGCGATTTCTCCTATGCTTTTCCGGACTTGCCGCATGTATGAGTCTTTTGCGGATCTGTGTCGCGTGTCGGCCTTTTTGCCAATACACTCATAGGCCGCATCGGGTGCCTGCTATCAAACCAACAATACCGAAAAAATCCCGATGACTTATTCTCCGCAAGAAGCGGAGACGCGCCTGCGCGAAGCGATACGTGGTGCGACCGACGGCTTGGTCGGCCGGTAACACTTGACCAAATTAATGATCCTGGGCGCCGTCTCGCAAGAGCACTTGCTCGTGATCGGCACGCCCGACGCGCCTTGGCGCTGGCGCAACGCGACACGCTCGACCCCGGCGATTCCGACGTCATGCCGCTGCTCTACCCGCAATATGTCGAGCTGCTCAAGCTTTCCTTGAAGGGGGAGGAAGAGGAGAGCGTGCTGCTGGTGCGCAAACCGGCCAAGCAGAGTGAATTCCGCGTGCCGCTCGGCGCGTTCAGGGACGTTCCCCTGGCGCAGGCGCACAACGGAATGCTCGCGGTCATGACGCATGACGGCTATCGCGCCCGGTGCCGCGTAGTCGATATGGCGAGCGGAGTGCTCAGGGCCGAGTTGACGCTCCTTGGCACGGAACGGCCGCTGATGCACCTCTATGAGCGGCACGTGATTTTCGGCGACGCCGCAGGGCGCCTGATCGATATCGATTGTGCCAGTGGCGCGGCGCAAACTTTGGTGGTCAACTGAGGCGGCATGTCTCCGCTTGGCCGATAGTACCGGGCGCCGCCGCACGCGCGACAATAAAGTGCAAAAACATAGCGGATTTCCTAGATCAAACAACAAGAAAATAGCCGCCAATGGTTAAGGATTGTTAAATCGAATCGTAAAATCCACAAAATAGTTGCTGTAGGCCAATTCCAATGCAAGAATGAACTTATGTTGCTGTGCGGCAATTTTAACCACGCGGTCTGGCCCCAGCAAAGGAATTCTTACGAACCACTTTACTCAGAGAATGTCATGGCCAAGCTGATTTCCCGTACTGCTCTCCTCGCTCTTCCCTGCGCTTTTGCCGCTAATGTCGCCTTCGCCGAAAGCGCCACGATCGACACCAAGTTCCCCTGCGACAAGCCGGAATACCCGCGTGCCTCGCTGGTCAACGAAGAACAAGGCACGGTCGTGCTGGCGTTGCAGATCGGTACCGACGGCAAGGTGATGGATTCCAAGGTGGAAAAGAGCAGCGGCTACAAGAACCTCGACAAGGCCACGATGAAGCTGGCTTCGTGCAAGTTCAAGCCCATGACCAAGGATGGCAAGGCCGAAGAAGCCTGGGCCAAGTTCGAATACAGCTGGACGCTGAGCTGACTCAGTACCCACACTCCGAAGCTGCCGCGCCAGCGGCACCCTTTACGGCGCGACCCATGCAGGCGGGCGCGCCGTCTATTTTTATACCAAGGGCGGTCATGATCGCGTCAGGCAGGTGTGCTAGGCTGACGCGATGCCTTACACCCATACCCTGGGCGGTACGGTCTACCGCTTCGACAGTCTGCGCGACTTGCTGGCCAAGGCCGGCCCCGCGCGCTCGGGCGATTTTCTGGCCGGTGTGGCGGCGCGTGACGATACCGAGCGCGTGGCGGCGCAATGCTGCCTGGCCGAGCTGCCGCTGAAACAATTCCTGCAGGAAGCGGTCATCCCCTATGAGGACGATGAAGTCACCCGGTTGATCGTCGATAGCCACGACATGCAAGCTTTTGCGCCGGTTTCGCACCTGACCGTGGGCGGCTTGCGCGAATGGTTGTTGGGCGACGCGGCCGACGAAGCCGCGCTGGCGGCGCTGGCCCCTGGCCTGACACCTGAGATGGCGGCAGCCGTATCGAAACTGATGCGCGTGCAGGACCTGGTGCTGATAACGCAAAAGATACGTGTGGTCTCGCGCTTCCGCAATACGCTGGGCTTGCGCGGCCGGCTCGCTACGCGGCTGCAGCCGAACCATCCGACCGACGACGCGGCCGGGATCGCCGCCAGCCTGCTCGACGGCTTGTGCCTCGGCAGCGGCGATGCCGTGATCGGCATCAATCCTGCGACCGACAGCGCCGCCGCCATCCGCCGGCTGCTCGATATGCTCGACGAAGCGATACGGCGCTTCGGCATACCCACGCAGTCCTGCGTGCTGACGCACGTTACGACCACGCTCGAGCTGATGGCGCGTGGCGCGCCGGTCGACCTGGTGTTCCAGTCGATTGCCGGCACCGAGCGCGCCAACCACAGCTTCGGCATTTCGCTCGCCTTGCTCGACGAAGCGCATGCGGCGGCGCAGTCGCTCGCGCGCGGCACCGTGGGCAACAATGCGATGTACTTCGAAACCGGCCAAGGCAGCGCGCTCTCGGCCAATGCGCATCATGGCGTGGACCAGCAGACGTGCGAAGCGCGCGCCTACGCGGTGGCACGGCGCTATCGGCCCCTGCTGGTCAATACCGTGGTCGGTTTCATCGGGCCGGAATATCTATACAACGGCAAGCAGATTGTGCGCGCGGGCCTGGAAGACCACTTTTGCGGCAAGCTGCTCGGCCTGCCCATGGGTTGCGACATCTGCTATACCAACCACGCCGAAGCCGACCAGGACGACATGGACGTGCTGCTAACGCTGCTGGGCACGGCCGGCGTCAACTTCATCATGGGCGTACCGGGGGCGGACGACATCATGCTCAATTACCAGTCGACCTCGTTCCATGATGCGCTCTATGCGCGCCGCGCGCTGGGCTTGCGGCCGGCGCCCGAGTTCGAGGATTGGCTGTTGCGCATGGGCTTGTTCGCCGAGCGCGATGGCCGGCTGCAAATCCAGGACGCGATGCCGAACGCCATACGGCTGGCTGCGGCGCAATTGGGGTGAGGCCATGAATGACGAATTGGAAGCGCAGCAAGACGGCGTACTATGGGGCAAATTGCGCGGTCTGACTGCGGCGCGTATCGGCCTGGGCCGCGCCGGCATCAGCATGCCGACCGCACCGCAGCTTGCGTTCCAGGCAGCGCATGCGCGTGCGCGCGATGCCGTGCATTTGCCGTTCGGGCGAGATGCGCTGGCAGCGGAATTACGAGAGCGTGGATGGGACAGCATCATGCTGGCCAGCCAGGCCGAGTCGCGCGAACAATACCTGCAACGGCCGGATCTCGGGCGGCGGCTCGACGACGTCTCCGCCGCGACGTTGCGCGCGTATGAGGCCCATAAACCGGACCTTGCCATCGTCGTGGCCGATGGATTGTCGGCACTTGCGGTGCAGCGCCAAGCCTTGCCGCTGCTGACGCACTTGCTGCCCCAGGTAACGCAAGCCGGTTGGACGCTGGCGCCGATTTGCCTCTTGCAGCAAGGCCGCGTCGCGGCCGGCGATGAAATCGGCGAATTGCTCGGTGCTGGCATGCTGGCCATATTGATCGGCGAGCGCCCCGGCCTGAGCTCGCCGGACAGTCTCGGTATCTATTTCACATACGCGCCGCGCATGGGCTTGAGCGATGCCGAGCGCAATTGCATTTCCAATGTACGCGACGAGGGGCTGGATCATGCCACGGCGGCATACCGCTTGATGTACCTGATGAACGAGGCGCGCCGGCGTGGCGTATCGGGTGTGGCGCTCAAGGATGAATCGGGTGACGTCGCCCAGAAAGTCGGGCAATAGCGCGATCGCGCAACCTATTGGCTCGGCATCGACTTTATCGTCTGGCCGACTTCTGCCGGGGCTGGTGGATGAAGTCGTATCCCGGAGCGACACCTGTGGCGCGCTCCAACGGTAGATTACCGGGGCGAAAAGATTTGTTCAACCGGCTTCCGGCGGGGGATAACGAAGTACATGAAAACCTTCCTCCTCGCCCGGTGCAGTAAAGTAGCCCGTGATATAGTCGAATTCCGCTTCGGTCATCGGTTTCGAACCCTCGGGCATCTCCCGATTTCTCTTTTGTAATTGCGTCTTGCAATGTGCGTCAGGCCTATCGACGAAATGCAAGACGTGCTCGGCTTGCGCCGCTTCGAATAGTTCACGAAACCATGCGCGTTGCCCAGGCGTATTGCCGGGAAAATCGAGGACCACGGAAATGCCCTTGCGCAGCAAATCCGTGACATGAGGCGCGACAACGGTTTTCAGGCGCGCGGCGCAACGGAAGTAATCATCAAAACTCGAGATCGAATCCAGATACAGCCGGGAGAGCCACAAGTCTTCGCAGATCAATACGGCGCCGTGCTCGAGCGCGAGCTTCCTTGAGAGGGTGGATTTTCCCGCGGCCATCTTGCCGCACATGAGGTGCAGGGTGGCCTTGTTGCCTGATGTATCGGGGCGGGTCATATTCATTTCTATCCTCTTTCCATTGCCAGTCAAAACCACGCAAGGCAGAAATGAAAAACCCGCCTCACGGGGCGGGTTGAATTGACGCATGTTGCCTAGCCGTTACTCAGCCCACCATTGTTGTTCAATGATGATTGAAATTCGGACAGCGAATGTGCGCTTGAGGTTCATGACTTCAGCTTGCCTTGGCCCTCAGGAATTGTCAAGCGGCTGTGCCGACAGTTTCATGCGCGTGTCGGTGTCAGCACGTCCTTTAAAAGCACGAGTGCATTACCCACCGTCGGGCCGCTTGCATAGAAAGTCAGTTGCGGGCTGGGCGATGAAGGCAATATCGTGATGCAAGCGATCCAGCGGGCGGCTTGACCAATTACACCAACGAGTTCATCAAGGATATTGGCTTGCAAGACTCTCCACCCCGTCCTGGCCGGCTCGCTTGGGCCGGCTTTTTATTTGTGGGAGCATGAGCGATCCTGGCTGTATATTTATACAGTAAAATGACGTATCTCCTTGCTGCGCCATGAACAACAACCTTGATCGCCCGTTCTACTACCTCGAGAACTTCAGTTTCGTTCTCGAGTGGGTGAGCCTGCGCTACGGCGATTTGCTCGATGCGGAAGAAGCGGCTTTCATAGCGGGGTTTGCCGCGCTGCCGGAAGCTTCTCGCGGTTTGCTGGTGCGTATGGTCATGCGCAAGGGAGAATTGTTCCGCGCTTCGAAATTGCACTACGAGGAAATCGGCGCGATTGCACCGGCGGTGCAGCCCTTGATCGATATGGGGTGGATAGAGGCCGACCCGGAGCTGAGCTTGGAACAGCTATACGGCTTATTGACGCGCAAGGAGTTTGCCGATGCGCTAGGCCTTGGTGCCGCCAAGACGGCGCGCAAAGGCGATCTGTATGCGATGGCGGCGCAAGAGCAAAGCGCCCCGCGCAGTTTTTCGCAATGGTGTGCCGACCTGGCCGACACCGCTTATGAAATCCGCATTGGCGCCATATGCGACCGTATGCGCTTGATGTTCTTCGGTAACTTGCACCAGGATTGGTCTGAATTCATCCTGTCCGACCTTGGCGTTTACGCTTACGAAAAGATCGAATTCTCTGCCGACTCGCGCGCCTTTGCCGCACGGGCCGATATCGATTGCTATCTGCATATCGAGGCTTGCCGGGAATTGTTCCATTCCGGCTCTGAAGGCGAAGATACAGACGGCGAATTGGCCCGCCTGGAGCAGGTTGAGCACGATGTCATGGCGATTGCCGAAACCAATCCCTGGCTCGGCGAGCGCCGTGCGCGCTTGCTGTTTCAATTGGGGCAGCGGCTGGAACAACTCGAAGCGCATGAGCAGGCTTTGCGCGTCTATGAGGCAAGCGGATATTCCGGCGCCCGCCTGCGCCGCATCCGGGTGCTGGAAAAGAGCGCGCAATTTGCTGCCGCCATGAGCCTGGCGCGCGAGGCGCAAGCGGCACCCGAAAGCGCGGCGGAAACGCAAGGGCTGGAGCGCATGCTGCCGCGCCTGGCACGCAAGCTTGCCTTGCCACGCGAAACGGCCAGGCGCTTGCGCGCCGCCGATCGTATCGACCTCGTTTTGCCGGCGCCGACCGAAGACTACTACGTCGAAGAAGTCGCACGCGCACATCTCGCTGGAGCCGAACCACGGGCGCGCGTGTTCTATGTCGAGAACGCCTTGATCAATTCGCTGTTCGGCTTGTTGTGCTGGGACGCGGTGTTCCACAACCTGCCCGGCGCCTTCTTCCACCCGTTCCAGAGCGGACCGTCCGATTTGCACAGCGCCGATTTCCGCAAGCGGCGCGCGGCGCAATTCGAGGCCTGCCTGAAGCAACTCGAAGACGGCAGCTACCGCGATGCAATCCGCGCCAATTTTCTGCGCAAGGCGGGCCTGCAGTCTCCGTTCGTGTATTGGCAGGTCCTCGACGAAGGCTTGCTCGAACTCGCCCTGGCTTGCATACCGGCGCAACATTTGGCGCGCTGGTTCGAGCGTATCCTGCAAGACATCGCCGCCAACCGCACCGGCTTTCCCGACCTGATCCAGTTCTGGCCCGAAGAGAAACGTTACCGCATGGTGGAGATCAAGGGGCCAGGCGACAGGCTGCAAGACAACCAGATCCGCCTGATCGATTTCGCGCTCTCGCACGGCATGCCCCTGGCCGTATGCCATGTGGCTTGGGAGGGCGAGGCGTGAACTACACCGTCGCCGTGCGCGCGTTGTGCGAATTTACCGCCAAGTGCGGCGACCTCGATCTGCGCTTCACACCGGCGCCGAGCGCGCAGGAAGGCATTGCCGGCCATGCGACCGTACGCGGCCGGCGCGGCGCCGGATACAAGGCGGAAGTCAGCCTTGAAGGCGAATACGGCCCTTTGCGCGTACGCGGCCGCGCCGATGGTTTCGATGCCAAGAAAAACCGGGTCGAGGAAATCAAGACCTATCGCGGCAGCCTGGAGCGCATGCCGGACAATCACCGGCAATTGCATTGGGCGCAAGCGAAAATCTACGGCTGGCTGCTGTGCCAAAAATTGGACCTCGATGCGATCGAGGTGGCGCTGGTCTACTTCGATATCGGCGAGCAAACCGAGACGGTGCTGTGCGAGCGCCACGAAGCGGCGACACTGAGGCAATTCTTCGAGCAAAGCTGCGAACGCTTCCTGGCCTGGGCCGAGCAGGAAATGGCGCACCGTGCGGAACTCGATACTGTATTGCGCGAACTCGGGTTTCCCTACCCGGAATTTCGCACCGGCCAGCGCGAATTGGCCGAGGCCGCATACAAGGCGGCAGCGGTAGGCTGTGCTGTGATGATGCAAGCACCCACCGGCATAGGCAAGACCGTGGGCACGCTGTTTCCCTTGCTCAAGGCGAAAGAGGCGAAGCAGCTCGACAAGATTTTTTATCTCGCGGCCAAGACTTCGGGCCGGCAACTGGCACTCGATGCGCTCGACCTGATCGCAGGCGGCAAACCGTTGCGCGTATTGGAGCTCGTGGCGCGCGACAAGGCTTGCGAACATCCGGATAAAGCTTG
This sequence comes from Burkholderiaceae bacterium, assembly GCA_036384915.1. GTDB lineage: Bacteria > Pseudomonadota > Gammaproteobacteria > Burkholderiales > Burkholderiaceae_D > PKWO01. The sequence goes on from DASVLJ010000042.1 coordinate 40,256, forward strand.
CCATGGCGATTCCTGTCCGCTCGCGCGCGGCTTTTACGACCGTTTGCCGGCGGCGCGCGGCGCCATGCTCCAGGAGCCACGCTTCGACAAGGCGGCGTTGCGCCGCGTCGCGCTCGAACACGAAGTGTGCCCCTACTACCTGGGCCAGGAAATGGCACGCTGGGCCGATGTAACGGTGGGCGACTACAACTATTACTTCGACATCAGCGCCATGCTGCACGGCATGACCATGCTGCACCAGTGGCGCGTGGCCGTGCTGGTCGACGAGGCGCACAACCTGGTGGAGCGCGGACGCAAGATGTATTCCGCCGAATTGCATCAAGCTGACCTCAAGGCCTTGCGCGCCGCGGCGCCCGCCGAAGTGAAAGGTGCGCTCGACCGCGTGAACCGGCAATGGAATGCGCTGACCAAGGAGCAGGAAGCCGAATACCAGGTTTACCCGGCCATTCCAGATAAGTTTCTCGAAGCGCTGGAGCAGGCAAACGGCGCGATGGCGGATTATCTCGTAGCGCATGCCGACGGCATAAATGCCGAGCTGCAGCGCTTCTATTTCGACATCGGCTTGTTTGTACGTCTGGCCGAAGCTTTTGGCGAGCACACTTTGTTCGATGTGGAAAAACCGAACAAGCATGACATCGTGCTCAACCTGCGCAACATCGTGCCTGCGCCCTTCCTCAAGCCGCGTTTTGCTGCCGCGCATGCCAGCGTGCTGTTTTCCGCCACGCTTGCACCCTGGCAATTCTATGGCGACATGCTCGGCTTGCCGGAGGAGACGCCCTGGATAGACGTGGCTTCTCCGTTTCGCGCCGAGCAACTGGCGGTGTCGATAGAAAGGCGCATTTCGACACGCTGGCGCGACCGCGATGCGTCGCTGGCGCCGATCGCCGATTTGATCGCGCGCCACTACAAGGGGGTACCGGGAAATTATCTCGCTTTCTTCAGCAGCTTCGATTACCTGCAGCGCGCGGCCGATCTGCTCGAATCCATCCATCCCGATTTGCCCATATGGCGCCAATCGCGCGATATGGATGAAGCGGCCAAGCAGGCCTTCCTCGCTCGCTTCACGTCGGGCGGGCGCGGCATCGGCTTCGCTGTCTTGGGAGGCGCTTTCGGCGAAGGCATAGATTTGCCCGGCGACCGCTTGATCGGCGCCTTCATCGCCACGCTCGGCTTGCCGCAATTCAATGCGGTCAATGAGCAAATCAGGGAACGCATGCAAGAGATGTTCGGCGCCGGCTATGAATATGCCTACCTTTATCCGGGCTTGCAAAAGGTGGTGCAGGCGGCCGGCCGCGTCATCCGCACCACGAGCGACCGCGGTACCGTGACCTTGATCGACGACCGCTTTGCCGCGCCGCAGGTGCGCGGGCTGTTGCCGGGTTGGTGGGACGTTGGAGTCGTCTGACTTGGAACCGTCACTCGAAAGCAACGAAAATGCCTCGACCAAGATTTTCTGTCAGAATTGCGTCCGACCGAAGCGGCGAAGCTCTCCAAAAGTTATCGATTATTCTTGGCATTCGAGATCGAATGTGCGACTCTTAACGGAGCATGCTGCGTGTTTGTATTCGTTCAAAATGGATCGTTTGACAGTCGAAAGACGAAGTTGGCTAATGGGGCGGGTTGGTTCGAAGAATACAACCCCGGAGCTTGCAGTGCGCCGGTTGGTTTTTTCGATGGGCTATCGCTATCGATTGCATGATATTCGACTTCCCGGCAAGCCGGATTTGGTTTTTTCGGGGCGACGGAAAGTCATTTTTGTCAACGGATGTTTTTGGCATGGTCATAAACGATGTCGCTATGCTCGATTACCCAAAACAAATGTGGATTTTTGGCAAGAGAAGATCGAACGCAATCGCGCAAGAGATCGAAAAAACAAAGCGCAACTGACTCGATTGGGATGGGGCGTACTTGTTGTTTGGCAGTGCGAATTGCGGAACATCGAAAAATTATCGGCAAAATTATATGACTTCTTTGAACGAGACTAATAAGCGTCCAATTGGGATCGATCTGTTCTCCGGGGCAGGTGGTATGTCGTTGGGGTTCGAGCAAGCTGGTTTCGATATTGCAGCCGCCGTGGAGATAGATCCCATACATTGCGCGACTCACGAGTACAACTTTCCGTATTCGAAGACCATATGTGCAAGTGTGGTGAACCTGACCGGCGCGGAAATAAGACGTCGCGCAAATTTAAAGGACGCGGACGTCGACGTTGTATTTGGAGGGGCGCCATGCCAAGGTTTTTCCATGATAGGAAAACGCGCGCTGGACGATCCAAGAAACCAATTGGTATTCCACTATGTTCGATTAGTGAGCGAACTTAAACCGAAATACTGCGTTTTCGAAAATGTTAAGGGCCTAACTTTGGGGCAGCATGCGGCTTTTCTTCAGGAATTGATTTCCGCGCTCGAGTCGGCTGGATATGACGTGCTTATGCCTTACCGAGTCTTGAATGCGGCGAATTTTGGGGTTCCTCAGGATCGCAAAAGACTTTTCCTGGTAGGCGCGCGCCGTGGTATGGAGTCTCCTCAATATCCCAAGGAGATCGCAGAGAGGGTTACGGTTTGGGATGCGATTGGCGATTTGCCCGATGCAGACGAATTTGTCGAATTGAACACTGTGGACGAAGTGAGAGCTTCTTGGTTAACGCAATCCAAATATGCGAGAAGGCTAAGGCTTCTAGATGTCGACTCGACAAATTTCGGCTATAAGCGCGACTTCGATAAAGATCTCTTATCTTCTAGCTTGCGAACCGAGCATACTGCTTTATCGAAAAAACGTTTCTTGGAGACAGAACACGGCAAGACGGAACCAATTAGCCGCTTCCGTAAATTGCCTCCAGATGGCCTGTGCAACACTTTGCGTGCCGGCACCGATAGTGCACGAGGTGCGTTCACCTCTCCACGCCCCATTCATCCGTTTCTTCCTCGCGTCATAACCGTGCGGGAGGCTGCGAGATTGCATTCCTATCCCGATTGGTTCAGATTTCATTCGACCAAATGGCATGGTTTCCGGCAAATCGGAAATAGCGTCCCGCCGCTTCTGGCGCGAGCAATCGCTCGCGAGATTGCTCGGGCAATGGGCATCCGACCGACTAAGCCAAAAATGCGACTGCAAACCGGGGATTCGGAACTGTTGACTTTCGATATGGGCGATGCCGCAACGTACTTCAACGTTCCTCGCAACACAATTGCCCAGCGTAGTCGAAAAAGCGACCCAAACCAACCCAACTTGTGGGAAGAAAGCTATGCCTAAGTCGGGGGAGAAGAAAAAACCAAACCGTTATCAAGCGATTATCGAACGGGTATTTTTGAATCGCTTCACTCCCAAGACTACGGAATTCGAATTTACCAGAGACGAATTTGTATCGACCGCCAAGACGCTGGAGGTGGAGCTGCCGAAGAATATAGGCGATGTTATCTATTCTTTTCGCTACCGAAATGAACTTCCTGACGCAATCCGGAATACCGCAAAAAGCGGCTTCGAATGGATAATCGAGGGAGCGGGGCATGCACAATATCGCTTTCGACAAGTGAAATTCAATCGAATTCTCCCTCGGGCAGAGCTAATAACAATTAAGGTGCCAGACGCCACGCCGGAAATAATCGCGGCCTACTCGCTGAGTGACGAGCAAGCATTGCTGGCGAAGGTACGGTATTCGCGTTTGGTAGATGTCTTTCTGGGGGTAACAGCTTTTTCGTTGCAGAATCACCTGCGAACGACGGTAAAGAGTGTGGGGCAGATCGAAATAGACGAAATTTATGTCGCAATTGATCGTCATGGTCGTCAGTACGTGATTCCGGTACAGGCGAAGGGTGGCAACGACAAGCATGGTGTCGTACAGACGCAGCAAGATATTTTGTGTTGTGCCGAGAAATTTCCGAATTTGATTTGCAGAGCGGTTTCGGCGCAATTCATGAGCGCAAATAGAATTGCGATGTTCGAGCTTGCAGTTCAAAAGGATGAAGTGAAGGTGGTCGACGAAAAGCACTATCAACTTGTTGCAAGTACCGATATCACCCCGGAGGATTTATCGTTGTATTCACGGCGTAGCGATTAGAGAGCCCCTCAAAACGCAGGCATTGGTTACAGATGCGAGGGCCTCCGGTGTTCGGCGCCGGCTATGAATACGCCTACCTTTATCCGGGCTTGCAAAAGGTGGTGCAGGCGGCCGGCCGCGTAATCCGCACTACGAGCGACCGCGGTACCGTGACCTTGATCGACGACCGCTTTGCCGCGCCGCAGGTGCGCGGGCTGTTGCCGGGTTGGTGGCATGTACAATAGCGACGGCACCCGAAGCCGGGAAAACTTGCGAGAAATGCGCAGGCGCGGCTACACTTCAGGCTCGTATTTCTCTCAAATTATCCCAATGAAGAAGATATTCCATATCGCCGGCGCGCTCGGCGTGGCCTTGATCGTGCAATCGGCGCGTGCCCAATCGGTCGATAAACCCGTCTTCAAGGAGGGCGACAACTGGGAATACCAATACTTCGACACGTGGTCGAACCGCATGACATCGACCTTCTCCAAGCAAGTCATCGGGGTTTCAGGCGATTTCGGGTAGTGTCTCAGTTTGATTTGTAACAGCGTTTTCATGCTTGAGCGGTCATGCTATCCTTGATGCATGGCTACCAGACCCAAAAAGCTCGACTTGAACCAGCTCGCTAAGCGCATCGTAGATGAAGCCGCTGGCGAAGAACCTATCACACCAGCGCCACCCGAAAAAAACAAAGCCGCCCAAGAACTGGGGCGGCTAGGTGGCATCAAGGGCGGTGCGGCTCGCGCTAAGAGCCTTACACCAGAACAGCGTAGCGATATCGCCAAGAAGGCGGCAGCTAAGCGATGGGCAAAATAGCTTCCCAAAAAGCCGCGCTCCAATTCTTATCTAACTTTGCAAAGTCACCGTGATTTCGACAGCGCTATCGTCTTCGTCATACACTTGACTCACATTCATTGCAAAGGTTTGAAACCAGCGCAAGCGCTTCGTTGCAGGCCATTGCTCCCCTTGCTTGGGAATCTTCTGCAAGAGCGCTAAAAGCAGCGGATCAAGGTCTAGTCCAGTAGTACCGCCACCACCGTTTCCGCCATTTCCTCCTGTATTGCCATCGTTCGCATTCGCCTGCTTTGCCGGATCGGCATCCTTAACCAATACTGCGGGTAGAACTAGCTTATTGGGGCCTTGCTCTCGAAATCCGGTTTGTTGTGCGGAGCTTTCGAATACTTGTCGTGCACGTCCTTTCTGCTTTTCCGACACGCCGAGAGCGGCAATTTCTCGCTCTAATGCAGCGCTTGGCGGTGTGACATGACCTTTGTATTTATCATACAGCGCTCGAAACAGCGGAACACGAAGGAACGCCTCGGCCTTGGCTTGCCTAGCCTGGGATTGATCTACAACGCGTCGTCCCAAATCTGTCAAGTGGTAGCTCTCGGCGTCATTACTTTCAATCAGCCCGAACAAGCGGGCTGCCGCTAATTGAGACCTATAACTACTGCTTTTTGGGCTTTGGTCCATCCAAGCGGCAAGCTGGGAAGTAGCAGAACAATCTCCATGCCCAACATTCCCATGAATCGCCAGTGCCACAGCGACCGCAGCCTCGTAATCCGAGTAAGGGAATCCAATTGTTGAACGCTGCCGAGTCCTGACATCATCGGCAGCCCCTTCATCTTCGCCGTCAATTGCTTCGACATTTTCGCTCACGTGGATATCTCCGGTCATGTTAATGAACTGATGAACTGGAGTTTAATGCCGCCATTCGGTTAAGTCAATGCGAAAATTGGATAAATAACGAAATTCCTGTTTACTATCCGTTTTAGGCATTATAGAATGCACGGAACGATAGGAGAATGCCATGAGAAGATGCTGCGGCCTTAACTGAAATCGCCCGGTTAAGGCCAAAAGAAAGGCCCCAACAGCTAGAGACCTTTGGAGAGGGCAAGCAGTTGGGGCCGTGGCGATACATTTTGCGAAGCGTTGCGGGCACCCGATTCCCCTAACAACCTAGAACACCCTGCGCCAACAGGGTGCGCTCTAGGAGAAAGGAGGTGCCACATGGATAAAAAATCTTATCCTCCTGTGCCTGAAGGCTATGTGCTGAAGTTCGTGTCACACATTACGGTCAACGGCAAGGTTCTGTATGCGAAAGCATACGGCAAACGCGCTTGGCCGATCTTGGTTAAAACCTAAGAGTCGCCCGCACGCCTTCGCTTTTTACATTTTAAGCTAAATAAAGCCTCAAAACAACTTGCACATTCTTGCTCGCTCAAGCATAATTCATTTTAAGGAGGCAGGAAAATGAATAAGCTGAGCTTACAAAAACGCACACAGATCATCGGCCTGCTGGTTGAGGGCAACTCAATGCGCGCCGCCTCCCGCCTCGCTGATTGCAGCATTAACACCGTTACCAAGCTGCTCGTAGATGTTGGCTACGCCTGCCAGTTCTACCAAGCCCAGGTCATCAAGAACGTTCAAGCCAAGCGCGTTCAATGCGACGAGATTTGGTCTTTCTGCTACTCGAAGGAAAAGAACGTCGCGCCGGAAGACAAGGGCATATTGGGCCACGGCGATGTGTACACATGGACTGCCATCGATGCTGATACAAAACTCGCCATTTCGTGGCTCGTCGGTCGCCGCGATCTTGAGTATGCTGAGGTGTTTATCGAAGACTTGGCATCGCGCCTTGCTGGCCGCATCCAGCTAACCACGGACGGCCACGGCCCGTATATTCCAGCCGTGGATAGAATCTTTGGCGGGGCAATCGACTACGCCATGTTGGTGAAGCACTACGAAGGCCAATCCAACACGGATCAACGTCGCTACAGCCCCGCCCAATTCGTCTGCGCAGAGAAGCGCCGCATCAGCGGCCTGCCGTTTGCCAAGCATGTTTCAACTAGCTTTGTCGAACGCCAAAACTTGACCATGCGGATGGGCATGCGCCGCTTCACGCGGCTGACAAACGGCTTCAGCAAGAAGATCGAAAACCTTGAGCATGCCGTGGCGCTGCACTTCATGCATTACAACTTTTGCCGCATCCATAAGACGCTGAAGACTACGCCCGCACTCGAAGCGGGGATTGCTGACAAGCTTTGGAGCATTGAGGATATTGCGAAGCTACTAGACTGAAATGGCAACAAATCTAATTTCTAATAGATTGATTTCGTTTTCCGTTACCGTAAACAGGAACGTAAGCGTAAACGGAAATCCATAATTTACATGCTGCGAGCTTGTCCGCAAAAGATATACTTGCGGGTCCGTTCCTGGAATAGGCGTAGCGTCCTCTAAAGGATTCCGCGCCAACCTCCAAGACCAACCGCATTCCCACCAATCCTGAAAACGAGGATACGCTGCGGCAAGGCGATCCAATTCTGCCGAAACACTAACTGATTCTGAAATTGTTTTGGCAAAAGTCATCTATGCCGCCAATTTTTCTTTAGCCCATGCGAAATCTGTTTCATCCACCTCTCCAACATCCGATGCAAAGACGGTGGCCAACGGGATTTCTTCTCCCATATTGGCAATTCTCCAGATTATACCGTGCGTTTCCTCGCTAACAGTTTTGGCGGTATGGTTCAGGCAAACATGCTCAAATGCAGAATCAACTAGCTTAATTTCATCTACCGAAAAAATAGATGTATCGCATTCGGCAATAGCAATATATTCGGTTTTGACGAATCCAAAATGATCCACGCGCCCGCGCGCAATCAAGCCCTCGGCAACTAATTGATCGACCGCTGACACGATATGCCTCGGCACTGGCCCATGCTGACGCTTCACATAAGATTCGCCGGTAATCGAATGCCCGGTGACCATATAGCGAATTGAATCAGAATACCAAAGTACCTTATTAAGTTTTACCGCCCCAAGAACGGAAGGGTCCGATGCCTTTTCGCAAATATAATGCACCAGCGCCTTAAATTTTTCCCAGTTCATAGTTTCCATTTTCAAGCTCCTGTATTCAATGTGGAGCGAAATCTCAAAATTTCCAGCAATTTAAACGCCAACGCATAACTTTGCTCGCGCGGAACGCTCGCAGTCAGGGTAGCATATTTTATGCAAGTCAAGCAATTTTTACGTGCGAATGCAATAAAAGTATGTTGCGCGGAAATTTCATAAATAACAACCTGTCATTGTTGTCAGGTACTACGCAAAATTTTCGCTCGCCGTTAGGCATCATATTAGTTAAATAATTTCAAAATCATGAGTAACAATTTATGAATTTTGTTTTTGCTTTTTAACAACGCCGAAAATCAAGGAATATCAACGCCTGTTACATTTGATCTGAGACACTGCCCGATTTCGTGCGCATCTCCTATGATTTGCGCGAGATTTCCAAGACCGGCGATATCGGCCGGCCGCAGCAATCGGAAAGCACGGTGCGCGCGGACCTGAATGGCACCACGATGTCGGGCAGTGAAAAGTTCGACCGGCTCAACTACAAGTGGCCGCTCGAAACGGGCAAGAAGTGGACTTCCCAATTCAAGTCCGATCTGCCCCCGGCCGCTGTCAATGCCCCGTCCCAGGTCATGACGACCACGATGGATTCCGAGGTCAAGGGCTGGGAAAAGGTCAAGACGCCGGCCGGCGAATTCAATGCCCTGAAAATCGTCGTCAAGGGCAGCTGGAGCGTGAGCAATTCCGCCGCCAGCACCGGGTCGGGCACCTTCAATGCCGCGCACTGGTACAGCCCCGATGTGAAAAGCGACGTGCAATACACCTATGAAGCCTTCAGTGCCGACGGCACACCGGGGAACAAGACCAAGCAGGTGTTGAGCAGTTACAACTTCAGGTAGGCCGGCGTTCGGAAGCCGGCAGCAAGACGGCCGCGGCGACCGCGGCAAGCAAGTGCTTGAGTGTGTGGCCGCTGATCACATGCAGCAGATCCTGCAGTTGGTGGTCGTACAGCTCGGCAAGCTTGGCTGCGCCATACAGGACGATGGCGGCGGCGAGCGCCAGGCGTCTGGCCCGCGGCGCGTGTGCCGTGGCTTGCCATAGCGGAATCAGCACCACAGGTAGTATCTGGAATAGCAAATACCAGCGCAAGTCGCCGACGCCGCATAGGTCGGTGATGCGCCACCAAAGGACGCCGGCGACGGCCCCGAACGCCAGCAGCAGCGTATCGCGCATCTCGGCTGCCCGGCGCGGGCGCGGATGCCACTCGGCGCGTGTCGCCGCCAGCAAGCCGGCGCAGGTCAGTGCGGTCGGCATGCGGTCCCAGACCAGCCGCGCATTGTCGGGCGCGAGGTGATAGTAGCCGGAGCCGACGGTGGTTAGCAGCAGGCCGGCCAGGAACAAGCGATAGCCGTAGCACCCCGGCTGCCATGCCTTGCCGCAAAACAGCGATCGCAATTTCCACAGTCCCCAGAAGGCGACGAGAGCGAAGCTGCCATTCGACAGCACGTCGCCGGCATGCGGTATGCCGAGAACATTGCCCTGGTCGGCAAATTGATGATAATCGGCGAATTGGGCGACCGGCCCATGTATCCACAAAACCGCAATCAATATCAGCGTCAGGGCGGCGGGAAGTTGGCGCGGCATGATATTCCTCCTTTTCATGCCGGCAGCATGCGCCGCAAAAGCGCCGAGGCAAATGGCCGTGCAAACGGTAGCAAAGCCTGCCGCTCCGCGTAGCAGGTGATGCTACCTTGAGTGTTAGACTGCGGGTTTACCTTCACGTCCGGCCATGTCCCTGCCGCCTTTGCACAAGACCTTGGAAGAATGCGCATTTCGCGCCCTGCCCGCCCCGCGGACGCAGGTGTTTGACGGTTGGGTTGTGCGTCTGGCCGGCGGCGGGCCCAAGCGGGCCAATTCGGTCAATGTGGTCGATACCTCGACGCTGCCTTTGGCGCATAAGATCGGGCATTGCGAACAGCTGTTTTTGGAACAGGGCCTGGCGCCGACGTTTCGCCTGACCTGGCATGAGGTCGACGCCGGGCTCGATGCATTGCTTGCCGCACGCGGCTATGTGCGCCAGGATGAAAGCATCGTCATGACGCTCGCGCTTGATGCAATCGATACCACCGATATGGCGAGCGCGGCATGTACGCTGCTTGCGGCGGACGAATGGCTACAATTGCTGCCGCGCATCGATCAGGGCACGCCGGAACGCAAGCGAAAACATGTCGAGTTGTTGCGCCGACTGGATTTGCCTGCACTCTATGGCGCTGTCGAAACAAGCGGTGAATACCATGCCATGGGGCTGGTCGTGATCGACGACGATTACGCCGGGTTGTTCGATATCGCAACCTTGCCCGGATTCCGGCGCCGGGGGTACGCACGTTCGTTGACCCGTGCGTTGCTGCACGGGGCCAAGCGCCAGGGAGCGAAATCGGCTTACTTGCAAGTCGTGGCGGGGAATAGTGAGGCCGTGACGCTGTACGCCTCACTCGGTTTTGCCGATTGTTACCGCTATTGGTATCGCGTGCGTGATACCGCTTAACGGATACCGAACATGGGAAAAATCATGTTCCCTTGTTTCAGGCGAGTGCGCAGCCTGCGTGAAAGTCGAACAAGACTGGATGGCTCCTTGGTTTCCGCTTGGTATGTCTTCGTCCGGTACTTCGGCACGGGTTTAAACAGCATCTCAATCATTATCATCCTCTCGTCGCCCGAGCAATTGCAGGCGCAATTCGTGTTTTGCAATGCGGCGCGCTGCGCGCCGCGGGTTATAGGCGTCGTGGCTGCCGGCCTTGCGCTGCCTGGCGGGCAGCGCGACCGGATTGCGCGGTTTGGGCGCCTTGGGTAGCGTTATCTTGATCTTCATGGTTCTTCATCCTTTGATGCAGACGACCTGGCGCAGCGTGTGCGCCACTTCCACCAGGTCGCTCTGGTGTTCCATCACCGTATCGATATCCTTGTAAGCCGCCGGAATTTCATCGACCACGCCGCCATCCTTGCGGCATTCGATGCCGCGCGTCTGCTCTTCGAGGTCGAAGCGATTGAAGCGGTGCTTGGCTTCGCTGCGGCTCATGCGCCGTCCGGCGCCGTGCGAGCACGAGCAAAATGAATCGGGGTTGCCCTTGCCGCGCACGATGTAGCTCTTCGCCCCCATGCTGCCGGGGATGATGCCGAGTTCGCCCTGCCGCGCCGAAATCGCTCCCTTGCGCGTGACGTACAGCTTTTCATTGGCATGCTCTTCAATGGCCACATAGTTATGGTGGCAATTGATCGCTTCGCCATCGAGCTTGAACGGCGGCAGTTGTTCCGCCATCGCGTCGACCACGCGGCGCATCATTTCGCGCCGGTTGATCATGGCGTAGTCTTGCGCCCAATCCACCGCTTCCACGTAGTCGTCGAACCATTGCGAACCCTCACTGAAATAAGACAAGTCGCGGTCGGGCAGGCGCACCTGGTGCCGCATCATGTCTTTCTTCGCCGCCGAGATGAAATAGCGTCCGATCACATTGCCGATGCCGCGCGAACCCGAATGCAGCATGATCCATACGCGCTGTTCTTCGTCCAGGCAGACTTCGATGAAGTGATTGCCGCCGCCCAAGGTGCCCAGCTGGCAAATCCAGGTCTGGGCAAACTTGTGCTGCATCTTCATGATGCCCTTGTGTTTTGCCACGATGCGGTCGAGCCGCTCGTTCAAGGGCCGGCCCACACGGGCATGGGCCGAACCGCGCACCTTGTTCCATTCGTGCTGCTCGAAGCCGACCGGCACGCGCAACTCGATGGCGCTGCGCAATTTCGCCAGACTGTCGGGCAGATCGTTGGCCGTCAGCGTGGTGCGCACGGCATTCATGCCGCAGCCGATGTCGACGCCGACCGCGGATGGAATGATGGCGCCGCGCGTCGGAATGACGCTGCCGACCGTGGCGCCGGTGCCGTAGTGGACGTCCGGCATGGCCGCGACGTGCGGGTGGACGATGGGCAGGCTCGATATGTTGATGAGCTGCTGTAACGCGTCGTGCGCGATATCGTCGGTGTAAATGTGCACAGGTACCAGCCCCTTGTGCAGGCTTTGTTTGATGGGCATAACAATTCCTTTACTGCTTCGTTATGCCGGTGCGTCTTTGGAAGCGACTATGCGTCGCGCAAAAACAAAACCCCGATGAGTTTCCTCACCGGGGTTCGTGGACGACCGGCTCGGGTCGGCTTGCGCCGTGCCCCGAGCGATGCGCGCGGGGCTAGTTGTGAATCGTGTTCTTGCTAGCCGTACGTGGCATGGTCCGTCCTTTCGAAAATGTGGTTGGTAAAAAATTCTGAGATGCGATTCTGCTGCATATGCGGGCAGTGTGTCAATTCTCAAGTTCACACGCGTTGTATTTTCACCTCGCTCATGTGGCCGTTTGCGTTACCGCGCTTCTCAAACGAAAAGCGCACGGGCAAGAATTTCTCGATCACCGCCGCATTGGTTTGTGCATGCAATGAAATGCTTTCCGCCGTGTAGCTGCCGCCGCCGGCCAAGGCCATCGGCAGCATTACCTGATCGGCCAGGTGTTCGCCCAAGGCAGCGCCTGAGGCCAGATAGCGCTGCGCCTCGCCGATCGCCGTCTTGGCGACGGTCTCGGCCGGCACGCCTTTCTCGCCGAACGCGCAAAACATTTCACTCACGTGTTCATACTCGAACGTCAGCAGCAAGGCATTGCCGGGGCCGTGCACGTCTTGCAGATTACGTCCCTGCAATTGGGTTTCATCCCAGCCGAAAGCGGAAGCCACTGCCTGCAACTCGCGCTTGGCGACGCTGTAAGGCACATTGGCCACCAGGCTTTCGCCATAGGCGCGCTTGCGCTCGCCGCGTTCGATCAAGTCGATGGGCTGCAAATTGGCGCAAGGTTCGACCGTGGCCGAGATCATGCCGCCGCCCGCCGGATAGAAACCGTAGCGCAACAATTGCAGATCGACCTTGACCCCCATCTTTGCCAGGATGGGCAGGAACGCTCGCTGCAAAAACTGCACCGGCGGCGCCTTGGCATTATGCGTACCGCCGCTGACGCGCACCTGCGAAGGGGCATCGGCGAACAATAACGCCGGCAATATCGTTTGCAGTACCAGTGTGCAGCTTCCGGCCGAGCCGATAGCGAATTCATAACGTCCGCCGCGTATCTTGCCCGGCACGAAGGCCAGCACGTTGGTACCGACTTCGGCATGGTCGAGCACCGCGCCGCATGCTTCGGCCGCCGCTTGCACGGCCACCAGGTGCTGGCGCATCAAGCCCGGCTTGGGCCGGTTGGCGCGAATGTTTTCAATGCGAAACGATTTCCCTGTGATCATCGAGAGTGCAAGCGCACTACGCAAAATCTGGCCGCCGCCTTCGCCGGTCGAGCCATCCAACACTATCATCTTGTTTTCTTTCTTGTTCTTGTGTCCGGCAGGGCCGGCCTTTGCCGAACCCTGCCTTGCCTTTACCCCTTGACGCAAACCACCTGCTTCAAGGTATGTACTACTTCAACCAAGGCTTCCTGCGCCTGCATTACGGCGTCGATATCCTTGTACGCCATCGGGATCTCGTCGATCACGTCGGCATCCTTACGGCATTCCACGCCTTCGGTCGCCTTGACCTGGTCCGCCAGCGTGTAGCGGCGCTTGGCCTCGGTACGGCTCATGGTACGGCCGGCACCGTGGCTGCAGCTATGGAAGCTATCGGGGTTGCCCTTTCCGCGCACGATGTAGCTCTTCGCTCCCATCGAACCCGGGATGATTCCCAGCTCGCCTTCCCGCGCAGACACTGCACCCTTACGCGTTACCAGCACGTTTTTCCCGAAGTGGTGTTCCTTCTGCACGTAGTTGTGGTGGCAATTCACCGCTTCCACGTGGGTTTCGAACGGCTTCGTGATCACGGTGCGTACCGCGGAGATCAGGTTTTGCATCATCACTTCGCGGTTCATACGCGCGAATTGCTGCGCCCAGCTCACCGCTTCGACGTAGTCGTCATAGTGTTCGGTCCCTTCGGGCAGGTAGGCCAGGTCCTGGTCGGGCAGGTTGATGAAATGCTTGCGCATATCTTCCTTCGCCACCTCGATGAAGTACGAGCCGATGGCGTTACCCACCCCGCGCGAACCCGAATGCAGCATGAACCACACCGAACCGGCTTCGTCCAGGCACACTTCAATGAAGTGGTTACCCGTTCCCAGCGTTCCCAGGTGCTTGTAGTTGTTGGTATTCTTCAGCTTCGGCGTCTTTTGGCAGATCGCATCGAATCCATCCTTCAAGCCCATCCAGGCCGTATCGACGGCCGTTGGCGGCGCATCCCACGAACCCTTGTCGCGTCCCTTGAAGCCGCGCGTCTTGGGCGACATGCCATGCGGCACGGCCTTTTCGATCGCCGAACGCAGCGGGCCCAGGTTATCGGGCAAATCGTTCGCCGTCAGCGTGGTCTTGGCTGCCATCATTCCGCAACCGATATCGACTCCGACGGCCGCCGGAATCACAGCGCCCAAGGTCGGGATCACGCTACCAATGGTCGAACCCTTACCGAGATGCACATCCGGCATCACGGCAATATGCTTGTAGATGAAGGGCAGCTTGGCCGTGTTGGACAGCTGGCGCTTGGCGTCGGCTTCCACGGGTACTCCCTTGGTCCACATCTTTACGTGACGTCCGCCTTCGACGTCCATGACTTCGTAATCTTCAGACTTCATGTCTATTCTCTTTTAAATTAATGGCGACAAGATCGATGAAATACAGGGTTTCCCCTTTTTGCTGCTCTACTCACTGAGCTACGCCAACCCCGAGGGGCCAACGACAGGATTTGCACCTGCGACAATCAAAATCGATGTAATTCCATCAGCATTCGCCGTAAACTTTACGACAGCACTTCTTCAAAACAAAATGGCGACAAGATCGGTGAAATAACCCGCTTTCGCGGAATTACCGGAGAAGGGTAGTTGATGTAATTCCACCAGCATTCGCCAAAACCATTCCGACAAAATCGGCAAAAGGATCACGGCCATCTCACGGCGGCCGCGTCTGGAGTCGAACCAGTTAACCAATGTACTCCTGCCAGCATTCGGAGAAACCATTGGATGCAACGCGACAAATAGTAGTGTGATCTAACATTTTCCATATGTAATCACACCCGCATTCGCGCCGCACCCAAAACCTTTACTGCAGCGATACCGCTTCGATCTCGCCCACCCAGTGGGCCGGAGATAACTGGCCAGCCGCGAAGGCCGCCACGATCTTGAACACGTCGTCGGAAAAACCGCCAACGTTCAAGATATCGTCGCGTTCCACCGCTTGCGTGGTGCCGTAGGGCGCGATGTCGATACAGACCATCTTTGCCTGCGGGTTGCGCCGCTTGAAAATCTCCCACTGCTGCATCGTCGCCGAAGTGCCGCGCTTGGCATCGACCCAGGATTGGTTGTCCGATACAAACACAACCAAATCGGCTTGCGCCTTTTCCTGGTTCAACTTTTCCAGGGGCGCGCTGCAGTTGGTACCGCCGCCGCCGATGGCCGCCAGCTTGGACGCATTCGTCATCACGCTGTCGCGCGGATTCAAGTCGCATTTCACGACCTTTACTTCGAACGGCAATACGCGCGTTTCCTCATTCTTGCGCAGCAAGGCTGCAGCGACCAGGGCCGCCACATCGATACAGCGCACCGCCGTGGTGGCTGTTCCGCGCTGGCCCGTGGCAGGCGTGGACATCGAGCCCGATACGTCCGGGCACACCACCACGCGGCCTTCCAGCTGCGGCACGTTGCGTAAGGCGATTTCCAGCGCATCCTGCAAGGCGGCGCGAATCGGCGCCGGCACTCCCTCCCCGGCAGCCTTGTAAGCCGCCAGCAATTGGTAAGGAAATACCTTGGCCTTGGCAATCGCTTCGGCGTCGCGCAGCTTGCGCGCCACTTCCTCGACCATGCCGGGCAATTCGAACACACCGTGACGGGCAAAGGTGTTCAAGTTCATGCGCACCATATGCCAGCCGCCCTTCTTGGCGATTTCGGCCCAGGCCTCGCGCGGCAATTCCAATGCGGTCAGCATCTGGAACGGCACGTCGGGCACAGGCAGCGACCGGTCTTGCTTGTACGCCTCGAAAGCGCGCACGATGGGCGGCAAGGCTTCCGCCTGGTATTCCTTGCCGATCAGCCAGGCGAAGAACGCTTCGCGCCAGGCCTCCGCGGGCTTCGGGTGAACCATCTTCACCACGTCCGCCAGCGAAGGCGCGTTGCCGACCGCTGCCGACAGCAATTCCTTTTCGCTCGCCGTGTTCAGCCAAGCTTGCACCAGCTTCTTCGGCCGCGTACCGAGCGACTTGCGGCCTAACGCGCCGGAGCGGATCATTTGCACGAAGTTGCGCAACATTTTGCCGTTGTTGATCGTGCGCTTGAAGGCCGAAGCCGTTTGTGCCGCGCCTTTGGCCGCCAGGATGGCGGTCAACAGCGCAGGCATGTCCTTCATATAGCCGCGTTCGCGGCAATACACGGCCGCTTGCCCGATGAATTGCGCATCGACATCCTGGCACAGCTCCAGCACCGTGGCCAATTGCGTCTCGGCGCCGGCGTAGTAAGTCGCGTTCAGGCACCCGGTGGCGGCATATTGTGCCAGCTTGTGCTTGGGCGCCAGCGCATAGGCCGGAGCGCCGGCGAAATTCACCGTGTTCGTTTGCGGCAGCAATTTGCCGCGCAGCGTTTGGAACAAGTTGGCGTTTGCCATTTTCATTTCCTTTTCTTTCTTTACGCATCACCGAGTCGTCGGCGTTGCTTTCCCTGCCTGTATTGCAAACGGTGTGCCAGTTCTGCGGCGGTACCATCGCGATGGATTCAAGTATTTGAAAATAAAAGAGAATTTTTCCGACTTCCCAAAGTGAGTGAATTTTCGAGTATGCCCAGCTTCGTGATATATTTATCTTAAAAGATAAGTAATTATCCAAAATGAAGAAGAAAAAAATCGTCGTCATCGGCTTCATCGGCACCCAGCTCGATAGCGGCAAGGGCAGCGGCCGCTGGGAAAAATGGCGCCCGACCGTGGCGCTGACGCAGTATGAGGATGTGGTGATCGACCGCTTCGAACTCCTGTACAGCGGCCGTTTCGATGAATTGGTCGGACGCGTGGCGGGCGACATTGCGCAGGTCTCGCCCGAGACAGTCGTGGTGCCGCGTGCGCTGCCGATTACCGACCCTTGGGACTTCGAAGACGTTTACGGCAACCTGTTCGACTTCGCGCGCAGCTATCCCTTCGACCCGGACAAGGAAGAGTATTGGGTTCACATCACCACCGGCACGCACGTGGTGCAAATCTGCCTGTTCCTGATGACGGAGACGCGCTATTTCCCCGGCCGCTTGTTGCAGACGTCGCCGCCGCGGCGCCAGGCGCCCGGCCAGGCGGGCAACTACGAGCTGATCGACCTCGACCTGTCCAAGTACGACCAGATCGCCCAACGCTTTTCGCGCGAACAGGAAGAGGGGGTGGCCTTGCTCAAGTCCGGCATTGCCACGCGCAATGCGCGTTTCAATGCCATGATCGACGAAATCGAACGCGTGGCGCTCAAGTCGCGTGCACCCATGCTCTTGATGGGGCCGACCGGCGCGGGAAAATCCTTCCTTGCGCGCCGCGTGTTCGAATTGAAGAAGGCGCGGCGCCAGCTCGACGGCAAGTTCGTCGAATTGAATTGCGCCACGCTGCATGGCGACGGCGCCGCCTCCACGCTGTTCGGCCACGTCAAGGGCGCCTTCACCGGCGCGGCGGCGGACCGGCCGGGTCTGCTGCGTTCGGCTGACAAGGGCTTGCTGTTTCTCGACGAAATCGGCGAACTTGGATTGGACGAGCAAGCCATGCTGCTGAAGGCTGTGGAAGAAAAGCGCTTCCTGCCGGTCGGCAGCGACAATGAAGTGCAAAGCGATTTCCAATTGATCGCCGGCACCAACCGCGATCTCGGGCGCGAAGTGGCGGCCGGCCGCTTCCGCGAAGACTTGTATGCGCGCATCAACTTGTGGAGTTACGAGCTGCCCGGCTTGAGCGAGCGGCGCGAGGATATTGCGCCCAACCTCGACTATCTGCTGGCGCAATTCAGCGCGGAGAATGGCCACATGGTGCGCTTCAACAAGGAGGCGCGCGCAAGTTACATGCGCTATGCCGATTCGCCCGACGCGCTATGGAGCGGCAATTTCCGCGATCTGTCGGCATCGGTGGCGCGCATGGCGACTTTGGCCGATGCGGGGCGCATCACCGATGCGGTGGTCGGCGACGAGGTGCAGCGTTTGAAGCGGCAGTGGCGCTCGCATGCGGTTGAAGACGATGGCGTGGAGGCGGATTTGGAGCAAGTGTTGGGCGCCGAAGCGGCAGCCGGACTCGATTTGTTCGATGCCTTGCAATTGCAGGCGGTGCTCAAGGTGTGCCGGACTTCGAAGTCGCTGTCAGACGCCGGGCGCAAACTGTTCGCCGCTTCGCGTGAGCAAAAGGCCAGGGCGAATGATGCGGACCGGCTGAAGAAGTATCTGGCGCGCTTTGGCTTAAATTGGGAAAGGCTTTAGTAGGTTGGCGCTGAGCGTAAGCGAAGCCCAACTTGGCGCTTGAAATCGACGCAACGTTGGCGCGATCTTCCATCGTTGGGCTTCGCTTGTGCTCAACCCAACCTACGATCCTATGCCATAAACTCGCACAACAAGCGATGAAAGTGATGCACGCCGCGCTCGCGTGTCGGCGAATAGCGTCCATGACGGTAAAACCGCGAACGCACGCCGCGCTGTACGGCGCGCACGATTTCCTCGTCTTCCATCTCTACCGTGTCAAGCCCTGACCCGGCGCCTTTGTCTAGCTTTTCCACATTCCACACGAAAGACCGGAAGCTGATGCGTGTCCGTTCGCGCGATTGCGGCTGGATCAGGTTCAGCGACAGACCCCAGGGGTAGAAGTTGAGCATCAGGTTGGGAAACACCCACCAGTAATACGCCGCCACGCGCTTGCCATGGTCTGTTGCTCCAGCCGGAATATCGAACGCCGGCTCGCCCTCGCGCGCGATCGCCAGCTGCAGGTTGGCATAGCGCCCGATCTCGCTGGCATAGCTGCCGTATTCGACCACCGCATTCAAGCCGGCATGCACGAAGGGAATGTGGAAGCCTTCGAGATAGTTTTCCACGTAGAGTGCCCAGTGCGCGTCGAGATCGAAGTCGCGATCGCGGCCCGGATCGTGCACGAAATCCCCTATCGGCAGCCAGGACAGGCGCGTTTCGATTTCCGCCATGAAGTCGCTCAAGGCCGCTGCCGGCGCGATGGAAGCGAAGCCATGCTTGCGCCAGGTTGCGAAGGGCACGCTTGGCAAATTATCGGCCTCCGAAGGAAAGTTTTGCGCCTCGGCAAATTCCGGCATGGAAAGCATCTTGCCCGTCAGATCGAAACGCCGCGCATGGTAGCCGCAGCGGATTTGCTTCAATTGGCAGGCTTGATGGACCAGGATATTGCCGCGATGGGTGCAGACGTTGGACAGGCAACGCAATTCGCCCTGCTCGTCGCGCGCCAGCATCAAGGGTTCGCTCAACAAGCCGGGAAGCAATTCGCGCGGCGCCACGCTGCCGGCCCGCGCCGCGTCGTCAGCCAAGCCCAGCCATTGCCACGAGCGGGCGAAGACACGTTCGCGTGCTTCCTGGAAATATTTTTCCTCTGTGTAAAAGGAAGTATCGAGCGTGGCCGCCTTGGTGATGTCGGCTTCGATGGAAAACGCCATGCGCACTCCGTCCTTGTGGTTTCCGGAAACGATAAGCGAGGACCACGTGTACGGCAAGTCCTATTTCCCCTCATTTTTATGGCATTTGCCGTATGGCTCAATTTTCCGGCCACGCGCAAGTCGACGTCGATTGAAATGAGACCATTCGATCAGCCATGCTTTGGCGGATGGAACCGTCTGCGTTACACTCACACCTCTCGGTTTTCATTTCTCAGGATTTCCATTTCTGAGGTGACAGGTGTGACGTTTCAAGGGTAAGCGCATGGTATTCAGTTCGGCCACTTTTCTGTTTTACTTTTTGCCGATCTTCCTGTCGCTCTATTATTTCCTGCCGACGAAGAATCTGGTCTTGCTGGTTGCGAGCCTGATCTTTTACGCCTGGGGCGAGCCGGCCTTCGTCCCGATCCTTGTTTTCTCGGCCCTGCTCAATTATTCCTTCGGCCGGTGGATTGCTTCTGCGAAACGCCACCGCAGGCTGCTCTTGTCGCTCGGCATTGCGTTCAATATCGGTTTGCTGGTCAAGTACAAATACGCAGCCTTTCTTGCCGAGGCTCTCAATGAAGTCATCTTGCCATGGCATGTCAGTATTGACGTGCCGCGGATTATCCTGCCCCTCGGTATCTCGTTTTTCACCTTCCAGGGCATTTCCTATCTGATCGACGTCTATCGCAAGGAAGTCTCGGCACAAAAAAGCTTGCTCGTCTTTGCCATGTACAAAGCCATGTTCCCGCAATTGGTCGCCGGGCCCATCGTGCGCTACAAGCAAATCGCCGACGAGATCGAACATCGCGTGATCGGCAACGAGCGCATCGGGCAAGGCGCGAAGCAATTCGTCGCCGGCCTGGCGCAGAAGGTATTGATTGCCAATGCAGTGGGCTATTGCGCCAACCGGATTTTTGCCATTGACGCCGCCAATCTCGATGCGCCCACATCCTGGATCGGCATCGCCTGCTACACGATCCAGATCCTGTACGACTTTGCCGGCTACAGCAACATGGCCATCGGCATCGGACACATGATCGGCTTTACTTATCCGCCCAATTTCGAGCAACCGTATTCGTCCCTATCGCTAACGGAATTCTGGCGCCGCTGGCACATCAGTTTGTCGTCCTGGTTTCGCGATTATCTGTATATCCCGTTCGGGGGTAATCGTGTCTCGCCGCTTCGTACTTATGTCAACCTGGCATTGGTGTTTTTCCTCTGCGGGCTGTGGCATGGTGCGGCCTGGACCTTCGTCATCTGGGGATGCTGGCATGGTGCAATCCTGATCCTGGAACGCAGCGGATTCGGCAGGGTGTTGGCGAAACTGCCTGCCCCGGTCGCCCAGGCTTACACGCTCTTCGTTGTCATGCTTGGCTGGGTCTTCTTCCGGGCGCCGGACCTCCCATACGCGTTCGCTTATTTGCAGGCAATGTGCGGCCTGCATGCCGCGACACCGGCAACGTTGCCCTGGCAAATGGCGTTGAGCACCTCGGCAGCGGCCGCCCTGGCCATTGGCGCCCTGCTGGCACTGGTCCGGCAAGAGCAACTGGCTGCCTTGGGGGAATGGCTGATGCGCAAACGAATCGGCGGCCCTGTCGCGTTTGCCGCGACCATGGCCGCCTATGTGTTTTCCGTGGCCAGCCTGGCTTCGGGCACCTATAACCCCTTCATCTATTTCCGCTTTTGATCATGAAGAGCCTTGCTCAACATCTCAAGACGAATTGGCTCAAGCTTGCCGTCATCTTGTTTCTTGCGCTGCCTGCCTTCGTGGCCAGCCGCAGCGGCTCGGGAGAAAATCGCCAGCTCGCTTCCTTGCCGGATTTTCCCGCTTCATGGGCACGCGCTCTGGAAGCCCCCAGGCAACTTGACGCCTGGGTCAACGACCATTTCGGTTTTCGTTATTACCTCGTGCGCCTCGATGCCCGGGCCCGCTATGCACTATTCCGTGATTTCACTTCGAAGCAAGTCATCGAAGGCCCCAACGGGCGGGTATATGTCTCCTCGCATGACAAAAGCTTTCCTCCCTATTCCGCCATCACCAGGGTGTGTTCGTTCACCGACAATGCACCGGACCATGCGATCTACTATGTCAATCAGATGTTTATCGATTTTCAGCAAAGAGGAATGCATCCGCAACTTCTTATCGCGCCGTCTTCGCCGGTGATCGAATACCGCGATCTGCCGCCATGGCTGCGGCAGCGCTGCGCCGGGACCGATACGCCCGTCAACCGGGTACTGCAATCGCCCAAGCTCGACGAGGAAGCGCGCAAGGCCATCTTCTACCCTCTGGCGGAAATGCGTGCCATCAATAGTCAAACGGATTTGTTCCCCAAGACCTGGTTTCACTGGTCCGGCCCCGGGTTGGCATCCATCGTCGACTTGAGCGTGGAAAAAATCACGAAGCAGAAAGCGCCCAAGGTCAGCGCGCTGCCGACACGCGAATTCACCATGGGTTCGGACGTGCCGTCGATGCTGGCCGGTGTGCCGCTCCCTAGCGAAGTGCTGAAGCCGGACTTCGCATCGTCAGGCATTGCGGCCTGCAGCGGTCCCTCGTGCTTCCCGGAACTTGGCACCGCCGCCGCGAAAATCGCGGATCTGTCGCGCTTCGGCAATCCCAGCGCACCGATCAAGCGGCGCCTGCTGCTGCTTTCCGATTCTTTCGGCGCAGGTATTGCCGGATACTATGCGCGCGACTATGCCACCGTGGAGCATATTGCCGGGAACAACCTGACCAGGCTGGACGACGAAGAAAACCGGCGGCTGCAACAGCTGATATTTCGAGATCCGGCAACAACAGATGTGATCGTGCTATTCCACGACGGCGGTGCGATATACGATACCCTGGAGGATGATCTTGCTCGGCTGGTGGAACCCGCATCGCAAGCCCCGGCTTTGGATGCGGCGCAATATCGCCCCCTTGCGCAAGAGATTTACCTGGCCTTGTTGGGCAGAGCTGCGGACCCGAAAGGGCTCGACAATCTGAGCGCACTATTGGCTGTGGCGCGGGTTCCGCCCGACATGGAAGAATTTGCCGCTGCCTACGTCAAGAACCGCAAAGTCAGGCATATTGTCGACAGCTTCAGCAACAGTGCCGAAGCGCGCAGGGCAAACGTGGAAAACACAGCGGCATTCGTGTCTACGGCTTATGCAAAAATGTTCGGACGAAAGCCTGCCTTCGATGAACTCAGCCATTGGGTCAATGCCATCGACAAGGACAAACTCAATCGCGGGCAGGCGAAATTGCTGATCATGGCGCAGGCGGTTGGCAAAAAGACGGCGCAGAACGAAGCTGACGCCGATTTGGTGAGCAAGAAGATTTCAAGCAGCACCTGATGCCGGCACGGCTCGTCATGCCGGCATTTCCCGCACATCGAAACCTCCGAGCGCGCCAAGGTAGTCTTCCACGCTGAGCAAGCCCATGCAAGGCATGGCGCCGTGCGGCAAGCTTTCGCCTTGCGCCAGCTTGCGCGCCAGTGCAATCGAGGCGCCGCAGGGGATGTGCGGCCCGTGATTTTGCGCCGCCACCACATGCCAGGTCAATTGCAGCGGCGCCCCGTCCTGCCCCACACCTTCAAGCTTGACGAACATGCCGCCCTTGTCGCTGATGAAGGGTTCCATCCAGCCGCTCAGACGATGCAGGGGTGGGGCCCAGCGCGCAAGGCTGGACAGCAAGCCCAGCCGCACGAGGTGTCCGCCGGCCCAGACCACGAGGTGTCCGGCAAAGCCGGCGAACCCGGCATGAAAGCTGACGGAGCGCACGCCGGCATAGCGTTGGGGGAAGAGCGTCAAGTCGGGTACGTCGCAGCTGCCGAGCCGGCGCACGCCGACCGGTGCCGGAAAACGGTAGCGTATCGAATCGAGCCAGCCATGCACGGTTTGCCATTGCCCCTGCTCCAGGCGCTGGAAGGGCTTGCCGCAATAGCCGAACACGCCGCGCATGGTGGCGAGACCGGGTGCGCGTGCCGCCGAACCTATGCCGTGTCGGATCGCATCGAGCCGTGAAAAGTGCGGCAGGTAACGGTCGACCACGGCGGAAGACAGGGCCGGCAGCGAACTTGCGCCCGAGGTGACGAGCACACCGGCAGCGCGCGCCGCAGCATCGAGCGATGCAATGCCGGCGACGAAATCGCGCCCATCGGCCAGATCGATATAGTTGGCGCCTGCTGCTATCGCCGCCTGTGCCACGGCATAGTCCTGCCCCTGGAACGGCCCGGCCGTGTGGATCAAGCTGTTGACACCCAGCTTGCGCAGCGTTTGCGCCAGACCGGGCGCGCGGGCATCGAGCGCCAAGCCTTGTTCCGCCGGCAGGCCGAGGCTGCGCGCTGCCTGTCGCGCCTTTTCTGCGTTGCGGCCGGCGATCAGTAACCGGATTGCCGCATGCCCATGCAGGGCTTGGCAAATGCGTGCGCCGAAAAAGCCATAGCCGCCCAGCACCAGGACGGTATGCATAATTCAGGCCTTGCAGCGCAAGATGGTGTCGCGCAACAAGCCGTCGAGCACGCCGAAATCCTGCCGCGCTTCCTCCGGTGCGCTATCGTGCGTCAGCCGCTCCAGATGTTCGGCGATGAAGGCGTGGATGGCCGGTACCGGTTTACCGAGTTCGCCTTCCGCAGCGCGGCGCTTGACGGCAAGCAGTTCGGCGATGGCGGTTTTCAAGTTTTCGCCGGCCAGCGCATCGACCATATCCTGGAAGCGCATCGGCACCGGGCCGCGGCCCTGCTCTATCCAGAGGCAGGCGAACACGGGGCGCAGCACGTAGAGATATTTCTTCAGCCGCACGGCCTCGCCTTGTAGATGTTCGCGATAATTCTTTTGCGCCATGTGCAGGTAGTGATGGAAGGCCCGCTCGGGGCGATGCACCGCCTGTGCCGCCGCGCGCACCTGTTGCAGGAACAAGGCATCGGCACGGTAGACCACGGGCGAAGACAGCCATTCGATCAGCGTCGCATTGCCGTTCCTGAGCAAGCCCAGCGCCTTGCGCAAATCCCAGCCGCCGACGTCATAGATTTCGTTGACCGGCAACTCGATCACGTCGCGCCCCGGAAACACCGTCAGATACCAATCGAGCTTGTGCACATATAAAAAGCGTACATCATAGTCGCTGTCGGGCGAGGCAAATCCCCAGCCGCGGCTGCCCGATTCGCAGGCGAACAGGATTTGCACCTCGTGTTCCTGTTCGACGCGCGCCAGCGTTGCCTCGATCTCCCTGCGGATCGCCGGGTCGATGGGGTGTTCAGGGTCGATTTGATGAGTCATGCCAAGTATCAAGGTTGAATTTTCGCAAGGAGTTTACCGTGCTGTTCGCGCCAGAAATAAATTTGGGAATTGAATGGCCAAATTGAGTCAAATGTTTCGTAGTCTCATAGTTAAGTTCAATCGATCCGATTGTGATTTGAGCTATTGTCGAATTCAAATCAATCAATTTGAGCTATTGAGCTGGCGTAACTAGACTGTAGCTATGATGTTCATCCGGGCCTGTAAAGGGCACGGTGAATGACTGCGAACCGACATGGGTGATGGGTGCCTGGCAGGCCTTTCACTTTTTCACGTAATCCAAGGAGACATTCATGAGTAACGAAAGCAAATGCCCCTTCCACCATGGCCAGTCCAGCGCCGGTGCGCGTTCGAACCGCGATTGGTGGCCCAATCAATTGAACCTGAAACTGTTGCGCCAGCATTCGGCCAAGAGCAATCCGATGGGCGAGGCGTTCGATTATGCCGCGGAATTCAAGACACTCGACCTGGCTGCGGTCAAGCGCGATATCAACACCGTCATGACCACCTCGCAGGCATGGTGGCCGGCCGACTATGGCCACTATGGACCCTTGTTCATCCGCATGGCCTGGCATAGCGCCGGCACCTATCGCGTCGGCGACGGACGCGGCGGCGCGGGCGGCGGCAACCAGCGTTTTGCGCCGCTCAACAGCTGGCCCGACAACGTCAACCTCGACAAGGCGCGCCTCTTGCTCTGGCCGGTCAAGCAGAAGTACGGCCGCAAGATTTCCTGGGCCGATTTGATGATCCTGGCCGGCAATTGCGCGCTTGAATCGATGGGCTTCAAGACCTTCGGCTTCGGCGGCGGACGGGAAGACTTGTGGGAAGCGGAAGAGGACATCGACTGGGGCCGGGAAACCAAGTGGCTGGCCGACGAGCGTTACAGCGGCGATCGCGATCTGGACAAGCCGCTCGGTGCCGTGCAGATGGGCCTGATCTACGTCAATCCCGAGGGCCCGAACGGCAACCCCGACCCGCTTGCCTCGGCGCGAGACATCCGCGAAACCTTCGCCCGCATGGCGATGAACGATGAAGAAACCGTGGCGCTGATTGCCGGCGGCCATACCTTCGGCAAGGCCCACGGTGCCGGCCCGGCTTCGAACGTCGGCCCGGAGCCGGAAGGTGCGCCGATCGGGCAAATGGGCCTGGGCTGGAAGAGCAGCTTCGGCAGCGGCGTCGGCGTCGATGCGATCTCGAGCGGCCTCGAAGGCGCCTGGACCCCAACCCCGACCAAGTGGGACAACAGCTTCTTCGATACGCTGTTCGGCTACGAATGGGAACTGACCAAGAGCCCGGCCGGTGCGCACCAATGGAAACCCAAGGGCGGCGCCGGTGCCGGCACGGTACCCGATGCGCACGATGCGTCCAGACGCCATGCGCCCATGATGCTGACTTCGGACCTGGCGCTGCGCATGGACCCGGCCTACGCCGAAATCTCCAAGCGCTTCCATGCCAATCCGCAGCAATTCGCCGATGCGTTTGCGCGCGCCTGGTACAAGCTCACGCACCGCGATATGGGGCCGCGTGCGCGCTACCTCGGTTCCGAAGTGCCGGCCGAGGAATTGAATTGGCAAGACCCGGTGCCGGCGGTCGATCATGAACTGATCGACGACAAGGACATTGCCGCCCTGAAGACCGCGCTCTTGAATTCCGGCTTGTCCGTGGCGCAATTGGTACAAACGGCATGGGCGTCGGCTTCGAGCTTCCGCGGCTCCGACAAGCGCGGCGGTGCCAATGGCGCGCGGATCCGCCTTGCGCCGCAAAAGGATTGGGAAGTGAACCAGCCGGCGCAATTGTCAAAGGTGCTCGCATCCCTGGAAAAAGTGCGCGCGGAATTCAATGGCGCACAAAAGACCGGCAAGAAAGTCTCGCTGGCCGATTTGATCGTGCTGGGCGGTTGCGCGGCGGTGGAAAAGGCGGCGCGCAATGCCGGTGAAAACATTTCCGTGCCCTTCACGCCGGGCCGCACCGATGCGACGCAGGAACAAACCGACGTGCAATCGATGGCTTACCTCGAACCGGCGGCCGATGGTTTCCGCAATTACCTGCGCCCCGGCCTCCGGGTATCGGCGGAAGAACTCTTGCTCGACCGCGCGCAATTGCTCACGCTGACCGCTCCCGAGATGACGGCCCTGGTCGGCGGCCTGCGCGTCTTGCATGCCAACACCGGACAGGCGCAGCATGGCGTGTTCACCAAAAAGGCGGATACGCTGTCGAACGACTTCTTCGTCAATCTGCTCGATTTCGGCACCACATGGAAAGCGACTTCGGATGCGGGCGACGTGTTCGAGGGGCGCGACCGCGCCACGGGCGAAGTGAAGTGGAGCGCGACGCGTGCCGATTTGATCTTCGGCGCGAATTCCGAATTGCGCGCGATTGCCGAAGTCTATGGGTCGCAGGACGGCAAGAGCAAGTTCGTCCAAGACTTCGCGGCGGCCTGGAACAAGGTGATGAACCTCGACCGCTTCGACGTCAGGAAGTAAAAAGCCAGGGAATGGGCGGGCCGGCATTAGCGCCGGCCGCGCCGTTTTACAGGTCGATCGCCGCCAGGCGGCGGTAGATCGTCAACGCCGAATTGTCGGATTGGCCCGCGATGAAATCGACCACGAGGTGGGCGCGCACGTTCCATTCCTCGAACTCGTGATCGCGCCCGCCCAGGTGGGCCACGGCCTGCGAATAGGCGAGGCGGCATTCCGACGGGATCAGCGCCAGCAATTGCTGTTCGAGGAAAAGCGAAGGATCGTTGTTGGAAGATGCCATCGCGGCCTGGAAGCGCGGCATCGACACCCTGAGCAGTATGGCGAATTGCTGCAGCAGATCCTTGACGATATTGTAGCCGTCGAGCGCGTGGCGCTGCACCTGCTCCAGCGTACGGATGTGCGCGGCGCAAAAGTTGCGCAGCGTCTGCAGCAGCACGGCTGTGCCCGAAGTGGGCGGCAACACGCTGTCGAGTTTGCCGGCGAAGACGTCTTCCTGCAGTCCGAGGAAGCAGCGCGCGGCATAGTCGGCCATCACGCTGAACAATTCGGCGCGTACGCTGGCGAAGGCCGCAGCGCTGCCGACATCGGCCGCCTGGCCCAATAACTCCATGATTTTTTCGTCGGCATCGTCCGGGTCCATCGGGATATAGGTCGAGAGCCATTCGTCGCGCAAGGTCTTGAGGGCGGCGCCGGCATCGACCGCACCGATGGCGATGGCATCTTCCAGATCGCCGAAGCCGGCGACGATCTCGTGCGCCGCTTCGACCAGCAGCGTGAGCGGGAAACGCCGCGGTGCCCCGGCGTCAATGCCGAAGGCCGACCAGATGCCCTTGACCAGGCCGGCTTCGGTGGAAAAGAACCCGGCATGCTCACCCGCTTTGCCGGCTGCGATCGAATCGCCGCCGCACATGTCGAGATGGCGAAGGTAGGTGGCGAGGCTGGTCTTGGTCAGGTTCAAGCCGCCGGGCTCGCCATGCCAATGCCATTTGCCGAGCAGGCGCAAGCCTTGCGGCACATCATTGAATTGATGGAAATCGGTCAGCGCATTCAACACACGCGGGTCGCGCGCTTCCAGCTCGCGCGCGCCGTAGGCCAGGCTGGCGGCGCGAATCAAACCCGGGCCTTCTTCGGCGAACCAGTTGCGTATTGCCGCTGCGCCGGCTTCGCCATAGGGCGGGCTGCCGACGTCGCGCGCCAGGCAGGCCGTTTCGACGAAGGCCGGCAACGCGGCATAGGTTTCGCCATCGGCGCGGCCTTGTGCCGCCAGGCCGGCCGCCACGCGCGCGGCGATGGTGCGTCCGACCTGCGACACCTGCAAGGCATGGCTCAGGCGGCTGCGCACCGCCGTGCTGCTGGTCAGGGAAAACAATTGCCCCTGTTGCTGCAGGCGGCGGAAGGCGGGGGAGAACACGATGCGGCCGCGATCGGCCTCGCCCTCGGCCGAAAGGGACGATGCGGAGCCGGTGCGCAGGCGCTCGGTCTTCAGGATGGATGCGTAGTCCGGAGTCATTTTGTCCAAGGCTCTATCGATCTGCCCTCCGCATTCAGAGAGGGGCCGGGCGTGATGCCGCAGCACGCTCCCGGCGATTGTATGACCGTGCGCAACAATTGGCAAAGCGCCACGGTGCTGCGGTGCACGATAGCGTGGCATTGTTGCGAAATCTCCGCATGCAATGCTGGAAAAGAGCAGGCAAACGGGTTACACTTGATTTGCTCTTTTAACAAGTCGAATATCGGCTTAAATCGTGTAGGAAAAATCTGTCACGTCCAGATGGATTGCGCGATGAATTGCAAAAATCGGAGACAATTTCCAGACTGGTATGGTCGCAAAACTGGCGATTTGCGTGGGGAAATTGTTACATCGGCAGAATTTACCTTTCGAGTTCGCAAAAAAGTGTTAAATGGCAAATGCCGGTAATAAGGCGCTGTAAAATAGAATTGAATCAACAAGAAGCGGGATCTACAAGAAATACTGCTTCCATAAATCAAAGCGGTACGGAAGAAACGACGAAGACTTCGCGCAGGGAAAGGCAGGGTGGCGCGAGGAACTTGCTTTGTGGCGAGCCGGTCTGAAAGGCAGGTCGCCGCGGGGTCAGACCTATCGAGCCCGGTGGTCGCACTGCGATGCCGAACCATCCCTGCGGCGCATGATGTACGGGGGAATGAAGTGGAAATACTCGGTGTGATCCTGGGCGTGGTGGCCGTTCTTGGGATAGGGGCGGCAATCTTCCTGCGCCAGCAATCGGCAAAAAAGAATACCTTCTCGCGCTACGAAGAAAAGCCTGTCTTGAACAAGGATGAAACCGTCCTGTTCGGGCGGTTGTGCCGTGCGTTGCCGAATTGCTACATATTCCCCAAAATGCCGGTCTCGCACCTGATCGAGCCGATGGAAGGCGACCGCAAGCGTACGCCACACCATTACGAGCGCATCGCAGACATGGCAGTCGATTTCGCCGTGTTCGATGGCGACCTTTCCCTGGTTTGCGTGATCCTGCTCGAACCGGAAGGCGTTATGGGCAACGACCAGATGCGGCACGCCATCCTCGACCGCTGTCTGAAGAGCGCCACGGTCAAGGCCATGCGCTGGAGCACCAACAACAAGCCGTCGGTCGAGCAGATCAGCCGCTCCATTCTGCCGATGACCAACGCATCGCGCCCGACGCTGGACACCGGCAGCACGCTCAACCCTGCACCCGCGACAGCATCGAACACAGTCAGCCCGGACACGGTGCAGCGAATCTATAAGGCCGACCCGGTGCCATCCAACATCCGCGGCCTGAGCCAGGAACAGCTCGACGCATTGACGCCGGCCAAGTATCTCGCAACCAACTACCCGCACATCTGGCAGCGCATCTGCCTGTTCGCATCCGAGCCCAAGCATTTGCAGAAATACCTGCAATCGCTCTCGATCCAGGACCGCGGCGAGAAGCGCGCCGGCTTCCCGGTCGAGGCGCTCAAGGAAATCACCGATATCCAGATAGAGAATGATCGCTTCCTGACCGGGCCGATTACCGGGTGGCAGCCGGCGTTTATCAATCGGTGAGTTGATTCCACCGGAAAGAAAGGCGGTTCATTGGCTTGACACCGTTCAGACAGATCACAAAAGGCCGCTGCTCAGCGGCCTTGTCGTTTCCGGTACGTTGTGCTGGTCGCCGCACGGTGAATGCAAGTGAAGTCCAATGTCGGATGGCAACGCGTGGTGTGAGCCGGCCAAGGTCGGATGCGCATGCGCACACAGGCAGCACGGTGCAGCGGCAAATGGCGCTTATCAATTTGCGGTTCATGAGTGCATCAATCCGGCTGAGCCAGTGCCTGCCCGATCAACAAACCGCGCCGCGTAATCACATCGGCATCGGCGCGCAACAAGCCGAGCCGGCGCTGCAGCAACAGCCAGCCCGACCACGCCGCCGCCGGCGTACCCACGTCGGGCGGCGCGGCGATACCGCTTTCGGCGGGGGCCGGTGCCGGTGCGCTTGCCTGCGGCAGCATCTCGGCCAGGCGTTTTTGCAACTCCCCCAGTGAGACCCACACGCCGGAACAGGCGTTCTGAATCTGCGCCTCGACTTGCGGCCGGGGCATGTTGAGTGCGTGGCGGCGCAGCAGGATACGCAGCGCGGCGACGTGGGCCACGATCAAGTAGTTTTGCACGGTGAAGAGGTGGATGTCTTGCACGGCGCGTTGCTTGCTGGCCGGCTCATCGAGCATGCGCACCAGGGCCGAGTTCAAGCCGGCCAGGCTGTCGAACAGGCCCTTGCGGCACAGGCGGTAAAAGAAATCGTCCTTGACCTGGCCGAGCAGCAGTTCGCAGCTGGCTTCGATGTAGCGGCGGTTGGCGCCGAGCACGTTTTGCATCAGTTGCGGCAGCGCGCGGTATTCCCAGCTTGGCAATACGAAGGCGAAGAAGGTGGCGATCGCCACGCCGATGACGGTGTCGATCAGCCGTTCGCCGATGGCGTGGCCGGTGCCGTGGGTCAGGAGCGTGATCTGCAGCAAAATCTGCATGCTGGCGAAGATGGCGGTGTAGCGGTATTTGACGTAGACGAAGGCCGAGGTGCCGATCGTGGCGACGAACAGGAAGGCCAGCAGCGCCGCGGGCGCATGCACGTAGTGCACGATCACCGCCGTCAGCATGCAGCCCATCGTGGTGCCGATCAGGCGGTCGCCGCGCCTTTGCTTGGTCAGGCTGAAGGTCGGCTTCAGGACGATGGCGATGGTCAGGATGATCCAGTAGCCGTGCGAGGCGTAAGGCAGGTGTTCCGCCACCAGAAGGCCGAAGGAAATCGCCATGGCGATGCGCACGGCGAAGCGGAAGGTCGGCGATTGCCAGTTGAGGTTGGCTCGCAACAGGCTGAATTCGTATTTCTGCTTGGTCAGGAACGGGGTGAAGTCTGCGTGCGACAACTGCGGCAGGGACGCCGGCGTCTGGGTGGCAGCGTGCAGCTGCACGATGGTATCGATCACGTTCACCATTTTGTTGTACGCGCTGCGCACCACGGA
The DNA here is from genome assembly GCA_036384915.1 of Burkholderiaceae bacterium. Taxonomy (GTDB): domain Bacteria; phylum Pseudomonadota; class Gammaproteobacteria; order Burkholderiales; family Burkholderiaceae_D; genus PKWO01. The sequence continues at coordinate 72,087 of DASVLJ010000042.1, forward strand.
TACCGCTTCTTCCCTGCCCGGCAGGCTTTCGAGGCGCGCAATCTCGGCTTCGATGGCGGCGCGTTCGGGGGCATAGTCCATTCCTGGTTCGGAGGGCTGGCCGCGCGTGACGGCATACGCGATGGCTTGCACGTCGAGCGCGGCCTTGTAAGCCAGCCGTTGCAGCCAGCCGAGCACGTCGGCATCGGCCAAGTGGCGCCGCAGCAGGGCATAGTCGGTATGGGTGGCGAGCACGAGTTCGTACAGGTCGAGCATGCCGAAGTGGACTTGCATCAGGATGGCATCGCGCTCGCCCGGATCGCCGCGCAGGATCAGGTCGCGCGAGACTTGCTGCTTGTCGGCCAGCACGCCTTGCTGGCGCACCAGGGCATTGAACTGCTCGTTCAAGTCGACGCCCATGTCGTAGAACTCGGACTTGATTTCGATATAGCGCGCCAGTTCGAACAGGGTTTCCGCCAGTACCTGCTGCTTGACGCGCGTACGGAACAGCCAGGCTGCGGCCATGGCGTAGAGCATGTAGATCGTCGCCCCCGCGGTGAACAGCGCGCTGTGGGCCAGCGCCTGCCGCACGCTCAAGTCGTTTTCCATCGAGAGTGTCATGATGAACAGCGCCGAGAATTGCAGTGGCATGGTCTTTTTGCCGTAGATCAGCATCATGCTGGCGAGGAAGCTGACCAGCACCACCATGATGCCGAGAAGCCAGTGCACCGGCGCGGCCAGCGTGATGACCAGCGCCACGATGGAGCACAGGATGACGGACGCCAGCATTTCATGGAATTTGTGGCGTAGCGGGCTGATCAAATCCATGAAGCTGGTGCACAGCGCGCCGATGCAGACTGTCATGGCGGAAGACAGGTCGCTGTACCACATCACCAGGCTGGTCAATCCGATGATGCCGATCGCCGTGCGCAGGCCGGTGTAAAAATAATGGCTGAACAAAAAGGTGCGCGGATCGAGCGCATAGTGCATGAACGGCGATCCGGCGGGCGGGGAGCCCGGTGAGGATGGCCCGGACTGCGGCGGTGGCTGCATACGTGCGGGAATTGGCGAAAGGGGAATAAGCTAAAGCTTAGCCGATTTCCCCGCCCTGGTCATTGCAAAACATACGGGGCATGGTTATCGCCTTCAATGCGGTCAATCGCGTGCGGCGTAGGCGGCATCGAGCTCCTGTCTGGCTTGCGCAACGTCGGCTTCAAGCTGCGCCACGCGGTCGAAATAACTGCCGCGCAGGCGCGTATAGCCGTTGACGTTGCCCACTCGGTCGCCGCCGCGCACCTGGGAGCCTTGCGCCAGGCGCTGTTCGGCTTGCTGCAAATGCCTCAGCGCCGTGTCGATACGGGAATCGGCGGCTTGCTGTTTTTGCCGGCGCGCCCGGTAATCGGCATCTTGGTGCCTTTCCATTTCCAGCAAGGCCCGTTTGGCCGCATGCTGCTGCTCCGGCGACAAGGTGGGGACCGAGATGGTCGAGACGGTCTGCCCTGCGGTTTCAGGCGGCTTTTCCTGGGAATACGTGACGGCGCCGTTCTTGTCTACCGACTTGTAGATCACGGTGCTTTGCGCACAGGCGCTGCCCGACGCCAGCGCGGCACAGGCCAGGGTGGTGAAGAGGGATACTCGCGAGATGCCCATGATTGCCTCGTTTGAACAAAGCTATGCAAGCATCTTACTGTAGATCGGCTGGTTTGCGTTCCAGCGGCGGACAATGTTACCCGCCGTTACAAAGCCAGCCGCTTCAGTTGGCGGCCACCTTGTCCGATTCCAGGCCCTGCCAGCCGCCGCCCAGGGCCTTGACCAGGTAAACCGATGTCAGCATTTGCTGGCCGTGGATCTGGGTCGCCTGGCGCTGGTTGGTCAGCAGCGTCTGCTGCGCCGTGATCACGTCCAGATAGGTGTCGAGTCCGCCGGTGTAGCGGTCGTTGGCCAGATCGAAGGCTTTTTGCGAACTGCGCACGGCGGCTTCGGACTGGTTCGAGGCGCGCTGCAGCAGCGTTGCGCCGGTGATGCCGTCCTCCACCTCCTGCATCGCGACCAGCACGCTCTGGCGGTAGGCCGCCACTGCGCCTTGATACGATTGCTCGGCAATCCTCACGTTGGCGGTCGTCTTGCCGGCATCGAAGAGTGTTTGCGTCAGCGAAGCGCCGAGCGACCAGATCAGGTTCGGTGCGCTGATCAAGCTATGGAATTGGTTGCTGCTCCAGCCGACGCTGGGGTCCTGCGGCAACGGCTGGATCGTCAGGCTGGGGAAGTACGCAGCCTTGGCCACGCCGATATTGGCATTGGCTTGGGCCATGGCACGTTCGGCGGCGGCCACGTCGGGACGGCGCTGCAGCACGTCGGACGGCACACCGACGGGCAGGGCCGGCGGGGCGAGACTGGCTTGCGCCGCCTCGATGTGGAACAGCGGCGCCGGCGTGCCCGTCATCACGGCCAGGGCGTGCTCGTTTTGTGCGCGCTGGTTTTGCAGCAGCTCCAGCTGGGTCTTGGTCGAATCGAGCAGGGCTTGCTGCTGCGCCAGGTCCAGGCCCGATGCCAGTCCGAGATCGTGGCGCGAGCTGACGAATTGCAGCGCCTTTTCCTCCAGGGCGATTCCCTGGCGTACCACGTCGATTTCGGCATCGAGTTCGCGGAGGTTGAAGTAGTCGGCCGCCAGCTGCGTCGTCAGCAAAAGGCGGGTATTTTCGAAATCGGCGCCGGCTTGCTGGTCGCCGGCGCGTGCCGCTTCCACGCCGCGCCTTATGCTGCCGAACAGGTCGGCCTCATAGCTCACTTCAAAACCGAGCCCGTAGCCGGTTTTAGCCTGCAAGGGGCGGGGCGGGACTTCCGCGCGCGATGCGCCGGCCGATGCGCCGGCCTGCGGGAACAGCGGGGACGAGGCGACCGTCACGATCTGGTGCGCCTGCTCCAGGCGCGAGGCGGCTTGCTTCAAACTTTGGTTTTGCGCGATGGCTTGCTGTTCCAGTTCGTTTAACTTGGCGTCCTGGTACAGCTCCCACCAATTGCCTTTCAGGGCGTCATCGTTGGGTTGGGCCGCCTTGAAGGGGATGTCGCCCTGCCAGGCGGCCGGCATGGCGACATCGGGCTTCTTGTAGTCGGGGCCGACGGCGCAGCCTGCCAGCAGGGCTGCCATGCCGGCCCATATGGTGCGGCGGGCCGGTTTCATGGTGTGCCCTTCCTCGGAGCGTCCGCCGCCTTCGGCTGGGTTGCGCCGGCTGCCGGCGGTTGCATCACGTAGACCGTGTCATTGTCGGCCAGCGAATCGGGCGGGTTCAGCACGATAGTGTCGCTCGTTTGCACTCCGCTCAGAATTTCGAGCTTCTCGCCAAGGTCGTGGCCGATGGAGACGCGTTGCAGCTTGACGCGGCCCTCGCCGTCGAGCGTGGCGACTTTGGTGCCGTCGGGGCGATACAGGATCACGTTGGAGGGCACGATCAGCGCGGAGGACGCACCGCTGACCGGCAATGCCACCTGGACATAGGAACCGGCCAGCAGCTTGCCGTCCTTGTTCGGCAAGTCGACTTCCATCTGCAGGGTGCGCGTGGCGGCATCGATCGCTCCGGCGGTACGCACCACGGTGCCCTCGAATGTCTGGCCGGCCAGTTCGGTTTGCGTGACCTTGACCTTGTCGCCGACCTTGATGCGCTGCGAGTACGATTGCGGCACGTAGACATAGACGCGCAAGGGATCGGTCTGCGACATGGTGAATAAAGCCCGGCCCGAGGTGGCGCCGTTGGCCGCATCGACCAGGTCGCCGACTTCGACATTGCGGTGCGTGACCACGCCGTCGAACGGCGCCGTCACATTCTTGAATTGCTCGAGCTCGGACAGGCGCTTGACGTTCGCCTCGGCTGCAGCCAGGCTGGCCTGGGCTTGCGTGTAAGCGCTGGTGCGCTCGTTCAATTCCTGTTGCGTTACGGCGTCTTTCTTGCGCAAGGCTTCCCAGCGTTCCGCCGAGGTCTTGGCCAAATCGAGGCTCGAGACGGCCTGATCGCGCGCCGCTTTGGCTTGCGCCAGTTGCTGATCGACTTCGGGCGTGTCGATCACGGCCAGCACCTGGCCCTTCTTGACCCTGGCGCCGATATCGGTGTTCCAGCGCAATACGTAACCGGTGGCGCGCGCATAGATCGGCGACTCGATCATGCCCTGCAAGGTGCCGGGCAAGGTCAGGGCCGTGCCGCTGCCGTTCCCGTTTTCGGGCACGGGTTGCGTGGTCAGCACATAGACCTTGCCTTCTTCGGCATTCGATTTCTCCAGCGCACGGGCATGAGCGATGCGCAGGCCGATTTCGACGGCGGCGCCAGCAAGGAGCAGTACGATCACGGTGGCGCCGACGATGCGCGCACGTTTCAGGATGGGGCCGCGATGCGGATGATGGACCACGTGGGCCTCATCGGCGTGCCTGCCCATGGAGGAATGGCGTTGCTCGGTCATGTCAATTGCTCCCTTCAATGGCGGGCGACGAGGGTGGATGTCCGTGCTTGCGCGCCTTGCGGTGCTCGAGGTAGCGGTGCACGGTGGCGAACACGATGGGCACGAAGAACAGGGTGGATACGGTGGCGAACAGCAGGCCGCCGATCACGGCGCGGCCCAGCGGCGCATTTTGCTCGGCGCCTTCGCCGAGACCCAAGGCCATGGGGATCATGCCGATGATCATGGCCAGCGCCGTCATCAGCACCGGGCGGATGCGCGTGGCGCCGGCTTCCAATGCGGCGGACAGGGGCGGCAAGCCATCATGCAGGCGTTGCCGCGCGAACGAGACCATCAAAATACTGTTGGCCGTGGCCACCCCCATGGTCATGATGGCGCCGGTCAATGCCGGCACCGAAAGCGTGGTGCCGGTCAGGAACAGCATCCAGGCGATGCCGGCCAGCGCGGCGGGCAGCGCGGTGATGATGATGAAGGGGTCGACCCAGGACTGGAAGTTCACCACGATCAAGAGATAGACCAGCACGATCGCGCCGGCCAGGCCGATGCCCAGTCCGACGAAGGACGACTTCATGGTCTCGACCTGGCCACGCACTTCGAGGCGCGAGCCTTTCGGCAAGCCGCCGCGCTCGTCGTCGACGATGTTGCGGATCTGCTGGGCCACGCTGCCCAGGTCGCGTCCTTCCACGCTGACGTAGAGGTCGATCACGGGCTGGATGTTGTAGTGCGTTACCAGTGCCTGCGTTTGCGCCGGTTTGACGCGGACCAGATTGGACAATACCTGGCTCGAAGGCACGGTGCCGGCGGCAGTCGCCGCCGCCAGCGAGCCCGGCGGATTGACCGGCGTGCGCAGCAGGGCGTCAAGATCGTCCACCTTGTATTGCGGCGTCTGCACGGCGATGTTGTAGACGATGCCGTTGTTCGGATTGAGCCAGAAAGCCGGCGCGGTCTGGAAGCTGCCGGAGAGCGATACCAGCACGTCTTGCGCGACGTCGACCGGGTTCAGGCCGAGCTGTTTCATCTGCGTGCGGTCCATGTCGAGCGCGATGGTCGGTTCGTCGATGCGCTGGTGGATGTGCACGTCGACCGCGCCGGGCACCTGCTTGATCTTCTTCATCAGCTTGGCCGCGACGTCGTAGTTGGCCGTGAAGTTGTTGCCCACGACCTGGATGTCGAGCGCCGCCGGCATGCCGAAGTTCAGGATCTGCGTCACGATGTCGGCCGGCTGAAAAAAGAATTCCACACCGGGGAAGCGCTTGGGCAATTCGGCGCGCAGCTTCTTGACGTATTCGGCGGTGGGCCTATGCTCGGACTTGAGCGAAATCAGCACTTCGCCGTCCATGGTACCGATGGTGCCGGCATTGGAGTAGGACAGGTTGATGCCGGAGTAAGGCAGGCCGAGGTTGTCGAGAATGGTGCCGAGTTCTTCCTTCGGAATGACTTCGCGCACCACTTTATCCACCTCGTCGGCTACGCGCGCGGTTTCCTCGATGCGCGTTGCCGTCGGCGTGCGCATGTGCAGGCGGATCTGGCCGGCATCGACCGAGGGAAAGAAGTCGCGGCCGAGGAACGGCACCAGGCCCAGCGAGGCCAGGCAGAGGGCGAGGAAGGCTGTGCCGAACAGCTTGCGGTGGGTCAGGAGCGTGGAGAGGATCAGGATGTAGCCGCCGCGGAATTCCTCGAAGGCCGCGTCGAAGCGTTTGTAGACGCGCGCAAGCAGGCTGGGTTTGGCATTTGGGTCGATATGGGACTTGTCCATCATCAGCATCACCATGGTCGGCACCAGGGTGCGCGAGAGCACGTAGGACGCCAGCATGGCGAATACGACCGACTCGGCCAGCGGGACGAACAGGAAGCGCGCCACGCCGGTGAGGAAGAACATGGGCACGAATACGATACAGATGCAAAGCGTGGACACCAGGGCCGGCACGGCGATCTCGCCGGCGCCGTCCAGGATGGCCTTGTGCAGGTCGGAGCCTTCCTGGTGCAGATGGCGTTCGATGTTTTCGATCGTCACTGTCGCATCGTCGACCAGGATGCCGACCGCCAGCGCCAGGCCGCCCAGGGTCATGATGTTGATCGTCTCGCCGAGCATGTAGAGCACGATGACGGAAGTCAGGATCGACAGCGGGATCGAGACCGCGATGATGCAGGTGGAACGCCAGTTGCCGAGAAACACCAGGATCATGGCGGCGGTCAGGCAGGCCGCGATCAAGGCTTCGCGCACCACGCCGGATATGGCTGCCTTGACGAACACCGATTGGTCGAACAGGGGTTCGACCTGCAAATCCTTGGCGTAGGGCGGCAGGCTGGACATGGCTTGCGGCAGAAGCGCGCGCAGGTTTTGGACGATGTCGAGCGTGGAAGAGCCTCCGTTTTTCAGCACCGAGATCAGCGAGCCGCGCCGGCCGTCCTTGCGCACGATATTGGTTTGCGGCGAGAAGCCGTCGCGTACGCGCGCCACTTCCGAGAGGTAAGTCGTGGCGCCGTTCTTCGATAGTACCGGCAAGTCGTTCAAGCCGGCGATGGTGTCGGGCGAACCGTTCATCGAGATGTTGTATTCGGTGTCGCCGAACTTGGCCGTGCCCGAAGGCAGCGCCAGGTTTTGCACATTGACTGCGGCGACCACGTCGGCCGGCGTCAAGCCTTTGGCCAGCATGGCCTGGTTGTCGAGGTCGACCGAGACCAGGCGCGACTTGCCGCCGTAAGGATAGGGAATGGCGGCGCCGGGTACGGTGATCAATTGCGGACGCAGGAAGTTCAGGGCCGTGTCGGACAGCGCCTGCTCGGTCATGGTCGGGCTCGACAGGCCGAGCTGGATCACCGGGATCGACGAAGCCGAATATTTGATGATCAAGGGCGGCGTGCTGCCTGGGGGCAGCCCGCGCAAGATCGTTTGCCCGATCGCCACGGTTTGCGCGATCGCGGTTTGGATGTTGGCGTCAGGCTGGAAGTAAACCTTGATCACCGAAATGCCGGCAAGCGATTGCGACTCGATGTGCTCGATGTCGTTGACGGTGGTCGTCAATACGCGCTCGGTCGGGGCGGTGATGCGTTGGCCCATTTCCTGAGCCGAGAAGCCGTTGTAGTTCCAGATGATGCTGATGACCGGGATATTGATGTCGGGGAAGATGTCGGTCGCCATCTTGGACAGCACCAGCGGGGTCGACAGGAGAATCAACAGCGCCATCACGATGAAGGTGTATGGTCGCTTCAGGGCTATTTCTACAATCCACATGTTTGTTTGTTCTTCCGCGCTGAGCTTAGGCGTCTCAAGGGTTTGCCGCGCCGTGTTGATCCGGCTTGCCGAACTTTTACAACTCTAATTACATGAGCAAATTCAAACGAGCGGAAATGGTATCCGAATTTCCGCAAACGGGTATTGCCTCCACGCGCTGCGATTTACACGGCATTTACATGGAGGGATATTGCATGCCGATAGTGCAAATTCACCAATGCAAGAACCGGCCCTATCGCGGCCGATACACCTCGCTGAGCCGGAACGGCCGGCTCGTCAGGAGGATTCGGTCACGCGCTGCAGATGCTCAAGCAGCTCGGTCGCAACGAGCAGCTTCTCCGCGTCGATGTCGGCCAGCAGTTCGGTGCGGAAAATATCGGCCTCGTGCTTGACCTTGGCAAACAGGTTCCTGCCTTCCTCGGTCAGGACGATCAGCTTGACGCGCCGGTCGACCGGCGAAGCCTCACGCAGGATCAATCCCGCTTTCGACAGGCGGTCTATCATCGTGACCATGGTGGCGGCCTCGATGCCGAGCTTGTTGGCCAACTCGATCTGAGACATCGGCGCATCGGACTTGGCGATGGTGGCGATCGTGGTCCAGCTCGCCTGGCTCATGCCGAGATACTTCAAGCGACGGTCGATGGCGGCCTTCCACGCGCGCGCAGTATTGTGCAACGCACCGGAAAAGCGTTCTTCCAGGGTAGTCAAAACCGAAGCCCTCAGATAATTAGTACGCTAATTACTCATTCAGTGTAGCAGAAACGGAAATTCCGCTCCGGGCGCGAAAAATCGCGAGGCTTAGTAGGTTGTACCGGGCCGCGCAGGCTGAGCGAAGCGATGCCCAACGTTTCTACCTTTCCGCCATCGAATGTATTCGCGCGACGCGCCGATGTTGGGCTTCGCTTCGCTCGGCACCAACCTACACCCCCAACACTGCTTGTATTACGGAACAAATCATAATACAATTTTCGTTAGATGTCTAATAATATGAATGCTTATATTATGCTTGCAAGCCTTAAAAAAGGCTGGCTGGCGCACCAAATCCGATGAGCACCAGCACCTCCCCAGCCCGCGTCCAGCATCGCGGCATGATCACGATTTCGATCATGCTGGCAACCATCATGCAGGCGCTTGACGGCACAATCGCCAACGTGGCTTTGCCGCACATGCAGGGCAGCCTGTCGGCTTCGCAAGACCAGATCACTTGGGTGCTGACTTCCTTCATCGTGGCCGCCGCCATTGCCACGCCATTGACCGGCTGGCTGTGCGACCGCTTCGGCCAAAAGAACGTGTTCCTTGCTTCGGTGCTCGGCTTCACCGTCGCCTCTGTCTTGTGCGGCGTCGCCGGTTCGCTGGCGCAGATCGTGATTGCCCGCCTGCTGCAAGGCGTGTTCGGCGCGGCGCTCGTGCCGCTGTCGCAAGCTGTGCTGCTCGACATCAACCCGCGCGAAAAGCATGGTTCGGCCATGGCTGTTTGGGGCATGGGCGTGATGGTCGGGCCCATCCTCGGACCGACCCTGGGCGGCTGGCTGACCGACAGCTACAACTGGCGCTGGGTGTTCTTCATCAACGTGCCGGTCGGCGCGATGGCGTTCTATGGCATCTGGAAGTTCATCAAACCGGAGCCGGCCGCGCGCCGCATGGATTTCGATATGTTCGGCTTCGCCACGCTCTCGCTGGCTATCGGCGCGCTGCAGATGCTCCTCGACCGCGGCGAACAGAATGACTGGTTCACGTCGCTCGAAACCTGGATCGAATTGATCGTGCTGGTGGTCAGCCTTGCCTATTTCGTGGCGCATACCATGTACACGCCAGCCCACAAGTCCTTTGTCGATTATCACTTGCTGAAGAATTCGAACTACGTCACGGGCCTGCTGTTCATCTTCATCGTCGGCCTGGTGCTGTTCGCCACGCGCGCGCTCATGCCGACCATGCTGCAAAACCTGATGGGCTATTCGGCCAAGGATACCGGCTTCGTCACGGCGCCTTCGGGCCTCGGCACCATGGTCGCGATGATGATAGTCGGGCGGCTGGTGGGCAAGGTCGATTTCCGCCTGCTGCTCGCAGTAGGTTTTGCCATCACGGCCTATTCCTTGTGGCAGATGGCCGGCTATGCGCTGGTGCTGCAGAAATCCAACATCGTCTGGCCCGGCGTGATCCAAGGCCTGGGCCTCGGCTTGGTGTTCGTGCCGCTTTCGGCCGCCACCTTCGCCACGCTGTCGCCCGAGATGCGTGCGCAGGGCACGGCCATATACAGCCTGATCCGCAACATCGGCAGCAGTATCGGCATCTCGCTGGTGCAGACGCTGCTGGTGCGCAACAGCGCCACCGCGCATGCTTCGCTGACCGAAAAGATCAATATCGCCAACCAAGGCTTGCTCGATCCTGCAATTTCCGCGGCGTATGGCCTGGGCAGCAATGTCGGCGCCGCCAGCCTGAATGGCGAAATCACGCGCCAGGCCACAATGATCGGCTACCTCGACGACTTTCGCCTGATGCTTTTGCTGACCCTGGCCGTGATCCCGCTTCTGCTCGTGATCCGTCCGGCCAAGGCAACCAATGCCGCGCCGGCGGTCGATCATGCGGCCATGGAATAGAAAGCCCCTGTTATGAAAAACACCCTCGCTCCCAAGATTCTGTCCTGCGCCCTGCTGCTCGCGCTCGGTGCATGCGCCAGCATGTCCGGCGCCGACAATGCATTGCCGCAACGCGATCTCGCCAGCGCGCAACTGGCGCAGAGTATCAAGCTGGCGCATGAAGGCTGGCCGCCAGCCCTATGGTGGACCCAATACGGCGATGCGCAATTGAATGCCTTGATCGCGCAAGCCTTGAAGGACAGCCCGAGCATGCAGGCGGCCGACGCGCGTTTCGCCACGGCGCGCGCTACGCTGCAATTAAACGCGGCCGACCAGGGCGCCAGGCTCGACGCCGATGCCGCCATCAATCGCCAACGCTATTCGGGCAACGGTTTCTTCCCGCCGCCGATCGGCGGCGCCTGGTACACCGAGACCACGCCGCAACTGGTCGCGACCTACAGCGTCGATTGGTGGGGCAAGCACAAGGCCGCCATCGGTGCCGCGGTCGGAGAGGTCAACGCGCGGCTGGCGGAAAACGCCGCAGCGGAAGAAAACCTCGCGTCCGCCGTGGCGCAGACTTATTACACTATCCAGGCCGATTGGGCGCGGCTGGACAACTTGAAACAGATGCAGGATTGGCAGCAGCAACTCGTGGCCGACAAGGCCAGGCGCGTCGCGCATGGCGTAGCCGCCTCCTCCGCCGAGCGCCAGGCCGAGATCGAGCTGGGTGCGACGAACCAGCAGGTGACGCGCCTGGAAACCGGGATTGCGCATGAACGCGAAGCCTTGCGCGCCTTGATCGGCGGCGATGCGCAGGCGCTGGGCGACCTGACGCCGCATGCCTTGCCGCAACCCGAACCGGCCCTGCCGGCGCAGTTGGGCGGCGACCTGCTCTCGCGCCGGCCCGATCTGCAGGCTGCGCGTTGGCGCGTCGAAGCCTCGCTTGACCGCATCGAGTCGGCCAAGGCTGCGTTCTACCCCGATATCGACCTGACCGGCTTCGTCGGCAACGACGTGATCGCCTTCGAAGACTTGCTCAAGGCGCCGAGCCGCACCTTCTTCGTCGGCGCCACCTTCGAGCTGCCCTTGTTCGACAACGGCCGCTTGAATGCGAAGCTGGCCGGTGCGCGCAGCAAGCGCAACGAGGCGATTGCCGACTACAACGAAGCCGTGCTCGATGCCGTGCGCGAAGTGGCGCAGAGCGGCGTGGCGATCCAGGGTACGCAAAAGCTGATCGAAGAACAGAATGCCACGAGTGCGGCTACCAGGGCTCTGCTCAAGGGCGCGCAATCGCGCTATCGGCAGGGCTTGGCCGACCAGGCCGCGCTGCTGTCGGCGCAACTCGGTGTGGCGCGGTCGCGCGATGCGGAGCTGCAGCTGCAGGGCCAGCAAATCCAAAACGACATCGCCCTGGTGAGAGCCCTGGGCGGCGGCTACCTGGTGCCGTGGACCGATGCCGCCGCACTATCGACACAATAAAGAGAAACGCCATGACCACCGAGAACCAAACCTACACCGACGGCAAAAAGCGACGCCATGTGCTGTTGGGCATGACTGCGCTGTTCGTCATCGCCGGCATTGCCTATGGCATGTATTACGAAACCGTACTGACCCAGCGCGAGACCACCGACAATGCCTACGTCGGCGGCAACCTCATTACGCTGACTTCGCAAGTCTCGGGCAATGTGCAGGAAATCCGTGCCGACGAGACGCAGATGGTCAAGGCCGGCACCGAAGTGATCAAGCTCGATCCGCTCGATGCCGACTTGAGCCTGCGCCAGGCTGAATCCAAACTGGGCGCCACGGTGCGCCAGTTGCGCCAGCGTTACGCCGACGTGGCGCAATATGAAGCCGCAATTGCGCAGCGCAAGCTGGTGCTGCAGCAAGCCGAAGATGATCTGGCGCGTCGCGCGCCCTTGGCTGCCGACCATACGCTCTCGGCGGAAGAAGTGACGCATGCGCGCCAGGCCGTGGCCGAAGCCAAGGCCGCCCTGGCCGTCGCGCAATCGCAATGGGAGGCGGCGCGTTCGAGCATTTCCGGCGTCGATATCGTCAACCATCCGAGCGTGCAGGCGGCCAAGGCCGATTTCCTCGCCGCCTGGGTCGCGGCGCGCCGCAATGCCATCCTGGCGCCGGCATCGGGCTACGTGGCCAAGCGCAGCGTGCAGGTTGGCGCCCACATCGTGCCGGGCACGGCGCTGCTGTCCATCGTGCCGCTCGACCAATTGTGGATCGATGCCAATTTCAAGGAATCGGAATTGCAGAATCTGCGCATCGGCCAGCCGGTGAAGATCCAGGCTGACATCTATGGCGGCAAGGTCGAATACCACGGCAAGCTTGTTGGCCTCGCGGCCGGCACCGGCAGCGCGTTCTCGCTCCTGCCGGCGCAGAATGCCACGGGCAACTGGATCAAGATCGTGCAGCGCGTACCGGTGCGTATTGCGCTCGATCCCAAGGAATTGGTGGATCACCCGCTGCGCATCGGCTTGTCCACCGAAGTGACGGTCGATACCCACAACCGCGATGGCGCGGTGCTCGGGGCGCCGGCTTCGGCTGCGCCGGTTTATTCGACTGAGGCCTTGGGGCAGCCGGTGGCGGAGGCCGAAGCGATGGCGAAGAATATCATCGCCAAGAACCTGACGAAATGAGTCAAGGATTCGTGGAAGGGTGGGTGAGCGTAGCGCTACGCTCGGGCGTAGCTATTGAGGCTTTTCATCACCGTAAGCTGAGCGTCCCTTTTTTCCACTGCGGGTCTTGCCACTTGTAGAACACGCTTAAGGAACGCGGATCGGCGGCACGCTTCTCGGTTTCCATGCCTGCCAGATCGACCAGTTCGAAGCTGCGCTTGAAATGGCCTTCGCTGCGCACTTCACGCGCGGCCAGCATCTTGTTCGTGCCCGGCACCCAGCCGGCGAATTCGAGATAACCCAGGTCGGGGTTGTCGCCGGGCGGCAGGATGTCTATGGCCCAGCCTTGTCCGGTTTGGTGGAACACCCAGAGTTCGCGCCAGGTATCGAGCGGCTGCACGGCCAGCGTGGCGGCGCTTTGTTGCGCATTGACGGTAAGCGACGCGGGCCAGACCAGGCCATAGGTGCAGCGTTTGGCCAGCGGGTTCTTCGCGTCATGCTTGGCGTCGGTCAGGCTGACGCAGGTTTGGCCGGTCTCGCCGGGGGCTGTCGTGACGGCCAAGCCCGCGCGCTGCACCGGTTGCGGTTCCATGGCCCAGCGCGAGGCGGCGGCGCGCACGGCGGCTTCGGTGTATTCATTATTGTCGGCTTCGGCCAACTCTTCCTTGTTGACCGCGGCCAGCTCAGCGATGGCACGGTTGGCTGCATCGGCGGCCGGCTGGTGCGCACGCGCCTTCTCAAACGCGATGCTGGACCAGACCGCGGCGCGGCGGATATGCAGGCGGTTCTTTTCATACTCGGGCAGGTCGGCCAGCTTGACGCGGTCCAGCGTCTCGGCGCGCCATTGATCAAGATTGTTGCGGTCGAGCGGGATCAGGTTCGGATCGACGCATTCGGCGCGCGTCAGGGCCAGCGCGGCGCGGACGCGTCGCTCCTCGTCCCCCGCTTCTTTTCCGGACATGGCCAGCACGCGGCGGAAGGCTTCCCCGTCGTAGCACAGTTGCATGCGGCCTTCGTGCTCGTAGCTTTGTATGCTCACGCCATAGCTCGCCACTACTTCGAGGTGGGCCGCGACAATGGCGTCGTCGCTCTTGGACAGCTTGCCCGAGGCGCGCCTGGCCAGCCGGTCGGCCATGGTGCCGAGCGCATCGAAGGTTTCGGGACCGATGGCTTCGGCCGGCGCGGCCTTGAGATAGGCGGCGGTATAGGCGATGCCGAGCGATTCCGCGCCTGGCGTATCGCGCAGGAAGCGTACTACGGACATCAGGCCCGGCGCGTCTTTGGCGTCGAGCGACTGTTCGCGCACTTGGCTGGCCAGGATATAGCCGGCGCGCTCGCGCCTGTGGTCATAGACCTGCAGGTAACCCATGCGTTCGCCGCGCACTTCCAGCGTATCGCCCTGCCAGAGCACGGCTTGTTGTTGCGCGGAATCGCGCGGGGCGGCACGCAGGGCCGCGCTGTCTTGCGTGACAATGGCCACCATGGCGAGGGCGATCAGGCTCATTGCTGTGCCTCCGGTGCGGCGTCCTGTTCATTGCTGCCGGCCGGCTTGGTGTTGCTCGCCTGCGCCGCGCCCAGCAGGGCGTTGCCGATGAAGCCGCCTGAAGTCGAGGGCGGCGCGATGATGACGGAAATCTTGTCCGACAACTTGTCGGCCATGGTCTTCTGGATCAGCAAGGGGTTCTTCGAGATCAAGGCGCCGTCGCGTTCGAGTTGGGCGCTGGCGATCTTGCCGACCGATTCCAGGCGATAGGCTTCGGCATCGGCCAGCTTGCGGCGCGAATCGGCTTCGCCGGCCGCTTCGATACGGCGCGCTTCGGCATTGCCTTCAGCCGATTTCACGCGCGCCACCTTTTCGGCCTCGGCTTCGAACTGGCGCTGTTCGATCTGCTTTTGCTTGAACGGAAGCACGTGCTTCATCGCCTCTTCCTGCGCCTTGGCGGCAATGATCTGCTCGTTGCCGGCGGCTTCGGCGGCCTTCTCGCGCTTGACCTTGTCGGCTTCGGCTTCGAGCTCGGTTTCCTTGACTTGCTTGTCCTTGAGTTCGAGCGTGTATTTCATCTTTTCGGTTTGCAGTTCTTCGGTCAGCAGGTTTTCCATGCCGCGGCGGTATTCGGGCGGCAAATCGACCTGCCCCATGGTCACGCTTTTCAAGACTACGCCGTCGGCCGCGAGCTTGGGCTTCAGGTTGTCTTCGATTTCCTTCTGGATTTCGTTGCGCTTGGCCGAATAGATATCGCGTACCGAATAATGCGTGAAAGCCTGGTAGATGACGCCCTGCACTTCGGGCTCGATGATTTCACTGTCCAGATGTTCTGGCAGCTTCCTGGCAATCGTGCTTACTTTGGCCGGGTCGAGCGCATAGCGCACGGTGACGTCGACGCCGAGCGACAAGCCTTCGACCGACTGGAACGGCGCCGGCCCGTCGGCCTTGACGTTTTGCACTGGGTGATAGACCTGGTCCAGCAGCGAATAGCGGCGTAGTTCGTGCAGGCCCGGCACCACCAAGGCCATGCCTTCGCGCAATTCGGTGATGTCGCCGGTGAGGCGGTTGGTGCGCACGCCGACTTCGGAGGGGGCCAGCGTCTGGAACGGCGGATGGGTATAAAGTTCATAGCCGCCGGCCACCACCACGCCGGCGCCGCTTAAGGGCAGCCAGAAGCGACGTACGAATTGGATGAGGGTACGGCTCAGGGCGGCCAGGACTTCGAAGAGCCTTTCGAACAGGCCGATCAAGCCGTGGAACAGGGAATCGATGAAGTCCGACATAGTGTTTCCTCCTTATTGAAACGGGTTGTTGATTGGCGATGGAGGCATCTTGCGCCGCATGCGGGAGAAGCAACAATGCCGCGCCAGCCCGGCTTGCTTCATGGGGCGGGGGCATCCGGTTAGCCGTGTGAAGAAATCTTCACAGGCGGGTACGGACTTTTCGGAGACATTTCCGGTGAAAACGGTAATACTGTCGAAAAATCCCGGAGAGCACCATGAGCAGCATGGCAAAGTCAGCAGGCAAAGTCGCCGTCATCGAAGACGACGTCCCCACCAGCAACCAGTTGCGCGGCTGGATCGAGTCGGCCAAGCCCGGCATCCAGGTCGACCAATGGCATACGCGCGACGATGCCGAGGCGGCCCTGGCGCGCGAGGACTACGATCTTGTCGTGCTCGATATCGAACTCGGGCGCGAGCGCCACGCGGGCGTTGCTATCATCAATGCCATCAACAAGAGCCGGCCCACGCCGGTGCTGGTGGTTTCGGCCATGCCGGCCACGATCTACCGCAGCATCATGAAGGCGCTCGATGCCTGGGATTACCTGCAAAAGGCCACCTTCGAGGAAAACGACTTCATCGATACCTTTCTCGAAATCCTGCGCGCGGCCAAGGACAAGGGCAATGGCAAGGAAGCGGCCGCCAACGGCAACGACCTCTCGATCGACCCGCTGCGGCAAAAGACGCCGATGTGGCGCAACCAGCGCATCAACCTTCCGCTGACCGCGCAGCGCATCCTGATGGCGCTTTACGAACACAAGGGACAGGTCGTGACTTACGAACAGCTGTTCCAGGTGGTCAAGAGCGGACGCAACCGCGACAATATCCGCAAGCACGTTTCGACCATACGCGACGCCTTCCGCGAAGTCGATGCCGATTTCTCCTGCATCGAAAACATACCGATGCGCGGCTTCCGCTGGACCGAATAAGGCGTGCGGTCCGTGGGTCTGCCCAATCTCAAGCAATTCCGCCTGCGCATCCTGTTCCGTGGCGCCTTCCTGCTGCTGGCGACGGCCACGGTCGGCCTTGCGCTCTACGTGCTGCAGCAGGAAAAGCAGCTCTCCTACAACAACTACCGCTACGGCTTGAAAAAGACCGGCGAGCAGATCGCCGCCACGCTGCGCCACCCCACGGGCCAGCTCGCCTTGCTCAATTTGAAGAACGAGAGCGAGGACGGGGCGCCTCTGCATCCTGTGCTGCTGCCCTATCCTTCGCTCGATTTCGACGACCAGAGCAAGGTGCAGCAAGCCATCACTATGTCGGGCTGCCTGGCGCAGTACGGCGATGCGGGCAGCCTGTGCGTGGCCATAGGCAACAGTCCCTGGGCCGGAGGCTTTATCTACGCCGCCGGCAATTTCTACAGCGGCGAACTGGTGCCGCATGCGCATGGCGAACATGGCTTGAACCAGGCGCACCGCGTGCGTGTGACGGTAGCCATGCGCGGCGAAACCTATCGCTGGATTGCACCGTTCGAGCAGATCGGTGATGCGGCACACCAGGGGCGCGGCATGCATGGCCGCCTGACCGGCTTCGATCTCGACAGCGACGGCGACTTCGATCCGCGTCCGAACAAGGAATTCCGCGGCTGGGTCTGGCAAAACCCGCATTGCTTCAAGTCCGACCTCGATAATACCGATTGCGTGCGCAGCGCCTTCTTTTCGATGCGCCTGCCGATCCCGGCCTTCCAAAAGGAATTAATGCAGATGCGCCGCCCGGTCTGGCCGCCGGCCGATCTGGACAGGATACGCGTGCACATCGAAGTGCTGCCGCCCGGTGAAGGAGGGGCTTTGTTCGACAGCGAAAGCGGCTCCGCCTCCCGGCCGTTTGCAATACACGACCTGGCCGCGCAATTGCTGCCCGGCGAAACGCTGCGCATCCGCAAGCCCAGCGAAGCCAGGGATTTGATCCGCCTCTCCGGCGCCGACAGCTCGCCCGATACCAGCTCGCGCATCCTGGCGCGCCTGATCCAGAAGCTGCCGCTGGACCACGATGGCGGCTTGAACGAAAGCACGCAAACCATTACCACCTCGTCGGGCGTGTATGAGTTGAAGCTTGCGGGCGACGTGCGCGGGGTCGACCGCGCCTTGGGCGTGGTGGCGGCGCGCGTGTCGTGGTTCGTCGGCGCCATGCTGCTGGCCTTGTTCGTGGCCTGGCTCATCATCGAGATCGGCATCATCCGCCGCATCGCGATCCTGACCAAGCGCGCCTCCAACCTGTCGCAAGTGGTCAAAGGCTCGGGCGGACTGGAGCGTTTCGAATTGTCCGACCTGCGCGGCGGAGACGAACTCGGCATCCTGGCATCCTGCCTGCACGATTTGCTGCGCCGCGTGAAGGAGGACGTGGAGCGCGAAGAGATACGCGCCGAGCAGGAAAAGGAAATGTGGCATGCTGTCGGCCATGAGATCATGTCGCCGCTGCAATCGCTGATGGCCTTGCACGCCGAAGGGCCGAGCAGCCGCTACATCAACCGCATGCAGCAGGCCATACGCGTGCTGTACGGCAGCGCCTCGCCGTCGGAGGCGTTCCAGTCGACGGTACTGCAGGTGACCTCGGTCGAGCTCGATGCCTTCCTCAAGAACGTGGCCGACAACGCCCCTCTGGTCGGTATCGCCGACGTGCGTTTCACCAACGAGAGCGGGCAGGTGACGGTGCGCGCCGACGACTATTCGCTGGAAGACGTGGTGACCCATGTGCTGCGCAACGCCGAGCGCTTCCGCGTGGAAGGCACGGCCATCGAGATTGTGCTGCGCGCCAGCGAAACCGGCGCCGCCATCACGATTGCCAACCGCGGACCGAATATTCCGGAAGACATGCTGGACAAGATCTTCGAATACGGCGTATCGGATCAGCACGACTCGGCCGCCGAGGGCAATCGCGGCCAGGGGCTGTTCGTGGCCAAGACCTATATGGCCAAGATGGGCGGCACGATCATCGCGCAAAACTTGCCCGACGGTGTGATGTTTACGCTGAGCTTGCAGCGCATGGTAGTTTGACCCTTAATTTACCGTACGTTTGGAATGTTGCTTATCGGTATAATCAAAAGCAACGGCTCCATAGAAATGCGTTCAATGGGAGGGCCGGCACTACCAGAAAGATAATATGCCAATCAAACAGGGGCAATCTGCAGCTGTTGCAGTCGCTACACTCGTCACGTTCATCGCATGCGGTCTTGCCGGCTGCGGCGCCGGTTCTCCTTCCGATAGTCACCCGTCTTCAAGCCAGGCCCGGCAATTGACGCGTTCGGTCAAGCAGGCGGCGTCGGACTACCAAAACGTCACGCAGGCCCTGTATGTGGCCTATTTCGGGCGCCCTGCGGACCCTCATGGCTTGGCGAATTTCGAAACCGCCTTGATGAATGCCGGTGCGCCTGCCGATGTTGCCGGGCTCAGCAAGGCGTATGCCGCCAATCCGGCCGTCAAATCGCTGATCGACAGCTTCGGCACCAGCCAGGAATCGGCCAAGCTGTATGGCAGCGGCAATTCCACCGCCTTCGTGACGGCGATCTTCCAGAACGTGCTGGGACGCACACCGGCGGCGGACGGCTTGAGCTTCTGGAGCAATGCGATCGATGCTGGCACATTGAGCCAGGGCGACGTGGCGCTTGCGATCATGGCGGGCGCCTTGTCCAACCAGAGTACGCAGGGTTTGCTCGACGCGCAATTGATCAATAACCGCCTGACTGTCGCCGCCAATTTCACGGCGGCGCTTTCGCGCCAGGACGTGCCCGACGCCTATAGCGGCGCTGTCGCAGCCCAGAGCGCCCGCACCATGCTTGCCGCGGTGACGGCGGGCACCGATGCCGTCGCCTATCAGGCCACCGTGCAATCCACGATATCGAGCTTGATGGCCAGCGCCGGCATCAGTGCCGATCCGGTCGCCAGCTTGGCCCAGCAATGTGCCGCACCGCGCCCCGCCGGCACGATCGATCCCGAATCGAAGCTGCCTTATGGCGATACCCAGGGTAGCCTGGGCACGGAAATGTCCTGGATCGCCGCTTACGTCAATGCTACCTATTTGTGGTACGCCGACGTGCCGGCGATGAGTTCGGCGTCCTACGCCATCGGCAATACTGTGAGCTACGTCAATCCATATGACGACAGAAGCAGCACCAGGACGCTCCATACCAATTACGACGTGGTCGACGCCTATTTCAACACCCAGCGCACGCCTCTGTTTACCGCAACGGGCAAGCCCAAGGACCAGTTCCACTTCACTTACGTGACGAGCGACTGGGACAGCCTTTCGCGGTCAGGCGGCACGTCAGGCTTCGGGTTCGAGGTGGCCTTGCTTGCCGCCTATCCGCCGCGTTCGGCCGTGCTTTCGCTGACGTATCCGGGAACGGCCGCCGCGCAAAACAACCTGCAGCGCGGCGCCAGGATACTGACGGTGAACGGCGTCGACCTCGCTTACGGCAACGATGTCGACACCTTGAATGAGGGTTTGTTCCGACCGGTCGTGGGCAAGACCTACACCTTCACCGTGCAGGATGAAGGCAGCAGCACGCCGCGTACGGTCAGCATGGCCGCCGCCAATATCACCCTGGTGCCGGTGCAGAATGCCGGCACGCTCCCTGCCCCATACCAGGACGTGGGCTACATTTCGTTCACCGACCATATCGCGCCGGCGGAGAGCGAACTGATCGCGGCGGTCAACCAGCTCAAGGCGGCCAACGGCGGCGCCGGCATCAAGGACCTGGTGCTGGACTTGCGCTACAACGGCGGCGGCTACCTCGATATCGCCAGTGAACTCGACTACATGATCGCCGGTGCGGCGGCGACGCATGGCAAGGTTTTCGAGACCGACCACTATAACGACAAGAACCCGTTCGGTTTCACGACGGCGCAAGAGACCGTGCCTTTCCATGACCTGACGCTGGGATTCTCGACAAGCTCGGGCCAGCCACTGCCCCAGCTGAACCTGTCCACGGTCTACGTGCTTACCGGCAGCAACACTTGTTCCGCCAGCGAAGCGATCATGAACGGCTTGCTCGGCATAGGCGTGCGCGTGGTGCAGATCGGCGCCACCACGTGCGGCAAGCCCTATGGCTTTTTCCCTCAGGACAATTGCGGCACCACCTACTTTGCGATCCAGTTCCAGGGCGAGAACAACCAGGGCTTCGGCAGTTACGCCGACGGCTTCATTCCCGGTGGCAGCGGCAGCGCGGCGAACAACCTGCCCGGCTGCACGGCGTCGGACGACTTCTCGCACCAGTTGGGTGACCCGGGCGAAACCATGCTGGCCACCGCCTTGCAATACCGGGCTACAGGAAGCTGCCCGGCGGCCAGCTTGAAACGGGAGCAGCGTGAAGCCAAACCCGTCCTGGTGCGCTCGCCGGCACGCGAGAACAGGATATTACGCCGTCTGTCCGGCGGCGCGAAGAGCGGGCAGGCTTACCGCCAACAAGCGCCGGATGCATGAGCAGCGCCCGCCGTCCGGCAAGGATGGCCGGCGTCGTCGTGAAGAGGGGATCAGTAGATTTCCGGCACGATCATTTCATCCGGTACCGGATGGCGCACGTAGTCTTCGTGGCGCTCGCGGTCGGGCAATTCGATGGCCGGGTGCTCGATCTCGGAGTAAGGCATCTGTTGCAACAAGTGGTTGATGCAATTCAGGCGCGCCTTCTTCTTGTCCACCGCCTGTACCACCCATCAGGGCGCTTCCTCGATATGGGTGCGGTCGAGCATGATTTCCTTGGCCTTGGTGTACTCTTCCCAGCGCCGGCGCGATTCGAGATCCATGGGTGAAAGCTTCCACTGCTTCAGCGGATCGTGGATGCGGCCGAGGAAGCGCAAGTGCTGCTCTTCGTCGGAAATCGAGAACCAGTATTTAATCAGCTGGATGCCGGAACGCACCAGCATGCGCTCGAATTCGGGCACGTCGCGGAAGAATTGCTCGTATTGCTCCTCGGTGCAGAAATGCATCACACGCTCGACGCCGGCGCGGTTATACCAGCTGCGGTCGAACAGCACGATTTCGCCGGCGGCCGGGAGGTGCGAGACGTAGCGCTGGAAATACCATTGCGTGCGTTCGCGGTCGTTCGGCGCCGGCAACGCTGCCACGCGGCAGACGCGCGGATTCAGGCGTTGCGTGATGCGCTTGATCACGCCGCCCTTGCCTGCCGCATCGCGGCCTTCGAACAGGATCACCACCTTGTGGCCGGTGTGCACCACCCAATCCTGCAGCTTGACCAGTTCCGCCTGCAGGCGGAACAGTTCGCGGAAATAAAGCCGGCGGGCATTCTTCTCCTCTTCGCTGCTATCGGCGGGCAGCTCGCCCGACAGCGCGTCGAGCGGGCGGTCTTCGAATTCGAGCTCGAGTTCTTCGTCATAGCTGTCGGCCAGATCGCGGTGGATGCGCGCGATCAATTCGCGGTCTTTGAGGTTCATGCCGGATCCTTAAAACAAATGCGGGAACAGCAGCGAATAGCCGACCTTGGCCGCTTGCACCCAATCCACGCCGCTGATTCCGTCGCGGCCGTGCATCAAGGCATTGGCCACGCTCACGCCGAGCAGGACATAGGGCCGCCAGGAAGTCGAAAGCGAGCTGGCACTGTCGACGTCGGTGGCCAGGCTCAAGCCAGTGAAGGCGACGCCAGCCACGCGCCGCAAGAGGAAGACGATGGTCGCCACCGGATTCGGCTTGGCATCGATACGCGGTCGCGAGGCGGCGGTGGAATTCATGGGCGACAGGCTCCGATGGCGATGAATGGACCAAGAGGGAAATTGCCAAATGTACCCGTCAAATATGACAGTCATGTGACCCTTGGTTGCCGCATTGAAAAATGCTTTGAGGCAACATAAACAACCCGTAAACATTGAAGGGGAAGCCGTAAACATTGCCTGGCGATGCCGGTATGGGGCTTGCATCCGGTCAAGACTGCGCCTAATCTGTCAGCAACAAAACAAACGCCGCATCGCGTATGCGGCAATTACGTGAGTTCGCAACTCCAGTCGTTTTACCCGTCCGCAAATCGTCCCCCGCTGAAATCCCGTTGCGCCGCAATTCGGCGCGCCGGTCCCGTTCGTCTTGCGGGAATGAGGCGCGGACCAGGCACAAACCGCAAATAAGAAGGGAAGGTAATCATCATGTTGAGCGAAGCATTCAGTCTGGTCTGGGTTCCCTATGTCCTGGACACTATCGTCGTCGTGCTGGTGCTGGCGATCATCGCCAAGATCACCGGCATGGTGCGCTATATTCCGAACGACCGCGTCGGCGTGGTCGAAAAACTCTGGAGCACCGGGGGCTCGGTCAAGAGCGGCTTGCTGGCCTTGCACGGCGAAGCCGGTTTCCAGCCCGAACTGCGGCGCGGCGGCTTCCATTTCTTCCCGCCGCTTCAATACCGTGTGCACATCCGTGAAATGATCTCGGTCACGCAGGGCAAGATCGGCTACGTGTTCGCCCGTGACGGCGTCGACCTGCCCGTGGGCCAGACCCTGGCCGACAATGCCAAGGTGTCCGACTTCCTCGACGTGCGCGCCTTCCTCGAAGGCGGCGGACAAAAGGGGCCTCAGCGCAAAATTCTGCGCGAAGGCACGCACGTGATCAACCCGGCCATGTTCGTCGTCATGACCGAGGAAGCCACCTATTCGCTTTCCCTCAATGCCAAGGAGGTCGAGTATTACGAACAGATGCGCGGCGTGCTGGTGGAACGCCTGGCTTTCCGCCCGGTGGTGATCAAGGAAGCCGACGGCGCGCACGACTCGGACCAATTGGCCATCGTCACCGTGCAGGACGGCCCGGGCTTGCCCAAGGACGAGCTGCTGGCGCCGGACGTGGGCGACGCGCACAATTCCTACCAGGAACCGGAAAAATTCCTGGCTGCCGGCGGCAAGCGCGGGCGCCAGGAGCGGGTGCTGGTCGAAGGCACCTACTACATCAACCGCCTGTTCGCCACAGTCGAATTCATTCGCAAGACCATCATCCCGGTCGGCTACGTCGGCGTGGTGGTGTCCTACACCGGGCGCAAGGGCGACGACCTCTCGGGCAAGGAGTACAGCCATGGCGAGCTGGTCGAAGCCGGCTGCCGCGGCGTCTGGCGCGACCCGCTGATGCCGGGCAAGTATGCCTTCAATACCTATGCCGGCAAGATCGAGCTGGTGCCGACGACCAACTTCGTGCTGATGTGGAAGTCGGGCGAAAGCGGTTCGAACTTCGACTCGAATCTGCGCGAAATCACCTTGATCACCAAGGATGCGTTCGAACCGCAACTGCCGCTTTCGGTAGTGGTGCACATCGACTATCGCAAGGCGCCGATGGTGGTGCAGCGTTTCGGCAACGTGAAGCAACTGGTGGAACAGACGCTCGACCCGATGGTCTCGTCCTATTTCAAGAACGTGTCGCAGACCAAGACCTTCATCGAGCTGATCCAGTCGCGTAGCGAATTGCAGGAAAACGCCTCGGAAGACATGAAGGCGCGCTTCCAGATGTATTCGCTGGAATTCCAGGAAGTCTTGATCGGCACACCGAAGCCGCAGCAAGGCGATACCAAGATCGACAACATCATGGCCCAGCTGCGCGACCGCCAGATCGCGCGCGAGCAGGTCGAGACCTTCGCGCAAAAGCAGATCGCGGCCGACAAGGAACGCGAGTTGAACGAAGCCGAGCAGCGCGCCGCCAAGCAAAAGGAATTGACCGGTTCGCTGGTCGATATCTCGATCAAGGAAAACATGGGCGCCGCCAGTGTCAAAGCCGCTGAGAAGAAACGCCAGGAAATCGAGGCGCTGGCCCAAGCCGAAAAGTTCCGCCAGGAAGTCGAAGGTGCGGGCCGCGCCTCGGCGATCCGCTCGGTCGGCGAGGCGGAAGCCGCCGCGATCAAGGCCAAATCCGAAGCGCTCGAAGGCGAAGGTGCCGACAAGCAATTGATGCAAACCGTGATGCTGCGCCTGGCCGAAGCCTTTGAAGCGGCCCGCGTGCCGCTCGTGCCGCAGATCCAGCTGGGCGGCGGCAGTGAAGGCAATGCCTTCTCGACGCTGATATCGCTGATGAGTTCCTTGAAAGCCGAAGAATTGGCAAACAGCCTGGCCAACCCGGCCAAGCGCGCGAATCAAGAGGCTTGAACGGCGGCGAAACGTGGAGGTGCCGGAGCATGCTCCGGCGCTTTCTCATGAATAAGCGGATGAGTCCGGGTTACCGGGAGGTATGGCGCAGCCGCTTGCGCTAGGGAAACGCTGATTTATTCACCGGCCCCTCGATTGGGCGCAGCATAGCTGGCACAATAGCACGTCCCCTTTGCCGATACCGATAAAAATGAAGCAATCGAGTTTTTCCGCAGCAGAGTTCGCAGGCAAGAAGAAGCAG
>DASVLJ010000043.1:0-68483 GCA_036384915.1 Burkholderiaceae bacterium
TGAAAGATGGCGGGAAAACACCGCGAAATGCCCTGGTTTCGTCTCGCCAAGTCGAAAAAATCAGCTGCGCGAGAAAAATTTAACGAGACTGGCGCCGCAAATGACCGTCACGTTGCGTACCTCGATTTATTCAGCGCTTCCCTAACTCAATATCAGTCGTTCGGACCTTCTGTGCCGATGGTTTCTGTTCACCGTGGCCGTGTCGGGAAGTCGGACGGATTCAACCGGCGGAGTTTGCAGGGCCATCGCACCAAAATTCGTAAACTATCAATGACTTGCAAGAGCGGTTGTAAACTCGACGGAAATGACGTTTACTCTGGGTTTTACCCGAAGAGGAAAACGCATGCCAATCGAGGTCGATATCACGACATGGATGGAATGCTTCGGCGATCTTCCAGATCCGCGTGTCGAGGGAAGGACGCTGCACCGTTTGGTCGATATCCTGTTCCTGACCCTGTGCGCCGCGATTTGCGGTGTGGACGATGAGGAAGCGGTCGAGGAATGGGGCGAGGCACGGCTGGAATGGCTGCGCCAGTTTGTGCCGCTGGAGAATGGCATACCGTCGCACGACACGATCAGCCGCGTGCTCGCGGCGCTGCATCCGGCGAAATTTCAAGCCTGCTTCAAGCGCTGGGTGGCGACCCTGTGTCCATCGCTGGCTGGCGAGGTGGTGGCGATCGACGGCAAGACGGCGCGCGGCTCGCGCGATGCGAAGAGCGGCCTGCCGCCTATCCACATGGTCAGTGCATTCGCGTGCGGCCACGGGATCACGCTCGGGCAAGTGAAGACCGACGAGAAATCCAACGAAATCACTGCCATCCCGGAATTGATCGAGGCACTGGACTTGGCTGGTGCCACCGTCACACTCGATGCCATGGGATGTCAGAAGAAAATTGCGCAGACCATCGTCGATCGGGATGCCGACTACGTGTTTGGTCTCAAGGGCAACCAGGATACGCTGCACGCGGCGGTACAACAGCTGTTCGACGTAGCCGAATGGCAGAACTATGTTGACTTCTCCGACTGGGGGCATGTCACCGAAGATGCAGGGCATGGACGCCGCGAACGGCGCCGTTGCATCGCCTTGCCGTGTCCGGCAGGCGCCCCGTTCGATGCCTGGGCCGAGATGAAGAGCGTCGTCATGGTGGAATCGGCGCGTCGAACCGGCGACAAGACGACGGTGGAGAAACGCTATTACGTCAGTTCGCTGCCACCGGACGCGAAACGACTGGCACAAGCGATCCGCAGTCATTGGGCGATCGAGAACCGTTTGCATTGGTGCCTGGACATGACCTTCGGAGAGGATGCATGCCGCGTGCGCAAGGATTACGCGCCAGAAAACCTGAACATCGTGCGAAAGATCGCGATGAATCTGTTGCGTTTGAACCGGTTGAAGAAATCGCTGCCGAAGAAGCGCCTGCGCGCCTGCATTGATCCGGCATATCTTGCGCAAATCTTGGGCGTGGCGGCTTGAATGCATTGGCCCCATCAAAATCAACTCGTTAAGTCATTAAAATTTCAAGAAGTTTGGTGTGATAGCCCTGGCGGAGTTTGAAAGCGGACGTTGCCCAGCTAGCTTTGCTCTGCGCCATCGAACATTCGCCCGACGACCGCAATGAGG
This sequence comes from Burkholderiaceae bacterium, assembly GCA_036384915.1. Classification (GTDB taxonomy): domain Bacteria; phylum Pseudomonadota; class Gammaproteobacteria; order Burkholderiales; family Burkholderiaceae_D; genus PKWO01. Next base: position 1,622 of record DASVLJ010000043.1, read on the forward strand.
GTGAAGTCCCCATGTGCGGCCGGAATATGCGGCCAGTGAGGCGACTGCTTTCCCTCCAAGAGCCGGCATGTTCCAACTGGGGAAATTTTGACGGCGGCATTCACTACACCCTCCAAGCGGTCATCGACGCCGGGTTACACGCAACGAAGACTTGCCGATTGACCGACGGATTTCATAAATCGTTGCTGCTGACACGTTGAGTCCAACCAGAGTTTTCAGTTTCCTGGCTATTTCTCTGATGACAAGCTATTCTGGCGTCACACCGCCTTCCCGATGCACCAGAAACGGACCTGCCTGATGAGCCAGAACACGACAGCCAGCCTGCCCCAAGTCGAACTGCAACTGATGATCGACTTCCTCCAGCAAGCGGTACATACCCTGCGGGATCAATCCTGCAACGACTTCATCATCCCCTGGTCAGCCGACAAGGAAGCCTTGCTGATGGAAGTCGCGAAAGGAGCCGCCACCGAAGATGACGGCATCAATACCGACTCGGAAAGTTTGCGTCAGCGCGTGGTGCTCAGCAGCGGCGAACTGTTCATGTACGATGTTGACGTGGCGGCCTGGCTTGGCAGGCGTTTTGCCGGGCCAGAGTTGGCCACCATCAGCCTCGCCGAAGCCGATGTTGCGTCGCACTTGTTCGAGCAGCTGGCCGACATGCACCAAGGCTGGAGCGCTACCGAGGGCGAAGAGGAAGCCGCAGATGGTATCCACTTCTTGGAGCTGCGCGCCACGCCAGCCCACCAGGCCTTCATGCTGGCCGCTCTGGCCGCGGCGGGCGGCAAGCTAGAGCTGGCCCATGCCGCGCGCATTGCAGCCGGCAAATCGCCGATCAGCATCCCGGAATTCATAGCGCTGCGCTACCTTGCTCAACTCTGCCGCGACGTGGTGGCGGCGGGTCAGCCGGTGGCGCTCGAACGCCGCCCCGCCGATGGCGGCGGGCAGGGCATCGAAGGTGTGCCCCACGTGCCGCGCCTCGGCGTGCCCTTGCGCTTTCCGGAGCCGACATCGTTCGGCAAGCAAATCATCATCAATATTCCGAATTGGGAAAATGAGGAACTGGTCAACCTACAGCGCTTCAGCGTCGAGGGGCCAGGCTTTGTCGAAGGTGTGCTTGCAGTCAAGGGACTTCCCAAGCGCGAAATCAAGTTTACTCATGCCAGCGCATTGAAGGCCATGCGCTGTTGCGTATTGAACATACGCCAGCATGCTATGCACGTGGCTCTGGGTGTTCCGCAGGAAAAGCCATTCGCTTCCGCAGGCCTGGCGGCTTGCGTTAAGCGGGTGGCTGAGTTGCAGGTGCGTGCGCCGCACGTCTATAGCGCGGGTGAGCAGGGCGAATCCAAGGACCTCAGGATTGCCGGGTACCTGCTGGTGGAAGAAGCCTTCCGCCCCGAGGAAATTGAAATAGGCCTCCAAGACTTTCACGCCGCATCGTCAAGAGCATCGGTCGAGGAACAGCGCACCTATGCTCACAAAGTTGCCCAGCTGGCCGCCAACAGCGAGAGAAACCAGGGCTTCCTGCGCAAGAAGGCCGAGGCCAGCGCCAGCTACCAGCGTTACCGCAAGGAACTCGGCAGCAACTGGCAGATAGCCTGGCAGCGTTCGCTGGCTTGGCACTATTGGACCTGTGCTCTGGCTTCGCGCATGGCCGGCCAGCGCGTGGTCGACTTGAAAACCAGCGTACCCACACTGGCGCATTACATCATGCTGGGTTGGCATGCCCAGGCCCGCCGCCTGCTGCCGCTAGTGAGCGAGCAACTCGCCAGCCATGTGCCGAACACGCAAGCAGGCGATTACAGCCAACGGCGGCCCCAGTTTTTTGCTGCACACCTGGCCAGCCTGTGGGGTGGCGTACCGGTGCCAGCCGCACCGGACGCGGCAAGCTGGCCGGTATACCAAATGCTACTCGCACACTGGCAACATCCCAACCCGCAGGCAATTACCCAGCTGCTGCTCGCTGCCTGTGACCTGCACACGCGGATTGCCATGTCGGGCAGCTTCGATCGCGATATCGACACCGCATTCTGGTTTGACCCGTTCGAAATCCTGCTCTTGCTCTGGTTGCGCCGCGAGCACGGTCTGGCCAACCCTGTGCTTGATCATCCCCTGATGAATACGCCGCTGGGCGAGCTGCCCGAACCCGCACCGTTGTTCGTCGAGCCTGTGCTCGAATGCCTGGCGGCCAGGCTCAGGGCCGACAGCCCTAGCTTGGCGGAATGGTAGAGAGGGCTTGGCGCAACTTATTGCGCCGATATGATCGCTTCGACCTTGCGCCCTAGCTGTTTCGTGGCGATTTCGCACCTGCTAGATTTACGGAAGCGGCCAGGCAGTTGTGGAAATTTTATTTCCGCCAACTCCCCTCCATCGATGACGGCTTCGAGGGTGTAGCGAGCGCCGGCGACGAAATTTTTGTACTGGAGGACGCCTGCTTTCGAGGCTAATGCGGTCGTCCAGCCACCTCGGGGTTCGCCCGTGGAATGGGAACTACACCCTCATAGCCGTCATCGGCGATGGGCTGTTGGCGGATATCCGACGCATGCAATGGTGGCGACACCTTTGTCGAAAGGCACTGCGCTTTTCCGACCTACTGTGCTCGAAAAATTCACCTGTATTCACCACCCCGCTCACTTGAAGAATTTCGTATTTTCCTGAAAAGCAGGTGAAGCCCTTCTTCAACCGAAACCTCTTCGGAGATTTGAAATTTCAACAGATCCGCAACAGAGATTTCATCGCCATTTGTGGCCCACAGGCCGCTAGTATCCAACACAATCTCTTCAGACAAACAGTGCGCGACTGCGATGATCAATGCAGTGCAAATCAATAGCTGCATGTCGTCATTTCGAGGTCGCATTTTTGGTATCACAAATTCATACGTTGGAACGTTTGCATCGGATTCCTGCCAGTACTCATCGAATCGATACATAAAATGTATGCCATATCCCAGGAATTTCTTTTCGTTAAAGCTGAATAGCTCGTTGCTCGGAACGATAGGCTGCAATACATTTTGCCATTCCCATTTCTTCTTTTCGTAGTCTGGATGACTTGCTTCCAAAGCCTTGGCAACTTGCAACTCAAACTCAAAGGGGAGTTCCGGCGATTGATTGATCAACAAGGATGCTACACGTGAGACCTCGACTATCAATTTTTCCACGTCTATCGCGGTAGGTGAAGCAGTCCGGACGTATAGTGAATAGCTCATTTCAGCTTCCTTACAGGCGGATCAACGCATTTTAGCATCCGGGTAATCGGGCTATTTATTTGTAACCGGTCAATCTCGTGCAACATTTCGCCGCCGTCCATCTCATGCAAATCCGACTGCAGGGGATTGTTAGCAAACGTCTCCTTCCAAATACGCGGCGTTAGCTGATGTACCAGCGACGCCGGATGCTTGCCGATGGAAAGCGGCCAGTCAACAGTAAAATCGGCATTCCCTCCGACCTCGTGCTGGCAATGACGGCTATGAGGGTCCTGCCGACAGGGAGCGTTCAAATTCGTTGCAATTCGCAAGACCGGTTCGCAGCGTACTGCGGCCATGGCGAGACGCGGCACCCGTTAATAGAAAATCCGCGCATCGCAGGATGCGCGGATTCCGAGGGGGATCGCCGAACTTGCACGGCGCCGTTTTAGCCCGGCGCCGCTCTTTGCCGGCTATGCTGCCGTCGAGCTATTAATACAAGGAGACGCAGCTCTTCTTGCGCAGGATCTCCGCCCAGCCGAGGTAGTAGCCGGAGGGGTTCGAGGTTGCCGGATAGTTGTTATAGAGCGTGACGATGCGATTGAACAAATCGGGAGTCGTATCGAAATCCGTCAGGTCGATCCAGCTCCAGCCCATTGCCGGCACGTAGTAGCTCGTCGGCACGCCGGTGCCGTCGACGTAGAACGCCGGCTGGGTCGCGCTGGCTCCGCCATTGAACACGGTCTTGGCTGTGCCCACCAGCAGGCTCATGTCGCTGGAGGTGAGCCCGCCCAGGCCGTAGGCTTTGGCCCAGGTCAGAAGGGACAAATCCAGATCGCCGTGGCTGATGTCTTCCGTGCCGTTGCCGGTGCGGGCACCGCCGTAGCCCCAGTTATAGGCGCTGCCGTTGGACGCCGCAAAGGTCTTGAAGTAGGCGGCAACCGCGTTGGCCTTGGTCAGGTAGCTCGGGTCGGGCGTCGTTCCCTGCAGTTGATGAACGCGGCTGATCAACAGCAAGGCCTTGGCCATGGTCGCCCCCTGGTTGTACATGACCAGCGAAGCGCTGCTGCACAATCCGGTGCCCGAGGTGCCGCAGGTGTTGTACACCCAGTCGCTCGGCGAACCCGGATAGGGCGCATTGGTCACCCATTGCGGGTCGTAGTAATGCAGCATGGGCTCCAACTGCGAAAGGTAGGCGCTGGCCTGGCTGCGATAGGCGGTGAAGCGCGAGTCGTTCCACACTTCGTAGGCGAAGGTGGCGATGGCTTGCGCGATGACGCCGGTATCGAGGAACGCCTGCGATTGGCCGTAAGAGTAGGCCCATCCCTGGTTGCCCGGGCCGCCGTCGGTGTGGGCAAACCAGTAATTGATGGTGGTGACTGCCCGGTCCAGATACTTGGTGTCGCCATAGGTCTTGGCCATGGAGACATAGGCCTTGACGTTGTAGAAACCTTGCCACGCAAAGGTTTGTCCGTCACCCGACAGATTGGGTAGGTTGGTGCCGTATTGGGCATTCCATTTGTTGTCCCATGCGGCCTGGCTTGCGATTGCCGGCGTGACCGTGCTCGTCGACTGGATACAGGCGGGGGCCGGAGTCGGTGTGGGCGTCGGCGTAGGTGTCGGTGTCGGCGTCGGCGTCGGCGTCGGCGTCGGCGTCGGTGTAGGCGTCGGCGTAGGAGTCGGCGTAGGAGTCGGCGTAGGAGTCGGCGTCGACGTGGTTATCATGCCACGCAGCGGGTGCGGGTAGGTGTAGGGCGTATATCCCGACTTCTGTGTCAGGAAGTAATCGCGGTTCAATCCGATCGAGGCGGTGCAATCGTCGGCGATGCCATTGGTGGTATAGCCGTTGCTGGAATTGTTGGAATTGTTCCACAGATACAGGGAGCGAATCTGGTAGGCGCCGGGATAGGTACCGCAGGTGTAGCCGTCTTCCGACAATTCCACGGTCCGGGCGATGGTCGGCGTTGCCGTATTGTTGTAGACCACGCCGTCGCCGCCGCCGATAGCGATTGCCGCCCGCTGCAAGCCGCTGGTGAGGTTGGTCGAGAAACTGTTGTTGTAAATCTCGTAGCTGCGCGTGCCGATCTGGGGCGGGGCGTAGCCGACGGTCTCCATCATGGCGAAGTCTTTGGTCGATTGTTGTCCGACCACGATGTTGTGGCGGAACACGTAGGCCGCGCCATTGTTCGATTTCAGGTTGTAGCGGTTGCCGGAGAAATAGTTGTCTTCGGCAAATACGGCATTTTGCGTGCCGAGCGACAAGGCCGGCCAGTTTCCGCCGCCGCTGACGACCACGCCATAGCCGAGGTCGCCCAGCGCAGGACTGTAGTTGTTGATGAAATCGTTGTTGAATATCACGCCGCGTTGGTTCGCTGAGCTGCCGACAAACAAGGCGCTTGCCACGAAGTTGCTGAACTTGGAATTCGAAACGGTGAAGTCCACGCAGCCGCGCAACAAGGCCAATCCATTGTCCTGGATACTACCATTGCCGTATCCGACCAGATTGATATTTGAGAAATGCGCGGTTTGCCCGTTGGAACAATCGTAGGCGACCAGGAAGGTGTTGGCCGGCACCGAGGCGTTTCGTTGAATCGTCGTCGTGCCTTGCGTGGCGCCATGCAAGTACACACCGCCTGGCACGTTCAATTGCGATGTTCCCCAGCCGCAAGTACCGGCGGGAATGTTAACCGTGGAGCCGGGCATGGAGGCCACGGCGGAAACCGCCTTGGCAACATCGCTGTAGGAGCAGCTGTTGGCCGTGACAACGGTGGGCGCGGTTGTAGCCTTGAGCGATGCCGTCACGGCGTCGCTTGCGCCCAAACCGCCGGACTGGGAAGATCCGCCGCAAGCGGCGAGTACGGAGGGTAATACGGTGAGCAGGACGGTACGTTTCTTGAAACGATGCAATGCAAGTGTCATGTGGCAACTCTTCCGAAATAACAATGGGCAACAATTATTTTTTTCCGAATGTTAAATATGTTTTCCTGTAAGTGCAAGAAAAATTTCATATTGTGAAATAACCATGGTTTGTTGGAAATATTTTCTTAAGGCACGACAAGCTCTTGCCGCGGGTTCACGCGAGGTTCGGATTCGGCTGCCGATATCGAGGCGGGAAGATGTCACGGAAGATGCAGCGGAGAAAGCGCAAGAGGGGCGAATCCGATAGGCAAGACCTGTCCCCTATGGCCGTCTTTCACGCGCCGGCGCGGCGGAATCATCGCCGGCCTTGATGCGAATCCCGTAACGGCATGCAATGCGGAAGCGATGCTCAGCCGAAGCGTCGGCAGGCATTTGTCAAACGAGCCGGCGATTTTTCCGATTCCTCGTTTCCGCCCGCAAGGCTTCTTCTATGATTGAAAAGACAATTCAAGGGGAAAATGCCATGTGGTCTCTTCATCTCAATTGCGAGCCGGGAGGAAAGAAAATCGCCGGCGCTCTGGGCGTCACAGTTGCCCTGGGCGTGGCATCGGGATGCGGCGGCGGCGGCGCCGGTTACGGCGCGGCCACCGCGCCCGTGCCGACGCCGTCTCCATCCCCATCCCCATCTCCATCTCCGACACCGACGCCAGTGCCGGCGCCGGCGTCAACCGTCGTATCCGCCAGTTGCGAATACGTCGACGTCTCGGCAGCGCTGAACCGATCCGGGCTCGGAACGACGATTCAGATTCCTGCCGGCGATTGCAATTGGGGCACGGCCCAGCTCTCGGTTCCGGCCGGCATCTTTGTGCAGGGAGCGGGGCGCGACGCGACGACGATACGGCGGCAGGGGAGGGTATCGAACACGAATTTTCTGGTGGCCTTCGATTGCTCGAACGGCTTGCGTGCCAGTTTCGCCGGCATCGCCCTGGTTGGCAACGGCAATGGAACCATAGAGGACAATGGCCTGGGCTTGCTCAACGGTTGCAGCGACTTCGCCGTGTTCGACTCGCAATTCAGCAACTTTACCTTCAGCGGACTGTATGTGGGGAATGCCCCTGGCGAACGGGGCGTCATCTACAACAACAATTTCATCAACAATTTCAGCGCCTCGCTCGCCAATCTCGGCTACGGCGTCGTCGTCTATGGCGGCGGCGCCTGGCCTGCGCTTTCTCTCGGCTCGCAAAATGCGGTGTTCGTGGAAGACAACTTCTTCAGCGGCAACCGGCACAATATTGCGTCGAACAACGGTTCGCAATACGTCTTTCGCCACAATGCGGTGGTGGGGCAGGACGCGGCCAAGGACTATGCCATGACCGACGCGCATGGATTGTCGTCGTCTCCGCGCGGTTCGCGAAGTTACGAGATTTACGAGAATCAATACACGACGAACTTGAGCAGCGGCTTGCAGCGCGCCGCTATCGGCATTCGCGGCGGAGACGGCGTCATCTTCAACAACACTGCGAGCGACGCCATCGCGCGGACGATAGAGTTGACGGTGGAAGGGTTCAGTTGCGGGGCCTATCCCGGCCCGGATCAGATCAGGGTGCTCTATATCTGGAACGTTTCCCCGAACCCGGGCAACATCTTTTCGCAAAATGGCGTGGCCAACGATTGCCCGGCATCGGTCCAGCTCGGGCGCGACTATTTCCTGCAGGAGATGCCGGGCTATATCCCATACATGTATCCGCATCCCCTGCGCGGCAGATAGCTTGCGAGGGGCTCAGGATTGCTCGCTGTGCCACAGGCGCGACGTGCCCGCGGCGAGAAGCTGGCGTGTGATGCCGAGGATGAAGAGGGTGTTGGTCACCAGGTAGCGCGCGAACAGGCGCCGCGGTTCCGAGCACAGGCGGTAAAACCATTCGAGCCCGTGCTCGCGCCACCAGAGCGGTGCGCGTTTGCGCGTTCCCGCGTGGAAGTCGAACGCGGCACCGACGCCGATCATGACGGCATGCACCCGTCCGCGATGCTCGGCCATCCATTGCTCCTGCTTGGGGCAGCCGAGGCCGACGAATACGATATGCGCGCCGGTACGATTGATGAATTCAAGGTCGATGGCGTCGTCTTCTGCGCTGATTGGCCCGAACGGCGGGGCGATGCCGCCGCCTATGGTCAGGCGCGGAAAGTGCCGCTCGATTTGCGCGACCAGCTTTTGCAGTGTCGGCATGGTCGAACCATAGAAATAGACCGTCTGGCCGCGCGCTTCTGCCATGGCCAGGCAGCGCCACATCAAGTCGGGCCCGCTGATGCGGCTTTGCCCGGCGACGCCCAGCTTGCGCATGGCCCAGGCTATCGGCGCGCCGTCGGGCAGGGCCAGGTCGGCCTGTTCGATGGCGCGCGCAAAGTCCGGGTTTCGCGTGGCCGTCACCACCGAATGCACGTTGCACAAGGTGACGTAGCGCGATTCGCGTGCGCCGGCCCATCCGGCGATGTGCGCAAGCGTTTCGTCCCAGCCCAGCGCGTCGATGCCCGCGCCCAGGACTTCCACTCGTTTCTCAGGCATGGCGCGTCCTCCCGGCTGCCGATATGGCGTTGTCGTAAATTTCCCTTAGCATGACGTAGTTCCTCTGCGGCGTGTATTTTTCCAGGTAGCGGCGGTAGGCTTCCTGTCCCATGCGGACCATCTCTTCCGGGTGGTCCGCTGCCCATTCGATCTTGTACGAGAGTTCGTGCGCGTCGCCGGGCGCGAACAGCAGGCCGGTCTTGCCGTCCTCGATCAATTCGCCGATGCCGCCGTGGTTGCTGGCGATGACGGGGGTGCCGCAGGAGAAGGCTTCGGCGGCTGCCAGGCCGAAGGTTTCGTAGCAAATGCTGGGCACCACGGCGAATTGCGCCTTGTGGAGATGGCCCAGCACTTCCGCGCGCGTCATCCTGCCCAGATAGTCTTCCTTGAACTCTTCGGCGACGTGGACCTCGAGCGGACCGCCGCCGATGACCTGGACCTTCGGTATGCGCGCTTCGGGGATGGGGTGCCGCCGATGGCGCATGCGAATCAGGGCTTCGGCCAGCACGCGCAAGCCCTTTTCATTGGACAGCCTGCCGACGAACAGGCCGTGATGCCGGTTGCGCCAATCGGGCTCGCCGCTGGCGGCGACGAAGTTCGGCTTGACGTGGATGCTGTCTGCGGCGAATCCTCCTGCGACGTGCTTGTCCTTGCAAAAGCGGCTCGGTGCGATATAGCTCGTCACCTTGCGCCGGTAGGTGCCGATCGCGCGGTGCACGGCCACCATGGCGCAGATGACCGCCGATTCGACGGCGGAATCGTGGTAGCAGCGGTTCGTCACCGCCCGCCACGGCAGGTGCCCGACGCACGCTTCGCACAGTTCACCGTGTTTCAGGAGCATGGCCTGCGGGCAGATCAGCCGGAAGTTGTGCAGCGTCTGCACCACCGGCACGCGCTGTTGCGCGGCCATCCAGTAGAGGGAAGGGGATACCAGGGGAAAGGTATTGTGCGCATGGATGATGTCCGGGACGAAGCGCTCGCATAGCTGCCCGATGTCGTGGCGCGAGGCCGGGTTCCATATTGTCGCCGCAGCCAGGGCGGGCCGCGGCATGTCGTCGATGGCCGTATTGCTCAGGCGCACGAACTCGACGTCGTGGCCGTTGGCGCGCAATAGTTCCACTTCGGCCTGCGCGACCGCGTCTTCGCCGCCGGGCTGCCGATAGGCGTTGTGCACCACGAGTATCTTCATTGTCGGACGTCGGATCAGGGCGGGACTGTATTCGTTGTGCCCATTACACCTCCGGGGCCTTGCTTTCTCGTTGACTTTTATCAATGGATGGAGTCGCCGGGAAATGCCGCCGGCATGCCTCGTGCGCTTGTTTTTCGCTTGTTGCGTATTCGCCTGAATGTTGGACCTTTGATAATACGCAAGGCGGGGCATGGCGAGCGAAGGTAGCCTTTGCTTGGGCCCGGTATCGCGATGAGGGAGAGAAGTCTCCACATTGGCCATGCCGGATCGTAAGCAGCCAGAAAAGAGGCGGATTCCATGGGAATGCGATTGCACCGGAGCGCGTGGTTGGCGGGCGCGCTCATTTTGTCGGCGATGCTCTGCTCATGTACGGCGGGGCGCGCCTTTCCCGTTTCGGACGTGGCGGGCGGCGCCCAATCGAATGGAAGCGTTTCGGGCGAAGCGCCGCCGACGACGCAGATCACGGACGAGCTGATCGCCGAGCAGAAATCCACGCGCGATAAACAACGCGATCTGGATCTCGACGAACTGATCGGCACGCCGACCCCCTATGTCATCGGTCCGGGCGATATCCTTTCCATCGTGGTTTGGGGGCACCCCGAACTGGTGGCCGCCGCGATGATGGTCCAGCTTCCCACCGTGAGCGGCGCCTTGCCGGGCAGCGGCGCGGAACAGCCGCCCGCCGGTTTCGTGGTGGATCACAACGGCATGCTGCAGTATCCCTACATCGGCCTGGTGAAGATGTCGGGCTTGACCGAGGCGCAAGCGCGCGATGAGATCGCGTCGAAGATCGCGACCTATATCAACCAGCCGAACGTCACCTTGCGGGTGCAGGCATATCGAAGCAAGCGGGTATATGTGGACGGCGAAGTCAAGACACCCGGCCTGCAGGCGATCAACGACATTCCGATGACGCTGGTGGAAGCGATCAACCGCGCCGGCGGCGTGCTTCCCACGGCGGACCAGAGCCAGATCACGGTCAACCGCAACGGCCACGTGATCCGCGTCAATTTGCCCAAGCTGGTGCAGAGGGGAATCGATCCGGGCAGCCTGATGCTTGCCAACGGCGATGTCGTGCGCGTGTTGTCGCGCGACGAGAGCAAGGTGTTTGTCACCGGCGAAGTGACGGCGCCCAAGGCGCTGACCATGCATGACGGGCACCTGACCTTGAACGAGGCGCTGGGCGAATCGGGCGGCATCAACCCGCTGTCGGGCGACCCGGAACAAGTGTTCGTGGTCAGGAAAGGGCCGGAACGCATCATGGTGTTCCAGCTCGATGCCAAGTCTACCGGGGCGCTGGCCATGGCCGAAGCCTTCGAGCTGGACCCCAAGGACCTGGTCTACGTCGCGCCGACCGGGCTGATGCGCTGGCACCGCAATATCAGCCTGCTGTTGCCGAGCGAGCTGTCGGCGGCCGTGGGCGCGGGTAAGCAGCCGTAAACACAGGGACGCCTTGGACACGGGTACGCCGCAGACGCGGGGAAGCCATAGACGCTGGGAAATGACATGTCGATACCATCCGATCACAATCTGATTGCGCCGCTGCACGACAACCGCCTGGTGGTCGGCGCCGCGCCCATGCTGGCGGCGCCGGCGATGACGCCATACGAAGAAGACGTTCATCTGACGAACTATTACGACATGCTGGTGGACAGCCGCTGGCTGATCCTCAAGATCGCCCTGCTGGTGTCCTTGTGCGGGGTGGCCTACGCCTTTCTGTCCAAGCCGGTCTACGAAGCCACGATGCTGATTCACGTGGAGGAAGACAAGCCGAATACCTCCAAGAACATGCTCGGCGATATTTCCTCGCTGTTCGACGTCAAGGCCGCGGCCATTTCGGAAATGGAATTGTTGAACTCGCGCATGGTCATCACCCGCGCGGTGGACAACCTCGGGCTGTATATCAACGTGCGCCCCAAATATTTCCCCGTGGTGGGCGAATGGTTCGCCCGGCGCCAGAGCAGCACCTTCCAGCCCGGCATTTTCGGGTACGGCGGTTACGTCTGGGGAGCGGAAAAGATCGACGTGGCGACCTTTTTCGCGCCGGAATATCTGCAGAACCAGCAGTTCGTGCTGACCGTTCTGCCCGACGGGAAATACCGTCTGCATCAGGAAAAGTGGAATTTCGACGCCGTCGGCGAGGTAGGCAACGAGCTCAGCGTCGAGACCGGAAAAGGCAAGCTCGAGCTGTCGGTCAAGCATATCGATGCCGCACCGGGCGCGCAGTTTCTCTTGAGCTATCGGCCGAAACTGGCGGCGATACAGGATGTCCAGAGCGCCATGACCGTGGTGGAAAAAGGCAAGCAATCCGGCATCATCGGCGTCACGCTGGAGAGCGACGACCCCAAGGCCGCACACGATATCCTCACCGAGATCGGCAACGAATACATTCATCAAAACGTGGCGCGCAAGCTGGAGGAGGCCGAGAAGTCGCTGAAGTTCCTCGACGATCAGCTGCCCGATCTGAAGCGCAAGGTGGAAGCGTCGGAAGCGGAATACTATCAATTTCGCAATGCGCACGGCACCATCGATCTGCCGGAAGAGTCCAAGCTCAGCCTGCAGCAAAGCGTCGCGCTCAAGGCGAAGCGGCTGGAACTGCAGCAGAAAAAGGAAGAGCTGCTCATCAGCTTCACGCCGAACCACCCCATCGTCATCGGTATCAACAACCAGATCCGGGAAATGGATGCGCAAATCGCTTCGACCGACGGCCACATCAAGCAATTGCCCATCCTGGAACAGGACCTGCTGCGCCTGAACCGCGAGATGAAGGTCAACAGCGAACTCTATTCGGCCCTGCTCAACACGGCGCAGCAGCTGCGCATGGTCAAGGCCGGCAAGGTGAGCAATGTCCGCCTCATCGATGCCCCCATGATGCCGGAAACGCCGGCGCGGCCGAACCGGCCCAAGATCATCGGCTTGTCCGTCGCGGCGGGCCTGCTGCTGGGATTGTCCATCGCCTTCTTCAGGAAGATATCGAGCCGCCGCATCGAGGACCCGCGCCGCCTGGAGAAAGTGCTGGGCGCGCGCGTGGTCTATACCACCATTCCGCATAGCGAAGCTCAGCGCGGCCTGCCGGGCAAGCGGCATCCGGAGCACGAGGAGCTTCCTCTCCTGGCGCATGCGGACCCGGGCGATATCGCCATCGAAAGCCTGCGCAATTTCCGCACCGTGTTTCAAAACGCCAATGCGCGCTTCCGCAATAATGTCGTGCTGATCAGCGGGCCGACCCCCGGCGTCGGGAAGTCTTTCGTGTCGATGAATTTCGCGGCCGTGATGGCGGCCAGCGGAAAGAGGGTGCTGCTGGTCGATGCCGATCTGCGTAAGGGCAACCTGCACCGCCACTTCGGGCTGGCGCGCGACAGGGGCTTGTCCGAGGTGATACGCGGCTCGTGCGCGGCGAAGGATGCAATCCATAACGGCATCCACGAAAATCTCGATTTTCTTTCCACGGGCGCCTTGCCGCCGAATCCGTCCGAGTTCCTTTTGCACCGCAATTTCGGCGAGCTGATGCGGCAGCTTTCGGCCGAATACGATTATGTGCTGCTGGACCCGCCGCCGATTCTGGCCGTGTCCGATACGCTGGTCATTGCCGCGCATGCGGGTGCGATCTTCATTCTTGCGCGGGCCAACGTCACCAGCGAGAGCGAGATAAACGAATCGATCAAGCGCTTCAACCAGGCCGGCATCGCGCCGGAAGGCATCCTCTTCAACGACGCCAAGGTCAGGTCGCGCTCCTACGGCGCCTATCACTATCCGCAGTCCAAGTCGCTGGGCTATTCCTCCTGAATCATTCCTCCCGAATCTGCAACGGACGGTCCGCCGCTTCGGCGGCGGCCGCCCGCATGCGGCGCGCGACCGGTGCGCGGCGCTGTTTGAGGATTGTCAACGGACCGGCGAATACGAGAATATCCCCGCGTGCCGTGCACTAGCATGAGTTCAGAGACATTTCTCTTATTTCTCAAGCGTGGCCGCACGGCGTTGCCCGGCCCTGGACGGAAGAAGGATGGCGCGATCATGGCCGATATGACTGCAAGGGGCATTTCCATTTTTCAGATCGCCGTGCGCGTGGCCGACTTCGCGGCCCTTACGGTTGCGGCCGAGGCCGCCAGCCGCTTGCGCTTCGGCGTGGCCCTGGCCGATACGCCGGCCATCCATGTCGTGCTGTTCTACCTGTGCAGCATCGCGGCGTTTTTCCTGTTTTCCCGGTTCGGCCTTTACGAGTCCTGGCGCGGCAGGTCCGGTCTGGCGATGTTCGGCCGCACCGCGCTGACCTGGGGTGCCGTGCTGCTGGGCGGATTGTTCTTCAGCTTCCTGATGCACCGTATCGGCGAATTGTCGCGCCTGTGGCTTTCCTATTGGTTTGTCAGCGGCGTCGTGCTCATTGCCTGCGTGCGCTGGTCCTGCTACCTGATCCTGTGCCGCTTGCGCGAGAACGGCTATAACCAGAAATCGGTCGTCATCGTCGGTTACGGGCCGATAGGCCGCGAAATGTATCGCCGCGCCATCGAGTGCGAATGGTATGGGTACGAGGTGCGCGGTATCTATACCTGCGGTGAGGAGGGTATTCCGGAGCGCGTGAAGCGCATCGCCCGGCAGGACGATATCCCGCATTTCATCGAAGAGCAGGGCATCGACGAGGTGTGGATCGCCATGTCCATGGAGTCTTCCAGGCAACTGCAGGAAATCCAGCACCTGTTGCGCAACGTGCTGGTCGATATCCGCTGGATACCGGATACCGTCAGCATGAAGATACTGAGCAGCAAGGTGGGCGATTTCCTCGGATTTCCGGCGGTCGATATCAACCGGCCGGCGGTGAGCGAGCTGGGCGGCGTGGTGAAGGAGGTGTTCGACAGGATGTTCGCCGCCGCCGCATTGCTTGCCCTTTCGCCGCTGCTGCTGGCGATTGCGCTCGCGATCAAGGCGACGTCGCCGGGGCCCGTCATCTTCCGCCAGCCCAGGCTCGGGCTGAACGGGCGCCGCTTCGACGTCTACAAATTCCGCAGCATGAAGGTGCACAAGGAAGATAACGTCGTGACCCAGGCCAAGGCAGGGGACGCGAGAGTGACGCCGGTCGGCCGCTTCATCCGCAGCACCAGCCTGGACGAGCTGCCGCAATTCTTCAACGTCCTGCTGGGCGATATGTCCATCGTCGGCCCCCGGCCGCATGCCTTGCAGCACAACCGGATGTATAGCGATCTGCTCGAAGTGTATATGCTGCGGCACCGCGTGAAGCCCGGCATCACGGGCTGGGCGCAGATCAACGGCTATCGCGGCGAGACCGATACGGTCGAAAAAATGAGGAAGCGCGTGCAGTTCGATTTGTATTACATCCAGAACTGGTCGATGTGGATGGACCTGCGCATCATCGCCTGGACCGCGTTCAAGGGCTGGACGGGCAAGAACGCCTATTGAGGCAGGGGAGCCGCTGCGCCCCGATCCCGTCCGATGCGCAGCTCTTATGACAAACGTCAATATGGCCCGCCGGCCAGCGGGCAAAATCAAGACAGCCATCCGCCCTCGTGCGGGCATTCATCGACAATCGGAGAAAACGCAATGACACCATCGCCCACCAAGGCCGAATACCTGCGCCCCGGAGAGGAGAACGGAAAGAGAAAGGTGGCGCTGATCACCGGCGTGACCGGGCAGGACGGGGCATATCTCGCCGAACTGCTGCTCAACAAGAACTATATCGTGCACGGCATCAAGCGCCGCAGCTCTTCCCTCAATACCGGCCGGATCGACCATCTCTACCAAGACCCGCACGTGGGCGCGCCGGACCTGGTTCTGCATTACGGCGACATGACCGATACGGCTTCGCTGATGCGCATCGTGTCCGCGGTCCGGCCGGACGAAATCTATAACCTCGCCGCGCAAAGCCATGTCGCGGTATCGTTCGAGGAGCCGGAATACACGGCCAATTCGGACGCGCTGGGCACGCTGCGGCTGCTGGAAGCGGTGCGGGCGCTCGGCATGGAAAAGACGGTGCGCTTCTACCAGGCCTCGACTTCCGAGCTGTACGGCCTGGTGCAGGAATCGCCGCAGACCGAAACGACGCCGTTCTATCCGCGCAGCCCGTATGCGGTCGCCAAGCTGTATGCCTATTGGATCACGGTCAATTACCGTCAGGCCTACGGCATGTTCGCCTGCAACGGCATCCTGTTCAATCACGAATCGCCCTTGCGCGGCGAGACCTTTGTGACGCGCAAGATTTGCCGCGCCCTGGCCCGCATTTCCGTGGGCCTGCAGGATTGCCTCTATCTCGGCAATCTCGATGCCAGGCGCGATTGGGGCCATGCGCGCGATTACGTGCAGATGCAATGGCTGATGCTGCAGCAGGAAGAACCCGACGATTACGTGATCGCGACCGGCATTCAGCACAGCGTGCGCGAATTCGTGTCGCTGGCTGCGGCGGAAGCCGGCATCGCACTCGGCTGGTCGGGCAAGGGCGTGGACGAAGTCGGTTACGTGATCGACGAAAACGTACTGACACCGGGAGCGGCCAGGCTGAAGCGCGGGCAGGTCCTGGTCCGGGTCGATCCGCGGTATTTCCGTCCGACGGAAGTGGAGACCCTGCTGGGGGACGCGAGCAAGGCATACCGCAAGCTGGGCTGGAAGCCGAAGATCGGCTTTTCGCAGTTGATCGGCGAGATGCTGCATGCGGAGCTGGCCGATATCCAAAAATACCTGCTCGTCAACCGGAGCGGTTACCAAGCCCACGCCTACAACGAGTAGAGCACACCCTGGATTGAACGAAGGAGAAGCGACATGAATGAAGATACGGGAAAGCGCGTGTATGTGGCCGGCCACACCGGCCTGGTCGGTTCGGCCATCGTTCGGGCGCTCAAGCGGAAGGGGTATCGCAATATCGTCACCCGCTCCCATGCGGAACTCGATCTGATGGACCAGGCGCGGGTGTGCGAATTTTTCGCGTCGGAGATGATCGAGGAAGTGTATCTGGCCGCGGCGATCGTCGGCGGCATCCATGCGAACGACACCTATCCTGCGGACTTCATCTACAACAACCTCGCAATCCAGAACAACGTCATCCACGAAGCCTGGCGCGCCGGCATCCGCAAATTGCTGTTCCTCGGGTCGTCCTGCATCTACCCGCGCATGGCGCCGCAGCCGATCAGGGAGGAGTACCTGATGAACGGCATGCTCGAACCGACGAACGAGCCCTATGCCATGGCGAAGATCGCCGGGATCAAGCTGTGCGAAAGCTTCAACCGGCAATACGGCACCGATTACCGCAGCGTGATGCCGACCAACCTCTATGGTCCCGGCGACAATTACCACCCCGAGAACAGCCACGTCATACCGGCGCTGATGCGCCGCTTCCACGAAGCGAAGCGCGCCGGCGCGCCGGAAGTCGTCATCTGGGGGACCGGGGCCCCGCGCCGGGAGTTTCTCTACGTGGACGATATGGCCGAGGCCTGCATTCACGTCATGGAACTGAGTTCGTCGGAGTATATGAGCCAGACTTCCGACCGGCTGTCCCATCTCAATGTGGGAACCGGCACCGACGTGACGATACGCGAAGTGGCGGAGTTGATCGGCCAGGTGGTCGGATACCAGGGCCGGATCGGGTTCGATACCAGCAAGCCCGACGGCGCGCCGCGCAAGTGGCTCGACGTAAGCCGTCTCGGCAACCTCGGCTGGACGGCGTCCGTCGGGTTGATGGACGGCCTGATCGAAACCTATCACAGCTATTGCCGCAGCGAACGCCAGGGCGGGCTGCAGGTGTCGGCGCGGGCGCTCGACAGCAAATCGCGGCAGGACCGTTTGCGTTTCGAGGAGCGGCTCGTCGAGCACGATCCGGTCTATGGCAGCTTGCCGGCGATTTTTCTCCAATAGCGGCGCGATGGGAAAGCGTGGCGTCATCCCGTGGGGCGCAGTGCCGGCGCCGTTTCGCATGGAGCGCACATGCCCGAAGCCGTGACCCCCGCCGGCATGGTCAGGGGCGCCGTTGCCAGGCTCGGCGCGGGCGGCGTCAAGCGGCCTTTGCTGATCAGTCTGCTCAACCAGTTTACAGCCAGCGGCGGCAATTTCCTGGTCGGCATCTATCTTGCGCGCAGCCTGCCTCTGGCCTCGTTCGGCCTGTACGGCATGGGATACGGCATATGCATGCTGTACGTGGGCATAGGCAATGCCGCAATTCTGACCCAGATGAGCGTCAACATGGCCGAGAAACCCGCCGGCGAGCGGGACGCCTACGCTGCCGATATGCTGTGTGCCGTGTTGCTGGCCGACCTGCTGTTGCTGGGCCTGGCCTCGCTCGGCGCTTTGGCTGCGTATTCATGGCATCTCCTCCCGGAGCACGGTGCGGGGTTGATGCTGGCGGTCGGTGCGGCATCGGCTTCGTTCCTGTGCACGGAATTTTTCATCAGCTACGCGTTTCAGAAACGCCGGGAATCGATGGCCTTGATGGTCAATGCGACGACCATGTTCGTGCTGTTCATGGGCTTGCTGGCCGAGCGCCTGCTTGGCGCCGCTCTTACGGCCGCGAATGTGCTGACGCTTTATGCCGCCGGGGCGGCGCTGGCTTCGCTGGCGGCTTATGCGGTCTCGCCCCTGGTGCTGCCGCGCAGCGCGCGCCGGCTTCTCGGCACGGTACGGGAATCCTGGCGCGGGGGCAGTTGGGCGCTCGGCGGGGTGCTGGTGACGTGGATACAGACGCAGGCCTACGCCTATGTCGTGGCGGCGTTCGGCGGCGCTGCCGCCGTGGGGCAGGCGAACGCGGCGCGCATATTCATATCGCCGTTTTCCTTTCTCCTGCCGGCGGTGAACAAGGTGGCCATTCCGCGCCTGGCGGAGCTGCGCTGCAGCGACGCAAAAAAGTTGCGCCGCACCTCCGCGCTGCTGACGGCGGGCATGACCGCGCTTGCCGTCGCTTACACGCTGTTTCTGGCGATCGGCCTGGGGGTGCTTTCCAGGCTGCTTCTGGGACGCGACGATCCGGCCGTGGCGGCGCTGGTCTGGCCCTGGTGCCTCGTGCTGGTATTACAGATGATACGCAGCGGCGGCGGCTTGCTGCTGCAGATTCAAAGGAAGTTCCGCTCGCTCACCCTGATCAGCATACCGAGCGCCATCGTCACGGTGGCGGTGTCGCTGGCTGCAACGGTCGCTCTGGGTGCATGGGGCGCGATTCTGGGAATCGCGGTCGGCGAGGCCGTGTTGGCGCTATTGATATGGAGGGAGATCCGCGATGAACGCCGTTCCTCGTGATTCCGTGTTTGTCGACGTTTGCATCGCCACCTACAAGCGGCCGGCCATGCTGGCCACGCTGCTTTTGTCGCTGCTGCATCAGCGCGTGAACCGGGTCGGCATGCGCATCGTGGTGATCGACAACGATGCGGAAATGAGCGCAAAGCGGCTGGTAGACGATTTCCGCAGCCAGACCGCGAGCGAGATCGTGTACGACGTGGAGCCGCGGCAGAACATCGCACTGGCGCGCAACCGCGCGCTGAGCCACGTGCGTTCGCGCTATTTCGCCTTCATCGACGACGACGAGGCGGCGTCGGAAACCTGGCTCCAATCCCTGGTCGACTGCGCGGCGAGATATCAGGCCGACGTGGTTTTCGGCCCGGTGCTGCGTGCCTTGCCCGACGACGCGCCGGCCTGGGCCTCCGACTGCTTCCGTGTCGACAGGTTGGAAACCGGGCGGGAAGTGGAGTTCGGCGGCGCCGGAAATGTGCTGTTGCGCAGCGACATATTGCGGCGCGTGGCGGTGCGTTTCGATGCCGCCTTCGGCCTGACCGGGGGCGAAGACACCGATTTTTTCTATCGCCTCCACCTGTCCGGTTGCAAGCTGGTGTGGTGCGACGAAGCGCTTGCCAGCGAACCGGTTGCGCCGTCGCGGCTCACCTTGCAATGGGTGCGGCGCCGTGGGTTCCGCGGCGGGCAGACTTATAACAGGATATTCGTCCGGCGCTATACGCGCTTGCGCAAGATCCGCTGGTTCCTGGTCAAAACCGCGCATCTGGCCGGCGGCCTGGTGGCCGCGCCGGTATTGCGGCTGTTGTCCTATCCCTCGTATGTGGCGCTGACGGTGCGGATCGCCGCCGCGACGGGGCAGTTGTCCGCTTGTTTCCTGGAGCGCGGCTTTGAAGAATACAGTGCGAAACGCTATCGGTGACGGCGCGGCGGTTGCGGCATCGCGCTCGGACCGCTGGAAGGCGCTGCCCTTCCTGGTGCTGATGTTCACCAGCAGCCTGCCGCTGAATTACCGGCTGGAGGAATCGCACCCCATGCTGGTGTCCGACGTTGCCGACCTGACCCGTGAAGCCGCGGCGGGGGAGAACACGGGCAGCTCGCTCCTGTTCGTCGCATTCGTGGTCGCCCTGTATGCGATGTCCGGCATGATGGTGCTGCACAAGCCGCGCGTGGCCGGTGCGGTCTTGCGGCGCCAGTGGCCGCTTGTCCTGCTGACTTTGCTGGTCGCGGCGAGCGCCCTCTGGTCGCACAACCCCGAGAAGGTCTTGATGAACGTGGTGCACGGGCTGGGCGCGATCTGCATCACGATGGCGGCGGCCCTGCATTATCGCCACGACCCATGGGCCATTGCGCGCGATCTGGCCCTGGTGCTGGGCGTCAACATGCTGCTGCATGTCGGTGCCGTGCTGGCGATACCGTCGTATTCGATCGATTGGCAAGGCCGCTGGCAGGGGCTGGCCACGCACCCCAATACGCTGGGCGCCCTGGGATTCACGACATTGTGGGCCAACAGCGCCGTGCTCATTTGCCGGCCGCGCGAACGGCGCGCGATGCATGCCGTGTTTGCGCTGGCCGCCATCGCCGCCATCGCCGGTGCCGACAGCGTGACCTCGATGCTGACCGCCGGAAGCAGCGTGGTGGCGCTATGGTCCGTCCATAAACTGGGCCGGCTGGGAGCGGGCCGGGACTTCTACGTGGGAACGGTATTGCTCGCGCTCCTGTTGGTCGTCGGCTTCAAACTGGTATCGAGCCAGATCGATCTCGGCTGGCTGTTCCAGAGCTTCGGCCGCGACAGCAATTTCACCGGGAGGACGGACGTGTGGAGCGATGCGCTCGGCGCCATTTCGCGCTTTCCCATCCTGGGATGGAGTTTCGACGACCACGCCTTTCTGATTGCCTCCGAGGGATTGGCTTACCCTTCCTATCACAACGGCTGGCTCGATCTGTGCGTCAACGGCGGCCTGGTGGCCGTGCTCCTGCTGGCCGGGCTGTTTGCCACCTGGTTGCGCCAGTTCAGCGTCCGGGACGTGCTGGCACAAACGATAGCGCCCTTGTCGGCTTCGTTCGTGCTCGGCTACTTCCTGCACAACCTGACCGAAGCGTCGTTTCTCTCGCCGCGCGCCCAAATGTGGCAGATCTTCCTGGCCGTACTGTTCCTCGGTTCGTGCCGGCGTCCGGCACCAACGGTCTTGCAGGCGCAGCCGCAGCCGCCCGGAACGCTGCCTTTCGACAAATCCCTCGGTGCGCGGCCTTGAGTGCGGCGTCGAGCATCCGATTGCGCAATGCGCCGGGAGCATCTTGCGACTTCGTTTATTGCAACCTCCGTTCGGTTCCTGGAAATGCGGCGGGATGGAATAGCCGACATTGACGCATTTAACCATCCCCATTCGGTCAACATGACTTACAACTCTTCCGGTATCCGCGGCACCTGCTATACGAGCACCTCCTATGACGCAGGCAGTGACAGCGGGTCCGAGTCTCCCCCGGCTTACAGCCGTCCGCAGCGCAACACACACAGCTCCCTGTCGGAACACCTGCGTCCGAGACCGTCCGGCGGCGGGGAGTGCTCGGGAGCTTCGGGAGTGTTTCCCAGACAAACGCAGCAGTTGGGTGCCTACCTCGTAGGGCGCCGCCTGGTCGGTCGCCTTGATAGCGATACCCAGGTGGCTCGTCTCAAAGAGGCCAACGATACGATTCACGAAGTACGTGAGACGCTCTCCTTCGGGCGGGGCAATGTTTCAATGGACCTGGATATGACGAACGGGGAAAGCGGCCAGCGTGTTGCAGCGGGGCGTGTGCTGACGAACCGACTCCGGGACAGCGGCGCCGCACTGGGCGTGACCCATACGGTTGCCATGGCGGAGTTGGTTAAAGCGGGCCTGTGCTCCGAACACGGCGATGTCTCGGTTCATCGCCATATTCCCAAGCTTGCGCCAGGCGATCAGGTGCACAAAGTTGCCAATCCCGCCTCGGACCATGGGTGGGCCGAATGGCGACGCCCGGGTTCGCCGTTGAAAAACGCCATCGTAATGGATGCATGGGCGGAAGGGCCTGCCATCTTCGCGGAAGACGGCAAATACACCAATCCTGGGGTGCCCGACGAGAACCGTGTATCGAGGTACGCCTACGGCCCCGCATTGGGGCGTCGCGCCTCATCCAACCTGCAGCAAGCCAAGGAGCGCCTGTCCGGGCTTGCGAACCATGTCGACCAGGCAAGGCAGTCCTTGGTCAATTCAGGCTACACACCGGAAAAGGAGAGTATTTGGCCGCCTGAGCCCGTTATCTCGCCCGCGTTTGCCCAGCGGGTCCAGCGGGAGTGTGGCGGCGATGATGCCATGGATGCGGCGTTGGCGGTGGCATACCAGCTCGGCTCTCCAAGCGAAACGGCCGAATTCAATGCGGCCCTGTTGCTCGACTTGGCGGCCGACCTGACAAGGGCGCCACAGAACCCGTTGCGTTCCGACATGGAGTCGTAAGCAGCTGAGAAGGATGCCTGCGCCGGATGCGCAGCCTTGAATCGGGAGGCCTTGACATTCCTCAATGACGCTGCCTCCAGCGTGCGTAATCTGTGTCTTTGAGATACGGCGAGATCCGCAGCGCTGAACGCTGCCGGATTGCCGAGGTGACCGGAACGCGTTTCGGCGTCGATAGGTTCTATCCAGAGGTGGGCGGCCATGTACGATATTGAGCAACAGCGTGCGCAGCAGCGGATGCATATTCTGGTTGTCGGGCAGGTGTGCGAGCAGATCGCGCCCTGCGTTGCCGACGCTTCCATGGCTTTTTCGCACATTGGCGGCGCGGCGAACATTGCGCGCATGCTGGGCGAGCTTGGCGTCAACGTGGGCTTGCAATGCGTGACGGGAAACGACGCCCATGCCGTCGACACGCAGCTCAGCCAGTTTCTCGCGCTTCTTCCCCAGTACGACATGGCCGTGGTGTCGGATTTTCCCTCAAGCCATGGCGGCAATCTGGCCCCGATGATGCAGGCTGCCGCGGCTTCGGGAAGGCGGATGGCGGTCGTGCCGTCCCAGCCGGATTTTGCCCGATACGCCGGCGCGTCGTTGCTGATTTCTTCCGAATCCATGCTGCGCATGGCGCTCCGCGGCTGGGATGACGAAGCGGAGCTGACGCACAAAGTGCAGCGCTTGTCGGCAGGCTGCAGCCTGGGGGCCGTGTTGGTGGCCAGGGCGGGCCCGGCGCTGTCTCTCTACACGGCCCACGGCCCGATACATTTCCCCATGTCCGGGGCGACAGACGTGGACGCGCTTGCGGCTTCGGCCGCCTATTTTCTGTGCGCCTGCGGTTCGAGCTATCTTGCCGCCGTGAAAACCAGCCAGACGGAATGCGCCTCCCGCATGGAAAGAACGCTCGAAGGCGGCGTTCTGGGCGAATATGCGATGTGACATGCCGGCGATATTTTCCATCTCCATCGACGACGGCGGCCTTTCCGACATCCGGGTAGCCGAGATACTGGCGCGCCACGGCATGCGCGGCACGTTTTTCATTCCGATCCACAACCGCGAAGGCGCGCGCGTGCTGGGGCAGGCGCAAATCCGCGAGATCGGCAGGCAATTCGAACTCGGCTCGCACACTTACGACCATTGCTTTCTCGATGCTGTGGATTGGCGCACGGCCGGCTTCCAGGTGCGTCAGGGCAAGCACAGGCTCGAAGAAATGACAGGCGCGGCGGTGCCGGGATTTTGCTACCCCGGCGGAAAATTTTCCAAGGCGCACGAGTCTCTGGTTGCCGAGGCCGGTTTTCATTACGCGAGAAGCACGCGCAGCCTGTGCCTGGACATCGGCCGCAGATACGCGATGGGCACTACCTGCCAGTTCTATCCGCATGCCGCCGGCGCATACGTGCGCAATTACCTGCGCCAGGGCGACTGGGCCGGACGCCGCCGCGGCTTGCTTGCCGCCTTGCGGGGCCGGGACTGGCTGAGCCGGATTTACGCGCTCTTCGAGCTGGCCTGCGACGAAGGAGGCGTCTTCCACCTGTGGGGGCACTCCGGCGATTTCGACAACTGCGGTATATGGGACGAATTCGAGGCATTCATCGCCTATGCCGGCGGCTGCATTCCGCAATCGGCGCGGATGACCAACCTGCAGCTCGCCAACCTAGCACTCGAACCGGTGTTGCAGGTTGGCGCGTAAATGTCCTGTCAATGAGAAAGAGGACACCATGACTTGTATCGTGTTGGCAATCACGCCGGATGCCGCCGCAGCGAGCGCCTTGCAAAAGGTCACCGGACGCGCAAGGAACGGCTATTTCGAAATGGAATGGTGCGATACCCTGGGCAAAGGCATCGCAAGAATCACGCAAGGCGGCGTGGACATCATCCTTGGCGACTTCCTTATGCCGGACGCGGCCGGCATGCACGTGTTTCAGGCCTTGTCGGAGGCGGCGCCGACAACTCCCATCATCATGCTCTGCGATGCCGGGTACGAAGACCTGGGGATGGAGACCATGCTCATGGGGGGGCAGGGCTACCTGCCCAAGCGGCACTGCCACAACATGCTGATTCCGCATATGTTTTCCAATATCGTCGGCCAGAGCTTCTTCCGGGAAAAGACATCGGCCCTGAAGGCGCCGGCGGAAGCCGTGTTGGGCGCGCTCGGCGAAGGCGTGGTCGGGACCGACGCCGCCGGCGCGGTCACGTATCTCAATGCCGCCGCCGAGCGGCTGACGGGATGGCCCGCGTTGGAGGCCTTGGGGCGGCCCGCGGCGGAGGTTCTGCACGTGCAGGGCGGTTCGCCCTCGCGCTTCGAGGAGGGGCCGTTCGCTTCCGCGCAGGAGGCGCGGCGCGAGCCTTTCCACGTGGATACGGTCCTGACGCGGCGCGGCGGCGGCGAAATCCATGTGGAAGAATCGATTGTCCCCGTCTACGACAGGCAGAACCGGCTTGCCGGCGCCGTGCTCACCTTGCGGGGCAGCGAGGGCGGGCCGGCCGATGCCGCGGCCCCCGGCGCCGATGTTCTCCATGATCCCCTGACCGGCTTGCCCGGTCGCCTGCTGCTCAACGATCGCATGCGCTATTCGATGGCATGCGCGCGGCGGAATTTTTCCCGTGTGGCGCTGCTGATGCTCGACATCGACAATTTCCAGGCCGTCGGCGATACCTATGGGCAAGCCGCCGCCAGGCAATTGCTGCAGCAGGTCGCCCAGCGCCTGGTGGCGACGGTGCGCGGCAGCGATACGGTGGCCAGGCTGGAAGAGGACGGCTTTGCCGTGCTGCTGCGGGAAGACGGCATCGAGGAAAACGTGGTGCTGGCGGCGGAGAAGATTTCGTCCGCGCTGGCGCAGCCCTACACGGTCGGCGAGCACGACATTGCCGTGACCTTCAGTGTCGGGGCCGCCATTTATCCCGAGGACGGCGCCGACGCCGGCATGCTGGCCGACGGCGCGGAAGCGGCGCTGCGCCTGGTGAAATTCGGGGGCGGGAGGAGCTGCCGCTTCGTCCGCAGCGATATCCAGAACCGGCTGTCGAGCACCTGAACACGGCAAGCCGGGCGGGTCCGCTACTTCTTCATATCGGTAATGCGTTTGGGCTCATAGAGCGCGGGAATCATGCGGAATTTTTCGCGCCGGTCTCCCATCAGTGCGCGCAGTTCCTTGATGCTCAAGCCGCTGGCGTCATGCATGCGAATGAGCAGGATGCCGCCGATGGGCAGCTTCCCGTGCCGGATCTTGCTGATCACCGGCGCTTCGACCGCCAGCACCCGTGAGAGCGCCGCATCGTTTTTCAATTCGAGCGTGTTGATCAAGGCATCGAGCAATCTGTTCGGATCGTAGTCGGCAGGTGCTTCCGGCTGAGTAGTGGCCATGATATTTGTTTTCGCAATCGAGTCCAACCGAGGTGTTAATCGTACCGGTCGGGCGGCCGGGAGGGTTTGCGAATCGTCAATGCCCGTGCGTTCGCGCAGCGCGGTTTTGATCGCGCCGTCCTGTCGCGCCAGGCCCCAAGCCGCCTGCCGTGCCGGGGTTCCCCGGTTTTGATTTATGTCAAGGCCGGCCGGCTGGAATTGCGGACAATCCCCATGCATGGAGGAGGCCGGCGGCTGTGGCGGCGCAAGGGCGGGCGACGCCGCCGTGGAAACCGGTTGATTAAAAATATGCCAGATCGATCTTTGAATAAGACCATGGAAAGGCCCGGGGCCGCGCAAGGCACTCGTCCGCAGGCGCAGCCCAAGGAGCAACTGCAGGCCTTTATCCGGCACGCGCCGATTGCCATGGCCATGTTCGACCTCGGCATGAACTACCTTTGCGTCAGCGATGCGTGGGCCGCCGTTTTCGGCGGCGGCAGGCGCGACCTGGCCGGCTTGAATCACTATGAGGTGGTGCCGGACATGCCGCCGGAATGGCGCGGCTTTCACCAGCAGGGCATGCATGGCGCGATCCTGAAGCATGAGGAGCACAAGTGGCACAGGGCCGACGGCAGCGCCGTCTGGCTGAGCTGGTCGCTGCAGCCCTGGCGCGATGACGCCGGCGAAATCGGCGGCATCGTGATCGTTGCGGACGATGTCACCGAGCGCAAGCGGCTCGAAGCCATGGTAAGGCAAAGCGAACAGCGGCTGTACGGCGTGGTCAATGCGGCGACCGACGCCCTGGCTGCGCAAGGCAGTCCGTTGCAGGATGCGGCACTCAAGCCGGTGGCGGGACAAAGCGAGCAGTCTCTCATCCGGTCGCGCGAGCAATTGCGCTCGTTCATCCGGCATGCGCCGGTCGCCATTGCCATGTTCGACCGCGACATGAATTACCTCGCCACCAGCGACGATTGGCTCAGCGATTACGGACGCGGCAGGACCGACCTCGTCGGGCTGAACCACTATGAACTGTTCCCCGACATCCCGCCCGAATGGCGCGCCTTTCACCAGCAGGGGATGCATGGCGCCATCCTCAAGAACAACGAGGACATGTGGACCCTGGCCGACGGCAGCCACTACTGGCTGCGCTGGTCGCTTCAGCCCTGGCGCGACGAAAACGGCGAGATCGGCGGCATCGTCATCGCGGCGGAAGACATCACCGAGCGCAAGCGGCTCGATGTGATGGTGCGGGAAAGCGAGCAGCGCCTGTATGGCGTGGTCAATGCCGCGATGGATGCCATCGTGACGGTAGACGAGAATTTTCGCGTGATACTGTGCAACCCGGCTGCCGAGACCATGTTCGGCGTGGATGCCGCCGAGGCGATGGGCCAGCCGCTGGACCGCTTTCTGCCGGCCCGTTTCCGCGCAGGCCACGAGAGCCGCGTGAAGACCTTCGGCACCGAGGGGCGCACCTCGCGCGCCATGGGCAACCTCGGCGAAGTCACGGGATTGCGCGCGGACGGCGAGGAATTCCCGATCGAGGCGACGATCTCGGAAATCGACATCCAGGGGAAGAAGCTTTATACCGCGATCATGCGCGACATCACCGGGCGCAAGAGGGCGGAAGCGGAATTGCGGTCGCACGAGGAGAAGCTGCGCGGCCTGCTGGCCCACCAGGAACACATCAAGGAAGAGGAACGCATCCGCATCGCGCGGGAAATCCATGACGAACTCGGCAGCGCCCTGACCGGCTGCGGCGCCTATCTCTCCGCCATGATTTACGAAGAGGAAAAGAATGGCGCCGCGCCGGACGGCCGGCTGCTCAAGGCCCACCTTCTGCTCGACTCGGCTGCGGAAACCATGCGCCGCGTCATCGCCGACCTGCGCCCGAGCGTGCTCGACGAGCTCGGCGTCTGGGCCGCCCTGGAATGGTATGCCGAGCAGACCCAGTTGCACACCGGCTTGCGCTGCCGCGTTTCCGTTGACCCCGTTCTGGAAGAGGTCGCGCTCGACCGCGACCGCAGCAGCGCCCTGTTCCGCATCCTGCAGGAATCGCTCACCAACGTGCAGCGCCATGCCAAGGCCGGCAAGGTGGAGATACGCGTCAGGCGGGTGGCGCAGGGGCTGGAAATGGAGGTCGACGACGACGGCATCGGCGTCGCCGCCGCCTCTGCCGCGCCCGGTCGGCAGTCGTGGGGGCTGGCGGGCATGAAGGAGCGCGCGCGCTACCTTGGCGGCAGTGTGGAAGTGTCCGATCTTTCGCCCGGCACGCGGGTGGCGGTGTGCATACCATTTTGACTGTTCGAGGAAGACATGGAAACCAGTGAACCGCTCTTTGCCGTCGACGCCGGTTGGCTGAGGATGGACAAGCCGACCAATCTGATGATGATCTGCGGCATGTTCCTGTTTGCCGAACGCGTCGATCCGTCCGCGCTCAAGCGGGTAATTGCCGAACGCATGCTGTGCTTCCACCGGTTTCGCCAGCGCGTCGCCGACCGCGGCGAAGGCTTGCATTGGGAAACCGATCCGGACTTCAATCTGGATTGGCATGTGCGGCACGTGGCGCTTCCCAAAGGCGGCGCAGGCCATGCACTGGAAGGACTGGCGGGCGACCTGATCAGCACGCCGCTCGATCCGTCCAGGCCCATGTGGCAGTTCCACCTGATCGATGCGGGGGCGCACGGCAGCGCGCTGGTGCTGCGCATCCATCATTGCTACGGCGACGGATTTGCCCTGACCCATGTCGTCATGAGCATGACCGACGGCGATCCGGCGCATCCGCGGCTGGCGTCCACGGACGTGCCCGGGCAGGGGCCGGGGCGCGCCGCCTGGGAACGGATATTCGGCCAGGTCACGGAAACCTTTGGCGATGCGGTCAGGGCCACCCTGGGCGCCGTCGAGGTCGGCAGCGATTTGATCGCCCACCCGGCCAAGGCCGTCGGCTACGCGCGCGCGGCTACCGATTTCGCGTACCAGAGCGCGGTGATTGCGAGCATGACGCCGGATTCGCCGACGCGCCTGAAAGGGCCGCTCGACGTCATGAAGCGGGTGGCCTGGGCCGAGCCGATCCCGCTGGCGGAAGTCAAGGCATTGGCGCATTGGCTGGGATGCTCGGTCAACGACGTGCTGGTTTCCTGCGCCGCCGGCGCCTTGCGCGCCTTTCTCGAAGAGCAGGAGGAACTGTCCGACCATGCCGAAGTCAGGGCGCTCGTGCCGGTGAACCTGCGCCCCGCAGGGCGGGTGACGAGCTTGGGCAACCATTTCGGCCTGGTGTTTCTCAGCCTGCCGATCGATATTGCCGACCCCTTCGCGCGGGTCCAGGAAACCAGGCGGCGCATGGCCAGGCTCAGGCATTCGCAGCAGCCGCTGGTGGCCCTGGCCATTCTCGCCGGCATGGGCATCGCGCCCGAATTCATCAAGGACAGGGTGCTGGAAGCGCTGGCGGCCAATGCCAGCGCCGTGATCACGAACGTGCATGGACCGGAGCAGGCACGCTATCTCGCCGGCAAACGCATCGAACGGCAGATGTTCTGGGTGCCCCAGGCCGGCGGCATCGGCGTCGGGATCAGCATCCTGAGCTACAACGGCGAGGTGAGTTTCGGTCTGGTTTCGGACGTCAGGCGCATGCCCGACCCGCAAGCCGTGGTGGACCGTTTCGCCGGCGAATTCAACACGATGCTGATGAGCGCCTTGATGGCGCCATGGGCCGGCGAACGCGGTGCGCGCGGTACGCGCAAGGCGGATAATACGCATACTACGCAGGGGCCGCAAAGGGCGCCAAGGTCGCAAAACGGCCAGGCCCGGCGTTCCCGCCGAGCCGGTTCGCGATAGCCGGGTCAGGGCAGGTTTTGCCCCGCAATCATCGGCAGGATGCTATTGGCAATGCGGATCAGCGCCGGGCCCAGCACGACCATGCTGATGGCCGGAAAGATGCACAGCACCAGGGGAAACAGCATCTTGGTCGAAACCTTGGCGGCCAATTCTTCCGCTCGGATCTGCCTTTTCTGGCGCAGCTCCTCCGAAAACACGCGCATGGAAGCACCCACGCTGGTGCCGAACTTGTCGGCCTGGATCAGCATCGAGACGAAGGTGCCGACCTCGTCGATGGCGGTGCGCGCGGCGAGATTGCGCAGGGCATGCTCGCGCGCGTTGCCGGCGCGGATTTCCAGGTTGGTCAAGTGCAGCTCCTGCGCCAGGGGAACGCTCTTGATGCGGATCTCTTCGGCCACGCGCGCCAGGGCCGCATCGAGGCCGAGGCCGGCTTCCACGCAGACCAGCATCAGGTCGGCGGCGTCGGGGAAGTTGTCGAAAATCTCGCGCTGGCGGCGCGCTATCAGCCGGCGCAGCACCATGTTGGGGATGTAGCAGCCGACGGTGGCGACCGACACCAGGACGAACAGCATGACGTTGCGTTCCAGCTCCGCGCCGCTCATGCGCAACAGCAGATAACAGGCGGCGGCAAATACGAGGGGCAGCAAGGTCTTCATTCCGAAATAGATCAGCGGGGCGTTCTCGCTGCGCAGGCCGGCCGAAATGAAGCGGATGCGTAGGGGCGAGCTTTCCCAGTCGCCGCTCGGAGACGACAGCTTGGCGAACGGGCCGACCACGCTGACCACCGTGGCGAGCCAATCGCCTTTTTGCGCCGGCGGCGCAATTTGCCGCATGCGGTGCTGCGTCTGCATGGAACCCAGGAGCGCGAGCACACCGTATGCTCCCGCAGCGACGGAAGCGAATATGAGCGCGTAGTAGAGAATAGACGCTGAGAGAATAGACATTGAGAAGATGGACATTGTTATCTCCGGATAGGGTTCTGCTTCAAACCCTGATTTTGGTGGTGCGCCACAGCCAGAACGCCCCGGCGGCCATGAGCAGGAGGGTGATCCGCGTGATCTCGATTCCCACAGGGTCGGTCCACAGCACGCCGATGAATTCGGGATTGCCCCACTGCAGCAGGGCCGCCAGCGCGAAGGGCAGCAAGCCCAGCGTCCATGCGGAAATCCTGCCTTCCGCGGTCAGGACGCGGATGCGCGCCAGCAGGTTCAGGCGGCCGCGGATCAGGCTGCCGAGATTGGACAGCACTTCGGTCAGGTTGCCGCCGGTTTCGCGCTGTATCGACACGGCGACGATGAAATAGCGCAAATCGGTCAGCGGCACGCGTTGCCCGAGGTTGGCCAGGGCCTGCTGCAATGGGACGCCGAAGTTGATTTCATCGTGCGCGATGGCGAATTCGCGCGCAATGGGTTCGCTCATTTCTTCCCCCACCATTTTCAATGCGGCCGCGAAGGAATGGCCGGCGCGCATGGCGCGCGACAGCAAGTCCAGCGCGTCGGGCAGCTGGCGTTCCATCCTGCCCAGGCGCACGCGGCGGCGCCACAGGGCGAAGGCGAGCGGCGCCAGGGCGGGGCCGAGTGCGACGGCCGCCTCGAATGCGGCGCCGAAGGCGTGCAGGTAGAAGCGGAGCAGGGCGAAGGCTCCGATCCAGGCCAGGGCCGACATCGACAGCAGCATGGCAACGGTCCATTCCAGCCCGGACTGCAGCAACAGGCGCTCCAGCGCGTCCATGCGCGGAATCGCCTGAAGCAGGCGCGCGAGCAGGGGGATTTCGCTGCGCATCTGTTCTTTCAGCACGGAGGTTTGCCCGGCGTCGCGCGCCCCGGCGGAGAGGGCGCGCAGCCGCCGTTCTATCTTCTTCGCCTCCGGCCCGCGGTAGGTGTCCCACAACAGGTACAGGCCTTCGATAAGCAGCACGGTCGCCACGAATGTGAGGACGGCGAAGACCAGGAGGAAATTGCTTTTCAATAGCATGCTCACGTCGGCCTCCTATTGAAAACGGCGAGTGGGATCGAAGATCGCATCGGGCAGGACGGTGCCGAAGGCCGCCATCTTTTCGGCGAATTTCGGACGCACTCCCGTGGCGTGGAAATAGCCCGTCACGTTGCCCTGCTCGTCCACGCCGGTCTGGCGATAGGCGAAGATTTCCTGCATGCTCACCACGTTGCCTTCCATGCCGGTGACTTCCTGGATGCTGGTGACCTTGCGCCGGCCGTCCGTGAGGCGGCTCACCTGCACGATGACGGTGATGGCCGCGGCGATCTGCTGCCGGCTGGCATTGTGCGGAAACTCGATGCCCGACATGCTGATCATGTTTTCCAGGCGGGCGATCGCGTCGCGCGGAGAATTGGCATGGATGGTCGTCATGGAGCCTTCGTGGCCGGTGTTCATCGCCTGCAGCATGTCGATCGACTCGGCGCCGCGCACTTCGCCGACGATGATGCGGTCCGGCCGCATGCGCAGCGCATTCCTGACCAGCGCGCGCGCGTTGATCTCGCCTTTGCCCTCGATATTCGGCGGCCGGGTCTCGAGCCTGACGACATGCGGCTGCTGCAATTGCAGTTCCGCCGCGTCTTCGATGGTGACGATGCGTTCCGCCGCCGGGATGAACCCGGAGAGGATGTTGAGCAGCGTGGTCTTGCCCGATCCGGTGCCGCCGGAGATGAGCATGTTGACCTTGGAGCCGGCCAGGGCTTCGAGCATCATGGCCATGTCGGGCGTCAGCGTCTTTTTGCCGTCGATCAGGTCGGTCATCTTGAACGGCACCACGGCGAAGCGGCGTATCGACAGCATCGGACCGTCGAGGGCCACCGGCGGGATGACGGCATTGACGCGCGAACCGTCAGGCAGGCGCGCATCGACCATGGGGCTGCTCTCGTCGATGCGGCGGCCGACGCGGGAAACGATCTTGTCGATGATGCGCATCAGGTGGCGGTCGTCGGTGAAGCTGACGCGGGTCAGTTCGAGCTTGCCGAAGCGTTCGACGTAGACCTGGTTGAAATTGTTGACCAGGATGTCCGAGATCGTGCTGTCGGCCATCAGCAGTTCCAGCGGGCCGAGGCCGAGCATTTCGTTCTGGATGTCGCGCACCAGCATGCGCCGTTCCAGGTCGTTGATCGGCGCCGGGTTCTCCGCCAGCAGCAGTTCGACCAGGCTGGCGATTTCCTGGCGCAGGCGCGCTTCGGTCATCGATTCCAGCGAAGCCAGATCGACCTTGTCCAGAATCTGCTGGTGCAGCCGGTTCTTCAATTTCAGATACGATTCGGCCGCATCGGAAATTCCCGCCTCCGCGCCGGGCGCATCGCCCGCGGCTGCGGCGGGGCCATATGGCGCTTCGTTCCTCGAAGTCTTGAGCATTTCCCTGATGTCGCGCATGGTCATGTTGTTCCCCCTTGTGTAGAGTGCAGAGTGCGATGGATCAATGGCCGAACAGGCGTCCGAGGAACCCGGAATGCGGTTCGCCGCCCTGGCTTGCCGGCTGCAGCGAATCGGCCAGTTCCGCGATGGCGCGGACGACCGGGCTGGTCTGCGACACGTCCTCCAGCGGCACGCCGAGATTGATGGACCGGGTCACGTCGCGGTACGCGTTCGGCACGGTGCGCAATTCCACTTTTCCCAAGGCCGCGCGCAATTCGTCGATGCCGATTTCGGCGTTTTTCCAGTAACGGTTGACCAGCACCTCGACCTTTCCGGCCGGATAAGACAGCGAGCGGAACACGTTCAGCATGCGGCTGGCGTTGCGCACAGCCGGCAGCGTCAGCTGCGTCACCACGAATACCTTGTCGGCCCGGTCCAGGGCCCGGATCGTCAGCTCGTCGAGGTTCTTGCATACGTCGAGCAGCACGAAATCGTATTGGCCCCCGGCGACGGCGAGGATCGCATCGAGATGTTCCGGCTTGACTTCCAGAGATTGCGCCGGATCTTCCGGTGCGGCCAGGACCGCGAAATGCGGCGCCACCTGCGCCACCGAGGCGTTGAGGAAGGTGGAATCCAGGCGCGACAGGTTGCGCGCCACCTGGACGATGTCGCTGCCGGGCTTCTTGTCGTTGACCGTCAGAACCGCTTCGCCGTACTGCAGGTTGAGATCGATCAGCAGCACCTTGCTGCCCTTTTTGGCCAGCTGGCTGCCGAGATTGCTGCACAGGGAGGTCGCGCCGCTCCCTCCCTTGCATGAGACGAAGGCGAGCACCTTGGCCTTGCGCCGCGCGGCCCGTTGCACGGTCCTCGATTCGGCGCGCGACACGGCGGCCTCGAGCGCTTCGGCGGTCACCGGGGAGGGCAGCACTTCGCGTATGCCCACGCGCATGGCCTGGAGCAGCACGTCCGAGCTTTGCTGGGTGCAGAGCATGATGATGAACAGCCGGGGAAACTGGGCGGTCACAGCTTCGATGGGGACCAGCTCGCGCGTGTCGCGGCACAGCCCTTCGACGATGATGACGTCCGGATGGTCCCGTTCGGCCACCGCGCGCAACTGGCTGATGCCGCCTTCATGGCAGGCGATGCGCCGCCCGGGATTGCCGCGCTCCAGGATGGCGCGGAGGTTTTCCATGGATGTGGTGCTGGGAGACAGGATCGCGATGTTCACGATGGTCCTTCCTTGTTATTGCGCCAGACGCGGCGGGGTGTAGCTGCCGTAGTAGGTGCCCGAGCCGCTCGATCCGGTGACGGTACCGCCCGTGATGAAATGGCCCTGGATATATTTGTTGCTTCCGCCTTGGATGTCGTCGATGTGGAAGCCGGCGAACGCCACGATGGGCGTGGCACCCTGGGTGTTGAGCCCGTTCGGGAGGTTGACGACCACCAGCACCACGTCGGCGCCGGGCGGGACCGGGTACCGGGCCAGCAGGTCGTTGTAGGAGGCGGTCTTGGTTCCCGGCTCGATCCAGGTGTTGTCGCCGATGTTCATCGGGTCCGGGTTGCCGTTTGCGATCAGCCCCTTGATGGCCGACTGGCTGTTGGCGTCCTGGTTGAAGGAGGTCCATTGGCCGGAGTCGCAGTTGGGATAATGGTAGGACGAACCTATCCTGAGTTCCCACGGCTGCCCTATCGTCTGGGGCACGCCGTTGAGCGTGGCGGAGGTGGCCAGTTGCGGCGAGTTGGTCGCCGAATTCCAATACAGGTTGAACATGCATTGGTTGATCGCCTGCGGAATGAGGTTGCCCGGAGGAACATTGCCCGGAGCGGAGATCACGGCAATCGCCTGGGCCGACACCGGCACGGCCGCGCCGCCGAACATGTTCGTCACCAGCGTCTGGACCGGGCCGCCGTTGACGCCGGCGCTCCGGCTCACCGTGACCATGACGGCAGGCCTGTCGTTGGCGGTGATGGGCGACAAGGTGGCCGGTTGCAGTCCGGCCGGCGTGCCGCTCAGGTTCTTGTAGCCGGTTGCAACGGTGGCGCTTGCCAGGGTGGTGCCGTCCGCCTTGTTGAGGGCGATGGCGCTGCTTGCCTTGGCCGACGCCACGGCCCAGTTCAGTGTGGGCTGCGTGGTTGCGGTGCAATCGGTGCCGGATGGGGCGCTCGTCTTGTCGAGGCAATTGGCGCCGGCCAGGGCTGCGGCATCGGCGGCGTTCTGCAATTCGTTGCGCACGATCATCAAGTGGCCGACGTCGACGGCGACCGCCGCCAGGCAAACGATCAAGAGCAGCAGGACGGACATCGTGACGAGCATGGCACCGCCTTCCCTGGCAAAGATTTTTCGCGTCATGGCGTCCTCCATTCCCTTACTCGTGGATCATCGTAGAGGCGGCCGTCAGGCTCCATACCGACTCGACGTTTTGCGCGCTGCCGCTGCCCGCCTGGACCGGGGCGATCAGGGTCTTGAGCAGCCCCTGGTATTGGTAGCTCACCGTCACCGTCACCGGGTCGCCGAAGTTCGGCGGCACGTGGCCGTTCGGATTGCTGACCGAAATCACCGGGTCGCCCGTGCCGGTGCATGTCGCCGTGTGGGTCCCGCTTCCGGTCGTGATCAGCAACTGCGTCGTGTTGTGGTTGGTGAGGTAGCTGCATGCCACGGCGGAAACGGCGCCGGTGCTCCACGTGGTGCCGAGCACCGTCCCGGCGCGCGCGGCTTCCCGGCTGGCATTGGTGATCAGGGCCTTGTCGTAGACGAGAAAGCCGAAATCGACGATCAGGAGCAGGAGCGCCAGGAAAAAAGGCAGAACCAAGGCGAATTCCACCGCTTGCGCGCCAAGTTGTAGTCGGTTCTTCATGATTGGGGCCGATCGCTTGTGAAACAATGGCGTGAAAAAAAGGGGAGGAAGACGCCCCTCAGTTTCCGCCGCCGCCGAGATTGCCGCCGATGTTGATGACGTTGACCGCGGGCGGCGGCGATTTGAAGCTGTTCTGATACAGCAGCATCGTTTCGCGCGCGGCCTTGCCGTCCAGTCCTGCGGCTTGATCGGGATTCCTGCCCGCTTCCGGGTTCGCCGTTTGCGCCAGGAGGCCGCTGCGCACGGCGGCGCCGAACCTGCGGTCGTAATCGGGCGTGGCGGTGGCGCAGCCAGCGAGCTGGGCGATCAGCATGAGTGCGATGAGTGTTTTCATGATCATTCCTTTGCCGGGGAGCCGGCGGGAGTTCCTTCGAGTTTGCCGTTCAGATAGATTCCCAAGCGATCGGGCAGGACGTGGTTCGACGTGGGCAGTTGGGGCGGCTCGGCCAGCGGTTTGACGAACCGGGGCGTCACGACGAACAGCAGTTCGGTCTGGTCGGTCTGGAATTGCGTGCTGCGGAACAGGGCGCCCAGGACCGGGATTTCACCGAGCCCGGGGAAAGCCTTGATCGATTCGCTGGCGTTGTTCTTGATGAGCCCGGCGATGACGAAGCTCTGCCCGTCGTTCAACTGCACCGTGGTGTCGGCGCGGCGCACGGTCATCGATGGAATGACCGAGACGCTCCCGTTGACGGCGCTGAACGGGGTACCGGTCTGCGACAGTTCGGACACTTCGGACACGAGCTTGAGGTTGATCCGGCTGCCGTCCAACACCGTGGGCGTGAAGTGCACGCCGATGCCGAACTCCTTCTCTTCCAGCGTGAACGCCGCCGTTCCTCCCACGAGGGAACTCTGGGGCACGGGGATGAATATCTTGCCGCCGGAGAGGAAACTGGCGGATTGGCCGCTGATGGCCATGATGTTGGGTTCGGCCAGCACGCGCACCAGCCCGTCATCCTTTTCGCCGTCTATGCCGACCCTGTATTTTCCGACCTTCAGCGCCTGGATCAGGCCGCCGCCCTGGCTCAGGAAGCTTGTGATCAGCGAAACCGCAGTGGTGCCGCCGCTGCTGTTGCGGGTGGCGGAAACGCTGGAACCCAATTCGTCGAGCAAGGTCTTGCTGACCTCGGCAATCTTCACTTCCAGCATGACCTGCTGCGGCCCGCTGACGCGCAGCATGTTGATGACGCGGTTGCCGTCGGCATGGGACGCGGCCAGATTCAATGCCTGATCCAGCTTGATGCTGTCGCTGATGCTCCCGGACAGGACCAGCGAATTGTCCACGGCCTTCACCGCGATGCCGGTTTCATCGGGAAAGAGAATCGCCAGCTCGTTCTTGAGCGGTTCCGGATCGATCGTGACGTTCAGGCTCTTGGCCAGGCATCGGCCGTCCGCGCTTTGCAGTACGACGTTCATCGAACCGACGCGCTTGCCCAGGAAAAACAATTCGGTGGGACTCAACAGCACGATGCCGGCATCGCCGACCCCGTCCTTGACGGGTTGCGCGAACGGAGCCGGCGGCGCGCCTTTCTCGGCCGCTTCAGCGGGCTTGCCGGCCCGGCTCGCGCCGGCGGATGCGCCGCCGACTAGCATGCGGGCGACCGGCGACTTCAAGGGAATGATGGCGGACTTGCCGAGCACGACGTTGACCGGCGGATCGGCCGTCACCGACGTGCAGGGCTTGAGCGGCGCCGTCGTCTGCGCGGCAGCGGCGGATGCAGCTTCGGCTGCCACGCTGCTTGCGGAAGCCGCGAGCAGAAGCAATGTTGCGGCGACAGGATGAATGGTTTTCATTTTTCTTCCCCAATAAGGCAAATATGCGGATTCAGAAGCAGTTGAGCGCGCGTGTTCCATCCTGGATGACTTCGACGCAATCGCGCCTGGCCGGGCCGAGCGCGGCGACCATCCTGGGCCGCGCCTGCGGCTTTGCGGGGGGCGCTGCGGCCGTGGCGGCTGCTGCAGCCAGCCGCTCCTCACCGAACAGTTGCTGTTTCGTCGCCCCTTCGGTTGCCACGGGGGCCTTGTCTACCTGGTTGCGCAAGACGAGCGACAAGGTGCCGACGTTGCGCGCTAGATCGATTTTTTCGGCCTCGGCGGGAGACAGTTCCAGCGTCACGGCGTTGACCACCTTGGGCTTGGTATCATCCCTGCCTGCCTCCTGGGCCACGGCCAGCACGAGCACGTGCTCCAGCACGGTCTTGGATTGGGGCCTGGTCTCGTTGGCCTTGCCGGTTTCGACCTGGGCATTGACCAGGATGTCCACGTAGTTCCCCGGCAGCGCAAAACCGGCCACGCCGACGACGTCGTTGACCCTGACCGTCATGGCGCGCTTGCCGTCGGCGATCAGGGCCGACAAGCCGCCGGCCGAGCCGACCGGCGCCAGTTTCGATTCCAGCAGCGCTTCGCCGCGCTGCACCGAGGTCTTGAGCACGCGCTCGGGCAGGCCCGATTCGCCGGTAAAGGCGCCCTGCGGCACGCTGCCCATCGGCCAATCGACGACGGCAAGCATTTGCGGCGTCAGTTTCGCGCCTGCCTCGATATCCGTGGCGGCCACCACCACCTTGCCCGTCGTCATGGATGGCGTCGTCACGCGGCTTGCCGCCATCAGCATGACGCCGAGTCCCAGCAGTGCGGAGATGGCGAGCATCCAGAGAGCCCTGGTATTTTTCATGATGGTTCCTCGAAATTTCTGAATGGTGATGGTTATGTCAGACCCAATTGGTGCGCTGTGATGTAAGCGATCGTGCCGGCCGCGATGGCGCTTCCATAAGGCATGCGCCCGGCCGAATTCGCCGGCGCCAGCGCTCGGAGCGGGCCGGCGCCCTGCATGGCATTGGGCATGCCGGGATGAAACAGGCTCAGAAGATTCCACGCCATGCGGCGCGCAGTTCCCTTGACGAGCACGTACAGGATGGACAGGACGCCGCCGGCAATCATGGTGTAGAGCAATACCGGGAGCATTTGCGCCGGTCCGACGAAGCCGCCCACGGTTGCCATCAATTTCACGTCGCCCGCGCCCATGGCTCCGATCAGATACAAGGGCAGGAAAGCGCCCAGGCCGATGGCGATGCCTTCCAGCGGCCAGAGCCAGCCGGTGTCGCGGGAATAGGGGAGCCACACATTGAGGAAGACGCCGAACAGCATGCCGGCAAGCACCAGCCAATTCGGAATGCGATGCGATCGGATATCGATGGCCGCGGCCGCAAGCAACAGAAGAATCAGGCTTCCGGTGCGCCAGTTCAGCAGCATCATGACGATCAAGTCGAGCACTGCCTGGAATTCGGTTTCCTGATTCATTTGCGTCTCTTCTCAGTATCTTCTCTGTGATGGGCTTCGGACGGGAATGCAGGCGGAACCGGCATTCCCGCTACCGGGCGCGCACCGCTTCAGCAAGTGCCCGTGCTCAGGCAAGTGCCGATGCGGGTGACGAACGCGGCAAACTTGCTGGTGATGCCGGTGGTGCTGTTGCCCAGGGCCAATACCAGCGCAATCGACACGACGGCGATGATCAAGGCATATTCGACGACTTGCGCTCCTTCTTCGTCGCGGACAAACTTGGCTACTGCGTTTTGGATGGTCTTCATGGTCTTTCCTCTTTGCTGGGTTGAAAAGTCTTCAGAAAAAACACCGGCGGTACTTCTAACAGCTGCCGGTGGTGATGCAGGTGCCGATGCGGGTGACGAAAGCCGCAAACTGGGAACCGATTCCGGTTGTCGCATTGCCCAGAGCAAGCACCAGCGCAATCGACACGACGGCGATGATCAGGGCGTATTCGACAACCTGGGCTCCTTCATCCTCATGCAGGAGTCGTCGAAGTTTGTATCTCACGCTATTCATGGTTCACCTTTCAAAATTTGAGAGCGTGCCGCGCGTCCTGGAACCGGTGCTCCGCTTCGGGCGGCAGTGCGAATCACGATGTATCGACAATCCAGCCCGTTCGATTCGTCGTCTTTCTCACGACTAATCATTGCCTGTAGGCGAAATGTTGTTGTTGATAATTGTCGTGCCGACCGTTAAATAGTTGAGGGAATTTAAGAAATCCGCACAAGTTGGCTTCCAACAACGTATTCCGGATTTTTCATGGGATGGCGGTAGCCGATGCCACGCGGCGGCGTGGCGCCTCGGTTGCGCGGCTGCGGCGCGGCTGCTCAAGCCGCCGGTGAGGCGTTTATCCACCTTTGCAGCGTTTGCTTATCGGCAGGTTGCCGGCGTGCATCCTCCGGCTTACGACTCTTCGTAATTGCGCACGAGTCTTCGCATGCGCTGCGAGCGGCCTTGAATATAGAGGCTATTATCCGGTAGCCATCGGTGGGCGGGTTCGGACCAAAGCGGCGTGTGTGACGATGTCCGGCGCGGAATCCAGGGGCGCGCCAACAAGTCCCCTGACACATTTCGCCGGAAGATGAACGCCTGGGAAAATAGGGGAAGGTACGCATCGCTCCCTTCAAGCGGCGCTTGGGTCGACGCGAACGACTCGTGCTGGCTCGATTTGATCTTCCACGGACACAAGGACTTGCTTACATGAAGCAGAACTTGGCCACAGCCGCTCCATTTCGGTGCAATTCGACGACAACATTCAGGCATGGACCATGAACAAAAA
The DNA here is from genome assembly GCA_036384915.1 of Burkholderiaceae bacterium. Lineage (GTDB taxonomy): Bacteria > Pseudomonadota > Gammaproteobacteria > Burkholderiales > Burkholderiaceae_D > PKWO01. Next base: position 42,068 of record DASVLJ010000043.1, read on the forward strand.
TTCACGAATATTTGAAACCGAGCGCTTTTCAGTGGCTTTGCTCACGCCATTTGAGGCACGTAATCTCCTCTCCGTGTTGCTGCAAGATGAAGCGCTGGCCGCATGTGTGCCGTGGATGACGGAGAAATCGCAGGACGGTGCGTTGCGGGCGGCGTTCGGCATCGATTTGCAATGCGCAGCCGGTCAGATCAGGGTATGGGGCATTGTGTCACGCGAACGCCGAATGCAGATCGGCGCCGTCGTAGCGAGAAATACGCTCGAAGGTATCGACGTTGAAGTGCTGGTCGCATCGCGCTTTTGGGACGATGGTGTCGCCGAAGAAGCGGGTGATGCGGTGACAAACTGGCTGTCGAACGATGCCGATGGAATCCTTGACCTGGTCGAACATGATTATGGAAAAATAATGAGCGCCGCCTCAATCGCCCTTCTGCATTAAGAGGCGTCGGCAAGGTCGGAATCTGCCCAGAGCGTGAGGCGCCGTATGTGAATATTGCATGCCATCACGGCGTGCAACAATGCCGTGCGGTGCAAGGCTCGACCAACATAGCGCGCATTAATTGAAGCATCGGGTGTAGCGAGAGCGGCGCCGCGCTGGATCGCATCCGTTTGACATTTATCAAGGCGCGGGGCGAAGAAGACGATATTCTGAAGCTGCAGTGTCGCCGCTCTGGTGGAGATGCTGCAAAGCTGGGAGGTCCGACCACGTCGGGCCGAGTTCCGGTTAGTGACTGGAACGGATGAAGACGCTCCCAGACGAACTGGTGTAATAGCCGGTTTGGGATCTTCACCTGGCCGCCTCCGAAAGGAGGCGGTCGCTTTTTCGGAAACGGATTCGGAGACGCGCTGTGGAAAAAATCTGGCTGAAGAGCTATCCGCCGGGCGTGCCCGACGAAATCGATGCGAAGGTGCTCGGCGCCTTGCCGGATATTCTCGATCTGGCGTGCGAGCGCTACGCCGAGCGTGCCGCCTTCCTCAACCTGGGAAGGTCCGTGTCGTATGGCGAGCTGCGCGAATTGTCTTCGTCTTTCGCCGCCTATCTGCGCAATTGCGTGCGCCTGTCGCCGGGCGAGCGGGTGGCGATCATGCTGCCCAATCTGCTGCAGTATCCCGTCGCCCTGTTCGGCGTGTTCGGCGCCGGCGGCGTGGTGGTGAATGTCAATCCGCAATACACGGCGCGGGAGCTGGAGTATCAGCTTAACGATTCGGGCGCGACGGTCGTCGTGGTCCTGGAAAATTTTGCCCACGTATTGGAACGGGCCTTGCCGGCGACGCAGGTGCGCCATGTCGTCGTGACCGGCGTCGGCGATCTGTTGGGCCTGGCCAAGGGGGCGATTGTCAACCTGGCCGTGAAGTACGTGCGCCACATGGTGCCGGACTGGAACATCCCCGGCGCGGTCGGCTTCAAGGATGCCTTGGAGGCGGGGCGGGGGCTGAGTTTCACGCCGGTCCGTCCGGCGGCGGAAGACATCGCCTTCCTGCAATATACGGGCGGCACGACGGGCGTGCCGAAAGGGGCGGTGCTCACGCACGGCAACATGGCTGCCAATGTCGAGCAAACCCTTGCCTGGGTATCGGGGGTATTGAAAGAGGGCGAGGAGGTCGCGGTGATCCCGTTGCCGCTCTACCATATCTTCGCGCTGATGGCGATGCTGTCCTTCATGAGGCTGGGGGCGAGCAATATCCTGATCACCGACCCGCGCGATCTGCACGGCCTGGTGAAGGAGCTGAAGCATTCCGATTTCAGCGTGATGATCGGCGTCAATACGCTGTTCAACGCGATTCTCAACTTTGAAGAGGCGGGCGAGCTCAAGCCGCGCACGCTCAAGCTGGTCATCGCCGGCGGCATGGCGGTGCAGCGCCCGGTTGCCGAAAGATGGCGCAAGGTTTTCGGCACCCAGATGATCGAGGGCTATGGCTTGACCGAATGTTCGCCCATCGTCTGCGCCAATCCGCTCAATGCGACGGAATTTTCGGGCCGGGCGGGCTTGCCGCTGCCCTCGACCGAGGTGGCGATTTGCGACGATGAAGGGAACGAACTGCCGCCCGGGGAAAGCGGCGAGATCCTGGTGCGCGGGCCGCAGGTCATGACGGGCTACTGGAACCGGCCCGACGAGACCAGGCTCGTTTTGACCGAGGACGGATGGCTTCATACCGGCGACATCGGCCTCGTCGATGACGAAGGCTATGTCAAGCTGCTGGACCGGAAGAAGGATGTCATCGTCGTCTCGGGCTTCAAGGTGTTTCCGGCCGAGATCGAGGAAGTGGTTTCCATGCTCGCCGGGGTCGTGGAAGTGGCCGTGGTGGGCGTGCCCGACGAACGCTCGGACCAGGCCGTGAAGCTGGTTGTCGTCAGGAGCGATACGAGCTTGACCGTCGAGGACCTGGCCGACCATTGCCGCAAGAATCTGACGGGTTACAAGGTGCCCAAATATTTCGATCTGCGCGAGACTCCTTTGCCCAAGTCGAACATCGGCAAGGTCTTGCGCCGCCTGGTTCGCGATGAAGAGGCGCTGCGCGCGCCGCATCCGGACGCGGAAGTGCATTGAGCGTTCCGGCTCGACCGCAACGGCGCCGGCGTCCCGACATGAGCCCGCGCAAAAGTAGCCAGCTTGCGGTGCGTCCGGCGGCACCACAACCTGCCGAGCGCACCAACGGTGCCAAGCGCGCCAATCGCCCCAACAGAAAGCGCCATTTTCATATCGCCGACCTGCATGGCGTCGGGCGCCTGGCGCTCAAGGCGGTGGAGAGCATTGCCGATTTGGCCGAGACGATGCAGGGCGGTGCCGGCGGCAAGGCCTTGCCTGGCATGGATGCGCTCGGCATATTCCGCAATAATGCGCGGCAATTGTCGGCCTGGCTCGATAGGCGTTTCGATACGGCCTTGGCGCGGCATCGCCATGCCGCCTTCTCCCCGGAAAGGGAGGCGGTGCTGTCGGCGCTTAACGGGGTGATAGGCGACTATCTGGCGGAATCGGCCCATCCCTGGGCGATCGCCATGCATCTGCGCAGCCAGGGCAAGGCGCTGCGCATCGAAAAGCGCGCGCTGGCCCAGCGGTTTCCCGACGCGCAGCGGAAAATTCTCGTGATGGTCCATGGCTTGTGCCGCAACGATCTGCAGTGGCGCAGGCGGGGCCACGATCATGGCCTGGCATTGGCAAGGGAGCTGGGCTATACGCCGCTATACCTGCACTACAATTCCGGCCGCCACGTGTCGCACAATGGCCGCGAGCTGGCCATGCTGCTTGAATTGCTGGTGGAGCAGTGGCCGGTGGAAGTGCGGCAGCTTGACCTGCTGTGCCACAGCATGGGAGGCCTGGTGGCCCGCAGCGCCTGCCACTACGCCGGGGAATACGGCCATGCCTGGCCGCGCCGGTTGCGCAAGATGGTTTTTCTCGGCACGCCGCATCACGGTTCGCCCATCGAGCGCGGCGGCAACTGGCTCGTTGCCGTGCTTGACCGCAACATGCTTACGCTGCCGCTGGCGCGGTTCGGCAGGGTCCGCAGTGCCGGCATCACCGATCTGCGTTACGGCAACTTGCTCGACGAGGATTGGCAGGGGCGCGACCGGGAACACAAGGACGATTGCCGGCGCCCGGTGCCGCTTCCGGCGGGGGTGAAGTGTTATGCCATTGCCGGCGCGGCGGGCCGGCGCGAAGCCGATCTGCGCAGCCGTTTCCTCGGGGATGGCCTGATGATGCCGGAATCGGCCCTGGGGCGGCATGACGACCGGCTGCGCGATCTGGCGCTTCCGCCGGCCCGGCAATGGATCGCCTACGGCGTCAATCACCTGGAGCTGCTCGACAGCCGGAATGTGTACGGCAAGCTGCTCGAATGGATGCGCGGATGACGTGCCGCGGCGCGGAGGCGCGCCTCCGCAGGCGGCACGCCGTCCGGTTCAGCTATGGTGGCGGTGCGTCTGGCGCGCGGCGAGCGCCTTGCCTTCGGCGGCATGGGCCATGGCGCCGATCTCAAGGTCGGTCTCGCTCACGACGCCGGTCAGCACGTCCTTGACGGTCCGGATGGCGAGCTTGCCGATGTTGCCCGCTTCCTCGATCGCGCTTTCGATGGCTTTCTTGGCGACGTGCGCCACGTCGCCGCCCATTTCCGCCACCGCCTCGATCACGCCGTCGACCGCGTGCCGCGCAATGAGACCCACGTCGGCCCCGACGGCAGCACCGTGATGGATGACGGAGCGGATGGTTTCGGCCGAGGCGTCGATGACGTCGCCGTTAACGTCGTGTACGCCCATCACGATGCCTTTGGCGACGCCCTTGATGCTCAGGGTCAACCCGGTTCCCACCTGTTCCGCGGCGCTCACCGTGCCGAGTACGACATGGTTGACGATGCCGACCAGTTCGCCGGCTGCCAGGCCGCCGGTCCGCAGGGTGTCGGAGACGGTTTTTCGGGCCAGGGACGTGATATCGGTTTCAATTGTCGTCAGGCCGGAAAGCATGTCGACAATACCATCCTCGATCACCTGGTCTTCCAGCGCCAGGGCAGCGTGCGGCGCGGCGAGCTTCTTGTGCGCTTCGGGCGTCTTCCTGGTTTGGGCGGGGGCGCTTGATCCGGATTTGCTGTGTTTGACGGTCATCTCGATTCCTTTGCATGGGGTTGAGTGAAAATTTACTCTAGCATCGCCCATCGGCGCACCGTTGACATTTCTCAAACCGGCGTGCGGCGTGTTCCTGATTTTTGTCAAAACGCTTATGGCGCCGGGGTTCAATATCGACGGGCGTGTTTCGCGGCCGGCTTCAACAATAACTCCTATGCAAAGAGGAACATCCATGCAAATCCATCCCGTGATACTGGCGGGCGGTTCCGGAACGCGCCTCTGGCCGCTTTCCCGGGAATCCACCCCCAAGCAGCTTCTTCCGCTGTTGTCGGAAAGAACCATGTTGCAGCAAACCGTGGAGCGCGCCCGGATGGTGGAAGAAGGCGCGGCGCCCATCGTCGTCTGCGGCACCGAGCACCGTTTCCTTGTCGCCGAACAGCTCAGGGAAATCGGCGTGACGCCGCTTGCCATCCTGCTCGAACCCTGCGGCAGGAATACCGCGCCGGCTGCGGCCGTGGCGGCCATGTCGCTTCTGGCCAAGGACCCCGAGGCCGTGATGCTGCTGATGCCGGCGGACCATGCCATTGCCGACGAAGCGGCGTTCCGGCAGGCAGTGCAGCGCGGACTGCCGTGCGCCGCGGCCGGGCGCTTGGTGACGTTCGGCGTTGTGCCGGAATCGGCGCACACGGGCTACGGGTATATCCGGCAGGGGGCCCCTGTGCCGGACATGCCCGGATGCTTCGCCATCGACCGTTTCGTGGAAAAGCCCGACGCGGCAACGGCGCAGGCCCTGGTCGCCACAAACGACTATTGCTGGAACAGCGGCATGTTTCTCTTCCGCGCGGCCGATTACCTCGCCAAGCTGGAGCGTGCGCGCCCGGCCATTGCACGGCAGTGCGAGCGCGCGTTCCGCGACGCCTACCGCGATCTGGATTTCGAACGGCTCGACGAGGTTCCGTTCCAGGAATGCCCCGCCGAATCGATCGACTGCGCCGTCATGGAAGGCGGGCGCGACGGCGTCGTGGTGCCGGTGGAGATGGGCTGGAGCGACGTCGGTTCCTGGCCCGCGCTGTTCGCGCTGCTTTCGCCCGATGAGGACGGCAACGTGTTGCGCGGCGACGTGTACGTCGACGAAGTCAAAACGTCGATGGTGCGGGCGGACGGCAGATATGTCGCCGTCATCGGGGTGGAAGACCTGATCGTGGTCGAGACCAAGGACGCGGTTCTCGTGGCGCACAAGGACAGCGCCCAGGATGTGCGCCAGGTGGTGGACGACTTGAAAAAACGCTCGCGCCGCGAGCATGTCGACCATACGACCGTGTTCCGCCCGTGGGGACACTATGAAGGGCTCGATTCCGGCAACCGTTTCCAGGTGAAGCGGATCATGGTGAAGCCGGGAGGCAAGCTGTCGCTGCAGATGCATCATCATCGGGCCGAACATTGGGTGGTCGTCGCCGGAACGGCCAGGGTCACGCGCGGCGATAACGTCACGTTGCTGACGGAAAACGAGTCCACCTATATTCCCATCGGCACGCCGCATCGCCTGGAAAACGTCGGGAAAGTTCCCCTGCACTTGATCGAAGTGCAGTCGGGCAGCTACCTCGGTGAAGACGACATCGTCCGGCTGGACGATATCTACCATCGCTGTTGATGATTTTGCGCGGCGAGCGGATGAGATCAACACGTGAAGCGGGGATCGTCTCCCGCTGGGCCGCCGCCAGCAGGCTTCTTGCCATGGACGGCACTGCCAAAGTGGCCTGCCCCGTCTGCGCCAATGCGATACTTGTCGTCGTGGACAAGCGCAGCGACATCAACCCCGAATTTCTCGAACGCCGGCTCGTTTGCCCCTTGTGCCGCGTGATGCATACGCTGCGCCTGACGCTGCCCGTGGGGGCGGCGCCGGCAAAGCAGGGCCGGCGCGCCATGCAGAGGGCCGGCCGTCGTCCTCGGCAATAGTTGAGGTGTGGCATGCAATTGACGGAAGACAGCGCGGGCGACAGAGCGATTGCGGCGCGAAAATAGCAATGTGGGGAATAATGTCGGAAATGAGGTTGAAAATGAGGTGGGAAAAAAGATGGAGAGCAATGCGGAAAGCCGTGGCTTCATGATTTGGCAAATTCTTACCGATACCGCCGACCTGTCGTCGTTCGCCGTCATCGCGACGGTGATCGCGCTGGGCTATGCGGCGGAGCGTTCCTGGAAGGCCTTGCTGGCTTGGTTTGGCTATCTCGCTTTCGGCCTCGCGGTTGTCGTCGTTTCAAAAGTCGCCTTCATCGGCTGGGGAATCGGCGTTCGCGCGTGGGACTTTACCGGGTTCAGCGGGCATGCCGAGCGGGCCACCATGGTCATGCCGGTTCTCTGCTACACGTTTTTCCGGCAGGCATCGGCGACGGTGCGCCATGTTGCCGTGGCGCTTGGTTTTTTGACCGCGCTTGGAGCTTCCTTGTCGCGCTACGTCCTTCATTGCCATTCGGTATCGGAGGTGATCGGCGGCGCGCTGCTGGGGTCCGTTCTCGCCGCCGCCTTCATCGCGGGGCATGGCCGCGCGGCGGCCTTTTCGCGCGGCTTGCCGCTTGTCCTGGCCGGAGGTTTCGTGTTGCTTGTCGCACCGCGCATGGAGCCGGGCACCTCGCAACACTTGCTCACCGACATTGCCCTGCGGGTATCCGGCCATCATCAGCCATTCACACGCGATCAATGGCTGCGCCGGACATTTCAAGTCGTAGCCGGTTGACGAAACGGCTATTGCCTTCCGCGATGGCGGCTCCATATTGGGCATATGGCGGATACCGCGCATGTTACGGACATGGGTCCGGCAGGCGGGAATGGCGCCGGAGTGAGGATGCACGGCAATGAATGGCAAGCGGAAGCAGCATGGCGCCCGGGAACCGGCGGGCTCATTTTCTCCCGTTACGGAGACGGTGGAAAGGGAGCCGCTCGACCCGGCCGCGATACGGCCAATGCTCGACGAGCTGATCGAGCTCGGCAAGGGGCGCGGCTACGTGACACGGCTCGAGATTATCGAGCACTTGAGCGATGCGCTCGAAGGCGAGGCGGAGATTGAAGATGTGCTGTCCGAGATTCTGCCGGAATTGGGCGATCTCGGCATCGTCGTCCACGAGGCCGAACCCGACGCCTATGCGCCGTTCTATGGCGGGAACGCGCCGCCGTTCGACATGGAGAAGCGCGAGGAAAAGGCGGGCGCCGGCGAGAGCGGCGCCATGGGCGACAACATCAGTCTTTACATGCGCGAAATGGCCACGCACCGGCTGTTGACGCGCGAAGAAGAGCGCGAGATCGGCAAACGCATCGAGGATGCATCGCATGCCGTGCTCGAAGCCGTCTCCGAATACCCGCCGGCGGTGCACGCACTGTTGGACGCGGCGCGCGAGGCCGGCGCCGACAAGGCCGCTCTGGCGGAGTTGACTGCCGCGGCGGGGGAAGAGGCTGAAGAGATTGAAGAGGGCGAAGAGAGCGAGGGTGCGCCGGAAGAGGGAGCGGGAACGTCGGGCCTTGCTCCCCTGTCCTACGAAGAATGGCATTCGCGCATCGCCGAACTGGAACGCCATTTTGCCGCGCTGGGGCAGGCCTATGTCGCCGGCGGGCCGGCTTGTTCCGCCTACGCGAATGCGCAGGCGCTGCTCTCGCGCGGTATCGTGGCGTGCGGCCTGGTGCCCCAGGCGGTCGCCCGGCTGGTTGCCGTGGTGGAAGCCGACCGCCTGACCCTCCGCGCCGCCGGGCGCGAATTGTTCGATGCCCTGGTGCATCGTTGCGGCATGCCGCCCGCGCGCTTCCGTGCGGAATTTCCCGCTGCGTTCGCCGACGAAGGCTGGCTCGACAAGGAGCTGGCCTCGGGGGCGCTGGAGCCGGCATGCCTGCAGCGCGAGGCGCCGCGCATCCGCGAGCAGCAAGCCAGGCTGCAACAATTGCAGGCAAAGAGCGCGGTATCGCCGGCGGCGCTGGAAAGGCTGGGCGCCAGGATCGATAGCGCGCAGGCGGGTCTGCGCAAGGCTAAGGAAGAGCTGATCACGGCAAATCTGCGCCTGGTGGTATCGGTGGCGAACAAATATGCGAACCGGGGGATGGCCGTGCTCGACCTGGTGCAGGAAGGCAACCTGGGCTTGATGCGGGCGGTGGACAAGTTCGAATACCGGCGCGGTTTCAAATTTTCCACCTACGCGACATGGTGGATCCGCCAGGCCGTCACCCGCGCCATCGCCGACCAGGCGCGCATGATCCGCATTCCGGTGCACCTGCTGGAGAAGGTCAACAAACTGTACCGCGCCTCGAACCGGATCAAGATGCAGACCGGTGCCAATCCCGAGATTGCGCGCCTGGCGTCCGAAACGGGGTTCGAGCCGGAGAAGGTGCGCGAATACCGCGATCTATTCGCCAACGAACCCCTGTCCCTGGACGAACCCGTCTCGGAAGAGGGCGACTTGCGCCTGGTGGATTTGATCGAAGACGAAAAGAGCCTGCTGCCCGAGGAAGCGGCGGAGCGCCGGTCGAGCGAAGAAGCCGTAAGCCGCCTTCTGGGAGAACTGTCGCCGAACGAGCTGCAGGTTCTGCAAGCCCGCTTCGGCATCGGTTATGGCGACGGCGCCACCCTGGAACAGGTGGGGCGCCTGCTCGGCCTCTCGCGCGAACGCGTGCGCAGCCTGGAAAAACAGGCGCTCGACAAGCTGCGCCGTTCGCCCAAGGCTGCCGAATTGCGCGCGTTGCTGCGGTAGGGGGATTGCCGGTGCCGCAGGGCGGCCGAAGGACTCAATCCAGGTCGAGCCGCTCGTTCTCCGCCGCCCGCGACCGTTGCACCAGGGCCTGGTAACGCAGGGCGTCGCGGATGCTTTTGCGCAGGTAGTCGTCGTCCCAGGGCTTGAGCAGGAAGCGGTAGACCGCGCCGCAGTTGACGGCGTGCAGAATGGACTCGACTTCGGTGTAGCCGGAGAGCATGATGCGCAGCGTGTCGGGATAGAGTTTGCTGATCTGGCTCAGGAACGCGGCGCCGCTCATGTCGGGCAGGCGCTGATCGCAGATGACCAGGCGCACGTCGTTGATGGCTAGCAGTTCGAATGCCTCGTCGCTCGAGTTCGCGGTGAGGATGTGATAACCGTCGGGCCGCAGCAGGCGCCGCAGCGACGAGAGGATGCCGGGTTCGTCGTCGAGGATCAGCAGCGTGGGACGGTGGTCTTGCGGCGCGTGCTCTTCCTCGAACAGGGTCGAATCGGCCAGCAGATGCCCGCATTGCTCCGCCGGCACGGGCTTGCTGAAGCGGAATCCCTGGATTTCGTCGCATTGCCTGCGGCGCAGGAACTGTTCCTGGCCCGCCGACTCGACGCCCTCCGCGATGACTTTCAGCTCCAGGCTGTGCGCCAGCGTGATGATGGAGGTGGCGATCAGGGCGTCGTCGGGGTCGGAGATGATGTCGCGCACGAAGGAGCGGTCGATTTTCAGGGTGTCGATGGGAAAGCGTTTCAGGTAGCTCAGGCTGGAATAGCCGGTGCCGAAATCGTCGATCGACAGGCTGACGCCCATGCGCTTGAGCATAGCCAGCGTTTCGACCGCTGTCTCCACGTCCGTCATCAGCATGCTTTCGGTCAGTTCGAGATCGAGGTATTTCGCCTCCAGGCCGGTTTCCTGCAGGGTGCGCCGCACGACGTCGTACAGGTTCCTTTGCTTGAATTGGCGCGCGGAGAGGTTGACGGCGACCCTGATTGCCGGCAAGCCGGCCAATTGCCAGGCGCGATTTTGCGCGCAGGCGGTACGCAATATCCATTCGCCGATCGGCACGATCAGGCCGGTTTCCTCGGCCACGGGGATGAATTCGGTTGGGGAAATCATGCCTTCGCCGGCGCAATTCCAGCGCACCAGGGCTTCCACGCCGACGATCTGCCGCGTGGCCACGTCGACTTGCGGCTGGTATTCCAGGAACAGTTCCTCGCGGTCGAGTGCATGCCGCAATAGCGAATCGAGCGTCATGCGCCGGTTGAACCGTTCGTTCAGGGCGCGCGTGAAGAACTGGAAATTGTTGCGCCCCAGGTCCTTGGCGCGGTACATGGCGGTGTCGGCGTGGCGCAGCAGCGCCGTCGCATCGCGGCCGTCTTGCGGGTAGAGGCTGAAGCCGATGCTGCAGGTGATGTTGATTTCGCGTCCGGCGACCTGGATCGGGTGCGATACCGAATCGAGAATCTTGGGCATGATTCTCGAAATCACGAACTCGTCGGAATGGTCGATCACCAGCACGAATTCGTCTCCGCCGAGGCGGGCCACGGTGTCGCTCTCGCGCAGGCAAGCCTTGAGCCTTTGCGCAACCTCCTGGAGCAGCTGATCCCCGACATCGTGGCCGAGGGCGTCGTTGACGTATTTGAAATGGTCGAGATCGATGAAGGCGACGGTGACTTGATACCCGTAGCGCTCGGCCGCGGTCAGCGCCGACTGCAAGCGGTCGAGCAGGCGCCGGCGGTTGGCCAGGCCGGTCAGCGCGTCGAAATTGGCTTGATATTCCAGTTGCGCTTCATATTGCTTTCTTGCCGTGATGTCTTCGACACTGCCGTCGTAGTGCGAGATTTTCCCGTCGGCGTCGTGGACGGCATGCGCATTCTTGCGGATCCAGATCAGCCGGTCGTCCTTGCAGCGGACTTGCGCCTCGAAATCGCGCACCTTGCCCGCTTCCCCCAGCATCTTGAAAAACTCGATGCGCCGATGCGGCTCGGCATAGCACCGGTCGCGTTGCGGATTGCGTTCCGCCAGCAGTTCTTCGGGAGAGCCATAGCCGTAGATGCGCGCCAGCGCCGGGTTGGCACTCAGGTAGCGCCCGTCGGTTTCGAATTGGAACAGGCCTTCGACCGCATTGTCGAACATGATGCGGTATTTCCGTTCTGCGGCCTGCAGGGCGGCCTTGGTGCGGTTTTGTTCCGTCACGTCGGTCATGAGCATGACCATCGCGAGCGCTTCGCCGCGATCGAGGATGGGGTTGGCCGACACGTAGGCAAGCAGCGGTTCCGCCGTTTGCGCGCGCAAGGCCAGATAGAAGCTTGACGGCCGCATCCGAAGAAGCAGGGATTGCACGGCATCCTGGCCGGAAGCGTCCAGCAAGGCGTGGATGGAAAACCCTGTCAGCTTGTCCCGGTGCTCGCCGGCCATGGCGGCAAAGCGCGCATTGCAGTAAAGGATCGATCCGTCCGGCGCCACCGTCACGGCGCCTTCCTGCATGGCTTCGATCATGGCGCGGTAAGGGGCGCCGGCGCCGCTGAAGGTCATGGCCGGTTGAGGCCCGCCGTCGTCCGCCTCAAGCGCATTCGCCCGCCCATGGCGCAGCGCCTCGAGCGCGGCTTCCGCGTCGGCCAGCCGGCGGCGCAGGTCTTCAAGCTCGGTCAAGGACGTGTCTTCTTCCACGAAAGTCGGATTCTCTTTCACGGTGGTTCCTCTTGTGAAAGGACGGTGAGGCGCCTTCCAGAAATGGCTGTTCAATGCTATATCACCGGCCGCTCTACGGCGCCATCCCATATATATGGGATGGCGCAGGTCATTTGTCCATTTGACATAGTTGCCGGAAGTCACCGTAACATGAGAAGTTGCGTAATACCAGTGTAAATTCTGACAGCTTGACGTGTGCAGACGAGTATATGTCCCGAAAGGAACATAAATTCGTCAATTTCGATCTTTTTCATCAAATTGAGGTGAAAAATCCTTGCCTTGGCGGAATGTGCGGGGTGATGCGCCCAGCGGAATCGTTCCTTGTGTCGCATTGCCGCGACGGCCGGACGATTACCGCCGCCGGGGCGACGGCTTCCGGGCAACGCGGGGTTTGCGTTTTCTCAAAGCGATGCGCGGTCCGCGGCCAATTTTCCTTCCATGGCGGCACAATGGTATCGAGCGAACAAACCGGGTCGTCAGGAGAAGGACATGAAAAGCGATTTGAGCTTGAAGAAAGACGTGATGGAAGAATTGGCCTGGGAACCCCAGGTCAACGAAGCCCTGATCGGTGTGGAAGTCAAGAACGGCGTCGTCACCCTGAGCGGGCATCCGACCAGCTATGCCGAAAAGCTGGCGGCGGAAAAGGCGGCGTTCCGCGTGGCGGGGGTGAAGGCCGTGGCCGTGGATCTCGACGTTGAAATCCCCGGCTCGCACAAGCGCACCGACGCCGATATTGCCGGCGCGGCCAACGCCGCGTTGTGCTGGAACAGCATCGTGCCGCGCGACGCGATCAAGATCATGGTCGAGGATGCCGTGGTCACGCTGTCGGGCGAGGTGGCGGGAGACTTCCAGCGCAGGGCAGCGGAAAACCTGATCCGCCCCTTGCTGGGCGTCAAGGAAATACGCAATCAGATCATGGTCAAGCCCTCGGCATTTTCCAAGGACATCCAGGCGAAGATCACCGCGGCCCTGCACCGCCAAGCGCAGATCGATGCGCAGAATATTTCCATCTCCATCGAAGGCGGCAAGGTGACCTTGAAGGGCAAGGTGCATTCATGGGCGGAGCGGCAGGCGGCGGAGCATGCCGCCCTGGCCGCTCCCGGCGTGGCCCAGGTCGTGGATCACCTGGAGCTGTTGAGCTGAAATCTGTTGCCTGCATGAGCAATCGTTCCACGGATTGACGACTCAGGACACTAGCGTGGCGGCCGCCGGCGGCGTGACTATACTGAAATCTTCGTCGGCGGATTGGACCATCTCCCATGCACATCGCCAATCCCGAGGTTGCCTCCGTCTTCAGCCAGGTGGCCGATCTGCTTGAAATCCGGGGCGACAACCCGTTCCGCATCCGCGCCTATCGCAATGCGGCCCGTACCATCAACAACCTTCCTGGCAGCATCGAGACGATGGTCGATGAGAAACGGGACCTGGAGGAGCTGCCGGGCATCGGCGCCGACCTGGCGGGGAAGATCGCCGAGATCGTCCATACCGGCACCTGTTCGGTACGCGAAGCGTTGCGCCGGGAAATGCCCTCGACGGTGCAGGAGCTGCTGCGCGTGCCGGGCCTGGGCCCCAAGCGCGTCAGGCGGCTCTATGGCGAACGCCATATCCAGACGCTGGAACAGTTGCAGCAGGCCGCCCGTGCCGGGCAGATTGCCGACGTGCCGGGCTTCGGCAAGCGGATCGAACAGCGTATCCTGCAGGCACTTGAGGCGAGGCTGAAAAAGAAGCCGCGCATCTCCATCGCCGAAGCGGAACGGGCGGCGCAGTCGCTCATGGCTTATCTGAAGGCATACGCGGGAACGAAGCAGGTCGAAGTCGGCGGGAGTTACCGCCGCCGCCAGGAAACGGTGGGCGATCTGGACATCCTTGCCAGCGCTTCCAACCCGGCGCAGTTGATTGCCCACTTTGCGCGTTTCGACGGTGTCGCGCGCATGCAGGCGCAGGGCCGGACGCGCGCCAGCGCCGTGCTGCGCCAGGGCCTGCAGGTTGATTTGCGGGCGGTGGCCGACGTCAGTTTCGGCGCCGCCCTGCATTATTTCACGGGCTCCAAGGCGCACAACATCGCCGTGCGCATGCTGGCCCAGGAAAAGGGCTGGAAGCTCAACGAGTACGGCTTGTTTTCCGGCATGCGCCGCATCGCGGGCGAGACGGAAGAGTCGGTATTCAAGGCCCTGGGGCTGCCCTATATCGAGCCGGAGTTGCGCGAAAACCGCGGCGAAATCGCGGCGGCGAAAGCGGGCACCCTGCCGCGCTTGATCGAATTGTCCGATCTCAAGGGCGATCTGCACGCGCATACCACGGCGAGCGACGGGCAGAACAGCCTGCGCGAGATGGCGCTCGCAGCCAGGCGCCTGGGATTTTCCTACCTTGGCATCACCGACCATGCAAGCCGCCCCGGCGCGCCGCACAGCCTCGACGCGGACGGCCTGGCGCGCCAGATGGACGAGATCGACCGGCTCAATGCCGAGTTGACGGGCATCACGCTGCTCAAGGGCATCGAGGTCGATATCGAGGAGCACGGCCGTCTCGCCCTTCCCGACGCCGTGCTCGAACGGCTGGACCTGGTGATCGGCGCGGTGCACAGCCATTTTGCGTTGAGCAAGGAACGGCAGACGGAACGCATCATGCGCGCCATGGATCATCCCTGCTTCAGCATGCTGGCGCATCCCTCGGGCCGCTTGATTGGCGAGCGCGATGCCTATGCGGTCGATATGCCGCGCATCATCGGCCACGCGAAGCGGCGCGCCTGCCACCTCGAACTCGATGCCCAGCCGCAGCGCCTGGACTTGAACGATATCTATTGCCGGATGGCGAAAGAGGAAGGGGTGCTGCTGGGCATCGATTCCGATGCCCATGGCACAGCCGGCTTCGGCGACCTGCGCTTCGGCATCGGGCAGGCGAGGCGCGGATGGCTGGAAAAGACGGATGTGCTCAATGCGCTGCCGCTGGAGCGGCTGCGCAAGCAACTGCAAATGAAACCTGGAGGCCGCGAACCATGATATTCGACGATCGTCGCGACGCTGCCGAAAAGCTGGCGGCGCAATTGGAACAATACCGCGGCATGCACGCGGCCGTGCTCGCCATCCCGCGCGGCGCCATCGAAATGGGAAGCGCCATCGCCCGGCATCTCGACGCCGAACTCGATGTGGCCCTGGTGCGCAAGCTGCGCTGCCCCTGGGACGAGGAATTCGCCATCGGCGCCGTCGACGAAAGCGGCTGGAGCTATATTGCGCCGCATGCGGAACCGCTGGCCATCTCGGCGCAATACATCGAATCGGAGAGGCAGGAGCAGCTTGCCGTGCTCAAGGCGCGCCGGGCGCGCTATACGCCGGGGCGCGGGCCGCTGGACCTGGCCGGGCGTATCGCCATCGTCGTGGACGACGGCCTTGCCACCGGCTCGACCATGCGCGCCGCCCTGCACGCGGTGCGCGCGCGCAATCCGGCAAAGCTGGTGTGCGCGGTGCCGGTGGCGTCGGTGGAGGGGATCGAGTGCGTCCGTCCCTACGCCGACGAGGTAGTGTGCCTGAGCATGCCGGCCCATTTCGGCGCGGTGGCGCGGTTTTACCGCTCCTTCCCGCAAGTGACCGACGAGACGGCCATCAGGCTGTTGCGCGAGTCGGAACATCATGCGTAATCCACCCGGCCCATGCCGCCGCCGGCCCACGTGAGCCCGCACCCCTTGCAACTGTTTGCCCTGAACCACAGCCGCCAGTTCGGCGAGGCGGTGGCCGAGGGCCTCGGCCTGCCGCTGGGCGCGCATGAGGAACGCGAGTTCGAAGACGGCGAGCACAAGTCGCGCCCCCTGGAGAGCGTGCGCGACAGGGACGTCTACGTCCTGCATGCGCTATACGGGCAGGCCGGGCAAAGCGCCAACGACAAGCTGTGCCGTCTGCTGTTCTTCCTCGGTGCCGTCAAAGACGCGGGCGCCGCGCGCGTCACGGCCGTGGTGCCTTACCTGGCCTATGCGCGCAAGGACAGGCGAAGCAAGCCGCGCGATCCGGTGACGACGCGCTACGTCGCCGCCATGTTCGAAGCCGTGGGAACGGACGCCATCCTGACCATGGACGTGCACAACCCGGCGGCCTATGAGAATGCCTTCCGCTGCCGCACCGAGCATCTGGAAGCGAACCCGCTCCTGGCCGAATCGATCGCGCGCGCGCTCCCGGGCAAGGCACTCACCGTGGTGGCGCCCGATGCCGGCGGCATCAAGCGCGCCGGGCAATTCCGCGAGCGCCTGGAGAAGCTGGCGGGAGCGCCGGTCGCCGCCGCCTTCGCGGAAAAGCATCGCAGCGAAGGCGTGCTGAGCGGGAGCCTGCTGGTCGGCGACGTGGCCGGCAGGCACGCCGTCATCGTGGACGATTTGATCAGCAGCGGCTCGACCCTGGTCCGCACCGCGCGCGCCTGCCGCGAACGCGGCGCATCCGGCGTATGGGCCGTGGCGACGCACGCGCCGTTTGCCGCCGATGCGCCGTCCGTGCTGGCGGATAAGGCCCTGGACCGCATCATCGTGGCCGATACCGTATCGTCACCGCGGCTGAGAGACCCGGCGATTGCCGAAAAAATCGGGGTTGTCGATAGCGCCCCCTTGTTCGCCCAGGCCATACAGCGCTTGCACGGCGGCGGCTCGATCACCGGCTTGCTGGCATTCTGATGGCATACTGGTGGCGCTCGGCCGACGCCAGGTAGTCGAGCGCACGCCGCTGCCAATGCGGCGTGGCGCGGTAGCGCGGATCTTCAAGATGCAGGATCGCGATGCGCGCGCGGGTGAGTGCGCGGTAGGCCTGGTAAAAGTGCAGCAGGTCCGGTTCCGGCCAGTTGTCCGTCTCCGCCCGGAACCGGTCCAGCAAGGCGTGGGCAAGCCGCGCTCCGCCCAGGCATTCCATCTCCAGCGCCAGGTAGGCGATTTCGTCGGCGGGATCGATCAGGCGCAGTTCGCGCGAAAATTCCAGGCAATCGATGATGCTGACCTGGTCTTCCAGGCAGACGTGTTCCGGCCTCAGGTCGCCATGCCCCTCCAGGACTTTTCCCTGGGCGGCGCGCTCCCTGATCCAATCGGCATGGTATGCCAGGGTGGCGCGCTGCATGGCACAAAGATCGTGCACGCGGTCTTGCGGCAGGTCGTATTGCGGGCGGCGCAGCACGCGTTCGTTACAGCCTATCCCGCGGCGGAATTCGTTCAGGTAAACAGCGGGGGAGACGGCCACGCCGGGGCTGCCGCGGTAGAAATGCAGCAGCCTGTCGGCCACGCGTTCGATATCGTCTTCGCTTGCCAGCCCGTGAACGAGGGCATGATCGAGCATCTTGTAGGCGGGAAGCCGGCGCATCTTGACCAGCCAGTCCACGGCATGCGCCACGCCGGTTTCGAGTCGCAGTCCGCCCTCCGCATCCCATCCCAGCGGCACCACGTCGAGGTATACGTCTTCGGCCAGCCGGCGGTTCAGGCGCAGCTCTTCGCGGCAAAAGTGGAGGCGCTGGGGCAGGGTGCGGAAATCCAGCCGGCCGAAGCGCAACGGCTTCTTCAGCTTGTAGGCATGGTGATCGTTCAGGAAGACCCAGGACAGGTGCGTTTCGACGTCGTCCACCGGCGAAGCGGGCGGCGGATAATGCTCCGGCCGGCGCAGGAATTCCACCTTGAATTCGAGAGAAATATCGGTCCGCATCGTGTTTTACCTCAGGCATTCAATAGATGTTCGCCGCACAGCGCGGCCACCTCTTCGCGCAGCGCGTCTCTTGCCGCGAGCAGATCGCCCCAGGCGGCGCCGACCTGCCGGGCCTTGCCGACGCACAAGGCAAGCCGGCCGCGCCGAGGCAGCCAGGTTTCGTCGCGCAGCGCGGCACGCGTGCCGCGCAAGCCGGCGGCAACGACAGGGGCGCCCGCCCGCGCCGCGGCGATCAAGCCGCCGAGATGGAAGGCGCGCAGGCCCGCCGCGCGCGTGAATCCGCCTTCCGGAAACACCACCAGGCTGTCGCCGCGGCGCAGGACATCGGCCATCGCCTCCACGTCGGCATCGAGCCGGCTCATGTCGAAGCGCTCGATCCATGCGCAGCCGAGGCGGCCGAGCAGTGTGCGCAGGACGATATTGCCGGCCAGTTCGCGCTTGGCGGCGAAGGCGTAGCCGCGCCCGGGCGGCAGCATCGCATAGAGCGCGATCGCATCGAGATAGCTGGCGTGGTTGAGCAGCAGGACGTGGGGCGCGGCGGGAAGCCGGTCGAGGCCGGCTGCGTCGAGCGGCATCCCGGCGCAGGCAAAATAGAGGCGCGCGGCCTTGCGCGCCAGGCGCCTGGCGCGGCCTGCCTGCCGCTGGGCGACGATCGCCGTGCCGAAGCCCAGGGCCAGGATGGTGAACACGAGCCAGGCATAGCAACCGTACAGCACGGCCGCGCCGCGCTTTGCCCACGCCCCCGCTTGCGCCCGCCATGCCTTGAGGCGCAAGCGCGCCGCCTGCCATCGCGCCCGCTCGGGCTGCCCGCGCCATGCGCCGCTTTCGTACATGTCGCGGCAAGCCAGGCGGCGCAGTTTGCCGCTCGAGGTTTTGGGCACGGTATGCGGCGGCACCAGCACCACGTCGTCCGCGGGCGAACCGATGATATCGAGCGCGGCATGGTCGATGGCGCGGCGTAGCGCCGCCAGGCCGGCGGCATCGATGATGCGCGTCTCCGCCATCACGACCAGTTTTTCCGTGCCCCGTGCGGGATCGGCGGCGGCGAAGGCGGCCACGCAGCCGCTGCGCACCCCGGCTATCTTGCCGACGGCCTGCTCGATGTCATACGGATAGAAGTTGCGCCCGCCGCGCTTGATC
Source organism: Burkholderiaceae bacterium (assembly GCA_036384915.1). Lineage (GTDB taxonomy): Bacteria > Pseudomonadota > Gammaproteobacteria > Burkholderiales > Burkholderiaceae_D > PKWO01. The sequence goes on from DASVLJ010000043.1 coordinate 60,833, forward strand.
AAGTCCTTCACGCGGCCGGCAATGAACACTTCGCCGTCGGCCAGGTAGGCGTAATCGCCGGAATCGAGCCAGCCGTCCTTGATCAGGGCGCGCGTGGCTTCCGGATTGCGGAAGTAGCCGGCGGTTGCCGAGGGCCCGCGAAACTCCAGCCGCCCGACCTGGCGCTCCGGCACTTCCTGGCCGATCTCGTCGACGATGCGCACCTCGTGGCCCGGCAAGGGCAGGCCGCTCGATACCAGGGACAGGCGCGAGCCGGTTTCCGCCGAGGCGGGCCGGGCGGCCCTCCGTTCGGCAAACGCCGCCCCGTCGATCACGTCGATGCGCGGGCCGCGTCCGGGCGGCGGAAAGCACAAGCCGACCGAGGATTCGGCAAGGCCGTATACGGGCGTTATTGCTTCGCGCCGCAGGCCGCAGCGCGCAAAACGCGCGGCGAACGCCTCGATGGTTGCCGCGCTGACCGGTTCGGCACCGTTGAGCAGCAGGCGCATGCCGGACAGGTCGAGCTGCGGCAACAAGGTGTCCGGCACATGTTTCAGGCAGAGTTCGTAGGCGAAATTGGGCGCGGCGGACAAGGTGCCGCGGTAGCGCGTGATGGTTTCAAGCCATAGCGCCGGGCGGGCCAGGAAGGATGTGGGCGGCATGAGGATGAGCGGCATGCCGTGGTACAGCGAGCCCAGCCAGGCGCCGATCAAGCCCATGTCGTGATACAGGGGCAGCCAGGAGACGAAGGTGTCGGCCGGCGTCGTGTGCGATGCGGCGCCGAGCGCGCGGATGTTGGCCAGCAGGTTCGCATGCGTCAAGGCCACGCCCTTGGGATAGCCCGTGCTGCCCGAGGTGTATTGCAGCAGCGCCACGTCCTCCGTCTGCATAATGCGATCTTCGAATGCCCGGCCCGAATGCAGCCGCTGCGGCGCGACGACCGTGTCGAGCGCGGGCAGCGAGGCCTGCATGGCATGCGCGACGGGCAGCGCCGCCTCGGCCGCGATGAATAGCGCGGCCTGGGCATTCGAGAGAATATGGACATGCCGCTTCAAATGGTCTTCGAGCTGGTCGGCGCGCAGGGGCGGGTAGATCGGCACGGGAATGCCGCCTGCCATCAGGACGCCGAAAAAACAGGCCAGGTAATCGAAACCGGTCGGCAGCATCAGCGCCACGGTCTGGCGCGGCAGCAAGCCGAGTTCGATCATGGCGGCGGCCTTCTCGCGTGCGGCGGCCAGCAGGGCGCGGTACGAAATGGCGCGCTCCTGCTCCCCTTCGCGCAGCACGATGTGCACGCGATCCGGAACGCGCCGCGCATGCCACGCCAGCACTTCCGGCAGGGTCCGCACCGCATGCGGCAGTTCGACGCTTTGGGTGTCCCTCAAGGGCGCCGCGGGCTGCGCTTCGGCATCCGGCCGGGCGGACGATAAATAGCGCAGCAGCTCGCGCGCGGTGTTCGCGCCGGCCAGGGCATCGGCCGGCATTTGCAGGCCGAATGCCGTGCCCACGCGCTGCAGCAGCTCGGCGCGCGCCAGGCTGTCGAAGCCCAGATCGCGCTCGAAATCGCTATCGAGCTGCGCCGCGCCGTGCCCGCTCTCCGCGCCGAAACGCCGGACGACGTCGAGCAGGCGCTGCGCCTTGGCTTCCTGTGCGGAATCGGATTTCGGCATGAACGATGGCTTGCATGGTGGGTAAACCAGCATGCTAAGCGGATGGACCGGCGGCACGCCTTGTCTTATATCAAGCGCAGCGGCGGCGGGCGGCAAGTGGCGGGCGGCAAGCGGCGCCATGCGCCGGCTTCGGTTTGACAATTGTCAATCGACGGCCCGGTTTGCCGTTGCATGATCGTGGAGACGGCATCGGCCGTCAGGCCCAACCCGCTTCAACCATGGAGAGTTCAGATGAACAAGCATGCATCGCCCCTCAAATCGCCATTCAAGCCGGGATCGCACAGGAAAATCTATGACGGCCCGCTGAGCGATCCCTACCAGGCGCATGCCAAGTTGTCCGAACCCTGCGTGTGCAAGGAGTGCCGCGCGATCTATCGCGAAGGGCGCTGGCAATGGGGCGCCGCCGACGCGCGTGCGGCGGAGACGACTTGTCCCGCATGCCTGCGCATCAGGGAACACCAGCCCGCGGGATACGTCACCATGGAAGGCGAATTCATGCTGCAGCACAAGGATGAGCTGCTGCAACTGATCCGGCATCTGGAACAGCGCGAAAAGGCGGAACATCCGCTGCAGCAGATCATGGGCATCGAGGAGCGGCCGCAGAAATTGCTGGTGACGACGACCGACACGCATCTGGCCCGCGGCATAGGCAGGGCGTTGGAACAGGCGTTCCACGGGAAGAGCGAGTATTCGTTCAGCAAGGACGATCATCTGCTGCGGGTGCGGTGGCAACGGGCGTAGAACCCGGCCGATTCTCACCGTTCGATTTCCTTGCGGAGGCCAAGCCGCGGAGGGCGCTTGCGCTGCGGGCTGCATTTGGTCCAAAGGAGGTGCGATGCTCACACGACGCGAAATCACTGCCGGCCTGCTGGGCGCCACGGTGATGAGCGCTTTGCCGTCTTTCGGAGCGTCCTTGAGGCGCGTGCCATTGGAGCCGCTGAATTTGCCCAAGCCGGTGACCGAGGGCGGGATGCCGCTGTTTTCCGCGCTCAAGCTGCGCCGGTCGATGCGGTCCTACTCCAACCGTCCGATTCCGTTGCCATTGCTGTCGAACCTGCTTTGGGCGGCGTTCGGCGTAAACCGCCCGGACGGCGGCCGCACCGCGCCGTCCTGGCACGGGGTGATGGCGATCGATATTTACCTGGCGATGGCCAATGGCGTCTGGCTGTACGATCCTGCGGCCCATGCGTTGCTGCCCCATATGGCGAATGACATTCGCGCGCAAACCGGTACGCAGGACTTCGTCGGTTCGGCGCCGCTCAATCTGGTCTATGTCGCGCATGGAGAGCGCATGGCGGACGTTACCCAGGAAGAGCGGCGGCTTTATGCATCCGTCGATGCCGGCTTCATCGGCCAGAATGTCTATCTGTTTTGCGCGTCGGAAGGGCTGGCGACCGTCTTCCGCGCCGCGGTCGATACCGGGAAGCTGGCCGAAACAATGGGTTTGCCGCCGAGGCAATTCGTCACCTTTGCACAGACGGTGGGCTTTGCGGGCGCGTGAATGGCTGGTGCAGTGCTTCGGGAAGCGTATTCGAAGCGCCGGGAGCCCGGTCTGAAACAGGTTGCAGGATGAAGCAAAAGCCTGTTGCCGGGGCACAAAGAACAGTGCGCTCACGTTTCCCATTGAAGCAACAGGTTGTGCGTCGATTCCATGATTACCCGCGTCCCGAGCTTTCGCCCCTCCCTGTTCAGGGTGTCCGCCAGCCATTGGATTTCCGACCCCTGGGCGAAGCCGGTTTGAAAGTATCTGATCCGCATGGCTGTCATCTCGAAACGCTTCAGTCTGCCTTGGTGAAATGTCGGAAAATACATCAGGGCCAGGTCGCCTCGATATGCCTCGTGTCCGCTGATTCCTTCGTAATCGTTGAGGAAATCGCCGCAGCCGTAGATGATGGGTTTGTCGTGATGGATCTCGATGCCTTTCGCGTGATGGGAGGAATGGCCGTGCACCACGTCGACGGCGCCCGATTCGATCAGCCTTTGCGCGAAGCGCCTTTGCCGCTCTGAAATCTCGAATCCCCAATTTCCGCCCCAGTGGATTGACGCGACCACGACATCGTTCTCCTGTCGCGCCTTGCGCACCAGGTTCGCTACCGCGTCGGCGCTGCGGGGGCTGATGTCGGGAAGCAGATTGACGCCGGGGCGGTGTTCGGTTGCGCCCCATTCCGACGGGACGCCGCTATCTTCCAGCGCCCAGGCAAACACCACGACGCGTCCTTTGCCGGGCACGTCCAATATGGCCGGCGCAGCCGCTTCGGCCAGCGTCATGCCGGCGCCGGCCGTAGCGATGCCGGCGTGCCGCAGGCTCATCAGCGTTTCGGCCAATCCGCGATAGCCCCAGTCCAACACGTGGTTGTTGGCGAGGACGCAGCAATCGATCCGGGCGGCGGCAAGGCAGGGAAGATTGGCCGGATGCATGCGGTAGTGGATGCCCTTTTCCGGCCACGCTTCTCCGGAGGCGGTCACGGCCGTCTCCAGGTTCACGATGCGCACGTCAGGGGCCGCGCGTGCGAGCGCGGGCAGGGCGTCGCCCCAGATATAGGAAAAATCCACCGGCCGGGGTAGGGGGCCGTACCGGTCCTCGGCAAGTTTGACGTAGCCCAGCGCCGAACGCATGAACGGCTCGAAGAGTTGCGGCTCGCCCGCATGCGGAAGGATTTGGTCGATGCCCCGGCCGGTCATGACGTCGCCGCACAGGAACAAGCTGATGTCGGATTGGGGCGGCCTTGGCAGTGTCATGCATCCTCCTGTATCGATAGTAGGGCAATCCGGCGGAAATGCCAGAGGAAGCCAATATCGGCGGGAAGGCGGCCCTCCGGCCGGGACGCATGCAAGTACCTTATTTTTTGCTAGAATTTTTCGAGCATGTGGAAAGGAGGAAATCATGAACCTTTTTGACAAGCTCTCGTCCCAACTATCTGGCATGGGCTTGCCGCTTTTTGCGGTGAGCCTGACGGCTGTGCCGTTTGCCAATACCCCGATCATGCTGATGCTGCACTGGCATGGTTTCCGCAAGAACCCGGATCGCGAATACAAGCTGCGCGGCCTGCAGCCGGCGCCCGTGCCCGGCTCCGTTTTGCAGATAAACGAAACATGGAACGAGGTCCACGCGCTGGACAGGGCGATGCTGGACGCCGCCTGGCAGTTCGGCGCATGGGAACTGGAGCGCGAGCAGCGGCGCGCCTGCAACCGGGCCGGCGTTCCCGAAACGGAAAGCCTGGCCTGCCGCCAAGCCTTTGCCGACCACCCGATGCAACACGACGGCGACTGGATCGCGGAAGCGCCGGACCGCGAAGACCTGATGCATTGGGGGGCGCGTTCGGGCTACCTGCGCTGGGTTTTCCGCCCGGTTTTCGGCGGGGTGTGGGGCGGCGCGGCGCATGACGACACGCTGCGGCAGGATGGCGGGCGCGCGTTGCCGTGCCCGGTGAATCCCGACCCCTATGGCGGCCCGAGGGCCGCCCCCCATCGTTACAGGCTGGGGCACAGCACCCGCCTGGTGCTGCCCGGAGGGCGGCCGGACGGGCAGTAATTTTCCCGGCGGAAATGCCAAATTTTTTGCATTTCTGCCCCTTGAAAACAAAAAAATCCGCCCATATTTCCTCGCCGCCGGAGATGTTGTCCGGCAAATGCCTGCTCGTCACGGGGTGTTTTTCCGTGCCGGGCGGGGCATTTCCTTTTTCCATAATCTGATATCGCAAAGGAGAAAACCATGCAACTCCGTCCCCTCTACGACCGGATTATCGTCAAACGGATCGAGACGCAACGGACCACCGCATCTGGCATCGTCATCCCCGACAATGCCGCCGAAAAGCCCGAACAGGGCGAGATCATCGCCGCCGGCAGCGGCAAGCTCCTGGCCGATGGATCGGTGCGCCCGCTCCAGGTCAAGGCCGGCGACCATGTGTTGTTCGGCAAATATTCCGGCCAGACCGTGAAGCTGAACGGCGAGGAATTGCTGGTGATGCGCGAGGACGACGTGCTTGGCGTCATCGACAACGCCGCCCCCGCTTCGCTGAAAAAAGCCGCCTGACCGGCGCGCCCAGCAGAAATCTTGAACTTTTGAAATCTAGGAGATCATCATGACTGCCAAAGACGTCAAATTCCACGATCAAGCCCGCGCCCGCATCCTGAAGGGCGTCAATATCCTGGCCGATGCCGTGAAGGTCACGCTGGGCCCGAAGGGCCGCAATGTGGTTCTGGAGCGCAGCTTCGGCGCGCCGCTGATCACCAAGGACGGGGTGTCGGTGGCCAAGGAAATCGAGCTGCAGGACAAGCTGGAAAACATGGGCGCGCAAATGGTCAAGCAGGTCGCCTCCAAGACCGCCGACGTGGCCGGCGACGGCACCACCACGGCCACGGTGCTGGCCCAGGCCATCGTGCAGGAAGGCATGAAGTATGTCGCCGCCGGGATGAACCCGATGGACTTGAAGCGCGGCATCGACAAGGCGGTGGGCGCCATTGTCGAACAGCTCAAGACGGTGTCGCGTCCGTGCACCACCAACAAGGAAATTGCCCAGGTGGCGGCCATTTCGGCCAACTCCGACAGCGCCATCGGCGACATCATCGCCAAGGCGATGGAAAAGGTGGGCAAGGAAGGCGTGATCACGGTCGAGGACGGCAAGTCGCTGGAAAACGAACTCGACGTGGTCGAGGGCATGCAGTTCGACCGCGGCTATATCAGCCCCTATTTCATCAACAACCCCGACAAGCAGACGGCGGTGCTGGAAGACCCGCTGGTGCTCTTGCACGACAAGAAGATTTCCAGCATCCGCGACTTGCTGCCGGTGCTGGAAGACGCCGCCAAGTCGGGCAAGCCGCTCCTGATCGTCGCAGAAGACATCGATGGCGAAGCGCTGGCGACCCTGGTCGTCAACAGCATGCGCGGCATTCTGAAGGTGGCGGCCGTCAAGGCGCCGGGCTTCGGCGACCGCCGCAAGGCCATGCTGGAAGACATCGCCATCCTGACCGGCGGCAAGGTCATCGCCGAGGAAGTGGGCCTGTCGCTCGAGAAGGTGACGCTGGCCGACCTGGGCCAGGCCAAGCGCATCGAGGTGGGCAAGGAAAACACCACGATCATCGACGGCAACGGCGCCGCGGCCGACATCGAGGCGCGCGTCAAGCAGATCCGCGTCCAGATCGAGGAAGCCACCAGCGACTACGACCGCGAGAAGCTGCAAGAGCGCGTGGCCAAGCTGGCCGGCGGCGTGGCCGTGATCAAGGTCGGCGCCGCGACGGAAGTCGAGATGAAGGAGAAGAAGGCCCGCGTGGAAGACGCGCTGCACGCCACCCGCGCTGCCGTGGAAGAAGGCATCGTGGCCGGCGGCGGTGTCGCGCTGCTGCGTGCCCGCCAGGCCGCCGGCGAGATCAAGGGCGACAACGCCGACCAGGACGCCGGCATCAAGCTGGTGCTGAAGGCCATCGAGGCCCCGCTGCGCGAGATCGTCTTCAACGCCGGCGGCGAAGCCTCGGTCGTGATCAACAAGGTGCTGGAAGGCAAGGGCAACTTCGGCTTCAACGCCGCCAACGACACCTACGGCGACATGATCGAGATGGGCATCCTGGATCCGACCAAGGTGACCCGCACCGCGCTGCAGAACGCCGCGTCCGTCGCCTCCCTGATGCTGACCACGGAATGCATGGTCGCGGAAGCCCCGAAGGAAGAAGCGCCCGCCATGCCCGGTGGCGGCATGGGTGGCATGGGCGGCATGGGCGGCATGGACATGTGATGTCCGGCGGGCGGCACGCCGCCCGCGCCGCGCTCCGCGCACTGCAAGGGGACTGCTTCGGCAGTCCCTTTTTTCATGGGAGAAGGACGGCCTTGCGCAGTCCCCTCCTTCATCGCCCTTGGCGCCGCCGGACGCGTGCCTCGCCCGCTTCGGCCGCGGGCTCTCAAGCTCGCGGATCAGGCCAGGGGTGGCCGCGCGCGTCCAGGCCCCAGGCGTCTCAGCGCTCGTAGGCGCCGATGTCGTAGCCCGCGCCTTGCGGCCGCAGCGTCTGCG
>DASVLJ010000044.1:0-243370 GCA_036384915.1 Burkholderiaceae bacterium
CCCGCCGCCGCGATGAGCCCCGCGCGTGCCGCGCTGGAAGCCGCCCGCGCCGGCATGAAGGCCGCTGTAGGCGGCGCGGCGCGGTCCGCGCCCGAAGCCGCACCTGCTGCGGCCGCTGCACCGGTTCCGGCGCCGGCCCCGGTGACCCCAGCCGCCGCTCCCGTGGCCAGGCAATCCGCCAGGCCGGAGGCGCCGCCGGAAGATGCCCCGCCGCCCTGGATGGATGAGGCCGCATCTTTCGAACCGCCGCCTTACGAATTCCCCGAGGAGGCCGAAGCGCGGGAAGCCGTGCCGGCGCCTGCGCCGGCGGCCACACAGGCAGCGCCGGTTCCTGCTCCCGTATCGGCTCCGGCTCCCGCTCCTGCCCCCGCTCCGGTTCGCGCGGCGACGCCATTCAAGCCCGAACCTGTCGCCATACTGAATTGGAACGGCGATTGGCCGGCGCTGGCGGCAATCCTGCCCGTGCGCGGCGTGGTGCAGCAATTGGCCCAGCAAAGCGAGCTTGTGCGCGTCGATACCGCGCAAGCAGTCCCGATATTCCATTTGCGCGTCGGCGTGTTGACCCTGATGACGGCCGGCGGCAGCGGCGAGAAGCTTTCCGCGGCCTTGAGCGAGCACTTCGGCCGCCCCGTGCGTGTCGAAGGCGAAGAGGGTAGGGTGGAGCACACCGCCAATGCCGTCTCGATCGCCGAGCGTGAAGCGCGCCAGAAGCATACCGAGGAATTGTTCGAGCGCGACCCCTTCGTGCAAAAGCTGGTGCGCGAGTTCGGCGCCTACATCATGCCGGGGTCGGTCAAGCCCGCCTGAGCTTTCGCACCGCGGCATGCCGCCGGTGCGCCACGTATTCAACCCATCACAAACAGGAGTTCACCATGATGAAAAACCAGTTGGCCGGCTTGATGAAGCAGGCCCAGGCCATGCAAGACAATATGAAGAAGATGCAGGACCAATTGGCCGGGATCGAAGTCGAAGGCCAGTCCGGCGCCGGCTTGGTGAAGATCGTCATGACGTGCAAGAACGACGTCAAGCGCGTGTCGATCGATCCGTCGCTGCTGGGCGACGACAAGGACATGCTGGAAGACCTGGTGGCGGCCGCCTTCAACGATGCCGTGCGCAAGGCCGAAGCGACGACCCAGGAAAAGATGTCCTCGGTCACGGCCGGCATGCCGCTGCCGCCCGGTTTCAAGATGCCGTTCTGACGATTCCTGCACCGCATGAAGTCGCCGACCAGCCTTGAATTTTTGAGCGAAGCCTTGCGCCGCCTCCCCGGCGTCGGGCCGAAATCGGCGCAACGCATGGCCTTCCACCTGCTGCAGCACGACCGTGAAGGCGCGGCCATGCTGGGGCGGGCGGTGCTGCAGGCGGTCGAGAAAGTCCGCCATTGCGCCATGTGCAATACCTTCACGGAAAACGAAATCTGTGAAACCTGCAATGACAGCGAACGCGATCCGGCGCTGTTGTGCGTGGTCGAGACCCCGGGCGACCAATTGATGATCGAGCAGACGCTGACCTACAAGGGACTGTACTTCGTGCTCATGGGACGGCTTTCGCCGCTTGATGGCGTGGGGCCGAAAGACATCCACCTGGAAAAGCTGATTGCGCGCGCCACCGACGGCGTGGTGCAGGAAGTGGTGCTGGCGACCAATTTCACCAACGAGGGCGAGGCGACGGCGCACTACATCAGCGAAACGCTGAAAGCGCGCGGCTTGAAGGTAAGCCGCCTGGCGCGCGGCGTGCCGGTGGGCGGCGAGCTGGAATACGTCGATGCCGGGACGATCGCACGGGCGATGCTGGACCGGCGTTCGGCTTAGGTTTTCATCCTCTCTCCCACAAGTGGGAGAGGGGAGTTAAGGATCGCGAGCGCATGCAAACAAATTCATCCGCCGGCCCTCTCGCCGGCATCAAAGTCCTCGAACTCGGCACCCTCATCGCCGGCCCCTTCTGTTCACGCATGCTTGCCGAATTCGGCGCCGACGTGATCAAGGTCGAAGCGCCCGACGGCGGCGATCCCTTGCGCCAATGGCGCGTCCTGAAAGACGGCACCTCGCTCTGGTGGTCGGTCCAGGCGCGCAACAAAAAGAGCCTGACGCTGAACATGAAGGACGCGCGGGCGCAGGAGATCGCGCGCCGCCTTGCGCTCGACGCCGACATCATCATCGAGAACTACCGCCCCGGCGTGCTGGAAAAATGGAACCTCGGCTACGAGCAATTGAAGGCCGTCAACCCGGCTGTCATCATGGTACGCCTGTCAGGCTATGGCCAGACCGGGCCGATGAAGGACTTGCCCGGCTTCGGCGCCATCGGCGAATCGATGGGCGGCCTGCGCTATGTTTCCGGGCATGCCGACCGGCCTCCCGTGCGCGTCGGCATCTCGATCGGCGATTCGGTCGCGGCGCTGCACGGCGTGATCGGCGCGATGATGGCGCTGCGCCATCGCGACGTGACCGGCGGACGCTGGAACGGCAAGCAGGGTGCGGAATGCATCGCCGGCCAGGGGCAGATGGTCGACGTGGCGCTGTACGAATCGGTGTTCAACCTGATGGAATCGCTCGTGCCCGAGTTCGACCATGCCGGCGTGGTACGCGAACGCACGGGCGGCGCCTTGCCCGGCATCGTGCCGTCGAACACGTACACGACCAAAGAGGGCGCCAACATCGTCATCGCCGGCAATGGCGATGCCATCTTCAAGCGCCTGATGATCGCCATCGGCCGGCAGGATATGGCGGACGATCCGCAACTGGCGCGCAACGACGGCCGCGTGCCGCGCACGGCCGAGATCGACCGGGCTATCCAGGATTGGTGCGATACGCAGGATATCGAATCGGCGCTTGCCATATTGAAGGCCGCCGACGTGCCGGTCGGGAAGATCTATTCCGTGCGCGACATGATGAGCGATCCGCAATTTCTCGCGCGCGGCATGTTCGAGCAGCACGCCTTCGAGGATGGCACGCCGATCAAGCTGCCCGCCGCCAGTCCCAAACTGTCGGAAACGCCGGCCGCGACGCGCTGGCTTGGGCCGCAACTGGGCGAACACAATGACGAAGTGCTGGCTGCGCTGGGTTATGGCCAAGCCGATATCGCCCAACTGCGCGCCGACAAGGTGATCTAGTGTAGGAGAATCCGATGTACGTCCCCTCGCATTTCGAAGAGACCCGCACCGACGTCATGCACGCGCTGATCCGTGCCCATGGCCTCGGCACGCTCGTGACGCTTGACGACAGCGGCTTGAACGCCAACCACATCCCCTTCGAGATCGAGGCGGAAGGGTCGGGAGCGGGAGGGTTCGGCGTGCTGCGCGCCCATGTCGCACGCGCCAATCCGGTGTGGAAGAATTGTTCGCGTGCGGTCGACGCCATGGTCGTGTTCCAGGGCGCGCAAGCCTACATCACGCCCTCGTGGTATGAAACCAAGAAGACCGACGGTAAGGTGGTGCCGACCTATAACTACATCTCGGTGCATGCCTACGGCGAGTTGCGCGCGATTGAAGACAAGGCCTGGCTGCGCCAATTCGTCAGCCGACTGACTGATCGCCATGAAGCCTTGCGCACCGCCCCCTGGGTCGTCTCCGACGCCCCGGAAGAATATATCGACAAGTTGCTGGGCGCCATTGTCGGCATCGAAATCCCGATCAAGCGGCTTGTGGGAAAATGGAAAGTAAGCCAAAACCGTCCCGCGGCCGACCGCGCCGGTATCGTTGCCGGCCTGACAGAAGCGGGTAGCGATGACGCGCGCGCCATGGCGCAGGCGGTGGGGCGGTAACTATTTTATGTAGGCGGGAGGCCGCCCCGGGCAATGTATTGCGCCGTATGGAAACGCGGCGCAGCTAACATATAGTTTTCGAGGCGCTACGGGGACTCAGCATTCGGCGCAATACATTGCGCCCTACGTTCCTGCCGCGTGATTTTTCGGTGCAAGGTTCCGAATAGCGTCAACGCAACGCGTCAACCATCTTTTCCAGCTTCACCGCATCGGCACAGAACAGGCGTATGCCTTCAGCCAGCTTTTCCATACCCATGGCATCGTCGTTCAGCATCAGGCGGAATGCCTTCTCATCGAGGTCCAGCTTGGCAATGTCGGCGGCCCTGGAGCTTTCCTCGTCAAGCTTGCGTGTCAACGGTGCATCGGACTCGGCCAGCTTTTGCAGCAAATCCGGGCTGATGGTCAGCAGGTCACAGCCGGCCAGCTCGATGATCTGGCTGGTGTTGCGGAAGCTTGCGCCCATGACTTCGGTCTTGTAGCCGAACTTGCGGTAGTAGTTGTAGATGCGCTTGACCGATTGCACGCCGGGGTCGTCGGCGCCGTGGTATTCCTGGCCGGTCGATTTCTTGAACCAGTCGTAGATGCGGCCGACGAAGGGCGAGATCAATTGGGCGCCGGCTTCGGCGCAGGCGGCGGCTTGCGGCAGGGCGAACAGGAGCGTCATATTGCAACGGATGCCTTCGCGCTCCAGCACTTCGGCGGCGCGTATGCCTTCCCAGGTCGAGGCGATCTTGATCAGGATACGCTCGCGGCCGATGCCAGCGGCTTCATACAGGGCGATCAGCCGGCGGCCTTTTTCCACCGTGCCGGCGGTGTCGAAGGAGAGGCGCGCATCGGTTTCGGTCGAAACGCGGCCGGGGATGAGCTTCAGGATTTCCAGGCCGAAATCGATCAGCAGGTGATCGATGACGTCTTCCGTGCTCTTGCGGCCATGGTCGCGCACGGCCTTTTCCAGCAGCGGCTTGTACTCATCCTTTTGCACGGCCTTCAGGATCAGTGAAGGATTGGTAGTCGCGTCGCGCGGCGCGAAGGACTTCATCGATTGGAAGTCGCCCGTGTCGGCGACGATGGTGGTGTATTGCTTGAGTTGTTCGAGCTGGCTCATGTTGTTAGGTAGGTCGGTTGCGCAAAAGAGAACGCCGGGAGGTGCAATTTTACCCGGGAGCCTTGGGCCACAGGATCATCTGGGTACAGCGGAAGCCGGCAATCAGCTTGTCGTGCCCGTCGGCGCGGTGGAATACCGACGCGTCCCACACCTGGGTCGTGCGCCCGGCGTGGACGGCGCGCGCTTCGCACACCAGCAAGCCTTTGCGCGCCGTGCCCATGAAATTGCTCTTCAATTCGATGGTCGTGAAATTGACGGCGCCTTCCGGCAGGCTTGCCAGGCAGCCGTAACCACAAGTTGTATCCGCCAGGGTAACCACGGTACCCGCATGCAGATAGCCGTTCGGCGCGAGCAATGCATCGCGCACTTCAAGCTCGGTTTGCGCCATCAACGATTCAATGCGCTTGACTTCGATGCCAATCAGGCCGGGCAGGAAGCCCGCGCCGATTTCGTTGAAGTGTTCCGGGGTTTTGCTGTTCATTGTGTGCCTCGTGATGTCGTTTCCGCCACGCAAATTCTACCTGAGTTGTCAAATCCACCTGTAAGAACTAGCAGGATGTAATTTCGGAGGATACCGACTACATTATTTCCGTAGGGCATCATTTTGATCGCTATGCGTGTCTTATGCGATCGATAACACAGAGGAAGAACATGCAAAAATTTTTATCTCTTACCGTGTCGAGGAAGCTCTGGCTGCTCGTCGCGGGAACCATAGTCGGCATCGCGCTATTGACTACAACCTTCCTGCTCTCCGAGCGCGGCCTGATCATGGCCGAGCGCGAGGATGCGATTCGCCAGCAGATCGAAACGGCATACTCCGAAGTCGCCCATTACGAGAGTTTGGCGGCAAAAGGCGCGATGCCGGTCGACGAAGCCAAGGCCAAGGCCTTGGAAGCCGTCCGCGCGATGCGCTTCGGCGACGGCAATTACTACTTCATGTTCGACACCAACCTGCGCATGCTGATGCAGCCGATCAAGCCCGAAATGGAGGGCAAGGATTTGAGCGAGAACAAGGATCCGGCCGGCAAGCGCCTGTTCGTTGAAATTGCGAACGTGGTCAAGGCGCAAGGTGCGGGTTTCGTGCCCTACATGTGGCCCAAGCCGGGGCAGCAGGAAGCCTTGCCCAAGATATCGTATTCCAAGCTGTTTGCGCCCTGGGGCTGGATCATCGGCTCCGGCGTCTGGGTCGATACGGTGGAATCGGTCTTCCTGCACAGGCTCGCCATGTTCTCGCTCGGTGCCGCCGTGCTGGTGGCGGTCCTGACCGCGTTCAGCATCCTGATCGCGCGCAGCATCACGCGACCGCTGGCCCGGGCCGTGGCCATCGCCAAGACCGTGGCCGCTGGCGACCTTTCGACCCACATCGAACCGGTCGCGAGCAAGGACGAGACGGGCGATTTGCTGCGCGCCCTGCGCGAGATGCATGACAGCCTGGAGCGTATCGTCGGCGAAGTGCGCGGCGGCGCCGAGACCATCGCCACGGCCACTTCCGAAATCGCGAGCGGCAACCTCGACTTGTCCTCGCGCACGGAGGCGCAGGCCGGGTCGCTCGAAGAGACCGCCTCGTCGATGGAGGAGCTGACCGGCACCGTGAAGCAAAACGCCGACAATGCGCATGAGGCGAACCGCATGGCGCAGGGCGCTTCGCAGGTGGCCGCGCGCGGCGGCGCGGTGGTGCGCGAAGTGGTCGATACCATGCGCGCGATCGACGAATCCTCGCGCAAGATCGTCGATATCATCGGCGTGATCGACGGCATTTCGTTCCAGACCAATATCCTGGCCTTGAATGCCGCGGTCGAGGCTGCGCGCGCGGGCGAGCAGGGGCGCGGTTTCGCCGTGGTGGCGACCGAGGTGCGCAACCTGGCACAGCGCTCGGCGGCGGCGGCCAAGGAAATCAAGATCCTGATCGGCAACTCGGTGGAGCAGGTGGAGCGCGGCAGCAAGCTGGTCGATAGCGCCGGCAGCACCATGGACGAGGTGGTCGACAGCATCGGCCGCGTGACTGCCATCATGAGCGAGATCACTTCGGCCAGCCGCGAGCAATCGGCCGGCATCGAGCAGGTCAACCGCGCCATCATCGAGATGGACAACGTGACCCAGCAGAACGCCGCCCTGGTGGAAGAGGCGGCGGCGGCGGCCGGTTCGCTGCAGGATCAGGCGGCCAAGCTGTCGCAAGTCGTCAGCGTGTTCAAGCTGGGCGCCTCGTTCCGGACGGTGCAGCCGGCCGAGCCCGCCGTACTGCGTGCAACGCGCGCACCCGGTGCCGCAACGCCGATGCCGGCGGGCAAGGTGCTGAAATTGAACCCGCCCAAGCTCAAATCCCAGCCGCGCCGAATAGCGCGTTGAGTACATGCTGAGCGCGCCGAGCGCGCGCAGAAGCCGGTCTCCCATTCCCTCAACCAACGCACGGCATGTGCCTGGCGACGGCGGAGTCTTGCCGCCCGGCGGGCCGCGCGCGGACAGAAAGCGAGTCAATCATGCAACCGAATAGCGTCACAGCAGATTTGAAGGACTATGTCATCAGCGAAAACAAGGCGGTGGTGCGCAACGATCCCGTGGTGCTGGCACTGATGCGCAAGCAGGTGAATGCGCGCCAATACCGGCTCTATGCGGCGCAGCGCGCCGCGGTGGCGAACAATTTCGTGCGCCTCGTGTTGAAGACCGCCGATGCGGCGCGCAGCCGCGGCGATGCCGATCTCGCCGCCGCGCTCGACGCCAATGCGGACGATGAATTGGGGCGCGGCAGCGATGGCGTGGCGCGTGCCGAGCACAATCACCGCAACTGGAAACTGGCTTACCTGAACGCCCTCGGTATCGACACCGAAGCGCCGGACTTTCCGCTGCTCGACGAAACGCGCGCCCACGCGGACGCCTTCCTCGAGCTGGAAGCGGAGGCAGGGATGTTGCGCATGGCCGGCGCCCTGCTGTCGCTGGAAAACATCATTCCCCTGGAATACCGCGCGGCGATACAGTCGCGCGACCATTTGTTTCCGCAATTGTTCTGCATCACGCCGGAAGACGGGGAAGAGGCCCGGCTCGGCAAGGCGGCGGCGCGGCGATATCTGGACGACCACGTGGTGCACGACGCCAACGAGCACTTCCCGCAGTTGCTCCATGCGCTGGAAAAGTACCAGGACGATCCCGCGGCCATGGAAGAGATCAAGAGCGGCATCGACTTTGTCAACCGCCATCGCAAATCGTTCTACGAAGGCCTGGCCGGGGCGCTGGCATTCGACGAGGCGCGCATGGATTACTTTACGTACGGACGAGCCTGACCTCGGCGCAGCGAACGGCCTGCTGCTGCTGCGGCGGCAGCTGTCGTGGCGCAGGTGGTGCTTCCGCACCGAATCGCATTGCCAGGCGACGGGGGAAGAGTGGTATGCCCCCCTTGCCGCCGCGTGCAAATCTTCAGGAAACCTTCAGGAAGTCTCCCCCAATCCTGTATACCATGAAGCACCGGGAACAGGATATTGCGAGGAGACGGCGATGGCATGGAATTGGCGATGCGCCCTGGCGGCGGCTTGCGCAGGCTTGCTTGCCGCTTGCGGCTCCGATGGCCAGCCGTCCGGCCCCGACGCCTCGTCCAAGGCCGCGCACCGCTCGGCTACGCAGCAGGCGGGCGATTATGCCGCCGTGGTGCAGCAGCTTTATCTTGCCTATTTCGGCAGGCCGGCCGATCCGGCGGGCCTGGCCAACTTCGAAGCGCAATTGCTCGCCGCCGGCGCACCTGCCGATATCCAGTCGCTGGTGCAAGCCTATGGCAGCAACCCCGCCGTGCAAGCGCTGATCGACGCCTTCGGCACCAGCGCCGAATCGCAAACCTTGTATGGCAACGGCACGACGGACGATTTCATCACCGCCGTCTTCGAACACGTGTTGAGCCGCGCGCCGCAGCCGGGCGGCATGCAATTCTGGGAGGCGCAACTGGGCAGCGGGTTGAGCAAGGGCAACGCCGCACTGGCCATCATGGCCGGCGCCCTGGCCAATACCTCGGCGCAGGGCAAGCTCGATGCGGCCTTGATCGATAACCGCATCGCGGTGGCCGAACAATTCAGCGCGAGCGTATCGAGCGAAAATGCGGCCGGCGCCTATCGCGGCGCGCCTGCGGCGGGCATGGCGCGAGCGCTCCTTGCCGGCGTGACGGCGAGCAGTAATGCCGGTAGTTATCAGGCCGCGATCGACCAAACCATTGCCGCTTTGCCCACCGCGCTTTCCTTCTCGTATAGCCCCTACAAGGAAGTCTCCTCGGGCGGCCGGGACGGCAACGGCTTGATGTACACCAGCGTGGGCGGCAGCGCCGTCACGCAGACCTCGGCCATGCCGGGCGCCAACACCACGCTGACCTGGGCCTTTGCCGCCGGCAATTGCGGCGCGGAATCATGGGACGGCATCGATGGTGCGACGTTTGCCGAGGCCAACGTGCCGGCTTTCGTCAATGCGGGCAAGTATTACATCGTCTCGACAGGCGGCTGGGGCCAGCAATTCAAGTGCGCCTCCAATGCGGACTTCATTGCCTTCATCAAGCGCTATTATTCGAGCGGCATGCTCGGTGTGGATTTCGACATCGAAGGCGGCAGTCCGGTCGACTGGACCCAGGCCGACGTCGATAACCTCGTGCAATGCATCGTCAATGCGCAGCAGAGCTATCCCAACCTGCGCTTTTCCTTTACCGTCGGCACGACCGGGGGCACGGCGGCCGGATTGAGCAGCTACGGCCAGATGGTGCTGCAGGCGATCGGCACCTACGGCATGAAGGATTATCTGATCAACCTGATGGTGATGGATTACGGCCCGAACGCCGCTTCCGACATCTGCGTCGTTTCCAGCGGCGCGTGCGAGATGGGCGCCTCGGCGGTGCAGGCCGCCGTCAGCCTGCATACCGCTTACGGGATCCCCTACAAGCAGATCGAGTTGACGCCGATGATAGGGCAGAACGATTCGACGCCCGATATTTTCCAGGTCTCCGATATCGCGACGGTGTCGGGCTTTGTCCGGCAGAATGGGCTGGCCGGGGTGCATTTCTGGTCGTTCGACCGCGATGCGGATTGCGCTTATGACCCCAGCGGGCCTTCGGCGACGTGCAACGGGGTAGGGAATGCGGGCACGCTGGGTTATACCAAGGGCTTCATGTCGGCGCTGTTTCCGTAGCGCCGGCAGGTTGGTGCTGAGCGCAGCGATGCCCAACAATCCAGCGTTTCCATTTTCGGTGAAGGTGTTGATGCGAACTGCCAATGTTGTGCCGCGCCACCCTGGCTTCGCTCAGCCTGCGCGGCCCAGCACAACCTGCGAAAGGTAGTTTCAGCGCAACGAAAAATCCACCCGCCCGGGCGAAACTTCCTTTCCTTCCTGCGCAACGGGCGCCCCCGTCTTCGCTGCCACGATGAACATCCTCTCACCAGGGATCTTGCCGTTCGTGATCAGCCATTGCTCCACCGCCTGCGCGCGCTGGTTTCCCAAGGCCGTCAAATCGTCATTGCCGACCGTGGTGCTGTCGAGCATGAGCTTTTCCATGTCGGGCACAGGCAAGTCCTTGGCGAAGCCGATGGCGTTTTTCGGCTTGTCGAATTTTTCCGCTTTGTAGGCGCGCGCCAGCAGTGCGGGATACTCCTGCGGCGTGACGGTGACGTTGTCGGTATTCGATACGTTGCGCGCGGCGAGATCCTTCGCTTTCAGCGCGCGCAGCTTGCGGTTCAGGGCGGCGCGCTTCAGGGCCGGGCGGTCGGTGTCGGGGTCGGCCCAGCCGGTGATCTCCAGCTTCAAGGCCGGCCTTTCGCTCAAGGCCTTGGCTATGGCCTTCAGGCGTTCCTCGGCTTCGGTATTGACCGCGTGGCTGCCCGCGTCGAACGGCGCGGTCGAGAGCTCCTTGCCGCCGCCGAACAGGTTGCCGAGCAGGGCGAAGGGCGCGGTCACGGCCTTGCTGATGGTGTTGACGATGACCTTGACGATGATGCCGCCGACCGAAAAGTCCGGATCGTCGAGCGACCCGCCTATGGGCAGGTTGATGTCGATGACGCCGTTGCGGTCGCGCAGCAGGGCGACGGCGAATTGCACCGGCAGGTGCGTCGCCTGCGGGCTGTCCACCTTGTCGCCGAAGGTGAGCTGGTCGAGGATGAGGCGGTTTTGCGCGGTCAGCCTGCGTTGTTCGATCTGGTAAGCCACTTCGAACGAGAGCTTGCCTTTTTCGATGCCGTAGCCCACGTAGCGCCCCGAATAGGGCGATAGCGGCGCCAGTTCCATGCCGCTCACCTTGGCCTGGATATCGAGCGAGAGATCGCCCTTCAAGGGATTGATCGCGCCGGCAATGGTCAAGGGAGCTTCATTGACCTGGCCATGCAGGTCGACCGAGGCGCGGCTGTTCGGGTCGGAAGACAGGCCGCCGACCTGGCCGCCCAGGTTCACCAGGTTGGCGGTGTAATGCGGCGTGATGAAGTTGTCGGTATAGCGCACCCTGCCGCTTTGCAATACCAGCTTGCCGATCTTGATCGGCGGCGGCGGGGTTTGCTTGCCCGGCGCGGACGACGCGGCAGGAGTTGCCGCTGCCGCTTGTGCCGAGGGTTTTGCCGTGCTGGCGGTGGTCAGGCTCTTCTTGTCGTCGGGATTGCTGCGCACGATGTCCTGCAAATTGATGTGCCCGGTCGGATCGACGATCACGCGCGCGAAAAAGTCGTTCAGGCCGACCTGGTTGATGTTGAGCGAGAACGGCGCCAGCCTGGCGTCGATGCCGTTCAAGCTGAGCGCCTTCCAGCGCAGGAAATTGTCGCCGGTGATCTTGTCGATGGTGGCGAGATTGCCGACGGTTACGTCTCCCGTGAAGCCGCCGCGCAACCCGTGGTCGCCGTCGGCATCGAGCTTGAGGCCGCCCTTGGCCGTCAGGTTGGCGCTGGTCAGGAGCAGGTTCACCTTGTCCGTGATGTAAGGTTGCACGCCGAGCAGGTCGACGGTTTTCAGGTCCAGATTGAGATCGGTGTGCACCGGATTGAAGCCGACCTTGCCGTCAATTGCCAGTTGTCCACTCTTGTTGACGGCGCTTTTCAGTTCGAGTGCGGCCAGGGCCTTGGGGGCGGTGGAAATGTCCTTCAGATTCAGCGACAGCGGTCCCAGGTTGGTCGTGACGGCCTTGTCGTGGCTGCGGTCGTCGATACGTACCGACCAGTTGGCGACGGCGAGCTTGTCCAGCGTCACGAGGAAGGGCGGCGCAGCGTCGGCTGCGGCAGCCGCGGATTTGGCTTCCGGCTTGGCCGGCGCATCCGCCGCCGGCGCATGCTTGCCGATGCCCAGCACCGCGTCGGCGCCGTTCGACTCGATGGCGGCGATGGTGACGCTGCGCTTGCCCAGATCGACGTGGGTTTGACGCACGGCGAGATCGAACTTGTCGAGACCGGCTTGCGTGGCTTTCGCTTCATCCTTGTAATGCAAGCCTGCGCCCTGAATGGAGAACTCGCCGATGGCGAGCTGCAGGCCGGGGCTGGTGGCTTCCTTCTTCTCCTGTGCCGGCGCAGGGGAGGCAGTCGATGCCGCTTTCGTCCCCGATTCCGCCGGCGCTTCGCCCTTGCCGGTATCGAACAGCCGCTCCAGGTTGAGCCTGCCGTCGCGTTCCTTGACCAGATCCAGCGTCAAGCCGTTCAAGGCCACGCGCGCGATATCGATGCGCTGCTCGAAGAGGTCAGACTTGCCCAGCTTCACCGCCAGTTCCGGCAATGCCAGCACGGGCTTGCCGTCCTTCTCCGCCACCTGCAGCGACTTGAGCGCCGCGTCGCCGCTCAGGAACAGCGCCGGTGGGCGGTCCCTGGCTTGCTTGAAGCCGGCGCTCACGTGCACGTCCAGCTTGGCCGAGGGCAGCTTGAATTGCGGCTCGAAGGGCAGGTATTCGAGGTAGTGCGCCAGATCGACGCCGTCCAGATTCACGTCCAGTGTCGCTTCGCGCGGCTCGGCATAGGGCAGGGCCTTGCCGGCCAGACGGAAAGGCGAACCGTTGATCTTTGCCTGCAGCAGCGGTTCGACGAACACCTCTTCCTGCGAGGGCAGGGACGAGATGAACGGCACGCCGAGCTTGAAATCGCTGACCAGGTGCTTGACGCCTTCCGGCTTGTCGTCGAATTCGATGCGGCCGTCGTCGATCTCGATGTTGTAGACCGAGAACAGTGCCGGCTTGGCATCCTTGTCAGGCGGCTTGGGCGGGCCGGCCAGATCGGCCGCAAGCTGATCGAAGTTGTAGCGGTGCACCTCTTCGCGCACGAGGTGCAGTTCCGGCTTTTGCAGCAAGATCTGCTTCACGATGGGCGCGAAGCGGAACAGCGATTGCCAGGACAGCTTGACCGTCAAGGCATCGAAGGCGGCAAACGTGCCGGCATCCTGCGCCTCCATCAGCTTGAACCCGTGTATGGTCGCGCGCAGCGTGTAGGGATTGAATTCGACCTTCTCCATCGTCAGCGTGCGGTGCAGTTTTTGTGCGGCAAAATCCTTCGCCTGCGACATGACGATGCGCGGCACGAGGAAGAAGCCGAACATGGTGTAGAGCAACACCAGCAGGACGAGCGTGAATAAAGAATTGCGCACGATGCGCTTGCGAAATAGGTTGGCGAGCATGGCGGTCATGATGTTGTTTATGCCAAGGATGAATCATCTTGCCACAAACCGGCACGCCCGTAACGAAAAGTTGCAGCCCGCCAGATACGAATTTTCCCCTTGCGGGTTCAAGCCGGATCGAGCCACCCGCGGTAGCGCACGATCAGCCCGATGCCGGGTTGCACGATATCGACGTGGAAGTGGAATTTCCCGTCTTCGACATGCTCGTAGGTTGTGCCGCCCGGTGCGAGGAATGCGGGCAAGGGAATGCCGCACAGACGCCAGCGCCGCATGAGCAGGTAAAGCCGCCCGTTGTCGAGCCGCAATTCCAGTCCGAAGGTGAACGGGCCGAAGCGTTCATCGATCAACCCTCCCTTGCCGGCCGATTGGTGGCTGGTAAAGCGCTTGCCGCCGAAATCGCGCTGCCAGCGTTCCACACCATTTTCGAGCGTGAACCGCACGGTGACAGGGACATGCTCGCCCGCAGGAGGAAAGCCGATCAGCCATGCGGCCAGGCGCGACGGCAAGCCTGCGCCGCGCTCGACGCGCGCAACGCCGCGTGCTTCGAGACGGCCGTGCAGCGAGTGCATGGCGCGGACGGCTGGCGGCAGGGCATCCCAGGCCGGACCGAGAATTTGCCGGTACAGCGGGGCCCCGTCGCTCACGGTGTTTGCCTCTCGCGGAAGCATGAATGTTCGCGCTTGTCATGACGCGGCATGAGAGCCTGTGCATGATCTGTTTGAACCGACAAGGCCGCTGGGCTACAGTCTTTTGCGCTTTGACTGACCGGCATTCTCGCCAACATTCGCGTCATATCGGGCTTATTCCAGCGTCGGCTGCACGTTGGCGAGCGTCACTTCCGCCGCCCCCTCGGCCAGGCGCACGGTGAGCGCTTCGCGCGGCTGCAATTGCTTCGGGTGGCGCAGAACCGCGCCGTGCTTGTCGGTAACGATGGCATAGCCGCGTTCGAGCGTGCGTTGGGGGTTGAGCAGTTCCAGCTGGGCCGCGAGTGCGGCCAGGGCTTGATGCTGCGTCCTGCAATCGCCGGCGATGGCGGCTTGCATGCGCCTCTGCGCATCCTGCACTGCCGCGCGTTGCGCCTGCGTATCGGGCATCCGGGCGCGCAGCCGCGCCGCCATGCGGTCAAGTGCGTGGTGCGCCGAGGCCAGCGGCGCGCGCATGGCATAGCCCAGCCGCGCTTGCAGGCCGGACAGGCGCGTGCGTTCATGGGCGATCGCGGCGCCCGGGCTTTGCAGGCGGCGCGCCAGCCAATCGAGTTCCTGGGCGCGGCCGTTGAGCAGGCGCTTCACGCCGCGTGACAGGTCGGCGGCCAGCTCTTGCAGCTCGGCCAGCCAGTCTTCACGCGCCGTGGCCGCCATTTCGGCTGCGGCGGTGGGCGTTGGCGCGCGCAAGTCGGCGGCGAAGTCGGCGATGGTGAAATCGGTCTCGTGGCCCACGCCCGAAATCACGGGGATGGGGCAGGCCGCCAAGGCACGCGCCACGGCTTCCTCGTTGAAGGACCACAAGTCTTCCATCGAACCGCCGCCGCGGCACAGGATGATGAGGTCGCACTCGGTGCGCGCGCCCGCCCGCACCAGGGCTTCGGCAATTTTTTGCCCGGCGCCTTCGCCTTGCACGGGGGTGGGGTAGAGCACGATGCGCACATGGGGGGCGCGACGGCGCAGGGTCGAGAGCACGTCGCGCAAGGCGGCGGCTTGCGGACTAGTGACGATGCCGATGGTCTTGGGGAAGGCCGGCAGTTCGCGCTTGCGCCCGGCGTCGAACAAGCCCTCGGCCTGCAATTTTTCCTTCAGGCGCAGGAAGGCTTCATGCAGGTTGCCGACACCGGCCCGGCGTATCGCTTCCACGCCGAGCTGGAAATCGCCGCGTGCGGGGTAGAGCGTCACCATGGCGCGCACCTCGACCTTGTCGCCGTTGGCCGGGGTGAAGCCGGCATATTGCGCCCGGCCGCGGAACATCACGGCGCGCACCTGGGCCGTCGAGTCCTTCAGCGTGAAATACCAGTGGCCCGAGGCGGCGCGCGTGAAGTTCGAGACCTCGCCGGCGATCCACATCAGGGGAAACTGCCTTTCCAGCATCTTGGCCACGGCCAGGTTCAGGGCCGAGACCGTCATCACCTCTTGCTTCGGTGCGGAATAGGGGGAATTGGTCGGATCGCCAGGATTCATGCGGGTTTTGCCGGATGTGAGGTAACGCTCACCTGTCCACAGAAACGCGAAAATGTCATCGCGTTGTCATACAGAGAGCAGTGGATTAACAAAAATTTGCAAGTGCTTGATTTCATGAGGGAAAGCGTAAATGCCCGATTCGTGTGCAAAAGGGAAAAATTCTTAAAAATCAAGCACTTTGCTTTTTTCGCCGAACTTGCCCACAAAGTTATCCACATAATGTGTGCAGAACTTTACCTCGCGAAATGCAACCAAGGATGCAACCAAACCCGGGGCCGTTCATGCTGCCGTTACGAATTGTCTTACATTCAGACTTGCCCCGGAGAGCCCAACAAGTTACATTCTGCACTTCGAGTATTTCGCGAAGTTATGTCTTTTTTACTCGAACCAGCCTCATAGTTTAAAACCAAGGAGCGTTTTTTGGTCACCCTGTTTACCGAATTGCAAAAGGCCGGTTGGCCGATCTATCCCCTGCTGATCGCCTCTGTGTTGGGCCTGGCCCTGATCATCGAACGTTTATTGTACCTGCGCGCCCGCCGCGTCCTGCCGCCGACGCTGCTCTCCGAAGTCATCCGGGTTTACCAGAACGGCAAGGTCGACGTCAACGTCATCAATACCCTGGAAAACAATAGCCCGCTCGGCCGCGTGCTCGCCGCCGGCTTGCGCAACGTCGATGCGCCGCGCGACGTGATGAAGGAATCGATCGAGGAAGCCGGCCGTGGCGCCGCGCATGAACTGGAACGCTTCCTGACCTCGATCGGCACGATTGCCACGCTGGCGCCGTTGATGGGCCTGTTCGGCACCGTGGTCGGCATGATCGAAATCTTCGGTTCGCAAAACGCCGGCGGCGCCGACCCGACCGAACTGGCGCACGGCATATCCACCGCGCTGTTGAATACCGGCTTCGGCCTGGCCGTGGCCATGCCCACGCTCGTGGCTTACCGCCACTTCCGCGCCCTGGTCGATTCCTTCATCATCGACATGGAGCAGCAAGCCGTGAAGTTCGTCGATACCGTGCACGGCGCGCGCAAGCCATAAGGAGGCCCGGCGCATGGATTTTCGTAAAGGACGCGCACGCGAAGAGCTGGAAATCAATCTGATTCCTTTCATCGACGTGCTGCTGGTGATCCTGATCTTCATGATGGTCACCACCACCTACAGCAAGTTCACCTCGCTGCACATCCAGTTGCCGACCGAAGACGGCGACCGCACCAAGGAACAGATCGTACGTATCCACGTCGCCGTCGACGCGCACGGCCACTATGCGATCAACGACCAGGTCGTCACCGCCACCGATGCGGCCAGCCTGAAGGCCGAGCTGAAGCGCGTGGCCGATGAAAAGGGCCTCAAGGATCCGGACCTCGTGATCGACGCCGACGCCATGGCCACGCACCAGGCGGTGATGAACGTGCTGAAGGCGGCCGGCGATGTCGGCTTCGACAAGGTGACCTTCACCACGCAAGAGAGTGACGGCAAAAAATAGTGAGCCCGGACATTCCACCGGACCGGCCCTCAATTCTGGAGGAAGGCATATGCATTACGAATGCGCCTACATGTTGCGGGAAAACGCGCGAACACAAACTGCCTCGCGACTTGTGAGCCATCATTCCGCGTTCCGATGAAATGTCCGGGCTAGAAACCTGGTTCGGCCGCGTATGGATGCGGCGCGGACCGGCAGCCTGCCTGCTTTGGCCGCTTTCCCTGCTGTTCGGTCTGCTCGCCGGGCTGCGCTGTGCGCTCTTTCGCGCCGGATGGTTTTCCTCTTCCAGGCTTCCCGTGCCGGTCATCGTGGTCGGCAATATCTTCATTGGCGGCACGGGCAAGACCCCTTTCGTCATCTGGCTGTTGCAGGCGTTGCGCCAGGCCGGGTTTCACCCCGGCGTGGTGTCGCGCGGCCATGGCGCGCAAGCCGAGGTGCCGCGCCCGGTGCAATCCACGTCCAAGGCCGACGAGGTCGGCGATGAGCCGCTGTTGATCGCCCAGCATGGCGGCTGCCCCGTCGTGGTCGGGCGGCGCCGTACCGAGGCGGGGAGGCTTCTGCTCGAACGCTTTCCCGAGGTAAACGTCATCGTCTCGGACGACGGCTTGCAGCATTACGCCCTGCGGCGCGACATCGAAATCGTCTTGTCCGATGCGCGCGGCAACGGCAACGGCTGGCTCTTGCCGGCAGGGCCCTTGCGCGAACCGGCCACGCGGGCGCGTGATTTTTCCATCGTCAATTCCGCCGATCCGCAGACCGGCTCCTGGCGCATGGACCTGGTGCCGGGCGCCGTGGCGCGCCTCGACGGTTCGGACGCGACCACGCTCGCCGCGCTGGCCGGGCAAAACCTGCGCATCGCCGCCGCGGCCGGCATCGGCAACCCCGAACGCTTTTTCGCCATGCTGCGCGCGGCCGGCTTGCGCTTCGAACCCATGCCCTTGCCCGACCATTTCGACTTTGCCGGATTTTCCTTCGGCAACGTCCAGGCCGATCGCATCCTGATCACCGAGAAGGATGCGGTAAAATGCCGCCATGTTCCGGCCCTGGCGCACGATGCGCGCCTGATGGTCGTGCCGGTGGCGGCGCAACTCGATGCCGCGCTGGCCGCACAGATAGTGGAGAAACTGCATGGATGCGCGATTGTTTGACGTGATGGTGTGCCCGGTCTGCAAAGGACCGCTGCAGCACGACAGGAAAACCCAGGAATTGATCTGCAATGCCGACAAGCTGGCCTTCCCGATCCGCGACGGCATCCCTGTCATGTGGACCGACCAGGCGCGCGACTTGTCGGCCCCCGCCTTGGACGCTCCCGCGGCATGACGGGTTTCACTGCCGGTTTTACCGTGGTCGTGCCGGCGCGCATGGCGTCGACCCGGCTGCCCAACAAGCCGCTGGCCGATATCGGCGGCAAGCCCATGGTGGTGCGCACCGCGGAGCGCGCCTTGCTCTCCGGCGCGACGCAAGTCATCGTCGCCACCGATCATGCCGACATCGTCGCCGCCTGCGAGAAGCACGGCATCTGCGCCGAAATGACGCGCGCCGACCATCCCTCGGGCACCGACCGCATCGCAGAAGTGGCGGCGCGGCTGCAACTGGCGCAGGACGCCGTGGTGGTCAACGTGCAGGGCGACGAGCCGCTGATCGATCCGCAATTGATCGCCGCCACGGCCGCCCTCGTGGTGCCGGGCCAGCCCATGGCCACGGCGGCCCATCCGCTCGAAGGCGTGGACGATGCCTTCAACCCGAATTGCGTCAAGGTGGTATTGAACCAGCGCGGGCAGGCATTGTATTTTTCGCGCGCCACGATTCCCTGGCACCGCGACGGTTTCGCGCAGACGCGCGACGTGTTGCCCGCGGGTTATGCGCCGTTGCGCCATATCGGCCTGTACGCCTACGCCAACTCCTTCCTGCAAAACTATTCTTCGCTGGCCGTCTCGCCGCTGGAACAGATTGAAGCGCTGGAGCAGTTGCGCGTGCTCTGGCATGGCCTGCCCATCGCGGTCCACGTCACCGATGCCATCCCTGCGGCGGGCGTGGATACTCCCGAGGACTTGGCGCGTGTCCGCCTTGCTTTAGTGCATAAATCGTCCCAAATCCCTTGAAAACACAAAACTTCTGACCTAAATCAATGCGAAAGTGTTGATTTGGTGCGATTCTGTGGTAAGTTTGTCGTGAAAATACGGGGAGGGCGCTGCGAAGCGCCTTGGGGAAAAACCGTAAGGTGCAGGTAAGATCGCGCCGCCACAATTATTCAAAACTCGATTAGGAAAATTCATGCGCCTCATCCTGTTAGGAGCGCCGGGTGCCGGTAAAGGCACGCAAGCTACTTTCATCAAGGAAAAGTTCAACATCCCGCAGATTTCGACGGGCGACATGCTGCGCGCCGCCATCAAGGCCGGCACCGAGCTGGGCCTCGCGGCCAAACAGGTGATGGATGCCGGCGGCCTCGTGTCCGACGACATCATCATCGGCCTGGTGAAGGACCGCCTGAAGGAAGCCGATTGCGCCAACGGTTACCTGTTCGACGGCTTCCCGCGCACGATTCCGCAAGCCGACGCGATGAAGGAAGCCGGCGTGGCGATCGATTACGTGCTCGAAATCGACGTGCCCGACTCCGCCATCATCGAACGCATGAGCGGCCGCCGCGTGCATACCGCTTCCGGCCGTACCTATCACGTCAAGTTCAACCCGCCCAAGGTCGAGGGCAAGGACGACGTGACCGGCGAAGACTTGGTGCAGCGCCCCGACGATGCCGAAGAGGTGGTCAAGAAGCGCCTCTCGGTCTACCATGAACAGACCGAAGTGCTGGTCGGCTACTACAACAAGTGGGCCCAGACCGGCGAACCGGGCGCGCCGAAGTATCGCAAGATCGCCGGTGTCGGCCCGGTCGAATCGATCCGGGATGCCGCGTTTGCGGCCTTGGCGGACTAAGAAAAACGCGGGCTTCGGCCCGCTTTTTTGTTTAGGGCAGTGATGAAAGAACCGTAGGGTGGAGGAGCGAAGCGTATTCCACCAGCATGTAAAGAACGTTATTTACGGCACGATAGGGCAGGTTGGAAAAGCCAAAGACGCATTCCACCAGGCGATTAGAGAAAGTCATTTGACGCATATGGTGGAATGCGCTTCGCTTTTCCACCCTACATTCAAGGTTTTGCATTCGTAGGAGGTAACAAGGAGGGAAAATAAAAACAAGCAGTCGGTTGTATCGAGGAATGCCCAGCTCAAAAAATAAAAAGAGCAACGTAAGGTTAAGCAATCAGCATGATCCGCCACAAGCGGTCCAAGCAACAGGTTCATAACTTTGTGTGATTATTAGGAGGAGTCGATATGGCAGCAGAAGGTTTGTGGTTGGCGATAGCTTGCGGCGTCATCGCCGTGCTCTATGGCCTGGTCTCTCGCAGTTGGATTCTGAAACAGGACGCGGGCAACGAGACGATGCAAAGCATCTCCGGCGCGATCCAGCAGGGCGCGGCGGCTTACCTGGCCCGGCAATACCGCACCATCGCCATCGTCGGCGTCGTGATCTTCATCGCGATTGCCGTCGGTCTCGGCCTTACTACCGCCATCGGTTTCCTGATCGGCGCCGTTCTCTCCGGTGCCTGCGGCTTCATCGGCATGAACGTCTCGGTGCGCGCCAACGTGCGTACCGCGCAAGCGGCCACCCGTGGCATGAACGAAGCCCTGAACGTTGCCTTCAAGGGCGGCGCCATCACCGGCATGCTGGTGGTCGGCTTGGGTTTGCTCGGTGTCGCGGTGTTCTTCATGTATCTCACGCGCGATCTTGCGGGCGGCGGCGTGCATGACGCTATCAAGCCCCTGATCGGCCTGGCCTTCGGCGCGTCGCTGATTTCCATCTTCGCCCGTCTCGGCGGCGGCATTTTCACCAAGGGCGCCGACGTCGGCGCCGACCTGGTGGGCAAGGTCGAAGCCGGCATTCCCGAAGACGATCCGCGCAACCCCGCCGTGATCGCCGACAACGTCGGCGACAACGTCGGCGACTGCGCCGGCATGGCGGCCGACCTCTTCGAAACCTACGTCGTCACGCTGATCGCCACCATGCTGCTCGGCGCGCTGCTGATGACCGGCTTCGAGATGCAAGCTGCAATGTATCCGCTGATGCTCGGCGCCGTCTCCATCATCGCCTCCATCATCGGCTGCCAGCTGGTGAAGGCTTCGCCGGGCAAGAAAATCATGTCGGCGCTGTACAAGGGCTTGTGGATCGCCGCCATCCTTTCCCTGGTCGGGTTCTATTTCGTCGGCATGCACGTATTGCCGAAAACGATGCAAGGGCCGATGATGGGTGCCGCCGTGGTCGGCATCGTGCTGACCGGCCTGATGGTCTATATCACCGAGTACTACACCGGCACCGACTTCAAGCCCGTGCGCCACGTCGCCCAAGCCTCGACCACCGGCCATGGCACCAACATCATCGCCGGCCTCGGCGTGTCGATGAAATCCACTGCTTATCCCGTCCTGGCCGTGTGCGTGGCCATCGGCGTGTCTTACTGGCTGGGCGAGATGTGCGGCGCGGGCCTGTATGGCGTGGCCGTGGCCGCCACCTCCATGCTCTCGATGGCCGGCATCATCGTGGCGCTCGACGCCTACGGCCCTATCACCGACAACGCGGGCGGCATCGCCGAAATGTCGCACATGCCCGAATCCGTGCGCGCCATCACCGACCCGCTCGACGCCGTGGGCAACACCACCAAGGCCGTGACCAAGGGCTACGCCATCGGTTCGGCCGCGCTGGCCGCCCTGGTGCTGTTTGCCGACTACACCCATGCGCTCGACACCGCCGGCATCCACGTCGGTTTCGACCTGTCCGACCACAAGGTCATCATCGGCCTGTTCATCGGCGGCTTGATTCCCTACCTGTTCGGCGCCATGGCGATGGAAGCCGTGGGCCGCGCGGCCGGCTCGGTGGTGGTGGAAGTGCGCCGCCAGTTCAAGGAAATCACCGGCATCATGGAAGGCACGGCCAAGCCGCAATACGACAAGGCGGTCGACATGCTCACCTCCGCCGCCATCGGCGAAATGATCGTGCCATCGCTCTTGCCCGTGATCGTGCCCATCCTGGTGGGTTGGCTGCTCGGCGCGGCCGCCCTGGGCGGACTCTTGATGGGCACCATCGTCACCGGCCTGTTCGTCGCCATCTCGATGACGACCGGCGGCGGCGCCTGGGACAATGCCAAGAAATACATCGAAGACGGCAACTTCGGCGGCAAGGGCTCGGAAGCGCACAAGGCTGCCGTCACCGGCGACACCGTGGGCGACCCCTACAAGGACACGGCCGGCCCGGCCGTCAACCCGCTGATCAAGATCATCAACATCGTGGCCTTGCTCATCGTGCCGATGATTTCGGCCGGCGGTTTGATGGGCGGCGGCGCCAAGGCAGCGGCGCCGGTGGCCGCCATCAGCGCCCCGGCGGCATCGGCCCCGGCCGCTGTTCCCGAAACCATGCCGGTACCGTCGTCATCGCCCGCCGCATCGGCCGGCGATGCGGTCACACCGGCTTCGGCTCCTGCCGATAGCAAGAAACCGTAATCCGTTTCAAACGCAGGACGAGAAGGCGGCGCGAGCCGCCTTTTTTGTCCGCCCGGCGTGCCGGCGGCGGCCGGCGGCAAGGGAGGGCAATGCCAGCCGGCTTGGCGTCGGAATACGGTCTGTTTGCCGGGAACGGCGCGCCTTGCCCCGCTTTTGTGCACTTTCGCCCGCGAGGCTGTGGCTTGCTAAAATGTTCAGGCCTTGACAGGGCGCGGCGAGCCGATACAATGCCTGCTTTCGATGTGACGTTTACGTAAACGTCAATAAGCGTAACGTCAGCATAAACCATTCCCCCGACCAGTTCACGCAGAGGACACCATGCAAATCCAAAACAACGTTTTCATCATCACCGGTGGCGCTTCGGGCCTCGGTGCCGCCACCGCCCAATTGCTGACCGAGCATGGCGCCAAGGTCGTGCTGGCCGACGTGCAAGTCGAAGCCGGCGAGAAGCTCGCCGCTGAGCTGAAGGGCAAGTTCGTCAAGTGCGACGTGACCTCGGAAGCCGACGGCAAGGCCGTGGTGGAAGCCGCTGTTGCCATGGGCACGCTGCGCGGCTTGATCAACTGCGCCGGCGTCGCTCCCGCGATGAAGACGGTGGGCAAGGATGGCGCGCACCCGCTCGAACTGTTCCAGAAGACCGTCAACATCAACCTGGTGGGCACCTTCAACATGGCCCGTCTGGCGGCTGACGCAATGGCCAAGACCGAAGCCGGCGAATCGGGCGAACGCGGCGTGATCATCAACACCGCTTCTGTTGCCGCCTTCGACGGCCAGATCGGCCAAGCCGCCTACGCCTCGTCCAAGGCCGCCGTGGCCGGCCTGACGCTGCCGATGGCGCGCGATCTGTCGCGCAACGGCATCCGCGTCATGACGATTGCCCCCGGCATTTTCGAAACGCCGATGCTCTTGGGCATGCCGGCCGAAGTGCAGGACGCGCTGGGCAAGATGGTGCCGTTCCCCTCGCGCCTGGGCCGGCCGGCCGAGTACGCGCAACTGGCCAAGACCATCATCGAAAACCAGATGTTGAACGGCGAAACGATCCGCCTAGATGGCGCGATCCGTATGCAGCCGAAGTAAGGATGAAGATGCGCCGGCGCCATGCCGGCGAAGGGAGTTGGGTCTCCGTGTGGGGCCCGATTCGCTAGAGCAAGCCGCGCTCGCGTGCAATGGTGATGCTCAACAGTACCGAATTCGAGTTGAGCTTCTTCCCCGCGGTTTCTCGTGCCTTGCGCACGGAGCGTTCGCTGATGCCCATGATTTGTGCCGTAACGGCGGCGCCTTTGCCGATGGCGGCCCATTGCAATACTTGCGACTCGAATTCTGTCAGGCTGACCTGTGCCTCGCAAGCCAGTACTCTCGCTGCGGCGCGTGGTTTTGGCTCCGTAACAGTTTCGCGCGGTGTCGCGTGCGATGCCGCTTCCGATGTGCGCTTCTGTAGCACACCGGCGCCCGAGTTTCCCAGCAGGGTAGCCTTGACTGCAGCATCGGTCCGATTGTGCGCCCCCAGTTTGCGGATCGCCTCGTCGGCATAAAAATCGGCCGTACGTTTGCTGAGTTTGAGTCGGTCTGCGATTTGCTGCGAAGTCAAACCGCCCGCGATGAGTTTCAGTATCTCCCGCTCGCGCGGCGTCAGGTAAGCTGCGGTTTCCGGTACCTCCCTCGGTACGATCAAGCGTGCCAAGCCGGAATGGGCCAACTGCGCCAGCCAGACGAATTTCGCCGTCTTCTCTTCCAGTTCGGCGTCACCAAATTCGTCCGCATCGCGCGAAAGCGTCAACATGCTGGCGTTACCCCGACCGTCGAACACCGATTGCACGAAACCGACAGCTAAGCCGTGTGCATGCGCTTCTTCCCAAAATTCCGGCACTTCTTGCATCATCTCGTCCGACCATAGCAGGGGCAGTGTGGAGGACAGCCCGTGCTTGATGGTGGGGTCGATCGCCAAGTAGTTGCCTGCGAAGTAGCGCTGTTCCCAAGCCTTCGGATAGTCGTTATAGATCACAACTTTCGGTTCCGGCACGGGAAAGGGGAGTTTCATCACCCACGATACGGACTGCATACCCAGATTCCGCGCTTGCGCTTGCAAATGCCGGAACACCTCATCGGGTGTTTCGCACGACAAAACCGCGTTGAGGTTTTCGTCTCTCCAGCCCATGTTTTTTCAGTCGCGATAGAATAATGAATCGGTGTCGGCGCTGTGACGCGCTGTGATAAATACGGGGGCGTTGCCATGTCAGCAGCCCGGCTTTTACAGGAATCCACCCTGTCATGATTGACAGGGTGGCGCAACCAAGTAGCTTCTAACACTAATCGAATTGGAGCACAAGGGGAAACCTCGCCCATGATTTGGGGCGCGCAACTTGCTAGTATGGGCGACTTCGGCGTTCGTGACGGATGGAAATGATGGATATGGGTGCGCTCTTGATTGCAGACTCTGACGATCTGGAAAACATCATCGCCGGCTATCTCGATGCCTTGCTGCCTGAGTTGCAGTTGGACAGCGAACGGCAAAGTTTCGTCGAACACTGGGTGCCGCCGTTCGCGCAAATGACTCGACTATTGCAAGACGCCAGCGCAACCGGAGTGCTCGATTACAAGCTTCTCGCCACTTTCATGCGCGAGCTTGCTGTGGCAATTGATGTGCTGACCGGTGAGGTGCCTGAAGGCCTGTCCGATTGCATGCAGCCCATATTGCATTGAAACAGACTGGTCAGCGGCCCGGCATTTCTATCGGCATCAGCAACATTGGCGTCATCGCATCCAGGTATTCCTCCCCGCCCTGTTCGATCAGGCAACCGGTATCTCGCAGCAGCTTTTTCTTGCGATTGACTTCTTCACGCGACGCGCCAAGCGCGGCGGCAAGCGCATACTGGGGAATGCCTGAAGGAATCTTGCGCCGTCCATCCGGCATGGGCGTGCTCAGCGTCCAAAGCAGGGCGGGCAGGCCGAAATTGAGCGTGCATCCGGCACGGTAGGCGCTGAACTCCACGATACGGTCGAGATTGCGCTGCGACCATTTCAACAGGGTCAGCAAGCCGTGCGGGCTGGCCATGATGGCATCGGTGAACGTGTCGCTGTCGAGCAGGATAGCGCGGACTTCGGTCAATGCGATCAAGTCCGCCGTGGCGGGCGAGCGGTCGCGGCCCACGGCGTTGGTCTGCATGGCCACGCTGAATAAACCCAGGATGGTGTCGCCGCGCCGCAGAGCAGACCAGCCCGAGAGGCCCACGCGGACATATTTGTCGCGTTCACCCACTCGTATGATGTAGGTCCCCTTCTTGTAAGTCACCGCCAAGCCGGTCTTGATCAGTTTCGGCCACCATGCCTCCGGCACCAGTTGGGTAATCAACTGGGGCAGGGAATCGAGCGGCTTGCCCGCCTGATAATGCATCGACTTCACCAAGGCACCACGGCGAGGTCGATTTCATCCATCCGCAATCTTTCCTTCCAACACGGGTGCATGGCCACAGTTTCCAGCAGGGCGGCCTGTTGCGAAGTTTTTCGCAGCTTGGCTTCCACCATGGTGTCGATCGCGACCAGCAAGGCATGGAAGGGGCTGTCATTTGTTGTCAAGGCGACAACAACATCATCTGTGGCATGCCAAGTCATTGCCAATTTTCTAGCCAGAAACTCATAATGAGGAAGATTTGTATTGCCCCGCAATATGAAACTCGATGACGCTTCCTTGCTGGCAATAAACTCATGCAAGACATGCGCGTCGGGATGCTTCGAGTAGATTGGCAGGAAAAGGCAGAGCGAATCGATCATTGAAACAGCTTGCAGCAAGGCCGACTGTGCGGCACTGAGCCCGAGGTAGCGCGATAGCCTGAGCGCGGTCTGGGCATGCGCCAAGCAGCGGCGCAGTACAAAGCGTTCGCAGAAAATGAGCAAGGAGCCTTCCTCCGTTACCGGGTAGGCAGCGGCGGCATGGACCAGGGGGAGTAGCAATGCGTGTACTTTGGCCGTCCCAAGTACCTCGATCGCCGCGCCGGCTGTCGCGATGCCAAGGCCGGCACTTGCGTCCGCCTCGCGCATCGCTGCGCAAAGCAGGCGGGATAACATCACGGGGTCACGTTGCGCCATCAAGGCCAGCGTTTGCTGGCTGTGGCGTTGTGATTCGGACAAGCGCAGAAAGGCGCGAGCGGTGGAAGGCAGAGCACCTATATCGCGGAAATAGTGCGGTTTTTCGGCTACCGACCCCATTACCGATTGCACATCAAGTCGCGCCGTCTTATCACTATCGCCACGCTGCAATGCGGTCAATTGTTCGTATAACACCGATACGGCCCAAAGTCGACGCGCGCAGCCAGCCTGTGCAAGCGATTGCAAAGCCGAAAAGACGCACGAAATTCCCCCCCGCGAATCTTAGCACACCGCAACCCGTTTCTTGACTGATCAATTCTCTCTCACTTGGAAAGGCAGCAACATGCAAGCGTCACCAACCACCGCACTTCACCGGTCCGCCAATCGAGCCATCGTCACCCGCCTGGTGCCACAAGTTCACAGGCAATTTCCGTTTACCATTTCGGTGGCGGAAGATGAGATGCGATTACAAAAGGCGGTCGCGATACGCGCGGCCGCCTACGGCAGGCACATCCCGGAACTGGCAATGAAGTTTGCGGACGCCGACCTCCTGGATCGTTCCCCCGGTGTTGCGATCCTGGTTGCCGAATCGAAAGAGGATGGCGCCCCGCTTGGCAGCATCCGCATCCAGACCAATCAATTCCATCCCTTGCTGATTGAGCAGGCGGTGGATTTGGCCAAGCAGCCGGGGGACGTGCAGGCGGAGCTGACGCGCTTGTGCGTGTGCCAGCAATCCGTCGGGCGTATCGTCAAGTTGGCGCTGTTTCGCGCGACGTTTCAATATTGCCTGCGATATGGCATAGACCGACTCGTCATCGGTGCGCGCGAACCGCTGGATCGCCAGTATCGAGGGCTGTTGTTCGAAGAGCTTTATCCCGGGCGTGGAGCGATTCCGCTTGCGTATGCCAACAACATTCCACATCACATCCTTTTCTTGG
Source organism: Burkholderiaceae bacterium (assembly GCA_036384915.1). Classification (GTDB taxonomy): domain Bacteria; phylum Pseudomonadota; class Gammaproteobacteria; order Burkholderiales; family Burkholderiaceae_D; genus PKWO01. The sequence continues at coordinate 27,664 of DASVLJ010000044.1, forward strand.
ACATAGAGACGGCGCCTCGACGCTGGGAAGAGGCCAACCATCCGATGCACCGCTTCCTGACCGCCCCGGATCACCCCGACATCGATTTAAACCGTCGAAACGTTGTGGATACAATTTTCCACTGATACCAAAAATACCGCATATCGTTTTGGCTGTTACATATCGGTTATGGAGAAGTTGGCGCAAAGTGTGAGATTTCTCACTTTTTGCGTCGATTTCTTAAGCGATGGAATAAATGGTCTTGTATATTCCGCTCAGAGACCACAGAGCCCAAGCATACCGATGTCAACAAAAAAATTAACGACAAGAATTGAAATGCTGCGCGACAGGATTGCAACCGATGCGGCTTTGTTCGACGTGGAAACCAAATGTGGCGAGCCGGATGAGAACGGCTGGTACAGTCTGGCATCAATATCGGACATGGACGTGTTGCGCCTGGTTATCGAGTCTGTTGAATTCCTTGGCGCGATAGGCCGCCTTGAGCACCATCCTGTCCATTCCAACTTGGTCAAGCCGCGCTACACTTCCGCGTTGCCAATGACGTCCGGCGAGCGGACGAAGCGCGCATCCCACAGTTTCGTCGATCAGGCGCCGCCACGCTATCTCTCCTGACAGCTTCCTTGTAGAGGGCGCCCCTGGTTTTGTTATGGCTGGAAAAGTGTCCTGAACACGTCGGGCTGCCGGAACCTGCCTGCTGGCAGCATGTCCGAGTGTCGCGTACCATAACGCTTTTCCAAGAGCGCGCGACAATGAACAACAAGAAATTGCACGTCGTTATCCTTGCCTTGCTGCTGGCCGGATGTGCGGCGTCCTCCTCGAAACCCTCCCCAACTGCCGCCTCCGCCGGCTACACCGCGCCGCAAGCCCAAACCGGCATGCAGGCGCCCGAGGTCGAGAGCGGCTACCAGGAAAAGCCGGGCTGGACGGCCAACACCTTCATGGTCGCGGCAGCCAATCCGCTCGCCACCGATGCCGGCTACCGCATCCTCAAGAAGGGCGGTTCTGCCATCGATGCGGCGATTGCGACGCAGATGGTGCTGAACCTGGTCGAGCCGCAATCCTCGGGCATAGGCGGCGGCGCCTTCATGCTGTATTTCGACGGCGATACCGTCAGTGCCTATGATGGGCGCGAGACGGCGCCGATGTCGGTCACGGAAAAGCTGTTCCAGACGCCCGATGGCCGCGCCATGAGTTTCTATGATGGCGTGGTCGGCGGCCGTTCGGTCGGCGCACCGGGCGTGCTGCGCATGCTGGAGCTGGCACACCGCAAATACGGCAAGCTGCATTGGGCCGAGCTGTTCACGCCGGCGATCGATCTGGCGGAAAAAGGCTTCGCCGTCAGCCCGCGCCTGCACAAGCTACTCGCTTCTGAGCATTACCTGCAAGGCGATCCGGTGGCGCGCGCCTATTTCTTCGATGAGAAGGGCCAGCCCTGGCCGGTCGGCCACATCCTGAAAAACCCGGAACTGGCCCGCGTGCTGCGCGAGATCGCGCAGGGCGGGGCCGATGCATTCTATAACGGCCACATCGCGCGCGATATCGAAGCCAAGGTGCATGCGCATCCGACCAACCCCGGCTTCCTGACCGCTGCCGATATCGCCGCCTATGAAGCCAAGATCCGCGCGCCTATTTGCACCGACTACAAGGAATGGACGGTGTGCGGCGCGCCGCCGCCGTCTTCGGGCGGCATTGCGATCGCGCAAATGCTGGGCATCCTGGCGCACACCGATATCGATCAGCATCCGCCCAAGGACGGCCAATATGATGTGCAGGCCGTGCACCTGTTCACCGAGGCGGGGCGCCTGGCCTATGCCGACCGCAACCACTACGTGGCCGACCCCGATTTCGTGCCGCTGCCGGGCAACAGCATCAAGCCGCTGGTCGATCCGCAATACCTGGCCGGGCGTGCCGAACTGATCGGCGACAAATCGATGGGCCGCGCCCACTGGGGCGTGCCCAATGCCTTGCACGTGGCCTGGGGCGAAGACACCTCGCCGGAACTGCCTTCGACCTCGCACGTGTCCATCGTCGATGCCTACGGCGGCGCGCTCTCAATGACGACCACGATCGAAGACCAGTTCGGTTCGCGCCAGATGGTCGACGGCTTCCTGCTCAACAACCAGCTCACGGATTTCTCGTTCGATTCGGTCGATGCGGACGGCCCGGTCGCCAACCGCGTGCAGGCCGGCAAGCGCCCGCGCACATCCATGTCGCCCACGCTGGTGTTCGAGCGCGGCACGCACCACCTGGTGCTGTCGACAGGTTCGCCGGGCGGCTCCGCCATCATCAATTACGTGGCCAAGACCGTGGTCGGCGTGCTGGACTGGAATCTCAACGTGCAGCAAGCCATCAGCCTGCCCAACATGGGCAGCCGCAACGGCCCGACCGAACTGGAAAAGGGCCGGGTCTCGGATGACTTGATTGCGCAGTTGCGCGCCAAGGGGCATAACGTGCAGGTGATGCAACAGACTTCCGGCTTGCAGGGGATCATGCGGGCCAAGATCGGTGGCAAGGAAGTGTGGTTTGGAGGGGCGGATCCTCGGCGCGAGGGTATCGTAGAAGGCGATTGAATTTCCATGAACTTGTAGGTTGGCGTTGAGCGAAGCGAAACCCAACGTAAGTGACTCAAAGCGGGTAGCCGGCCTTCGATCCGTCGGATGTTGGGTCGGGCCTCGCTAGGCTTCACGTTCGCTCACAGCCAACGCGGCATCCCATGCGATTGATTTGCATCCGTGAAGCGCCGCTGTTAATCTCTCACGGATATGAAAGACAGAAAGAAAACCGGCCTGATCCTGACCGGAGGCGGTGCGCGTGCCGCTTACCAGGTTGGCGTGCTCAAGGCCATCAATGGCATTCTGGTGGAAGCCGGCTGGAAGCCCGAGCGCAATCCCTACGACATCATATGCGGCACGTCGGCCGGCGGCATCAATGCCACGGCGCTGGCGTGCCATGCCGACGATTTCGGCGTCGGACTGGACCAGCTCTTGCGCATCTGGGAACACTTCGAGGTGGAACAGGTGTACCGCGCCGACTCGCTTGGCGTGATGCGTTCCGGCGCGCGCTGGCTCACGCTGATGTCCTTCGGCTGGCTGTTGCGCAAGTGGCATTCCAACCCGCCCAATTCGCTGCTCGACAACACGCCGCTAGTCACCTTGCTGAACCGGCTGTTGAATTTTCCGCGCCTCGATGCGGCGTTGATCGATGGCTCACTGCATGCGCTGGCGGTCACGGCGTCTTCCTATACGGCGGGGCAGCACATCACGTTTTATCAGACCGAGGCCGAAGTCGTGCCCTGGGTGCGCTCGCAGCGCGTGGCGATGAAGTCGCAGATCACGGTCGACCATTTGATCGCTTCCGCGGCGATTCCCTTGATTTTTCCGGCGGTCCCGCTGTACTGCAACGGCCGGCGCGAATACTTCGGCGACGGCTCGATGCGCCAGTTGGCGCCGATTTCGCCGGCCATCCATCTCGGCGCGGACAAGGTGCTGGTGATCGGTGCCGGCCGCCTGTCCGAACCGCCGATCCAGGTCAAGGAGCAGGCGCATTACCCAAGCTTGGCGCAGATCGCGGGCCACGCCATGTCGAGCATCTTTTTGGACAGTCTCGCGGTCGATATCGAGCGCTTGACGCGCATCAACGCTACGCTCTCGGTCCTGACGCCGGAGCAGCGCGCCAATACCCAGCTGCGCCCTATCGAAATGCTGACCATCGCCCCATCCGAGCGGCTCGACGATATCGCCGCCCGCCACGTCGGCAGCCTGCCGGCTCCGGTACGCGTGATGCTGGGCGGCATCGGTGCCACCGAGGCGCGCGGTTCGGCCCTGGCCTCCTACCTGCTGTTCGAGGCGACTTACACGGGTGAATTAATTGCCCTGGGGAAAAAGGACGCCAAAAATCACAAGGCGGAAGTGCTCAAATTCTTTGATTTGGCGGTGTAGTCATCGTCAACATTGTTTTTTTGCAATAAATTATCAAAACAATATGTCACATATTCGCCAGACTGGCCTTCATACCGGTTGATTCACTTTCTGCAACGAGCTAACCTATTGGACTAGTTGGCTTGGTTAAAGAAACGGCAGGTATGACGACATTTCTCAAACACGGCGAAGGCAGGGCCGCGGTTGCGCCGCACAGGGCGGACTGATCCATGCGCATCGAATCCCCCCAAGTCTTGATGACGCCGCAACCGGATATGAACCCGCTCGCCAATGTGCCGCCCAACCTGGTGCAATCGATCCGCGCCTACCGCGTGCTCGATCTGCAGGCCGAGGCGGCGGCGTCCGGCCAGCATTTCCTGTATGCCTATCTGGGCGAGGCCGAAACCAAGACCCAGGTGCTGGCCGCGATTGGGCGCGCCTTTCACTTCCAGCGCGCCTTCGGCAAGAACTTCGAAGCCCTGCGCGAATGCCTGACCGAGCTGACTTGGAAGGCCGGGCCGCAACCGGGCTTCATCATCGTGCTGGAGCAATTGCCCAATACGCCGCAATTCGACCGGGAAGCACGCGAAACCCTGCTCGACGTGTTTCGCGACGCGGCCGATTTCTGGGCCGAGAAAAAGGTCGCGTTCCGCGTCTTTTACTCTTTCCAATAAGACATTCTCGCCGCCCGTGGGGCCGGGCAGCACGCCCGGTGCGGTACAATGCGCCCCATGAAAAACATTGTCATCCTGATTTCCGGTCGCGGCAGCAACATGGAAGCGATCGTGAAGGCGGCGCAGGCTGAAAATTGGCCGGCGCGGGTGGCAGCCGTCATCAGCAACCGTGCCGATGCCGAAGGATTGCGCTTCGCCGAATCCCATGGCATTGCCACCGCCGTCGTCGCCAACCGCGACTATCCCACGCGTGAAGCCTTCGATGCCGCTTTGCGGGACGTGATCGACCGTTTCGCTCCCGATCTGGTCGTGCTGGCCGGATTCTTGCGCATTCTGACCGCGGGCTTCGTCGAACACTATGCCGGGCGCATGTTGAACATCCATCCTTCGCTGTTGCCGGCCTTCCCGGGCTTGCATACGCACCGCCAGGCGTTGGAAGCCGGTGCGAAGGCGCACGGCGCCACGGTGCACTTCGTCACCGCCGACCTCGATCATGGCCCCATCGTGTGCCAGGCCGAAGTCGCGGTGGAAGAGGGCGATACCGAAGACACGCTGGCGGCGCGCGTGCTGCGGCAGGAGCACGTGATTTACCCGCGTGCCGTGCGCGAATTCATCGAGGGAAAGATCTCGATGGCGCAGGCGCGGGCGCAAAATTAAGCAAGATCAGTAAGAATAAGGAATTCCAATGCGTTTGCCCCCCATGGTCATCAGCCACACCGAGGACGTGTTGCGCGAAGTCTTGCGCTTCACCGGCCCGGCCGACGGCACCTTGTCGCGCTACTTCCGCGAACACCCCAAGCTAGGCTCTCGCGAACGCGGCGTGGTCGCCGAAGCAGTCTACGGCCTGTTGCGCAACAAGACCGTGTACGGCAATTTCGCCGAATCGGGCGTGGGCTCGGCCATGCGCCGCCTGGCTTTGCTCGGGCTGGCCGACGCCATCGGCGTGGAAGCGCTAGGCGGTATATCGGAAGAGGAGCATGCCTGGCTCGCGCGCGTGATGCAATTCGACCGCAGCGGGTTGCCCGCCGCGATGCGCGCCAACCTGCCGCCCTGGCTGTACGACAAGCTGCTTGAGCGTTACGGCGAAGCCGAAGCGCTGGAACTGGCCGCCGCCCTGAACCAGCCGGCCCCGCTCGACTTGCGCGTCAACGTCATGAAATCGAACCGCGAAGCCGTGATGACAGAACTGGCGGCTGCGCCGATCCAGTGCGTGGCCACGCCCTATGCCGCCACCGGCGTCCGCCTGGCGAAAAAGCCAGCCCTGCAAAACCTGCCCCTGTTCAAGGAAGGCGCGATCGAGGTGCAGGACGAGGGCAGCCAGTTGCTGGCGCAGATCGTCGGCGCCAAGCGCGGCGAGATGATCGTCGATTTTTGCGCCGGCGCCGGCGGCAAGACGCTGGCCCTGGGCGCCATCATGAAAAACACCGGCCGCCTGTACGCTTTCGACGTGGCGGAAAAACGCCTGGCCAAGCTCAAGCCGCGCCTGGCGCGTAGCGGCCTGTCCAACGTGCACCCCGTGGTGATCGCGCACGAGAACGATGCCAAGGTCAAGCGCCTGGCCGGCAAGATAGACCGCGTGCTGGTGGATGCGCCTTGCTCGGGCCTAGGCACGCTGCGGCGCAACCCGGACGTGAAATGGCGCCAGAGTCCGCAAGGCCTGGCTGAATTGAACGCCAAGCAGATTTCCATCCTCACCGGCGCGGCGCGCCTGGTCAAACCGGGCGGCCGCCTGGTCTACGCCACCTGCAGCCTGCTCGACGAAGAAAACGAAGCCATCGTGGCGCAGTTTCTCGCCGCGCATGCAGGCTTCGCCCTGGTCCCGATGGCGCAGGTGCTGGCCGAGCAAAAGATCGCGCTCGAGATGCAGGACTATTTGAAGCTGTTCCCGCACCGCCATCAGACCGACGGCTTCTTTGCCGCCGTGCTGGAGCGTAAGCCGTGAAGCCTGGCGCCATCACCAGCCTGCTGGCCGACTTCTGGGCCGACGTCAACGATGCGAGCGACCCCGGCCTGCTGTGGCAAGTCCTGACACTGTTGGCCTGCCTGGCCGCCGGTTCGGCCATCGCGCGCCTGTTGCGCGCGGCTCTGCTCAGTCAGCAAGCGAGGCAGCAGCAGAGCGATGATGCCAAGAGCATGATCAAGCTCGGCGCGGGCAGTTTCTCGCGGGTGCTCTCGCCGATGCTCGGCTTGTTCCTGATCGAATTGGCGCGCCCCTGGCTGGCCAGGTATCACCACGTCCACGTGATCCAGCTGTTCACGCCGCTGATCGCCTCGTTCGTGATCATGCGCGCCGCGTTCTACGTCATCCGCCGCATCGTCGCCAAGCAGGGCAGCGACGCCACCTCGCTCCTGCTGGTCGAGAAGGTCGTGTCGATCGCGGTCTGGGTCAGCGTGGCGCTCTACATCGCAGGCTGGTGGCCCGATATTCTCGATTTCCTGACCGAAAACGAATTGCCGCTCGGCGCGCACCGGATTTCGCTTCTGGCGATCATGCAGGCCACTGCCTCGGTCGCGGTGACGCTGGTGGCGGCCCTGTGGGTCGGCGCGATCATCGAGGAACGCCTGCTCAAGCTCGACACCATGCATTCCTCGCTGCGCGTGGTGCTGGCGCGCACGGTGCGCTCGGCCTTGGTCTTGATCGCGGTGCTGGTCAGCCTTTCGCTGGTGGGTATCGATCTCACGGTGCTCTCCGTCTTCGGCGGCGCGCTCGGCGTGGGCCTGGGCTTCGGCTTGCAGAAGATCGCCAGCAGCTATGTCTCCGGCTTCGTGGTCCTGCTCGAGCGCAGCCTCTCGATCGGCGACATCGTGTCCTTCGACAAGTACTACGGCATCGTCACCCACATCAACACACGCTACACCGTGCTGCAAGGCCTGGACGGTGTGGAGACGGTGGTGCCGAACGACGTGCTGATCTCGGGCCCGATCCAGAACCTCTCGCTTTCCGATTCCACGCTGCGGCTGGCAACGACGGTCACGGTCGGCTACGGCACCGATCTCGAAACCGTCATGAAAAAGATGGAGGAGGCCGCCGCCGCGGTGCCGCGCGTGCTGCAATTGCCGGCGCCGCAAGTAGTGTTTTCCAGATTCGGCGTCAATGGCTTCGATCTCGAGTTGGGCTTCTGGATCAGCGATCCGCAAAACGGCCGGTCCGGGGTCACGTCCGACGTCAATCGCGCGATCTGGCGCGTTCTGCAAGAGAATCATGTCGAATTGCCATCGCCGCAGCGCGATATCCGGCTGATGAACGCTGAAGAATTGTCAAAAGCCGTGAATATGAACGTAAATTCGGCGAAACAAAACGGCTAAATCGGGGCATTTCAGCGTACAATTTTATGCGGTTCATTTGTGTATCATGAAATTGTGCTATGCATGTGCGCCCAACCGTATGCAACGTCTTTCCCGGTAGCGCAGAAGAGAGGCGGTTGCCTGCTTGTACCCGGTGCCTGGCACCATGCTCACTCTGGAGTTTTTAGAAGATGTTGCAAACCGCATTCGATACCGTCGTCAACCTGTTGGCCCATGGCCTGACCGAGGCCACCTGGTGGCAAATGGTGCTCTACACCCTCGTCACGACGCATATCACCATCGCCGGCGTCACGATCTACCTGCATCGCCATCAGGCGCACCGCGCGCTCGATCTGCACCCCGTCGTCAGCCACTTCTTCCGCTTCTGGCTCTGGCTCAACACCGGCATGGTGACCAAGGAATGGGCCGCCATCCACCGCAAGCACCACGCCAAGTGCGAAACCGAAGACGATCCGCACAGCCCCGTCACCAAGGGCATCGAGACCGTGTTCTGGCGCGGCACCGAGCTGTACCGCGCAGAATCCAAAAACAAGGAAACCATGGAGAAGTACGGCCACGGCACACCGGACGACTGGGTCGAGCATAACGTCTACTCCAGGTTCGGCTGGCAGGGCGTGGGCGCCGTGCTGGTGGCCGACATCCTGATGTTCGGCGGCATCGGCGCCACCGTCTGGGCCGTGCAAATGCTGTGGATTCCCGTGCTGGCTGCCGGGGTCATCAACGGTATCGGCCACTACTGGGGCTATCGCAACTACGAATGCGCCGACGCCGCGACCAACATTTTCCCCTGGGGTATCCTGATCGGCGGCGAAGAGCTGCACAACAACCACCACACCTTCGGCACCTCGGCCAGGCTCTCGTCCAAGTGGTTCGAGTTCGATATCGGCTGGATGTACATCCGCATCCTTGAAACCTTCAAGCTGGCCAAGGTCAAGAAAGTCGCCCCGGCACCGAAGTTCGACCGCCAGAAGATGGTGGCCGACCTGGAAACCCTGCAATCGGTCATCGCCAACCGCTATGATGTGATGGCCAAGTATGCCAAGTCGCTCAAGCGGACCTGGGCCCATGAAGTGGAACTCATGAAAGCCAAGACCACCTTCGAAGCGGGCTTCCTCAAGTCTTCCAAGAAGCTGATGCAGCGTGGACCGGCCAAGCTTGACGGTGCCAACGAGCAGCAATTGAAGGTGCTGTTCTCGCACAGCAAGGCACTTGAAACCATGCACGAGATGCAAAAGGAATTGAGCGCCATCTGGGAACGCTCGCACGCCAGCCGCGAGCAGTTGTTAAAGCAATTGCAAGACTGGTGCGCCCGTGCCGAAGCATCCGGCATCCAGGCCTTGCGTGAATTCTCCTTGCGCCTGCGCAGCTATAGCTGAAGCCTTGTGCCTCCACGAAAAGCCGGCAGCAGTGCCGGCTTTTTTGTGCGGTGCGTCCGGCATGGAGGCTTCCTGCCGGTGCAAGCCCCGCCCTCGGTCGACCATGGCGAACGAAGTAGAACGAAACTGCGTTCCTTGCTGCAACGCGCGGTGTTCTTTTCAGATGCCGCCCTTCGGGCGGGCGGTCATCCGGCCGCGCGCTGCCCGCAGGCGCTCATGACAGGCGCTACGGACGAATGAACGATGTGATCCTGCGCCGTGCCCGCTCCTTGAATGCATATTCACGGAGTTTGTCGGCAAGCCATTCCAGATTCTTCAGCCCATAAATGCACATGACTTGTTCTCCGGTACTGGACGAACCGAGCTGCAGTATGGAATATCCAAAAAAGCGCATGCCCCAGGACGAACTGATCACGAAGTTCTCAATCGTGAACAGCTCGATATTCTCTTTGGCCTTGAACAGATATCCGCGCTCGATTTTGATTCTTTGCGTCGTGATTTCGTATCGTACGGACAGGCTCTTGAACTTGTAATAAAAATAGGCAAGGCCCAATGTAAAAAACACGGCGAAAGCTTGCCAGGCGCTGTAAACAGACGCCGGGTTCCCTGTAAAAATCGTCTTTTCGACTTCGGAATCCTGGGCGGCGGCAAACGCCTTCAGGTCCGTGCCGCAAAACCGGCACTTGATGGCAGCAGCCTTGATCGTTTCCGCGCACACCGGGCACGTTTTTTCGTCTTTGTTCATGTTGATACCAGGGTGCCCTTACAAGCTTGCCGGCGCCTTGCCGGCGCCGGTGCATGGAATCGAGTCTGTCGCCGGGAGCGGCGCCGTTTTGATCCGGAATGCCGTCATTCGTTCCGATGGTCGCTTCAAATCGACAGCATGGGGATGGGCACCTTGTCTTTGAGGCGCTTGACGAAATATTTGTCCTGGTAATAGCGGATTTTCTCGCATTTCACAGGATGCGGAATGCCCTCGTAGAGGAAGATTTCCGTTTCTTGCCCCATGGCTTTGAGTTCTTGCGGCAGCATCAGGGCGCGGCGCTCTTCCGATTCGCTGCGGCTGGTCTCGCGGCCCCTGGTCACGTTTTCCTTGCGCACCGTGGTGTAGCCCAGCATTTCGGAGTAATCGTTGGCGTCTTGCTGCTCGCGCGGCGCATAGAGTATCTGCAAGGCGTGATTGGTGATCAGGGTGCGTGCCACTTCCTTGCCGTAGGTGGCATCGAGCTGGGCCATGCTCTGGATGATCGGCAGCAGCCGCATGTTGTAGCCGGCCATGTAGCTCACGGAGCTGGCAAGGATGTTCACCTTGCCGATGCTGGTGAATTCGTCCATCAGCATCAGGCACTGGTGTTTGAGCTCCTTGTTGTTCTGCGGCAGTTCCTTCGTGTTGACGTTGATGAGCTGGCTGAAGAACAGGTTGACGATCAGACGGCTCTCGGCGAGCTTGTTGGGCAGGATGCCGATATAGATTGTCATTTTCTTCTTGCGCACGTCGGTAAGAAGAAAATCGTCAGCACTCGTGGCAGCGTCCAGCACGGGGTTGATCCAGGCGTTGAGCGGCTCTTTCAGCGTGCCCATAATCGAGGCGAACGTTTCCTCCGCTTGCGACAGCAGGTTGGCGAATGCTCCTTTCGCGTTGCCGCTCAAAAAGGGTTCGTTTGCCAGCTTCTGATAAAACTTGCGCAGGTCGGTGCCGTCGCCGGAGGACAATTTGTAGATTTGCCCCAGCGTGCGCTGCAAACGGTACTTCTCTGCCACCATCTGCTTTTCGTCGTGTTCCCACTTCTCGAACAAATACAGCGAAAACGCCAAAAACGCGTTGCGCGATTGGCTGACCCAGAACTTCTGGTCGTCTGAACCGTCTGGGTATAGCATGGCGGCGATGCTCATCAAGTCGGACACCCGGAACGACGGGTCGCTTGAGACGTAGCTCAGCGGATTCCAGCGATGCGAGCGCCTGTCTTCCGCAAAGGGGTTGAAAAGATAAATCTCCTGGCCCTGGGATGCGCGCCAGCCGCTGGTGATTTCGTAATTCTCTTGCTTGATGTCGAGCACCACCATCGATTCCCCATACTCCAGCAAGTTGGGAATGACGATGCCCACGCCCTTGCCCGAGCGCGTGGGGGCGGCAAGAATGACGAATTGCTGTCCCGAGAGACGCACCAGTTCATTCTTGAACTTGCCGACCAGGATGCCGTTCGCTGAAGCTTTGAACATGCCGTGCTTGCTCAGTTCTCCCTTGCCGGCAAATCGGGCATCGCCGTGAATGGAAGGCGCCTTGCCTCTTGCCAGCAGCGCCACCAAACCGAGCCAAAGCAGCAGGGGGACGCCGAAACCGATATAGCCGGCCCAATGGATCCGTGCCGCGAACGGCCGGTAGTCGGGCAGGTTCAATACCTGCAAATAATCCCAATACGTCCGCCATTCGAGTGATTGGGTGCCGACCTTCAACATCACCAGAACCAGCCAATCCGATAGAAAGAGCCCTGCCGCGAGAGCGAGGGCAAGACAAAATACGGCAACGATCCACTTGACCATTTTCATGAAATCTCATTAATTATTTATACAGCGCGTTGCTGCGTTTGTTGTGGCGCCCCGCCTTGCCGCTGCGCGTGGATCTGGGCCAGCCTTTCGAAGCTTTGTGCTGCGGGTATGCCGGCTGCCTGCATCGGGTCGTTGACGCCTATGCTCAAGCAGCCATGCCTTTCTCCCCAGGGCGCGTATCCGGCAACGGCTTTGGCTTTGCCGGTGGGATCCGTTTCCAACCCGACCACGTCGACGCGCGTGCCGAATTGCTGTTCCCTCAGTTGGACCAGCAGGTTCGCGGCAATGTTGGTGGTTTGCGGTTCACGCCATTGCCCCGTTGTCGTCAGGTAGCTGTGGACGGCACGAAAATCCTGATGGTCGGGATTGGACGGGTCGCGAGGATCGTGCGGCGCGGTATTTCCCGCCTGGCGATCGGCCTGGAGGAGGGCCTGCACCTGCGGTTGGTGCGCCAACTCGCCGGATTGGGAGGCAGGTTGTGCCGGTTGCGCAGGTTGTGCCGGTTGCGCAGGTTGTGCCGGTTGTACAGGCTGCGAGGCCTGTTGAGCCTCGAACTGTTTGATCTGCTCTTTCAGCGCAGCCATTTCCTTGAGCCGCGCCAGCTTGGCTTTCAGGGCCTCGATTTCGGCGGCGTGCGGGTCATGCTGAGCATTACCGGCACTGTACGTGGTTGCCGGCGCGATGTTGGCCGCCGGTTGCTGCGGCGGTACAGGCTGAGCGGGCTGCACAAGCTGTTGCGGCTGCACGAGTTGTACCGGCTGAGCAGACGGTATTGGCTGAACCGACGGCACTGGCTGAATGGACGGCACAGACTGCACAGACTGCACGGGGCGTGCAGGGTGGGCCGGCGGCACCGGTTGAACGGGAGGCAGCGGCTGGTTGGCCTGGACAGGCTGCACGGCGCTGATACGCGCCGGCGCGAGTGGGATAGGCTGCGGGGCTTGCGTCTGCTTATGATCCGTTGACACCTTATGCGCTCTCTGGCGCAAGGGGGCGTTGCCGAATCGCTCTATATCCTGCTTGCGGGCCAATTCGAGATCACGCTTTAACATGATGTTTTGGCCCAGGTCGGGCTTTCGGGGGAGGCCGACAGTGTTCAGGGAGCCGGGCGAGGTGGACTCAGGGGTGTCGCGCAGCTTGTGGGCCTCCGCAAAGGACATGCGGCCCGACGCGGGTCTTACGCCTTGCTCATGGGCTGCAGAATGCTGGGGCGGGGTATCAAAAGCCATTGTCGCTAAGATGGAATATCGTTTGGGTTAGTGGGAAGGGCGTCCGGGGCGGCATGATGCGAGGGCTCTACCTGTCGAGGTGAACGGGCTTGTCCTTTATCATTGCGCAAATTCCGCCGTCAGGGCAGGTTACGAGTTTGCCGTTGGCAACGGCGGCATTGATGCTTCCTATCCATTCGGAACGTTGCATATCCTCGTGGGTTTTCATGCTCACGTAAACTGCGACGCCAATGATCGCCAATGAGGCAACCGTGCTGGCAACAAAGGCTTTCCAGGCATTGGCCATGTTCGCCGAGCGCATCTGGGCGCACTGCATTTCCAGTTTGTTGACCACCTTCTGCAGTTGCTCGAACCTGGATTGCAGAGACTTCTCATAGTCCTTCATCGGCTCGTTCAGTCCGTCTGTGACGACTCCGGCAGCGACGGACTTGAATTTGTCCATCGCGCTTTCCGTAATCTCGATCGCGGAGTTGGCGGCATCCTTCGACACCTGGCTAATGTTCTGTACCGCCCGCTCGTTGGCCATGTCGGCGGCTTTGGTGCGCTTTTCAACCGCGCTAACGAGCAAGACAATTGTCTCGCGCAGCTCATCGATTTTCTGTTCTACGGTCATTTTCAGCTCATCTTCATAGCCGGGCCTTGCGCTTGCGCAGGAGCAGGCTGGATTTGCGTTTGTCTTGTCTGCCCGGCTTGGGCGAGCTGGGCGGCTTGCTGGAGGTTCTGTTGCGAAGCGCTGGTGTTGAGGCCGGCGTTTATTCCGGCATGCATCACAGCGGAATCGTCCGACAACAGCGCGGCGAGCATATGGTCGGTCGTTTCCTTGCGGCCGGCATCGACGGGGAGGGCGGATGCGGTTTCCACGGTAAGCGCGCTGGCGTTGTCGCGGCTGTTTCGCGCATACTGCGGTGCGTTATCGGATGGCGCAGGCGTAATGGCGCCAAGTTGATCCAGCTTGTGCGTGCGCTCCGCGTCATTGAACATCCGCTCAATCCGATGCATGTCATGACGGGCAGCCAGGTCGTCCGCTTCCTTGACGATCTTGACGATCGCCGGATCATACCAATGAGGGTGGACCTGCTGATCCTTGGTGCGGTCCGCGACGCCGCTGATCGGGGTCGTCTTGCCGACGAAATCGCTGATCAGATTGGAGCCGTGCGAAACGATGCTGCCATTGACCGTGTAATTATTAAAGCTGTCCGGCACGCCCTTGCCATGCTCCGGCAATCCATGTTCGCCGGCAAATTGCTTGAATTCTTTTTCGTGCGTCAATCGTTCGACTGCGCCGGGATCAAAAGTCGTACCGCTCAATCCATACATCTGCGCACAAAGCTGGGCCTCGGAGCCGCCAAGCGAATGGCCCGTCACCGAGACGGTTTGTCCGGGATGGTCTTTAATGACTTTGCCGGTGAATTCCAATGCCTTGTCGAAGGCCGGATCCCATTTCTTAAGGCCCGCAATGGCAACGTCGGCATGCGTCCAATCGTGGCCGTGGTCCGACATGGTCGATCCGCGGTATGCAATGGTTACTTCATGCGTTTTTTCGTTCTCATAAGCGTAAGCCTGGAAATTGGTTTTTGCGTCATGTATTTGATCAACAACATGCCAGTCGCCGACGTTTTGGGGCTTGTCCTCATAGGCCTGGAGCGCCAACCGAGACCTAAGGTGATCCGTACTATAGTCGGTGCTATAGTCTGTCGCATAGTCTGTCATTTTTTGTCCAATACATTTACCAAAGATATTCTGGTTTAACTGCAGGACTGCCAAGCAGCTCGGAGGCCGCGGGCAAATCAACAAAACCGCTTTCGAAATTCACGCTTTTATAGGCGGAAATCCTCTCTTTGTCCTCTTTTTCCGCCGCTCCGGTCATTCCAACAAAAATCACCTGTTTTTTACTTAGGCCTTTGTCTTCTTCAGTTTTTTTCAGGCCGAGAACGAATTTGCTGTATCCCAATTGATGAACGAGGCGACCTATGACAAGGTAGGAGAAAAAATGCATACCTTGGACGTCATAGGTTTTGTCGCTCAGATTTTTTGAGTGGATATCGAAAGTTATCGAGTAAATATTCGATTCCAATTTTTTTACTGTAACGGTGCTATTAACAGAATCGTCCACGTCATCCTTGAACCAGTCCCGGCTGGCAAAACTGAATTCCTGCGGCAGAGGGTTTTTGGCCCAAGGTGAATTTTCATACGACATTGATGCTCCTTGATGGCTAGGCGTGGAAGGTGTTTGTGCGTGAACAGAACAAGCACCAGCAGACAAAATCAATGCAAAAACCGCAATTCTGGAAAGATAGTACATTCAGCCCTCGTTGGCGCTAGTGTTGAAAAAACCTTCTTCATCCGTCCTTTACGGAATCCCCAAGCCCAACGCCGGAGAGGAGTTTGCCGGGTACCTTGTCCCTTGAAAAGCCGCCTCTTCACGACTGGCATTTCTCGATATTTGAAAAATATATATCGTTAAATGCAACGACGTACACACCCGATCAATCAACAAAATTTTGATACTTTTGGTATCTTTTTGAGGCCGCGGCGACGCCATGCGTTATAACCGGGACAATATTTTCTGTCAATCGCCGTTTTCTTTTTTGTGCTATTTGACAACATTTTGTGGTCTTAATGAAGCTCGCGGCACCAATGACAGCTCTCTATGAAGCCGTTTGCAGATTTTTTCATTTAACAATTGAGTGCGGGGGTGTCAAGGTTTCTTAGGGGGAATTTCAAGGGGTGAGTCCTCGAATTCCGGCTCGCACGCAAGTTGCGCCTCCGCACTCCGGCGAAGCGAGCCACGAGGTCGCGAAGATGCCGCTACCATAGGGGAAAACAGAGGCTAACCTTGATGTGCCACCTTCGAGCATGCGCCGAAAATACACGCCAGAATGAGGAATGTTTCCCAAAAAGTCAACTGTTCGGAATGCGCTTGGTAATATTCACGTATCGCTTGCGTGATCTTGACTGCGTGAGACAATTCTGTCACGATGTTGCAGATTGGTAAATAATTTAAAGCAATCAAATTTGATAACAGGAATAGATCGGCAATCCATACGAACAAATGCAAGCCGCGCGCGCCTCTTTGGCTCACGCCAAGTAGACATTTGGTTTAAAAGCGGGATGGTTTGTTCGGCACGCGGAATTAATTCATTTTCAATTTAAGGAATTTTTATGTCGGTTTTTTTTCAAAACCGTCTTGTGATGGGTGTGACTTTGTCTGCCGTGCTTGGGCTTGCCGGGTGCGGGGCGCCGGCGCCGAAAGACTTTGGCGATACTTGGGTGCCGGTCAATCGATTTCAATCGGTAACCACCGAGATACCCATTGCGCCGGTTTATCTGTTCTATGCATCCCCTACGGATTTGACGCTTCGCACCTTGCTCAAGCGCTGGGCCACCGATAGCGGCCTGGAGTTGGACTATCAACTCGGTTCCGACTTTACGCTGATCCTGCCGGTGGCCGATATCCGCACCCCCGACATTCAGGTCGCGGCGAAGGACCTGAGCAATATCTATGCATCGCAAAAGCTCGTCGTCACCGTCGACGACAAGCGCATCCTCGTGCAACGAGCGGACGCTGAGCCGAAATCTACCCAAGGTTCGTAAGCAATGTTAAAAAAGACGACTTCCAGTCCGAAAATTGATGAGGCGGTTGCCCGGTCGGTCGACTTCGAGCTGACGATTGCCGACATGGCTCGTCGCAGCGAGCGGCGCGCCTGGACGGTGGCAGGCGGTGCCGTGCTGGTGTCGCTGGTGCTGCTGGGCGGCTACTTCTACGTATTGCCGCTCAAGGAGAAGGTGCCGTATCTGGTGATGGCCGATGCCTATACCGGCACCAGCACGGTCGCCCGTTTGACCGATGATGTGGCGTTAAAGCGCATCACCTCGAGCGAGGCGATCAATCGCAGCAACGTCACCCACTTCATTCTGGCCCGCGAGTCCTACGACATTTCTTTCATCAATGCGCACGATTGGATCACGGTGCTGACCATGTCGAGCAAAGGGGTGGGGGGCGCCTACACCAGAATGTATGCGTCGAAAGATTCAGACAATCCCTACGTGCTTTATGGCAAGACCAAGGCTCTCCGGGTCCGCATCCTGAGTACGACCCTGACCGACAGCAGCAATGCGCAATCGTCAAAGGGCGGGGCAACCGTGCGTTTTGAGCGCAGCGTCTACGACAAGCAGACCGGCGTCAGCACGGTATTGGACAACAAGATCGCCACGCTGACATTCACCTACGATCCGAACCTTCAAATGACCGAGCAGCAGCGGGTCGAAAATCCGCTCGGTTTCCAGGTGACCGAGTACCACGTGGATAATGACTATGCCTCGCCGCTGCCTTCCAGCTCCAAGGCGCAAGATGAGGCCGGATCGGCCATGCCCGATGCCACGCAGCCGCCAGCGGCCATGAACGCTGACGGGCCGCTTGCTCCCCAGCCCGGCCAACTGCCTGCTTCAATCCCTCAATCACCCATTCCTGGGGGAGGCGCCGCGGTGCCCGCCACCCCGGTTGCGCCCTCGGGCGCCGCTGCAGGAGGCAATCGCCGATGAGAACAGTATCGAGAACCCGGTCGGCGCTTGCTGCGGCCGCCGCATGCGTGGCGATCAATTGCGCCGCGCCTTCTGCTTTTGCGCAAGCCATCCAGGAGTACAACTATGAGCCGGATCACATCTACCAGGTGCATGCAGGGCTCGGCATCACCACGCAGATTGAACTGAGCCCCGAGGAAAAAATTCTCGACTACAGCACCGGCTTCAGTTCGGGCTGGGATTTGAGCCGCCGCGAGAATGTTTTCTATTTGAAGCCAAAAAATGTCGATGTGGACACCAATCTGTTGATCCGCACGGCGACGCATGCCTATATTTTTGAGTTGAAGGTCGTGGCTACCAACTGGCACAGCCTGGATCAGGCCCGCAATTCAGGCGTGCAGTACAAAATCAAGTTCACCTACCCGAGCGACACCAGTTTCTCCAACGAAGCCAAGACCGTCGCCGAGGCTCCGGAACTCAACACGGCCTTGCTCAAGGACCGGCGCTACAACTTCAACTACGACTATGCCGTCGGCAAGTCCGTCGTGCCGTGGCTGATTCCGGTTGACGTCCATGACGACGGCCGCTTTACCTACATCCGGCTACCCGACCTCAGCAAGTTCCCAACTGGCGATTTCCCGACTGTTTATATGCGTCAGAAAGAACGGGATGAGGACTCGGTAGTTAACACTACTGTTGAGGCAAAGACCATCATTATCCACGGAACCTATCCTTACCTGGTCATCCGTCATGGCGATAATGTCGTGGGCCTTAGAAGGGTTACCCCTCCGTGAACCAAAATCCACCCTCACAATCTGGCGACACCGTGGAAAATAACGACCAACGGAATCCTGAACACAGCCATGACTCGTCCGCTGCGGCGCAGTCGAACTCCTACGCGGCGCAGTTCGAAGGAGGGCGCTCGGCTGCGCCCAATCTCGATGCAAATGCGCCGGAATTGAAATTCAACGAAATGCAGCGCATGAATCGTCGTGCCATCGTGCTCCTGTTGAGCCTGGTGGGCCTGATGAGCGTGGCCGCCATTGCGGTGGTTGGCAATTTGCTGCATTCCGGCAAGAAGGAAGCACCGCACAGCGGCGATGTGGTCAAGATCCCGCCGGTGCCGACGTTGCCCTCGACCCAACCGGTACCGCCAGCGGTGAAGCCGCCCTTGCCGCACTTGGAACATCTGCCGGCCAAACCGATTCCTGTTTTGCCGCAACTGACGAAGTCGAAATCGTCATCGCCCGCGGTGCCGCCCCATATTCCCACTCTCATGGAACGCCGCATGGCGGAAAACTCCGCGTCTGTCGCGGCTGCTCCCGACGAGGCCCGCGACGCCGCGGCAGGGGCGGCGTCGCCCGCATTTTCACCTTTCCGGGGTATGCCCGGCATGCCGGGTGCGCCAGGCGCCGCGCCCGGTGCGCAGGAAGCCGAACCGCAAAACAGTGCCTACCGTGCAAAACCTTTGGCGTCTGTTTCAAAAGTGCAGCCGTTGGTGCATCCGAACGTGCTCATGGTGCGCGGCACCTACATTCGGTGCGTGCTGGAAACCCATATCATTACCGATATTCCGGGTTTCACTTCCTGCGTAGTGACCGAGCCGGTCTATTCTGTTAACGGCAAGCGTCTGCTGCTGCCCAAAGGCTCCAAGGCGCTCGGGAAATACGAAAACGAGCCCAACGGTTCGCGCGTCGCCGTCATATGGGATCGCGTGATCACACCCAACGGCTTCGATGTGTCGATGGCCAGCCCCGGCGTCGATAACCTGGGCGGCGCGGGCCATCCGGGGTACCGGGACGAGCATTGGCCGGAGCGGATTTCCTCGGCGCTCTTGATCAGCATGTTTTCCGATGCCTTCAAGTATGAAGCGGCGGTGCATGGCCCGACCACGACCACCGTCACCACAGGCGGCGTAGCCCTCGAGACGCCTTACCAGAGTGAAACGGCCCAGACCTTGCAAAACCTGGCCGACCAGGCGGTAAGAAGCTCGGCTAATCGTCCGGCTACCGTCTCGATCAACCAGGGCACGGTCGTGACCATCTATGTTGCCAAAGATATCGACTTTAGCGCCGTCGTACCGAATTGATAGACTGAATTGTTGACTATGTCCGACGAATTGCTTGCCGCCGTCTCCGACGACTTTCTGGATTACCAGTACCAGGTGCTGGGTATCCGGGATTTCATGCATTCGCCCGAGGTCACCGAGATCTGCATTAACCGTCCGGGCGAAATCTACCTCGAAACCCGTGCCGGCTGGCAGCGTGTCGAGGCGCCGGAGCTCACCTTTGCGCGCGCCTTGCAGTTCTGCACGACGGTCGTTAACGAGAGCAAGACAGGGCAGCGCATCACCGATATCAATCCGGTTGTCTCGCTCACCTTTCCGACCGGCCAACGTGCCCAGTTCGTCATCCCGCCGGCGGTCGAGGCCAACCAGATATCGATCACCATCCGCCTGCCGTCCAGGAAAACGCGCACGCTTTCCGAATACCAGGAGGACGGGTTCTTCAACGAAATTCTCGAGAGTGCGCCCGGCATCAGCGCACAGGATCGGGAACTGCTGGAATTGCGTGCTGCGCGCCGCTATGCTGACTTCTTCAAGCAGGCGGTCCTGCACAGGAAGAATATCGTCGTCGCAGGCGCGACCGGTAGCGGCAAAACCACGTTCATGAAATCGCTGGTGAATCACATTCCGGCGGACGAGCGCCTGGTTACCATTGAAGACGCACGCGAACTCTTCATCAGCCAGCCCAACGCCGTGCACCTGCTTTACTCCAAGGGAAATCAGGGTACGGCCAATATCACCGCCAAGAATTGCATGGAAGCCTGCCTGCGCATGAAGCCCGACCGGATCATCCTGGCCGAATTGCGCGGCGACGAATCCTTCTACTTCATCCGAAACTGCGCCTCGGGCCACCCCGGCTCCATCACGAGCTGCCACGCAGGCACCACCGAGCAAACCTGGGATCAGCTGGCGCTCATGGTGAAGGCATCGAGCGAAGGCTCGGGGCTTGAGTTCGAAACCATCAAGCATCTGCTCACCATGACCATTGACATCGTCGTTCACATCAAAGCCCATGCCGGCCGGCGTTACATCACCGGGATCGACTTCAATCCGATGAGGCATCTGCCCGCCGGCACCCCGCAAGGGCGGGCTGCTTTGGCGGTCTGCAATTGACGGGAACGGAAAAGAAGATATCAAGACATGTTTGTAGACCAGCAATTATCCTGTCCCAACCTCGCCATCCCGGAATACGTGATGCGCCATATTGTCAACGTCGAGTCCGGTGACAATCCGTTCGCCATCGGCGTTGTCGGCGGGCGGCTCGAGCGTCAGCCCAAGACGCTGGAAGAAGCGGTGGCCACGGCGAATATGCTGGAGAGCAAGGGCTACAACTTTTCACTCGGTATCGCCCAGATCAATCGTTATAATCTTGCCAAATTTGGTCTTTCCCCTTATGAAAAGGCGTTCGACCCTTGCGCCAACCTGAAGGCCGGCGCAAAAATTCTGGCCGATTGCTATGCCAGCGCCAAGGGGGATTGGGACAAGGCCTTCAGTTGCTACTACTCGGGAAATTTCGTGACCGGCATTTCCGCCGGCTACGTGCAAAAGATCTATAACTCGATGAGCAGGGAATATTCCGTGGCCGCAGTAGCCGATACAACTGCGTCGGGCGCGATTCCGCTGGCCGGTTCGGGCCAAAACGCTCCCGGCACGACGAAGCAGGCCAGACAGGCCGCTACGGACGCGTCGAGGCTGGCCATGCGCACCATTCCATTCGGTGCAGCCGCGCAGGCCGTGGTGCCGGCGTTGCCTGCAACACCCGCGCAAATTCCCGAGCAGGCTGTCACCCAGCCAGCTGCTTCAAATACCTTTTACGCGCAGGCGCGCCAGTCGGCAGGCGACGCCGCGCAGCCTGACGTTGTTCAGCTTGTGCCGTCGGCCGCGCAGGCGGCCAGCGCAGCGTCCAAAGCATCCGATGTGCCCGAAGTCGATGCAGCCTTTGTTTTTTAGCCCTCTCTTTTTCAACCCACAATAGGTAAATTACCATGCGCAAGTCCACTACTCCAGTTTTGTCAACCAACGCTTCGTCCCGCTTGCTCAAGCTTTGCGATATCGCCGTTATGGTCGCCTTGCTTGCCCCTTGCATGGCAATGGCGCAAGCCACCGGCGGCTTCAGCAGCAGCGGCTCCACTTGCACGCTGCTCAATACCGTCCAGACTGTGCTCAACGGTATCTCGATCGTGGTCGTGACGATTGCCATCATCTTTGCGGGTTATCAGATCGCTTTTGCCCACAAGCGCATTGCCGAAGTCGCCCCTGTATTTATTGGCGCGATCCTGATCGGCGCGGCAAGCCAGTTGGCCAACTTGCTGCTTTCCTCGAGCGCAGGCAGCAGTGCTTGCACCTAAACTGCCGTGATGACGCTGCATGCCGTGCAACAAGTTGCAGCGGTCGCGCAAGCGCCGCTCCAACGCCAACACTATGCATAAGAACGCCATGTTCCATGACTGCACCCGCCCGCCCATGTTTATGGGCGTTCCCTGCGTGCCGTTTTTTGGGGATACGGGCGGGTATATGTTGTTGGCGGCATATCCTGGATAGCACTTTCTGGGCGGCATGCGCACGCGCAACATCGGTCGGCATGAAGGCTTATGGGTATTGAGTTTCAACATTTACGTCGGCCAGTCCAAAGACAATCGCTGAGCATTGCACATTACAAACACATAAACATCAACGGCAAAAACTATGCATAAGAACGCCATGTTCCGTGGCTGCACCCGTCCGCCCATGTTCATGGGCGTTCCCTACGTGCCGTTTTTCTTGGGTACGGGCGGGTGTATGTTGTTGGCGGTATATTTCAATTTCTTTTGGTTGGGGCTGATTCCGGTCGTTATCTTCATCATGCGCACGATGGCCAAACGCGATGAAATGGTCTTCCGACTGCTTGGATTGCATCTTCAAATCCGTATGCGCACGCGCAACATCGGTCAGCATGAAGGCTTATGGGTGTTGACCCCCAACATTTATGTCGGCCAGTCCAAAGACAATAGCTGAACATTGCACCTTACAAACACTCAAGCATCGACGTCAACATGTCCAGGCCTCCGCTCAATCCAGACACTCCTATTTCCGAGTTTATTCCGTTGTCCACTCACGTATCGCCTACGGTACTGAAGACGACCGGGGGCGACTACTTTCTCACCTGGCGCCTCGATGGGCTTCCTTTTGTCGGGCGCGAAGAATGGGAGATTGAACACCGGCACAATACCTTCAACCGCATGCTGCAAACGCTGCGTGCGCCCGACTTTACCAATGTCGCCTTCTGGGTCCATGACATTCGCCGGCGCCGCGGTCTTGAAGACAGCAGCCGCTTTCACGACGTGTTCAACCAATCGCTCTCCGATGCCTATTTCAAGTCGCTGTCGGAGCGCAAGCTGATGCAAAACGAGCTTTACCTGACGATGCTTTACCGCCCCGTGGTCTCGGGTAAGCGCTTCGTCGAAAAAACCGGCGATATCTCGCGCCTTGCCGGAGAGCAGCAGCGGGCTATCGATAAATTGCTGGAGCTGGCGGACAACATGGAAGCCGTCCTCAAAGACTACGCTCCCAAGCGCCTGCGCATGTATGAGGCACAAAACGGCGTCATTTTTTCCGAGACTCTCGAATTCTTCGGTTACCTGCTTAACCGCATTACCGAGCCGGTGCCCGTGCTCAGTGCGCCGGTCTATCGCTATCTGGCCGTCAGCAGGCAGCGTTTTTCGGCCAAGACCGGCGATTTCGTCATCACCACGCCGAACGGCGTCAATCACTACGGCGCCCTGCTCAACATCAAGGAGTATCCAGACGGTACGTATCCCGGCGTGTTGAACGGGCTGAAGTATCTCGACTTCGAATACGTCATCACTCACTCCTTCAGCCCGATGGGGCGGCATGATGCGCTCAAGACATTGGAGCGCACCAAGGGCATGATGATTTCTTCTGGCGACAAGGCGGTCAGCCAGATTGTGGAACTCGATCAGGCCATGGATCAGCTCACGTCGGGCAATTTCGTGCTGGGCGAATACCATTTCAGCATCGCCGTCTATGCGCCCGACCAGTCGACGCTGGCCCAACACATTGCTACCACCCGCGCCGAACTCTCCAACGCGGGCTTCGTATCGGTCAAGGAAGACCTGGCCGTCACTGCCGCTTTCTATGCCCAGTTTCCCGCCAACTGGCAGTACCGCACCCGCCTGGCCAAGGTCAGTTCCCTCAATTTCCTGGGCTTGTCGCCGTTGCACAACTTTGCCAGCGGCAAGCGCACGAACAATCCCTGGGGCGAGTGCGTTACCACGCTGCAGGCGGTCAACGGTCAGCCTTACTTCTTCAACTTTCACGCCACCTTGCCGCATGAAAACTCATTCGGCGAAAAAGCCATTGCCAACACCATGGTCATCGGCAAATCCGGCACCGGCAAGACGGCACTGATCAATTTCCTGCTGAGCCAGGTTCAGAAACTCGATCCCAGTCCCACCATCTTCTTCTTCGACAAGGATCGCGGCGCCGAGATTTTTGTGCGCGCCTGCGGCGGCAATTACCTCTCGTTGAGCAATGGCGAGCCTACCGGGTTCAATCCTTTCCACTGCGAACGCAACGAGTCCAACATCCAGTTTTTGTGCAACCTCATTAAGGTGCTCGCCGGCAAGCCGGCCTACAGTTCGCGCGAAGAGGACGAAATTTTCCGCGCTGTCGAATCCATACTCGATACGCCGATGCATTTGCGTACGATGACCAACTTCCAGAAGAGCCTGCCCAACATGGGCGACGACGGCATCTTCATCCGCATGCGCAAGTGGACCGCCGGCAACGCCTTGGGCTGGGTATTCGACAATCCCAAGGACACCATCGACCTGGAAAAAGCCAATATCATCGGCTTTGACTACACCGAGGTCCTCGACAATCCCGAGGTTCGCGTTCCCGTCATCAACTACTTGTTGCATCGCCTCGAAGAACTCATCGATGGGCGCCGCCTGATCTACGTCATGGATGAATTCTGGAAAATTCTCGACGGCGGCGGAGACCTCAAAGACTTTGCCAAGAACAAGCAGAAGACCATTCGTAAGCAAAACGGCCTGGGTATCTTCGCCACCCAAAGCCCGGAAGATGCGTTGAGCAGCGACATCTCCGCGTCGCTCATCGAGCAGACCGCCACCATGATCTTGCTGCCCAACCCCAATGCCAACCGCAAAGACTATATCGATGGCCTCAAGCTCACGGAGTCCGAGTATCAAGTGGTGGTAGCCCTGGACGAGCGTTCGCGCCGTTTTCTCGTCAAGCAGGGCCACCTTTCCGCGGTATGCCAACTCGATTTGCGAGGCATGGACGATGCCCTGGCCGTTATTTCCGCCTCTACCGACAATATCGATATCATGCATACGCTGCTCGAGCGCAAGGCGCAAGTGTTGGGCGTGCCCGTCGATGCGCTTACCCCCGGAGACTGGCTGCAGGATTTCTACGACAATCGCAGAGGGTCCGGCAAGCGCAACAGCGGCACGTCGGACAACAATCTGAAGTCTGTTTCGCGTCATGCACATTGAATCCATTTTTCCCAACCGCATCGGAGACTTGCTCATGAACTCACTTGCTTCTTCGGCATTCCGCACGGCAAAAAAGCTCTTCGCCGCCTTCACGCTGTCGGCTGGCATTGTCCTGGGTGCGAGCGTGCCCGCCCAGGCCCAGGCAATCGATCCTTGCACCGTCTACCTGTGCATGGCCGGCATATCCGGGGAGGGCGCCACCGGAGGGCCGGGTTGTGCGCCGGCCATCGCATGGTGGCATTCTCCTACGCCGGCGGGCCTTGCCGTCTACGTTTATGGGGTTTTCATTCCCCCAGCCTCCTACGCATTGCGCGAGGAATATCTCTCGAGCTGTGTCGGCGCCGACTACCTGACCAACGCCGCCATCGTGCAGGAAATCCTGGCTATATGGGGCAGTGAACCGTAAAGCCGTATTCCCAGCCTGATGGCCCATACGGTAAAAACAGATTTTCCTAGAAAGGAAGAGATATCATGTCATCTCATTTCTCATCTCGTCCGGCATCCCCTGCAATGCCGCGTCTTGAAGCAAAGCAATTCCTGAAGCGAATCCTGCCTCGCAGCATCGCCGTTCTTTTTGCAACGTCCGCCCTCATGATGCCTGTCGTCATTCCGGCGCAAGTGCTGGTTACCGATATTCCGGCAGAGGGATCTCTGGATACTATTGCCACGGAAGTGGGTACTGCAGACACTGAATTGGGCGACATACTCGCGGAACTCCAAGGCAGCGTCGCCAACTTGAGCGCTGCGCCCATTGTTCCCACGGGGGAGCCTACGCCCATCGTCGATATCGTCGGCTACGCGACGCAGGCCTGCGGTATCACAGGCGCGGGTGTCGCCACCGCCGACCTTGCTCTTGGCGATACCATCGCTGTCGCTCCCATTCTCGATCCTGTTGGCGATCCCGGCGGCGCCTCGGCAGCGCAAATTTGCGCGCAACTCGTTGCGTATCGCGCACAGGAATATAATGACACCGTCTATGAGACGTACCGACTTGAAACCTATATCGCGCTGCTCGCGGCTCTCCAAGGCCGCGCAGCCGCGGCAGTAACTGCGGGCCTGTCGATTTCCGCTACAACTCAAGCCGCCACTATCTTGGCCGATGTGCAAGTTGAAATGGCCTACTGGCAAACTCGCAAGGAAGCTTTCGACATCGCCATCAAATTCCTCGAAGATGAACAAAACGCGCTTACACAAACCAAGCTTAAAGGCAGCGGGCTGGCTTCGCTCGTCGCCGGAGGAATTCAGGCTACTACGCTGACAGCCGCTCTTGCGGCGATAACCCCGTCCTCTCCATAAGCGAGCAAGACGGGCCGCAGCGCGCTAACGCCAACCGTATTTCAACCACAACAGACAGTCATCGCCATGGATTTAGGTTTTGTCTACTTCGCCCAGATATTTATCACGGTCACGGCGTTGATCAATAATTTCTCAACCAACTTGATGACAAACATCATGGGTTGGGTGAGCGCTATTGCAATTACGCTGTTCACGTTGTGGATCACGATCCAAGGCTATCGTATCCTCACGGGTCAGTCGCGCGAGTCGATGCTGGGGATGGTGCTTAACATGTCTCGCACGGCGATTATCTTGATCTTTGCGACGACCACGGCATTTATGGGCGCAAACCTGCAATCGTTTGTCAACGGCACGGTATTTCCCGCCATCAATGGGCTGGTCTCGGGCAGTTCTGACGATAGTGCCGCTACCATAGCGCAGTCGATCGATAAGAACCTGGCATATACCCAGGTAGCGATGGCATTTATCGAAGGCGCCGAGGGTTTGAATGGCACGCAAAGCGGCACAAATGTGGCCAATGCCGGCAGTACGACACTGATGGCGGTTTTCGGCCTCGCCGGCCCGCCCATAACGGCGGGAGCGTTGCTGCTGTCGTACCAGATAGCGCTGGCCTTATTCATCGGCCTGGGGCCGCTTTTTATCATGTGTTTGATTTTTGATCAGACCAAAAGTCTGTTTCAGGGGTGGTTGATGTTTGGCTTGGGTACGATGTTTTCCATGGCGGTGTTAAATGTCATGGTCACAATCGTCCTCAAAATAACCCTGGCCGTCGCCACGGCCTTGTGGGTGGCCGGCGGTATAACCGCAGAACTCGGTTTGGGCAGCACGGGATTGAATAATCAGGCCATGCAGCAGGGCGGTATCGGCATGTTGATGACCGCCTTGATCGTCAGCGCGCCCGCAATGGCAGGGAGATTTTTCAGTACCTTGACGAACGAGTTCCGGGAACGCTCCGCGTTTGGCGAGAGATATCAGCCGCAACAGGCGCGGTCACATCAGCCGGCCACTCCTCATTCCGCCGGCGCGGCCTCTTCGAGCACCGCCTCTTCGAGCACCGCCTCTTCTCGGCCAAACTACAGCCTGCCGCCCAGCAATATCGGCGGTCAAGTCAATCGTGATGTCATCGCCGGCCCGGATGCTGCCAGCGCATCCAACATGGCGTGAGGCAACGAGCGAGGCCCGTATCCGCCGATGGCTGAAGTTTCAAGCACCGCTACGGGGAAGCTAATGGATGCCCTCTCCAGCAAGATTGACCAAATTAAGGAAAATGCGTGACTATGGAAAAGAAAAACATCTTCAATAGAATGAAAATCGCTTCTATTGCGAGTGGTTCTCTGCTCTTGTCTGCTTGTGCATCCGATGGTCATATGACCTCCACGTCTGACACCGTGGCCAACAGCAATTGGAAAGGTCATCCTGTTATTGAAGCCATGGCAAAATGGGGAAAACCCATGAGGGTTACGCCTGCTGGAAACGGAGCGACCCTCTATGAATGGATGTGGTCGCCGAAATACACCTATGATCAAGCTGTAGGCTCGCAACGGGAATATAAAGGCGAGGAGTCTATAAGAAATTCAGATGGCAGCATCTCTTATATACCCGTCTATGGAAACACGAGCATTTATGAACAGCGAACCGGTTTTGGGGAATGCAATCTAGCAATTACCGCCAATTTTGACGGCTTCATTACCAATCTCGATATCAAGCAAGCCGCAAGCGGGTGTGCTGACGTTTTTGGAGGGGCAAACTCTGCTTCGCCCGATGCGGCAACCGCGGCCAAAGCCAAGGTTCTGAGCGAGAATCTCAAGAAAGCTAAGGCGGTCGACGGGAAATATCGGATGCTTTGCGCCAAGGCGGACTATATAGAGCTTTTTGAAGACCCGTCCTGTGATTCCGTGACTTTCAAAGTCGCAAAGAACGTGAACGTATCGAAGCTTACGCCGGATCAGAAAAGATTGTTTTCGCAATGGCGGGCGGAAATGCAATCCATCACGGACGAGTATAAGGCCTTTCTTCACAGCACCGGAAGTGCTGCAGACAAGGGCAACGCTGATTTCCTGGATTCCATGAAACCAGTGGATGAGAAATACAATGTAGGTTTGCAAAATGAAGGCTTGGTGTACATGAAGGCACATCGCTTGGCCACCTACACGAGAATGACTTATCTGCAGCCCTATCTGCAATACAAATGAATGGTGCGGTAACCCCGGGTAGGCGACACTGCGGAAACTGTGCCTGAAGCGGCCAGCTGCTTTGATTCCATGCGCTTCCAGGGCGTTGAAGCATTGATCAATGGGCCGCAAATCCGGCTGCCGGATGGCGCATGTTATTTGGAAAGGAGCAGATTGCCAAGCTGGAAGCCCGCCCGGCCCAGCTGAGTTTGCACAACCAGTCGTCGTACCCCCAATGGAAGCGGGCAACCATTCGCCGCATGTAATATCCGTAGCGGATCCGCATGCACAGCAGCCTGCAAACCCGGTTCAGAATCCGCAGCCGCACAACCAGACCAGCAGCAGGCGCGGGGGCGCTCGCGTTGATCGTTGCTGTGGCAAAGAATGAAAAGCAACGCGGCTCCCGAATTTGCATGTTACTGGCCCGTGCTGACTGTCGCCGTACTATCATCAATATTGAAAGCCAGAATTATTCAGGGGGCGGCGTTCCTACCGCACTGGGGAGGTCGCCGACAAGGCGGCTGCGGATTCCGTTGAATCAATCAGAACATCTTCAAAATCCGGAAAATTCGCCGCGTTTTTACTTCACGAGCACATGACGGCCATCAATGCCAGGCAATTGGAAAGATATGCCAAGGATGCTTACGGAAAATACCGCAACTAATAGTCGGCTTTAAAAACGCAGTGGGCTTGCCGAGCCTTTGCCCAGCGGGTATTAACGAACTTGTAGGCCCACAAATTTGCGACGCAGGGCGAAGCTGTGGCCCCCATCGCGCGGGGCATGCGGACGGCTCAAGGTATGGTACTGCGTCCACTAAGAGGACGGACACGGTGCGGTCGTGCACGACTCCCGCTCGGCCGAAGCGGAATAAAGCGCCGAGGTATATTGCTTGACCTTGGCCGTGGGCAGCGGCTCGCGAACCAGATGGATGGCGGCTCCGTTGCCGAACAGGGTCTTCAGCGCGGCCATGGCAGCATCGGCGTCGCCCGCACCGCCAGCGCCGCCGTACAGTGTCAGGGAAAAGCTGCCGTCCGTCGCCTGATGCAGCGCATACTGCGCCAGGGCGCAATGGGCCAAGGCATGCGTCACTTCCAGGTTGTTGATCCAGTTGCCGTGCTCGCCGCGGTAGCGCACGGGCGCACGCCCCTGCAAGGCGGTCAGCGCCGGTACGCCATCCTCGTCGAAACGCAAGGCGCCGAAATCGCCGGTGCGGTAGCGTATCAGGGGCAGGCAGAAATTGAAGCCGCCTGTGAGCGTGATTTCGCCGGTCTCGCCGGGCGCCAGGGGCAGGCCCACGGGCGAGAGAATTTCCACGTAGAGATGCGGCTGAAGCAGCCGGAAGCCATGCCTGCGCTCATCGTATACGCCGATCGGGCCGGCTTCGTTCATCGAATAGATGTCGAGCACGGGGCAGCCGAAGCGCCGCTCGAACGCCGCGCGCAGGCCCGGCGGCAAGGCCATGGACGTGCTGAGCAGGGCGCGCGGACAATGGACGACAGGCAGTTCGGCCAGGGCCGCGAGCGAGATCGGGTCGCCGCTGATGAACTCGGGCGCCAGCGCGTCGAGATAGGCGGCGCGGTCTTGCGGTTTGCGCCAGTCGTTGGGATGGAAGTTCAGCTTGGCCAGTCCCGATTCGTGCAGCGTGGGGTTGACCGAGAGATAGGTGAAACAACGTTCCTGGTATCCGGCCAGAACGATGCCGACTTGCCCGGCGCCGGTTTGCGGCGTGATGCCGACACCGCGCAAGGCCTCGAGATGGAAAGCCAAGTAGCGTGCCGCCACCCTGGGGTGCGAAGGCACGACCAGCGGATGGCCGGTCGTGCCGCTGGTGGTGAAGGCGATCAATTCGGCTATGGCGACATGGTCGGGGACATAAGCGCTGACGTCGGCGCTGAGGTCGGCACGCGATATCGTCGGTAGCGAAGCAAACGGAACCTTGCCGTAATCGCGGTAAGCCGGCACCGTGCGGCAAGCTTCGCTGACGAAACCCTGCAACCAATCGGGCGGTTCGCCGTGGCGCCACGCCGGGCGCGTTGCCTGCACCCATTGCTCGAAAACCCTGGCTTCCTCGATGTCGGCGCCGTGCAGTCGGTGTCCGCTGCGGCCGCTGAACCGCGGGGCGTGCGGATGTGCCGCCATGCGCTGCAGGATGGTGGCGCCGGCCGCGCTCAAGCCGGGATGGCGTAGCGGATCGTCGATGGCTATTCGCGCGTCCACTTGTTGGCCGCTTCCTGTGCCGCCTGGCGCGCCAGCGCCTCGCGGATTTCCTTGGCGCGCGCTTCGGCCGCCTGGGCCGCGCGCACGATGCGTTCGCGCTCCATGGAGCTGATGGCGGCAAGCCGGTCCTGCGCCTGGGCTTCGGTTTCACCGGCAGGGCGCATGTCGAGATCGGACAAGGCAAGCCGGATCAATTCCTCGCGCCGATCGACGTCGTCGATGATTTGCCTCGGTTTGGCGTGGCGCGCGAGCTGGATTGCCGTCACCCCAAGCAGCTGCCTGACGCCCTTGGCCGATGAGGCGAAGTCGCACAGGTCGCGCAGGCCGGGTTCGGCCAGCAGCCAGCAGCAGAGCGGCACAAGCGAAGTATTGCCCGCCGTGCGGATGGCGCCGGGCAGGCTTGCGTCCGGCTGCGCGCCCAGCATCCATGCCGTGTCGTGGGCCAGGGCTGCAGGCTCCACCGCGGCGCCGAGAAAGTCCGGCGGGATTTCGCACAGGTGATGGTGCAGCGCCTCGATGGGCGGTCCTTCACGGCCAAACGGCATGGCTTTCCTCCTTCCGGTCCACTTGGTCTTCCATCACGTAGTGCCGCCGGCTGAATGCGCGGGCAAAGGCCACCATGTCCGACCAGTCGCGCACACGATGAACGTCCCAGCCTTGCTGGTCGCGGGCGCGGCGCAACTGGGTCATGATCTGGTTGAGATAGGGATGGCGCGGTTTCGCGCCGTCGATCTCCTGCATCAGGTTGAGCACCATGGTGCCGCCCCCTCCGGCCGCCTTCAAGGCCCGTGTCGCGATGTCGTAGCCGTCGTTGTCGCGCTCGTCGCGGTTGTACATGGTGGTCACGCCGTCGTCGGACAGGATCACGATATGCGTCTTGCGCTGTGGCGGCCTGGCATAGGTCTCGCGCAGCAGGTGGATGGGAAAGGCCGTGCCGCCGCCGAAATAGTCGGTCAGGATGGCCATGGCCGCCTGCTTGTCGCGGACGAAGCCGGGAGTGGCGTAGAACTGGTTCTTGCCGCTCCACAGCGTCACCTTCACGTGCGCCCCGGCACGCAGGGCCGAGAGCACGAGGATGGCGCCGGCCAGCGTGGTGAACGAGGTCTGGATCTGCGGGTTGGGCATGGAGCCGGAGCAATCGACGTAGAGATCCAGGTCGAGCGGCCTGGCCTCGTCGCGCTCGCCGTCGGTGCTGCCCCAGAGCCGCTGCACGGTGGTGAAGCCGGGCACCACGACGGGGTTGGCCAGCACGCTTTGCAGCCAGTCGATCCGTTCCAGCGGTTCGCCGGGTTCCCATACGGACAAGCCTTCCGGCAGCGGTTCCGATGCGCGCGGCTGCCTGCGTTCGGGAAAGCGCACCAGGTGCGGCAGGGCGCGCTCCTGGTAATAGCGGATGGCGATGTCGTGATCCGACAGATCGACGCCCGCCGCACGCAGCAGTTCGCCGAATTCGAAGGGTTCGCGCTTCTGGCCCAGGCCGGACTGGTTGCCCGCGACGTCCTGCGGTGCCGCGGTCCGGGCAGGGCGCGTTGCCGTCTCCTGCGCCAGGTCGTTCAAGGCCGGGTCGTCGGCCGGGTGGATAATGGGCTCGCGCTCGGCCGGGTCGATCTCGATCAGCCCGGCGGGCCAGCCCCCGCGCCCCGCATCGCGTGTGTCGTGCCATACGCGCAGCTTCTCCAGCGCTTTCTTGTCTTCGATCAGGTAGGTCAGGCACAGCGCGGCAAAACGGCTTGCACCCCCGAGCCAGTCGCGCGCATAGCTGCGGACCAGGCGCGCGCATAGCAAGGCGTCGCCTTCGAGAGCGGCATCGTCCATGGGCGCGACGATGCTGCCGGCCGGCAGGCGCCACAGGTGTTCATAGACGCGGAAGTAAAGCCGCGTGAGGCGCGAAGCGCCGTCGTAGCGCAATGCGGCAAACACCTCGCCCATGCGCAGGCCGGCCTGGCGTTCCAGCCGGTCGTTGATCAGCAAATCCTCGTAGAGGTTGGCGACCATGGCGGCTTCCGCTTCCACGGTAGGCAGGGCCGGACGCATGCGCGCCAGCAAGCGGGCGGAGTCCGTCAGGCTGGCAGGGGTGTGCACGTGATGCCCGATCTCGTGCGCCAGAATCTCGACGGCAAAACCACCCAGGCCGAGTTCGGCCACGCGCGCCAGGTCGATGACCACGGTCTGGTCGGTCAGCCGTATCATGGCGAAGCTTTCCGTCAAACCCTCGCGCGCCGCCGCGGCGTGATCGAGGCAAAGCACGGGCTGGCGCAGGCGCGTGTGCCTGCTCCAGGCGGCCAGCGCCGGTTCCCAGGCCGCGCGCCACATGGGTTCCAGCGCCTGCGCCGCCGCGCCTTTGTTGTCGGCCTCGTTCACGCCAAGGCTCCCTGCGGCAGCGCAACCAGCAGCACGGCATAGGTATCGGGCGAACACAAGGCCAGCGTGTCGCCGGTTGCGGCCAGCCTGCTCACGCCGGCGAGATCGGGAATGGACAAGCTGTGTCCGGCCAGGCGCAAGGTCGTGCCGTCGGTATGTTCGACATGCAAGCCTGCGGGGACGGCTTCGCGCGCCGCCTCCCTTTCGCTTTCACTGGCGCGGTGCAGCGTGGTGCCGAAACTGTCGCATTCGACAATCCATTGGTCTTCGCCGCTTTTGATGATGATGCGCTCGCCCGTGGCAAACACGGCGGGCAACTGGCGGAAGGGGCCGCCGAATCCCGAGAAGCCGCCGACGCGGCGCATCAGGCGCATTGGGGGCGTCTTTGACGCGGCCTCGGGCAGCCACCAGCGATGCCGGCGCAATTCCTCGCGCACGGTATGCCAGGCGCGGCCGTCATGCACGCCCAGGGTGCCCAGCACCAGCCTTTCCGGCAGCGAATCGGCCAGCTCCAGCGCGCTGTCGCGGAAGTGTGCCAGGCCGCAGCGCCACGCCAGGAATTGGCCGAAGCGCAGCCAGGTATCGAGGTCGTCGCAGTGCGAATGCACTTTGGCCATGCCCGCGATCCAATCCGTCACCGCCGCGCCCGGCGTCGCGGCCAGATGATGGACCGCATTGCTGACGCCGTGCACCACCCGCACCGGATCGGCGGCCAGCCATGGGAGCGCCCCCGGCAGCACGCTTTGCCAGGCTTGCTCGATGTGCCGTTGCCGCGCGGCCGGCCCGGCCAGCTTGGCGCCGATCAACTCCAGCGCCGCGTCGTAAAGGGCCATGCCGACGCGGCCGGCCGCATGCGGCGCCTGCCGTGCCGTCAGCGTCACGAGCGGGTCGACCACGGCGGCAAGCCAGGCCATGAAGGCTTGCGCATCGAGGTCGGCATGGCGGTGCCGTGCCTCGGCGAAGCGGGCATTGCAGCGCTCGCGCTCGGCGCGCAGGATATTGGAGAAATCGTCGCTGATCTTCACTGGGTGCGGATCCAGCGCAGGTAATTGGTATAGCGCTGATGCAGGTACTTCAGCTTCAGCATGTCGTCATACAGGTGGCCGTAGAGTTTCTGGCCCTTGGCCCAATCGCTCAGCAATTGCTCGATGCGGTTCAGCCGTGCGCGCACCTCCTGCTCGGACAGGCCGGACAAGCCGCGTTCGAACTCGGCTGACAAGGCCGCCACCGGGTCGTCGCGGTCGCGTCCCAGGCGCAGGAATTCGCCGCAGGCCTGGTCGAACAGCGTGCGCAGCCAGCTCAGGCGGTCGTGGCGGTATACGCCGTGGCCGGGCTGCTCGAAAAACGGCGCATCATGGTCGGGCGACAGGCGCTGGTAAAACACGAAGGGCAGGATCTGCCGCACGTCTTCCAGCGCGACTTCGCCCTGCCCGCGGAAGTAGGCCAACGCCTTGGCGAACATCAAAAGCGAAAAGATCGCGCGCACCGACAAGCCGTTCCTGGTCTGGCAGCCCAGATCCTTGAGGCGGTCGCGCCCGTCGTCTTCGGTGGCGACGCTGTGCCAATCCCGGCCGCCCAGGCGCACTGTGTCTTTGGTCTTGTATTCGAACTGGGCGCTGCCCGGTTCGCAAAATTCGAACTGGCTGACGAAAAATTCGATACGGCGCAACACGTCTTCCGGAATGCCGACCGCGCGGATTTCTTCCACCATGCGGGCGACTTCCTCCTCGGAAAAGACGATCTGCGGCGGCATCATCTCCTCCGGCCGGACGTTTTCTTCCAGGCGCGCCAGCAGCTCGCTCATGAAGCGCGGGTTGAACGGCAAGGCCTGGGCCACCACGTCGATGCGGTCGCGCAGGGCTTCGATCACTTGATAGGTGCCGCCGCCGGCATCGTCGTTGGCCGTCAGGTACCAGGCCGCTTCGGGACATTCGTAGATGTGGTTCAGCAGTTCGGCGTAGTTGTCGCCCAATACCGTCAGCAGGGCGCTTTGTGTGCGCGTGGGAATGCGGTTGTACTCGTCGATGATCTTGACCCGCATCGGCAGCCAATTACGCCAGGCGATGCGTATCTCGTCCATCGATTGGGCACCGACTAGGTCGGCCGGCATGGGATTGCCCAGCAGGTCGGCCACGGTCATCTGCGGATGGCCGTGCTGCATGGCGCGGCGCGTATCCTTGAGCGAGTGGCCGGCCAGGAGCGACATCAAGACCGCGCTGGCGGTTTTGCCGCGGCCCGGCCCGCCCAACAGCAGGCACTTGCTGCGCGTGGCGAAGGTCAGCAGGGGAATCAGCACGAAGCTCGAATAGCTCTGCGCCGAAGGCAGCGTCAAGGCGCTGCGCGAACTGCCGACCGTGAAGGATTGCGGCGGCTCTTCGTTGTACTCGATGTCGTAATGCGGGCTGATGATGGCGGTGTTGACGATCCAGAAGTAAGCCTGGCGCAGCTTTTCGTCGAGCGGCAGGGCATCGGGCGATTGGCTCGCCTCGCCGGCGGCCAGCGGGCCGCGGTACAGGTCGGCGATGTCGAACTTGCGCAGCACCGGCGCCTGCCGCGGATTGGTCGGGGTCTGGGAAAGGCGTTTGAAAAAATCCAGGGCCATGTTGTCTCGTTATGTCTCGTTACGCTTCGTCGTCAATGTCAATTCGGCTTTGCGCGGCGCAGGCGGCGCGCCATGATCGCCCGATAGTATCGCAAAAGAGGCGCTGACGATGATTGATGCTTGCCAGGCCTTAATACACGCCATCGGCCAGACCGGGCTTCGATATCGGCAGCAATGCGTTGCAATTTTTAAAATTACGCGACAAAAAATGCTTCAGCGCACCATACAGGAAGACCAAACCTGAGGGGCACCAGCCGCTTCCGCTTCAAATTACTTATCTTTTTGATGGCTATTTACCGATTGTCGGCAAACTGGGAGAATATGTCTGCATCGTGACCAAGCGTCGATAAGACTGGATGTGCGCCATGGCTGAAACTCCCTTGCTCCTGATTGCCCGCCTCAATGCCCGGCTGCAGCCCATGCACCGCGGCGAGTTGTTCGAAGACCCGCTGGAAGAAGCGATGCAAGCCGAAAATATCGGCAACGTGACCGGCGGCGGGTCACAGTTCGGCGCGACGCGTGAAATCCAGTGTTGCGACATCGAGATCGAATTGCGCGGCGAGCGCGAGGCCAGCATCGGCAGCATCATCGCCAAGCTCGAAGCCCTGGGCGCACCGAAGCAATCGAAATTGAAGTTCGCCGGAGAGACCCACGAAATCGAATTCGGCCGCAGCGAAGGGCTCGGCCTGTACCTGAACGGTTCCGACCTCGCGCCCGAAGTCTACCAAGCCAGCGACGTCAATTTCGTCTACAGCGAACTTGACCGGCTCACCTCAGGCCTGGGCAAGGTCATGAGCTACTGGGAAGGGCCATCCGAGACGGCGTTCTATCTCTACGGTGCGTCGTTCGACAAGATGAGGGAAAACATCCAGATCCTGCTCGACGAATATCCGCTGTGCCAGCGTTGCCGTGTGGAGCGTATCGCTTAACGACCTGCGGTCATGCCTGAACAACTGAAGCGGCCGGTTCCATCTGCTGTCTGATCGGCTGCAGGGCCGAGAGGAATTGCAGGCTGGCCTCGGCCCAGGAAAACTTTTCCGCGTGCGCGCGCGCCGCTTCGCGCGACACCTTCAGGGCTTCCAGGCAAGCCGTCTTCAAGTCTTCATGCATCACGCCGGCGTTGGACTTGCCGATGACGTCGATCGGGCCGGCCACGGGATAGGCCGCGACAGGCGTGCCGCAGGCCAGCGATTCGAGGATCACCAGGCCGAAGGTATCGGTCAGGCTGGGGAACACCATTACGTCGGCGCTGCGGTAGAGCGTGGCCAGGCTCGGGCCGTCGAGCACGCCGAGCCAGCGCGCATTGGGGAAGCGTGCCTTGAGCCGCGCCTCGGCCGGACCTTCTCCTGCCACCCATTTTTCGCCGGGCAGGTCGAGCGAGAGGAAGGCTTCGATATTCTTTTCGATCGCCAGCCGCCCAACGTACAGGAACACCGGCTCTTTTTCACGCCCTGCCGTGCGCGGCAGCTTGTCGCCTTCCGTGGTAAAGGTGCCGAGGTCGACGCCGCGGCTCCACAGGCGCGCCTTGTCGAAGCCGCGCTCGCGCAAATCGCTGACGATGGCCGGCGTCGGCACCAGCGTGCCGCGCCCGGCATTGTGGAAGGCGCGCAGGGCGGCATAGCTCCACGACAGCGGGAAGCGGATGCGCGCATGGATGTATTCGGGGAAGCGGCTATGGTAGGCCGTGGTAAAGGGCCATTTGCGGCGCAAGGCGACGGCGCGCGCCATCCAGCCCAAGGGTCCTTCTGTCGCGATGTGCAGGCAATCGGGCCCGAAGGCGTCGATACGGCGTGCCACTTCAGCCGGCGTCGTGATCGATAGCCGGATGTCGGGGTAGGTCGGGCAAGGGATGGAAGAAAAGCCCTCGGGCGTCAGCAGCTCGACGATATGCCCCAGCTTGGTCAATTCGCGGCTCGTCATCTTCAGCGTGCGTACGACGCCATTGATTTGCGGATTCCATGCTTCGGTGACGATGAGAATCTTCATGCCGGCTTCTTCGCGTAAAAAGCCTGAATGTAAAACAAAAATAAGACATCTCGATGACATCGCTTGATCGTGGCGCAGGGGCAAGCGGCCTCGGTGATTTGCGGCGCCTGCGCGGCCGTTCACGCCGCCTTGTGCCTGACCGCAAATACCGCCACCACGCCGACCACATCAAACTCAAGCACCTGAAAATGCGCCCGCAAAAAACGCTCCAGATCGCGCGCGCTATCTTGCCGGTTATTAAACAGGCCGATGGCGTTGAGCAGCCACATGGCGGGTCGTGCCAGCCAGTTTTTTCGCACGCCGGCTCCCAGCACGGTAGTGCCGAACAGCACCCCGTGCGGCCCCAGCAGCGTGGCCAACTGCTGGAAAGCGACGTGCTTTTCCATAAAGTTGCCCGGCACGCAATGCATGACGTAGTTCAAGGCGATCGAATCGAAAGGCGTGGGCTGGTGCCGCATCGGTTCGAGCAGGTTCTGCACATATATCTCGGGCGCATGGCGCGCGACGCGGCGGGCTGTTTTGGCCAGGCAGGGTTCGCTCAAGTCCATCAGGGCCAGCCGTGTAGGGCCGGAAGGGAATTCGACGCGATCGAGCAGGTAGCCCGTGCCCACGCCGACTTCTAGGTGGTTCGAGAGCGTGTAGCGTTGATAATGCGCATCGAGCCGGGCCGTCGTCATGTCCCAGGCATGGCGCGATATCAGACCATAGAGTACTAGATCGTAGATCGGCAGGGTCAGGTTGTTGAAGAAGCGCTCCGAGCGTTTGACGCGGACGGCCGGCGCGAAGCTGGTGCTCATGATGTGCTTTCCGTAATAGTGATGAACGATTCGGGTAGGGCGGTAGGCGCGGGCCCTTTGCCAGTACCGCTCCCGTCAAGGCGGCGCAGCTCGGGGCGAACAGGCAGGTCCTGCGGCAAACGGATGTTCCACACCAGGCCGATGCGCTGCAAGCCCGCAAGCAGCCACCAGCCCGGGTCCCATTCGCCGGGCTCCAGGCCGAGACGCGCCGAACCGGGATAGGCATGGTGGTTGTTGTGCCAGCACTCGCCCATGGTAAGCAGGGAAGTGAAGCGGATATTGTGTCCCTGCACGGCCGCGCCGCGCACTTCGATATGCATCTCCCCATGGTTATGGGCGAAGTAGCCGATCAGCCAGTGGCCGATGACCGCGGTGGCAATGCGGGCGCACACGCCCCAGCACACCAGCCCGATGCCGCCGCAGGCATAGAGCAGCAGGGCCGGCGGCAATTGCTGCCATTGCCAGGTCCGTTCGAGAAAGCGGTAGTAGCGGTTCGCGGCAATGCGCGCTTCGATGGTGATGGTCGGGGGCGCGGCCAGTTCCAGCTCGCAATGCAGCTGCAACCAGGCGTCGCGCCAGAAGCTGTTGCGGTGGCGCAGGTAGTCGTGGCAATCGGGCAGGCGCTGCGCATAGTCGCGCAAGTCGTGCGCGCGCAAGAGGTTGATCGGGCCGGCCATGCCCACCTGCACGCCGAAATAGATCAGGACATATTCGAGCCATGCCGGACACTGGAAGCTGTTGTGGATCATTTTGCGATGCCAGCCCACCGAATGGCCGAACAGCAGCACGGCGCCGGTCGAGAAGACGTACACGGCCATGCCGGCCCAGGAGAAATAAAGGGGGCAGCCGATCAGCGCGCCCAGTAGCATGGCGCCGAGCCAGAGCGACTTGCCCGGCGCGTAGCGCACCCGGCCGATCTTGGTGTTGGCCACCGAGGGCGCGCTGGCTCTCAGATTGCGCAGGCTGGCCTGGCGCGGCACGGCGCCGTCCTTTGGTTCTTGATATTCCGCGATATGTTCCACGATTGGCTCCTTGTTTATACGATGTGCCGGGCCGATCCGGCCTGCTTCAGGTTGCCGATGGCACGAACGCCCAGCAGCTTGAGAACGAGATTGCGCAATGCCTTGCCGATGGGGTAGACGATGCGTGCGCCGGGGCGGGTGCTGAACACGTAAAAATTGATGCGGTTGAACAGCCCGGAAGGCGTGCCGAGCAAGGCCAGCATGCGGACGGCATCGCTCCCGTAATAGATGGCGTTCTTGAGCTTCAAGATCATGCCCTGGTCGATGTCGAGCCCGAGTTCCGTCACTTCGTCGAGCAAGGCGCTTGGTTCGCGCGCATCCACGAGGCGTAGCGTGCCGGCGGCGGCGCGGATGCGCACGTAGCGGCAGTAGATGGTGCAGACCGGGCATTGTCCGTCGTAGACGAGCCAGACGTCCTCGTCGCGCGTGGCGGGGTGGCGTTGCATATCGTTTCCTCTCTTGATCATGCGGATGGTTGGGCCGCGTCGGTGCCGGCTCCGGCGACGGCCTTGATTGGTATCGTGCGGTTTGTGCGCTGCTGGCGTTTTGGTTCAAGCAAGTAGAGCAAGCCGTGGAAGCGGTTGCGCCGGTAGACCATCAGCCACACGATGGCCGTGGCGCCCAGCGTGAACGGCAACAGCACGGGGCGCAGCGCATAGACGGCGTTGAGATACGCCATCAGCACAACATCGCTGGCCAGGTTGGCCTTGATGCGCCACAACGGAAAGTCTTTCAGCGAACGCTTCTTGAAAAAGTAGGGCACGACCTTGCCAGGGATGCCGCACTTGCCCGTGCCGTAGAAGTGGCAGCGGCTGCAGGTGGTGGCGAAGGAATGCCAGACCCATGCCGCGAGGTAGCCCACGGTAAAGATGCCGAAAGCGAGATGCCGGGCGGCGCTGATCCACACCGCGCCAGCGCACAGCAAGGGAAACAGGAGCGCGCAAAAAGCGTAGAACACTTGGTAGGGAGTCGGGTGCACAAGCGATCGGGCAAGCTTCGATGCCGTTGTGCTCCGCATTTTGCTCTGCATTTTGCTCATGTAATGGTCTTGGGAATGGTTGTCAGATACCCTTCATTTTGCAAACGCCGTGCCATCGGCGCCGAGATTGCAAGTGCTTGTTTTATTGGGAGATTTATTTATCCAGTGGCGGCTTGCTGTCAATTTCCTATATAGTGGGGCCGGTTTCGCTATCAACGACGTTGACACTTGCGGCAATGGACGCCTACACCATTTACTTCTGCTCGCTCGCACTGCATTGCATGATCAGCTCGCTATTGGCGGCCTGGCTGTGGGTCAAGGCGGGGCGCCAACCGGGCATGAAGGCGCTGGCGCTGTTTTGTGTGTTTATCGGGTTCTGGGGCGCCGGGCAGTTGGCCATTAACCTCGGCGACGACGCGGTGGCGCACTTCGGCAAGATGCTGGTCAACACCGGGCCGTTGAACGCGGTGTTCTTCCTGCACTTCGTGTTGCGTTTTCTCGGCCGCTTTTCCTGGCGCCGCATGGCGCTGTGGTACGCCGTGGCTGCCTTGCTGGTGCTGGTGATTGCGGCCACCGGCATGGGCCGGCTGGTGCCCTGGCTCGGCTTCCGCCACTTCTACGTGTTTCCGCTGTGGGGCTGGATTCCCGGCCTGTTCGTCAGCGGCACCAGTTCCTGGGCTTACCTCTTGCTCTTGCTCGCGTGGCCCGGCGCGGCGCCCAAGCGGCGCGGGCAAATCCTGGCCCTGTGCCTGGCCGGGGTGTGGGGTTCGTGTTCCACGCTGATGTTCCTCAATGCCTCGTTCGGCATCGAAGTGTTTCCCTATAGCGTGATCCTCCTGCCCGGCTATGCCTTGCTGCTGGTGTTCGGCATCCTGCGCTACGACCTGATGGCGGTCAATCTATGGGCCAACCGCCTGCTGGCTTGGCTGGCTTTGAGCGTGGTGACGGTGGCCAGCGCCGGCCTGCTCTTGAGCGTGGCGGCGCAGACCGGCTTCACGCCCCTGGCCGCGCTGCCGTTCTGGGAACTGTGGCTGCTGGGCAGCGCCATGCTCGGTATTACTCTCATGCTCGAAGGCCCCATGCGCCGCGCTATGGAAAAACTGATCTTTCCCGGCGCCCATCTGGAAGCGGCGGTGCTGGCCGACTGGCGCGCTCGGCTGGAAGCCGCCAATAGCTGGGCCGAGCTTGAAGCCGTGGCAGCCCGCCTGCTGGAAGAGCACCTGCGCCAGCCCATGGCGGTCGTGCTGGGCGCGGATGCGCACGGCGTGCCCGATGGCGTGCCCTGCGTCCGTTGCCGCCGCAGCGCCGACGGATCGGCCTGGCGCAGCGAACTGATCGGCTGGGAAGGCGCCACGCCGACTGTGCAGCGCGTGGGCGACGTGTTCGGCGCCTTGCTGGCGGCCGCAGCCGGCCGGCTCGACCAATTGCTGCGCTATGCCGAACAGGAAAACCGCCGCCTGCAGGAAGCGCACTTGCTGGAGCTGGGCGGCCTGGCCGCCACCGTGGCGCACGAATTACGCAATCCGCTCAACATCATCAGCATGGCGGCGGTGTCTTCGCCGGCCGACACGCGCGCCGAGATTCGCACTCAGATCGAACGCGCCGAGCATCTGATCCAGGACTTGATGAGCTACTCGGGCGAGGTGCGATTGAGGCTGGAGCAAGTCAACCTGGCGCAACTGGCGCATAGCGTGGCAGCGGCCCATCCCGGCGCGGCCATCGCCGTCAATATCGACGAAGGCATGTCGCTCCGTATCGACCGCCTGCGCGGCGAGCAAATCCTGGGCAACCTGCTCAACAATGCCATCGCCATGCTGCGTGGCCGGCCTGATCCGCGCGTCGCCATCGAGGCGGAAGAGGGGGCGGGCATGATAGCACTTCGCGTATGCGACAACGGCCCCGGCGTGCCGCCCGACCTCGCCCCCGACCTGTTCCAGCCGTTCAAGACGCGCCGACCCGGCGGCACGGGCCTTGGCCTGGCCATTGTGCGGCGCCTGGCTGAAGCGCACGGCGGCAGCGTGCAACTGGTCGAGCGGGCAGGGTGGAACTGCTGTTTCGAACTTCACTTTCCGACATGAACACTGCATCGATTCTCCTGGTCGACGACGAACCCGCTT
The DNA here is from genome assembly GCA_036384915.1 of Burkholderiaceae bacterium. Taxonomy (GTDB): domain Bacteria; phylum Pseudomonadota; class Gammaproteobacteria; order Burkholderiales; family Burkholderiaceae_D; genus PKWO01. The sequence continues at coordinate 70,364 of DASVLJ010000044.1, forward strand.
TCCAACGTCTGTGCGGCAACTGGCTCGCCAGCTTCGGCTACGACGTAAAATTCGCGTCGAACCCTGAGCAGGTGAGCGAACTGTCCGCCAGGCACAGCTTCGACCTGGTCTTGCTCGATCTGGCCTTGCCGCCCTCGTTCACTCCGGATGAAGGCTTGGCGCTCCTGCCGGGCCTGGCGCCGGCGCCCGTGGTGGTGATGACCGGGCATGCCGAACGTGAACTGGCCTTGCGCGCCATTAGCCTCGGCGCCTGGGATTTCCTGCCCAAGCCGCTCGACCCCGACATCTTGCGCGTGGTGATGGAGCGCGCCCTGACCAAGCGTCGCCTCGAACGCGAGTTGGCTGAGTGGCGTCTGCGCGCCCGTCCGGACGACGACACCATGGGCTTGATCGGCGTCAGCGCCGAGCTGCGCGAATTGCGTTCCCTGATCCGCCGCATCGCCCCGACTGAGGTGCCGGTCATGGTCACCGGCCCGAGCGGCACGGGCAAGGAACTGGTGGCGCGCGCCCTGCATGCCCATGGCAAACGCGCCGGCAAGCCCTTCGTTGCGGTGCATTGCGGCGCGATCCCGGCGGAATTGTTCGAAAGCGAATTGTTCGGCCACACCAAGGGCAGTTTTACCGGCGCCGACCGCGACCGCACCGGCCTGATCGGTGCGGCCGACGGCGGCACGCTATTCCTCGATGAAGTGGGGGAAATGCCCTTGGCCATGCAGGTCAAGCTGCTGCGCTTCCTGCAATCGGGCAGTTTCTTCGCTGTCGGCGCCAGGGAAGAGCGCCGTGTCGATGTGCGCATCGTCGCCGCCACCAACCGCGACCTGGCCGTCATGGTGGAAGAAAAGACATTCCGCGACGATCTCTATTACCGCCTCAAGGGCATCCAGATGCGCACCGCAGCCCTGGCCGAGCGCGGCGAAGACATTGCCCTGATCGCGCAAGCCATCGCCGCCCGCTGCAACCCGCCCAAGCGCCTCGCGCCGGCCGCGCTGGAATGGAGCGTCTCACGCACCTGGCCCGGCAACGTGCGCGAATTGCAGCATTGCGTGCAGACGGCCGCCGCCCTGGCCGGCGCGACGCCCGAGATTTCGCTGGAAGATTTGGCGCTGGCCTGCGGCGAGGTGGCGGCACAGGCGCCGCAGCAGGAAGCCGGTTCGCTCGAAGGCCAGGTCGCCGCCCTGGAGCGGCGCCTGATCGTCGCGGCCCTGGAAGAGAACAAGCATAATCACACGCATGCCGCCCGGCAGTTGGGGGTGTCGCGCGTGGGCTTGTTGAACAAGATGCGGCGGCACGGCTTGCGCTAGCCGGCGGCTGAATTTATGCCAGAGTGAGCACCGCGGTAAGGAGTTGTTGGATCTTTGCCTGATCTTTGCGTTGCTCGGGGACGACAAGATAGTAAGCGAGATGGCGGGTAGAGCAGTTGCGGAAATGGCAGCACCAACTCGCTTTCTGGCTCATGGCTGGTTTGGTAGTGTGCGAAGTGTGAATCAAGCAAATGAAAGGTCCCCGTGAAAAATATCGATTCGACACTTTTCTCCGAGCGTATCCGCAACTATCTGCAGGAGCTTGAGAGCGGCAATGTGGCAGGCGTGCTTGCGCTATTCGCTCCGGATGCCCGAATCCACTCTCCCTTGCTGGGCTGGGTAAGCCCCGAGCCATTTTATCGTAAGCTGGCGGAAGCATCGGGGAACAGCAAGATCAAGCTGATGGACATTTGTTGCAGCGTGCAAGGCAACTCACGGGCCACCGCTTACTTCACTTACGACTGGCAACTGAAAGACGGTAGCCGGGTCTCTTTCGATTGTGTGGACGTTTTCGACTTCAACAAAGAAGGGCTGATCGACAACATGGTAATTGTCTATGACACGCACGGTATTCGCGGCGACCTTGGGGATCGTTTCAGCTAGGACAAGCGGCTTCTTGGTGCGTACCGCCGGGGCGTCTGGCTGCAGCATGTCCCGGAAATTCTCGGCGCCGCGAGTCGGATCATTCGGTGTGGGCCAGACCGGTTCCTTCGTGGTTGTTCTTGTGATATAGGGAACAATCCCGCAAGGCTTTGGTGCGGTCAGGCATTATTCCGCTATTGCGCCAACCTTTTTTCAAGATATTGCTTCATATCCGAGGCGAACCAGATGCGGGAATCGGTCTCGTGGTCCCAGCAATAAATGTCCGGCTTATGAATTTGCCCGTCGGGATGGATGGCAAATGCAAATTGATCGCCGTTCACGTCATCGCCGAAAAACAGTAGATGATCGAACGGCATGTATAGCTCATGAAATGTCTTCGTGTTTCGGAATTCATTGTTGCATCGCTGAATTTCCGAGACTGTCCAGACAGCTTTTGATCCGTATCTGGCGGTGACGCCATCGCATTCCAGCAAAAGGTCCCGTAGTTGAGCAGGGAACATGATGCCGAGGTTGTGTTCGGCGGCTTGAATCAGGGTCGCATCTGCGGGAGAAGCATGCTCCTGGTCCGGAATGGCCGGGGCGATCAGCTTTTTCCAAGAGCGATAGTCGAAAATGGACATTGGTCGACGGAGTTACGGGGTTGGCCTATGAGGTCGCGTTTTCCACGGACCTGATCACCACGTACTGCTTGCGAAACTCGAACCCCAAGTCCGGCCACGACGTCACGTATTTCCGAAGGTGCTCCGCGCCCAAAGGGTAGTCTTCGCCATTGATCCGGCAATCTGCACCGATGGTATTGTCCACATTTCGTGTGGCAAACAGGCGGATGCCTAAGGTGCGGGGCGATTGCAACAATTCGCGGTATGCCTCGATGCTGTTGGTGAAAAGGCAGCAGGGACAGAAGGTATGGCAGTCATCATCGGCGTTGCACTGTTCGGCTTGTTGCGATACGTGATGGGCGTATGGGCCCATGTAGATTTTCCGGACCATTGCCGGATGTGTCTCCGATGCCGGGAAATTCATGCTCATCACCAGGCTTGAAGCAGTGCCGTCGACAATTGCATCTTCGATCGTGGCTAAATCCAGCCGAATCCAGCTACGGAAACCGTTTTCGATGGAGGTTTGTTGCGTTGACCCGCTTGCATGCTGGAATTCGGGCAAGCCGTCCGGAAAATGATCCGGATGAAATACGTACGTCCTGGTTGCTGTCCGCACTGCGCCATCGCGAAACTCTTGCTGTTCGAGATATTCGGCCCGTATGGCGAGTCCATTGGGTAGGGAGAGGTGTTCGTCGAATAACGCCGGCTCTCGCCCTTCGTCCTTCAATACATGAAATAACAGAGAGAGCAGTGGATCCGGTGCCTCTGGCAATGGCGCATATGATTCTTGCCCGATTTGCGCTTGCGCCGCAGCGCTTGCATCTGAAGGCGTGTCTGGCTTGCCAAAAAGTGACTTGATCCAGTTCATCGTGTTCGCTTGCCCATTCTGATTGAATTGCCTGAGGTTTGTGATGCATTCACCGCAATTTGTGAATCATTTTACTGGCCATGAAAAACAAAAAGCCGCTTAACTGAGCGGCTTTTTGCATTCAGGACAACCGGATCAATTACTTGATCTTGGTTTCCTTGTATTCTACGTGCTTGCGTGCCTTGGGATCGAACTTCATGATCGCCATTTTTTCCGGCATCGTGCGCTTGTTCTTGGTGGTGGTGTAGAAGTGACCCGTACCTGCGGTCGATTCCAGCTTGATTTTGTCGCGGCCAGTCTTTGCCATGATGAGATTCCTTTATTCTGCGTGAGATTAGATTTTCTCGCCGCGGGCACGCATATCGGCCAGCACGGCATCGATGCCGATCTTGTCGATCACGCGCAGGCCGGCGTTGGACACGCGCAGCGAAACCCAGCGGTTCTCGGATTCGACGAAAATGCGACGGTTTTGCAGGTTGGGCAAAAAGCGGCGCTTGGTCTTGTTGTTTGCATGGGAAACGTTATTGCCGACCATCGGCGCTTTCCCGGTGACTTGGCATACACGTGCCATGTTGTGCTCCTCGAAAATTACCAAAAATTGGGAAAAACGAGAGTATATAGAAAAAATCGAGATTTTTCAACGACTTGTGAAAAACAATTGTTTCTCGATTATTTCGTTTAATTTAACAATTTAAGCGTAGCCCGTCCACACTTTCCTTGTCGACCAAACACGAGGCGGCAATTGTAGCCAGGTATCAACTCCGCTACACTGCCGTCCATGTCGACCGAGTTTTCCGCGCATGTTTCCGATGAAGAGCTGATGATGCGCTACCGCGATGGCGATTTGCAGGCTTTCCGGGAATTATACGGGCGCCACAAGAGCGGCCTGTACCGCTTCATCGGCTGGCGTTCGCCGCGTGTGGAATGGGTCGATGAAGTATTCCAGGATAGCTGGGCCGCCTTGCATAACGCGCGCGCCGGCTACCAGCCGCAAGCCAGTTTCCGTACCTATCTCTACCAGATTGCGCGCAACCGGCTGATAGACTTGCTGCGGCAAAACCAGCTGGTGCTGGCGTCCGAGCTTGGCGACGACGAAGACGGCGACGTGCTGGAACATATCGCCGACGCCCAGGCGCCCGAGGAAACCCCGGAAACCGAGCTCGCACGTAAACAAGATGTGGCCAGCCTCCATGCCGCGATACAGGCTTTGCCTGGCGAACAACGCGAGGCGCTGGTGTTGCAACAATTCAATGGCATGAGTCTGGAAGAGATTGCGCAATTGACGGATACGCCCGTGGAAACCATCAAAAGCAGGTTGCGCTATGCGATGCGCAAGCTGCGGCAGCAGCTTGCCGGCCAGGCGGACACGCGGGAGGAGTCGGCATGAGCACCGACAACCTGCACGACGATGCCGAATTCGAGCGCTTCCTGGCGGGCGAGGATGCGCTGTCGCGGCAACTGAAGGGACTGGCGCAGGCTGAGCCTCCGGCCGAGCTCGATGCTGCCGTGTTCGCCAAGATCGAAGCGGCGATGGCGGCAGAAAAGGTGCGGCAGGTGGAAACCGGGCCGGCATCGAACGACCCCGTCGGTCCGCCCCCGGTATCCCAGCATAAGCGCAGCCTGGCACGCAGCTTGGCCCATTATTGGCATTGGCCGGTCGGCGTGGCCGCCGGCATCCTGGCCGTGCTCGCTTACCGTACCGCCTTCGAGCCCTATCACCCCGAGACGGTGGCGCTGAACGATACGAACATGCGCGTGATTGCGCCCACGCCGCACGTGACCGCGCCGTCGCGCGTTGCGACAGCGCCGGCGGTGATCGTGCCGCTCGCTATGCATCCTGAACCGCTGTCGTCCGCACCGCCAGCGGCCGCGCAACCTGCCGCCGCCGTTGCCTCGGTCAGGGAGGTGCCGGCGTCGGCCAATGCTCCACGCGCCGATGAGAGTGTGGCGGAAATTGCGATCAGCGGCGTGCGCCCGGAAGCACGGAAGCCCTCGGTCCGCTTCAATGTCAATGACGCCGGTGAACGCGCTCCCGCCTCCGAGGCAGGAAAGCTGGCGGCCAAGGAAGCCGACAAGAAAGCGACGGATGATCCTGTGCCGGCGAAACCGGAAAGCGGCGTGGAGCTGGCACGGACCCACGATCCGGCGCAGGATGCGCGCGATTCGCTCGCTTCCAATGATTCGCGCGCCAAGCTGTCGGAGGCTTCAGCCCCGCCGCCGCCGCTGCCCCCGCCGCCGGCCGCCATGATGGCGGCACCGGCGCCGCCTCCCGTGGCGGTATTGGCTCCGACTCCTGCGCGCGAACGCTTCGGCCTGAATTCGCCATCGGCGCCTTCAACGAGTTTCACCGACGCCAGAACTGTCACGCCTGCCGCTCCGCAGGCGGAGCGGCAGGTGGCCGCCGCCGATACGCAGGAAAAACAGCGCAAGCGGGCCGCTGCCGAACAGGCGCATGCCAACCCGCGCAAGTGGCTTGCCCTGATCGAACAAGAGATCAAGGACAAGGACAATCAAGCCGCGCTGGCCGAATGGGACAAGTTCGTCGCCGCCTATCCCGCCTACAAGATCAGCGACAAACTGCGCGCCGACATTGAATCGTTGCGGGCGCAGATCCCGGCCAAGCCGGATGCGGGGAAGTAGCGAGCCAGCAAAAAGCATGATGTGCGACGTCCGGCACAATTTACCGGATCAACAAGGCCCGTGACGGCATCGCCGTCTTAACCCTGTTTCTTTTCCCGCTCCGTTTCACCCTTGACGCCGGCTGTTCCGGCAGGGAGAAACGCGATGCGATATCAGGGAAGCCGGCTGCTGGCCGCGGCGGGATTATTTTGTGTTGTCCACGTGGCGACGGCGGCAACGCCTTTGATGCAAACCATAGGCGGCGAAACGCCCATCGGCTTGCAAAGCTTGCAGATCAAGAGCGAAATCAGCGGCAGTACCGCCGAAACCACGCTGCACATGGTGTTCCACAATCCCAACCGGCGCGCGCTGGAAGGCAATCTGCAACTTCCCCTGGCGCCGAACCAGCAGATAGTCGGGTTCGCGCTCGATATCGGCGGCAAGATGCGCGCCGCCGTGCCGGTGGAAAAATCCAAGGGGCGCGAAGTGTTCGAAGCGATCGAGCGGCGCGGCGTGGACCCGGCCTTGCTCGAGGCAACGCAAGGCAACAACTTCAAGCTGCGGGTGTTCCCGGTCCCGGCCGGCGGAACGCGCGTGGTGGAAGTGACGTATTCCGAAACCCTGGCGCAGCGCGGCGGCGAATGGGCCTATCGTTTGCCGCTCGATTTCGGAGACGAGCTCGACAACTTCTCGCTCGATGTGAAGGTCGATGGCGCCGGCAAGGCGCCCAGGGTGGAGGGCTTGAGCGATCTTGCGTTCGAGAAGGGAGATGCGGTCGGCACGTTCGCGGCGCACCTGGCGCAGCAGCATTTCCGCTCCACCGGACCGCTCGACATCAGCTTGCCTGCCGAGAGCAAGCCGCGCAGCTACGTCCAGGAATTTCACGGCTCCAGGTATTTCCTGGCCGAGGTGCCGGTCTCGACGGCGCGCCACGAGCGCAGCCTGCCGCACGTCGTCGGCCTGTTGTGGGATAGCTCGGGCTCAGGCGCGTCGCGCCGCGTCGAGGCCGAACTGGCCGTGCTCGATGCCTATTTTGCCAAGATGGGGGAGGGGGAAGTGCGTCTGACGCGCCTGCGCGACCGGCCGGAAGCGGTGAAGTCGTTCCATGTCTCCGGCGGCGACTGGAGCGCGCTGCGCCGCGAGCTGGAGCAGACGGTGTATGACGGCGCGAGCGCCTTGTCCGACTGGAAGCCGGAGCCGGGCGTGGGCGAATACCTGTTGTTATCCGACGGCTTGCAGAACTACGGCGGCGACGCGTTCCCGGCGCTGGCCGAGGGGCAGCGCCTGTATGCACTCGATTCCGCCGCTTCCGCCGACACGGCGCGCTTAACGGCCTGGGCCGAGCACGGCGGCGGACGCTTGATCCGCATCGACCGGCAGGCGCCGGCTGCCGCCGCGCGCGAACTGCTTTCCGAAGGCGTGCGCCTCACCGGCATGCATGGAGACGGTGCAAGCGCGCTCGTGGCCGAGACGACGCGTCCGGCGCAAGGCTTGTTGCGCATCGCCGGCAAATTGACCGGGCGTGAAGGCATGCTGCACCTGACGTTGGCGCAAGACGGCGGCACTTCGCAGCTCGATCTGGCTTTACCGCAGGATGCGCCGAATCATCCCTTGGCCGCCTACGACTGGGCGTCTTACCGCCTGCGCGAGCTGGAGGCCGAACCCGATGCGCGGCGCGGCGAGATTCGCCGCCTGGGGCAGGATTTCGGCATGCCAAGCAGCGAGACGTCCTTGATCGTGCTCGAAAGCGTGCAGGATTATGTGCGCTATGACGTCGCACCGCCGCAGGAATACCGTGCCGAGTTCGACCGCCTGCGTGCCTCGGGCTTCGGCCCGGGCGGAACTGAAAGGCGGACCCAGATCGATCAATTGGTCGCCGCCTTCCGTGAACGCCAGCAGTGGTGGCAGCACAGCTTCCCCAAGAACGTCGAACCGCCGCCTTATGTAGTGCAGGGCGAAGTGGCAGCGCCCCCGCCCCCTGCGCTCCCGCCGTCGCCTGTCAGACCGATGGCATCCATAGCGGCAGCGTCGCCGCCACCGCCGCCCCAGTTTGCGCTTGGTGCCCCGGCCCAAGCACCGGCTCCGATGGAAATGCCCAAGGTGGCCGCCCCGGTGCTGGATGCGCGCGTCGCGACTTCAGGCGCACGGCCCGGCCTGGCCGCGAGAGACGGGTTCAATCGCTCCGGCGAGGCTTCCCGGATTGAGATCGGAGGCGCGTCCGCCAACGAAGGCCGGCACGCCGGCATCGCCTTGAAACGCTGGAGCGCGAACGCACCCTATATCACGCGCATGAAATCGGCGGGGGCCGACAAGGTCTATGCGATCTATCTCGACGAAAAGCCGAGCTATGCCAACAGCAGCGCCTTCTTCCTCGACGCGGCCGACATTCTGATCAACAAGGGACGGCGCGACCTGGGCTTGCGCGTCTTGTCCAACCTGGCGGAAATGGACTTGGAAAACCGCCAGGTGCTGCGCATCCTTGGTTACCGGCTGATGGAAGCGGGCGCGCAGGAGCTGGCGGTGACTGTGTTGCAAAAGGTGTTGCGCCTGGCCGAAGACGAGCCGCAATCGTTCCGCGATCTCGGCCTGGCCTATGCCGCGGCGGGCCGCTACCAGGAAGCGGTCGACAGCTTGAACGAAGTCGCGCAGCGCAGCTGGGACCCGCGGTTCGGCGATATCGCCTTGATTGCGGTCGGCGAGTTGAACGCGATCGCCGCGACGCATAATTCCTGGATGCATCCGCTGGACCTGAGCCATGTCGATCCGCGCTTGCTGAAAAACTTGCCGCTCGATTTGCGTGTCGTGATGAGCTGGGATGCGGACAACAGCGACATGGACCTGTGGGTGACCGATCCCTCGGGCGAGAAGTGTTTTTTCCAGAACACGCTCACGCGCCAGGGCGGCCGGATTTCGCGCGACGTGACGCAAGGCTACGGCCCGGAAGAATTCATCCTGCATCATGCCATGCCGGGCAAGTACAAGATCGAAGCCAACTTCTACGGTAACCGCCAGCAAGTGGTGGCCGGCGCGACGACGGTGCAGGTCAGGCTGACGACCGGCTTCGGCACCACGCATGCCAGGGACAAGATGATTACTCTGCGCCTGCGCGACCGCGGCGACACGGTGTTTGTCGGCGAATTCGAGGTGAAGCCTTAAATCAGACCATTTTCCGCGAATGAGTAGGCGTCGCGTGCCGTTACCACCACGTGGTCCAGCACGCGTACCTCGACCAGTTCCAGCGCTTCCTTCAACACCTTGGTCAAGGCCTGGTCCGACATGCTCGGCTCGCAACTGCCGGAAGGGTGATTGTGCGCCAGGATCACGCCGGCGGCATTGTGCGCCAGCGCGGCCTTGACGATTTCGCGCGCGTGCACGCTGGTGCGCGTCAAGGTGCCGCGAAACAATTCCTCGCTCGCGATGAGCCGGTTTTTCACGTCCAGGAACAGCACGGCAAAGGCTTCGTGCGCCTTGGTGCCGAGGCTGTGGCGCAGATATTCTTTCACCGCCCGGGGCGAACTGAGCGTATCGCTGGCCCGCAATTCCTCCTTGAGCGAGCGCCGTGCCAGTTCCAGCACGGCTTGCAATTGGGCATACTTGGCCGGCCCGAGTCCATTGATGGCGGAAAAATCCGTCAGCTTGGCGGAAAACATGCGGTTGAGCGAGCCGAAGTGGGCGAGCATCTCGCGCCCAAGGTCAACCGCGCTTTTGCCCGCTACGCCCATACGCAGGAACACGGCCAAAAGTTCCGCGTCGGAAAGCGCCTGTGCGCCGTGTTCGATCAATCGTTCACGTGGCCGCTGATCGGCCGGCCAGTCTGTAATTGCCATCGATGCTCGTATCCCTGAGTTTGGGCCGGCCTGCCTTGGTAAAATAGGGGTTTATTTTGCCAGCCCGGTTATTCTGGTATTTCTCCATGTCAAATTTACCACAGCAATCCCTGCCGCAGATCACGCGTAGCGCTTATCTGACCCTGCATTACCGATTGAGCTCGGCCGATGGCGCGGAATTGATCACCACCTTCAATGAAACGCCCGCCACGCTATACATGGGGCAGGGCCAGTTGGCGCCTTTCCTTGAGGATTGCCTGGTCGGCTTGCACGAGGGCGCGCATGAAGTGTTCGAATTGCCGCCCGAGCGCGCTTTCGGCCCGCGCAACCCCGAACTGCTGCGCCGCGTTTCGATGGCCACGCTGAAGGAAAATTCGGCCTCCGACGCCGAATACCGCATTGGCGACCTGGTCGACTTTGCGGCACCGGGCGGCGGGCGCTTTGCCGGCGTGCTGCGTGAGATCGACGAAGAGGGCGCTTTGTTCGATTTCAACCACCCACTGGCGGGGCAGAGCGTGCGCTTCGAAGTTAAAATTATTGGCGTCCTGTAAATGATCGTAGGGTGGAAACGCGAAGCGTGCGACGCCCGGCGATTCCGCCAAGTGCTTAAAGAAAGTCCTTTGTAGCGCATGGTGGAATGCGCTTCGCTTTTCCACCCTACGGGAAGAAATGACCTGAAGAGATATGGATAAAGAAATTCTATTGGCCCAACCGCGCGGTTTTTGCGCCGGGGTGGACCGCGCCATCGAGATCGTCGAGCGCGCCCTGAAACAATTCGGCGCGCCGATCTACGTGCGCCACGAGATCGTGCACAACGCCTACGTCGTCAACGATTTGCGCAGCAAGGGCGCGATCTTCATCGAGGAACTGGCCGACGTCCCGGCCGGCAATACCGTGGTGTTTTCCGCCCATGGCGTCTCGAAGGCGGTGCAGGCCGAGGCGGCCGAGCGCGGCCTGTCGGTGTTCGATGCCACTTGCCCGCTGGTGACCAAGGTGCACGTCGAAGTGGCCAAGATGCGCCGCGACGGGCGCGAAATCATCATGATCGGCCACGACGGCCATCCCGAGGTCGAAGGCACGATGGGCCAGTCCGAGGCCGGCATGTACCTCGTCGAAACCGTGGGCGACGTGGACAAGCTGCAAGTCAGCGACCCGACTATGCTGGCCTACGTCACACAGACCACGCTCTCGGTCGACGATGCGGCCGACGTGATTGCCGCCCTGAAGCGCAAATTCCCCGAGATCGTCGAGCCGAAGAAGGGCGATATCTGCTACGCGACCACCAATCGCCAGGAAGCGGTCAAATTCATGGCACCCCAGGTCGATACCGTGATCGTGGTCGGCAGCCCCAACAGTTCCAATTCCAACCGCTTGCGCGAAGTGGCGGAAAAGAAGGGCGCGGCAGCCTACATGGTCGATAACGCCACGCAAATCCAACCGGCCTGGCTCGAAGGCACGACGCGCATCGGCGTGACGGCCGGGGCGTCGGCGCCCGAGGTGCTGGTTCAGGAAGTGATTTCTCGCTTAAAGGATTTGGGCGCCAAGAGCGTGCGCGCACTCGATGGCGTTGAAGAAGGTGTGACCTTCCCGCTCCCCAAAGGATTGTCTGGATTGCAATAACGGCGAAATTTAATTCTGGGATCGCAAAGTTATTCCGTAAATAGTTCTTTGTTTTCCTCGCTATGATGCGGTCTCTCGCGTTTTGTGGCATTTTCGCAGCGCTCCAGACCACGTCCGGACTGTGCGAACGGCAATACGCGAGGTAGTATGCGGTTGGGACTCTTTATCGAGCTGCCCGGGAGTAAATACCTACCGCACGCCAATAATAAAAACGTTGACACACTCACGCCATTGGAGACAACATCATGAGCAAGGTTTGCGCAATCAAAGTACGGCTTCGAGCAGTAATCTCGATGATCGCATAACCGCGCTCGAACATAGCGGCACCCGTAAGGCAAGGCCTTGGGTGCCGTTTTTGTTATCAGGAATGGTTTTTGCTGCATTTGCACATCGCAATCTGTTCCCGCACGTGCCGCGGCATTTCGAATTTGCAGTTTTTTCGCTTGTTTGACGATCTGGAGAAAGCATCGACATGGATACCTTTATCCAACAAATAATCAACGGCCTGGTTCAGGGCGGGATGTATGCACTGGTGGCGCTAGGCTACACCATGGTGTACGGCGTGCTGAACCTCATCAACTTCGCCCACGGCGATGTGTTGATGATTGGTGCATTGACCGGTATCACCATCCTCAACGTGGTGCAATCGGTGGCGCCCGGGCTGCCCGGCGTGGTCAAGATCATCATCGCGATCGCCGGTTCCATCCCGGTCTGTATCGCCGTGAACGTGCTCATCGAGCGCGTGGCCTACCGCCGCCTGCGCAATGCGCCGCGCCTGGCTCCCTTGATCACGGCCATCGGCGTGTCGACGCTGCTGCAGACCTTCGGCATGATCATCTGGGGCCGCAACCCGGTTCCTTTCCCAGGCATCATGCCCAGCGAATCGTTCCAGATCGGCGGTGCCTTCATTTCGCCCACGCAAGTGATGCTGATGATCCTGGCCGTCGCCTGCATGCTGGGCCTGGTCTATATGGTGGAACGCACCCGCATGGGACGCGCGATGCGCGCCGTGGCGGAAAACCCGCGCGTGGCCGGCTTGATGGGCGTAGATTCCAACGGCGTGATCGTGCTGACCTTCGCCATCGGCGCGGCGTTGGCCGCCGTGGCCGGTGTGATGTGGGGTGCGGTCTACTCCTCGGCCCACTTCGCCATGGGCGTGGTGCCCGGCATGAAGGCCTTCTCCGCGGCGGTGCTGGGCGGCATCGGTAATATCTACGGCGCCATGGTGGGCGGCGTGGTGCTGGGCCTGGTGGAAGCGCTCGGCGCCGGCTACCTGGGCGATTTGACCGGCAACCTGTTCGGCAGCCAATACCAGGACGTGTTCGCCTTCCTGGCGCTGATTCTCGTATTGACGCTCAAGCCGTCCGGCATCATGGGCGAACGTGTTGCCGATCGTGCTTGATTGTGCCTGATCACTAAAGAGGAACCCATGTCCATTCACTTCGACATCAAGAACAACCCGAAGACGGCATACCGCAATCTGGCCATCGTGCTGGTCGCGGCCATCGTCTTCCCCTTCCTGGCCGCGCCGTTCGGCAACTCCTGGGTCCGCATCGTCGACCTCTCGCTGCTCTACATCATGCTGGCGTTGGGCTTGAATATCGTGGTCGGTTTTGCTGGCCTGCTCGACCTGGGCTATATCGCGTTCTACGCGCTGGGCGCCTACATGACGGCGGTGTTCGCCTCGCCGCAGTTCTCGACGATCCTGCAATCCTTCGTCGACAACTACCCCAGCGTAGGCAACGCGCTGGTTTCGTTCTTCGGGCCAGAGGTCATGCAAAACGGCATCCACCTCTCGGTCTGGGTGATCGTGCCCATGAGCGCAGCCATCGCCGGCCTGTTCGGCGCCATCCTCGGCGCGCCGACCCTGAAGCTGCGCGGCGACTACCTCGCCATCGTGACCCTCGGTTTCGGGGAAATCATCCGCATCTTCATGAACAACCTGTACGCGCCGATCAATATCACCAACGGCGCCATCGGCGTGTCCGGCATCGACCCGGTGCGCATCGCCGGCGTGTCGCTGGGCGGCGAACCCGGTTCGCACTCCACGGTATTCATCTTCGGCATGGGCATTCCCTCGGTCAATGCCTACTACTTCCTGTTCCTGGCGTTGTGCTGCCTGGTCATCTTCGTCACGGCGCGTCTGCAGCACTCGCGCCTGGGCCGCGCCTTCGTCGCGATCCGCGAAGACGAAATCGCCGCCAAGGCCATGGGCATCAATACCCGCAACATCAAGCTCCTGGCCTTCGCCATGGGCGCTTCGTTCGGCGGCGTGGCCGGTTCGATGTTCGCCTCGTTCCAGGGCTTCGTCTCGCCGGAATCGTTCGCGCTGAACGAATCGATCGCCGTGCTGGCCATGGTGGTGTTGGGCGGCATGGGCCATATCCCGGGCGTGATCCTGGGCGGCATCCTGTTGTCGGCATTGCCTGAAATCTTGCGCTATTCCGACACGCCGCAAATCGCACTGTTCGGGCAAGTCCTCGTGCCGCCCGAAATCGCCCGCTTCCTGCTGTTGGGTCTGGCCATGGTGGTCATCATGCTGACCCGCCCGGCCGGATTGTGGCCCGCGCCCAAGCACGAAGACCGGCCCCTGGCCGACAGGGATGCGGCAGATCAAGCCACCGACGTGGTCAAGGTATAAGGAAACACAGACACCATGAGCGAAGACATCATCCTCAGCATCAACGGCGCAAGCAAGCGCTTCGGCGGCCTGCAGGCGCTGTCCGACGTCAGCCTGAAGATCACACGCGGCCAGATCTATGGTTTGATCGGCCCCAACGGCGCAGGCAAGACGACTTTCTTCAACGTCATCACCGGCTTGTATCAACCCGATACCGGCACCTTCGAGCTGGGCGGCAAGCCGTATTCGCCCTCGGCGCCGCATGAAGTGGCCAAGGCCGGCATCGCCCGCACCTTCCAGAACATCCGTTTGTTCGGCGAAATGTCGGCCGTGGAAAACGTGATGGTCGGGCGCCATGTGCGCACGCACCAGGGCGTGTTCGGCGCCGTGTTCCACCACAAAAAGGCGCGCGAAGAAGAAGCGGCGATCCGCAAGCGCGCCTTGGAGCTGCTCGACTTCGTCGGCATCGGCAAGTTTGCCAACCGTACCGCGCGCCTGTTGTCCTACGGCGACCAGCGCCGCCTCGAAATTGCGCGCGCCCTGGCCACGGAACCGCAATTGCTGGCACTGGACGAGCCGGCTGCCGGCATGAACGCCACCGAAAAACTCGGCCTGCGCGACCTGCTGGTCAAGATCAAGGCCGAAGGCAAGACCATTCTCTTGATCGAGCACGACGTGAAACTCGTCATGGGCCTGTGCGACCGCTTGACCGTACTCGACTATGGCAAACCGATTGCCGAGGGGGTGCCGGCCGAAGTGCAAAAGAATCCGGCCGTGATTGAAGCTTATCTGGGTGGAGGCCATTAATGGGTACCCCTACAAATCTACTACGCAGCCCAATCTCGGGCGTGCGATGCTCGCCGCACCTCCGTACGGTTGCGCTTCTCGGCTCCGACCGTGGGCCGCTCGCTACGATTTTTAGAGGTACCAAATGACCGAAAACCAGAACCAAAAGCAAGCCGCGCCGGAAAAGGCAGCGGTTTCGAACGAAATCATCCTCAAGATCGATAACCTGAACGTGGCCTATGGCGGCATCCAGGCGGTCAAGGGCATCAGCCTCGAAGTGCGCAGGGGTGAGCTGGTCACGCTGATCGGCGCCAACGGCGCTGGCAAGACCACGTCGCTCAAAGCCATCACCGGCACGCTGCCGCCCTGCAAGGTGGACGGCCACGTCGAATATCTCGGGCAGGGCACCAAGGGCATGCACTCGTTCGACCTGGTCAAGAAAGGCCTGGCCATGGTGCCGGAAGGCCGCGGCGTGTTCACGCGCATGACCATTCAAGAGAACCTGTTGATGGGTGCCTACGTCAAGGACGACAAGGCCAGCATCGACGCCGACATCGAAAAGTGGTTCAGCGTGTTCCCGCGCTTGAAGGAACGCCAGTCGCAGCTGGCCGGCACGCTCTCGGGCGGCGAACAGCAAATGCTGGCCATGGCGCGCGCGCTGATGAGCCATCCCAAGCTGCTACTGCTCGACGAACCGTCGATGGGCCTTTCGCCCATCATGGTGGAAAAGATCTTCGAAGTCGTGCGCACCGTGTCGGCCCAGGGGGTGACCATCCTGCTGGTGGAGCAGAACGCCAAGCTGGCCCTGCAGGCGGCGCACCGCGGCTACGTGATGGAATCCGGCTTGATTACCATGAGCGACGATGCCAGCGTAATGCTCGACGATCCTCGCGTCAAGGCGGCTTACCTTGGCGAAGGCGAGGGAGCCTAAGCGCGCGTGACCTCCGCGGGCATTGCCGGCGAAACAAGGAGCCGCTTCCCAGGCAACTGGCGAAGCGGTTTTTTTTGTATCTGATTTGCTCAGCCAGGCTTCGCTTCGTGCGATTTGACTTCTGTATGTTTTGGCGGATACTGAAGGAAAAGAGCCTTGCAAAGGGGAGGGGAATCGTGCCAAATCTGCGTCGGTGGCTGGTGACGGCCATTTGCCTGACGGCGGGATGCAACGCCGTCGCGGGCGAACTCTTGTTCACAACCGAGGAGTCGCCCCCATACAACATGTCGGCCGAGGACAAGATTGTCGGCATGGCGACCGACAAGGTGGTCGAGATGATGAGACGCACCAAGCTTCCGTATCGAATGGAAATGCTGCCTTGGGCGCGGGCCTATCAATCCGCCGAAACGACGGCGCAGACCTGCGTCTTTTCCACCACCCGTACGGCCGAGCGCGAACCGAAATTCAAATGGGTCGGTCCGCTCGCATTCAATTCCTGGGTGCTGTACGGGCTGGCCGAACGCAAGTTCCACATCAAGACTCTCGAAGACGCCCGCCCGCTACGCATCGGCACCTACAATGCCGACGTGCGCGATACCTATCTGCGCGATAAAAAATTCAATATCGATACCTCGTCCACCGACGCGGCCAATCCGCGCAAGCTGCTGGCGGGGCGCATCGATCTATGGGCCTCGGGCCCGTTCGAAGCACGCTCGCAACTCGAAGCCAATGGATGGACCGACAAGATTGTGCCGGTGCTGACATTCAAGCGCGTGGAGCTTTACCTGGCATGCAATCCGGCCGTCCCTAGCGAGGATATCAATCGCATGAACGCGACGTTGCAAGCGATGGACAGCGATGGAACGTCCGCGGCTATCGACCGCCGGTACGAGAACTGGCCAAAATGAATGCCGGGCCATCCTGCGCCGCCACAACTCTCGCTCGGATGTTTGTCGCATGCATGTGAGCACCGCATAAGCACGGGCATCGGCACGCATTGCCTGTGAAACACAAGCCGCTTTCCGGGTAACCTTGAAAGCGGTTTTTTGCTTTTGGTGATAGGCTCTCCCTGGTCAGAAATCGAGGAGCTCTCCATGCAATATCCTTTCCAGCCTGCAGCATCTGCTGTCGTGCCCATCGCCGGCAGCGAATCGATGTTCCCCGTGCACCGCATCTACTGCGTCGGGCGCAACTATGCCGACCACGCCAAGGAAATGGGCGCAACCGGCCGCGAAGCGCCATTCTTTTTCATGAAGCCGGCCGATGCCGTGCTGCCCGTGGGCCACGACACCGTGGGCGTCATGCCTTACCCGCCGTTGACGCGCGACTTGCATCACGAGATCGAACTCGTCGTTGCCATCGGCAAAGGCGGCAGCAACATCAGCGCCGGCGATGCCTTGTCGCATGTCTGGGGCTATGCCGTGGGCCTCGACATGACGCGGCGCGATTTGCAGGGCGAAGCCAAGAAGCAGGGCCGCCCCTGGGATACAGGCAAGGGCTTCGATTGCTCGGCGCCGATCGCGCCGATCTACCCCGTCGCGCAAGCTACGCGCGTGTCGCCCGACGCGGCGATCCGCCTGAGCGTCAATGGCGAAAAGCGCCAGCAAGGCGTGATCGGCGACATGATCTGGAACGTGGCCGAGACCATCGAGCACCTGTCGAAATATTTCACGCTGCAGCCCGGCGACTTGATCTTCACCGGCACGCCGGCCGGCGTGGGCGCGGTGCAGCCGGGCGATACGCTGGAAGGCGGCATCGATGGTTTGGGAGAACTGAGGATTCGGATAGCATGATGAAGCTCTATGGCTACTTCCGCAGCTCTGCCTCCTACCGGGTGCGCATTGCCCTGAATTTGAAGATGCTGGACGTCGAACAAGTCGGCGTGCACCTGGTCAAGGACGGCGGCCAGCAATTGCAGGCCGCCTATCGCGAAATCAATGCCGACGCGCTCGTGCCCGCACTGGTCGACGATGCGCTGGCCGGCCCCAATCACGCGCTGACGCAATCGCTGGCCATTATCGAATATCTCGACGAAGCCTACCCCGAGATTCCGCTATTGCCGAAGAATCCGGCCGATCGTGCCTATGTGCGCAGCCTGGCGCTGGCCATCGCCTGCGACATCCACCCGGTCAACAACCTGCGCGTGCTGCGCTACCTGACCGGTACGCTGAAGGTGGACGAGGAGCAAAAGAATGCCTGGTACCGCCACTGGGTGGAGCAGGGGCTGAGCGCGCTCGAAACCACGATCAACCGCAGCGGCAGCGCCGGCGCATTCTGCTTCGGCGATACGCCGACCATCGCCGATTGCTGCCTGGTGCCGCAGCTCTACAATGCGCGCCGCTTCAACTGCGACATCGCGGGGCTCTCGACGCTGCTGCGCATCGATGCGAATTGCATGGACAGGGAGGCGTTTGCCGCAGCGGCGCCGGAGAAACAGCAGGATGCGGCTTAGTTCGGCTTAGTAGCGGTACACGTGCCCGTTATCGATATGCACGCGGTTGCCCACCGAGAGATCGGTATCATTGTCCTGTGACACGGTGCGGTAGTCGCCGCTATCCAGCTGTACGCGGATCTTGTACACCTGTTGCTGGCGGTTCCTGACTTCCAGCTCATGGCCGGCATAGACGCCGCCGCCGACTCCGGCAGCGGTTGCCAACAGTTTGCCGTTGCCGCTCCCCAACTGATTGGCAATCAAGCCGCCGATCAAGCCACCGACCGCGCTACCCATGCCGTAGTGGTCGGCATCGGGTAGCTTTTGCACCTCGATCGATTCGACACGGCCATAGGCGTTGGTATCGATGCCGCTCGTGCTGGGCAGATCGAGCGCAGTATCGCTGTGCTTCGTGGTGCCGCAGGCAGCCAGCAGCACCAAGGGAATCAGGGTAAGGGCGGCCCGGTTGGGAAACGATTTCATCCTGCACACTCGCAACGGTTGGATTTCGGGATAACGCGCCAGCATAGCGCATGGTTTACCCCAAATATGTAATTGAGTGTATCTATTTTAGCAAAATTGGATTTGGGGAAAGGTATGGTGCCGGAGGAGAGTTTCATACAGTGATGCAGTCTTCGGCCCAGCTATCCTGATCAATTTCATATTCGTCGATGTAAAAACCTTCGGCCGAACCGGGTTTACCGGTATCTGCCAGCGTGGGGATATCTTGAATCCGGGCAGGACGCTAAATCGCTGCACAGCCGCCAATGCAGCTTCACGGTTCGAATAAATGCTCAACGTTTTTACATCTTCCTCTTCATCGTTCAAGAGGTGGAGGTGTTGAAGCAGGAGTACTCTGGACAAGGGAGTGTTTCGTCGAAAAATGTCGGGTGTACATAAGGGGACATAAAAGGGAGAAATGGCGGGCAACGAATAGGGCGGAAAAGCGAAGCGTGCGACGCCCGGCGCTTCCGCCGAATGGTTACGTTCCTTTCTCGCCAACAGGCAAATCGGCAATCTCACCTGCCCAATCCGCCGGATAAATTCCAGTGGACACAAATCGATGAAATGACGAATACGGCCAAGCTGAAACCTCGCGGACATGGCCATGCGGATTGATATGCGCCTAGTCAACATGCACAGCATAGTCGCTGTCGTCGCGAATGGTATGCTCCCAGAAACGCCTTTGCCAGATGCCGCGCTCGCCCCTGTCGGTCCTCACGGCCGACAGGGGCTCTGTTTTTGGTATGGACTTCGCAAATGCAATCTTGATCGCTCTCCAACGGCTAGAGTAGCCGGTGTTGCCTTGTGGCAAGGTCCAAATGTAATGCATGTGATCGGGAAGCACCACCCAAGCGTCTATGTGGAAAGGACGACGCGCCCGCACTTTCCGTACCGCATCGCACAAAGCATTGATTTGCTCGATTAGCAAGCTGCTACGGCGCTCGAGCAGGTTCGCCGTAAAGAAAAAGGTTCCTCATGGGACGCGATTGCGGCGATAGTCAGGCATTGTTGGCGTTTGTCCTACTACTGCATGCGGCGGGAGGCGCTTCGCTTTTCCGCCCTACAGTACTGAGCAGCTACATTTGCGCGGCAGTGATCCTTGCACCAGGAATTTTTTGCTCAATGAATTTTGCGAGATAGGCCTTCAGCTCCGGCTCCTTTCCCCACTTAGGAGGGGCATGGAGAACATCGACTCTCAATACCATGTGGTCCGGCTTTCCCAAGATGCTATGGAAAATGAGTGGCTGGAAACTGAATCCGACTTTTTCCTCGAGGAGCCCAGGTACCGACTTGTCGGCCTCCAGAGCAAGCGCCATATAGTCGATTGAACGCAAAATTGCTTGAACGTCTTCTTGGTTGTATAGGGGTGGAAGTTCCACTATCGTTTGCTGTTCTGCGAACGCAAAACCACTCGCAAAAAGCAGGGTCAAGCTGACGATAAATTTCGCCATTGCGCATCCTTCGTTTGAGTCAATCTTCGATAAGCCCGTATCGAACATTCGAGGAACGGCCCAAGATGACCGGGTTTGGCACCACGCGTAATTCGTGCAGCGATAAAAAATGGTCCCGCCGACAGGAATCGAACCTGTATCCCACGCTTAGGAGGCATGTGCACTATCCATTGTGCTACGGCGAGACGCGAGCGGGAATTATAGCCGAGAGTGGGCCAAAATCGGCGCGAAACAGCCGATTGCGCAGGTGAAACGGGCGAAAGGGGCGTCCCGGCGCGGTACAATGCCGGATTGTCCTCCGCTTTTCTCGTTTCCAATCATGGCAGTCATTTCCCTTACCAATGCCCAATTGGCCTTTGGCCACGTTGCCTTGCTCGACCATGCCGAATTTTCGCTTGAAACCGGCGAGCGCGTCGGCTTGATCGGGCGTAACGGCACGGGCAAGTCTTCCCTGCTCAAGATCATCAGCGGCACATCCCGCCTGGACGATGGCTTGCTCGTGATGCAGCAGGGCTTGAAGGTTGCCTATGTCGAGCAGGAGCCGCAATTTGCGCCGGAGATGACGGTGTTTGACGCCGTGGCTTCGGGCCTGGGCGAGTGGCGTGCCTTGCTGGCCGAATACGACAGCCTGACTGCGCAACTGGGCGGCGCCGATGACGACGCCTTGATGGAGCGCATGCACGTGGTATCCGAGCGGATTGATGCGGGTGACGCGTGGAACCTCGATAACCGCGTCGAAGCGACCCTGGACCGTTTGAACCTGTCGCGCGACCTGAAGATCGGCACGCTCTCGGGCGGCATGCAAAAGCGCGTGGCCCTGGCTTGCGCGCTGGTGGGCCGGCCCGACGTGTTGCTGCTGGACGAGCCGACCAACCACCTCGATTTCACCTCGATCCAATGGCTCGAAGGCTTGCTGCGCGAATACAAGGGCAGCGTGCTTTTCATCACCCATGACCGCAGCTTTCTCGACAACGTCGCCACCCGCATCATCGAGCTCGACCGCGGTCGCCTGTTGTCCTATCCGGGCAATTTCTCGGCCTACCAGGCGCGCAAGGCCGAGCAACTGGCCGTTGAGGAAGTGGAAAACGCCAAGTTCGACAAGTTCCTGGCGCAGGAAGAAGTGTGGATCAGGAAGGGCGTGGAAGCGCGCCGCACGCGCAATGAGGGCCGTGTGCGCAGGCTCGAAGCCTTGCGCGTGGCGCGTGCCGCGCGGCGCGATCAGCAAGGGCAGGTCAAGCTCGATATCGCCACGGGCGACCGTTCGGGCAAGATCGTGGCCGAGCTGATTGACGTCAACAAGCGCTACGGCGAGAAGGTCATCGTGCGCGACTTTTCCGCCACCATCATGCGCGGCGACAAGGTGGGCCTGATCGGCCTGAACGGGGCGGGCAAGACCACGCTCCTGAAGCTGATCCTGGGCGAGGAACCGGCCGATTCAGGCACGATCAAGCAAGGCAGCAAGCTGCAGGTGGCTTACTTCGACCAGATGCGCGCGCAATTGAACGAGGAAGCCAGCCTGGCCGATACCATTGCGCCGGGCAGCGACTGGGTCGAGATCAACGGCCAGCGCAAGCACGTAATGACGTATCTCGGCGATTTCTTGTTCGCGCCGGAGCGGGCGCGTTCGCCGGTCAAGTCGCTTTCGGGCGGCGAGCGCAACCGTTTGCTGCTTGCAAGGCTGTTTGCCAAGCCTGCCAACGTGCTGGTGCTGGACGAGCCGACCAACGACCTCGATATCGATACGCTGGAATTGCTCGAAGAATTGCTGGAAGACTATAGCGGCACGGTGTTCCTGGTAAGCCACGACCGCACCTTCCTGGACAACGTGGTCACGCAGGTGATCGTAGCCGAGGGTGGCGGCACGTGGCGCGAATTCGTCGGAGGCTATACCGATTGGGAACGCGTGCGCACCAAGCCACTGGAAGCGGCGGCGCCGATCAAGAATGCGCCCAAGCCGGAAGCGAAAGCGCCGGCACCGGCGCCCGCCCCGCAGGCGGCGCCGCAAAAGAAGAAGCTCAGCTACAAGGAGCAGCGCGAGCTGGAGGAATTGCCCAAGCTGATTGCCGATCTGGAAGCGGAGCAGGCGGCGATCAATCTGCGCTTGAATGCCGCGGACTTGTACAAGAGCGGACCCGATGAGGCGATGCGTTTGAATACGCGCAACAGCGAAATCGACGAGCAGTTGATGGAGGCGCTGGAGAAGTGGGAGGCGATTGAGGCGAAGACCAAGTAGCCGTTTGCCTCGCGCTTGACGGTTTTGCAGGGTTCAATTCACCGGCTTGCTCGCCTTGCGCAGCTTGCCGATTTGCGAACGCAGCGCCTTCGCATCGGGCGCATAAGGCCGTTCGAGCAGGTAGGCTTCCAGGTCGGGCAGTGCCTCCTGTGTGCGATCCAGCCTGGCATAGGTCAGGCCGCGGTCGCGCACTTCCGTGATGTCGTCCGGCAGCAGGATGGCGAGGCGTTTTTGCACCGGCAGCAGGTTGTGCCAGCGTCCCTGTTCATGGAACAGCGATTTGAGGTTGCGCAGCATGCGCGCGAGGATGTCGCGCGGCGTCGCCGGCTGCAGATAGCTCGACAGCGGCTTGTCAGGTTCACCGCCATGTTCGGCCAGGTAGGGTTCGAGCCGTTCTTCGAGCTCTTCGCGCGAGAGGCTGGCGCCGTTGAACGGATCGATGATGATTTCGCCCGTGGTGACAGGCAACTTCATCAGGAAGTGGCCCGGAAAGGAAATGCCCTTGACTTCGAGCCCGATCTGGCTTGCCAGCTCCATGTAGATCACGGCCAACGAAATCGGAATGCCACGCCGGTTGGCGATGACGCGGTGCAGGTAGCTGTTGTCCGGGTCGTAATAATTGTTGACGTTGCCGCCGAAGGCCAGTTCGCGGTAGAAGTAATGGTTCAGGATGCGCAGACGCTGGATGGCCGAGGTATCGGCCGACATGCGTTTTTGCAGCTTGGCGGCCAGCATGTCGAGTTCGGCCGTGGCGGCGACGAGATCGAGATGCGGGTCTTCATCCTGCTCGAGCGAGAGCGCCGCCTCGAACAGCGGGATCGAAGCATCTTGTTGCACCAGCGCAGCGAAATAATCGAGAGCGTCTACCATTCCTACATCATAGCGCTTGCGCCTCGCTTGAGAAAGTCCAACCGATAAAACGATATGGCATTGCCGCAATGAAAATGCGGCAGCCATCGGCATGGCGCGTTACCTGAAACCCGTCAGTGTGGCGAGCGCGCCTGCGCTTCGGCTTCAAGCGCAGCCTTGACGTCCGCCATCACGCTGTCCCAATCGCCCAATGCCGGTTGACGGAACAGGCGCATGCCCGGGTACCATGGGCTGTCGGTACGATCGCGCAGCCAGCGCCAGCAGGTGTTGTAGCGGTTCAGCAGCCAGACCGGCTTGCCGATCGCACCCGCCAAATGGGCCGTTGAGGTGTCGGCGCAAATGGCCAGGTCGAGTTGCTCTACCAGGGCCGCCGTCTCCTGGAAATCGAACAAGTCGCCGGTGTGGTCGATGACTTGCGGCGCGTTCGTCAACTGGGCTGCCGCGTCGCGCCCGACCTGCAGGCTGTAGAACTCTACGCCCGGTACATCGAGCAGGGGACGAAATTGGTCGAAATGCAGGCTGCGCATGCGATCGATCAACGCGACTTCGGGCTGTTCCTTGCGCGGTTCGCCGGCCCACACCAGGCCCACGCGGAATTTGTTGTGCGGCCCAAGTTTGTCGCGCCAGTGCCCAATGCGCGCGGGCGCCGCCTTGAGATAAGGAATCTCGGCCGGAATGGTGTCGAGATCGGTGCCCACTATGCCGGGCACGGAAAGCATGGGGCACAGGTAATCGAAGGGCGGAAGGTCGTCGTCCGTCGAGAACACGCGCGAAACGCCGGGGCAACTGGACAATAGCAGCGTCAGGGACGGCGGCACCCTGATCCAGACCGTGGCGCCGCGCTGCGCCAGCAAGCTCGCGTAGCGCACGAACTGCAAGGTGTCGCCCAGCCCCTGTTCTGCATACAGCAGCAAGGTCTTGCCTGCCGGATCCATACCGGTTTGCCAATGCGGCTGTGCAGAGTCGAGTTTGACCATCCCATTATTCAACTGCCAACGGTATTCGAAATCGCGCCAACCCTCGGCAAAGCGACCAAGGGTCAGCAGGGCGATGCCATGGTTGCAGCGCGCTTCCGGTATGGTCGGCGCGACGGCAAAAATGCGCTCAAGAAGCAGTATCGATTCCTCGATCTGCATCAAATCCATCTTGATTGCCGCAATGCCGAGCAGCGATCCCGTCTGGCGCGGATCGATCGCCAAGGCTTGCTCGTAATGCCGGATCGCCTGCGCGAACCGCTCCAGCTTTTCGGCGACTGCGGCGCGCCGTCCCAGCGCCTCAATCGAGACGCCCATGTTGTAGTGGGTCAAGGCGGTATGCGGAGCAAGGGGAGGCGCAATGTGGAGTGCTCTATCGAGCCAGTTGATCGACTCTGCGAATTTCTGGCGCCCTTGCAGCAGGACCGCGAGATTGTTGAGCGCCGTGATGTTGTCGGGCTCACTGGCGAGCGCATTGCGCAAGCATGCCTCGGCGTCGGCAGTTTGCCGAAGGTGTTGCCATATCGAGCCGAGCTGAATATGTGCATCGGCAAACTCCGGGGCGGCGGCGAGCGCCAGCCGGCATTGCTCTATTGCCTGATCGGTCCGGCCCAGCGCAAACAGCGCATTGGCGAGATTGACGCGGGCGTGCACCATGCCGGGGGCGAGCGCCAGGGCGCGCTCGAAGTCGCCACACGCGCCCGCGTGATCGCCGCAACGCTGGCGCGCCAGACCGAGGTTATTGTGCGCCTCGGCCGACTCCGGAACCAGCCGCACCAGTTGCTCGTGGATGGCGCGCGTCTCGTCGGCCCGGGCCGGGTCGTTCAGCTTGATCAATGCCAGGCCGAGGTTGTTCAGCAGGGCAGGAGAGTCCGGGGCGCCGGACTGCGCGTTGTGGAATGCGGCAATGGCGGCTTCGTATTGCCCCTGCTCGTGACGCAGATTGCCCAGGTAGAAATGCAATTGTGTGCTGCCGGGATGCCGTGCCAAGCCATGTTCCGCCACCGCCACGGCATCGGCCAGGCGCCCTTGCTGCGCGAGCAGGGCGCAAAGCTCAAGGCTGGCGGCTTCCAGCGCCGGGTCGATCTCCAGCGCGCGGCGATAGCGCCGTTCCGCTTCGTCCAGGCGGCCTGCTTCGACGGCCAGCGCCGCACTTAGGTAATGGGCGTCGGCTTGCGCGTCATCGAGCCCATGCGAGCGGCGCAAGGCTTCCGCCGCCTCGGCGGAACGGCCTTGGCGATGCAAGGCGTAAGCCAGATTGGTATGAGCCGATGCGAATCCCGGATCGGCGGCGATGGCGGCTCGGTAGCGCGCTTCCGCCGCCTGATGGTCGCCTTGGCCGAGCAAGGCGTCTCCAAGGCCTTTTTGCTCCCGCGCTTGAGGCTTTGACGGCGCAGGCAAGTTATCGGCGCGGCCGAACCAGCGTTGTAGCAAGGATTTGCTCATGGGAAGCACATTCTAATGCAAGTCCCGGCGGCGTATTGCCGGACCGGCATTGCAGCTGTCATTTCGCCACGCGCTTGAAGTCGGCAAAACGAAAGCCCATGAGCAAGAGGGCGGCGAAATACACGATGGCGCAAGCGGCAAGCACCAGCGCCAGTGCGGCCATGCGCTCGAAAATGTGCGCCCGCAAGCCGACCCAGTCGAATTGCCGTTCCAGCCACAAGGCCGTGCCTGCCATCAAGGCCAGCGCACCGGCCAGCCGCACGAAGAAGAGGACCCAGCCCGGATGGGGCGTGTAGATGTTTTTGTGCCGCAAGCCCCAGTAGAGGAAAGAGGCATTCAGACAGGCGCCGAGTCCGATCGAGAGCGCCAGGCCCGCATGCTGGTACAGATGGACGAACAGCAGGTTCATTGCCTGCGTTGCGGCCAGCACGATGAGCGCGATCTTGACCGGGGTTCGGATGTCTTGCTTGGCGTAAAAGCCCGGCGCCAGGATCTTGACCACGATCAAGCCGATCAAGCCGATGCCGTAGGCGATCACGGCATTGCTGGTCATGGCCACCGATTCGGAATCGAATTTGCCATAGTGAAAAAGCGTGGCTGTCATCGGCACCGAGAGCGTGGCCAGGCCGACGGCCGCCGGCATGGCCAGCAGGAAAGAGAGGCGCAAACCCCAGTCGAGCAGGGCGGAATATTCTTCCGTGTTGCCTTCCGAACTGGCCTTCGATAGATTGGGCAGGAGGATGGTGCCCAGTGCCACGCCCAGCATGGCGGTGGGGAACTCCATCAGCCGGTCAGCATAGGTGAGCCAGGTTACGCTTTTTGCCTGCAGGTGCGAGGCGATGTTGGTGTTGATGACGAGGCTGATCTGCGCCACGGATACCGCGGCAATCGCCGGCACCATCTGGCGCAACACGCGGCGCACGCCCGGGTCGGTCAGGGCGAAGCGCGGGTTCCACGAGACGTGCGGCAGCATGCCGATCTTGACCAGCGCCGGCACCTGGATCGCGAGCTGGAGCACGCCGCCGACGAACACCGCGATAGCCATTGCATAGATCGGCGTTTTCATGAAGGGCACGAGGAACAGCGAGGCCAGAATGGAGCAGATATTCAACAGCACCGGCGTGAATGCGGGAATCTTGAATTCGCGCCAGGTATTCAAAATGCCGCCGGCCAGGGCCACGAGGGACATGAAGCCGATGTAGGGAAACATCATGCGCGTCATGACGACGGTGATGTCGAAGGTATAGCCTTCCAGGCCGCTGGCGGTGAAGTAGACCACCGCCGGCGCGAACACGATGCCGGCCAGCGTGGTGAGGGTCAGCGCCCAGGTCAGCACGGTGGCGACATGGTCGACCATCAGGTGCGTGGCGCGGTCGCCCTTTTGCGTCTTGTATTCGGCCAAAATTGGCACGAAAGCTTGCGAGAATGCGCCTTCGGCAAACAGCCGGCGCAGCAGATTGGGGATGCGGAAAGCGACGTTGAAGGCGTCGGTGGCGGCCGAGGCGCCGAAGGCGCGCGCGATCAGCACTTCGCGCAACAGGCCGGTAACGCGCGACAACATGGTCATGCCGGAGATCGCGGCCAGCGTTTTATGCAAGTTCATGGGCGTGGATTATAGCGGGGCAGGCTGGAAAGAATACGCGCAGCGCATGAATTCATTGTGCGTTTGTTATGAAGCCGGCGCAAAACCGCCCTGATATCGGCTGGCTAGCGTCAATCATGCTCCGCAACAATCCTTCTCGCATTCCCTCTTGCTAAGAGTGACGAACCTGGCTATAATCAGTGGCTTCACAGAATTTTGTACTAACCTTGCGATCCGACAAGTAGTTTTTCGGGGCGCATTTTGACCCCGTTTTAGGAAATTTTCATGGCAAATACCGCACAAGCCCGTAAGCGTGCTCGTCAAGCAGTTCAGCAAAACGCTCACAATTCGTCCCTGCGTTCGACCCTGCGCACCGCGATCAAGGCCGTCCGTAAGGCAATCGAAGGTGGCGACAAGGCTGCTGCGACGCAAGTCTTCACGGCTTCGGTTTCGACGATCGACCGCATCGCCGACAAGAAGATCATCCACAAGAACAAGGCCGCTCGCCACAAGAGCCGCCTGGCTGCTGCCCTGAAGGCGCTGGCTTAATCGTTCTTCCTCCTGGCCGCTTCTGCCGGCCGGGTTGCGATGTTCAAATAAAAACCCGCATGGTGCGAGCCATGCGGGTTTTTGTCGCTTGTCGGTGCCAATTCTCACATCTTGCCCTACCGAAAGACTTGTGCCCTTGAAGTGCCGCAGACTAAGTAAGTGTAAAATTTGCATGACAATTTTAGTTCTAACTTTTACAATGTTGCCCGGAGAGTCGTCTTATGAAAATGCATTGAGAAGATTGCGAGGATTTTATGCAGTTCAACCGTTTGCGCACGTTTTTATGTTTTGGCTTTAGTGTCATTCTTGCCGCCTGTGGCGGCGATAGCGGCAATCAAACCGCCAACACTGGCGAGAAGGCAGCAATACGCCAAAAAGCGGCGGCAGCCAGCTATAACGATACCGTTCAGGAGTTGTATATCGCCTACTTCGGACGACCGGCAGATCCGACCGGCCTGGCCAATTTTGAGGCAATCCTGCAGGCAATAAATGCCCCAAGCGATCTTCCTAGTTTAAGTGCTGCCTATGGACGCAATCCAGGGTTCAAGTCGTTAATCGATAGTTTCGGTAATAGCGCGGAATCGAACACCCTTTATGGCGGCAGCACGACCGGTGCATTCGTCACCGCAATTTTCAAGAATGTCCTGGGACGTGCGCCCGCTTCGGCCGGCCTGAGCTATTGGACGAATGCGATCGACAATCAAGGACTTTCGAAGGGCAACGCTGCCGCATCCATCATGGCAGGCGCGCTCACCAACACTACCGCAGCCGGGCTGGTGGACGCACAAACGATCAAGAATAAGGTGAGCGTGGCGACTAGCTTCACCGCAGGGTTAAGCGCAAACCCCGGCGTTTATGCCGGCCAAACCGCCGCGGCCACAGCCCGAAACATGCTGACACAGGTATCGAGCACGACTGTCGCCAGCGATTTTCAATCCACCGTCACGACAACGATTGCCGACCTCACGGCGACGGCAGCGGCGGAAAATACCGCGACAATGACCCTGGGCACAACCACGCCGACGTCGCCCTATGTCATCACGGGGGCATTTAATGCCAACTTGAGCAATTGCTTCAATACCGACTTGCCTGGATGCGGATTTACGCCAGCCGGTGCTGCCTGCGAATACAAAGTCACGAGTACTGGCGCTCGCTACATTGCCGTGGTCGGTCTCTCATGGCAAGATGCGAAAGGCAATAACCTGTCATTGAATTTGATTAGTCTGAATGGCGGGCAATCCCCTTTCGTTGTCGGGCAACCGATTGGCAGCACCACTACAACTTTCCCCAATGGCAGCGCCAACGTCATTTTCGTGGACTCATATGGCGAATCCCTGGGCGTTGGAGGCTTTGCCTCCGGGACGATAACTGCCACCGCCGTGGGGCCGACCGGCATGACTTTGTCCTTTGATAATTTTACTGCCAAATTTACCGGAACAACCTCGTCCCAAGACGGCACGCAAGTCTTGAATGGGACGGCGCAATTCATTTGCGATCCCACCAAGTCACAGTCGTTATAAGTCCGTCGCTTGAGCGTCTACTTCAGAAGAAGCTATTCGGCAATCCTTAACCGATTGCCGAAGCTGCTGGTGAAGAATCGACTGAACGACTGAACGACTGAAGGGGCGGTTGCCTTGACGGCGCGGCTGGCTGTCCACCCACGGTTGCCGTGGAACAGATGTGCAGTGCTTGCCAAGGCTGTCAATGCGGAGGACGCGGCGTTCGCAATGTGCCGCGAGCAACGCGTAATTGAGAGGCCGACAGGCGGCTGGTCGCTTCGCCTGGCGACGACAATGTCCTTGCTGGCGAATTACTGCCTCATTTCACCCCAGGTAAACCCTCAACCTTCACGCCCGGCTTCAAGTGATTTTGCTTGAACCAGCCGGCATTCATTTCCAGGGCAAACGGCACATCCCTGCTCGCACAATGCGAGTCGTCGGTCTGTGCCTGCATTTCCTCGATATTGACGATCTTGCCGTCGGCGCCGATGAAGGCGACCGATAGGGGGATCAGCGTGTTGCGCATCCACATGCAGACGCTTTGCGGTTTCTGGAACAGGAACACCATACCGTCGTTCTGCCCCAGGCTCTTGCGGAACATCAGGCCTTGCTCGCGCTGGCCCGGCGTGGCGGCCACTTCGGCATGGACGATGTTGATGCCGATCACTAGCTTGGTTTGGCCGAAGGTTTCACCCTGTTGCGCGAAGGCGTTGGGGCCGAGGATGGCAAGGAAACTGAAGAGACTTGCTGCGGCCAGGGGGCGGATGCGGTTCATGTCTGGGGACGCCGAGGGGGAAAGCGAAAGATCATAGACCAAAGGCGGAAAAACGAAAAGGGCGGGAATGGCGGCCCTTGAAAACAAAAAAAGGGCAGACGACTCTGCCCTTTTGGCTGCGGCAGCCCTAGCGGGGCTGCGCAAGCATTACTTCGATGCAGCCGAAGCGGCAGCCGAAGCTTCCGCGGCAGCTTTCTTCTTCTTGCTCATCTTCTTCTTGGCGGGCTTGGCCGAAGCTTCAGCCGAAGCAGCAGCAGGAGCGGCCGATGCGGAAGCCGAGGCCGATGCCGGAGCGTCAGCAGCGAAAGCGGAAGCAGCGAACAGGCCAGCGATCAAGGCAGCGATCAGTTTTTTCATTTTGACGTCTCTCTAACAGGTGGTTGATGGAAGCTCGATTCGGAGTTGTTCCGGAATCACGTCTATTAACGAGCCGGAATTTTGCGCGGTTGACAGGATTTTTGAAAAAATTACAGAACAATGAAAATAACGTGTGGCAATGAAAAAGGGAGGCTGCGCCTCCCTCCCGGGCTTGCCGGTCTCGATTACTTCGACGGAGCCGGGGTGGTGTCGCCCATCGAATCGGACGAAGCGGAAGAATCGGTCGCCTTCTTGGACTTCTTGCCGCTCTTCTTCTTGCTCGATTTCTTCTCCGATTTCATGGACTTGGCCGGCTTGGCCGAACTGTCCGACGATGACATGGAGGAGGCGGCCGGCGAAGACGGCGACGTGTCGGTTGTGGCCGGAGCCTGGGCGAAAGCGGAAGCGGCGAACAGGCCGGCAACGAGAGTGGCGATCAGTTTTTTCATGTTCAATCCTTTGCGTAGTGGAAAAAGCAATGATTCAGACGAATCATTTCGAATAACGGCCCGCCCACGCATTGGTTGACGAAAAACTTAATCTTTTTATATTCATTTCATTGCCATTCCGATATTGAAACCTCGCGCCATTCGCCTGGCAGCAAGGGATGGGTTTCCAGCGAGAATGAGCCGATGGCAAGGCGCACCAGCCGCAACGTGGGCAGGCCGACAGCCGCCGTCATGCGTCGCACCTGGCGATTCTTGCCTTCGGAAATGGTCAACGCCAGCCAGCTGGTTGGCGTGTTGGCGCGAAAGCGGATCGGCGGGGTGCGCGGCCACAGCCATTCCGGCTCGGCGATCCGGCGCGCGTGACAGGGCAGGGTGGTGAAATCACCCAGGTCGAGCGGGGCGGACAAGCGGGCGACGGCATCGTGTCCGGCTTGCCCTTCGACTTGCACGATATAGGTCTTGGGCTGCTTTTTCTTCGGATGGCTGATGGCGTGCTGCAGCTTGCCGTCGTCGGTCAACAGCACCAGGCCTTCGCTGTCGGCGTCGAGCCGGCCGGCCGGGTAGATATCGGGAATGTCGAGATAGTCCGCCAGCGTCTGGCGCGAAGGATGGGCCGAAAACTGGCACATCACGTCATAAGGCTTGTTGAACAGGATCAAGGGCATGGGGCGATTTTAACCGGCTTTGCCGGCCCGATCCCGCCGGTTGGGCGGTGTTGCCGCAAAATCGGGCAATGGCAAGGTTTTCGTCGCGTCCACGGCACCGGTGCAGTGCTGCAAAGCCATGGCATACAGTAAAATATTAGTGCATAATACGAAATATGGTCTTATGTCTTATATAAGAGCTTGCGCGGGCGGATCGTTTTGACCGCTTGCGCACCTGCCGATTTTTCCGGGACGGATTAAGATAGCGTTTTTGCGGCACGCATTTGCCATATTTTTGCCGCCGTCCTGCAGATCGACCCAACCCTTTTTATTCATTTTCCGCTTACCGGAGACCACGATGTTCCAACATATCAAAGTGCCAGCTGACGGTCAGAAAATCACTGTCAACGCCGACTTCTCGCTCAACGTTCCCGATACTCCGATCATTCCCTATCTCGAGGGCGACGGCACGGGCGTCGACATCAGCCCGGTCATGATCAAGGTGGTCGATGCGGCTGTGGCCAAGGCTTACGGCGGCAAGCGCAAGATCAGCTGGATGGAAATCTATGCCGGTGAAAAGTCGACCAAGGTCTACGGCCCCGACGTGTGGCTGCCGGAAGAGACGCTGCAGGTCTTGAAGGATTACGTGGTCTCGATCAAGGGTCCGTTGACGACGCCGGTCGGCGGCGGCATCCGTTCGTTGAACGTGGCATTGCGCCAGGAATTGGACCTCTACGTCTGCCTGCGCCCCGTGCGCTACTTCAAGGGTGTGCCTTCGCCGGTGCGTGAGCCGGAAAAGACCGACATGGTCATCTTCCGCGAAAACTCGGAAGACATCTACGCCGGCATCGAATGGCAGGAAGGTTCCGACGGCGCCAAGAAGATGATCGACTTCCTGATCAAGGAAATGGGCGTCAAGAAGATCCGCTTCCCCGGCACGTCCGGCATCGGCGTCAAGCCCGTGTCGCGCGAAGGCACCGAGCGTCTCGTACGCAAGGCGATCCAGTACGCCATCGACAACGACAAGCCCTCCGTGACCATCGTCCACAAGGGCAACATCATGAAGTACACCGAAGGCGGCTTCCGTGACTGGGCCTACGCCCTGGCCCAGAAGGAATTCGGCGCCGAACTGATCGACGGCGGCCCGTGGTGCAAGTTCAAGAATCCCAAGACCGGCAAGGAAATCGTGGTCAAGGATTCGATCGCCGACGCCTTCCTGCAACAGATCCTGCTGCGCCCGGCAGAGTATAGCGTAATCGCCACGCTGAACCTGAACGGCGACTACATCTCCGACGCGCTGGCAGCGCAAGTCGGTGGTATCGGCATCGCCCCGGGCGCCAACCTGTCCGACTCCGTCGCCATGTTCGAAGCCACCCACGGCACCGCACCGAAGTACGCCGGCAAGGATTACGTGAACCCCGGCTCCCTGATCCTGTCCGCCGAAATGATGCTGCGCCACATGGGCTGGGTCGAAGCTGCCGACCTGATCATCAGTTCGATGGAAAAGTCGATCACCTCCAAGAAGGTGACCTACGACTTCGCCCGTCTGATGGAAGGCGCGACGCAGGTTTCGTGCTCGGGCTTTGGCCAGGTGATGATCGAAAACATGTAGCAGCGCGGTTTGCTGTGACAAAAAAAGACCGGCTCCGTGCCGGTCATTTTTTTTGCAGGCGCAACGCTGAAAACTCAGGCTACCCTTGCGATACCCCTGCGCCCATCTTTGCATCCAGCGACGCGGATAATTTGCGAAAGACTTCGAGATATCCTTTGTCGCGGGCCATGTGCAACGGAGTTACACCGCTCTTGTTCTTCAGCATGGGGTCGGCGCCATGCGCTACCAACAAATCCACGATGTTGTTGCGCTTGTTGAGCACAGCTTTGTGCAGGGGCGACCAACCGTCATGGTCGACACTATCGACCTTGGCGCCGCTATTGAGCAATACGAGCGATGCGTTTTGTTGACCGCGTGTCGCCGCCTGGAACAAAGGCGTGCGGCCAAAGCGCGTGGGAGCGTCCACCGGCACGCCCTTGGCGAGCAACTTCTTGCAAACCTCTGCAAGATTGTTAAATGCGGCCCAATGCAACGGCGTATTTTTCGCCCGGTCGCTGACATCGGCGGCAGAGCCGTTTTCCAGCAGCAGTAGCGCCGTTTCTGTCGCGCTATGAAAGCATGCATATGCCAACGGCGTCATGCCGGATACCGCCGCCGTATTTACGTCCATGCCGGCAGTGATGAAGAGGGAAGCCAGCGCGAATTCGTTATGTTCAATCGCGTTATAGAATTCAGACGGTGTAAATGGCCGGCGATACTCGTCTTCGATTTCCCGCAACGCCTTTTCCATTTCAGTCGTCACCCTACGCTCGCTTTGGCGCAGATACTTGCCGTAGGCGTTACTGAGCATGAAAATGTCCGCGGCCACTTCGGATGGAAAACCCTGACGCTGTCCACGCTTGTCAATCAACAGATCATCGAAATACAACCACGTGTCTCCCGTCCGATTGGATTTCCAGAGTTCGATAATCTTCTCCAGGATACGTCCATACTGCGACTCGAGTGCTGATGGATAGGCTTCTGTAACGCCTTCCAGCAGGGCAAGCAGTTCAGGAGATTTTGCTTGGACGTAAGAAGTTGACGTCGTAGTCATTCGCATCATCTTTCAAAACAATCAATCAGTCGATTTAATCACAGTTGTGGCCTTATTTACCTCCTGTCAAGAGAAAAAATTGACGATAGGCACCTGAACATGATGTATTGACAATTGCAGGTCAAGGATCGCTATCGGCGACTCGCTGTCCTTGATTACCAGAATGGGCGACAAATACTGCATCTGGTAGTGAGCCCGCGGGTTGGGGGGGCAAAGAAAAAGCCCCGCAAAGCGGGGCTCATTTTTGCATCTGTTACTGCTGACATCAATTAAGCATTATTGATGTTGGAAGCTTGCTTGCCCTTTGGACCCTGCGTGACTTCGAACTGGACCTTTTGACCTTCTTTCAAGGTCTTGAATCCGTTCATCTGGATAGCGGAGAAATGCGCAAACAAATCTTCGCCGCCGTCATCCGGAGTGATAAAGCCGAAGCCCTTGGAGTCGTTGAACCACTTGACGGTACCTGTTGCCATAAAAGCGTCTTTCTATTATTGACTAATCACACGAGCCGAAAAGGCAAGAAGCCTCGCGTAACGCTGCCCCCTCCCAAAACTTGCTCACTTCTTGTGGGCCCCGCTACTGCATTGTTGAGGCTCTTTGTTGATAAGTGGGAAACTGGTGTTCTTATCAACGAATTCCATTGTTCCTT
Source organism: Burkholderiaceae bacterium (assembly GCA_036384915.1). Lineage (GTDB taxonomy): Bacteria > Pseudomonadota > Gammaproteobacteria > Burkholderiales > Burkholderiaceae_D > PKWO01. The sequence goes on from DASVLJ010000044.1 coordinate 105,196, forward strand.
CAAAAAAAAGAAAAGTCAAGGCGATTTTCGGTGGGTCTGGATTTTGCTCAAAGACTGTCCATAAAGGTATACAAAGCCCCCTTGATTTATGACAATTGGGCGTTATCTGCGGTGCTCGGGGAAAACGCGTAATATCGAGCTAGATACGATTTACGTATCAATTGTTTGCATTGCGCCCCCCGGGTTGATTCTAGAATAGACGTATGGCAACCAAGAGTAACGACGACACTGTGCTGGAAAGGCAAGAGCAAAAGCTCAAGCCGCCGCCGATGTACCAGGTAATCCTGCTGAACGACGACTACACTCCAATGGAATTCGTGGTCCACATCATCCAGGAATACTTCAACAAAGACTTGGAAACCGCGACGCATATCATGTACCAGGTGCACATAGACGGCAAAGGGCCGTGTGGCATCTATCCCAAGGATATCGCGTCGACCAAGGTGGAATTGGTGCTGGCCCATGCCCGCAAGGCCGGTCACCCGCTGCAATGTGTGATGGAGGAAGTATGATTGCGCAGGAATTGGAAGTCAGTTTGCACATGGCGTTTGTCGAGGCCCGGCAAGCGCGCCATGAGTTCATCACCGTCGAGCACCTGCTGCTCGCGCTGCTGGACAACCCGTCGGCAGCCGAGGTGATGCGCGCCTGCGCCGTCAATATCGACGATTTGCGCAAGACGCTGTCGAACTTTATCAGCGACAACACCCCGACCGTGCCCGGTACGACGGAAGTCGATACCCAGCCCACGCTCGGATTCCAGCGCGTGATCCAGCGCGCCATCATGCACGTGCAATCGGCCTCCAACGGCAAGAAGGAAGTCACCGGCGCCAACGTGCTGGTCGCCATCTTCGGCGAAAAGGATTCGCACGCCGTTTATTACCTGCACCAGCAGGGCGTGACGCGCCTCGACGTGGTGAATTTCATCTCGCACGGCGTGCGCAAGGACCAGCAGTCCGAAGCGCAAAAGGCCCCGGAAGGCGCCGAGGACAGCCAGGCCGAGGGTTCGCAAAAGGAAAGTCCGCTCGACCAGTTCACGCAAAACCTGAACAAGCTCGCCGCCGAAGGCAAGATCGACCCGCTGATCGGTCGCGAATCGGAAGTGGAACGCGTCATTCAAACGCTGTGCCGCCGCCGCAAGAACAACCCGCTCCTCGTCGGTGAGGCCGGCGTGGGCAAGACTGCGATTGCCGAAGGCCTGGCTTGGCGCGTGGTGCAGGGCGACGTGCCCGAAGTGCTGCAGACCGCCGTCGTGTATTCGCTCGACATGGGTGCCTTGCTGGCCGGCACCAAGTACCGCGGCGACTTCGAGCAGCGCCTCAAGGCCGTCTTGAAGCAATTGAAGGAAAACCCCAACGGCATCCTCTTCATCGACGAGATCCACACCATCATCGGCGCCGGTTCGGCTTCGGGCGGCACGCTCGACGCTTCCAACCTGCTGAAGCCGGCGTTGGCCAGCGGCCAGTTGAAGTGCATCGGCGCGACCACGTTCACGGAATTCCGCGGCGTGTTCGAAAAAGACCATGCGCTGTCGCGCCGCTTCCAGAAGATCGACGTCAACGAGCCGACGGTGGAGCAGACCGTGCAAATCCTGCGCGGCTTGAAGTCGCGCTTCGAGGAGCACCATGGTGTCAAGTACACGGCTTCAGCCTTGACTTCGGCCGCCGAGCTGGCGGCACGCTTCATCAACGACCGTCATCTGCCCGACAAGGCCATCGACGTGATCGACGAAGCCGGTGCCGCGCAACGCATCTTGCCCAAGTCCAAGCAAAAGAAAACCATCGGCAAGCCCGAGATTGAGGAAATCATTTCAAAGATCGCGCGCATTCCGCCGCAATCGGTCAACCAGGATGACCGCACCAAGCTGCAAACCATCGAGCGCGACTTGAAGAACGTCGTCTTCGGCCAGGACCCGGCCATCGAAGCGCTGTCGTCCGCCATCAAGATGGCGCGTGCCGGCCTGGGCAAGACCGACAAGCCCATCGGCTCCTTCCTCTTTTCCGGCCCCACGGGCGTGGGCAAGACCGAAGTGGCCAAGCAGCTCGCCTTCATCCTCGGCATCGAACTGATCCGCTTCGACATGTCGGAATACATGGAGCGCCATGCCGTCTCGCGCCTGATCGGCGCGCCGCCCGGCTACGTCGGTTTCGACCAGGGCGGTTTGTTGACCGAAGCCATCACCAAAAAGCCGCATGCCGTGCTGCTGCTCGATGAAATCGAAAAGGCGCACCCGGACATTTTCAACATCCTGTTGCAGGTGATGGACCACGGCACGCTGACCGACAACAACGGCCGCAAGGCGGACTTCCGCAACGTGATCATCGTCATGACGACCAATGCCGGCGCGGAAAGCCTGCAAAAGAGCTCCATTGGCTTTACCAACAAGAAGGAATCCGGCGACGAGATGGAAGACATCAAGCGCATGTTCACGCCGGAATTCCGCAACCGCATCGACGCCATCATCAGCTTCCGCGCACTGGACGAGGAAATCATCCTGCGCGTGGTCGACAAGTTCCTGATGCAGCTCGAAGAGCAACTGCACGAGAAGAAGGTCGAAGCCATCTTCTCCGAAAGCCTGCGCAAATACCTGGCCAAGAAGGGCTTCGACCCCGCCATGGGCGCCCGCCCCATGGCCCGCCTGATCCAGGACATGATCCGCAAAGCCTTGGCAGACGAACTGCTGTTCGGCAAGCTCGTCACCGGCGGCAAGGTGACGGTGGACATGGACGAGAACGAAAAGATCAAGCTCGAGTTCTCGGAAAACGATCTGCTGCCGCCGCCTTTGCCTTCTGAGACGGTGGAAGTGGAATAGGCCTCTTTGGGCTTCAATGAGAACCCCGGCTTTTGCCGGGGTTTTTGTTTGAATCTCTGTAGTGTGGAGGTAACAGTGTTCGCCGGTGCGCTGGTTTAACGCCAAAGCTTGGCAATTTCAAACGTGACCTACCTCGTCATTATTTTCGAAATGGTTGGGGGAACAGGATATTTTGCGCGCTAGAAAAACTGTTAATATTTGCACATAAATTGAAAATCTGGGAGGTTTCTGCGTCATGGCCAAGCCGCGTGTCTTTATCAGTTCGACTTACTTTGATTTGAAAAATGTAAGAGCGGATCTCGAGCGCTTTGTTCGAGAACAAGGCTTTGATCCAATCCTTCACGAGCGTGGCAATGTGCCTTATGGAAAGGAAACGGCTCTTGAGGAATACTGCTATCGGGAGATAGGTGGTTGCGACATCATCGTGGCGATCGTTGGTGGTCGATATGGCGCAGCATCGAAGCTAGATCCCTATTCAATTTCTCAGATGGAACTTAAAACGGCGCACGAGCTTCAGAAGCCTATCTACGTATTCGTCGAACGTGACGTGCTTGCAGAATATAGGACATATACCAAGAATAAGGATGGTGCGGTTGAATGGGTGGCAGTAAATGATGTCCGCATTTACAGGTTTCTAGATGAAGTCTTTGCATTGAAGGTGAACAATCCTGTTTCAGCTTTTGACACATCGCTTGATATCACTCTCTTCCTTAAAGAACAATGGGCTGGCCTGTTTCAAAGATTGCTTCAAGAAGGTGGGCAGCAAGAACAAATGGCGATGATTAGGGAAATGAGGGAGAGCATTCAGACTCTTCGTCAGTTGGTTGACTATCTCGTCCAGGAAAAAAATCAAGGTAGCGAAGCGGTCACCCAAATTCTCCTGATGAACCACCCGGCATTTTCTCATTTGCAACGCCTTTTAAATGTTAAATATCGTGTGTTCTTTACAAATCACATCGAACTTGAGCATTGGTTGAAGGCTAGATCGTTTCGCGTCGTTATGACGGGTGACTGGGATGACCCAAACTACGAAGAGTGGATCAATAAGGCCGATAAGAAAAAGCATGTACTGCTCAAACTAAGCGATGAGCTGTTTGACCAAGAGGGTCGGCTGAAAGTGATCGCGCCCGCCGACTGGCAGGACGAACTAATTCAACTTACTGAATTAACACCTTCAGATGATGATGACATCCCGTTTTGAACGTGGTAAGGCGCAGCAAGCGCGGTAAGGTGCAATTCGTAGGGCGCCAATAGCGCAGCGTATTGCGCCGCTTGCTGGCGATGTACAGCCCAGCATACGGCCCAATAGACAAAGGCCCTTAGTCCTTTCAATTACGTCTGCGAAAGCAGCAATATATTCCTTCAAAATATCAGACCCAACTGGCCCGGCGAAATACCCGGCCAGTGCCGGGTTCCATGTGACCAGGCCGTGCTTGCATGGTTGTGTCGATTGCGCCAAGATGGCTATCCATCGATATCGTCCGAGCTACGTAGCCATTTCCCATGCAAGCCGAAAATTTTTCCCTGCCCGCTTACTTTGACCGCATCGGTTTCCAAGGCGAAGCCAAGCCCGACCTGGCCACGCTGGTTTCGCTGATGCGCCACCAGCTGCATTCCGTACCCTTCGAAAACCTCGACGTGCAAGCCGGCAAGGTCGTGTCCTTGGTTCCCGAGCATATCGTCGACAAGATCGTGCAGCGCCGGCGCGGCGGTTACTGCTACGAGGTCAACGGCATATTCTCCATGGCCTTGCAGGCGCTGGGCATCCCTCATCGCTATGTCGCGGCGCGGCCGATGTTTTATCCGGTGCGCCGGCCGCGCACGCATATGGGCATCATCGCGACCGTGGAGGGCATCGATTGGCTGTGCGATCTCGGTTTCGGCAGTTACGGCTTGCGTGCGCCGATCCGCATCGATACCTTCGATGTGGAAGTGCCGCAGGACCACGATACTTTTATGCTGGGCAAGTCCGAGGTCGGCGAGATCGTGCTGAAGGCGAAGGTGGAAGGGGAGTGGACCACTCAATACGGCTTCGACCTCTCGCGCCAGGAATGGATCGATTTCGCGCCGGCGAATTATATGAATTCAACGCATCCCGAAGCGATCTTCGTGAAGCAATACGTTGTGGTGCTGCATACCGAGATCGGGCGCAAGATTTTGTCGGGCGATACGTTCAAGGTGGTGGAACGCGGGCACACGAGCAAGAGGGACATTGCGCCGCAGGATCGTGCTGCGCTGTTGCGCGAACAGTTCGGGTTGGTCGTCGCGCCGTGAAGCTGTGACGGTCTCGGCTCGACTGCGAACCGGCCACTCCCATTTCGGGCAGTAAGTAGCCGGCATCAGACCAGAATCAGCGAAACGTCCGCCGCACAGGCGCCGGGCCGGTTCGTTCGAGATGGCGGAACGTGATGCGCCCCTTGCTCAGATCGTAGGGCGACATTTCCAGCGTGACCTTGTCGCCGGCGAGGATGCGGATATTATGCTTGCGCATCTTGCCGCCCGTATAGGCCACGATGCAGTGGCCGTTTTCAAGCGTGACGCGAAAACGCGAATCCGGCAGGATCTCGTCGACTTTTCCCTGCATTTCGATCAATTCTTCTTTGGCCATGTGGGTTCCTGGAACAGTCACTTGCGTGACGGGGATGAACAAAAAAAGCCCGCCGAAGCGAGCTTCCATTCACTACCCGCAATTGCCCGAAACCCATGCTATCTGCATGGTGCCCCGGTATCCGTCGATTGAAGACCCATGCTATCTGCATGGTGCCCTCAGGAGGGAACAACCGCGAAACGTGCGGGCGCCGGCAAGGCCGGCACCGTTTGGTGAATTACTGCAGCAGCCATGGATTTGATGGTCCATGGCTGCTTGTCGATTAGATAGGGCGAATATTGCTGGCCTTTTCGCCCTTGGGGCCGGTGCCGCGCTCAAACGAAACACGCTGGTTTTCCTTCAGGGACTTGAAGCCGGAGGACTGGATGTCCTGGAAGTGGGCGAACAGGTCGGCGCCACCGCCGTCGGGAGTGATGAAGCCGAAGCCCTTGGAGTCATTGAACCATTTTACGGTGCCGGTTTGTTGATTGCTCATACTATTTCCTTGTTAAGTTGATATTAGGGACAAGCCCGTGCGCACTTAAAATCAAGTGAAACGTAACTGGAGGGAATTCAAACAGAACCGCCGATGAACGGGCGAGACAGGAAGGAGACCGACAAAAACTACGGCTTGATACAAGTGCAGGCTTTGCATGATACAGCAAAAGCTTCAAATCACCTAATCAATTCGTAGATTATGCCTTGAAAGCCAGAATTGTGCGAAATCCAGCCAGGTCGGATCGTCATTGATTCCAGGTCGAAACAAGGTCGGGCATCCCGCGTAGGTGCTGCACACCTTCGTGCGCAAGCATCGACGGGGAGTAGTCTACGGTGTCGGTGATGGGAACACTAACTGCGCGTCGACAAAAATTGTCATCGCCGGCGCAAGCGGTTCACCCAGCGAATCGTGGCAATTCGCAAGATGAATGATCCGTTCGACAGATGGCTTTGGCAGTTCCAAGTCGGACCTGAGATACATGGCTAGAAGGGGCCCCGGGTCTTCGTAGTCGTAGCCGTCGTCGATCAGGCTGCAATCTCCGAATGACCGGATGATGTCCTCGGGCAGTTTGTATCGAATATCCAGGTCGGGATTGTTCAGCCTTGCGGGGTCGAGAACGATCTTGATGCTGGTCATGGAAGCAAGCCCTTCATTGCGGCACAACGATCTGTGCGATCCGTTCTGCCACCTCGCGTTTCAATTCAGCGGCAAAAAATGCGTGATGCTTGATGTTCATACCGCGAATCTCGGCATCGGTGATGCCGTATTTGAGGCGAAACTCGTTGGCATGGCGCTTCATGCGTCCTTCAATTTCTTCGGCCCGCTTGAGTCCGTCCGCTGGGATGACTCGCAGATCCGGGAATCCTGCCAATTTCGCTGCGAGGCGGGCGCGGTGTATGGCGATCATTTCTTCCAGAGGTGTCGACTTGAAGACGCCAAAGCCATCTACCTTGGGGCCACTACTGTAATAGCCGCCACCGCGCGTGTCGGCTGTGGTCATGATAGTGCCGTCGCTGAATTCGGTGAGGCAGCGCTTCAAGCGGACTTTGTCCGTCGCTTCGACGGTGACGACGAAATCGTGCCCATTTGCCAGCCATAGTTGTCCCGGCGCTTCTTTTTGCAGGGCTTCCACGGTTTGCAGGTTTTGGAACCATCCGGCGAATTCCAGGTTGGCAGCGCGCAGGGCAGGTTCGACTTCATCAAACCAAGGCGAAACCTCGCTGGAAAAATCGCTGCGATTCATCGGGCTCAGTACAACCGGAGTAAATCGAACCAACCCGACGATTCTGGCAGCAGTGTTTGCGGCTTTTTCACGCAGGGTGGATTTTTTCTCTTCAGTGAGTCCGGCCGCGGTGAGTTCGTTGACCTTGTCTTGCCATGCGCGAAGCGATTCCTTGGTTTCCTGGAAATCGGGCCGCTCTGTCTCTTCCTGATTGACGCCGAATCGGATGCGCAATTCTTCATTGAATGCCTCAAGTTTGAACTGCGCCTGATCAATTGCGTTGCCGAGGGAAGCAAAATGCGCGTCGTGCAGGGCTTGCCTCCCGATATCGCAGTTGATTGCAGCCTGTGAAGCGGCGGCCATCTTTTGCTTCAATTCCTCTTGCTCGGTTTCATCAGCGTTTGGTAGCATGGTCTTACAGTGCTTCACGATGAGACGGTGGCTCTTCGCGGCTTCCGCATAGTCGCCAATCGCCTGCTGCAGGACAGCGCGTGACGATAGCAATTCAGGGTCTTGCTCGAATCCTTCGATGGCGTCGATCGCCGCCAACGCGTCGTAAGCCGTTCGAGCATGTAGGTTTCCCAGGATATGATCGACGAAATATCCCGTGGGAACCTTGGTAACGCCCTCTTCTTGCAGCTGGGCCAGGGAAGCCAGGTGCATGGCCATGGCTTTACGGTATATGCGTGCGTTCGGCTGTATGCGCAGGGCGGTCAGAATCAAGCGATACGAATGCCAGGGAAGCAATTGAAATTTGAATCCCCAGCTCGCGAAGATCTTTTCCGCATTGCCTACATTGTGTGCATGCTGCTCCATCAGCTTGAAATGTTCTTCGGTTGCGGCTTCTGCGAGCGCGTGAGACCGTCGTGAAATCAAGTCCTGAATTCCCAGGTGGCCTGGAGAAGACTGAATGGCTTGCGCTTCGGCTTCGCTTGCCTGGTCCAAATTAGAGGCACCGATTTCCTCCAATTGATTTGCATATTCGTGTTCCGCAAGAAGCTCGGACCAGTGATGTTGGGTCTGCAGGATGATGAGCGCAAGATCAAGGTCATCAGGCCGCAAGGCCAATAGACGCTTTCTGTCATGCCAAACCGCGGCGCGATTACGGGCGGCCTTATTGAGTGAAATTCTGAGTTCCAGCAACTCCGCCGAATCGGTATTAGCCGAGATTGCGTGGCTCAATTGCGCCAGGACTTCATCGAAGTCAGCTTCTTCATTGAAGACTTGATCTACCAGCGTGCGCAGTTCGTCGATAGTTTTCATGGGCTGTCCCTGAGTTTGGTCCGGCTGACTGTACCATCAATGCTGTAGTTTTGTCCCCGCGCATTATTGCAATTTCATGCGTGTGCGAGCGTGTTGCGCAGCAGTTGCTTGCTTGATTCCAGCACGGCAAGCTGTGCGTCCTTTGATGGCATGGCGCGCGCGATCAAAATTGCGCCGACCAACTGGCAAATGAAAGCCCACGCCAGCTCGGCGCTTCCCAGCTTTTGTTCCAGCACTGCCGAGCCGTGTTCCATCTCCGCTTCAAATAATTTGCGCGTCGTCTCGTCCGCACGCGCAATTTCGGCGCCGAGCGAGGGCAGCATGCAGCCCGCATCCGGGTGCCGCACATGCTTGATGTTCAGGTAGCGCTCCAGTTCGAAGTCCAGCCAGGCCGCGGGTTCAGTGTGAGGATTGCTTTCCCACGCAGTACGGCTCAATTGCAGCTCGTAAGGGATCAAGGCCTGCAGCAATTCGGCCTTGGAAGCGAAATGGCTGTAGAACGCGCCGCTGGTGACGCCCGAAGCTTCCATCAGCTTGTCGATGCCGGTGGCGGCGTAGCCGCCTTGTTTCATCAGGGCACTGCTTTGCTGGATCAATTCCTTGCGTTTTTCGGCTTTGTGCCCGGGCGGGTAGCGCATGCTTTCCTCTGCTTGACTTTCGTTTCACTATAACATAACGTTCGTTATGTTATAAGCGCAAGGAGCAGATGATGACAGCAAGCAACAAGGGCGCGGCGCTTGTCGTCGGCGCCGGCGACGCTACCGGCGGCGCAATCGCCAGGCGCTTTGCCCAAGGCGGGCTGATCGCCTGCGCCACGCGCCGTACGGCCGACAAGCTGCAGCCCCTGGTCGAAGAGATACGCGCGACGGGCGGGCATGCGCATGGCTTTGCCTCGGATGCGCGCAAGGAAGAGGAAGTGGTGGCGCTGGTGGAGCAGATCGAGCGTGACGTGGCACCCATCGAAGTGCTGGTATTTAACATCGGCGCCAACGTGCCCTGCAGCATCCTCGATGAGACGGCGCGCAAGTATTTCAAGATCTGGGAAATGGCTTGCCTGGGCGGCTTTTTGTTCGGCCGTGAAGTGGCCAGGCGCATGGTGGCGCGTGGGCGCGGCACGATCATCTTCACCGGCGCCACGGCCAGCTTGCGCGGGGCGGCCAATTTTGCAGCCTTCGCCGGGGCCAAGCATGCCCTGCGCGCACTGGCGCAGAGCATGGCGCGCGAGCTGGGGCCCAAGGGTATCCACGTCGCACACGTGGTAGTGGACGGCGCCATCGACACCGAATTCATCCGCGAGAATTTTCCCGAACGCTATGCATTGAAAGACCAGGCCGGCATTCTCGATCCGGCGCATATCGCGGAAAATTATTGGTACTTGCATAGTCAGCCGCGCGATGCGTGGACGCATGAGCTGGATCTGCGCCCCTGGATGGAACGTTTCTGAGGAGATAAGCGATGAAGCAAGTGGAGTTCTTTTACGATTTCGGCAGTCCATATTCCTACCTGGCTTTTCATCAGTTGCCCAAGATCGCCAAGGCTGCCGGCGCCGAGGTGGTGTGGCGGCCGATGCTCCTGGGCGGCATTTTTCAAGCCACGGGCAACCACAGCCCCGCCGAGGTGCCGGTCAAAGGGGCGCACATGCAGGTGGATTTACAGCGCTGGGCCGCCTATTTCGGCGTGCCGTTCCAGATGAATCCCTTCTTTCCGGTCAATACACTGGCGCTGATGCGCGGCGCCACGGCCTTGCGGATGCAGGACGATGCGGAAGGTTTGCAGCGTTATAACGCGGCAATCTATGCGGCGATGTTCGAGACGCCGAAAAACATGGGTTTGCCCGAGGAAATCGGCAAGGTGCTGCATGCGGCCGGGTTTGATCCGGCGCAGTTTCTTGCGATGATCAACGATCAGGCGGTCAAGGACCGGTTGAAGTCGGATACGGCTGAGGCTGTGGCGCGCGGCGTGTTCGGGGCGCCGACATTCTTTGTCGGCGACAAGATGTTTTGGGGCCAGGACCGGTTGCACTTTGTGGAGCATGTGCTGGCGGACGATTAGCCGATTGTGCCGGGTTGCACAGGCTGCGCGCAAGCGAAGCCCAAGGTAACGGGCGCTAACGCAAGCACATGCGGAAATACGTCCGATGTTGGGCCTTGCTGTGCTGCGCTCAGCGCCAACCTACTTTTCCGCCGGAAGCGTGCCGGCCGCTCGGTAACCCTTAAGCGCGGCAGCGCATTCATGAATCAGCGACGGGCCGCGATAGACCAGGCCCGTATAAAGCTGCACCAATGACGCCCCCGCATCGATCTTGGCGCGCGCGTCCTCGCCCGACATGATGCCGCCCACGCCGATGATGGGCAGCGCGTCGCCGACCTCGGTCTTCAACGCGCGTATCACGGTGTTGGATGCCTCGAACACCGGGCTGCCCGACAGCCCACCGGCTTCTTCCGCATGTTCCAGACCCTTGACGGCTTCGCGCGAGATGGTGGTGTTGGTGGCGATGACGCCGTCGATTCCATGGCGCATCAAGGCGTCGGCGATGTTGCGGATTTGTGCGCTGTCGACGTCGGGCGCGATCTTGAGCAGCAGCGGCACATAGCGCTTGTGTTTGTCGGCCAGCCGCTTTTGCTTGTCTTTCAGGCTGCCCAGCAGCGCATCGAGTTCGGACGCGCCTTGCAGCTGGCGCAGGTTCTTGGTGTTGGGCGAAGAGATGTTGACGGTGACGTAGCTGGCGTAAGGGTAGACCTTTTCCAGGCAGATCAGATAGTCGTCCACGGCGCGCTCGATCGGCGTATCGGCATTCTTGCCGATGTTCAGCCCCAGCACGCCTTCCTTGTTCCGGTAGAACTTCGAGGCCTGCACGTTGGCGACGAAGGCATCGACACCGCCATTGTTGAAGCCCATGCGGTTGATCACGGCATTGGCCTGCGGCAGGCGGAACATGCGCGGCTTGGGGTTGCCCGGCTGGGCGCGCGGCGTGACGGTGCCGATTTCGATGAAGCCGAAACCGAGCGCGGCTAGGCCGTCGATGTAGGCGCCGTCCTTGTCCAGCCCTGCGGCCAGGCCGACCGGATTGGCGAAGTCGATGCCCATCACGGTGCGCTTGTCCGCCGCCGGTTTGCCCAGGAGGTGCGTCAGACCGCAGGCGGCGGCGCGTTTGAGCGATGGCAGGGTCAGGTTGTGGGCCGCTTCCGGGTCGAGCGAAAACAGGAAGGGGCGCGCGGCGGCATAGAGCAGCTTGTTCGACATGATGGGGCCGGGAATTACCGGCTCGGGATTTTGTAAAGGCGCTATTTTACGCGCCGATTTGGCGCAACGCTAAAATGGTTCCCACTTGCTGTGGCGGCGTGCTTCGATCGGCTTGAAATTGACCTTGTAGGCCATTTTCTGGCTTTCGCGTATCCAGTAGCCCAGGTAGACGTAGGGCATGCCCAGGCCCCTGGCTTGTTCGATCTGCCACATGACGTTGTAGGTGCCGAAGGAGGCGCCGGCCACGTCGGGGTCGTAAAAGGTGTAGACCGAAGAGAGGCCATCGTCCAGTACATCGATAATGCTGACCATGCGCAGCGTGCCGTCTTCCTCGCGGAATTCGACCAGGCGCGTGTTGACCTTGCTTTGCAGGAGGAATTGCGCGTACTGGTCGCGGCTGTCCTGGTCCATGCCGCCGCCGGCGTGGCGCGCGGCCTGGTAGCGCAGATAGAGTTCGTAGTGCTCGGCGACGTAGGTCAGCGTGGTGACCCAGGCGGTGAGGTCGCCATGCCTGGCCCAGGCGCGCTTCTGGCTGCGGTTGGGCTGGTAATCGGCCGCCTTGACGCGTACGGGCGTGCAGGCCTGGCAGCCGTCGCAATAGGGGCGGTAAGTGAAGATGCCGCTGCGGCGGAAGCCGTTCTTGACCAGTTCGGAATAGACGTCGGCGTTGATCAGGTGCGATGGCGTGGCTACCTGCGAACGCGCCTGCCTGCCCTCGAGGTAGCTGCAAGGGTAGGGTGCCGTTGCGTAGAACTGCAACGTGGAAAATGGCAGATCTTTCAGGTGAGTCATGACGCACTGCGGGATGGTACGAAACTGCAGTTTAATATAAAACCGGTACCTGCCATGAGTCTATTTCGGGGAGAGCTGTCGCTTCCTTGAGTTGCCGCATGAACAAGTCACGGGCGATGGGGCGGGCGCCGAGCGAGGCGAGATGGCCGGTCTGTTGCTGGCAATCCAACATGCCGACGCCCTGCGAGCGCAGGAAGGCCACCAGATAGGCCAGCGCCACCTTGGAGGCGTCGGTTTCGCGCGCGAACATCGATTCGCCGTAAAACATGCGGCCGATGGCCACGCCATAGGCGCCGCCGACCAGTTCTCCGTCGTGCCACAGTTCGGCGCAATGGGCGTGGCCTTGCCGGTGCAGCCCGGTATAGCCTCCGATGATGTCGTCGGTGATCCAGGTACCGCCGGCGTCACGCCGCGGCCCGGCGCATTCGCGCATAACGCGCTCGAAGGCCGAATCGAAGCGCACCTGCCAGGGGCCGTCTTCGCGCATGCTGCGCGCGACCTTCTTGAGCTTTTTCCTGAGGCTGTGCGAGACGATGAATTCGTCGGTGTAGAGCACCATGCGCGGGTCGGTGCTCCACCACAGTATGGGCTGGCCTTCGGAAAACCAGGGAAAGATGCCGTGCCGGTAGGCCTTCAAGAGCCGTCCGGGCGAGAGATCGGCGCCCGCGGCCAGCAAACCGGCCGGTCCGTCTTTTTCTGTCAGTGCGGTGGAGACGTCGGGGAAGGGGGAGTCGGCGTGCAGCCAGGGAATCATGGGCTTGCTACTCTGGCTTGCGCATCGGCTTGTGGATGTCGAGCGTGTGCAAAGCATAGCCGCCGCCGTTGCGCGCCTTCTCGTAGTCTTCGAGGAAGTATTGCAGCGTGTGCGTGACGGTGGGAAAGGCGATTTCCGGCCAGGGGATGTCCGCCGCGCCGAACAGTTTCACTTCCAGGCTTTCGGTGCCTGCGGCGTAATCGAGGTCTTTGAGCGTGGCGCGGTAGAAGAGGTGCACCTGGTGCACGTGCGGCACGTTGAGCAGGGAAAACAGGGGGTGCAGTTCGATGTTGGCCCCGGCTTCCTCGATGGTTTCGCGTATGGCGGCCTGCTCGGTGGTTTCTCCGTTTTCCATGAAGCCGGCTGGCAGCGTCCAGTAGCCGTAGCGCGGTTCGATGGCGCGCTTGCACAGCAGAATCTGCATCTTGCCGCCGTCTTCCCAAACGGGAATGGAACCGACGACCAGTTTCGGGTTTTGATAATGTATGGTGCCGCAACTGCCGCACACGTAACGCGGCCGGTTATCGTCGGGCGGGACGAGCAGGGAAACCGGCTGGGCGCATTCGGAGCAGAATTTCATGGGAGCTTTGGATGTGGGCGAGGGTAAAACGGCGCTCTTGCAAGTGTAACATCCCGGAGCGGGCGATGAATTTGGCGCAGAGCGTAAATTCATGTCAGGTATAACAATTGCGTTAGCGGACAATACCATGTATAGTCTATCCTTTCAGACGCGGGGTGGAGCAGTCTGGCAGCTCGTCGGGCTCATAACCCGAAGGTCGTAGGTTCAAATCCTGCCCCCGCAACCAAGCCTTAAATATTTCCCCGTCCCTCATTACACCTCCAATAAATTGGGCGTCGGAATACAAAGTTTCAACGCGAAACCCGCGCAGCGCGTCATTGTGCTCAGGCGTTGTCGCAAAAAATATTGTTTAACAGTAAAACAGTAAAAGACTGTTCGAAACGAACACATGAATACTGCTGAGGCGAAGAAGGTCCTCGAAACCGCATTGCTGTGTGCGCATGAGCCGTTGACCATCAACGCGATGAAAAAGCTCTATAGCGATGAAGCCGGCGACGAGCAAGATTCTCCTGTGGGCGCCGATACGATCAAGAGCATGCTCGAAGAGTTGCGCCACGACTGGGCCGACAAAGGCATCGAAGTGGTCAGCCTGTCGACCGGCTGGCGTTTCCAGAGCCGCCCTGAGATGAAGAAGTATCTCGAGCGCCTGAACCCGGAAAAGCCGCCCAAGTACACGCGCGCCACGCTGGAAACCCTCGCCATCATCGCCTACCGCCAGCCGGTGACGCGCGGCGACATCGAGGAAATCCGCGGCGTGACGGTGAATTCGCAGACCATCAAGCTGTTGGAAGACCGCAACTGGATCGAAGCCGTCGGCCACCGCGACGTGCCGGGCCGTCCGGCGCTGTTTGCGACGACCAAGCAATTCCTGGATGACCTTGGCCTGTCGGCATTGGACCAATTGCCGCCCTTGCAGCAAGTGACCAAGGACGGCACGCCGGCCGAGGCGCTGTTGCGGGCGTTGGCGGCGGAGCTGGCTGGCGACGAGCAGGGGGCGATGGATTTTGCCGGGCAGGCTGCGGAAGGGGCAAGTGCCGAAGCGGCTGCGGCGGAGGGCGAGAGCCCCGCCGAGGATGCCATGGCGCCTGCGGAAGAGAGCATTGCTGCGGAAGTGGGCGAGGCTGCGGACGAGGCGGTCGCGCAATCGGCGACGGCGGAGGCGGAAGTCGCCCTTGTCGCCGAAGCGGTTGTGGCCCAAGCCGAGCAAGCGGAACCCGAGCAAGCGGAACCCGAACGAATGGAAAGCGAGTCGGCGGATGCCGAGTCGTCTGTCGAGGCGGAAGCGGCAGCGCAAACGCATCACAGTGAAGAACAACCCCAAGCCGAACAAGATCAACCCCCGGCAGCCGTTGCGGCGCCGGATCAGCAACATAGAAGTGAATGATGAACGACTCCAGTTCAGATAAAAACGCCGTCTCTGAAGCGGCCGCCCCCGAAGGCGCAGCAAGCACCGCCCGTTCGCACGCCGAATCGCATTCCGCAACAGCCGAAGGCGAAGCGCCGGTCAAGTCTCCCAAGCGCGGTGTGCGCGGCCCGCGCACTTTGCGCCGTGCGCGCAGTGCGCCGCGTGGGCAGGATCAACACGGCGAGAAGCTGGAAAAAGCGGAACAGGCGGACGCTCCCGCCGAAGGCTTGTCGGTCGAGGCCGGTGCTGCCGGTGAAGTGCCGCCGCCGCGCCGCGAGCGCAAGCCGCGCCCCGAAGGCAAGGGCAAGCAGGCGCATCACGCGCCGGGCGGCAAGCCGGAACATGCCGGTGCCAAGGGGGGCAAGCAAAAGGGCAAGCCGGCATCCCGGCATGTCGATGCCGATGCGGTGTTCTCCTTCGTCACCTCGGAAGCATTCGATCTCGACAGCGGCGACACCAAGCATAGCGGCCGCCCCGCGCCGGCCAAGACCGTGCGGCGCGATCTGACCGCCGATGACGACGCGCCCAAGCTGCACAAGGTGCTGGCCGAAGCCGGCCTCGGTTCGCGGCGCGACATGGAAGAATTGATCATCGCCGGACGTGTTTCGGTCAATGGCGAACCGGCCCACATCGGCCAGCGCATCCTCGCCACCGACGTGGTGAAAATCAACGGGAAGCCGATCCAGCGCCGCATCAGCAAGAAGCCGCCGCGCGTCCTGATCTATCACAAGCCGGCCGGCGAAATCGTCAGCATGGATGACCCGGAAGGCCGTCCCTCGGTGTTCGACCGCCTGCCGGCCATGAAGGCCGGCAAGTGGCTGGCCGTGGGCCGGCTCGACTTCAATACCGAAGGCCTGCTGCTGTTTACCACCTCGGGCGACCTGGCCAACCGGCTGATGCATCCGCGTTACGGCATCGACCGCGAATATGCCGTGCGTACCCTGGGCGAACTCGAAGAGGGCATGCGCCAGAGGCTGCTGGCGGGCGTGGAGCTCGAAGACGGCATGGCGAACTTCTCGCGCATCGCCGACGGCGGCGGCGAGGGCATCAACAAGTGGTATCGCGTGATCATCGGCGAAGGCCGCAACCGCGAAGTGCGCCGCATGTTCGAAGCGATCGGCTTGACCGTGTCGCGCCTGATCCGCACGCGCTACGGCATGTTGACGCTGCCGTCGAACCTGAAGCGCGGCCGCTGGGAAGAAATGGATGAGCATGCCGTGCGCAGCCTGATGGCGGCCTCGGGCCTGGAAAAGCAGGCCGGCGGCGGGGGTGATAAGGCTCAAGCGCGCAGCGGCAATAGCAAGGGATATGGCCAGCAAGGCAACAAGGCGCAAGGTGGCAAGCAGAGCCAGGGGCAGGGCCGCAGCCGTCAGCCCGATCCCCTGCAGACGGCATTGGGTTTTCCCGGCATGACCCAGCAGAAACGTGGCCGCGGCGGCCAAGGACAGGGCCATGGCGGCTTTGGCGGGCGCGGCGGTAACCCGCAGCACGCCATGCAGGGCATGCCCCGCCGTAGGCCCAAGGGTTGAGCTGCATTGCCTGATTTGTTAGATTTTTGACACAAATCAGACCCTGGTGTCCGCCGTATTGATGGATTATCGAGTGGGAGACGCGGATTTCGTCGTTTTCGCGCGTTTTCCCCGCTTGTTATGCCGCAATGCGGTTGTTTTCGAGGTTGTAATCGGTTACAATTTTGTAGTTAACAAGTCTGTCGCAGTGCAAAGGTTTTTTCAGGGAAGGGAAACCTTTGGGGCGTTGCGAATGGGTTGCCCGGTCCGGGCCGATCCGCGCAGCTGCTCTTTCGAGAGGCGAGTCGTCTCTGTTTAGCGGCAGCAAACTAAAAGATGGGCATGCGCCCATTTTTTTTTTGTTGTTCAGCTTGTTGAGCTGATTTATTGAATGGAATTGAGGCAGGTTTTGCTGTTACGCGATTTGATTGAAAAGACGGTCGAGGGCATGGGCTACGAATTGCTCGATTTCGAGCAGGCGGGCCGCGGCCTCGTGCGCGTGTTCATCGATCACGCCTGGCAGGGCGAAGAGACCGAAGCCATCACGGTGGACGATTGCGAGAAGGTCACGCATCAGTTGCTGCACGTGCTGACGGTGGAAAACGCCAATTACGAACGCCTGGAAGTGTCGTCCCCGGGGCTCGACCGTCCGCTCAAGAAGCTGGTGCATTACCAGCGTTTCGCCGGCAGCGAAGTGCAGATCAAGCTGCGCGTGCCCATGGGCTCGGCGCACCGCAAGTCGTTCCAGGGCGTGCTGCAGGCGCCCGAAGGCGACAAGCTGAAACTGGAATTTGAAACTAACGAAGGGCCGGCTGTGCTGGAATTTACGCTGGCCGATGTGGATAAGGCACGCCTGGTGCCGCAAGTGGACTTTAGGAGCCGCAAAGCATGAGTCGCGAAGTATTGTTGTTGGTCGACGCGTTGGCACGCGAAAAAAACGTCGATAAGGAAATCGTCTTCGGAGCGCTCGAGCACGCGCTGGCCCAGGCGACCAAGAAGCGCTACGAGGGCGAGGTCGACATTCGCGTCTCGATCGACCGCGAAAGCGGCGAATTCGAATCGTTCCGCCGCTGGCACGTCGTGCCCGACGAAGCCGGCCTGCAATTGCCCGACCAGGAAGTGCTGCTGTTCGAAGCTAAAGAACAGATCGGCGACATCGAAGTGGACGACTATATCGAAGAGCCGATCGAATCTGTCGATTTCGGCCGCCGCTTCGCGCAAGACACCAAGCAAGTCGTGCTGCAGCGCATCCGCGATGCCGAGCGCGAACAGATTCTGGCCGACTTCCTCGAGCGCGGCGACTCGCTCGTCACCGGCACCATCAAGCGCATGGAGCGCGGCGATGCCATCGTGGAATCGGGCAAGATCGAGGCGCGCCTGCCGCGCGACCAGATGATCCCGAAGGAAAACCTGCGCATCGGCGACCGTGTGCGCGCCTTCATCCTGCGCATCGACCGCAATGCGCGCGGCCCGCAGGTGATCCTGTCTCGCACCGCGCCCGAATTCATCATGAAGCTGTTCGAGCTCGAAGTGCCGGAAATCGAGCAGGGCCTGCTGATCATCAAGTCCGCCGCGCGCGACCCCGGCGTGCGCGCCAAGATCGCCGTGTTCACTGCCGACAAGCGCATCGATCCGATCGGCACCTGTGTCGGCATGCGCGGCTCGCGCGTGCAGGCCGTGACCGGCGAATTGGGCGGCGAGCGTGTGGATATCGTGCTGTGGTCGGAAGACCCGGCGCAATTCGTCATCGGCGCCTTGGCCCCGGCTAACGTTTCGTCGATCGTGGTCGACGAAGAGAAGCATGCGATGGACGTGGTGGTGGACGAAGAAAACCTGGCGGTGGCCATCGGCCGCGGCGGCCAGAACGTGCGTCTGGCTTCGGAACTGACCTCGTGGCAGATCAATATCATGACGGCCGAGGAATCGGCCGACAAGTCTGCGGTGGAAACCGCCGCGATCCGCACCCTGTTCATGGAAAAGCTCGATGTCGACCAGGAAGTGGCCGACATCCTGATCGAGGAAGGCTTTGCCACGCTGGAAGAAATCGCCTACGTGCCGCTGTCGGAAATGCTCGAGATCGAAGCCTTCGACGAAGATACCGTCAACGAGCTGCGCAGCCGTGCGCGCGACGCGCTCGTGACCGAAGCCATCGCCTCGGAAGAGGGCCTGGAAGGCATGGAAGACGCGCTGGCTAATCTCGACGGCATGGACCGCGTGACCGCCGGCAAGCTCGGTCTGGCCGGCATCAAGACGCTGGAAGGCTTTGCCGGTTTGGCGTACGACGAATTCGGCGCCATCCTGGCCTTGTCGGCCGAGCGTGCCCGCTCGCTCATCAAGGACGAGTTTGCCGATGTTACCGATGATGAAATGAAGTTGATCGATGCCAAGTACGACGATCATGCCAAGGCGCTGCATGCCAAGGCCTGGGCCGGCATGGAAACCAAGTAAGGCGCGGCCGATAGCAAAGAACCTGTCGATTTATACCGCGTCATATAGAAAAGAGGATTGAATGGCGAGTAACAATGTAGAGCAATTTGCCACCGAGCTGAAGATGCCGGCAGAAGTGCTGCTGACCCAGCTGCGCGCGGCCGGTGTCGAGAAGAGCTCGACCGCCGATGCCTTGTCCAAGGACGACAAGGACAAGTTGCTTGGACATCTCCGCCGCGCCCATGGCGCCGCGCCCGAAGGCGAGAAGAAAAAGATCACGCTGACGCGCAAGGAAACGACGGAAATCAAGCAGGCCGACGCTACCGGCAAGTCGCGCACGATCCAGGTGGAAGTGAAGAAGAAGCGCACTTTCGTGCGCCGCGACGAGAGCGCGCCCGAGGAAGCCCCGGCGCCGCAAGCGCCCGCCGCTCCGGCTGCGCCCGTCATCGACGAGGCCGAACAGGCCCGCCGCGCCGAGGAAGCGCGCCGCCAGGCTGAACTGATCGCGCGCCAGGAAGCCGATCTGCGCGAAAAGCAGGAACGCCTGGCCAAGCTCGAAGCCGAGAAGGAAGCGCAGGCCCAGGCCCAGAAGAAGGCCGAGGAGGAAGCGCAACAGGCCGCCGCCGAGGAAGCCGCAGCCAAGGTCGATGAATCGGCGCTGGAAGAGCAGAAGCGTCACGAAGCCGAAGAAGCCAAGAAGAAGGCTGCCCAGGCGGCCAAGGATGCGGCCAAGGAAGCTGCCGAGCGCGCTGCCGCCGCCGAACGCGCCCGCAAGGCTGTGGCCGACGAAGTGGCCCAGATCAAGGCCATGATGAATGCGCCGCGCAAGGTGATGAAGGCGCCCGAACCGGCGCCGGCACCCGCACCGGCCAAGGCGGCCGAAGGCACCTTGCACAAGCCGGCAGACAAGAAACCCGGCGAAAAGAAGGACGACAAGAAACCGGCCACGACCGACAAGAAATCGATCAAGTCGGCCAACGTGTCGTCGACCTGGCAGGATGATGCCAAGAAGCGCCCGGGCGGCTTGAAGACGCGCGGTGCCGGCACTCCCTCCGGAGCGCGTGACGGCGGCTGGCGTGCCGGACCCAAGGGCCGGCGCCATGGCGGCGATGACTCCCAGCGCGAATCGAATTTCCAGGTGCCGACGGAAGCCGTGATCAAGGAAGTGCACGTGCCCGAAACCATCACCGTGGCCGATCTGGCGCACGGCATGTCGGTCAAGGCATCCGAAGTCATCAAGCAGATGATGAAGCTGGGCCAGATGGTCACCATCAACCAGGTGCTGGACCAGGAAACGGCCATGATTCTGGTCGAGGAAATGGGCCACAAGGCGTTTGCCGCCAAGCTGGACGATCCGGAAGCCATGCTGACCGACGTCGACGGCCATGCCGATGCCCCGATGTTGCCGCGCGCGCCTGTCGTGACGGTGATGGGCCACGTCGACCACGGCAAGACCTCCTTGCTGGACTATATCCGCCGCGCCAAGGTGGCATCGGGCGAAGCGGGCGGCATTACGCAGCATATCGGCGCCTATCACGTCGAAACGCCGCGCGGCATGATCACCTTCCTCGACACCCCGGGACACGAGGCGTTTACCGCCATGCGCGCCCGCGGTGCCAAGGCGACCGACATCGTCATCCTGGTGGTGGCGGCCGACGACGGTGTGATGCCGCAGACGCGCGAAGCGATTGCGCACGCCAAGGCGGCCGGCGTGCCGCTGGTTGTCGCCATCAACAAGATCGACAAGCCCGGTTCCAACCTCGACCGCGTCAAGCAGGAATTGATCGCCGAGCAGGTTGTGCCGGAAGAATACGGCGGCGAATCGCCCTTCATCCCCGTGTCGGCCAAGACCGGCGAAGGCATCGACTCGCTGCTGGAAAACGTCCTGCTGCAAGCCGAAGTGCTGGAACTGAAAGCCCCGGTCGACGCGCCCGCGCGCGGCCTGGTCATCGAAGCCAAGCTCGACAAGGGCCGCGGTCCGGTTGCCACGATCATGGTGCAGTCCGGCACCCTGAAGCGCGGCGACGTGGTGCTGGCCGGCTCGTCCTATGGCCGCGTGCGCGCCATGCTGGACGAAAACGGCAAGGCGATCACCGAGGCCGGCCCGTCCATCCCTGTCGAAATCCAGGGCTTGACGGAAGTCCCGGCCGCTGGCGAAGAAGCCATGGTCATGGCCGACGAACGCAAGGCGCGTGAAATCGGCCTGTTCCGCCAGGGCAAGTTCCGCGACGTGAAGCTGGCCAAGCAGCAGGCCGCCAAGCTGGAAAACATGTTCGAGCAGATGGCCGAAGGCGAAGTCAAGTCGCTCGCCATGATCATCAAGACCGACGTGCAGGGTTCGCAGGAAGCGCTGGTGCACTCGATGCAAAAGCTCTCGACCTCGGAAGTGCGCGTGCAGGTCGTGCATGCGGCGGTCGGCGGCATCAGCGAGTCGGACGTCAACCTGGCTGTCGCCTCCAAGGCCGTCATTATCGGCTTCAACACGCGTGCCGATGCGTCGGCCCGCAAGCTGGCCGAAGCCAACGGCATCGACATCCGCTACTACAACATCATTTACGACGCCGTGGACGATGTGAAGGCGGCCATGTCGGGCATGCTGGCGCCGGAGAAGCGCGAACAGGCCCTGGGCTTGGTCGAAATCCGCCAAGTGTTCATGGTCAGCAAGGTCGGCGCGATTGCGGGCTGCTACGTGCTCGAAGGTCAGGTCAAGCGCGGTGCGCAAGTGCGCCTGCTGCGCGACAACGTCATCATCTGGACCGGCGAGCTCGATTCGCTCAAGCGCTTCAAGGATGACGTCAAGGAAGTCAAGGCCGGGTTCGAGTGCGGCCTGTCGCTGAAGAACTTCAACGACATCAAGGAAGGCGATCAATTGGAAGTCTTCGAGGTCACGGAAGTGGCGCGTACGCTGTAATTCGTAATCTCCCCTCTCCCGCTAGCGGGAGAGGGGCAGGGGAGAGGGTGGCAGTGATTCGCCTGCGTTTATTCGCTGGGCCAGATCGCGGTTTCCCTTTCTCCCTCCCCTCTCCCGTCGGCGGGAGAGGGGAGTTATAACCTACTAGGTTCCAAGGTGAACCATCATGGCAAGACACAGCAAATCCATCCCCGCACGCGGCTTGCGCGTGCAAGACCAGATCCAGCGCGACCTGTCCGAAATCATCGCATTCGAGTTGAAAGACCCGCGCATCGGCATGATCACGATCACCGAAGTGCAAGTCACGCCCGATTACGCGCATGCCAAGATCTTCTTCACGACCCTGATCGACAACGAGGAAGCCGTGAAGAATACGCTCAAGGGCTTGCACGCGGCGGCGGGCTTTATGCGCAATGCCTTGGGCAAGCGTCTGCACATCCATACGCTGCCTGAACTGCACTTCGTGCACGATACCTCGACCATGCGCGGCATGGAAATGTCGAAGCTGATCGACGAAGCCAACGCCACACGCGCCAAGGACGACGGCGAAGCGTGAAGCAACAGCAAACCAAGCGCGTGCGCGTGCCCGTGCACGGCGTGCTGCTGCTCGACAAGGCTGCCGGGCTATCTTCCAACGACGCGCTGATCCGTGCCAAGCGCTTGCTGAATGCGCAAAAGGCCGGCCATACGGGTACGCTCGATCCGTTTGCTACGGGCCTGTTGCCTCTGTGCTTTGGTGAAGCGACGAAGTTTTCGCAAGACTTGCTCGAAGCCGACAAGACGTACGAAACCGTCGTGCATCTCGGCGTGACGACAGAAACCGGCGACACGGAAGGTGCCGTGCTCGAGACGCGCGAGGTCGATGTTGACATTGCACAAATCGAAGCCGTGCTGCAGAATTTCCGAGGCCCGATCAAGCAAGTGCCGCCCATGCACTCGGCCCTGAAGCGCGACGGCAAGCCGCTATACGAATACGCGCGCGCCGGCATCACGCTGGAACGCGAGGCTCGGCAAGTGACGATTCATCATCTCGAATTGCTCTCATATGAAGCGCCCATGCTGCGCTTGCGCGTGACTTGCAGCAAGGGGACCTATATTCGCGTGCTGGGTGAAGACATTGGCAAGGCACTCGATTGCGGCGCGCACTTGCAGGCTTTGCGCCGTACCGGCGTGGGCAGCTTGAAGCTGGAAGGCGCAACGACGCTCGAAGCGTTCGGTGCGATTGCCGAGAACGAGCGGGCAGCGACGCTGGCGCCGGTCGATGCCTTGCTCTCCACGTTTCCCGCCGTTCATTTGCCGGAAGAGTTGGCCGGGCGCTTCCGCAATGGCCAGCGTATCGCCTTGGCCAAGGAAGGTGTGGCCGTTCCCGCTGGAGAGGGCAGGGTGCGCGTCTACCATGCCGGCAACAAGCAACTGCTCGGCACCGCCTTGATGCGGGAATTTGGCGTGCTGGCGCCGGAGCGCCTGGTTGCCTTGTAGGCTGGGACGCGTCCCAGCCTACGATCCCCAAACATTGTTGTCATTATCGCGTCAAACCAATGCGCTACTCTGGTGCAAAAGCGATCCCGTAAACCATTGAAATGGCGGCAATTTTTGTAATTTCTTGCGTCGCAGCATGCTATACTCTCGGGTTACCGATCGCAGTCCAATTAGTTGTCACTAGGCAGAACCGAATTCATCATGTCAAACGCCAAACGCGCCATTCGCAATATCGCCATCATCGCCCACGTTGACCACGGCAAGACCACGCTGGTGGACAAGCTGTTGCGCCAGTCCGGCACCTTCCGCGAAAACCAGCAAGTCGAGAACCGCGTCATGGACTCGAACGACCTGGAAAAAGAACGCGGCATCACGATTCTGGCGAAGAATTGCGCCGTCGAATACGAAGGCACGCACATCAACATCGTCGATACCCCCGGCCACGCCGACTTCGGCGGCGAAGTGGAGCGCGTGCTGTCGATGGTGGACAGCGTACTGTTGCTGGTCGATGCGCAGGAAGGCCCGATGCCGCAGACGCGCTTCGTGACGCGCAAGGCGCTGGCCCTCGGCTTGCGCCCCATCGTCGTGCTGAACAAGATCGACCGTCCGGGCGCCCGCCCCGAGTGGGCCATCAACGCCACCTTCGAATTGTTCGACAAGCTCGGCGCGACCGAAGAGCAACTGGATTTCCCCGTGGTCTATGCTTCGGCGCTGAACGGTTACGCCAGCCTCGACCCGACCGTGCGCGAAGGCGACATGAAGCCGTTGTTCGACGCCATCCTGCAACACGTGCCGGTGCGCGACGACAATCCTGACGGTCCGCTGCAATTGCAGATTTCCTCGCTCGATTATTCGTCCTACGTCGGCAAGATCGGCATCGGCCGCATCACGCGCGGGCGTGTGCGCGGCTTGCAGGACGTGGTGATCGTGGACGGCCCCGAAGGCACGCCGAAGAAGGCGCGCATCAACCAGGTGCTGAACTTCAAGGGCCTGGAACGCGTGCTGGTCGATGAAGCCGTGGCCGGCGACATCGTGCTGATCAACGGTATCGAAGACCTCAATATCGGCACCACCATCTGCGCTCCCGATGCGGTTGACGCCTTGCCTCTGCTGAAGGTCGACGAGCCGACGCTGACGATGAACTTCATCGTCAACAGCTCGCCCCTGGCCGGCCGCGAAGGCAAGTATGTGACGAGCCGCCAGATCCGCGACCGCCTCGAGCGCGAATTGAAATCCAACGTGGCCTTGCGCGTGGCGCCGACCGAAGACGATACGACGTTTGAAGTCTCGGGCCGTGGCGAACTGCACCTGACCATCCTGATCGAAAACATGCGCCGCGAAGGCTTCGAACTGGCCGTGTCGCGTCCGCGCGTGGTGTTCAAGATGGTCGACGGCGTGCGCCACGAACCCTACGAAATGCTGTCGATCGACGTGGAAGAACAGCACCAGGGCGGCGTGATGGAAGAGCTGGGCCGCCGCCGCGGCGACCTGCAAAACATGGACCCGGACGGCAAGGGCCGTGTCCGCCTCGAATACCGTATTCCGGCGCGCGGCTTGATCGGTTTCCAGGGTGAATTCCTGACGCTGACGCGCGGCACGGGCCTGATGAGCCACGTGTTCGACGAATACGCGCCGGTCGACAATTCCAAGGGCGAACTGGCCAGCCGCCGCAACGGCGTGCTGATCTCGCAGGACGACGGCGCCGCCGTGGCTTACGCGATCTGGAAGCTGCAGGACCGCGGCCGCATGTTCGTCTCGCACAACGACCCGGTGTACGAAGGCATGATCATCGGCATCCACTCGCGCGATAACGATCTGGTCGTCAATCCGATCAAGGGCAAGCAACTGACCAACGTGCGCGCATCCGGCACGGACGAGGCGGTGCGCCTGGTGCCGCCTATCCAGCTGACGCTGGAATATGCAGTGGAATTCATCGACGACGATGAACTGGTCGAGATTACGCCGAAGAGCATCCGCCTGCGCAAGCGCTTCCTGAAGGAGCATGAGCGCAAGAAGGCTTCGCGCGACGCGGCTTAAGTCGGCTGCGCAAATAACAAACCCGCCGGTGAGCGATCACGGCGGGTTTTGTTTTTTTCCCTCGCGCACGCGGGCCGGCTGTCACCCATCAGTATGCGCGACACCTTGAAACCCCTTTCCGGGGAGTTGATAGAGGCGCCAAGGGACATGGATAAAGTTCGGCTCGCCGGCGAGAGGGCTATAACCGGCCCAGCAAAATCAAGAAACCTCGACTTTCGCCGGTCCTTCGTTCATTTCGCCGATCACGGCTGCATCGGCAAAGCCCGATTCGCGGAACAGTTTCAGCACGCTATCCACCGCTTCAGGCGCGCAAGAAACGAGCAAGCCTCCCGCCGTCTGCGGATCGGTCAGCAAGGCTTGCTGGACGTCGGTTACGCCGGCCGCCAGGCTCACGTCCTTGCCGTAGGCGGCCCAATTGCGCTTCGATGCGCCGGTGATGAAGCCTTGCGCTGCCAGCCCCGCCACACCGGGCAGCAAGGGAATGTGCGGCATCGCCAGGCGTGCCGTCAGCTTGGCGCCGCGCGCCAGTTCCAGCAAATGGCCCAGCAAGCCGAACCCGGTCACGTCGGTGAGCGCATTGACGCCTGCCATGTCGGCCAAGGCGCGCCCGGGCTTGTTGAGCTTGGTGGTGTTTTCCACCATCACGCCATAACCCGCCGCATCGAGCGCATTCTTTTTCAGCGCGGCCGACAGCACGCCCACGCCTAGCGGCTTGCCGAGGATGAGCTTGTCGCCCGGCTTCGCGTCGGCATTGCGCTTGACCTTCGACGGGTGCACCAGGCCCATCACCACAAGGCCATAGATGGGCTCGACCGAATCGATGGTATGGCCGCCGGCCACCGGAATGCCGGCTTCGGCGCAGATCGCCTCGCCGCCCCGGATGATCTTGCCGATCACCTCGATCGGCAGCTTGTCGATCGGCATGCCCAGGATGGCCAGCGCCATGATGGGCGTGCCGCCCATGGCGTAGACGTCGGAGATCGCATTGGTCGCGGCGATACGGCCGAAATCGTAGGGGTCGTCGACGATGGGCATGAAGAAGTCGGTGGTGGCGATCAGCGCCTGCTCCTCGTTCAACTTGTAGACCGCCGCATCGTCGGAGGTGTCTATGCCGACCAGCAATTCCTTCGGCACCGGGAAGCCCTGCGAATTCCTGAGGATGTCGGCCAGCACGCCGGGCGCGATCTTGCAGCCGCAGCCGCCGCCGTGGGAAAAGGAGGTGAGACGGATTTCCGCAATGTCCATGGTGAACTCGATGATGGTCTTTTCAGGCGGAATTGTATGGTAAATTCGACCCAACCGCCTGTAGTACGCCGCCTTGTACACGCCGCCTTATGAAATATCCCGCCGTTCTCCGCTTCGAAGATATCCTGCCCGAACTTGAAGGCTACGACACGCTGATCGACGTGCGCAGCCCGGCCGAGTTCGCCGAAGACCACATTCCCGGCGCCGTCAATTGCCCCGTGCTCGACAACGAGGAGCGCATCCGCGTCGGCACGCTGTACAAGGAAGCCGGCGCCTTCGAAGCCAAGAAGGTGGGCGCCGCCATCGTGGCGCGCAATATTGCGCAGCATCTCGATACCCAATTCGCACGCCGCGGGCGCGACTGGAAACCGCTGGTCTATTGCTGGCGCGGCGGCAACCGCAGCGGCGCCATGGCCCACATCCTGGCCAAGGTGGGCTGGCCTGTGGTGCAGCTCGATGGCGGCTACAAGGAATACCGGCGCCACGTGCTGGCTGCGCTGGGGGAACTGCCCAGGCGCTTCACGTATCGCGTACTGTGCGGCACCACGGGCTGCGGCAAGAGCCGGCTGCTGCAATCGCTCGCCGCCGCCGGGGCCCAGGTGCTGGACCTGGAGCAGCTCGCTGCCCATCGCGGTTCGTTGCTGGGCCATCTGCCCGGCACGCCGCAGCCGACGCAAAAGGCCTTCGAAAGCCGCCTGTGGCAGGCGTTGCGCGGGTTTGACCCGGCACGTCCGGTGTACGTGGAATCGGAAAGCAGGAAGGTGGGCAACCTGCGCGTGCCTGAAGCCTTGATGGAAACGATGCGCGCGTCGGACTGCGTCGCGCTCGCGTTGCCGATGGCGCAGCGCGTGGCGCTGCTGATGCGCGACTACAGCCACTTCGTGGCCGAGCCCCAAGCGCTGAATCGCCAGCTCGACCACCTCGTGCTGCAGCATGGCCGCGAGAAGGTAGGGCTGTGGCAGCAATTGGCCGTCGAAGGCCGCACCGCGGAGATGGTCGAGGCGCTGCTTGCCGATCACTACGATCCGGCCTACCTGCGCTCGATAGACCGCAATTTCGTGCGCCATGCCCAGGCCTTGCCGCTTGCGCTGACAGGCATCGCCGATGCCGATTTCGAC
Source organism: Burkholderiaceae bacterium (assembly GCA_036384915.1). GTDB lineage: Bacteria > Pseudomonadota > Gammaproteobacteria > Burkholderiales > Burkholderiaceae_D > PKWO01. The sequence goes on from DASVLJ010000044.1 coordinate 133,075, forward strand.
CTGGCCGCACAGGCTTTGCTGGCGGGTGATCGGGTAAAATAGCACGCTCTTGCCCCGGCCCCGCCGGCTTATTCTTTTGCCAAATGACGTTATGAACACTGCCCGCCAACACCCCGCACGCAACTGGATGCTGCTGCTCTTGATCGCCATCGTCGGGCTGTTCTACGTCAAGTGGTTCCCGTATTATCAGAAAGCCTTCATTGCTGCCGACAAGCACGCCATCGGCGCGTCTATCCTGATGGGCAAGGCTTCCAGCGCACCCGATCCCTCGTTCCAGGCCGCGCTCGACTATGCCATCGCCTACGGCAACGCCATCTGGAAAGCCATGGTGCTGGGCCTCTTGCTTGGTTCCGGCGTGCAGGCGCTGCTGCCGCGCCAGTGGGTGGCACGCGCACTCGGCGGCAGCGGCTTCGGCAGCGTCATGGCCGGCGGCGTGTTGTCCTTGCCCGGCATGATGTGCACCTGCTGCGCCGCGCCCGTGGTGGTAGGCTTGCGTGCGCGCCAGGCTTCGCCCGGTGCCGCGATGGCATTCTGGCTCGGCAATACCGTATTGAACCCGGCCACGCTGGTATTCATGGGCTTCGTGCTCGGCTGGAACTGGACCGCGCTGCGCCTCGTGCTCGGCGTGCTGATGGTGTTCGGCCTGGGCTATTTGATGAACCGCCTCGTCACGCCGCAGGAAGCGCAAGCCGCGCAGCAATGGATGGCGCAGGGCGAGGCGGAAGAAGAGGGCAGCGTGTTTGCGCGCTGGGTCAATATTCTGGGCCGGATGTCGCTGCGCCTGCTGCCGGAATACATCATCCTGGTGCTGCTGCTCGGTGCTGCGCGCGCCTATCTGTTTCCGCACATCGGGCCGGATATCGGCAACGGCGCGTTGTGGATCGTCGCCTTTGCGGTAGCGGGAACCTTGTTCGTCATTCCCACGGCGGGTGAAGTGCCCATCATCCAGGCCATGCTCTCGCTGGGCATGGGAGTCGGCCCGGCCGGTGCCTTACTGATGACCTTGCCGCCGGTCAGCGTGCCTTCGTTGGCCATGCTGTTGAAATCGTTCTCGAAGAAGATGCTGGCGGCTGTGGTGGCTGCGGTGATTGGGTTTGGGATCGCGGCCGGCTTATTGGCGGCAGCGTTGTTCTGACGCTCCGGCCGGTCACCCCTCGCCCGCAGGCGGGAGAGGGGAGGAGGTGAGGGAAGTTGTGCCTTGACTATGCAAAATGAAGTTAAAAGTCGGGGCATGAAGATCGATGATTTTGCAAGCGTAGCTGTGGTGCGCCGTCCCTCTCCCCAGCCCCTCTCCCGCCTGCGGGCGAGGGGGGGTAATGCAGTACTACTCAAAAATTCCCATCGTTATAACTGACGCTACCCGAGGCACAGGTCGTAGCCTGCCGGTTGCCGCTTGAAGTCGACTGGTTTGCCTCCCACGTCACCGCACCCGTAGACGGGTTGTACTTGATGTACTTGTACTGGATCGCCGTCGAGGCAGGTAAGGTTACGGTGCCGCTCCACGTGGCATTGGCGCCGCTGCCCTGGATCGCGAGCGGGAAGGCTTGGGCAGGCGTCCAGTTGCCCAGGGCGCTCTGGTTGCCTGCTACGTACAGGTTTTGCCCATAGGTGGTGTTGGCGTTGGAGATCGAGAAGGTCACGCTGCAGCCGGAGCCGCCGCCGGAGAGCATCTGGCCGGTATAGATCGCCACGGCTGGGACGGTCGAGCCGCCATTGGCCGGGATGCTGACCGAGGCATAGCCGTTGCTGCCTACCGTGATCGCGTCGCCGGTGCAGGTCGAACCCGATACCGTGCCGTGCACGACGTTGCAGTAGGTCCCGGCCGGCAAGCCGGTATAGAGGCTGGCGTTCCAGGCCACGCTATCGTTGTTGATCGCGACGAAGCCGACGTTGCCGCGCGAGAAGGCGATCTGGTTGTTCGTGCCTTGCACCCAGTTCGACACGTTTTGCCCATGCGTGGCACTGCGGAATTTCACCATGTTGGAGATGTCGCCCCAGCGGTGGATGAAGTCCCACACGACGTTGATCTGCGCCACGCCGTTGGAATAGGGGCTCGTCGTCGGGCGGTCGGCGCTGGTGTTGGAGAAGCGGTAGCCCGATTGCACGTGGGCCTGGCCGTAGGGGCTGGCCAGCATGAAGATATTGGCCAGGTCGTAGCGCTTGGTGCCGTTGGTGTCGTTCACCTGGCCTGAAACATAGTTGCTGCCGTTGAGCGATTGCGTGGAATCGCGCTCGGTATCCCAGTCGTCGACGAATACGGTGGCGTTTTGCGGCTGCATGAAACCCCAGGTGCCGCCGTAATTGCCGTAGGTCCCCATCACGCTCGGGATCGACGAGAGCGAAAGGCCGTTGTTGCCGCGGAAGATGTCGCGCATGGCGTAGGTGAACTGGAACTCGTTGACCGTGCCGGTGGGGAAATAATCCGCCCGGTTCACGTTGCCGTCGGGGATGACTTCCTGCGTGACCCAGATCGATTCGCCGGCATTGGTGGTCGGATGGCTGGACTTGACGGCATTGAAGATGGCTTGCAGCGCGGTCGGCTGCTGGTGCTTGGCCGCGTCGATGCGGAAGCCGTCCACGCCCATCGACAGCAGGGTATTCATGTAAGCCACGATCACGTTTTGCACGTGCGCGTTCTCGGTCGCCAGATCGGGCAAGCCGCCCAGGCGGCAAAACATCACGTTGTTGCGGTTGCCCGGGCTGCCATAGTCGCCCGAATCGATATTGCCGTCAGCATTGCTGCACTGGCCCGACGTGGTGTTGTTGTGGAAGTCGCTGCTGGTGAATTGCGGGTAGCTCAGCGAGGACGAGTCCCATGAGGAACCGTCGGTCGCCACGCCGTCGGCCGTGGACGATTGGTCGCCCAATTGATTGGTGACGATGTCGGCATACACGCGCACGCCGGCGGCGTGGCAGGTGTTGATCATGGTCTGCAGTTGCGCCGCCGTGCCCATGCGCGAGGTGAGCGTGCCGTAGTTGATCGGCTGGTACACGTCCCACCAGCCATTGGCGTTTTTCGAGGCGCCCGGCGGCGAAATCTGTACCGCGCCGTAACCTTGCGGCCCCAGCCATTGCGAGCACTCGGTGGCGACATCGTTCCAGCTCCACTCGAACAATTGGACATAGGTGTCGCTGGGATTGAAGTTGGCGGCCGATGCGGGGAGGCAGGCGCCACCGAGGCCGAGGGCGAGCAAGGCCCCCGGCAAGACTTTTCTTGCAAACATTTGTGTGTCTCCTCCAGAGTGAGGTATGAGTTTTGTGTATTTTAACTACTTAAAAGTTACAGATTCGTGCTGAATATTTGAAAAGCACGAGGTAAACCATAGTCGCTGAAATCGGCTATGTCAAATAAAACAAGATGTAATTTAAGGTAGTTTGACTACGTTGTGTGGTGTAGTCGCCAGTGCAGAAAAGATAAGGGCAGCGCTCTGCGATGCAAGGCTTTTTCTGCCCCCAATTCGGCCATGTTTTCCGACTGCTGCAGCTTGCCGTCGGCATCGAGCACGAACAGGTGCGGGTAACCCTTGATCCTGGGGGAGTGCGAGAGGCTGGTGGTGTAGCACAATCGCTACCAATCTTCCCGCACCGCCTGCACCGCGCTTTGCGCCACCGCGCCACGCCCGGATGCCAGCGCGGTCAGGATGGACGACGCCAGCAGCGTCAACGCCACGCCGCCGAGCAGCTTCCACGGCATGTGCAATTGCATGCTCCAGTGGAAGGATTGCGGATTGATTACGAACACCAGGATCAAACTCACGACGGTGCCGAGCGCAAAACCGGCAACGATGCCGATGGCGGTCAGCATGCCGCCTTCGATTGCCAGCATGCCGAGGATCTGGCGCTTGGTCAGGCCGACATGGCGCAGCATGCCGAACTCCTTGGCGCGCGCAAAGGTCTGCGCTGAAAAGGTCGCGGCCACGCCGAACAGGCCGATCACCATCGCAATCGCTTCGAGCAGATAGGTGACGGCGAAGCTGCGGTCGAAAATCCTCAGGCTCAATTGGCGTATCTCGCCGGCTTGCGAAATGTCGAGCAAGGCGCCGAAGGGCAGGGCGCGCACGGCGGCAATCACTTGTTGGTGCGATGCGCCCGGTGCGAGGTGCAAGGCCATGTCGCTTACGTTGAGGTCGCCCGTCGCGGCGCGATAGTCTTGCAGCCGCATCTGGATCGAACCGGTCTGGCGCGCATAGTCGCGCCAGGTGCCGGCAATGAAGACGCGATGCATGCTGCCGCCAAGAGACAGTTCATGCCATTGCCCGGGCTGCCAGCCGTAGAGGTCCGTCATCGCTTCGGAAATCCAGACTGGGGCGGCATTGGCTTGCGGCGGGGGCAGGCTGTCGCCGACCAGGGGGAGGGTGCGGCCCGGGTCCTTCGCATCGATGCTGCGTGCCAATACCACCACGGCCGGACGGTCCGGCTGCAGGCGCAGGTTGACGGCGCGCATGGCGTTCGCCGTCGCCACGCCGGGCAGCGCGGCGACGGCGGCTTGCTCGTCAGGGTTCAAGCCCGTGGCATCGCCCGAAGAGGAGGTGCGTAGGTAGACGTCCGCAGTCAGCAGGTTGCCCAGCCAATCATCCACCGATACGCGAAAGCTCGCCACCATGATCGCCATCGCCACCATCAGGCTGAATGAGGACAGCACGCCGCCCAGGGCGATGGCGGCCTGATTCGGTGTGTGCGCCAACCGCGCCAGCGCCAAGGTCGCCGTCGGGCCGCGCGCCTTGCCATGTTCGAGCGCGCCGAACACCAGCGCGGCCAAGCGTGGCATCAGCATGATGGCGCCGATCAGAAGCAGTGCCACGGCGAGGTAGCCGAAGATCGGCAATTGCCCGAGCGCGGGCAGGCGCGTGAAGATGCCGCCCAGTGCCAGGCATAGCAAGCCGGGCCAGGGTGTGGCGAGCTTTTTTAATGAACCATCTTCGCTGCCCGATTTCAAGGCGGCAGCCGGTATCGCGCGCGCCGCTTCCCAGGCTGGGCCGAAGCTGCCGGCCAGGGCGATCAGGCTGCCCAGCGTGAAGAACAGCGCGGCGGCCGGCCAATCGAATTGCGCACTGGGCTGCACGCCGGAAAAATAGCCGCCGCCGAGATCGCCGCCGAAGACATGCAGCGCCGTCACGGCCATGGCATAGCCGAGCGCGATGCCGAGCAAGGCGCCGATCACGCCGAGCAGCGCGCCTTCGCAGAGGATTTGTGCGATCAGCTTGCGCCGCGTCAGCCCCATCACGCGCAGGAAGGCGAATTGCTGGCGCCGCCGTATCACCGACAGCGCCTGCGTCGAAAACACCAGGAAGGCCCCGGTAAACAGCGCAACCAGGGCCAGCACGTCGAGGTTGACGCGATAGGCGCGCGAGAGATTGGCGCTCGATGTCTCACTATCCTGCGTTTCGCTGACGATGCAGCGTCCGGCCAGCTCTTGCGTCAGCGCCGCCTTGAATGCGGCGCGGTTGACACCTGGCGCAAGCTTCAAGTCGATGCGCGTCAATTGCCCGAGCTTCTGGAAGCGCCATTGCGCTGCGCCGATGTCCATTACCGCGATGCGCTGCCCGGCACGCGCATGGACCAGGCCGCCGGCCACGTGCAACGGCACGGTGCGCGTGCCCGAGAGAAGGGTGAGCGTGTCGCCTGGCTTGACGTGCAGCGATTCCATCGCCGCCGTGGAGAGGAAGATGGCGTCGTCGGCCAGCGTATCGAAGGGATGGCCCGTGGCTGGCACGCCGATCAAGTCGGGCGCGATGGCGGCGGCGCGGAATACGTCGATGCCTTCCACGGTCAAGGATTCATGCCGGCCTGGAATGGCGGCGTTGATTTCCAGCACTGGGCTGGCTGCTTGCACACCCGGGCGCTGCGCCAGTGGGGGGAACAGGTTTTCATCGAAGCCGGCTTCGATGCCCCTGACTTGCAGATCAGCCTGGCCGGCGATGCTTTTGACCGCTGCCGTGAATTCATTGAATGCCGCACCGTTGATCAGATCGACCGCGAAGCCGAGCGCGACGCCGATGGCGATCGCCACCAAGGCCAGGATGGCGCGCAAGGGGTGGGCGCGCCATTCCCCGGCAATCAGCCAGCGTTGCAATATCATGCGTTTTCTCTTGCCGCTTCGCGCAAGCCTTGCTTGGTCAGCGTCAACACGCGGTCCGCCGTCGCCGCCGCGGCGTGCGAATGCGTGACGAGGATGGCCGATGCGCCATTGGTCTTGATCTCGCTGCGCAGCAGTGCAAGGATGCCCTGGGCGGTATCGGGGTCGAGGTTGCCGGTCGGCTCGTCGGCCAGGATCAGCGCCGGCTTGTGCACCAGCGCGCGGGCAATCGCCACGCGCTGCATTTCACCGCCCGATAATTGGCGCGGGAAGTCGTTGGCGCGCTGCGCCAGCCCGACCGCGTCGAGCATATGTGCCACGCGGTCGTCGACCGACTCGCCTTTCAGTAATAGCGGCAGCGCCACGTTCTGCGACAGTGTCAAATGCGGCAGCAGGTGGAAAGCCTGAAAGATGAAACCGAATTTTTCGCGCCTGAGCTTGGTGGCGGCATCGTCGTCCAGCGCCGCCATCGCTTGCCCGTCGATCAGGATATCGCCGCCATCGGCTTGGTCGAGACCCGCGATCAGGTTCAGTAGCGTCGATTTGCCCACGCCCGATTCACCCATGATGGCGACATACTCGCCGGGTGCGAGAGTGTAGTTGAGGTTGGCGATGACTTGCCGGGTGGGCGAATAGGATTTGCTGACGTTTTTAATTTGAAGCATCGGTTTGATTCTTTTTGTGCGGGAGTAAGGAATCCCGCCTTCGCTCGACCAATGTTGAATTTACCGCTTGAAACTTTCGACAGCAGCTCAGCAGCGAAAATGAGGATGAACTATCATAGCCAAATTCTCCGCCGATCGCTGCATGTTTCTGTCGGCCAATCTAAAGGGTTTCACATGCCGATCAATGACCTGGCAGTACCTTGGGAGCGTGTGCCGGTAGAGCCGGCCACACAAGAAGAAGCGAACGACCATGCAGCGGAAATCCGCGCCGAGCTGGCAGCGGGCTTGATGCTGCGCCAGGCCCAGACTTCGCCCAAATACCTTTACGACGTGCTCGGCTCCAAGCTGTTCGAGGCGATTTGCGAACTGCCCGAGTATTATCCCACGCGCACCGAGGCCGCCATCGTCGAGGCGAACGTGGGCGAGATTGCGCGCTCGGTGGGGCGCGGCTCGGCCCTGATCGACTTGGGCGCCGGCAATTGCGCCAAGGCGGCACGCCTGTTTCCCGAGCTGCGGCCTGCGCAATACGTGGCGATCGATATCTCGGCGGACTTTTTGCGCGATGCCGTGTCGCGCCTGCGCCAGCGTTTTCCGCAAATTGCCATGCTTGAGCTGGGGCTGGACTTTTCCGCCACGCTCGATTTGCCGGTCGGCGTGCGGCGCGAGAAGCGCCTGTTCTTCTATCCCGGTTCTTCGATCGGCAATTTCACGCCAGAGGAAGCGTTGGCTTTCCTGCGCCGCATCCGCAGCGAGTGCCGGAACGATGGCGGCATCCTCATCGGCGTCGACCTGGTCAAGGACAAGGCCGCGCTCGAGGCCGCGTATGACGATGCGCTCGGCGTCACCGCGTCGTTCAACCTCAATATGCTGTTGCACGTCAACCGCCTGCTCGGCGCCGATTTCGATCTGCGTGACTGGCGCCACCGTGCCTTTTTCGATCCCGCGCAAAGCCGCATCGAAATGCATCTGGTGGCGCGGCGCGAACTCAGCGTGGGCTGGGCCGGCGGCGTGCGGCGCTTTGCCGAAGGCGAAACCATCCATACCGAAAACAGCTACAAGTACACGCGCGAACGCTTTCTTGCCTTGCTCGAGGAAGCCGGCTTCGCCAAGCCGCGTACCTGGAGCGACGCGCAACAGTGGTTCATGCTGTGCCACGCGCAGGCGGTTTGATGGGGAGAACCATGGAAATCCAGCTCGACAGTGCCGCACTCGTCACGCCGCAACTGCTGCGGCGCCTGCATGCGACGCGCAAGCGCACGGTCAGTCTGGCCAAGCCGCTGTCGGAAGAGGATTGCTGCGTCCAATCGATGCCGGACGCCAGCCCGGTCAAGTGGCATATGGCGCACACGACCTGGTTTTTCGAAACCTTCATCCTCGAGCGCTTCGAAGCGGGCTTCAAACCGTTCCACCCGGCCTTTCGCGTGCTGTTCAATTCATATTACAACGGCATAGGCGAAAAGCACCCGCGGCCGCAGCGCGGCTTGCTGACGCGGCCTTCGACCGATGAAGTGGTGGCTTACCGCCACAACGTCGATACGCGCCTGGGCAGGCTGCTCGAGGGCTTGATGCGCGACGGTTCGATCGAGGATTCGCGCAGCGTGGCGGCCCTGGTCGAGCTTGGTGTGCAGCACGAGCAGCAACATCAGGAATTGATCCTGACCGACCTCAAGCATTTGTTGGCGCAAAATCCGCTGTTCCCTGCTTACACGCCGCGCACCGACGGGGCCGCGGCGCATGCCGCGCCCCTGGCCTGGCAGCACGTCGATGCCGGTGTGGTGCAGATCGGTTTCGACGGCGGCGGCTTCTGCTTCGACAATGAATTGCCGCGCCACCGCCAGTTCGCGGAAGCGTTTGCCCTCGCTTCGCGCCTGACCAGCAACGGCGAATACGCCGCCTTCGTCGCCGAGGGCGGTTATCGCGATCCCGCGCTGTGGCTGTCGGAAGGCTGGGATTGGGTGCGCAGCAACGGCTTGCGGCATCCCATCTATTGGCAGCGGGAAAACGACGGAGCGCGCTGGCAGGAATTCACGCTGCATGGCTTGCAGCCGCTCGACATGCAGGCGCCGCTGCTGCACATCTCTTATTTCGAAGCCGACGCCTATGCGCGCTGGGCCGGTGCGCGCCTGCCCACCGAATTCGAGTGGGAAGCCGCGGCGGCGCGCCAGCCCGAGCTGGCGCAGCTCTATGGCACCGCCTGGCAATGGACCTCGAGCAGCTATGCGCCTTACCCCGGCTTCGCCCCCGCCGAAGGCGCGATCGGCGAATACAACGGCAAATTCATGGTCAACCAATACGTGCTGCGCGGTTCCTCGCTCGCCACGCCGGAAGGCCATGCGCGGCTGTCTTACCGCAATTTCTTCCCCGCTACGGCGCGCTGGCAATTCAGCGGAATCCGCCTGGCCAAATAAGCGCTTGCGCGCAAGCGCCTTGCTGCCGCATAATCCGTCCTTTGCCGCCAGGGAAGGGATTCCATGTACAGCGCCACCTTCATCTTCGACACCAAGCAATTCGACGACGAATTCCATCGGCTCGATGCCATCATCGCGTCGGCGGCGAAAGAGACGGCCGGCTATCTCGGTGAAGAGGCCTGGGAAGACCCCAAAAGCGGGCGCGTCGCCAATGTCTACTATTGGGAGGACGAGGCCGGCTTGAAGCAATTGATGAGCCATCCGGCGCACTTGCAAGCCAAGGCGCGCTACGGCGAGTGGCTGGCCGGCTACCGCGTCGTTATTTCCCAAGTGCTGCGGACCTATGGCGACGGCAAACTACTCGGCGCCGTTCCTTTGCCTGGCGGAGATCATGACAGGTTCTCGGGAAAGTAAATCGCTGTTCAGGGTTGTAAGGACTTGTAAAGCCGCTTTCATTCCTGCGCGCCATGCAGGAAGCTATGGACTTGATCATCCATAGCGCCCACCTCAGGAGGCAATCATGCAGAGCGGTCTTTTTCAAGCCAACCGTTCCATCGAAAGCACGACGCCCGGCGAAGAGCGAGCCTGGGGCATGCATGATGTCAGCTATTCATTCGAAGCCCAGCTTGAAGACGACGCGTATTTGCTGCCCGTATCGCGCAAGCCGCGCCGCCACATCGTCGCATCGTTGATGGATTTCGCGCGGCGCTTGACGAAACACTGAAGCTTCAAGGGAATACCTTATCCAGGAAAGCCGTCACGGCTTGCCAGTTTTCCGCCATGCCCTTAGCGTTGCGGTCGGCACGCAGCGTCGAGGAGCCATGCACGCCGGCCACGGCGGGAATGAAGTGCACCTTGAACGCAGCCGGTGAGGCGGCAAAGATGGGCGTGGCCTTGGCTAATTCTTCCTTGTCCTTGGCTTGCGTGACGAAGGTAGGCAGGTCGTCCTTGGCCGCCGCCGCTTTCACCATGCCGTCCTGGCCGAGGTATTCGCCCGGGGAAAACGATAGTAGGGCCTTGATTTCGCCAGGGTGCCTGGCTGCCAGCAGGAACACCAGCGAAGACGAATAGCTGCTGCCCCAAACCACGATGGGTAGCTGCTGTGTCTTGCCATAGGCGAGGGCCGCTTCGAGGTCGGGCAGCGCCGCGAGATAGTCGCTGGAATGGCCGATATGTTTGACGGTCTGGTTCACGTGATCGAACATGTTGTCGCCGGCGCGCTGATCGATGGCGAGCGCGGAAAAACCCATCTCGACCAGCTTGGGCGCGATCGGCGCATATTCGGCCGAATTTGAGCCGGCCTGATGGAACAGCAGGATGATGGCCTTGGGATGTTCGGCGCTGTAGAGCTTGCCGTAGACGATCACACCGTCCTCAGTTTTCAGTGTCAGGTCTTGGGTGTTGGCGGCGGAAGCGTTGGCGGCGAGGAATAGTGCCAGCAGGAACAGGGCGAATCGCTTGAACATGGAGGTCTCCTGGGGTGGAATGGGTGGATTGTAGCGCCTTGAGCGGCTTATGGCAGGTTGTGCCGGGCGTCGCACCATGAGCGAAGCGATGCCCAACATCGGGAGGTGGTGCCGCATGTGCGCTTGTCATAGTCCTTTGCGTTGGGCTTCACTTCGTTCAGCGCCAACCTACGATGATCAAGGCCGAGCTGCATACTCCTTGAACTTCTCCTGCAACATCTCCCGCAAAGCCGTCACCGCCGGCGTCAGCATCAAGCGATGCGGGCACACGAAGTAAAGCGGCGTTTCTTCCCCTTCGAATTGCGGCAACAAGGCTTCCAGGGAGCAGGCACGCAAATCGGCCAGCAGGTCGAGCCGCGATTTGTAGGCAATGCCGGCTCCGGCCACTGCCCAGCGCCGCACCAGTTCGGCATCGTCGGTGGTGCGGTCGCCTTCGACGCGCACACTGGTCTCTTGCCCATCGCGCGTGAAACGCCAGCGGTCATGCAAACCGTCGGCCAGCGCAAAGCGCAGGCAATTGAAGCGGCGTAAGTCCGCCGGCGTTTCCGGTCTGCCATGGCGCGCGATCCAGTGCGGCGCGGCGCACAGCACGCGCCGGTTGTTCGCCGCCAAGGGTTGCGCCACCAGGCTGGAATCTTCCGGATCGCCATAGCGTATCGCTACATCCACCGGCTGGCGCCACAGGTCGGCCATGCGGTCGCTGATGTGCAATTGGAGGCTGACGGCGGGGTGCCGGAGCTGGAATTCATTGAGCCAGGGCAATACCACGTTGCGCCCCAAGTCCGAGGGCAGGGCCAGCGCGAGGCGTCCGGCGATCAATTGGCGCCCTTGCGCGATGGCGTCATGCCCCGCTTGCAGCGCGGCCAGCGCGGCGCGGGCATGGTCGAGGTAGCGCTCGCCGTCCTGTGTCAGGCGCAGGCTGCGCGTTGAACGCACCAGGAGACGTACCTGCAATTCCGCTTCGAGCCGCTTCAGCGCGGCGCTGGCAACGGCCGGCGTGGTATCAAGCTCGCGTGCGGCAGCCGAGATGCTGCCCAGGTCGACGGTGCGCAGGAATAGCGCGATATCCTCGAATCGAACCATTATTTTCAAATAATTATTGAAACTGATTTAAATTTTATCTTCTTTTTCAATGAATTGGCATTGAATAACATGACGCTCATCGAAACCCATTAAGGAGCAGCCATGAAAGCCGTCGCCTATACCCGCAACCAGGCCATTTCCGCACCGGAGTCGCTGTTCGATCTCGAATTGCCGGCGCCCGAACCGGGCGAATTCGACCTGCTGGTCGAAGTCAAAGCGGTTTCCGTCAATCCCGTGGATGTAAAAATCCGTGCCAACGTGGCGCCGGAAAACGGTACGCCCAAGGTCATCGGTTGGGATGTGGCAGGCGTAGTGCGTGCCATTGGCGCCAAGGTCAGTTTGTTCAAGCCGGGCGACAAGGTCTGGTATGCCGGCTCGCTGGTGCGGCCCGGCGCGAATAGCGAATTGCACGTCGTCGATGAACGCATTGCCGGCCATATGCCCAAGTCGCTCGGTTTTGCCGAAGCCGCCGCTTTGCCGCTGACCGCGATCACAGCCTGGGAATTGCTGTTCGATCGCCTGCAAGTATTGGACAACGCACAGCCTGCCGGCAAGAGCCTGTTGATCGTCGGCGCGGCCGGCGGCGTCGGCTCCATCCTTACGCAACTGGCGCGCCAACTGACGGGCTTGAAGGTGATCGCCACCGCCTCGCGGCCCGAGACGCAAGCCTGGGTCAAGCAACTGGGGGCGCATCACGTGATCGACCACAGCAAGGACTTTGCGCCGCAATTGCAGGCGCTCGGTATCGGGAACGTCAATTACATCGCCAGCCTGAACCAGAGCACGCAGCACTTCGCGCAACTCGCTGCTGTCGTCGCGCCCCAGGGCCGCATCGCGCTGATCGACGATCCGGAGCCGATCGACGTGCGCCTCTTGAAGCGCAAGAGCGTCTCGCTGCATTGGGAGTTCATGTTCACGCGCCCGATGTTCGGCACGGAAGACCAAATCGCCCAGCATCGCCTGCTCATCCGCGTGGCCGATCTGATCGATGCCGGCACCATCAAGACCACCCTGGCCGAGCACTACGGCGCGATCAATGCGGCAAACCTCAAGCGGGCGCACGCCTTGATCGAAAGCGGCAAGGCCAAGGGCAAGATCGTACTCGAAGGTTTCTGACGGAAAGGGGAAACATCATGAACGGCAATCACGCAGCATCCGAACATTCTTTTGAAGGGGTAAGCATCATGGGCGGCAACAAGGCATCATCCGAACATTATTTTTCCACGCAAGCGATCACCCGGGAGGCGGCGATGGCGCTGATCGCCGCTTCGCGCGAGGCCAGCCGCGAAATCGGCATCGAGGTGGCCATCGCCATTGTCGATCCGGCCGGCAACCTGAAAGCCTTCGAGCGCACTGACGACAGCTCGTTTTTGGCATCGGATATTGCCATCGACAAGGCCTGGACCGCAGTGACCTTCGGCCTGGGCACGCACCAATGGGTGGATGTGCTGGCGGACCGGAATGCGGCCCAGCTCGCGCATCGTCCGCGCCTGGTCGCCGCGGGCGGCGGCTATCCGATCAAGGTGGGCGGCAAGCTCATTGGCGGCTTGGGCATTTCGGGAGGGAACTACGCGCAAGACCAGAAGGCTTGCGAGGTGGCGTTGGCTCAGCTCGGATTTGATGTCGCCTGATATTCAAGGCATGAAGTTGTAGGGTGGGGTGGGCAGGGTGGGGCGGGCGTTGCTACGCTTCCCCACCTTTTTTATTGCTATGAGCGCTCGCGCAGGAGACGTTGCACGCCGGGGATGCGCCGCACATTGCGCATCAGGCGCGCCAGGTGCACCCGGTCTTCCACCTGCACCGTGAAGCGCAGTTGCGTGAGCAATTGGTCCTTGTCGTCTTCCATGCCGACGAAGGTGATGTTGGCATCCGATTCGCCGATCTCGGCGGCCACGCGCGCCAGCACGCCGCGTTCGTTCTTCAGCAGCAGCATGATGCGGCAATCGAAGCGGCGGTTCAAATCGTTGCCCCAGACCACGTCGATCCAGCGGTCCGGTTCCTTGTTGCGCTGGCGCCTTGCCACTTCGCAATCGAGCGCATGCACCATTACGCCCTGGTCGCGTTTCAACTGGCCGGCAATCGCATCGCCCGGGATGGGCAGGCAGCATTGCGCCAGTTGCACGGCCACGCCTTCGCTGCCGTAGATTACGACCGGGTCAACCCGTCCACCTTGGGCGCCCTTCAAGTCTTCCACGTCGTGGTGCAGGTGCACATGCTGCGGGTTTTCACCCTCGATCAGGTTGAGCACGTGGCGCGCCACCAGGGCGGCGATGCGCTTGCCCACGCCGATGTCGGCATAAAGTTCGTCCAGCGACTTGACGCTCGATTCGTTGATCAGGCGTTCCGCCACCGGTTCGGGAATGCCGGCATCGAGATTCAGCAGGCTGAGGGCCTGGGCCATCAGGCGTTTGCCCAGTTCGATCGATTCCTGCAGGTTGATCGTGCGCAGGTGATGGCGGATCGCCGAGCGTGCCTTGCCGGTCCGCACGAAGGTGAGCCAGTTCGGGCTCGGGCGCGACGACGGCGAGGTGATGATTTCGACGATGTCGCCATTGCGCAATTCGGTGCGCAGGGCTGCCTGCTCGTGGTTGATCTTGGCCGCAATCGTCTGGTCGCCGATGTCGGTGTGGATGGTGTAGGCGAAGTCGAGCGCCGTGGCACCGCGCGGCAGGGCGATGATCTTGGATTTCGGCGTGAACACGTAGACCGAATCGGGGAACAGGTCGACCTTGACGTGTTCGAGGAACTCGGCAGAATCGCCGGTCTGTTTCTGGATGTCCAGCAGCGATTGCAGCCAGGCATGCGTGCGCTGCTGCACGTCGGTCATGCTGCCGTCGTCGTTCTTGTACAGCCAATGCGCCGCCACGCCCGATTCGGCGACGCGGTGCATGTCCTGCGTGCGCACCTGGAACTCCACCGGCGTGCCATAGGGGCCGACCAGGGTGGTGTGCAAGGACTGATAGCCGTTGAGCTTCGGTATGGCGATGTAATCCTTGAACTTGCCCGGCATGGGCTTGTACAGCGCATGCAGCGTGCCCAGGGCAACGTAGCAGTTGGCAAAGCTGTCGACCACGATGCGGAAGCCGTAGACGTCCAGCACCTGCGAGAACGACAGGTGCTTGGTGCGCATCTTGCGGTAGATGCCGAACAGCGTCTTTTCACGGCCATAGACTTCAGCCTTGATGCCGGCGGCCGTCAGCGTGGTCTTGACCGATTCGAGAATCTTGGTGACCATGTCGCGCCGGTTGCCGCGCGCGGCCTTGACGGCCTTCGACAACGTCTTGTAGCGCACCGGGAACAGGTGCGAGAACGACAGGTCTTGCAGCTCGCGGTAGATATTGTTCAAGCCCAGGCGGTGCGCAATGGGCACGTACACTTCCATGGTCTCGCGGGCGATGCGACGCTTCTTCTCGGGAATCATGAAACCGAGAGTGCGCATGTTGTGCAGGCGGTCGGCCAGCTTGATCAGGATGACGCGCACGTCGCGCGCCATGGCCAGCAGCATCTTGCGGAAGTTTTCCGCCTGCATGTCGATTTGGCTCTGGAATTCGATCTTTTCCAGCTTGGAAAGGCCGTCGACCAGATTGGCCACGGGCCCGCCGAAGCGCTCGATCAATTCTTCCTTCTTGACGCCCTGGTCTTCCATGACGTCGTGCAGGAGGGCGGCCATGATGGCTTGCGAATCGAGCTTCCACTCGGCGCAAATTTCGGCGACCGCGATCGGGTGCGAAATATAGGGCTCGCCCGACTTGCGCATCTGGCCCAGATGCATCTCGTCTGAGAAGCGGTAGGCTTCCTTGACCTTCTTGAGCTCGACCGGCGTGAGGTAGGTGGCGAGCGTGGCGTTCAACTGCGAAACCGAAGCGACGGCGGCACTTTGGGCCGGCGTCAGCTCGGTTTCAGGACTGCTATGGGGTTTTGCGGCTGAGCGGCGCGGCGTCGCTCGTTTGGGACGAGTAACTGACAGGGTAGGTTCCGCGGGCGTCAGATTCATCGTGACAGTTCAGCCGCATGGTCCGGTCAAATGAGAATCAGCTCGGTACCTTCTTGAGCATCTCCAGACCGACCTTGGCGGCCGCGATCTCGCGCAGGGCCAGCACGGTGGGCTTGTCCTTGGCTTCGATCTTCGGCGTATGGCCTTGCAGCAGCTGGCGCGCACGATAGGTGGCGGCGAGCGTGAGCTGGAAGCGGTTGGGGATCTCTTTCAGGCAATCTTCAATCGTGATGCGGGCCATGCAAACTCCTAAATAGCGTTATCAGCCTAGTTCGGCGTGAATGCCCAGCTGGGCAAAAAGGGAAGCGTTTCGCGCAGCTTGTTGCGCGAAGCGGCAACGGGCGGCTCTGACAATCGATGTCAACTCAGCCAGCGCAGTTGCAAACTCTTGATTAATAATAACATATTCACATTCGGAAGCGTGGGCAATCTCCCCGCCTGCGGCCAAAACGCGACGCAGGATCACGTCGGGCGCATCCTGGCCGCGCTTTTTCAGCCTTTCTTCCAGTGCCGGGATCGACGGCGGCAGGATAAAAATGCCGACAGCCTTGGGAAACAGCTTCTTGACCTGGTGTGCACCTTGCCAATCTATTTCCAATAAGACATCGGTGCCGCTTTTCATCTGCTCTTCGATCATCAGGCGCGACGTGCCGTAATAATTGCCGAACACTTCGGCCGATTCGAGGAATTCCCCGGCGGCACGGCGCGCGAGGAAATCGTCCGCGTTCGTAAAGTAATACTCGCGGCCATGCTGCTCGCCGGGACGTGGCGCTCGGGTCGTATAGGAAATCGACAGCTTGATCGACGGCTCCTGGGCCAGCAAGGCATTGACCAGGGTCGACTTGCCGGCGCCGGAGGGGGCGACGATGATGAACAGGCTGCCTGAGGATTGGTGTAGGTCTGACATGCTTGCCTCGGTGGTGGACTGTGCCTGTAGTGTAATGGAAAGCGTTGGCGGCGGGCTACCGCGGTAGTGAAAAATTTCCTTTTGGGAAACTTGATGGGGATTCAGCGACTTGTGTCGAGCGTCGGAAGCTTTAAAAGCAAGATCGAAATGCCCGGCGACGATCGTGGAGGCCGAGATTCATCTCTTCTTCGAAAGCATGCGCTACAGCGAATTGAACACCGTCAGGGCAGGAATGGTACGCTGTCAATCATTCAGGGATCACAGAACCGGTTTCCACTCCGCATGAATCTGCGCGCTGACGGCGCGCATGGCTTCGCCCTGCATACTTGGGTCGAAGCCAAAAAAGGCCTGATCGAACTGCGCACCAAGCTTCGCCTTTAGCGCTTCGGCCTGTCGAAGAATGGCTTCGCTATCCTTTGGCTTAATCTGACGAAATTGGCCGACCGGCAATAAGTTCCAGGCCCACGCGCCGCCGTTGCCGGCGCCGGGCGCGGGATCGGGGGGCAGTTTGCCGGTGGAAATCAGTGCCGCGCCCACATAGCACTCCGCCAAGCTTTGGCGCTGGCTGCGTGGGCTGCTCTGGATGGAATGCCACGCAGCGAGTGTGGGAGCTTTCGGCCAGATATTGACTACCGCAACCGACACCTTTTTGATTGCGTCCACGTCACCGCCGAAATACGCGCGACGAAGCGTTTCGGTACCGACGGCCTGCTCAAGTTCCGCGGCAGCCTGCGACCACCGCTTGCCGTTTGGCAGTTTGCTGAGGTCATACGGACCGAACTTTCCGATGGCGTGTCCCGGCAATTTGTCGGCAAAGTGCTCGGTCAGCGATTCCTCGATGGTTCTCCAGTGCGGGCTGTGACGCATCGCATTCACAAACTCCGGATGCGTGAAGCAGTGCAGATATTCGTGATGGACCGCATGCAATCCTCCGCCAATCGGCACAAAGCGGTTCAGCTCGAAGTCGACGGGTTTCGTGTCTTCGGGCGAACGTTCGCCGCGCGTCACCCGCCCACTCAAACCGTTCGGCAGATCGTAGCTGATGCGCGGCTCGATGTCGTGGCAGACGCTATCGGTGGGGATGTCGGCGCCATATCGATCAAGCACGTCGGCTTGCCCCTGCTGGATGGTTTGTTCTGCGATGCGTTCGCTGAAGCTCATGATGCCGCCCAGCGTCGCTACAGGGTGGCGTAGCGCCTCGCCGGGATTGCGCAGGGTGCGGTAGCCGGCCGAGATCGCGAGCATGCCGACATAACCTTGCCACACTCGGTAAGCGGTGCGCCTCGCTGTGCTGCCTACGCGACGAGCGAGTGGTATTTGCGTATCGCGGGCGCCATCGCCTGCGGCTGGCGTTGCGAGCTCAGGAGTAGATGGTTCTCCATCCGTTCGGCGTTTGCGTAACGATGATACTGTCTTTGGCGGCTCGCCCGAAGCGGATGCCTTTGCGATGCTGTCTTTTGATGTCGACGGGCTGATTGAAGGCCTCATACTCGAAGCCGGCGCAGCCTCCGACGCCCCCCGTGCGAGCCGGCCAAGCGCTTGCAAGTGGTGACCCTGTGTCTGCGGTACGCCACCGCTGGATCTGCGATCTTCGCCTTGAGTGTCGGCGATTTGATTTGAATCTGCGTCCTGAACGGGAACAAACGGCCGGCTCGATTGAACTTTAGGCATTTTGCACCTCATGAATCCGTGATGGTCAATCCTATTGGCCAGGATTCAAAAGGTCTTTCATCCGCGCGAAATAAAACGGCTGTCAGCGAAGTCGCCATGCGGAAGGGATTGCGATTGCCAGGAGCGGTAACCGATCGCCTCGTCGGGCATAGGGCAGGTCGGCCTGACTTCATACATGCAATGAAAATTGATTTGACGGGTCATGTTTGAGATAAGATAACGCGTGGTAAAAATCCACTATTAGAAATACCCAACCTGGAAAAAGGCAAATACAGATGACGACAGCTAGCGTAAGCATCGATCCAACAGAAATGCAGTACGGCACTGAATTGCGCAAAGGCCTGCTGAAGACGCTATGGCAGGCGGTGTTGCTCCTGTTCCTCGTGCCGGCTGTGGCGTTTGCCTTCGTGAGCTATGTCGACTGGAGCCTCGACCGGCATTTCTTTGCCGAGGTGGAGCAAGAGCTCTCGGCGCGCAACGTCGATGTCGACCAGCTGCAAATCGTTCGCACAAACCTGCACGCGCATCCGCCTTCGGCGATTTGCCAAGCCACGCGCGACGAGCTGACCAAGTTTTATGGCGAGGCGGATTGCTCCGCCGGCAGCACCTTTTGGCAGTTCAATCTGGCCCGTCAGTTGGCTTTGATCTCCCTGGCAGTCGGGTTGGCGACGCTCTTGGCGGTCGGTGTGCTGGGGCGCGTGGCGTTTATCAATCGCCGATGGCAATACGGCTCCCTGATGGTCGGCTGGCGTATGTTGATGGCGACCAGCGTGTCGCAAGTGCTGATTCAGGGGACGCTGGCAGTTTGGCTGGCATTTTGGCTGCCGGCTTATTTCTTTGAGCGTTACTCCATCAAGTTGATCGCCCTCGCGGGGATCATCGCCGGCGGGGCGGTGCTCATGGTGATCGCCAGGATTTTCCACCGGCCCCAATCGGCAATCCATGTCGAGGGGGAGTGTTTGAGCGAAGCGGCGGCGCCGCGCCTGTGGCAACGCGTGCGCGAAATTGCCGAGCGCCTGAAGACGGCGGCGCCGGACCAGATCGTCGGCGGCATCGATGCAAACTTTTTCGTTACGCAAATGCCGGTGACGCTCGCCAATAAGGTGCTGCATGGACGCACGCTGTTCGTCAGCATTCCGTTGTTGCGCATCATGAGCACCGACCAGGCCGACGCCGTGCTCGGGCACGAACTGGCTCACTTCAGCGGCGGCGACACCGACGCGAGTGCCAGGCTGAACCCGGCTTTGCAGCGTTACGACCATTATCTGAGCGCGCTGCGCGAGGGCGGCATGAGCCTGGTGGTGTTCCCGATCATGAACCTGTATCGCCTGCTGTTGCAATTGGCTATGTCGCGTGAGAGCCGCGAGCGCGAATTCAAGGCTGACCGCACCGCGGCATCGGTGACGTCGCCGCAGGCTGTGATCGAGGCGCTGATCAAGGTCGCCGCCTATTCCACTTACCGCGGCAAGACCGAGGAAGCCTTGATCGCGCGCCAGGAGCGCCTGGACGACCAACTCGGCCTCGGCGCCAGCGTGGCGCACGGCTTGCTGTCGTATGCCGCGTCTGAACATTTTGTCGACGAGATGCGCAGCGCGCCTATCCCGCATCCCTTCGACAGCCATCCGCCGATGGCGCAACGCATGCAAAACGTCGGCCATCAGCTTGATGTTTCCGCCTTCGGCGACGTGGTGTCGGTCAAGCCGGGTACTTGCTGGGTCGATGAAATCGATGGAGCTGATCAAATCGAGGAGCGCCTATGGGCCGCCTATGAGCGCCGCTTTGCTGCGCACCATGAACTGGTATTGGCTTACCGCTACGTGCCCGCCACGGATCAGGAGCGCGCCATCGTGCTCAAGCATTTTCCGCCGCTCGGCTTCCCATTGAAAAAGGGCGAGTCCGTCGAGATCAACTATGCGGGCATCTTGCGCAGCGGCGAAGAGCTGGTGCCGTGGGACGATATCAAGGGATTGAAACATGAGGAATCCAGCTTTACCGGCGATAAGTTGTCATTGACGCTCAACGGGATGAGCGGACGAAAATCCTGCACCATCAAGGTCAAAGGCTTGGGCAAGAACAAGAAGCCGTTGCTCGAGGCTGTCAACCGTTATTGGCACCGGCATCAGGTGATGCGGGCCGGTGCGGCGAATGCAGCCTGATTGCGGCCGGAAGAATCAATGCCGCAATGGTAGTTTGCCGTGTGCGGATTTGGGGCTATGGCCCCTTGCACAATCAATAAGTATCAGGCATCCTGGGAATCAACCCGAGCCGCCAATCAAGAGCGGTAACTTCGCAATAGGAGCCGCCATGACCCTGATCCAAAAGCTGGCCGCCGTGCTGTGCCTGGCCGGCGCTTTTCTGTGCCAGGCCAGCCAAGCCGCTGACAAAGCGGGCCACAACAGCTACTTCGACAACACCGGACGCAGCGACGTGCTCTCAGGCGGCGTGCGCATGATTCCGATCCAGACGGCCAAGGGTACCTTCCACGTCTGGACCAAACGCGTCGGCAACAATCCCACGATCAAGGTCTTGCTGCTGCACGGCGGGCCGGGGGCGACGCATGAATACCTGGAAGCTTTCGACAGCTATTTTCCCGGCGCCAGCATCGAATATTATTACTACGACCAGCTTGGCTCGACCTATAGCGACCAGCCCGACGACCCGGAGCTGATCAACAGCCTACCGCGCTACGTGGAGGAAGTGGAGCAGGTGCGTCAGGCGCTGGGGCTGGACTCGAACAACTTTTACCTGTTCGGCCATTCCTGGGGCGGCCTCTTGGCCATCGAATATGCGCTCAAGTACCAGCAGCACTTGAAGGGATTGATCATTTCCAATATGGTGTCGAGCATTCCCGATTACAACAAATATGCCGACACGGTGCTGATGCCGGCCATGGACCAGAAGGCGCTGGCCGAGATCATGAGCCTGGAAAAGGCCGGCAAGTATGCAGACCCGCGCTATGAAGAGTTGCTGGGCAAGTACTATTACGTCGATCACCTGCTGCGCATGCCGGAAGACCAATGGCCCGAGCCGGTGGTGCGTTCCTTTGTCAAGCACACCAATCCCAAGGTCTACGTGCCCATGCAAGGGCCGAGCGAGCTCGGTTCGCATAATGCGATCCTGGAAAAGTGGGACCGCACGGCCGACCTGCCGAAAATCAGCGTGCCGACGCTGACCGTCGGCGCGCGCTACGACACCATGGACCCGGCATACATGAAAATGATGTCGACCAAGGTGCAGCATGGCCGCTATCTGTATTGCCCCAAGGGCAGCCACATGGCGATGTATGACGACCAGGCGACTTACTTTGCCGGCGTGATCCGCTTCATCAAGGATGTGGATCGCGGGGCCGTCAAGTGAAGGTTGGACGTAAGCTACCTCAGAGCCCGTAGTCCCGCTCGACCAAGGCAATCCGCGTCTTGAAGGCGGCATACCATTTCTCGCGGCCCTTGGATTGCGCTTCGCGGTGTTCCGCCACCGTCTTCCAGGCCTTGATCGATTCGAGGTCGCTCCAGTATGAAACGGTGATGCCGATATCTTCGCGGACCGATTCGACGCCGAGGAAACCCGGCTGTTGGCGCGCCAGTTCGACCATGCGTTCCGCGGTTTCGGCGTAGCCTTCGCTCACGTCGGTGCGGATCGAGGTGAAGATCACGGCATAGTAGGGCGGGCGCGGGGTCGAAGCGATTTGCGACATGGTGTCTCCAAATGGGGCATGAATTGAATGCGGCGCATATCGGCCATAATTAGCCAGAATCAGCCGGATATTGGCGTCCTTGACAGGGTTGGCGAATGCGCGGCTATTGCTATTGTATCTGGTGCGGCTATCTTGCTTCGCGGCACATTCGGGGTCGATACTGAATCCGGCGAACCGGCCTCGCACCGCTTCGTTGTGATCAAGGTTGCTGTTGATCGGCGTATGGGTTTGCGACCCGTCGCAACACGCCGCCGGATCAGGCAACCGTATTCAGAATGGTGCCGACGCTGCCTGTCGATGCCAGCGCGAGCGAGGCGGGCGGCGAGACCGGCGCGGCATTCTGCCCGTTCTGCCCATCGCCCCGGTCTTGCCGCTGAAGCTGTTGCTTGATGCTGCTGATCTTGTCTTGCAGGGCTGCGATGATTTGCTTGCCCTCGGGCGTTTTCCCCGATGCGCAATTGACCCAGTCGCTTAATTGCCTGGTGCAGCGGTCGAGCTGCGCTTGCAAGGCGACGCCCGAACCCGCGCCTGCTTGCGCGCTTGCGGCATTCGAAAGTATTGTCCCCAAAGCAATGCTCATGGCGGTCCTGTCCGGTGGCGATACGCTTTGGTCGCGCCAGCCGTTCCGAACTTACAGCCCGGTTACGAAAAATTGCGATCAAGCTTTGGGGCAGGCGAGCGGAAGGTAACGGAGATGGTCGTAGACGTCGCTCTTCATGTTGCCGTCCCAGGCGACGTCGATGGAAAAGGCGCGCGGCTCGGTCATCGGGTCGCCGCCGCAGGTGTCGTTGTGGATTTCCCGGACGTCGACCAGATAGCCGGTTTTCCGCCTGTTGGCGACCAGGGCCATGCATTCGGGCTTAAGCTTGCCGATGCGGTAGACCTCGATGGCCCTGGCTGCGCGTGCGACCGCAGCATCCGCACTGTTAATCTTGGCCGGCGCTAGGGGGCAGGGCTCGGCCGCCAAGGCCGGCAGGACCAGGATGAGGCAAAGGCCGGCTCCGGCCCGGCAAAAGTGATGGCTGTGCATGTCGTCCCCCTCGATTTCCGTCATTCGTGTTGTTGTGCCTGAACATCGCGATGATACCGTGTTCGCCTGTGCCGGGGGTGCAACAGCCGTCCTGGCCGGGTTTCGTGTTACGATTTTCGCCGCTTTCCTTCACACCGCAAATCTATGGCATTTCGTCACGTCGCCGCCGTCGGCGCCAGTCTGTTACCCGGCGTGGCTCTGCTGGCGTGGGCATTGCTGGTGCATCTGCCTCATGAGGCGCAGCAGCAGGATGAAGCACTGCGCCTGGCTCGGCTGGTCGCCGCCGAACAGGTGCAACGTATCGAGGGCATACACGATACCTTGAACGTGGTGGGCCTGACGCAGCACCTGGGCGAAGATCCCGCCGCTTGCAGCGCTTATCTCGGGCAGGTGGTCGAAAGCAGCAGCTTGCTGACGAATATCAGCCTCATCGAAACCGATGGCGCCATCCGCTGCAGCGCCAAACCGGGCCCGCCGGGCTTGAGCGTGTCGAAGGACGATTTTTTCCGGCAGGTTCTCTCTTCGAGAAGCTTCGCTGTCTCTGGATATCGTGTCGCCCCCGGCACCCGCAGGCCGCAGATCGCGGCTGTCCTGCCCGTGCTCGATAGGGACACGGGGCAGGTGCGGTTTTTCGTCGTCGCTGCCCTTGACCTCGGTTTGCTTGAACGCAGCCTGGCGGGCGTGGTACTGTCGGAAGGGGCAACGCTATCCATCGCCGATGCCGACGGCATCATGCTGGTGCGCAAGCCCTCCCTGCCGGATGCCATCGGCAAGCCCGTGCCGGATCTGGCGGCGATGCGTCAGCTCGCCAGCGATTCGGGCACGATAGAGGGGAAGGAGGGGCGGCGTTTCCTCGGCCGGGCGCCGATCGGTTCCGGCAGCGGGCATGCCACGGTCGCGGTGACCATCGCATCGGGCGTCTCGACCACCACCTTGGTCGAGCTGGCGGTTGCCGCCATGCTGGCAGGCGCCTTGCTGTCGGCGGGCATGTTGCTCTTCACCTGGCGCGATATCTTGTGGCGCGCCGGCGCGCGACGCGCCTATACCTTCAGCGTGGTGGGCACGGTATTGTTTCTCGGCGCCGGCGCGGGGGCGACGGTGCGCCTGTTTTACCTGGAAAGCGAGCGCAATCAGGCCACCGAACTCACGCACCGCACCTTGGACGAGCTGGCAGCCGCTTCCGGCGACCTGATACGCGCCGATAGCGGAGAAGAGGTTTTCCAGGCGCGAGGCAGGGGCGAAGACGCGTTGCTCGCGCTGACCGCGGAACGCGAACTGGCGCGGCGCCTGGCACGCCTCAGCGACCTGTTGGAGGGAAAGCCCCAGCAGGAGGAGCGCATCGGCAGGCTGCGCGCCATGGTCGGGCAACTGGTTGAGGACCTGCGCGCCCAGGCCGGGGCCGGCGCGGGCGTCCGTGGCCACGGCGCGCAGCCGGATTTCGAGCGCCAGCACCTGGAGGTGAGAACATTGCTCGAGCAGATCGTGGCCGACGAACGGCAGGCTCTCGGGTTGCAGCGCGCCGGCGTCCTTGCGGCGGAGCGCCAATCCATGGTGCTGTCGGCGCTGATTGCCGCGGCGGCATTGATGCTCCTGACAAGCGGTGCGCGCATCATGCTCGATCAGGCACGCACCAATGCGCGCGCCAAGGACGAGTTGGCCGATAGCGAACGGCGTTACCGCATGTTCGCCGAGAATATGCGCGATTTGATCGTCGTGGTCGATTTGAACGGCGTGCGCAAATACGTTTCTCCGGCCGCTTATGCGTTTTATGGCATGCGTCCTGAAGAATTGGTGGGCACCCGCTCGGTGGAATTCGCCCACCCTGAGGACGCGCCGCAATTGCAGGAGGCGTTTCGCTCGCTTGCTTCCGGAGAAAGGGAAACGGCTTCCGTGCTGGTGCGTGGCCGGCACCGCAACGGCGAATACCGCTGGCTGGAAATCTACATGCAATTGGTGCGCGATCCGGTGACGCAGGCGCCGTTCGAAATAATAGGCGTGCTGCGCGACTCGAACGACCGGGTGATGGCCGAGCAGGCCTTGCGCAAGAGCGAGGAACAGTTTCGCCTCATCACGGAAAATGCCGGCGACCTGATCGTCTGCGTCGGGCCGGACGGGAGGCGGCGCTACGTGTCGCCGTCCTACGAGCGCGTGCTGGGTTACACGCCTGAAGAGCTGCTCCACCAGCCGCGCGCGAGTTTCTTCCATGAGGATGACCGCGAACGTGTCGCAGCCTCGTTCGATTCGATGTTCACCGACCATCCCATCCCTTTCGTTACCGGGCGCGGCCTGCACAAGGACGGCCACATCGTCTGGCTTGAGTCGCATCACACCTTGGTGCGCAATCCCGTGACGGGCGAGCCAATCGAGAGCGTGTCGATCATGCGCGACATCACGGCGCAAAAGAAGGCCTCGGAGCAGCTCGAAGAGGCGCGCCGCGAAGCCGAACGCGCCAACCGCGTCAAATCCGAATTCCTCGCCAGCATGAGCCACGAAATCCGCACGCCGATGAACGGCGTGATCGGCTTTTCCACCTTGCTGCTCGAAACCGGCTTGACCGAGGAGCAGCAGCGCCTCGTCACGCTGCTCAAGGAATCGGGCGATGCGCTGTTGGCCATCATCGACGACATACTCGACTATTCGAAGATCGAGGCAGGGCGGCTCGAACTCGAGGCGATTCCGGTGAACCTGCGCGAACTCGTGGATGGGGCTTGCGCCATGGTCAGGCCGCAGGCGCAGGCCAAGGAACTCGAGTTGCGCACGCGCATCGAGTCGGGCGTGCCGCAATGGGTTCGCGGCGATCCGACGCGCATGCGGCAAGTGCTGCTCAATTTCCTGTCGAATGCGATCAAGTTCACCTTCGACGGCGGCATCCTGGTCTCGATCGAGCGCGACGAAGCCGTGCCCGGCCGGCTGGTGTTCAAGGTGCAGGACACCGGCATTGGCATGATCCTGGAGCAGCAGCAGAGCCTGTTCATGCCGTTTTCCCAGATCGACAATTCGACCACGCGCAAGTTCGGCGGCACCGGCCTGGGCCTGGCGATCAGCAAGCGCCTGGTCGAGGCCATGCCGCAGGGGCAGATCGGCGTGATGAGTACGTTCGAAGTCGGCAGCACGTTCTGGTTTGCCGCCGTCCTGCCCGAGACCACGGCGACGGCCGTTGCGCAAGACAGGCCCGAGCCGGCCGCATTCCGTCCGGCGCACATCCTGGTGGTGGAAGACACGGCAATCAACCGCGTCATCGTCGACACCATGCTCAAGCAGGCCGGCCACACCGTCATGCTGGCCAATGACGGTGTGCAGGCGATGGACGCGCTGCAGAGAGAACGCTTCGACCTGGTCTTGATGGACATGCAGATGCCGGTCATGGATGGCCTGGAGGCGACACGCCGCATCCGTGCCGGTGAAGCGGGGGCGAACGATATACCCATCGTCGCCTTGACGGCGGCAGTCTTGCCCGACGAAGTCGAACGCTGCATGCAGGCCGGCATGTCGGACTTCCTGCCCAAGCCCATCGTGCAGGACGCCTTGTTGCGCACTGTGGCGAAATGGGCCAGATAGCCCGCACGGTCATCTGGCTGCGACGGGAGGCGCCGCCCAAGCCGCCGTTCGGTGCGCCGTGCAACGGTTGCGGCGTATGTTGCGCGCACGAACCTTGTCCCGTTGCCCTGGTTTTCCTGCGGCAGCGGCGCGGTGCATGCAGGGCTCTGGAGTGGGACGGCGATTTGCAGCGCTATCGTTGCGGCATGGCGCAACACCCGGGGCATCATTTGCGCTGGCTGCCCGCGCGATTGGAAAAGACCATGCAAAGACTGGTGTTGCGCTGGATCGCCGCCGGCACGGCTTGCGACGCTGACGACGAGATCGACGAGGCTTGATGCGTCGGCCTGGTTCTGCCTCCAGCGGCATTCGGCAGGAAAACTTATTGGGAGTAAATAACATGAACCTCAAGCGCATCGCCTGTGTCGTTTTTCTTCCCTTGTGTTTTGAACTTGCCCACGCCGCTGAACCGGCGCCCGGAGAATACATTGCCGAAAAGGGCCGGGGCACGCTGACTGTGACCCGTGGTGCCGATGGCAAAATGCATTTCGACATATCAGCCATCGGCGCAAATGGTCATTCCTGCAGCATCGATGGCGGCATCAAGGAGGGCAAGGCCGTGTTGGCCGACCCTGTTACGGATAATCCCTGCCACGTAAGCTTCAAACCCGATGTCAATAGCATAGACGTCGTGCTCGGCAATCCCAGTGAGTGCCGCGACTATTGCGGCGCGCGCGCCTGGTTCGACGGGCGCTACCTGGTTCCGGCACCCGGTTGCCGCAATCGCGAGCGCAATGCGACGGAGAAAAAATTTGCCAGGCTATATGGCAGCAAGGATTACCAGGCCGCCCTAAATATTCTGCGGCCGGTGCTCAACGATTGTGCGGCGACATTGAGCTGGCTCGAGGAAGCACAAGTGCGCAACGATCTCGCCGTGAACCTGTATCACTTGGGGCGCAAGGAGGATTGCCTGGCCGTACTCAAGCCGACCATTGACAGGTATGGCACAAGCGAATCGAAGCTGAGGGAGGAACTGCCGCCGAGCGACTTCGAAAGCTTCCTCCCACTGGCGTCCGCAGCCTGGTATAACGTGAAGCTGTGCTCCCGCAGGTGAGCGGATTGAGCCTGCCTAATGCTTCATCGCCACAATGCGTTTGTCTACCGCGTCGGCTTCGCTCGTGTGGCCCAGCGCGCGCTCTATCTTTGCCAAGTTCGCCAGGGTAGCGGCGACATTCTGGTGGGTTGGGCCCAGCGCCTTTTCATAGATCGCCAGTGCGCGCGTGACCAGCGGTTGCGCTTCGGCATAATTGCCTTCGCTGGCGTAGAGGATGGCCAACTCGTTCAAGCGCGCCGCCACGTCGGTGTGTTCGGGGCCAAGGTTCTTTTCCGTGATCGTCAGCGAGCGTTTGGCGTAGGTCTCGGCTTGCGGCACCAGGCTTTGCGCCCGGCTGATCTTGGACAGGTTATTCAGGCATAGCGCGACCGTTTGATCGTTCGGATTGTCCGATTTATCGTAGATTGCCAGTGCGCGCTGTGCCAGCGGTTCGGCATTGCGGTATTGTTTTTTCGCGACGTAGACCGTGGCCAGACCGTTCAGGCTGTCGGCCGTTTCCGGGCGGTCCGGGCCGTAGGCTTTTTCCTTGATGTCGATGGCGCGCTTGTAGAGCGGTTCGGCTGCGGTATATTGCGCTTCCATGCGGTAGATATTGGCCAGTTTGTCGAGCACCTTGGCCGTTTCCGGATGGTCCGGGCCGAACTTGGCCTCTTTCATGGACAGCAGGCGCTGGTACAGCCGGTCCGCCGGCGGCAGGGCGCCATAGGCTTGATAGGATTCGGCCAGCTTTTCGAGTATTGCGGTCACGTCGACGCGAGCGCCGGGGGAAGTCTTGTCGTTGATGTCCTGCGCGCGCTTGAGCAAGGCGTCAGCCTGCTCGGCCTGGTCCGAGGCCAGGAACAGGCCCCACATCTTGTATAAATCGGCGGCCACGCTGGGATGGTTTTTCCCCAGTGCCTTTTCATTGGCGGCTACGGCATGGCGATAGTTCTGCTCCGCTTCCGCGAATTGCCCTTGGCCGCATTCCACGTCGCCGAGGTTGGAATAACTGGTACCCAGCGTGGCGTCGTTTTTCTTCAGCGCGATTTCGACTTCCCGCTTGGCTACGGTCTGGGCGTCGTCATACCTTCCGGCCTGGATCAAGTCCTTGAACTGCTGGTTGAGCCCCGGCCATTCGGCATCGGGCGCCGCCATGGCGGCTGGAGACATCAGGGTAAGCGAAGCGAACAGACAGGTGAAAGCGGTGAGCGTGGAAGCGCCGGACGGTTTGATCATGATTCCCCCATGACGGACAAATTGAGCCGGCCCGGCATTTTCGTCTCGCTGGCCCGGGCCATCGTGTTCTCCGCTGTCGGCTGGGGGGCGCTGAAGGCGGGTGTCGCTGTGCGTCGTCACTGCGGCTATCGCTCAATGCGGTTCGGGCTCGGACGACCGTTAGAGCTTACTGACAGGAAATGGCATTGTCCAGACCATGATGCCAGTGCTGTGGCATTTTCGCCGACATGCGGTAGCCGCAGGCGAAACTTCCTTGATCCGGCTAGTGTTTTTACAGCATTTGTTGAATTGGTGCTTGATTGTCCCGACTTGCTCGCGTAGTTGCTTTGTGCATTGCAATGATTGCATTACACTCCCCGATTGCGCTCTATCGCAACAATCGACAAAACAATTAACGAAAACAGGGCTGGAATGAACGACGACAACCCATATCAGGCGCCGAAAACGTCTATCGAGCAATTGCCATCGGGCGAAGTCGTGCCGGAAATCTGGAATCCGAACGCCGCGGCAAATTGGAGCTTGCCGTTTTCGCCTATATTCGGCGCGATTTTGCACATGAAAAATTGGCAGGCTCTGGGCGAGCCGGCAAAGGCCGCAGCTTCGCGCAATTGGGCGATCGCCAGTGCGGTGATTGCCATCGCTACCGTTATCGTCGATGTGATCATGGCAGATGACAAGGCGATCGAGGGCATAACCCGCATCCTCAACTTCGCTTTGCTGCTTGCCTGGTATTTTGCAAGTGCGCGTGCCCAGGCGCAATATGTCAAGGAACGCTTCGGCAAGAATTATCCGCGCAAGGGGTGGGGTAAGCCTCTGCTGTTCGCCTTGCTTGCCGTCTTCGCCTTTTTGGTCTTTGCGTTCATTGTTGGCGTTGTGCTGGCGGCTTGGTTCATGCCGGCGGAGCGTCTGCACTGAATTTTCCGGCGCGGATAAAACACGGCGGATAAGGTAAGCTTGCGTTTTTGCGCAGCGAACCATCCACCCATGAAAAAGAAACTGCTGTCCCGAGCGACGACCATGGCTCTCCTGTGCTCGTCGTTTTTTGCCTTTGCCGACACGCCGCCGATGACGCCGGACATCCCGGAAAAATTCGTCGCGCCCAAGAACGGCTACGACTATGAAAAGCGCGTCGTCATGATTCCGATGCGCGACGGCGTCAAGCTTCACACCGTCATCGTGATTCCCGAGGGCGCGAAGAATGCGCCCATCCTCTTGTCGCGCACGCCCTACCACGCCGACAAGCGCGCTGCGCGCGAAGACGGGCCGAGCGTGCTCGGTGAATTGGCGCAGGACGATGAGGTATTTGTGCAGGGCGGTTATATCCGCGTGTACCAGGACGTGCGCGGCAAGCATGGCTCGGAAGGCGATTACGTGATGACGCGGCCCTTGCGCGGTCCGCTCAATCGGACCGCAGTCGATCATTCCACCGACGCCTGGGATACGATCGATTACCTGGTCAAGAATGTGCCGGAATCGAACGGCAAGGTCGGCATGATCGGCTCTTCCTACGAAGGCTTCACCGTGGTCATGGCCCTGATCAACCCGCACCCGGCCTTGAAGGTGGCGGCGCCCGAGAGCCCGATGATAGACGGCTGGATGGGGGA
Source organism: Burkholderiaceae bacterium (assembly GCA_036384915.1). Lineage (GTDB taxonomy): Bacteria > Pseudomonadota > Gammaproteobacteria > Burkholderiales > Burkholderiaceae_D > PKWO01. The sequence continues at coordinate 163,539 of DASVLJ010000044.1, forward strand.
CGACTGGTTCCACTATGGCGCTTTCCGTCAGACCAATCTCGACTACTTTACCTGGCAAACCACGGAGCGCGGCGACGGCAAGCCGATCGCACGCGAGTCCACAGACGATTACGAAAATTTCCTACGTGCCGGCTCAACCGGGGCCTATGCCAAGGCAGCCGGGCTGGAGCAACTGCCGTTCTGGCGCAAGGTCGCGGAGCACCCGTCCTACGACCAATTCTGGCAGGAGCAGGCGCTGGACAAGATCATGGCGCGCCAACCCTTGACCGTGCCCACGATGTGGCTGCAAGGCTTGTGGGACCAGGAAGACATGTGGGGTGCGATTCACAGCTACGCCGCCATGGAGCCCAAGGACAAGAATAACGACAAAAATTATCTCGTCATGGGCCCCTGGCGCCACAGCGGCGTCAAGTACGATGGCAGCTCGCTCGGCGTATTGAAGTTCGACGGCGATACGGCGTTGCAATTCCGGCGCGACGTGCTGCGCCCGTTCTTCGATCAATATCTCAAGGATGGTGCGCCCAAGGCCGATACGCCGCCGGTCTTGATCTACAACACCGGCGAAAACCATTGGGAGCGTTTCAAGTCCTGGCCGCTGGCTTGCGATTCGGGCTGCAAATACAAACCGCGCCCGCTCTACCTGATGCAGGATGCGGCGCTGTCGTTCGCCGCCCCGGCCAAGGCCGATGGCGCGGCGGCCTATGACGAATACGTGTCCGATCCGGCCAAGCCCGTGCCGTATATTCCGCGCCCGGTAGTGTCTTCCGACCGCGGTGCCTGGCAGCAATGGCTGGTCAGCGACCAGCGTTCCGTGGCCGACCGCACCGACGTGCTGGTCTATCAAACCGGGCCGCTCAAGGAACCGCTGAAGATCAGCGGTGCGTCCGTCGTCAACCTGGTTGCCTCGACTTCCGGCAGCGACAGCGACTGGGTGGTCAAGCTGATCGATGTCTATCCCGACCGGGTGCCAGGCGAGCCGGCCATGGGCGGCTATGAGTTAAGTGTGGCGATGGATATCTTCCGCGGCCGCTATCGCGAAAGCTTCAGCGATCCCAAGCCGATCCTGCCGAAGCAGCCCTTGACCTACAAGTTCGGCTTGCCGACGGCCAACCACACCTTCCTGCCCGGCCATCGCATCATGGTGCAGGTGCAGTCGAGCTGGTTCCCGCTATACGACCGTAACCCGCAGACTTTCGTGCCGAATATCTTCTTTGCCCGGCCGGGCGATTACGTGAAGGCGACGCAGCGTATCTACCACGAAGGAAACCAGGCAAGTTTTATTTCGCTGCCGGTGGTGCCGGTGGAAGAGCGGGGAATGCAGCGCCAATAAACGCGATAGACGCAATGAACGCCGGTGTAATGCGAAGGAGGGGAGGAGGAAGCGCTCTTCCCCAATCTCAAGCAATCGCAGGCGATTGCGGGGAAGAGCGCAAGAAGAGACAATCGTGAAGGAGATTACTTCTTCTTGGGGTTGACGGCAGCCTTCAGCGTCGCGCCGGCGGAGAACTTGGGCGACTTGGAAGCGGCGATCTTGATTGCTGCGCCGGTGGCCGGATTGCGGCCCTTGCGTGCGGCGCGCTTGGCGACGGAGAACGTGCCGAAGCCGGTGATGCCGACCGTATCGCCCTTCTTCAGGCGCTCGGTGATGATGTCGATCAACGTGTTGACGGCATTGTTGGCGGCGGTGGCGGACAGTTCCGTGCGCTTCGCGAATTCTGCAACCAGTTCACCCTTTTTCATAACATCTCCTTTTCAAAAAAGCGCTAGGGTAACACAGCTTTTTACAGGCGGGTACTGGCCGCGCGCATTTTGCCGCTTGGATTGTTGAGGTTCCAAGCAAATCGGCCGCGTCGATTCGCGCCGTTCGCTTTCGAAAAAACGGCCTTGGCCCGATCTCGGTTACAGCGGTTACACGGGATCGGATCGCCCGCGGGCAGGGGCGGCGGATAAAATCGCCGCATGAATCCCGCCCCGCAAAATTCCCGCCTGTCCGGTCTGGACACCTTGCGCGCCGCCGCCATCGTGCTGGTGCTGCTCTACCATTTCGAAGTCGTCGTCAGCGGCGCCAGCACTTTCAGCTTCATCGGCGATTGCGGCTGGGCCGGGGTGGATCTGTTCTTCGTCTTGAGCGGCTACCTGATCGGCAACCAGATCATGGGACCGATCGCGCGCGGCGAGCCATTTTCATTCAAGCTTTTTTACGTATGCCGCTTTTTGCGCACTTTGCCCAACTACTACGTGATCCTGGCATTGTATTTCCTGTTCCCGCTCGCCATGGCGGGCAAGGAACCCATGCCGTTGTGGCGTTTCCTGAGCTTCACGCAAAACATCGGCTTGCGGCCCGGTTCGGCGTTCTCCCATGCCTGGTCGCTCAATGTGGAAGAACAGTTTTACCTGATCCTGCCGCTTGCGGCCTTTGGCCTTGCCGCCCTGAGGCGCTCCTTGCTCGGCGCCTGGTTCGTTCTGGTTGCGGCCATTTTTGCCGGCATCGCCATGCGCGGCTTGATGTGGCTGCACTGCGCCGATTTTCAGGATTACATGAGCGGCATCTACTATTCCTCGTTCTGTCGCATGGATGAATTGTTGCCCGGTGTGGCGCTGGCCATGCTCAAGAATTTTCACGGCGGCCTTTATCTACGCCTGCAGGCTTGGGGCAATCGGGCAGCCGCGGCCGGGCTGGCTGTGGTGGCGCTGGTCCTGGCCGGTTTTTACTATTGCCTTGATGGCGACTATGTCGCCGCGCATGGCTTCAACTTTCCCGTCATCGTGTTCGGCTATTCCGTGCTTGCCCTCGGTTTCATGTTGATGGTGTTCTCGGCGCTCTGCCGCAGCTCGTTCCTGAGCCGCTTGCGCATCCCCGGCGCGCAGGCGCTGGCATTATGGTCTTATGCCGTCTACCTTGCGCACAAGCCCTTGTTTTATATCGGAAAGATGCATTTGCCGAAATTCGGGATCGAACCCGATTCCTGGTCCGGCATCCTCATTATCATGGTTGCCGGCGTGCTGGGCGGCTACTTGCTGTTCCGCATCGTCGAGACGCCGTTCATGCACTTGCGCGAACGCCTCTTCGGTTGGGCGCCGCCTACATCGGTCGAAGTTGTTACGGTCAAAGCGGTGGAAGTACAATGAGAGCATGACCATCCTGACTACCGTGCGCATGCGCCTGGAACCGATCAACGACAGCCACCTGCAAGGGCTGCATCAAGTCAACCGCGACCCGGAAGTGATGCGCTACATCACGGGACGGGGCGATACGCTGGAAGACACGCAAAAGATGATAGACATCGTCAAGGAACGCTGGGCCACGTTCGGCTATTCCTGGTGGTGCTTCATCGAACTGGACAGTGAAGAGGTAATCGGCGCCGGCTGCATCCAGCATTTGGGGCGCGACCGCAGCAACCCGCTTGAGACCGGTTGGCGCCTGCGGCGCGACAAGTGGGGACAGGGCTTTGCCTCGGAAGCGGCCGAACGCATGGCGGCTTTCGCCTTCGATACGCTCAAGGGGCAGTTGCTGTGCGCGGTATGCGATCCGGTCAATACGGCATCGTCCAACGTCATGAAAAAGCTGGGCATGCAATACCGTGGGATCGAGCGCTGGTACGACGTAGACATGGCGCGCTACGATATGTTGCTGGCGGATTGGCAGAGGCGACAGGCTGCCAGGCAGAACTTGCTTGATACTTGAGTCCGGGGCAATGCGTTATTCAACGCTGTTCGCCTTGGCTGCCGTGGTCTTGTTCGGCGTTTCGCTTGTATTGCCTTCGGTTGACGTCGTCATCCTCGGCAAGGCGGAACCGGTGCCCGGCTTCACCATCGTCTATATCGCCCTGGGGTTTGGCATTTCGGCCATCGGGGCGATCGCCAGCGGTGCGGGAGCGCCTGCCCACAGCGGCGATTACTTCCTTGCGGCCTTTGCCGCCATCTTCAATGTCTTGTTCCTGGCAATGCCGGTGTTATTGTTCAGGCGCATGCTTCCCAAGCGCGGCCTGGACATAAGCGGTTTGCTGCTCTTGACCGGCATGGGCGCCGGGGTGGCGACGCCTTTCGCCTTCGGTAAGGAAGTCAGGGGGCTGGAAGCGGGCTTCTATGTATGGCTGCTTGCTTATGTGCTGCTGCTCGCAGCCTTGGTGACGGCCCGGCGTGAATTGAAGGCCGCGCCTGCCATGCCGCCCTAGCCCGCATATTTCACCAGACCGGCCTGAAATTTGACCGAAGGCCGCTTGTTTACAGAGTTTGTGTTTGCGACGGATAGATCCAATTTGTACCTCCGGCCTACGCGGGTGCTGATGCGAAATTTGCGGCCATTTTGCACGCTCGCTTCGCGCCAATAGCTCGCTATTGGCTTGGCGCGATCACGCAAACTGTCTCGCAACTTTCGCATCATCATCCCGCGTTCTGGCGAAATATGCGGGCCAGCGGCTTGCCACGGCTGCTCGATGATGCACGATCAATAGTAAAACACCCCGCCGAATTCATAGTGGTGCCCGCTGATCGAGAAATCGTCATGGTGCAGGGTTTCATTGACCATGCGCAGGCTGAAGCCGCCCAGGCCATGCTGCGATGTGTATTTGCCGTCTTCGGAAAACAGGTATTGCACTTCCAGCACACTGCCGTTGGAGCTGGTGTAGCGGCCCAGGCCCGGCCAGTTGGTGGCCACGCCGCTGCCGGAGAATTCGGCCCAGCTCTTGCGATAACCTGCGCCGACACGCAAGCCTTGCCAGGCATTGACGAAGCCCATGACTTCGACCGGCGTTTCGCGGAAGTCGAGGCTGCCATTGATGCCCTGCGGCGACTGGTCGGCATAGCCGACCGAAGTTTGCAGGTGGAAGCGTTCGCCCAGGCGGAAATCGGCGCCGATGCGCAATTCGGCCGAGGTGCCGGGGCGGATGTTGAAGGGAATGGTCGGCCCGCTGCCGCTTACCGGCACGATTTCGCCGCTGCCAAGGGAGTCGCCGCCGTGTGAGATGCCGATGCCGGCGTAGAAGCGGACGCTCGAGCCGTCGTCGGCATGGGCGACGGAAGCGGCGGAAGCCATGGCGGCCAGGGCCAGGCCCAGCATGAGTTTCTTCATTTTTGAATTCCCTGAGAGGCAAGTCTGTTTTTTGAGAACGCCCATCTTACCCGAGAAATACGCAATTGCAGGCGATTTCGCCGCCGCAGGCCGGGATGGGAAGCGCAAAGCGTAGTCTAGAGGCGACATTGTTCCCGCAAAATGAGAAGCGGGACTCGATATGCGGCCTATTTGGCTTGGCGGTGCGCGGCGGCTTGGGTTAAGACTTCTGACAGGGTAGTCGCATTCGGATAGCGGTGCTGAGCGTAGTTTCCGAATGCCACGATGAGGGCGGCGGCCAGCAGGAACACCCACCACGTTTTCACCAGGACGCGCCAGAACCAATCTGGCTCGCGGCCCAGGCGCATGGCGCCGATCAGGCTGCCGGCCAGGATGGCTTCGAAAGCCGCATCGATCAGTATCTCGGGGCCGAGCACCAGGACGGCGATGGTGGCGCCGACGGCGATCAGGATAATCGGGAGCACGGCGACGCCTTCGCCGCTTATTGCTCCTGCGCTTTCCCCCAGGCCTTCTACCGTGCCGCCTATCAGTTCCGCGCCATCCACGCTCATTTCGATCAGGTCGGGCACGTAGCCCAGGCTCTGGTCCTCTCCCTCGAGCTCTTCACGGAGCGCTTCGACATGCCACAGCCAGACGCGCACGCCGAGCAGGAAGGCGCCGTAGCCGATGCCGCAAGCCAGGGCATAGCGCTCGGACAAGGAGTACATGCCCACTTGAGGCAATGCGTGCGATACCAGCGTGCCGGCGAAGACGGTCCAGAAGAACAGCATGAAGGAATGCAGCCGCAGTGGATGGCGTTCCTTGAGCATGGTGGAAAGCGCCTTGCGTGCCCGCCTCATGTCGCGCCACTGCAAGACGAATTTCAACACGCTCTCACTCCTTGGCGCGGTTGCCCGGCGATAGCGCGGCGCACAGCAAGGCGAGCAAGCCATAGCCTATCGCCAGATGGAATACCTGGGCCGGCACGCCTTCTTGCCAGGGCGCGAAAATGCGTCCATCGGGGAAGGGCGAATGGATCAGGCCGCATAGCGTGAGCAAGCCGCACAATGCGGCAATACCGGCCGCGCGCAGCAGCTTGTGATCGATCACCCAGATCAGCCAGGAAGCCCAGAGCATGGCCGTGATGATGAAGCCGTTCCCCAGCATGGTCAGGATATGCAGCGTGCGCTGGGTGTGCGCGTCGAGAGCAGCCATGTCGAGATGCACACCGCCCAGTTCGACGTTGACGAGGTAGGCCAGCGCCGGCACCAGGGCCAGGCCCAGCGCCTTCAAATGGCGCGGCTGCGTGGTGGCGGCCGCCTGCTCGCTCATTTCCATGCCGATGAACACTAGCACCGGCACCACGACCGATTCCGGCAGCGCCGCGATCAAGACGCCGATCAAGCCGGTTGCCGCACCGATGCCGATAAAGAGGCCCGTTGCCAGCGTATAGCCCGCGCGGCTGCCCATGTCCTTGAATGCCGAGTGGCCGATATAGGGCGTGTTCTGGATCACGCCGCCGCATAGCGCGGCGATCAAGGTGGCGCAACCTTCGACCAGCAGAATGGAACGCGTCGAATAATGGTCGCCGCCCACGGCAGCCGATTCGGTATTGTCGATGCCGCCGATGACGGTGGCCAGCGCTACGGGGATTGCCAGCGGAATGTAGTGCCATGCCAAGGTCATCCCGTTTACGAAAGCGAGCGTGGGCAGGGGCAACGCCAGGATCATGCCCGTTGCGCCGCCGGCCGCCAGTTGCGGCGGCTGGTAGCCGAACTTGATCGCCAACTGATAAGCCAGCGTGCCGATCACCACCGACGCCGCCACGGCGGGCACGCGCCACGGCAATTTCACGCCGCCCACCAGCACCAGCAGCACCAGGCCCAGCGCCAGCAGCCCGCCAATCGGTTCATCGATGATCTTGTTGAGCGAGAAGAACATGATCAGCGCCACCGCCGTCGCCGCCAAGGCGCCGAGCAGGGCCGGGCGCGGCAAGGCGCGCCGGATGGTCTCACCGAAGAAAGACGTCACGATCTTGGCTACGCCCATGAGCGCCAGGACAGCCATGCCGACGGACCAGGCTTCCTGCGCATCGTGATGCAGCGCGTAAGCCGGACCGACGACGCCGAACGAGAGTGCGAACATCGACGGCGTATCGATACCGAAAGGCATGGCGCAAACGTTGTGACGCGATTCGCGCGCCGCGAGCCGGAAAGCCAGCCAGGTATAGAGCAAGTCGCCCACCAGCACGCCGAAGGCCGTGCCCGGCACCATGCGGCGCAGAACGATATCGGCCGGCATATGGAAGATGCCGATGAGGATGCCGCTCATGCCGGCCAGCAGAGCCAGGTTGTCGATTGAAAGGGCGAAGAAACCGTTGATGTCGCCGCGGGTGAACCATTGGTAGCGGAAAGGCGCGGCGGGCGGAATTGATGCCATAGGGGAATATGTCTGGTGTTATTTGTGTGGCTGCACTCTACCGTATTCCCGGTGCGGGAGGCAATTGTCTCTTGCACGAGGTTTTCGCATTGCTCGTGCGCTGCGCGGTATCCCATGGTTATGGGAGGTTCGTGCTGCGGCAGCATGTTTTCGTTTAAATTGGGCCAATATTACCGCCACGAGGCGAAAACAGCGTGATAGCATGGCTCCGGTCTTTGTCGCCCTGAGAGGAGCAGTCGCCATGAGAGCAAAAATCACAGGTACCACCTTGCCCGTGCTCGAGATCGGTCTTGAGTACGGCGAAAAAGTCATTTCCGAACCTGGCCAGTTTTCCTGGATGTCGCCCAACATCCTGTTGCAAACCAATGCCAGGACCGCCGGCGCCAAGGGCTTCTTTGGCGTCATCGGCCGCGCGCTGTCGGGCGGCGGCTTGTTCATGAACGAATACCAGACCACGGGCGGGCAGGGCATGGTGGCGTTCGCCGCCAAGGTGCCCGGCACCATCATGGAAGTTGCCGTGCGTCCCGGGCAGGAATACCTGATTCATCGTCATGGCTTCCTGTGCGGTACGGGTGGCGTCGAGCTTGGTATCGGCTTCCAGCGTTCGCTGGGCGCCGGCATCTTCGGCGGCGACGGCTTCATCCTGCAAAAGCTTTCGGGTGATGCCACGGCTTGGGTCGAACTGGGTGGCGAAATCGTCTGCTACGACTTGCAGCCCGGCGAATCGCTTTCGGTCCATCCCGGCCACATCGGCATGTTCCAGTCGACGGTCAACTTCGATATCACGCTGATCCCCGGCATCAAGAACATGCTGTTCGGCGGCGACGGCATCTTCATTGCCCGCCTGACCGGTCCGGGCAAGATCTGGCTGCAGACGTTGACCATGCCCAATCTGGCGCATGCGCTGTCACCCTACCTGGCGCGCGGCGGCGAATCCTCCACGGCCGTCGGCGCCGGCATAGGCGGCGCTTCGGGCGGTATCGGCGGCGCGGTGGCCGGCGGCGTCATCGGTTCGGTGCTGGGCGGATTGTTCGGCAGCGAGGAGTAAGAGCCGGCGTAGCCTCAACGGCCGATCTGCAATGACGGGCGCTTGCGCCCATCATTGCCTCGCGCATCCTGTCCGGGCGGCTTTCCAATCCGTTTGCCGTTAGTCCGGATGAAGGTAAAGTTTGCGGACGATGCGCGTGGCAGGCCGACAAGCGGGCATAATGGCAGTTTTCATGTTGCAGCCTTGACGTCGATGAAATTTCTGCTTGGTGGTTTGAATGCGGTAGCGCTGGCCGGCTTGTTGCTGAGCCTGGTTTTGCATATTGCCGGCTGGGCCGGGCTTGCCGGTGCCGGCCTGATCGACGGGGATGTATTGCGCGCGCTGGCACCCTGGGTCATGCGCCTGGGCGTGGTCGGCTTGCCTGCGCTCGCTTTGGCCGCACTGGCGGCCTGGCATGAGGGCTCGCGCGACGTGATGCACGTTGTGCTGGCCTCGTGCCCGCGCTGGATGCGGCTGGCGCGCGTGGCCTTGCTGCTTTACGGCTTCGGTTTCTTCGTGCTGTTCGGCATCGCCTGGCGCAAGGAAGCCGCGCCGAATCTTACCCATGCGACCCTGTTCGGCTCCAGCCTGGGGCTGGCCTTTTTCGGCACTTGCGTGGTGGTGCTGTATTCGATGTGGCGCGCGCCGCAGATGCTGTCGCCGCGCCGCTGCACGAAGGGGCACGTGGTGCGCGGCGGAGAGGAAGTCTGCCCCGATTGCGGATCGCGGGTTGAACCACGTACCTGAACCGCAGGCATGAGCCTCAGCTTGGCGCCGGTCAGGCGATGCGCTCGAACAGCTTGTGCAAGCGTTCGCCACGTATCGGATTGATGCTTTGTGCGTGCGCTACGCGTCCGGCGAGGTGAGACTGGAAGTCTTGCCTGCCTTCGCGGTTTTGCGATGCCGGTCCGTGGCGGATGCAATTGGTCAAGATTGCCTTGAGCCGGTCGAAGTCCCGGCGGGCGATATTCATTCGCTGGTTCACCACGATTCCTGTGACGGCTTGGCGTGTACTGCTGTTCATCAAGCGCGTCTTGCGCGTGTTGACGACGAAACCCTCTTCGCAAGCGATGGCCGTGACCTGGATGTGAAAGCGCCGGAACGCTCGCGCCAAATCCGCGCCACCCGAGAAAGTCAGGTCGTCGGCATAGCGGCTATAGCGTACGCCCAGGGATGTTGCCAGTGCCGCCAAGCGCATATCCAGGCGGAAGGCGCACAAGTTGGCCAGGGCCGGTGACGACGGCGCGCCTTGAGGCAAGTGGCGGCCGCGCAACTGGTTTGCCGTCTTCAAATCGGTCTTGCCTAAGACCTCGCGTGGAACGCGGTTGGTGCAGAGCCGCGCCAGCGTGCCGGCGACGCTGCTCGAGTAGCCGAGTTTGCCGAACAAGGCCTGGATGCGCGAGGCCGGAATGCCGGCAAAGAAATCCTGCAAGTCCATGCGGATGACGACGGCTTGCTCCACGTGCAGCGCAGCGTGCGTCGAGGCGGAGCGACCCCGGCGAAAACCGTGTGCCGCTTCATGCAGCGGCACGCGCGCAAGCAGCTGGTGCAAGATCTGGCGTTGCATGACGCGCAATCGCTCCTTGGGGATTTCGATTAGGCGGAAGCCGCCGCTCTTCTTCGCCACCCAGCGGTAGTGATAGTGGCGCATGGGCGCATCGACGCCATTGGTGCGCCTGCGGTCAGCGAACCATTCGAGCTCGCTCCCCTCGGCGCCGAGCCAGCGCGCCAAGTCTCCATGTGAAGGAAGGGTAGGCAAGCCGAGGGGCAGGACCCAATCCGGCGGTGCCACCTGTCTTGCCGGCTCGATGCAATAGCGCCGTATCGTTGGTGGCGGATGCGGACCGCGCCAGGCTTCTTCAACGCTCGGGTGTGCGAGTATGAAGTTTGCCAACTCGTCCCGGCTGAATGCATGGAAGTGTTCCCCTGTGCGTTTGAGCAAGGCACGGCAGAGGTAGGGAATCCAGCGCCAGTGCTGACCCAGGGCATCGCGCGCGGCGGCAACCATTGCCGGGAGCTCGGCGTCACATGCGAGGAAGGTGTCGGCCAGGGCCAGCGCTACGTGGCGGCGTGAATTCATGCTGAAGCAAAAAGGTAAAACGAAAGGGCGGCGGAGAGCCTTCAACCAGTCTTGTGATGCGCCAGCATTTCTGCGTGGAACGCAGTGGGGCTTGCGCGCTGCATTGTCCAACCTGTCCCATCCGCGGGGTAACCCCGCAGAGGCGTGTCGATTTCTCTACGCGCCGACTTGAAGGGTCCGCCGCGCGCTCAAGATAGAAGATTGCGCCATAGCTGTCAATCGTCGTGCGACAATGCGATTTTTGCACCGTGGATTACAACATGAAAACCTTCCTTCACGTCGGCTGCGGCCCCAAGAGCAAGGACGGCACCACGCGGGGATTCAATACGCCCGAGTGGAATGAATTGCGTTTCGATATCGACGAGAACGCCAATCCCGATATCCAGGGCACCATGCTGGATATGTCCGGCGTGGCCAGCAATTCGGTCGATGCGATTTATTCCAGCCACAATATCGAGCACATTTATCCGCATGAAGTGCCGCAGGCCTTGGCCGAATTCCTGCGTGTGCTCAAGCCGGAAGGGTTTTTGGTCGTCACCTGTCCCGATCTGCAATCGGTGTGCGCGCTGATTGCCGAAGACAAGCTGGTCGAGCCCGCCTACGAATCGCCGGCGGGGCCGATTGCGCCGATCGACATCCTGTATGGACACCGCGCTTCGCTGATGCGGGGCAATCTGTTCATGGCGCACCGCTGCGGGTTTACCCAGCGTACATTGGCCGGCACGATCAAGCAAAGCGGCTTCGGTAATGTCGCGAGCATGCGCCGCACCCATCCGCACTATGACTTGTTTGCCTTGGCGACCAAGGCCGCGGCGCCGGACGACACGCTGCGCGCCCTGGCAATGGAGCATTTTCCTATCTGACCGGCGCCGCTTGTTGCTGCGGCAGACGTTGCAGGATTTGCGCGGTTTCGGCATTGGCGGGGAAGAACGCTTCCAGCGCCAGTTCCGACAGGGTCACGTCGCGCGGCGTGCCGAAGACCGAGGTGATCGAGATTAGCGACAGCAAGCCGGCATCGGTGATCAATTCCAGCGGCACGAGCACGCCGCCGTGGTCGCTCAAGGGTTCGGCATGCAGTGCGGCCAGCTTGCCGTGCACCGGGTAAGCCGCCAGCTCCTGCAGCAAATCGGCCAGCACGGGGTCGTTGGTGACGGCAATCTGGCGCCGCAGGCGGTCCAGCAGGTGGTCGCGCCATTCGGCAAGATTGGCGATGCGTCCGGCAAGTCCCTGCGGGTGCAGAGACAGGCGCAACACATTGACTGGCGGCTGCAGCAACGCGGGATCGGCGACGGCGTCCAACAGCGGCAACACCGCGGCATTGTGCGCCACCAGGTTCCAATGCCGGTCGACCGCCAGCGCGGGGTAGGGTTCGTGCCCCCTAAGCACGCGTTCGATGGCATGGCGTGCGGCGTCCATGTCGGGGTCTTCGAGGGAGCGTTCGGCGTAAAGCGGCGCAAAGCCGGCCGCCAGCAGCATGGCATTGCGCTCGCGCAAAGGCACGTCCAGCCTTTCCGTCAGGCGGATCAGCATCTCGCGGCTCGGAGCCGAACGGCCGCTTTCCAGGAAACTCAGATGGCGTTGCGAGATACCGGCGTCGAGCGCCAGATCAAGCTGGCTCATGCGCCGCCGCTGGCGCCAGGTGCGGATGTAGTCGCCGGCGGAGGCGGATGAACGGACGACTGAATCTGGCATCGGAGTTTCCTTGTTCAACAGCCCTCATTATGCCCCGGCCGGCACTTTGTCGAGAAAACCGGCGACGGATTTAAGGCGGCCGTTTTCCAGCACGGCAAAGTCAGTGCCCTTGATCATGTCCGTTTCCGTAGCGGGACCGAGCGTCCATGAGAAGCGCAGGTGCTCGCCGTAGCCATCCGGTTTGCCGTCGAGCGCAAAACGAAAACCTGGGAAGCGTACCTGCACGGCGCCGATCAAGGCGCCGATTTCGGCGTGGCCTCGGCCTTGCGCCATCGGGTCGATATAGCTCGCGTTTTCACTCCAGCCGGCGGCCAGCAAGGCGTCCCGGCGTGCGGCGTCGGTTTCATTCCAGGTGGCGATATAGCTGGCGGCGATTTGTGCAGCGTCTGTCATGGTGTTCTCCTTTCAGGTTGGTGTGTCCCGATTATGGAAAACCCGGCGAACCGGCTCAATTACCCGGCAGGTAATCGCGCTCGCCGGATTGGGGAATCGACCGCGGCTGTGTCGGCGCGGGATATGCCGCGCAAAGCCCGTATAATTCGCCGCGAGGCGGCCCGGCGCTGAAGGTCGGCAGGGTGGCGTGCGTGACAGGCTGAAACATTAATTCTTGAATTGACAGGGGAATACCGTGAAGCATCCAATTGCCAGTGCCGTTCTGGCATCGACCTTGACGTGTGTCTTACCGGCATTGGCGCAGGATGCGCCGGCGGCACCGGCCGCGAATGCGCAGCCCAAGCCGCCGCAATTGATTGATCCCGAACTGCTCAAGCTTTACCTCGACGTCATGAAGGACGCGAGGCGCCTCGTTGATCATCACGCCACGCTGAAGGAGCGGGTCGAGCTGGCACGCCATTTCTCGTTTTCCCCCGACACCAAGGCCGGGCTGCAAAGCGCCTTCGGCAACGACGATCCCTTGCATTTGACCGTGGAAGAGTTGTCCGGGGGCGGCGCCGCCATCCATGGCAAGTCAGACTCGCTCGACCATACGGACGCGAAGAATGGTTCGACCTTGCACCTTGATCCGATCACGGCTGAAAGCATCGTCAACCGCGACTACAGCGGCTTCAAGTACGATATCGGCATATCCGAGCTGAAGCTGACTTCGACGGGAGACCCGAAGCTGGTGGACATGAGCAATATCGCTATCCATGGCGACAATACGGTGGGCCCCTATAATTTACCGCTCGGGAAGTCGTCGTTCCAGCTTGAGCGCATGCATATCGGCGGTGGAGAAGGTGCGGCATTCGCCCTCGATTTCAACAATTTGGCGGTCGATGCCGACGTGGCGGCACGCAAGAAGGTGTTCGACGCCCGCTACGGCTATCGGATCGCTTCGGTCGATTGGGGCAGCGACAAGATCGAGAATCTCAACGCCGATATCGCGATTCTCAATATCGACGGCAAATCGATGGAAGACCTGAGCGACTTCGCGGAAACAATCGATTTCTCCAGGCAGCCCGATGCTGCACAGGACGGCGCGCAAGACAGCATGCAATCCGATGCGGTAATGAAACTATTCAAGCGCTTCGCACTCGAGCTGTCGAAGCATAACGGCGCCGTCGAGATCCGCGATCTTTCGGCGCAATACCATGGCCAGCGGGCCGGCCTCGCCGGACGCTTGACGCTACCCAGCCTGAAGCAGGCCGACCTGGACTCCACGCAAAAGATTTACGAGAAGCTGTCCGTGCGTCTGCGCCTGCATGTGCCGATGGCGATGGTCGACGACATCACCCACCGCGTTGCGCGCAGCATGATGGAAGCCCAGGCCAGGCAGAGCGGCGCGCAGGTTACCGACGTGGCGGTCGACCTGGTTGCGCGCGGCTTGATCAGCAAGATGGACGATACGTTGGTCAAGCAGCAAAAATGGGCCCACATGGAAAAAGATGAACTTGTTACCGTGTTCGAACTGAAGAAGGGCAAGATGTGTCTCGACGGGCATTTCGTCAATGCCAGGTCGAATCCCTTCATCGCCATGGCGCAGGGCAAGTAGCAATCGAAATCAAGATCAGTCACTTCGGCACAACGGCTCGCCAGCTTTTTCCGGCATATGCCGGTGCGGCCCGGCGGCGAGCTTGACAGGGCTTGCCGCTCCTGCAAATAATGCGGCAAGGCTTGGTGCTTGAGCCGGGAAACAAGTCGACAGACGGAGGACGGAAATGAGGCGGCTGGCAGCTCAAGGCGGAATCCTGTGTCGCTATGCCGCTTCGGTTTGTTCTGCCTTCGTTTTTGCCGCGGGATTCGCTCCGCTCCTTGCTCAGGCACAAAGCGCCCACCTTTACCTCGTGACCGAGCAACTGCCGCCGCTCAACATGAGCGACGATAACGGCAAGACCTTGCGCGGTATCGCCACGGAACGCATCCAGGAAGTGATGCGCCGCGCCGGGATCGATTACAAGATGGAATTGATGGCCTGGAACCGCGCCCTCGAACTGGGCAAGCGCCAGGCCGACACCTGCGTCTTTTCCACGGTGCGCACGCCGGAACGCGAGGCCATATTCAAGTGGCTCGGCCCGATCGCCAAGGGCGAATGGGTCATGTTCGGCCTGGCCGACAAGCAGGGCAAGGTTACCGCGCTGGAGCAGGTCAAAGGGGCGCATATCGGCGGCTATCTCGGCGATGCGGCGGCGCACTATATGGAAGACCTCGGGTATCCGGTTGTCGAATCGTATAGCGATGACGTCACCCTGAAAAATCTTCTGGCGGGCCGGCTCGATTACTGGGTCTCGTCGCGCCGCGCAGCCAACGCCATCATCGCCGATGCCCATGCGGAAGGGCGCGTCGTGCCGCTATTCCATGTCAAGTCGGTCGAATACTATCTGGCCTGCAATACGCAAGTCGGCGAGGATGTAATGAATGGCCTGCGTGCCGCGCTGAAGCAGATGATGGGCGACGGCAGCTTTGATAAGGTCGAAGCCAAATACGCTTCCGATCGAAACTAAGAACCCATTTCAAAAAGCCCATGGCGTTGTTGTCGGGGGCGGCCATCCGTCTCCTTGCCGTACAGTCGTACTGTCTTCGTCGCGACGCCTGGCCCTGGTCATTTTGAAATGGGTTCTAAGAAGTAACTAAGCGATCTTCTTGTTCTTTTCGTCGTAATCCGCACGGGACTTTTCAATCTCCGGCCATTCCTGCACGATCCACTGCACCAGCTGCTGCACCGGGATCAGCATCTCGCGGCCGCGTTCGGTCACGGTGTATTCCACGCGTGGCGGCACTTCCGGAAAGATTTGCCGCGTCAGGATGCCGTCGCGTTCAAGGTGGCGCAAGGTGGTGGTGAGCATGCGCTGCGAAATGCCTTCCACCTGGCGCATCAGTTCGGAAAAGCGAAGGCGATGGTCCTGGGCATGCGAGAGCGTCACGAGCACCAGCATGCTCCATTTGTCGCCGAGGCGGGCCAGCAAGTCGCCGATAGGGCAATCGGCATGAGGTCGGCCGGGGAGGGTATCCATGCAAGTTATTGATTTTTCCATTTGTTACCTCTGCTTCACTTACGAATAATAATGTGCCGTCTTTTATTGTACAAGGTATGGATATATTCTTTGGTATACATTTTCAACTATTGAGAAAGGACGCACGAAAATGCCACATACCATCCTCCATATCGACAGCAGCCCGATGGGTGAACGTTCGTTTTCGCGTAAGCTTGGCGCAAAAGTTTTGTCTGAATTGCAAGTGAAGTTCCCGGGCAGTATCCTGAAGACACGCGATCTGGCCGCCCAGCCCTTGCCCCACCTGAGCGCCCGGACCTTGGGTGCCTTCTTCACGCCGCCTGAGCAGCGCACGCCCGAGCTGGTTGCGGCGGCTGCCGAATCCGATGCGGCGATTGCCGAATTGAAGGCGGCCGACATTGTCGTCATCGGCGCACCGATGTGGAATTTCGGCATCCCGTCTTCGCTGAAGGCCTGGATCGATCATGTCGCGCGCGCCGGCCATACTTTCAAATACGGCGCCAACGGGCCGGAAGGCATGCTCGATCCGGCCAAGAAGGTCATCATCGTGTCTTCGCGCGGCGGCGTGTATTCCGCCGGCCCGATGGCGGCGATGGACTTCCAGGAAGATTACCTGCGCTCGGTGCTCGGCTTCCTCGGTTTGCGCGATATCTCGTTCGTGCGTACCGAAGGTGTGGCCTTGGGCGAGGACGCAGCCAAGTCGGCGGTGCAGGCAGCCGAGTCGCACGTGGCTGAGGTGCTGGCTTAAGTTGAGCTGGATGCGTCAAACCGGAGGACGCACGGACTGGGCGGCCACGTGCCACCCAGTCCGATTGTTGCGGCGGTGTATCAGGTTTCCGACCTGAAGTTTCGCCCCAGCCGGGAGCCTGCGCCGAAGTAGTGGCGGAACACGTAAAGCAGCGGGCTCCAGCGGCTGGTGTCGATATGATCGCTGCCATCGTGCAGGATATTTTCGTGCGCATGCACGCGCAGCACCTGCATTTCCAACGATACGTAATCCGCTTCCTTGCCTGCGATGGCGCTGCCGCGGTGCGCCGCCAGCAATCGCGCTTCGAGTTGCAGCGGGCATTCGCGCACGCGCGGCGGTGCGATGGTTTCCGAACTCTCCTCGCTTAACCCGGCCAGGGAAAATTTGTCCGCCACATGACGGTAACCCATGGCTTGTTTGTAGGCGGGGACCTCGCGGCAGCCGGTGGTGTCGGCAATCGCCTCGATGGCGCCATGGAGTGCCGGATTCGGCACGTTGATCACGGCTTCGCCAGTACGCAGCAGATTCCGGCAACCTTGGCCCGCCAAGCCCATGCCGAGCACGATGCGGTCACCCAAGGCCCAGGCCGATGACATCGGCGAAAGATTGGGTGTGCCATCCGGATTGCATGTGCTGATCAGCACCACGGGCGTGCCGAAGTAGAGAATGGCGGGGTGGATGACGCGTGTGACGGGAATTGAATCCGTGACAGACTGGATCGGCAGGACAGTACGCATGAAAACCTCTTCTGTGTGCGAAAGCTTCAGTGTGAAGTGCCGGCGCGGCCGATGCTTCGTTGGGCGGCGAAGCGTTGCCCGTTGCGATATGGCATAGTTGGCTGGTTTTATGAGGAGCCGCAACATGAGCGAAGGACCGAACCTGGCGAAACTGGCGGCGCTGCTGGCCGAACCGGCGCGCGCGCAAATGCTGACCCTGCTGTTGGCGGGGAAGGCGCTGACGGCCACCGAACTGGCCGATGCCGCCGGGGTGGCGCGTTCGACAGCCAGCGCTCACCTGGCCAAGCTGGAGGCGGCCGGCTTTCTCGCCTGCGTGCCGCAAGGCCGGCATCGCTATTACCGGCTGGCCGACGAAGGTGTGGCCGAGATGCTTGAGCAAATGCTCGGTATTGCCAGCCGTGCCGGCGCCATGCCGCTATTGACCGGGCCGCGCGATGCGGCACTGCGCGAGGCGCGCGTCTGCTATGACCACCTGGCCGGACGCCATGCCGTGGCCATGCTGGAACGCTTGCTGGCAAAAGGTGTCGTGGTGCGTGAAGGCGCGGCGCTTTCAATTGGACCGCAGGCGCAAGAGGTATTGCAGGATTTGGGCATCGATGCCGATGCGTTGAAGCATGGCAAGCGCGTTCCTTGCCGCACCTGTCTCGACTGGAGCGAGCGGCGCGATCATCTGGCCGGTGCGCTGGGCGCCGCACTCCTGCACATGGCGTTCGAACGCGGCTGGATCAAACGCGAACGCGATTCCCGTGCGGTCATGTTCAGTGCAAGCGGCCTTGCTGCCTGGAATGCCATCGCCGAAGGCGCTGCAACTAGCGAATTGGTGCGAGAATAGCGGAAACTCATTTCGCTTCCGCATGCGTCTACTGATACTTTCCGATCTGCATCACGAAATCTGGCGCGAACACGCGCCCACCATCGACCCCACGATCAGCAAACCGGATGTCGTCATCCTGGCAGGCGACATCGATCTCGGTGCGCGCGCCGTGGAATGGGCCGCGCGCAATTTCGCCGGCTTGCCCGTGCTCTATGTGCATGGCAACCATGAGGGCTACGGCAAGAATCTCGACGACGTGCAGGATGACATTGTTGCCGCCTGCGAGACCGTAGGCAATGTGCATTTTCTCGATGGCGGCGAATTCATCCACGGCGGCGTGCGCTTTCTTGGCGCCACGCTCTGGACCGACTTCCGCCTGTTCGGCGACGCGAGAAAACCCCTGGCCATGCTGGCGGCTGGCGAGGTGATGAACGACTACCGCCGCATCCGCCTGGCCGGGCAAGGCTATCGCAAGCTCAGGCCGGCCGACACAGCCAATTTCCACGCGCGGCAAAAATCCTGGATCGCGGGCAAGCTCGACGAGCCCTTCGAGGGCAAGACCGTGGTCATCAGCCATATGGCGCCGAGCATGCAATCGGTGGAAGACGAATTCCGCAACGACATCGTCTCGGCGGCCTATGCCTCGAACTGTGAAGACGTGGTGGCGCGTGCCGACCTCTGGGTGCACGGCCATATGCATACCAGCTTCGATTACCGCGTCGGCAAGTGCCGGGTGGTGAGCAATCCATGCGGCTACATCATGCCGGACCGCAAGCCGCAAAACCCCGATTTCGAGCCCAATTTCATCGTTGAAATATGAGTTCGGGATGGTCGAATATGCACTAATATTCTTTGGCGCAAGCCTGGATATCGCAATTTTGTTTTGTTCCGGCGCGCATAGAATCAAACTTCGAAAACCGGGTGCCGCCGCCATGCCCGCTTACCCGGCGGGCATGCCCTGACTGGCCTAGCCCGGTTTTCCGCCCACGAAGATTAAGAACCCGTCTCAAAATGACCAGGGCTAGGCGCCGCGACGAAGCCAGTACACCTGTACGGCAAGGAGCGGCAACAACGCCATGGGCTTCTTGAAATGGGGTCGAAGAGAAAGGCGCACCAGCGCCGCCATAGCAGCAACGTTCGGGGCAAGGAGGGAACGCCGGTGCCGCCGCACCGGTGACAGCCAACGCAGCGAGGAGACTATTCATGTGGAACCGACTTCCGGCCTTTGCCAAGGCCGGCAGGGCGTATTCGTTTGCCCGTTCAGGAGCACTACCAGCACTATCAGTACTATTTGCCGCACTGCCTTTTACCTCAGTTGCGGCACCTGCCGATACATTGTCAAAGATACGCGAGACGCAAACCATTACGCTCGCCTATCGGGAAACGCCGCCTTTCGCCTTCACTGCGGAAAACAAGCAGGTGACAGGCTATTCGATTGAGGTCTGTCTCAAGGTGGCCGAAGCGGTCAAGCGCGAACTGAAACTGCCTGCGCTCAAGGTGGCTTACCTTCCGGTCGACACCACCACGCGCTTCACCTCGGTGATCGAGGGCACGGCCGACATCGAGTGCGGTTCGACCACCAACAATGCCGAGCGGCGCAACCGGGTCGCCTTCACCATTTCGCACTTCTTTTCGAGCGTGCGCATGATCGTCAAGCGAAGCAGCGGCATACACAATTGGTCCGACCTGAAAGGGCGCACGCTGGCCAGCACCCACAACACCACTACCATCGACTTGATCAATGCGCGCAATAACGTGCGCTCGCTGGACCTGCATATTCTCGAAGGCAAGGACGATCAGGAATCGTTCGGCTTCGTCGAAAGCGACAAGGCCGACGCCTATGCCATGGACGACGTGCTGTTGTACAGTTTCCGCTCGCTGGCGAAGCATCCGGAGGATTTCGTCGTCGTGGGCGAGCCGCTGTCGGTCGAACCTTATTCCATCATGTTCCGCAAGAACGACCCGGAATTCAAGAAAGTGGTCGATCATGAGCTGATGCGCCTGATCACTGAAGGCGAATTGCAAAAAATCTACCACCACTGGTTTCTCGAGCCCACCGGCCCCAAGGGCAACAACATGAACATGCCTATGGGATACCTGCTGCGCGATTCCTTCCGCTTCCCGACCGACAAGACGGGCGACTGACCAGGCCGACTGCGTCTTCTCCTCCGCCGCCGGAAAAATGTTCCGGCGGCATACAATATTTTCCATTCCCATCCGTCTTCAGGGCATGGAGCCGTCACCGACCAACATCGAACGCGATAGCGAAATAGCCGCCACGGTCCTGCGCGAGCGGGGCCGGCTCGGTCTGTTCATCCGCCGCCGCGTTCCGGATGCGGCTGAAGCCGAAGATATCCTGCAAGACGTCTTCCAATCCTTCGTCGAGGCCTATCGCTTGCCCGAACCGATCGAGCAGGCCGGTGCCTGGATGTATCGCGCCGCAAGGAATCTCATCATCGACCGCTTCCGCAAGAAGCGCGAAGTGCTGCAGGAACCTTCCGATGACGACGAGCAATACCACCTCGGCCTCGACCTGCCTTCGCTGGAAGATGGCCCCGAGGCCGCCTATGCGCGCGCCGTGCTGCTGGACCGGCTGCAACAGGCCTTGGATGAGTTGCCGCAAAACCAGCGCGAGATTTTCATCGCCAACGAGCTCGATGGAATCGGCTTCAAGCAACTCGCCTGCGACAGCGGCGTGCCGCTGAATACCTTGTTGGCGCGCAAGCGCTATGCCGTGCTGCACTTGCGCGAACGGCTGCGCGACATTTATGAAGAATGGGAATGAAACACGGAACAAAGCAGTAACAAAACAGGAGAAAGCCATGCATTTCAGAGAAAAATCCGGAGCAAAAATATTGTTCAAGCTGCCGATGGTGCTGCTTGCTGCGGCGTTGCTGGGCACAGCGGCCATGCTGTTGTGGAACTGGGTGGTGCCTTCGCTGTTCGTCGGAGCGCAGACCCTGGACTTCTGGCATGCCGTCGGCCTGCTGGCCTTGTGCCGCATCCTGTTCGGCGGCTTCCACGGACATCATGGCTGGCACCATCGGCATGCTTGGCATCATCGCCACGGCTGGCACGGCATGTCGCGCGAGGAGCGCGAGCGCTTCGGCAAGGAAGGCGAACAATGAGTGCCGGCGGCAAAGCCGAATGCAAGCAGGAGCCGGGCGCCTTCGCTCCCGTGGTCAAACTGGCGCGCTGCGAAGGCAAGGGCGATTGCCTGCGTGTCTGCCCGGAAAACGTGTTTGAGGTGCGGCGCATTGACGACGCCGATTTTCGCAACTTCGGCCTGCTGCAGAAGCTCAAGCTGTACGTGCACGGCATGCAGGTGGCCTATACCCCCAATGCCGACGCCTGCCGCGCCTGCGGCCTGTGCGTGGCGGCGTGCCCGGAACATGCCATCACGCTGGCGCGCGCAGGCTAAAATACGGTATCGATATCCGCTTGGAGAAGCCCATGTCGGCGCGGCAGCGCATTGTTCTTCTGGTCTTTGTATTGGCTGCCGTGTCCGTGCATGCGGTGACGCGCGAAGACGTTGAAGCCGGCGCGGCCAGGCTCTACCGCGAGAGAGTCGAAGAGGCGCGCCAACGCTATCAGCTCGATGCCGATACCGCGTTTCTCGAACGTGTTCAGCGCATTGCCGCACGGCTGATCGCCCAGGCCGCGTATGAATCGGATGTGGTGGAGGGCCTGGCGTGGGAAATCCACACTACCACCGACCCCGAGGAAAATGCGTCCTGCATGGCCGGCGGCAAACTCTTGATCGGGCAAGCCTATGCGCAGCGCCTGCAATTGGACGATGCTGAGCTCGCCATGCTGATCGCGCACGAGATGGAGCACGCGCTGCAACAGCACAATCTCAAGGAGGCGCGCGAAGCCTTGCGCCTGGAACCGCAATGGGACATGCGGCCCTATGCCGAGCTCGAATATGCGATCGACCACGACGAGGGCTTGATGCGCAAGCTCGATGCCTTCGACGTGGAGCAAGAATTTGAAGCCGACCGCGAAGGCATGCGGCTCGCTGTGCATGCGGGCTGGCCGGCGAAAGAATTGGCAAACTATTTCAAAAAACTCGTGCACCACGATCTCATGGCCAATGCCGACCGGCGCGAACACCCCGCGCCCGCACGGCGCTGGCGCGCGGCACAGGCGCTGGCTGCCGAACTCAACCCTTCTTGAACGGATTGCGCTCGGGCGCGTCTTGGTGTTCAACGCCAAGCAGCAGGTTCTTGATCAGCTTGTTCAGCACCGGCTGGCGGTGCCGCAGCAAGATGCCGAAAGTCTGCGGCTTGGCGCCGATGGCGGCCTTCGGTTCGAGTGCGGTGCGCCCTAGCGAGATGCGCTTGCAACCGAGCTCCAGCGCATCGGCAATGCCGGCGTGCAGCAATCGAAGGTAAAGCGGCAATTCGCCCGCCGCCGCGCGGTCGAATCCGATATGGTAAGCCACAGCGGTATCGCCGTCGGCCACGGAAACCAGGAAGCCCAGGATGCTGTCGCCACGCTTCAACAAGGTGCAGCGGAAGTGTTCCCCGGCTGCGCGCTGCAGCGTGGGGAAGTAGTCGGATTGCAATTCGAAGGGGCGGAAAGCGGCATTGGCTTGCACCATCTTGTATAGCTCGTGCAGCCGCTCCTTGACCGGTTCGAGATCGCCGGCCGGCTCCAGCGTGCAGCCGGCTTCCGCGATCGGCTTGAACACGGCATTTTTGATCGATGAGCGATACTTGGCGGCAAGGCTGGCCAGGTAGTCGTCATGCGTCTTCCACTCGTCGCGCAGTGCGAGCACCATGTTCGGGTCGGTCTCGACATAGCGATAGCTGAGATTGGTCAGGTGTTGCGCCGCCTTGGTATGCGGTTCGTGCAAGTCCTTGATCATGATGAAGTGGGTCTTGCCGAGCAGTTTCTCGGCCTGGCGCACGCGGTACAGCACTTCGGCCACGCCGTGCCAGACCAGCTTCTCATCGGCGTTTTCGGCAAAGCTCACGCCGTGCAAGCCATAGGACAGCATGTTGCCGCACACCAGCACGCGCTGCGAGGTCTTTTGCGCCATCTTGTCGAGCGAGGCGCCGAGCCGGCCTCTGGAGCCTTCCGCAGGGCGCGCCTGGGCCAGCTTGATGTCGACGATCTGCATGTAGACCGCTGCCAGCACGGTGCGTTCACCCTGGTCCTCATCATAGATCAGCGCATAGCGCGGCGCGACATTTGCGGGCAGGGCGCGTTCGATGCCGGACAGGTAGGTGAGGGAAAGGAACAGTCCGGATCGATCCGTCGCCTGCTGCCAGGCATCGCGGTCCAGCATGGCGATCGAATCGGCGACGGCATAACGCAGGTGGGCCGGGCCGCGCAAGCGCTTGCGCGTGCTATTGCGTTCCGCCAGTTTCGCGCCGAGCGCGCGCGCCTTTTCGGTTAATTTCATGGACAATGTGGAGAAATACGTTGACGGTGAGCATTCTAACGCGCTTATTCCTTGGTTCACTCGTTGTTTTTTACCTTGACTTGACGTAGAGTGCCGGGGACGAATCCGCCGCCCCACGATGACTTTGCCGCGCATCCCCTTCCTTGTCCTGCTGTTTTCTCTTGCCCTCGGCTTGCCCGGTACGGCCAGTGCTGCCGGCATGGCTGGCGTACCGGCGGCGGAGTCGCCCGACGACTTCCCGCCGCTTTCCACTAATGAGCGCGTGGTCATGGTGCCGACCCTTGGCCCGGAGCGCGTGCTGCTCCAGGTCACCATCATGACGCCGCCCGGCGACGGCCCTTTCCCGCTTGCCATTCTCAACCACGGTTCGAACAACAAGCCGGCGCAGGAGCAGGAGCGCTACCACCGCAGCTTCGGTGCCTATTATTTCCTCTCACGCGGTTATGCCGTGGCGATTCCCATGATGCGCGGCTTTGCCGGGTCGCAGGGCCATCAGATCTATTCGCATTGCAATCAGGAGGAAGTCGGGCTCGCCAATGCGCGCGACATCGACGCCGTGATCGGCTATCTGGAGACGCAGAAGTTCGTCGATCCTTCGCGCGTCATAGTCGCCGGCGGCAGCTTCGGCGGCTGGAATACGCTGGCTTATGGCGCCGCAAGCGGAACCAACCGGCCCGAGGTGAAGGGCCTGGTCAACTTCGCCGGCGGCGCGGTGATTTCGAATTGCCCCATGGAAGCCTTGAGCCAGGATCTGGCATTGAAGCATTATGCGCAGGCGACCAAGCTACCTTCGCTCTGGCTATATGGCCAGAATGACTCCAAGTTCAGCACGCCCGTGTGGCACGCCATGTTCGACAGCTACGTGGCCGCCGGCGGCAAGGCCGAGTTGGCCGATCTCGGCAAATTCGCGCCCGACACGCACAACCTGCTGGGCTATCCGGAAGGCATGTTCGTCTGGGCGCCGAAGGTGGATGCGTTCCTTGGTCGGCTAGGCTTGCCCAACCATATCGCTTACCCTGACTATCTGCCCTCGGCGTTTCCTGCGCCAACGCATGCGGCGAGGATCGACGACGTCGATGCCGTACCCTGGCTCGACGATGGCGGGCGCGCCGCCTACCGCAAATTTCTGGAACTGTCGATTCCGCGCGCCTTTTTCATTGCATCGGACGGCTGGCACCTGACCAAGGGCGGCGGTTTCGACCCGCTGGCTTCGGGCAAGCGCATTTGCGCCGCCGCGGGCAAGCAATGCGCGGTCTATGCCGTCGATGATGCCGTCACTTGGCCCGGGCCGCCGCTGGCCCGCAGCGAGGAAGCTGCAGCGCCGCTTCCGCTGCCGGAGGACGTGCCCTACCTGAGCGAACGCGGTCGGCAAGCTTATCGGCAATTCCTGAAACTGCATCAGCCGCGCGCCTTCGCCATTGCACCCGACGGCGGCTATGCCATGGCGGCCGGCGGCGACCCTTCCGCCGCCGCCTTGGCCGAGTGCGGCAGGGCGCACCGGGATTGCCGCCTCTACGTGGTAGGCAGCCGCGAGGTCAAATAAGAGCTCAGGTCAATTCGGCGAGCGCTATGCGCGCAGCGGCGGCCACCACCTCGTCGCGCAGAGGCGCCTCCTTCCTGTGCTGCGTGAAGTAGATGGCAAGTACCACAGGGGACTTGCCCGGCCGCTGCAGGACGGCGATGTCGTTGGTGCTGCCATAGTCGCCGCCGCCGGTCTTATCGCCCACCAGCCAATCCGCCGACACCGCAGCGCGGATACGCTTGTTCCCCGTCTTGTTGGCTCGCATCCATCCCAGCAATAGCTCGCGCTGCGGGGCCGGCAATCCATCGCCCAGGACCAGACGGTGCAGGCTGCGCCCCATCGCTTGCGGCGTGGTCGTATCGTTCTTTTCTCCGGGGGCGCCGGAGGCAAGACGGCCTTCTTCATTGACGAGGTAGAAATCCGGGTCGCCCAGTCCGTGCGCATAAGCCGTCACCGCGCCCGGCCCGCCGATTTGGGCCAGCAAAAGATTGGCGGCGGCATTGTCGCTATGTTCCATTGCGGCGATGCAGAGTTCCTGCACGCTCATGCCACGGCCCACGTGCTGTTCCGTGACGGGCGAGTTATACATGAGAACGCTTTTGTCGAAATCGATGTGGCGCGCCATCAATGCTGCGTCGCCCGCGCTACGCTGCAAAACGCATGCCGTCAGCATCATCTTGAATGTGCTGCACATAGGAAAGCGCTCCTCGGGCCGGTGCTGCAGCAGCGTTGCGCCTTGCGCATCGAGTAGCACCAGGCCGATTCGCCCATCGTTCTTCGTCTCGAGCTGATTCAGTTGCGCGATGGCAGCTTGCGCATTGTCGGAAGCGGCAAACGACGGCAGCGTCAACAGCGTTGCCGCCGGGGCGAGTGCGATACCGGCCAGCAGCTTGCGGCGCGACATTGAGAAGTTCGTGGTCATGACAGTCTCCGTGGTTGAGGTGGAGGCATGGTAGGGGGTGCCGCCACTTTGCGCCAATCCCGTCGGCGTAACCAGCAGAACCGCTGTAACGGCTGTAACGAAACCCTCCGCCTTATTGCAGGCATGGCAAAATAGGCGCAACCATGATCGTCATCGAACTCTCCGCCCCGCAAACCGTGGCCGGCCGCCGTGCCGCCTGGCAATCGTTATGGATACTGGTGCGGCTGCATCATTTGCAATTGTCCGATCCCGCCGCGCCCATCCTGCGTCTCGACGAATTGCGCCGCCAGTTCCCCGATGCCGGCAACTTGCGCATGTGCGTATCGCGCGCTTTCCGTGATTTCACCGCCTGGGGCGTGCGTGCCGGCTGGGGCGAGGATTTCCTGCGCGACGCCAGGCTCTTGAATACGGAAGGGCGCAGCCAGGGGCCGTTCTGGCTGGCGCAAGGACAGGCGCAGGATATTGTTTGCCATATGGAAGGCGAAGCCGCCGATGCCACCCACATCGCGGCCTTTCTCGGACTCGATCGCGCAGCCATGTCCGCTACACCGGCGCCGGCGCGCAACCACGTCGAATACTGGATGGCTTTGGGCGGCGCGCAACAGGCCGCGCGCGAAGGACGCTATCTCTCAGCCCTGGGGAAAGACCGCGATCCCGGCCAGGGCGCGCTGGCCGGCTACAAGGAGGCGGCGGCATTGGCCAAGAGCCACGTGCAGAAGTCCATGGCGGTATTGGGCGAAGCCGGCGTATGGCGCCGCCTGGACGATATCGCCACGGCGCGCCGCACGCTGGCCAAGCTGCGCCGCGCCGTCAAGGAAATCGGCCCGGGCGAGAACGGCTATCTCGACGCGATGGAGCAGATATTGACGGCCTGGTGCGCCTATAGCGCGCGCGACCTGAACGGCACCGAAGCGATACTCTCTGCCATGCGGCGCCACGCCGCGCGCGACCTCGTGGTGCGCTATCACCCGCGCGTGCGCTTCGAATGGCATAACCTGCAGGCGCTGATCGCCCACGCCCGCGCCTTGTCCGGCACACGCATCGCGCAGGGCGAGCGCGGATCAAGCGCGGAAGCGGCGTTGGAGCATTTCGACCATGCGCTGCAAGCCGCCTTCGAGCTCGGCTCGCAAGATGCGGCGCAGCAGGTTGCGGCCAACACCGGCCTGGCGATCTGGCTGTTTTCCAGCGAAGGCCTACTCGCCCCGGGAACAGGACGTGATGAAACGCAAGCCTTGCGCTGGCTGCTGTTTTCCGAATGGCTGTGCCGCGCTTCGGGCGCTTCGACGCATTCGGTCTGGAACGCGATCTATCTGATGCGCATCGCGCGCGCCAAGTGTCCGCACGAGCGTCATCCGGCGCTGGCCGCGTTCCGGCGGTATGCTCCCGTGACGCCGCAATCGCTGGCCAAGGCAAGCGGCCCCGGCCATGCGATCGAACTCAATGCCTTGCTGCCGGCATCCTGGCATGCGCTGGCGGCGCAACTGCACCAGGATATGCAACAGGGCAGGGTAAGGCACCGCCTGCTGCAACGCTGCGGCTTGTTGCTGGAGTTCACCTGGTTTTCCGCGCACGCGGGCGAATTGCGTGATGCCTCGGGCGCCTTGCAGCAATTGCAGCAGGAGATGCGCAATTTGCCGCCCAGCGATCGGGCCTACTTTGTGGAGTCTATCGAAGGTCTGCCGCTGGAATTTCAATAAACCGTATTGTGTGGTTTGAGAGAAATCTCGAAGTTCCGTTACAAAACCGCCCAAGATATAAAACGGTGTAAAGCTTCTTAAAAGCGCGTAAAGAGTGTGGTAAATCCATGCGCGCACTATGGCCTCACCCTATGAACTGTCCTAGCATGGCCTTCGTCATGCGCGTCCGGTTCTTATTCTCTCCCTCGTGCTCCATCAGAGTGTCGAGTCGAATGGAATCTTCTCATGGTTCCATTTGAACTGCAAATCCTGCAAATGATTCCGGACGCGGAGCCCACAAGGCGGCGACGCGGTGCATTGCCTGGCCGCATTGCCTGACATCTCTCACCTATATCTCGAATCATAAAGAGGAGTTGCAATGACAAATTATATGGATCCATTCCATAGGCGCACGATCCTGTCGTCGGCCATCGCACGCCTGGCTGCGGCCGGCGTCCTGTCCGGCATGGCCGCCTTGCCCGCCATGGCCCAGCAAGCCGCATCCGATCAGCCGCAAGCCGTGCAGCGCGTCGAAGTCACCGGCTCGAACATCCGACGCGCCGATGCCGAATTGCCCAGCCCGGTTCAGGTGATTTCGTCGGAAGACTTGCAAAAGTCCGGCTACACCACCGTGGCCCAGGTACTGCAAAACATTACCGCCAACGGGCAGGGCACACTGTCCCAGGGCTTTTCGCAAGCGTTCGCCGCCGGCGCGAGCGGCATCTCGCTGCGCGGCTTGACCACCTCGGCCACGCTGGTGCTGATCGACGGCCACCGTATGGCGCCGTATCCGCTGTCCGATGACGGCCAGCGTTCCTTTGTCGACATCTCCAACATCCCCTTCGATGCCGTCGAGCGCATCGAAGTGCTGAAAGACGGCGCTTCGGCCACCTATGGTTCGGACGCCATGGCCGGCGTGGTCAACATCATCCTGAAAAAGAGCTTCGTCGGCACGCGCGTGTCAGCCGAGGGCGGCGCGGCGACCGAGGGCGGCGCCGGCACGGTGCATGCTTCCGTCATGCACGGTGTGGGCGACTACAACGAAGACGGTTATAACGCCTACCTCAGCCTGGAATACCGCCATCAGAACAAAGTCACTTACGATCAGCGCAACGGCGACGGCTTGTGGCAAAACCTGAACTGGAGCGGCTATGGCGGCATCAACAAGACGCCGGGTGTGATTTCCTCGGTCAATCCGCAGCCTTCCGTCTATGGCGGTCCCTATCTGACCAACCCCAATGTCGCCTTCTCCGGCGCTTCCAACAGCTCCGCGTTCAATTCGAACAGCAGCTGCGGCAGCTATGCCATGCTGGCGGCCGGTAAGTGCGCCTGGCAGAATTCAGACGCGGAAATTTCGCCCGAGACGCAAAACATCAATCTCCTGGGCAGCTTTACCAAAAAGCTGGCCGGCGACTGGAAGCTCGACCTCAAGGCTTCGCTGTTCGACAGCAAGGCCGAACAATACCCGGCCGGTTCGCTCTTGACCTACCCGTCCTCGTTCTCGCCGGCGCCGGGCGCGGGCGGCTTTGCCGCATCGGCCGGCGTGGCGCCGCATTTCGTGTCGGGCATCGACGCGATTTCGCAAATTACCGTGCCCTCCACCTATCCCGGCAACACGCTGGGTACGGCGGCCGTGGTCAATGGCGTCATCATGGGAGCGCCGACGCCGCACACCGATATCAATTCGAAAGCGAGCCGCATCGTGGCCGATCTTTCGGGTAGCTGGGGCAGCTGGGATATCGACACTTCGCTCGGTTATACCAAGGTGGCGACGACCCAGACTGTCTATGGCAGCGTCAACTACACCGCGCTAAATAATGCCTTGAACGCAGCCAACGGTTCGGCCGCGCAATGGAACCTGTGGGGCAACAACAGCCAGGCGCTGATCAATTCGATTTTCCCGACCACCTCGGCTTACGATACCTCGACGCTGGAATTCGGCGAATTCCATGCCTCGCGTTCGCTGATGACCCTGGCCGGCGGCGACCTCGGCTTCTCGGCCGGCGCATCCTTCATCCACCGCGATATCGAATCGCCCGCACCGCTCCTGATTTCCGAAGGCCTGGTCAGCGGCAACGATGCCTACGTGTCCGGCATGCAGAATGACGCGGCGGCCTTCTTCGAAATTGCGGCACCGGTATTGAAGACCCTGGAAATCGACGGCTCCGTGCGCTTCGACCACTTCAACGACAGCGGCAACGCCACGACGCCCAAGCTAGGCTTCAAGTGGACGCCATCGGATGTGTTCGCCCTGCGCGGCACGATCGGCACGGGCTTCCGCGCGCCGAACGCGGCCGAAAGCGGCAACTCGGGTACGGCTTACCTGTACAACTACATGAACGACCCCATCCTCTGCCCCGGCGGCGTGCCGACCTCCGGCAACATCGCCAAGGGCAGCGCGGTCGCGTATTGCAACTACCAGCCCAACTACTTCAATACCTCCAACCCGAACCTGAAGCCGGAAAAGTCGCTCTCGCAAACCCTGGGCTTCATCCTTGAGCCGATCAAGGGCTGGAGCACCACCTTCGACCTGTACCAGGTCACCATCAAGGACCAGATCGTCGAAGGCACGGCCGACTACAATTCCCCGGTGCGCGGGTCGCCGGTGCAGACGCTGTGCGCCGACGGTAATGGCGGCACCTATACCTGCACCACTTCGGTCGGCCCGGTACTGTATTACTCGACCGAGTATATCAACGCCAACAAGACCAAGACCAGCGGCTTCGAGGTCGATTCGCGCTATAAGTGGAAGCTGGGCGACCACGGAACGTTGTTGACCGACCTGAGCTGGAGCCACATGATGAGCTACATCCTTACCGAGGGCGGGACGTCTTACCAATTGGCCGGCACGCACGGCCCGATCGTGATTGGCGGCGACACTGGCAATCCCAAAGACAAGGTGCAGCTGACCTTCACCTGGGATCGCGGCCCCTGGCAAGTGGCCACGGCATTTAACTGGATCAGCAGCTTCGACCTGACTGACCCGACCCAAGGCCTCACCACCTGCGATGCCGGCGCCTTGATCGGCGGCGAGTTCCCCAGCGGCGGCGTGCCGCAGGAATTCTGCCGCGTGCATTCCTTCCTCGATACCGACCTGTCGGTGCGCTATCAGTGGAACAAGAAGCTGACCATCCATGGTGCGATCACCAACCTGTTCAACCAGGCACCGCCGGTCGATCTTGATACCTATGGCGGCGGCCAGCTGCCGTACAACCCGTCCGATCATTTGATCGGTGCGATCGGCCGCAGCATCAACGTGGGAGCGATCTACAACTTCTAAATCAAGATCCCACGGATCCGCGCCGTATCGACGAGGTGCGGTGCGGATTCCGCTTGCCGCAGTGGTTCGTCGCTGCGGCATTTTTCTTTACCGGGATTTACTTCCGCTTAACCGTCCTTTACAGCGTTTAACATCGCGGCACGCCAGAATGGATGTCACATCAAGAGCCACATCTGGAGCTTCATATGACGCCACAAGGACATGCCCGCATCTTCGTCTCGATCTGGGAAGGCAAGGTTGAAATCGAAGGCAGCGAAGAATTCGTCGCTAGCCATCTCGTGCCGCTGCAAGGCGTGATCAATGAGATGTCGCAAGCCGCGGAAGAGCCGGCAGGACGCGCCGCTGCATCGTCCGCGATTTCGGCGACTGCTTCGGCAACTACTTCGCCGGCCAAGGCGCAGCAGGACCCCGCTGCCTTGGAACGCTTCGCCAGATTGTTCAATGTCGCCAACGACGGCGAGATCGCCATCCTGAAAGACCTGCCGGGCAATAACATGGCGCACAAGACGGTCGGCGCAGCTCTCTTGATCGGTTACGCCAATTCCTTGCTCGGTTCCGAGCACACCCCGCTGGAAGCCATCCGCAAGGTATGCAAGGATCAGGCATGCCATGACCCGAACAATTTCTCCGCCACCTTGAAGCGCGAGAAGGAGTGGTTTCAGCATAGCGGGCGGTCCTACATCACCTTATCCGAAACCGGCAAGCAGATGGCGCAGAACCTGGCCGAGCAGTTGATTGGGGCGCAGCATTAAATCCGTTTGAGCACCGGCACGCCGCTTAAGGAAGGGGCGTCGCGCGCGTCAACGGCGACACGCGCCCGCCTGCCCTCGAACCAGTACAGCTTGCGTGTCACGCCGCCCATGGCCGAGACGCCCGTTTCACCGGTGTATTCGAACAGCACGTCGGGCGCACCCATGGAGCGCGTCTGCGGCGATGCCGCTTGCAAGCTGGACATGCGTGCCGGCGCCGCACCATACAGCATGGCCCGTTTTCTTCCGCAACAAGACATGATCATTTCTCCTCGTCTTCGGTGAACATGGCCGGAGCATCATTGTCTGCATGCTCCGGTCCATTCTTCGCTGCACTTACGCGCTGCAACAGCATCGCTCCGCCGGACAAGGCTGGCCAGAGCAGCATGCCGTGCGGCACGCCATGCGCCAGAAGGGCGGCAAACACGATGGAAATCCACAGGCTCAGGCAGTCGAAGCAATCGAGCATGGCGCCGATTGCGCCATCGCCGGCTGCGCGGCGCAGGCGCAGCACCATGTTCCACGGGCCATCTTCGGCCTGCAGCAGATGGGTGATGCGCCAGACGCACAGGATGCCCAGTGCCAGGCTGTAGAAATCCGCTTCGTGCATGTTCCCTCCCGGCGCCCGATCAGGACATCTTGATCGTGGCGGTCCAGAAGTCCGCCGTGTACGATGGCTGGATGCTATAGCCGTCGGTGCAGCGTTTCTGGACGTTGAGGTTGAAGGAATAGCAGCAATCGGTCGTCGGGTAGTACGTGATGTTTTCCGTTCCGCCGACGAAGGCCTTGTGCGCCACATCGGGCTCGGCGTAGGGGCCGGGCACCGGGTGCGGCGAGAACGGCGTGGCCGTCTTGTAGCCACGCACGTCCGGCGTGGTCGCCGTGCCGGTCTGGCTGTGGCCGTAGTTCGGCACCATCTCGTAGTAGCACAGGTGGCCGTTATCGTCGGTCACGGTCGTGTTGAGTACGACATAACCGCCGGCGGGGATGGTGAACGAGGGGCAGTTGTCGTCGCCGGAGGTTGAGGTAATCTCGTTGCCGTGCGTATCGTAGGCTTTGAAGCTGTTGATGTGCGTTGTGGTCAGACCGTTGCTATCGATCTCCAGCGTCAGTGCGTCGTCTGTGTTGGGCGGCAATGACAGCGGACTGAAGGCCGAATCGTAGGCTTTGACGGAAAGTTCGATGCCGGCCACGCTGCCGCCTGCCAGGGTTGAGGCGTCCGCATACACCTTGCGTCCCGAATAAGCCCAGGCGATGAAGCTGCCGGCAGGGAAGGCCGGCAGCAAGGTGCTCGGCACCGCGGCACGCGCTTCTTCCGTCGCGTACAGATTGCTCAAGCCGTTGGCCGAGAACGGGCCCATCTTCACCGCTTCCACCGTCACGGTGCCGCCGCCGTGGAGCATGAAGGCATAGTTGTACAAGTCCAGACCGATAGGCGCGCCGGGGGAGGAGGGCGAGGTGCCGCCGCGCGAAGGGTCGCCGCTCCAGTCGCCGGCCAGCACCTGGTAATAGGAGGCCGGCGAAGCGAACGCAAACTCGCCGTAGATGTCGAGCGCACCGGCGAAGGCCATGTCGCTGCCGTTGCCGCTGCCATTGGCATAGCCGCCCGAGATGTCGCTGACCAGTGTGTTGCCGACGCGGGTCCAGACGAAACCGTGGGCGGGGCGCGGATCGGAACCGCATGTGGCGATGGTTTCCTTGCTGCCGACCAGCGTGACCTTGTTGCCCGCAGCGAAGCACCAGCGCGTATCGGTGGTCGGGTTTTCCGCCACGATGGTGTTCGCACCCTGGGTCACGGTGAACAGGATGTTGGGATTTTCACAGCACCACCACCACCAGGGGAAGAGCGCGCGTATGCGCGGATCGGCGAACTTGGCCTTGATCTGCGCGGTGCGTGCCGGATCGGGGGCGATGCGTTCCTTGATCCGGGCCGCTTCGGTAAAGCCCTGGCCTATCATCAGCTCGGCGGCAGCCGGCTGCTTGAGCGGCAGGGCAATGCGAGGCTGCAGCTTTGATATGGCCGCAGCATGGGCAGGAGCGGCAACCGGTTGCACCGCCAGGCGGGCTTCAACTTCCCGCAGCACGCGCAGGATGTCCCATTCCCACCACCACGGCCAGCAATCCCACCAGATCGGCCAGCAGGGCCAGCCATAGCAGAAGCTGCACCATTCGAAGCAGGCCGTGAAATTGCCGTTGTTGTCGGCCGTCACAGTGGCTTGCGGCGTGACCGTGAAGCCGTTATTGGCCGCGTGCAGAACCGAAGACACCGTCACTTGCGCACCGGGGACCGGGCAACCATTGGGGCCGACTACGGTGCCGCTGACGCAATAGTTGCGGCACCAGATCCACCACGGGCGCAGGATCTCGTCGGACAGATCGAGATTCGCAGCCGAAAGCACCAGTTCCTTCCTGGCGTCGATCTTGCTCGCGTCCACCGCCATGATCGGCAGCTTGCGCGCGGAATCGAAATTCTTGCCCATCGCGAGCGGCCCGACCACGGCTTCGACCGGGTAGGCGCTCTTCATTTCGAGCGTCTGGCGATAGACGGGGATGCGGAAGGTGCCCTTGTCGTCCAGCGCGGAATGGGCAAGAACTTCCTTGCCGCGTACAAGGAAGACGCCGATGCGCCTGGCATCTTCCGGCTTGAGCTTGGGCAGCACGCCACTGACCGTGACGGTGTCCCCCCTTGGTGCTGCTTTGTCTTGAGACATGATGTTCTCCTGGCTGTTTGCATGGATGTGCGCGGGCAGGGGAGCGGCGATGTCCTGAGGCTTGCGTTGAGTGCGGCAGACCGGGAATCGATGCGAAGCGGGGGAGGGCGTGGCAAAAACGCGACGACCGGATGGATTTCACCCGTTTTGCAGCGAATTTTTCCGGTGCGCGCAAGGCTCAGGACAGCGCCAAAACGGCGGCTCCGGCGAAACCCGGCAACACGAAAAATTCACATTTGTCTATCGCGCAATAAACGCTGCCATTTGACCTTATCGGATTGCCAAGGGCAATCCCATGAACATGGTAAATATAAAAAATATTGCATATTGATGTGAATTATTTGATTAATTCTTTTATTTCAAGTATTTGCTATAGTTTTTCCTGCTGGAAAGTGCGAAAATAAATGCGTTGTCGTTATTTTTTCCGGCGACGATCATTGACTTTCTGCCTCGGCAAACGGGAAATGTTAAATTTCCGCTGTGAATCTCGGCCGGTATCGTCGCTGCTTGATAAGGAATGTCGGTTCAGGCAAAAATTTGTGCAATGCACTATAATGATTATGTCTCCTCCATCCTCCAAGGATTGGATTTCGCCCGCTTCACTATGTGATGCGGGCGTTTTTTTATCCGGAAGGTGCGTTGTGCGGCGCAAAATGACAGTCCGATGAAAATCGGCCAACATAAGCGTCAGAAAAATCCATTGCCTGAGGCGAGGAGACAGGAAACCCGCATCGTGACCGTTGCGGGTTTTTTTATTGTGCGACGGCGGCTGTGTCCGCAAGTTGGCATACAATCATGATCTCTGATTAATTGCAGCAACGCGTATCACCGCCTTCGTTTCATGAATTCCTTCTTCACCGACGTACAGCGCAGCCAGGGCCGAACCAGCCCGGTATTGTGCCGCGCCGCCGGTGCGGAAAAATGCAAAAAACAGCCGCTCATTTGACCGGGGCGCGCTGTCCCGTCAAGTGGGCCGATGGGACAAAGCGCGCAGGTCGAAACCAGCCTCTTCGTAATACCCCCTATCGTGTATCCCTCAAGACGGTGACTGGTCGGTCATCATCAGGAGTATTTGAACAATGAGCATAGAAGGCATCTGGGTCCCTCTCGTCACCCCTTTTCGCAACGGGCAAGTCGATTTTCCGGCCCTGAAACGCACCGCGAAGGAATTGATGGACGCGGGCATCTCCGGCCTGATCGTCTGCGGCACCACGGGCGAGCCGGCCACCATGAGCGACGAGGAACAACTGGCCGTGCTCGATGCCGTGCTCGAGACAGCGCCGGCCGGCAAGGTGGCCATGGGGCTGTCGGACAATAATCAGGCTGCGGCCCTGGCGCGCTTGAAGCGCGTCTGCGAGCGCCCCGTGGCCGGTGTGCTGGTCCCGGCACCGTATTACATCCGGCCGTCGCAGGCAGGGCTGGTGTCCTATTTTCATGCCATCGCCGATGCCTCGACGGCACCTATCTTCGTGTACAACATCCCCTACCGCAGCGCCGTGTCGATGGAACTGGGAACGCTGCGCGCCATCGCGGCGCACGAGCGTGTGACTGCAATCAAGGATTGCGGCGGCGACCTCGGCCTGACCATGCAATTGATCGCCGACGGCAAGCTCGCCGTCATGACCGGCGAAGACCAGCAGACGCTGGTCAATCTGGCACTGGGCGGCCCCGGCGCGATCGCGGCGGCGGCGCATATCCGGGCGGACCTGTGGGCGCAGCTTCCGACCCTGGTCAAGGAGGGCAAACTGGACGAGGCGCGCGCCATCTTCTACCGCTTGCTCCCGATGATCCGGTTGCTGTTCCGCGAGCCGAACCCCGGTCCGCTCAAGGCTGCATTGTCCCTGCTGGGCAAAATGAGCGATGAGCTGCGCGCCCCCATGCAGGCCGCAACGCCGGCCATGCGCGAGGCATTGAAGCCGGTATTGCAAGACCTGGAACTGTTATGAGGAAGGGATGTCGTGATTGGCAAGTGCGTAGCGCAAACTTACAATTCTTCACAAAGAAGTGAATTTTCACCCTGTACAAAATTTTGCGCCGCACTATAATGGAATTGTCTCCTCCATCCTTTGGGATAGGATTGCAGCCCGCCTAAATTGCGCGGGCTTTTTTTTGCATGCTCTCTTGGTAGGCTTAAGCGGGGCGCGTGAAATCCATGATCCAGTTGGTTTCCCAGGTGTGCCCGCCGTCTCCGGAAAATGCCTGCTCCCAGCGCGGATTTTCCGTGTTCGTGCGCGACCAGATGAAGCGTACCAGGATGGCGCGGCCGTCCAAGCTATCCGCGCCGGAGAAAATGCCGGTGCTGCCATCGAAGCCGCCGGTTACAGGCGGCTCCAGCACGCCGTGGCGGCTGCTGGCCCAATAAATTGACCATTGCCTGGTCTTGGGGTTGAGAAAACGGAAGCTCATACCTGTGATGCCGCCGGCGTAATCGGTGACGAATTCATCTTCGTTGCCGGCGCCGCGCAACAGCGGGCGCCCCGTGTTGACGGCATCGAATTCTTCCCATTCCTGGCAGCCGGCCAGGCGCTGGCGCAGGCGACGATTATGCACATTCCATATGCCGTGAATGAAATCGAAATCCTTCGCAGCCTGTTCCAATGTCTTGTTGCGTGCATCCATCATGTTCTCCAAGTGGGGTAGGTGGAGTCGATAAGATAATCACCATTTAGGGCATAATTAGCCCTAATTACAACTCTGGTTGACGCTGTGTCCCGTCCCGCAACTCGCGTTCTCGCTGTGCTGGAATTGCTTCAGGCGCATGGCACTGTCGGCGGTGCCCATCTGGCCGAGCGCCTGGGCGTCGACCGCCGTACGTTGCGCCGCTACGTGGCGGCCTTGGAAGAGATGGGCATTCCCATCGTGGCGCAGCGCGGGCGCGATGGCGGTTATGCGCTGGTGCCGGGTTTCAAGCTGCCGCCCATGATGTTCACGGAAGATGAAACCCTGGCGCTCTCGCTCGGTTTGCTCGCGGCGCGTAGCCTGGGCATGGCCGAGGCGGCACCAGCCGTCGCCAGCGCCCAGGCCAAGCTTGAACGGGTCATGCCGGGGACCTTGAAAGAGAGGGTGCGCGCCGTCGGCGAAACGGTGCAGCTCGACTTGTCGGTGACCGACGTTGCGCCGGACAATGCAGCGCTGATCGTGCTTTCGGCCGCAGCACAGAAGCGCCAGCGCGTGCGCCTGGCCTACCGCAGCGGTCAGGGCGAGGATAGCGAAAGGCGCTTCGATCCTTATGGCCTGGTTCATCGCGGCGGGCGCTGGTATGTGGCCGGCATGTGCCATTTGCGCGGCGGCGTGCGCACCTTCCGTTTGGACCGGATTCTCTCCGCCGTGCCGCTGCCGCAAAGTTTTGCGCGTCCGGAGCATTTTGATTCCATGGCCCATCTGGCGCACGCGATCGCCACACTGCCGCGCGCGCATCGCGTCGAGGTGTTGCTCAAGACCGATCTGCATACCGCGCGGGCCCACCTGCGTGAAGCCATCGGCGTGCTGGAACAGCGCGACGACGGTGTACTCATCCGCAACCAGTCGGAAGACCTGGACTGGTTCGCGCGCCAGCTCGCTGCCTTGCCGTTTGGCTTTACCGTATTCGAGCCGGCGGCCTTGAACGATGCGGTCAAGGCTTGCGCGCGGCGCCTGCTGGCCCAGGTGGCATAGGCAAACAGGGGGTAGCCATGGCAAGTAGTCCGGCAGGATATTCCGGTACGCCGCTAGGAAAAGGGGAGAAATTCGATTGGTGCTGACACTCGGGTGCCGAAAGGGCACCGCCATATTTCGGATTGAGTATGGGTTGCGCCTAAATCTTGATCCTCTTGGATTCCCCGGACCATTCCGAGAGTTAGTTTTCGGAGTTGACGAAACCTGGTCCGGCTTGAAGCTGGTGATATGCAAGGAGTTGCGCTAGCAATCACTGCCGAGCGCGTTGCCAAGAACGATCGCAAAAAGCAGGCCGCCGCCGATGGCAATAACGGCGCCGGCTATCCAGTACGGCAAGCGCTGGGACGACATGAAGCGCGCGCAGAGCAGGTAGCACGGCCCGCCCAGCACGACGGTGGCGATTATGCCCGACAGCGCCATCAGCTTCCAAAAGAAGTCGATATTGACCAGATAGGCATCCCCTGCGCCGGGATCGAAATGCCGTACCACTCTAATGCCACTATAGGCCAGCCCCTCCAGTGCAAGAAAGAACGCGATGGCCATCGCTTCAGCCTGGGCAAACCGTTTTAACAGAGAAAATATCATCATGGGCATCCTTCCGGGGTGGTTGAAGCCAGCCACTCTATTCCGGCAATGTGAAGAGGCGATGCGTTTTGCGTGAAGCGGGATTCGGCTATCCGTTGCAGCTTTTCCACGTCCGCGTAGCGATTCGCGTGCTAGCATGAAAGTACCGCCGGTAATTCATCCCGGTGAAAAAAATGAGTGCTATTCTCAATAGCCAGACCTTATCAACCCTGCCTTGCCTGACACGATGCAACGCCTATTGATTCTTGCGGTCTGGTTTTTTTGCGCCGCCGCTGCGGCGGCCGCGCCCCCGTGTGAAATTTCGCTGGCCTACGCCGAGCATCCTTCGGAGCCTTTCCTCGAAAGCAAGAGCAAGTTCTCGCCGGAGCGACCGGGCGTGGCGGTAGAAATCGTCAGCCTTGCGGCGGCCGAGGCCGGCTGCAAGGTACATCTGAGCCGACTTGCCAATTTGCGCGTATTGCGTTCGACCGAAACCGGCGAAATCGATGGCGCCATCCTGTTTTCCTACGACACCGAACGCGGCGCCTCGATGGTTTATCCGATGAAGGGGGGGCAGCCCGATGCTTCGCGGCGGCTGGCCACCTTCAGCTATTACCTGTACCGCCGCAAGGGCGGCAGGATCAATTGGGATGGCGTCACGCTGTCGAATCCGGACAACGCCACCATTGGCATCAACCTGGGCTTTTCGATCGCCGACCTGCTCTTCAAATACAACGTCAAGCTCGAAGAGGTGCAGACCGCCGAGCAAAATCTCGGTAAACTGCGGCTGGGCCGCATTGGCGCCTATGCCATGCAGGAGCATATTGCCGATCCGGTCATCAAGCAGATGCACATGGAAGATGAAATCGAAAAATTGCCCGTACCGCTCTCGACCAAG
This sequence comes from Burkholderiaceae bacterium, assembly GCA_036384915.1. GTDB lineage: Bacteria > Pseudomonadota > Gammaproteobacteria > Burkholderiales > Burkholderiaceae_D > PKWO01. Next base: position 202,961 of record DASVLJ010000044.1, read on the forward strand.
AACTACTACCTGGCGTTTTCGCACAAGTTCTATGCCACGCACCCGGAGGTGGCGGAAAAAATGTGGTCTTTCATCGCCGAGCAGCGCGATGGCCTGACCAAGTCCCTGATGCCGCACTATCACGAATAAAGCCCGCCGTCGGCGCGGCCCGAAGAGAAAAGGATATCCCCCAATGCACCAGCAACCCAGGCATTGCCGAAAACGAACACTGGCGCTCGCAGCCTTGTCTTTGATGTGCGCCGGCGCAAGCGCGGCGAACAAGCATCCCAAGAGCGCCACGGCCACGCCGATCGAGCACGTGGTCGTGATCTTCCAGGAAAACGTCTCGTTCGACCATTACTTCGCCACCTATCCCGTGGCCGCCAATCCGGACGGCGAACCGGCCTTCCATGCCTTGCCCGGCACGCCGGCGGTCAATAGCCTGGCCACGCCGCTGGACGTGGAAAAATCCTTCGCACCCTTGTCGGGCGTCGATCTGCTGCATGCCAACCCGACCGCGCGCAACGCGGACAATGGCGCCGATGCGATCAACCCCTTCCGACTCGACCGTACACAGGCCGCCACAGCCGACCAGCATCACGACTATATCGCCGAGCAGGCCGCCTTCCACGACGGCGCGATGGACCTGTTTCCCAAGGCGACCGGCAACGGCAATGCCAAGGCCAGCCCGCCCTTGAATACGCCGGGACTCGTGCTCGGCTATTTCGACGGCAATACCGTCACCGCGTACTGGAACTATGCCCAGCACTATGCCATGAACGACAACGCGTTCGGCACTACGTTCGGACCGTCCTACATCGGCGCGCAAAACCTGATCTCCGGCCAGAACAACGGGGTCATCGCAACCAATGCCAAGGCGGGCAAGAAGGGCGGCAGCAACCTCGATGGCGAAATCACGTCGGACGGCAACGGCGGCATCACGACGGTGAGCGATCCGCAACCGCTGGGCGATGTCTGCTCCACGCGCGGCGCGATCGAAGTCGGCGGCAAGAACATCGGGGACATGTTGAACGAAGCCGGCATCACCTGGGGCTTTTTCCAGGGCGGCTTCGATCTCACCATGATCAATGCCGACGGCAGCACGGGCTGCAAGCGCGCCACGCGCTCGGCTGCGACTGGACAAATGGTGCTGGATTACATCCCGCACCACGAGCCGTTCCAGTATTCCGCCGGCACGCGCAATCTGAGCCACGCACGGCCATCCAGCGTCGCCGCCATCGGCCACAGCCTGCAGGAAGACGGCAAGACGGCCGACCCGGCCAACCATCAATATGACATCCACGATTTCTTCGACGCCGTCTCGGCCGGCAATTTCCCGGCCGTGAGCTATCTCAAGGCACCGGCCTACCAGGATGGCCACGCCGGCTATTCCAATCCGCTCGACGAACAAGCCTTCGTGGTCCATGCGCTCAATTTCCTGCAGCGCCGCCCCGAATGGGCGCATACGCTCGTCATCATCGCCTATGACGACTCCGACGGCTGGTACGACCATCAGATGAGCCCCATCGTCAATCCTTCGCGGCTTAAGCCCGATGCGTCGAGCGCGGTGAAAAGCAACGGCGTCACCGTTGCCGGCATGGGTGACATGCTGAACGGCGCAGGCTCGTGCGAAAAGGGCACACAGCAGGGCCGCCCGCTGGCCGCGCAGGCGTTGCCGGGATACGACGGCAAACCCGATGCGCAGGGCCGCTGCGGCTACGGCCCGCGCCTGCCTTTCCTCGTCGTTTCCCCCTATGCGCGGGTCAACCACGTCGACCATACGCTGATCGACCAGACTTCCATCCTGCGCTTCATCGAGGACAATTGGCTGCACGGCAAGCGCATCACGGGCTCGTTCGACGCGCTGGCCGGCCCGCTGGATAATATGCTTGACTGGAAAAAGCCCAAGGCCGGCAAGCTGATCCTCGATGAGGAAAGCGGCCAGCCGGTGAAAGACTAGCTGAACTAGCCCACGAGAGGCAGCGCAAGCGGCAGTTCCAGGGTGGCGCAGGCGCCGCCCGTGGGCAGGTTGGCGAGCGTGATGCCGCCGCGATGCAGCGCCGCGACTTCGCGCACGAAGGGCAGGCCCAGCCCGGTGCTCTTGAACCCGTCGGGACGGGGCAGGGAATAGAAACGTTCGAACAGGCGTATCTCGGCATAGTCCGGTATGCCTGTGCCCTGGTCCGACACCGAGAGCGCCAGGCGATGGCCTGCCGTGCGTCCATCGATCCTGATCGTGCTGTCCGGCGGCGAGAAGTCGATGGCGTTGTCGAGCAGGTTGCCCAATGCCTGGCGCAGCAGCAGCGCATCTCCCGGTATGTCGCATTCGTCGAGCCTGGTGTCCAGTTTGATGCGCTTGCCGGCCAGCTTGGCGCCAAAGTCGTCGGCAACCTGTGCGGCCAGCCGGGAGACGGCCACGCTGCCCGGTGCGATGGCCTGTTGCTTTTCCACCGCCACCAGGGCCAGAAGCTTCTCGATCAACTGCTGCTGGCGCCGATTTTGCTCCAGGATATTGCCGAGGAAGCGTGCGCGGTCAGCCTGCGGCAAATTTTCATCGAGCAATTCGGCCGAGGCGCGGATCGCGGCGATCGGGCTTTTCAGCTCATGCGCCAGGGTGTGCATCAGCTCTTCGACATATTCTTTGCCTTCGAGCTTGTTGCGCATCGCTTCGAGCGCACGCCCGAGCGCGCCGATTTCATTGTTGCCCAGCGCGGGCAGGGCGGTCTTGCGGCCGGCTTCGACACCGGCGGCATAGTCTTGCAGCTTGCCCAGTTCACGCGAGAGCCACCAGGAAAAGCCGATGCCGATCAAGAGCGAGGCCAGCATCAAGACGCCGCCGCGCTGCAGGATCTTGCGCTGGCTGCGCTTGACGAAGGGTTCGACCGTGATTACCGGCTTGGCTACGGAAAGCGCGCCGATCAGTTTGCCGTCGGCAACGATGGGCGCGGCCACGTGCATCACCGACGTCATGGGATCGTCGGGATCGGTGCGCGTGCTGCGCGCGCCGTACTGGCCGTGCAACGTGCGGTAGACGTCGTTCCACTGAGAATAGTCGCGCCCGACATCCTGGCCTGATGAGTCGAATACGACGATGCCCTTGTCGTCGGTCACCGTGACGCGCATGTCGAGCGACTTCTTGCGCATGCCGCTGATCAGGGCGGGCAGGGCGGCAGGCGTGCTGTCGGCCAGACCGTACGCCATGGCCGACCGGTTCAGCATTCCCGCTTTGAGATCCGGCGCGGCAATGCGCGCCAGCAGGTTGGCGCTGTCCACCAGCGTGTCTTCCAGCGTATCGCGTACGCCCGGCTTGACTTCCTCCACGAACACGTTCAGCAGGAACCAGCCTGCCAGGCCGACCACCGCGAAGTAGCCGAGCAGGATGCGCAGGCCGATTTTCATGCGGCTGGCTTTACGCCGGATTGATGCTGTAACCCATGCCGCGATGGGTCTGGATCGGATCGGCCGCGGCATCGATCGCGCGCAGCTTGGCGCGCAGAGACTTGATGTGGGCATCGACCGTGCGCTCGAGCGTGTCTTCGGCGTCTTGCCACACGCGGTCCATCAATTGCGCGCGCGACAGCACGTGGCCGGGGTGTTCGAGCAGGGTCTTCAGGAGCAGGTATTCGTAGCGCGTCAAATCGAGCAGGATGCCGCGGTAGGCGATGCGCGCTTCCTTGCTGCGCAAGTCGAATGCCGCGGGGGTCTTTGCGCCGGCTGTGCCGTTGCCTGCCGCTTTTTCCAGCCGGCGCAGAATCACGCGTACGCGCGCCACCAGTTCACGCGGGGAGAAGGGCTTGGTCACGTAGTCGTCCGCGCCGATCTCCAGCCCCACTACGCGGTCGATCTCGTCGTTGCGCGCAGTGAGGAAGATCACCGGCACTTCGGAAAACCGGCGCAGCCGGCGGCACACTTCGAAGCCGCTGACGTCGGGCAGGCCGACGTCGAGAATGGCGAGTTCGAACGGCTCGCCGCGCAGGGCGGCCAAAGCGGATTCGCCCAGCGTCACGTGTTTCGGCGCAAATCCCTCCGTGCGCAAGGCATAGGCAATGCCGTCGGCAATGGCCGGTTCGTCCTCGACGATCAGGATGGGTTTTGCCATGGCGCTTAAAGCTTCATGCTTCGCGTCGCGCCATCGAGGAAGGGTTCGCCGCAGCCGGCGAGGCGGATTTCCCGGTCGTCGATCCTCTTGGCGTACACGGTGCGCGCGCCGACTATGGCGACAATCAGCGCGATCAGGAGACCGGCGATGGCAATCGCTGCCGGGATGCCCGGGTCTTCCATCTTTTGTCCGAGCAGGAAGGCGGTGCCGGCCGAGGCCAGGAATATCGCCCAGGATGCGATGATGACCTTGCGTCTCTTGGCGGCGTGTTCTTCGCACAGGCCGAACTCGATCTTCGCCCGCTTTCTGGCAAGGGTGGCGACGATCGCATAGATGATCAGGTTGAGCAGAAGCAGGCAATACCAGCCGGGATGGTGCCAACTGAGCGACTTGCGGCGCATCGGCATTTGGGCATCGGCATTGCACTTGATGCAGCGGGGCGGCAACTGACCCTCCCGTTTCAGCACCAGAATTTTGCCGTCGCGCCAGTACGAGTCCTGATTGTCTGCGTAGTCGTTGGCGAGATTGACTTGCGGCGCCTGATATGGATTGATCTTCGGCTGTGTTGCCATGTTGTGTTCCCCCTGGTTGATGACATTGTTATTGCACGCTTTGTGGTTTTTATTATAGCAACGGAAATTGGCCGGAAATATGTTTTCAGCCCCATGTCTGCCGTTCGGAATCGGCCCGCTTTGCTCCTGGCGGAGTCTGCGGCTTTCGATTTTTCTTGATCTTTTTGACTCATATACTAGTCTGTATGCATGTTTGCATACAGACCCGTCAAATGAACCTGTCCATCCGCATCGAAGACAACGGCGTGCCGCGCTATGTGCAAATCCGCGAGCAATTGCTGCGCGCCATCGGTTCCGGGGCCTTGAAGCCCGGCGAACAGATGCCCACAATGCGCGAACTGGCTGTCGAATTGTCTGTCGACCTGAATACGATACGCCACGCCTATGACGACCTGGAGCGCGGCGGCTTCATCGACATCGTACGCGCACGCGGCACTTACGTGGCGCAGCATCCACCGCCGGAAAATGTCGCCGACAAGGAAGGGCGCATCGACAGCATGGCGCACGAAACCATCGCTATCGCCACCGCGGCCGGGATCGACCCGGCGGAATTGGCAAACCGCATATTGAGTGTCACTACCAGAAGAGGCAAAAAATGAATCGCAAAGGCAAAAACGCACCGGCCGCCGTCTTGTCGGCCTTGTTGTTCCTGGCTGGCTTGCTGACCGGCGCGCTGGGCCACGAATCCGGCATCCTCATCGGCTATGTGATTCCGGTGGCGGTCTTCCTGCTGGCCTTCCTCGTACCGATCGCGCTGCTGATGGCGCAGCAATGGGAAAAAGCCGTGGTGCTGCGCTTCGGCAAACTGCATGCCATCGAAGGACCGGGCCTGTTTTTCATCGTGCCCTTCATCGATGAAGTCTCGACCTGGGTCGACCAGCGCATCCAGGTCACCGGCTTCAACGCCGAAGCGGCGCTCACGCGCGATACGGTGCCGGCCAACGTCGACGCCATCCTGTTCTGGCAGGTGCATGACGCCAAGCGCGCCGCGCTTGAAATCACCGATTACCGCGACGCCATCCTGCGCGTGGCCCAGACTTCGCTGCGCGAAATGATAGGCTCGTCGCTGCTGACCGCGCTGCTGTCGGACCGCAAGGCTTCCGACAAGCTCCTGACCGAAGAGATCGGCCGCAAGACGGCGGAGTGGGGCGTGTCGGCGCTGTCGGTCGAAATCCGCGACGTGGCCATTCCCGAGCAATTGCAGGATGCCATGAGCCGCCAGGCCCAGGCCGAGCGCGAAAAGGAAGCGCGCGTCATCCTCGGTTCGGCCGAGGTGGAGGTGGCGCAGAAGTTCCGCGAAGCGGCCGACGTCTATGCCAGCAACCCGGCCGCCATGCAATTGCGCGCCATGAACATCATCTATGAAACCACCAAGGAACGCGGCACTACGATCCTGATCCCGACTTCCATGGTCGATAGCATGAATGCGGGGAGCATCATGGGGGTGACGGCCGCGGCCAAGGTTTGATCATCCTATTGCCTCGGAAATCGCCGCGAACGAATGATCGTAGCGGTAGGGAATATTCAGGTGGCTGTCGTCGAACTCTTCGTAGCGGTGGGCGATGCCTTGGGAGCGCAGGTGCTTGCAAAAGATGCGCGCGCCGAATTGCAGGTTGAATTCATCGGCGACGCCCACGTCGAGGTAGAGCAGTTTCAGCGACTTGAGGGCTGCGGTATGACGTTCGACCAGGTGCACCGGGTCCCATCGCTGCCAGCGCTGCCAGACCTCCTCCTGCATCTCGGCGTCGTATTCGTCGAACGGCAGGTCGAAGCCGGCAGGCGCAGCCGGATTGGGCGAATAACAGGAGGCCATGCGAATAACAGGAGGCCATGGCCACCGCGTTCTGAATCACGTGGAACACCGCATTGCGCGGCCGTATCGTGAGCACGTTATCGCAAAATTTCTTCAAGCCACCGTAGCGCGCCAGGTTGGCCGCCACGGTGACGAAGTCGGGCTTGTAGCACCAGTCGAAATACAAGTCGCCGCTATGCGAAGCGGCCAGGCCGAACACTTCCGGGTGGCGCATGGCCTGGATGATCGCTCCATAGCCGCCCGAACTCTTTCCCAGGACGGCACGCTGGGCACGGTCGGCGCGCGTGCGGAAGCAGGCATCGACGAAGGGTATCAATTCCTCGATCAGGTAATCCTCGTAGCGTCCGGTGGCGCTCGAATTGATGTATTGGCTGCCGCCCAGCCGGGTGCGGCAATCCGGCATCGCCACGATCATGGGCTGCATGCGGCCGCTGTTGATCAGCCTGTCCAGCCGTTGCGGCAGCGTTTCGTCGCCCCAGGCGTCGTTCAAGAGGTTCAGGCCGCGCCCGGTGAAGCCGGCCAGCACGTAAGCGCTCGGATAGCGTCGCCCGGGATCGCTGTCGTAGCCGGGCGGAAGGTAGACCGGCAGCTCTCGCCGTTTGGGATCGCCCATGGCATTGCCTTGCAATACCCTACTGTCTATCGTCTCGATGACGACGCGTCCGCGTTCCATGTGTTGCTCTCCCGATAATGAGAGAGCAATTGTAGTCCAGATTGTGGTCTAGCTCGGGTGCGCCTGGAAGCGGCTGTATCGGTCCATCACCATGGGTACGTATTGCTGCGTTTCGGCATAGGGAGGAATCCGCCCGCCATTCTTCAGCACGGCATTTTCGCCGGCATTGTAGGCCGCCACCGCCAATCGCAGGTCGCCCTTGAACATGACGATCAGGTCGTGCAGATAGCGCGCACCCACGGCCAGGTTTTCTTCGGGGGAGTAGAGGTCGTAACTTCCGTAGCGTGCGGCTGTGCCCGGCATCACCTGCATCAAGCCGATGGCGCCCTTGGACGATAGCGCCTTGGAATTGAAGCCGGATTCGACTTCGATCACCGCCTTGAGCAAGGCAGGATGCACGCCGTTGGCCGCCGCCACGCGTTGCACCAGCGGTTCCAGCTCAGTGCGCCGCGCACGCAACTCGGCCAGCGACACCGGCCCGCCGCCTGAGCGCGGCCAGAGTGTGCGCCCGTCGAACCTGGCGAAAACCTGGGAACTGCGGTTGACCGGATGGTCCGAGTAGATATGACTCTTGGTTGCGGCGTCGTAGGTGCGATAGATATCGGTAGCCCGCGCGCGTTGCTGGAATGCCAAACAGGCGAGGCCGAGCATGAGCAGCTGGGCCGCGATTGCCTGTTTGCCAAATAGGATGGTTCTGATCTGCATGGTGTGACTCAACTACGGCATGTGCTTCAAAAAATTGAAGACCGAAATCACGATACGACAGAATCCTGATTTCTCAAAAGAATTTTTCACGAAGCTTGGCGATACGACCACAAGAACCACGAGAATCCGAGCCATGGCGCGCGCGGCGAACGATTCTCGATACCACTTTGTCAAACATGATAAAAATAGGCGAAAGTGTCCGATTTCAGGCACACAAAAACGCACTGGTTGCAATATGATGGTGCCGTAGTCAGTCCCATCTTACCCACGCCGGAGAAGTGCGATGAGTGACCAGGACAAACCGACCGTGTTGATCGTCGACGATACCCCGACCAATCTCGGTGTCGTCGTCGAATTCCTCGAGGAGAACGGCTTCCGCGTTGTCGTGGCGCAGGACGGCAAGGAAGGCATACAGCGCGCCGTTTTCATCAAGCCCGACCTGATCCTGATGGATGTCATGATGCCCGGCATGGACGGCTTCGAGGCCACGCGCCAGTTGAAGAGCATCATCGCCACGCGCGACATTCCGATCATTTTCATGACGGCGCTGGCCGACACGGCCAGCAAGCTCGAAGGCTTCAAGGCGGGCGGCGTCGATTACGTGACCAAGCCGCTCGCGATGGAAGAAATGCTGGCGCGCGTCGTTGTCCACGTTGCCCTGCGCACCACCCAGCAGCGCCTGGACCAGCAAAACCAGAAGCTGCAGCAGGAAGTTTCGGTGCGCCAGATAGCCGAGAGCACGCTGCAGGAAGCGCACGACGAATTGAAAAGCGTCTACAAGCGTCTCGAGACCGCCAAGATCCAATTGCTGCACGCCACCAGGATGGCTTCGATCGGCCTGTTGGCCGCCAATGCCGCGCAACAGATCAAGTCGCCGGTACAGGCCTTGAAGGATCACTTACGGCAGATGGAGCAGTGCATCGCGCGCCAGAGCGAATTAATTGAAGCCCTGACAGTTACGGCACCTGGCCGCGGCGCTGAACTGACGATGCTCGAGTGCGGCGTGCTGCAAGTGGTGCGTGATTCGCAGCGCGACCTCGAACGCATCGAGCAATTCGGCGAGGCCTTCGACGATCTCGCCTGCATGGGCGAAGCCTGCTGGCAAATCGGGCCGGTGACACGCATGCTCGACAACACGCTGGTGCTGCTGGAGAGCGAAATCGGCGCCAAGGCCGAGATCGAGAAAGACTATGCGGACGTGCCGGCCATAGAATGCCGCCCGGCCGACCTGATGCAAGTATTCATGAATCTGTTGCTGAATGCGGCGCAGGCCATTCCCGAACAGGGCACGATCAAGGTCTCGGTCGGCAGCAGCAATGGCGACATCTGGGTCAGTATTGCCGACAATGGGGTCGGTATCGCCGCCGACAAGCTAGGCCGCATCTTCGATCCCTTCTACAGCACCCGCCCCAACGGCACCGGCGCCGGCCTTGGCCTCTCACTGGCCTTCGCCGCGGTCAAGAAGCACCATGGCAGGATTGAGGTCGAGAGCAAGGAGCGCATGGGCAGTACTTTCCGAGTCTGGCTGCCCGTGCGGCAGCCGATGAATGCCGCGGCTTAGTTTTCGGCTTGCGTCGGGCATGGGGGCGTCGGAAATGACAGCTGGCAAATTGCGCCGATTTCTGCATAATCATGCGTTTGGCCGTTCATCACTTTCTTTCAGGAAGCCAGCGCATGAAAATCGTCACGTTCGGCGACTCCATAGTCTGGGGTCAGGGTTTGTATCCGCAACAGAAATTCACCTGGCAAGTCTATCGCGCGCTGGCGGGCAAGGACCCGACGCCTGCTACCCTGATAGCATGCGCCCACTCGGGGGCCACCATCGGCGCAGGCAGCACCATCGTCAAGCCCGCGCTCGACGGCGAAGTGCCCGATTCCTACCCGACCATCCTGCAGCAGTGCGCCAACTACCAGGGCACGACGGACGACGTCGATTACGTCATCGTCGACGGCGGCATCAACGACGTCAATTCCTTCATCCTCGACAACCCCTTGCTCGATCGCGACGACCTGCAAGAGCGTATCGTCAAGCACTGCTACAGCGATATGCTGGCCTTGCTCGGCGCCATCGCGGCCAGGTTCGGCAATCCGCGCACGCGCATTGTGTTGCTCGGCTACTACCAGATCCTTTCCGAATTTAGCGACCGCGAACTGACGCAGCACGTATGCGGCTTGCACGGTATCCGCCTGGTCGATTTCCTGGAGAAACTGGGCGACGTAGTGCTGGACAAGATTTTCTCCCAACACGCCTTCTTTGCCGAACAATCGGCCGTCAATCTGCGCCGCGCCGCCGATGAAGTCAACCAGGGCCTGGGCGCCAAGCGCATCGTGTTCGTGCTGCCGCCGTTCGGCCCGCAAAATTCCATGTTTGCCGCCGATTCCTGGATTTTCGGCATCGACAGGAACCTGCAAGCGGAAGACCCGTTCGTCGCCGAGCGTCAGGCGCTGTGCAATCGCGACGAAACCGATCTGGTCCGGCGCCGCGTGTGCTATGTCGCCTCGGTCGGCCACCCCAACGTGATCGGTGCGCAAAAGATCGCCGGGGCGGTGCTGGCGGCGCTGGGCTGAATCACTGGAAGCACGCTTGATCGGCGATTGAGCGCGCTACGTCAAGCTCAGGAAAAATCCGTCGCTGCAACGAACACGGCAAGCAGACTTTCCAGGCCTTCGCGATCGGCTTCGCTGAAGCGGTTCAGGCTCGGGCTGTCGATGTCGAATACGCCATACAGCGTGCCATTCTTGATGACGGGCATCACGATTTCCGAATTCGAGGCCGAATCGCAGGCAATGTGGCCGGGGAAGTCGTGCACATCGGGCACGAGCACGGTACGGCGCTCCGCCGCCGAGGTACCGCACACGCCTTTGCCGAAAGCGATGCGTGCGCAAGCCACCTTGCCCTGAAACGGGCCGACCAGCAATTCCTGTTCGCCGGAACCGCCTTTTTTCGCCGGGCGGGCGAGATAGAAACCGGCCCAATTCAAATCGGCCACGGTATCGTAGACGAAGGCCGAGAATTGTGCGGTATTGGCCGTCAAGTCGCGCTCGTCTTCGAGGATGCTCTGGAGCTGGCGTGCCAGCAGAGGGTAGTCGGGAGTGCTGCTGCGTGATGCAGGGGTGAACATGGCGATAATCGGTGTGAAGCAAATAGCCGATTATACCCAGAGCCACATGAGCACGCTGGCTGTCTGCCGCCGGCGCCGCCCTATTGCGGCGGGCGCGTCTTGCGCAAAGGGTCGAGCAAATGGCGCAAGGCATTGTGATCCAACTCGTACATCAATGCCAGCAAGCCGCCCAGTTCACCCTTGGGAAAGCCCTCGCGCGCGAACCAGCCGAGATAGTGCCCCGGCAGGTCGGCCAGCAGCCTGCCCTTGTATTTGCCATAAGGCATTTCAAGCTCGACCAGCTTGGCCAGTTGTTGCGCGTCCATTCGATTCCTGCGATGACTTGGTGATTACTCCACGTCCTCAGGCTTGAAGTGCGGGTTTTCGATGATGCCGAAGCGGTTGCCGAAAGGGTCCTGCACCGCGGCGACACGTATGCCGCCGCCGACTTCGGTTACAGCTTCCAATGAGGTAGCGCCCAATTCCAGCAGGCGCGTGTAGGCCACATCGGCATCGGCCACGCCCCACTGCGCCTGCGCGCCGGCGATGCCCGGCTTGGCATCGGGCGCCAAGCCCAGCTCGAAGCCGCCGACCGCGAAACCGACATAGAACGGCTGATCGAAATAAGGCGCGCGCTCCAGCGCTTTTTCATACCAGAGCTTGGCGGCCTGCAAATCGGGGGCAGGGTAGATGACGGTACGCAATCCCTTGATCATGGTCTCTCCTGTATCGGGTTTTCGGCCAGCATGGCGGCGAATTGTTGGGCGAAAGTATGCACGTCGCCGGGCCAACGCGCCGAAAGATAGTGGCCGTCGCGCACGGTCCAGGCCGGACGAGAGTCGTTCAACGTGTCGCGCACCATGCCGCTGGTTTTCTTGAAATGGTCGGGGGCGTCTGCCGGCACGTCGAGGAAATCGGCGGGCGAGGCGAGGGCGCGCTTGATTTCCTGCTCCACGCCCCAGTAGCCGGCCGGCTCGCTCTTCGATTCGCGGTAGGTGCGATAATAATCCGGGTCCCAGAAGCGCGCCAGAAAACGCGTCAGATCCCAGGCGCTTTTTTCCAGCTTCCAGGTCAGCGCCGTGGTCTTGCGCCCGTACAGCACCGACTTGCCCGTGGTTTTCGAAATCGAGCGCGCCGCCAGCACCACGCCATGGCATACGGCCGCCACGGGTTTCCCGCTGTCGAAGAAGTCGGCAACGAAAGCTTGCAACGTCGCGTCTTCCAGATAAGGCCGCACTTTTTTTGCATGCCCGCCTGGCAAGAGCAGCGCATCGTAATCGTCGACGCGCAGCGCGGCATAGGGCTTCGGCGCACGGAAGTCGCCGTCGCGCTCAAGCTCGCCATAAGCCGCGCGTGCATTGGCGTCGGCACGCAACATCAAACCGATCACTCGCAGCTTCTTCAACCCCGGAATCCAGCCCCAGGGATCGAGACCGACCCCGGACAGCATGATGGGGTCTGGAAAGCCTTGTCTGCCGTCAGGCGTCGCGAATAGGACGCGGTGGCCTGCGTTGCGCAGGATTTTCCAAGGCACGGCGACTTCGCTCGGGTCGAAGTCGTGGTTGGGAATCGGAATCAGGATCGTGCGCGGCATACATTTCCTTGGTATGCGCTCTACTATACGAGTTATCGGCGGGGCAATGAAGGGGCAAGAGCCGAGCTTATGCTCGAATCGCAATGTGCGTTCAACCCGGCGCCCTCGGAGGGGCGGTACGGTAGCCAGCCGAGCCGACCGAGACCACCAGCCGCGTACCCGCAAGCTTGTCGTGCGGGAATTGCCGCTCGCGGTCGAAGCGTGCAGCCAGTATCCACAAAATGAAATTCAAGCCCGGCAACACGATGGACATGGACTTGGTGGGAATGAAAAAGTACCAGATCGCCGAACCGGGAAGGAACATGAGCCAGGCGCACAGGTAGCGTGCCACGGCGCGCTTCGGGCTGAGCGGGCTGCCGTCTTTTTGCACCACGCGGATATGCCAGGTCTTCATCGGCAGGGTCTGACCGCCCTTGAGCCAGCACCAGACGAAATAGACCGCCAGGACGACGAACACCCAGAAGGTTTGCCCCTGCTCGTATATCGCCGGGTTGTCCTTCTTCAGGAACTGCAGCAGTGTCTCATACAGATAAACCGCCGCGAACAGAATGCCGAACAGGAGCACGCTCTCGTAAAGCATGGCCGCCAAGCGGCGGCGGATCTTGGGTGCCACGAAGCTGCGCGGGCTGGCTGGCGCGGTAGATTCCAAGTTGTTCAGTTCATTTGGTGGCGGCCGGTGCCGTCGGTGGCGCTTGGACCGGCGGACTGGCCACGGGCACCGGCGCGGCGGGCGTCGTGTTCGGCACAGGCTTCGGGGCACCGGCTTGCGGCGCAGCCTGCTTTTTCGGTGCCTTCAGCGGTTCCACCGTCCTGGACTTGGCTTGCAGCGAAGGGAGGTTGGCGATACGCTTCTTGGCGGCGGCATCTTCAGCCAGCTTTTTCTTTTGCTCTTCCGGCAATTGCTGGTATTGCTGCCATTGTTCCGCCTTTTGATCGGCATCGAGCTTCTTGGCACGCACATAGTTTTCACGTGCCACGCGATGTTGCTCAGGTGTTAACTTTGCCCAGTCGGCGATGCTTTCCTTGAATTTTTGCTGCTTTTCCGGCGGCAGGCTTGGGTATTTGTTGCTGATGGCGAGCCACTTGGCTTTGTGATTGCTGTCGAATTGCGGCCATTGCGCAGCCAGCGGCCCAAGCACGTCTTTTTGCATGGGTGTCAATTCCGACCATAGCGGCCTGACTTCCGCCTTGGCGGGTGCCGGCACGCTTGCTGGCGGTGCAGGTTGCGGGGAGGCGGCATGCGAGGGCAAGGACCAAAACAAGGCGATCAGCACCGGCACTGTCGCCAGGATGCCCAAAATGCATGCCGCCCGCGACGGGCGGGCGGTTGTTTCGGATTGTGGTCGTCGAGCGAAAGGCACCATGGGCTAATCGGCTCGCTTCTCGAGGTAGGCGTTGAAACCATGATCGGCATAGGCCGATACGGGCAGATCGTCGGTCAGCATGGCCGTGTCGATATCGGCGGTTTCGTTGATACGCTGCTGTTTCTCATATTGTACGATGCTGATCAAGCCGAGCACCAGGATCACCACGGGCAGCACGAAACCGATACGGGCGTACCACGAAGCATGTTCAGAGAAGGTGCCGCCGCTATTGCCGGCCAAGGCTTTTTGACGAACCAGGATGGCCAGCGGCGCATCCTTCTTCTTGCGGGCGAGAGCCTTCTGACGAGCGGAAGCCAAACGTTCGGTCGTGGACGTCGGAAGATTGTCGAGTTGTTCATTCAGTGCGTGACGCACCTTGTATCCGAAGTTGAGTTCTTGAACGTTGTTCATAATTGGATTCCTTTCGCTTTTAACGCCTGCGCCAAGGCGTGAGTTGCTCTGGAGCAATGCGTTTTTACGCTACCCTCCGAGCATCCCATGGCCGCAGCCGTTTCGGCTACGTCCATGTCTTCCCAGTAACGCATGAGAAACGCTTCCCGTTGACGTGCCGGAAGCTTTTGTATCTCATCGTCGATCAGAGCCAAAACCTGCTGCCGTTCGAACTTGTCGGCAGTCGATTCCGCTTCCTGCGAGCCTTCTTCGGCCTCATAAGTCTCGAGCAGGTCGAAGTCTTCATGGTCGTCGGCATCGCCGCCCATGCTGGAAAACAGGGTAACCCAAGTATTGCGGACCTTCTCGCGGCGGAAAAAATCATGGATCGTATTCTGCAGGATACGCTGAAACAGCATGGGAAGTTCGGCGGCAGGTTTGTCGCCGTACTTTTCCGCCAGCTTGATCATGGCATCCTGCACGATGTCGAGCGCTGCTTCGTCCTTGCGCACGGCATACACTGCCTGCTTGAATGCGCGACGTTCGACGTTTTCGAGGAAGTCGGAAAGTTCTTTATCGGTTGCCATGCAATGCAGCGCACTGTTTCAGGGCGCCGGATATTCCAGGTTGATCTGCGGGCCGAGACATATTGGTAACTTGTAACAATCGCTCGGCAAAACTGTGCGCATGCTAGCAAAAAAGCACGAGCTTGTGGGCGGATTCGAGGAATTTTCGGGGAAAAATACTTGATTTCCAAGGAAAAATTGCAAATTGGACTTGACCAAAATGGTGCGACGCATTAAGGTTAGTGTTCCCCTCGTCATCTTGAGGGCGACTCACGTTTGTAAATGCGGCACACAAAGCCGTGTTTCACCAACGCGCTTTAATTAGCTGTTTGCTCCAACCCGCGCCACAAGCGCGAGAAATATACGTGTTAGTCTGCAAAGACTCCGGCTGAACGAGTAGCGCTCAGCATCTATTTGAAACGGATCTACGATTGCGTAACGGATAGGTGTCACCGCACAAAGAAGGGAAGCCCAGGTCGCGCCGAACGAGCCGATTTCGTCAGGGAAGAGCATCCGATCAATCTCCTATGGACCTTGAAAGGAACTGCAATGAGCGGTGAACTCACCGGCGCGGAAATAGTCGTCCGCTGCCTCGCTGAGGAAGGCGTCGAACATGTGTTCGGCTATCCCGGCGGCGCGGTGCTCTATATCTACGACGCCATCTTCAATCAAGACAAATTCCAGCATATCCTCGTGCGCCACGAGCAGGCGGCCATTCATGCGGCCGACGCCTATTCGCGCAGCTCGAACAAGGTCGGGGTCGCCATCGTGACTTCCGGCCCCGGTGTGACCAATGCGGTCACCGGTCTTGCCACCGCCTACATGGATTCGATCCCCATGGTGGTGATCTCGGGCCAGGTGCCTTCGCACGCCATCGGGCAGGATGCGTTCCAGGAATGCGATACGGTCGGCATCACGCGGCCATGCGTCAAGCACAATTTCCTCGTCAAGGACGTCCGCGACGTCGCGGCGACGATGAAAAAAGCCTTCTATATCGCCAGGACCGGCCGCCCCGGCCCGGTGCTGGTCGATATCCCCAAAGACATCAGCATGCACAAGCACACGTTCGAGTATCCGAAGGAACTCGAAATGCGCTCGTACAAGCCGGTCGACAAGGGCCATGCGGGGCAGATCCGCAAGGCCATGCAATTGCTGCTCTCGGCCGAGCGTCCGATGATCTATACCGGCGGCGGCGTGATCCTGGCCAATGCCTCCAACGAGTTGAACAAGCTGGTCGACAAGCTCGGCTTCCCTTGCACCAATACGCTGATGGGCCTGGGCGCCTACCGCGCTTCGAGCGAGCAATTCGTCGGCATGCCCGGCATGCACGGCACCTATGAAGCCAATATGGCCATGCAGCACTGCGACGTGCTGATCGCCATCGGCGCCCGCTTCGACGACCGCGTGATCGGCAACCCCAAGCACTTCGCCGGCATTCCGCGCAAGATCGTGCATGTCGATATCGACCCGTCGTCGATCTCCAAGCGCGTCAAGGTCGATATTCCCATCGTCGGTAATGTCAAGGATGTGCTGATCGAGATGTTGTCGCAGCTCGACGCTTCCGATGCCAAGCCGAACAAGTCCGCCTTGTCCGACTGGTGGAAGCAGATCGAAGGCTGGCGCCAGCGGGAATGCCTCAAATTCGCCGATTCCAAGGAAGTCATCAAGCCGCAAGCCGTGGTGCAAAAACTGTGGGAAGTGACCAAGGGCGACGCCTTCATCACTTCCGACGTGGGCCAGCACCAGATGTGGGCCGCGCAATATTATGGCTTCGAGAAGCCGCGCCGCTGGATCAACTCGGGCGGCCTGGGCACCATGGGTGTCGGCCTGCCTTACGCCATGGGCGTGCAAATGGCCAACCCGGGCGCCACGGTGGCTTGCGTCACCGGCGAAGCCTCGATCCAGATGTGCATCCAGGAACTGGCCACCTGCAAGCAATATCACCTGACGCCGAAGATCATCCTGTTGAACAACCGCTTCCTCGGCATGGTGCGGCAATGGCAGCAGATCGATTACGGTTCGCGCTATTCCGAGTCCTACATGGATTCGCTGCCCGACTTCACCATGCTGGCCGAGTCTTTCGGCCACGTCGGTATGAAGATCGAGGACCCGCGCGACGTGGACGGCGCCATGCGCGATGCCTTCGGCATGAAGGATAAGCTGGTGTTCATGAATTTCATCACGGATCAAACCGAAAACGTCTGGCCCATGGTCAAGGCGGGCAAGGGGCTGACCGAAATGCTGCTCGGCTCGGAGGATCTGTAATGCGCCACATCGTATCGGTACTCCTGGAAAACGAAGCCGGCGCGCTCTCGCGCGTGGTGGGCCTGTTCTCGGCCCGCGGCTACAACATCGAAACCTTGACCGTCGCGCCGACCGAAGACCCGACGCTCTCGCGCATGACCATTGTCACCTCGGGCTCGGACGACATCATCGAGCAGATCACCAAGCACTTGAACCGCCTGATCGAAGTGGTGAAGGTGGTCGATCTGACCGAGGGCGCCCACATCGAGCGCGAGCTGATGCTGATCAAGGTGCGCGCGGTCGGCAAGGAGCGCGAAGAAATGAAGCGCACCGCCGACATCTTCCGCGGCCGCATCATCGACGTGACCGAGAAGACCTACACCATCGAGCTGACCGGCAACAAGGGCAAGCTCGACGCCTTCATCGAGGCCATCGATCCCGCTTCGATACTCGAAACCGTCCGCACCGGCGGTTCGGGCATCGGCCGCGGCGAGCGTATCCTCAAGGTTTGAGATTTACCGGACAATTTTTCGAATCTCCAGAATTTTCACTATTCTTCACTAGGACCATCATGAAAGTTTTCTACGATAAAGACTGCGATCTCTCTTTGATCAAGGGCAAGAACGTCACCATCATCGGCTACGGCTCGCAAGGCCATGCCCATGCGCAAAACCTGAACGACTCCGGCTGCAAGGTCACGGTCGGCCTGCGCAAGGGTGGCGCTTCCTGGAAAAAGGCTGAAGGCGCCGGCTTGAACGTCGCCGACGTCAACGACGCCGTCAAGGCCGCCGACGTCATCATGATCCTGCTGCCCGACGAGAACATCGCCCAGGTCTACAAGGAAAACGTCGAACCCCATGCCAAGCAGGGCGCCGTGCTGGCCTTTGCCCACGGCTTCAACGTGCACTACGGCCAAGTCGTGCCGCGCGCCGACCTGGACGTCATCATGATCGCCCCCAAGGCGCCGGGCCACACGGTTCGCGGCACCTACACCCAGGGCGGCGGCGTGCCGCACCTGGTCGCCGTGTATCAAGACAAGTCCGGCATCGCACGAGACATCGCCTTGTCCTACGCCATGGCCAACGGCGGCGGCCGTGCCGGCATCATCGAAACCAACTTCCGCGAAGAAACCGAAACCGACCTGTTCGGCGAACAAGCCGTGCTGTGCGGCGGTACCGTCGAACTGATCAAGGCCGGTTTCGAGACCCTGGTCGAAGCGGGTTATGCGCCGGAAATGGCTTACTTCGAGTGCTTGCATGAGCTGAAGCTCATCGTTGACTTGATCTATGAAGGCGGCATCGCCAACATGAACTACTCGATCTCGAACAACGCGGAATACGGCGAATACGTGACCGGCCCGAAGGTTGTCACGGCCGACACCAAGAACGCCATGCGCCAATGCCTGAAGGACATCCAGACCGGCGAATATGCCAAGAGCTTCATCCTGGAAAACAAGGCCGGCGCTCCCACGCTGATCTCGCGCCGTCGTTTGACGGCCGAGCATCAGATTGAGGAGGTTGGTGCGAAGCTGCGCGCCATGATGCCCTGGATTGCGAAAAACAAGCTCGTCGATCAGTCGAAGAACTAAGGTTTTATTCCTGCAACCAATCGGCATCATACGGCATGCGCTTGTAAGCGCATGCCGCGTGCGGACTAAAAGCTGTGCGCAGGCACAGCTTTTTTAACGTCCTTACGTGCCGTGGATCGCCAAAAACAAGCTCGTCGACCAATCTAAGAACTAAGAAAATTGTAGGTTGGTGCTGAGCGAAGTGAAGCCCAACATCTGCGGCTCGAATCAGCACCCGCGTAGGCTCGACCTTACAGCGTTGGGCTTCGCTTCGCTCTGCGCCAACCTGCCGCATTGAACACTGTAAGTTGCCAAAACCGCGCTTCGGCGCGGTTTTTTGTTGCCGTGCGCTCAGCACAAATTCCCTCGTCCCATCGCATTCCTCGGTAAAATCAAAAAATATCCACCAGATCAAGGAAGCAATCATGATGGTCAAACAATTGGCCGCAGGTTCGATGGCAATCGTTTTGCTCTCTGCAATGGGCTTGTCCGCCTGCAAGCCCTCCAACGATCCGCCGCCCGACATCATCAAGACCCAGCGCGACGCGCTGAACAAGGCCAAGGCGGTCAAGGATGTGACGGCGCAATCGGCGCAGGAGCAGCAAAAGGCGGCCGACGAGCAAACCAAGAGTGAGGACGCCGCCGCCTCGGCAACCGAAAAATAAGCCGGGCCGCAAATTGCTGGCTTGCTAAAATTGCCATGGTTGGGCGATAAACCCGCGATTTTGCCAAACTTCCGCGCTAAAATAGCGTGCTTTTCCCCAAGGGCATGAATTTTTGTCCCTGGCGAGGGCGCATATTTGCCAAACTCATACGCTCAAATAATGGAGACGCGTTGAACAATAACTATCCTCACCCCATCATCGCCCGTGAAGGTTGGCCATTCCTCGCCATCGCCGTCATCGTGGCGGCGCTGGTCAATGTATTTGCAGGTATCTGGTCCATCCCGTTCTGGATCATTGCGGTCTTCGTACTGCAATTCTTCCGCGATCCGGCGCGCACGATTCCGCAAAAGGAAAATGCCGTGCTGTCGCCAGCCGATGGGCGCATTGTGGTGGTCGGCAAGGCGCAAGACCCGTATGCCGGGCGCGAAGCGCTCAAGATCAGCGTGTTCATGAATGTGTTCAACGTGCACTCGAACCGCGCTCCGGTCGACGGCAAGATCGAAAAGGTCGAATACTTCCCCGGCAAGTTCGTCAATGCCGATCTGGACAAGGCCTCTATCGAAAACGAGCGCAATGCCCTCACCATCACCGCCGCCGATGGCCAGACCGTCACTTGCGTGCAGGTTGCGGGCCTGATCGCGCGCCGCATCCTGTGCTACGTCAAGGCGGGCGATGTGCTTGCACGCGGCCAGCGTTATGGATTCATCCGCTTCGGTTCGCGCGTCGACGTCTATCTGCCGTTGACGGCGACGCCGAAGGTCGTGGTCGGCGACAAGGTGTCTGCCACAGAAACCATCCTGGCCGAACTGTGATCGATACACCGGTGCCGCCTGACGTCCATGCCTAACTTTCCCCGCCGCAAGCCGAAACAAAAACTGGCTTTTCCCAAGTTGCGCAACCGCTTCAGCAAGAAGCCGGTCTATGAAGGGGTGGGGGCGGAGCCGCACGCGGCCAAGCGCCACCGCGGCGTCTATCTGCTGCCCAATGCCTTCACTACGGCGGCCTTGTTCTGCGGTTTCTATGCCATCGTGATGGCGATGAATGCGCGTTTCCAATATTCCGCCATCGCCATTTTCGCCGCCATGATCCTGGACGGCATCGACGGCCGCGTGGCGCGCCTCACCAACACCCAAAGCGAATTCGGCGCGCAGTACGACAGCCTGTCCGACATGGTTTCCTTCGGCGCCGCGCCGGCGCTGGTGATCTATGAATGGTCCCTGCGCGGCTTGGGCAAGATGGGGTGGCTGGCCGCTTTCGTTTATTGTTCGGGCGCCGCGCTGCGTCTGGCGCGTTTCAATACGAATATCGCCGTGGTCGACAAGCGCTTCTTCCAGGGCTTGCCGAGCCCGGCTGCTGCTGCCTTGGTGGCCGGACTGATCTGGTCGATGGACGATTGGGGCATTACGGGCGCATCGGTGACCTGGGGGGCTTGGGGTATCACGGTCTTTGCCGGATTGACCATGGTTTCCAACGTGCCGTTTTACAGCTTCAAGGACGTCAATTTCCGCAAGGTCGTGCCCTTCATCATGGTGTTTCTGCTGGTGCTGGTGGTGGTGCTGATTTCGTCCTACCCTCCCGGCGTGTTGTTTGGCCTGTTCGTGATTTACGGCATTTCGGGCTATGCCGGCTACTTTTGGCGCTTGGCCAAGGGCAAGCCAGTGAGCATCGTGCAAACCGACCCGGACAGCCTGGAAGACAAAGACTTGCCTTAATCGCTATTGCAACCCGGAAAATAACCGCATCGCGTTGAGCCATGCGGTTATTTTTCGCTTATTTATTTAGGTTGCCCTAAGTTTTTCTATGCCAATTTAAAATAACCTAAATATCGCTTGCAAGAATTTTTAGGAAAACCTAGAATCTCCTACATGGACAAAGAACTCACCACCGACCAGATCATCGATGCCTTGGGCGGCACGTCGGAAACGGCGCGCCTGTTCGGGATTGCCGCCGCCTCGGTTTCCGAATGGCGCAAGGAAGGCATTCCCAAGTCACGCCTGATGTATCTGAAAGTCGTTCGACCCGATTTATTCGCTTCGGCCGAACCTATTGCCGAAACGCCCGTTTTTTCAACATCGAATCCAGCATCGACACCAACGTCGCCATATTTTCCCAGGGAGCGCAGCATGACCGACAAATTGATCATTTTCGACACCACCTTGCGCGATGGAGAGCAATCGCCCGGGGCGTCGATGACCAAGGAAGAGAAGATCCGCATCGCCAAGCAACTGGAGCGCATGCGCGTCGACGTGATCGAAGCCGGCTTTGCCGCGGCATCGGAAGGCGATTTCGACGCGATCAAGACCATTGCCGGCATGGTCAAGGATTCCACCATCTGCTCGCTCTCGCGCGCCAACGACCGCGACATCGCACGCGCCGCCGAGGCGCTCGCGCCCGCTTCGAGGAAGCGCATCCACACCTTCATCGCCACGTCGCCTTTGCACATGGAAAAGAAGCTGCGCATGACGCCGGACCAGGTGTTCGAGCAAGCCAGGCTGGCCGTGCGCTATGCGCGCAAATTCACCGACGACATCGAATTCAGCCCGGAAGACGGCAGCCGCTCCGACATCGATTTCCTGTGCCGCGTGATCGAAGCCGTCATCAAGGAAGGCGCGACGACGATCAACTTCGCCGATACCGTGGGCTACGGCATTCCGGAACTCTATGGCCAGATGCTGCGCACGCTGCGCGAAAAGATTCCCAATTCGGACAAGGCCATCTGGTCGGTGCACTGCCACAACGACCTGGGCATGGCCGTGGCCAATTCGCTGGCCGGCGTCATGATAGGCGGCGCGCGCCAGGTCGAATGCACCATCAACGGCTTGGGCGAACGCGCCGGCAATACGGCCCTCGAGGAAATCGTCATGGCCGTGCGCACGCGGCGCGACCACTTCAACCTCGACGTCGGCATCGATACCACGCAGATCGTGCCGGCTTCCAAGCTCGTGTCGCAGATCACCGGCTTTGCCGTGCAGCCGAACAAGGCCGTGGTCGGCGCCAACGCCTTCGCCCACGCTTCCGGCATCCATCAAGACGGTGTGTTGAAGGCGCGCGATACCTATGAAATCATGCGCGCCGAAGACGTGGGTTGGACCGCGAACAAGATCGTGCTGGGCAAGCTCTCGGGCCGCAACGCTTTCAAGCAGCGCCTGGAGCAATTGGGCATTGCGCTCGATTCCGAAGCCGAAGTCAATGCCGCCTTCGCCCGTTTCAAGGACC
Organism: Burkholderiaceae bacterium; assembly: GCA_036384915.1. Classification (GTDB taxonomy): domain Bacteria; phylum Pseudomonadota; class Gammaproteobacteria; order Burkholderiales; family Burkholderiaceae_D; genus PKWO01. The sequence goes on from DASVLJ010000044.1 coordinate 225,509, forward strand.
TGGCCGACCAGAAGGCCGACATTTTCGACGAAGACATCATGGCCCTGGTGTCGGATGAGCAGCACGCGCACGACAATGAGTATTACCGTTTCGTCTCGCTGGCTCAGCAATCCGAAACCGGCGAAAAACCGCGCGCCAAGGTGGTGTTCTCCATGGGCGGCAAGGAAGTGTCTTCCGAGGGCTCGGGCAACGGGCCCGTCGATGCCGTGATCCACGCCATCGAATCGGTGGTGCAAAGCGAGGCCGAATTCGTGCTCTTCTCGATCAACGCCATCACGGGCGGCACGCAGGCCCAGGGTGAAGTGACGATACGCCTGTCCAAGGCCGGCCGCATCGTCAACGGCATGGGGGCGGACGTGGACATCATGGTCGCCGCGACCAAGGCTTATCTCTCGGCCTTGACCAAGCTGCATTCGAAGATCGAGAAGTTGAATCCGCAAAAGTCCCTGGAAGCTGCCGCTGCATCGTAAGCCTCCAGCGGCAAGTCGGGAGCAATTCCGGTCGTGCCGCGCCGGCATGGCAGTGCCGGGGCCACGCCCGCGGCTATGCCGGCCAATTGTAAAGTGGTAAGCTAAGCCCATGGATAACACCTTGCAGCGCTTAGCTGACCTGGTTCTCGACGCTGTCTTCCTGGTCGAAGAGGGGGGGCGTATCGTCTTCGTCAATCCGGCTTGCACGGCAATTTTCGGCTATCAGCCTGAAGAAATGATTGGCCGAGCCTTGCTCGATTTCATCCATCCCGACGACCGCGAGCGCACCCTTACCGAAATGGGGCAAGTCGTCAACGGCCTCGCGCGCGTCGGTTTTGAAAACCGTTATCTGCGCAAGGATTTCAGCGTGGCGCACATCATGTGGTCGGCACGCTGGTCGCAGGAAGACAAGCTGCGCATCGGCGTGGCGCGCGACATCACCGAGCGCAAGCGGGCGGAAGAGCGGCAGGCCGGCATGTTGGCGTTGTCGACCGCAGCCCATGGGGCGGAATCGGTGTTCGCCATGTTCGCCGCTTTCCATGCGACCTTGCAGCGGCTGTTGCCCGTGCGTGGACTCGCGGCCCTGCTGGGGCCCGATGAGCGCGTGGCTTATTCGGCGATGCGTCCCGGAGACATGATCGAGCCGCCCGACATGGCGCAATGGCATGGCATGCCGATGGCCACTTCGGGAGCGAACCTCGGCGAGTTGCGGCTCGACCTGGGGCGCATTGAAGCACTATCGGCCGGCGATACGGAACTGCTCCAATTCGCCGCCCGCCAGGCCGCGGCCGTGATCGAGCGCTTCGCCCTGCATGCGAATTTGGCGCGGGCCGCGCGTTATGACGACCTGACCGGCTTGCCCAATCGCCGATTGTTCCAGGACCGCATCCATTCCGCCTTTGCCCGTTGCCGGCGCGGCGAATCCAGCGGAGCCTTGCTGTTTATCGACCTCGACGATTTCAAGGAGGTCAACGATGCGCATGGCCATGCGGCCGGCGACCAGCTGCTGCAGACGGTGGCGGGCCGGATCGCATCCTGCGTGCGCGAAGCCGATACGGTGGCGCGTATCGGCGGCGATGAATTCGTGGTCTTGATCGAAGGCGTCTACGAGCGCGAGCAGGCGGAACTCGTGGCAGCCAAGATCGGGAAGGCGATCGGCGAACCGCTCGCTCTCGCAGACAACCTGCTGCATCCGCAAGCCAGCATAGGCGTCGCGCTCTATCCTGAGCATGGCAAGGTGATCAATCAACTGATGCGCCACGCCGACCAAGCCATGTATGCCTGCAAGATGGCGCGCAAGGCCGGCAAAAGCAAGGAAAAGGGTGTTGAGCCCTGAGCGATGAGCGCACAGTAAAACGGCAGCGCGGATGGAAGGGGGAGCGCGTCCTTTCTTGCCATATAAAAGAAAAAGCCGCCGCACCGAAGTGCCGCGGCCTTTATTCATCGCCCCGCTAAAAGCGATGGAGTGAAACTTACTGCACGCTGATCTGCTTCGGGCGCAGCGCTTCCTTCTTCGGCAGCGTCAGGGTCAGCACGCCGTTTTCCAGCTTGGCCGCACTCTTGCTGTCGTCGACTTCGACGCCCAGCTTGAAGCTGCGCGAGAATTTCTCGGTGCTGCGCTCGGCGAACACTACGGTTTCCCCCTCCACGCGCTCGGTGTTGCGCTTGACTTCAGCTTCGATCTTCACCAGCTTGCCGTCAACGGAAATGTTGACGTTTTCCTTGGCGACGCCAGGCAGCTCCGCTTCCACGGTATAGGCAGCGGCGCTTTCGCGGATGTTGATGCGCGGCGATACGTGGGCCGAAGCGGTACCCGATGCCTGCGTCGGCAGATAGCCGTCGAAGAAGCTGTCGAACAGGCGGTCGAAACCGTTGGTGCGGCGGAAGGCATAAGGGGTGGCGTAGGCGCGGTTACGAAGTACGAGGCTCATCTTTTTTCTCCAGTCGGTTGTTGGAGCGCGTCGCTCCGATGTCCCGTAGATAGGGGAGGCAAAAACGAATTCAAGAGATTTTTGTGCGATTTTTTTGTGCAGGGCAGGGTCTTGAAATTGACCTTTGCGGCCTTATTTGCCATCGCTTTTTGCCCCTCTGCGCGGGCTCCCCTATTCGAACGAGGCTATTGCCTATAATTTGCGGCAGACAGGCTGCGCCGCCGATCGGCGTGAAGGAAAGGCAATGACGCCAAGAGAAATACTCAAAAGGGAATTCGACGCGGAAGAAGGATCGTTCCTACTCAGGGCGCGCTGCGAACTGACCTGGGATTGGGCGGCATTTCGCCGCTTGACGAGGGCAATGTACTGCGTGGCGCAAGAGTGCCGGGGGCGGGATGCGATCGAGACCTGGGTTGCGCAAGGATTCTGGCACTGCGACGTCTTTATTCGGGAATGGACCAGCCATCCGAATTTCCCGAAGCCTGTTTCGCAAGAACATGCGGATGCACTGGGACTGATTCGCGATCTCGCTTATTTTCTTTTTATTGGGGAGCGTCCCTATACGGACGATACCTTGGAGAGATTGGCATTAAAATGAGCGTGCCCGGATTTTGCCGTAAAGCCAAAAATTCGCCAGGAATTGCCAATAATCAATTGACGCCTACCGGTTGCGCAAACGCAGGCGCAACCCAATGGGCGACATCACAAAACCCATCAGCTCCTTCGCCTCCCCGCCGTCGGGCGTGTCCACCTCGATATCGAACGAAGCCAGCGTCATTGCCACGGCAATCTTGATTTCCAGCAGCGCCAGATAGCGTCCCGGACAGGTGCGCGCGCCGGCGCCGAAGGGCAGGGGGATGCGCTTGTCGGCGGCGTCATCGCCTTCACGCAGCCAGCGTTCCGGTTCGAAGCCGAGCGCGTTCGGGTAGTACGCTTCAGCCACGCTGTCGTGGCGCAGCACGCACCAGACGAAGCCGCCCTTGGGTACGAGCACGTCGCCCACCGCCGTATCTCTCAGCGCTTCGAGCGGCAGGAAGGGCGCCACCGGTTTCAGGCGCATGGCTTCCTGGATGCAGGCGTCGAGATAGTCAAGTCCATCCATCTGCCGCGCCGAGAACGCGGCGGGGTCGGGCGCCGTGTTCGACACTTCTTCGCGCACGCGTGCCATGCTGGCGGGGTGGCGCGTCAGCAGGTAGAGCACCCAGGCGATGGTGTTGGCCGTGGTGTCTTCGCCGGCCAGGAGCATGGTCGAGACGTTGCCCGAGACGGCGCGGTCGTCCACGCCGCTGCCGCCTTCGTCGGCTGCCGCGATCATCGCTTCGAGCAGGTTTTGCGGTTTTTCCCGTCGTGCAGGATCGGCTTGCAGGCGTGCGCGCGCTTCTACGATCAGCTTGTCGATCGCATTGCGCATGAATCGCATGCTACGGTCTAGCTTGCGGTCTTGCGGCAGCTTGAAATAGCGCCAGTAGGGAAACGGCGCGATGGAACGGCGCGCCACGGCCGGCAGGATCACGTCCATCTGACGCTGGATCACGTCTTCGCCGCCGTCTATCGTATTGACTTCGGTGCCGAAGGCGAGGCCGGCGATGATGTCGACCGTGTAGCGCTTCAATTCGTCGTCGAGATCGAGCGCTTGCCCCGCCTGTGCCGCCTTGTTCCAGCGCGCACGCAGGCGCAGGGCAACCTTCACCAGTTGCGGAAAATAAGCCTTGATCGCGTGCGGGGCGAAGCCGGCCATCACCATGCGGCGCTGGTCGCGCCAGGCGGAGCCTTCGGCCAGGAACACGCCGGGAATGCCGCCCATCTCTTCCGATATGCTTTGCGTCACGCTGGGGCGGCGGAAACCCTCCGGCCGGTCGCGCATGATGGCATTGACCAGTTCGTGTTTCGCGACGACCAGGATGGGTTCGCGCCCGAACATGATGCGGAATAGCGGGCCGTGGCGGCGGCACCAGGCTTCCACGTCATGGTGCGCGCGCGTCGATTTCATCTGCAGCAGGTTGCCGAAGATGGGCCAGGCCCAAGGGCCGGGAAGGTCGGCCACGCGGCGCAAGTTTTCGCGAGAGAGCGTGGCGGTAGTGTTTACGGTCGAATCCATGCGGCTTTCCTTGCGTTGTTATTGCCAGTTTCCGCCGAATCCGGGCGGCGGTCTTGAATGAAAACGACAAACCGGCTTGCGCTATAATTTTTTCATGTCCGAACCGATTGACGTTTCTTCCAACACAAGGTTGCTGGCGCCGCGCCAGTCGCTGGCGTCCTGCCTGCGAGCCTGTATCTCGCGCAGCACGATGGAGCAACCTTTGTCCGATCCGGCGCAGCGCCTGAACCGCTTCCCTGCCAGCCCATTTTGTGCATTGACCTGGATCATCGAAGGCGAATCGGAAATCGTGGAACCCGTCGAGCGCGCGCAACGCGTGCTCCACCGTGTGATATTCAACGGCCCCACCACGCGGCCGATGACAACCTACAACCCCGGCCCTGTGCGGCTGTTCTTTGCCCTGTTCTTTCCACAAGCCTTGCATGATCTGACCGGGCTCGATCTTTCGACATGGGTCGATAAATGGGCGCCGGCGGAACAGGTATTCGGCGCCGAATGGGTTGCGGCCCTGGAACCTGTGCTCCATGCCGCCGATGACAGCGCGCGCATGCAGGTGCTGCAGGATTTTCTCGAGCCGCAATGGCAGTCCCATCGTCCCGACGAATTCGGGGCGGCCGCCGCCGATTGGCTGCGCCGCTTGAGCGTGCAGGCGGCCTCTTCGGGTTGGGGCGGCGGGGTGCGCAACGTCGAGCGGCGCATCAAGGCTTGGGCAGGCCAACCCATGCGCACCTTGCGCCGCATGCGGCGTGCCGAACAATTCTTCCTCGATTCGCGCGAAAAGCTGATGAACGGGGATGCCGCCTGGGCCCGGATGGCGCTCGACAGCGGCTATGCCGACCAAGCCCATTTGTGCCGCGAAGCGCGCCTGATAACCGGTGTCAGCCCGACCGAACTGGCGCGCGCGGGACGCGAGGACGAAAGCTACTGGGTCTATCGTATCTGGGCTTGAACTATCGCCGCGCACAGCGCGTCTTCATTGTCCGGCTCACGGAAACGCCCGGCGATTTCGCAGCAGTGTTGCCGTACCTCGGCCGACGCGAGTAACTCGCTCAACGCTTTGCCGAACGCGCCGCGCCGCAAGGCAGCTTGTGACAGTCCGCTTCCGACACCAAGCCGGTCCACGCGCGCGGCATTGTCGAATTGGTCGTAAGCCAGCGGCGCGACCAGTTGCGGCACGCCGGCGCGCAAGGCTTCGGCCGTGGTGCCTATGCCGCCGTGATGCGCCAGCAGGGCGCAATGGGGCAGCAGCGAGGAGAGCGGCACATAGTCCTGCCAAAAGACCGAATCGGGCAAGGAAGACGGGATTTGCTCGCGGTATGGCGTGAGAAAGATCGCGCGCCGGTCCAGTCTTAGCACCGCTTGCCGTGCCGCTTCGAAGTAAGCATGCGCGTGCAGGTTGCCGCTCCCGGGAGTGAAGACAAGGGGAGCTTCGCCTTGATCGAGGAAGTGTTGCAGACGGTCGGGCAAAGGCTGGCCTTGCAAGGGATCGTAAAGCTGGAAATACCCCTCATGCAACGGTTGCGGCCAGTCGGGCGGCGTAGGGCCGAACCATGCGGGAAACAGCGTCAGCGACAAATCGGCGGTCGAGTAGATGTGATCGAGGAAATGCGCGACTGGGGGCAAGCCGTAGTCGCGGCGCAGGCCGTTCACGCCGGGCAGGGCGGCGGGGTCGATCATGAATCGGTCCGCCAGCCGCCACAAGCCGCGCCGGACCGCGTGGGGCAGCCAGGACGGAATATTCAGCGCACCCATGGTCAGCGGATCGTGCACGCTGCGCAGGTTCGAGGGAGCCAGGTAGAACGTGACGACGCGCAGGCGCGGCTTTTGCGCGCGCGCAATCGCCGCAGCCGGCACCGCCAGCGGATGGGCCAGCATGATGCAGTCTTCGCCCTCGGGCAGGAGTTCCATCATTTGCACCATGCGCCCGGCCCCTTCGCGCAAGCCGCCCAGGATCACGCCGAGTCCCTTGCGCGGATGCCACACGTCCGGGTTACGCATGATCTCCAGATGTTCGTCCGCGGAAAAGATCGAGTGGAAGGACAGGCCGGCGCGCGCCACGTGCCGGGCGTGGATTTCCGGGCCGATGAAGGAAACGGCATGTCCGCGTGTCTGCAATGCGCGGCCGATGCGCAGCAGGGGATAGATGTCGCCGACCGTGCCGGCGCTGAGAATGAAAACCGGCGGCTTGCGCGGCGTGTCCGGCGTCATTGCCTCGGATTGCCGATACGGGAAACCCCTTTTAGAGTCCTCACTTCTTCAGCTCCATCTCTTCCCCCTGCAGATGCGGTGCCACTGTCGGCAGGGTCAGCACAAAGGTGGTTCCGGTTCCGACTTCGCTCAATACCCGTACGCGGCCGCCCAATACCCCGGTCACGAGGTTGTGCGTGATATTCAATCCCAGCCCCGAGCCGCCGGCACCGAGCTTGGTGGTGAAGAAGGGATCGAAAATCCGGTTCAGATTGGCCGCCGGGATGCCGATGCCGTCATCCTTGACCGAGAGTTCGACCCAGCCGTCCTTGTTCGTGGCGGCAGAGAGCGAAACCGTGCCGGTGTTGCGGCCTTCGAAACCGTGCAGCAGGGCATTGTTCACGAGGTTGGTGATGACCTGGCCCAAGGGGCCGGGGTAGCTGTCGAGCACGATGCCGTCCGGAATATCCTGGGCGAACTCGAAAGCGGTTTTCTTGATCGTGGGCGAGAGCGTCAGCAGGATTTCCGATACGACTTCGGATAGCAGGAAGTTGCGCCGCTGCGAACTGGTCTGGTCGACCGCCACCTGCTTGAAACTGGTGACGAGGTTGCCGGCACGGAACAGGTTGCGCACCAGGATGTCGCCGGCCTTGCCCGCATCCTTGAGGTAATTGTCGAGCATGGAACGCTTGATGCCGCCCTCGGCGAAGCTGTCGGTCAAGGCCTTGGTCTGGTCTACCAAGGTGGACGCGACCATCAGGCTGTTGCCGATCGGCGTGTTCAGTTCGTGGGCGATGCCGGCGACGAGCGAGCCCAGCGCCGCCAGCTTTTCGCTGCGAACGAGTTCCTCTTGCGCCATGTTCAGGGTTGCGAGGGTCGATGCCAGTTCCATGTTGGCGCGCTGCAGTTCGTCGGTGCGTTCGACGACGCGCAACTCCAGGTTGGCGTTGAGTTCGAGAATTTCATGCTCGATGCGGCGTTTGTCGGTCACGTCTTCGCAGGCGACGATGACGAAGGTTTCGCCGCGCAGCGCGAAAGTCTGGGCCGATATCTGCACCAGTATCTTGCCGCCGTCGGCGCGCATCATCCAGACTTCGCGCTGCACCAGGGAATCCTTTTCGGCCAGACTGCGCATGATTTCATCGCGTTCGTGGCGATGGACGTACATGTTCAGGTCCAGGCTGGTCTTGCCGATGGCGTGTTCCCGGCCGTGGCCGTACAGCCTTTCAAAGGCGCTGTTGACGTCATAGATCTGGTAGTCGTGGGCGGCGCGAGTAAGGAACATCGCCACCGGCGAAGACTGGAAGATGGTCGAGAAACGCTCCTCGCTGCTGCGCAAGGCCTCTTCGGCGCGTTTGCGCTCGAGTTCGGACGAGGCGCGCTCGGAGAATACTTGCAGCAGTGAACGCACCAGGTCCGGATTGCCCATCGGCTCGGTATTGAGCACGCCCATGACGCCGACCGTATTGCCCTCGCGGTCGCGTAGCGGCGCGCCGGCATAGCTTTCCCAATGCTCCTCAACCAATTTCCTGTCGTCCGGGAATTTCGCGGCCACACCGCTGGCATAGACGCAGATGTCGCCTTGCAGGACGAATTCGCTCGGCGCACCGTGGTAGGAGTAGTCGAAATTGGGCGTAACCCGCCCATCGGTATGGACCGCGATGGTGCGGATGACGCCGTCTTCCCCGGGCTTGCGCAAGCCGATGAAGGCGCACTTCATGCGCAGTGCCGCGGCCAGGTCCGCCGTCAGCGACTCGAAGAACGATTCGCCGGTCAATTCCTGCGTACCTTGCGCCAGGCGCAGCAGGGCGCGATCGGCTTCGGCCTTTTGCTCCTCCATGATGTGCTGGTCGGTCACGTCCCGGATGACGGCCAGCAGATACAGTTCCTGGCCCACCGCGAAGATGGTGGCGTTGCTGATGCAGCTGCGCAGGTCGCCGCTCTTGGTGCGCATGGTCCAGGGATAGTCGCGCACCATCTTGTACATGTTCAGCTGGCCGATCAGGACGTCGTTTTCCTCGGGGAATTGCCAGAGGTTGAGGCCGATTGCATTCTTGCCGCTCCATTCCGCGCGCGTATAGCCGGTGGTCTTTTCGAAGGTCTGGTTGACGTCGAGGAAAGTGCCGTCGGACAGACGCGTGATCGAGACCGAGTCCGGGTTGCACTGGAAGGCGCCGGCGAACTTTGCTTCCGAGAGGCGCTGCGCGTCCTCGGCGCGGCGTTTCTCGGTGATGTCTTCCGCCATCGACAACAGGCGTCCGGTGTGGCCCGATTCGTCGTCGATTTCGGCATTGCTCCATTGGCAGATGATGACCTGGCCGTCGGAGCGGATGTTTTCGCCGATGTTGCGTCCGCGCTCGTCGCCCGAGAGCGCGGTGATCAGGTTGGTGTAGGAGTTGCCGGCAGTGGAAAGGAAGCTGGCGTGCTGGCCGATGGCCTGCTCGCGCGTGTAGCCGAAGATGCGCTCCGCCGCCGCATTCCATTCGATTACGCGGTGCGCGCTGTTCCATTCGATGATGGCGATCGGGCTTTGCTCGACCAGGGCGCGGAAGCGCGCTTCGCGCTCGTGCAATTCCTGCTCGATGCGCTTGCGCTTGTCGATGTCCTGCTCGAGTTCCTGGTTTTTCTCGTCGAGTTCCTGGAACAGGTCGCGCAGGCTGATGCGCGTGGCTTCGAGCCGGCGCGACAGCAGGCCGATTTCGTCGAGGCGCGACCAGGTGAAGGGTTGGTCGAGTTCGCGTCCGGCCAGTTTTTCCGCACCCTTGCCCAGGCGCTGCAGCGGTGCGACCAGGCGCTTTTCCAGCAGGACCAGGATCAGGCCGATGGACAGGATCATCTGCGCCGCGAGCGCGGTCAATTGCTGTTTCAAGCCTTCGATCAGAATGCGCCGCAAGCGCGTGCTGCCGACTTCGATCTGCACCGAGCCGATCACGCTGCCGCGATAAGTGACCTGCTTTTCGGTCGAGGCGGTGTAGCCGATGCGGCGTTCGGGGCGTTCATCCTTGACGAACACACCGAGGGCCGTGTCGCGCACTTCGATGCGCACGATGTCTTCGTTGCGCTGCATCATCGCATCGAGCAAGGCCTTGCCGCTTTCGGTATTGATGTTCCACAGCGGTTCCTGCATGCCGTTGGCCAGCACGTCGGCGTTTTGCTGCAGCAATTCCTGCGTGCGTTTTTGCACGTCGCGATCGTATACCTCGAACCAGGAATAGCCGGTGATCAGGCCGGCCGGTATCAGGAGCCCCAACACCACGACGAACACGATGGCGCGCCGCAGTGTCAGGGTTTGTTTGAACATGCCCAGGGCGGTTGTTATGCGGGGAGGACGGACGCGTTCAAGCGGTGCCGCCCTCAAGCCATGCCGTCAACTGCGGCGCCGGCATGGGCTTGGCGAACAGATAGCCTTGCGCCAGCTCGCAACCGAGCGCGGAGAGGATCTGTGCCTGGCGCTGGTCTTCCACGCCTTCCGCGATCACGCGCAGGCCGAGGTTGCGCCCGAGCTGGATCACCATCTCGGCGATCGAGGAGCCGCGCGACGAACTCGTGATTTCGGTGACGAAGGCGCGGTCGATCTTGAGCTTGTCCACGTTGAGGCGCTGCAGGTAGGAAAGCGAAGAGAAGCCGGTGCCGAAATCGTCGATCGCAATCGATACGCCGGTTTCCTTGATCAGGCCGAGCAATTCGATCAACAGGTCGGGCTCTTCCATCGCCATCGATTCGGTGATTTCGAGTTCGACCCATTGCGCCGGTGCACCGGTATCCTTGAGCGCACGGTTGAGCGAATCGAGGAAATGCGGATGGCGGAACTGCGCCTGCGAAACGTTGATCGACATCATGAAGCCCGTGTGGCCGGCCGCATGCAGGCGCACCAGTTCGCCGCAGGCTTCGCGTATGACCCATTCGCCCATTTCGACGATCAGGCCGGAATATTCCGCAATCGGGATGAAGCGGTCGGGGGGGATGAAGGTGCCGTCGGCCGTCTTCCAGCGCAGCAGCGCCTCGGCGCCGATGGTCTTGCGCGATTCGAGGTCGATCTGGGGCTGGTAGACCACGAACAATTCGCCGGCTTCGAAGGCGGCACGCAATGCATACATCATGCGCACGCGTTCGCGGATGTCCACTCCCATGCTGCGCGAGAAATACGAGTGCCCCGCACGCTGGCGCAGCTTGGCGCGCTTCAAGGCGATGTCGGCGTCCTTCAATGCATCGGTGCCGCTGCCGTCGTAGTCGGCCAGACGCAGCAGGCCGACGGTCGAGGAGAGCTGCACGTCCTGCCCGTCGATGCTGAAAGGCGTTTCGAACTGCGTCAGGATGTTTTGCGGGTTGACGCGGTCGTTGTGCCCCAGCAGGCCGAAGGTGTCGCCGCCCACGCGCGCGAGCGTCAGATCGGTGCCCAGCATGGCTCTCAGCCGGGCCGAGATGGCCAGCAGCAGCAGGTCGCCGAAACGGTGGCCGAGCGCATCGTTGGTTTCGGCGAAATGGTCGATATCGATCAGGGCCAGCGTCATGTCGCACTTGCCCTGGCCGCCGAGCAGATCGTTGAGCACTTCAAGCAAGCGGGTGCGGTTCGGCAGCTTGGTCAGCGTGTCGTAGAACGCGAAGTTGTGCAGGCGCGTGACCAGTTCGACGTTGTCGAGGCCGACCGAGATATTGCTGCAGAACACCTCCAGCAGGCGCCGGTCGATCTCGGACAATTCCGTGCCGGTGTTGAGGAAGGCCGTGAAATGGCGCCCGGCATTGCCGACGAAGTAGAGCGAGGTGTAGTCGGCGCCATAGATATTGCGGCGCGCGCGGATGGATTCCACCAGCGCTGCCTGGATGCGCTTGTCCTGCACCGCGGAAATCGGCTTGTTGATCAAGTCGCGATAATGGCCGGCGGCGGCGATCACGATCAGGCTGTTGGTGTCGCCTTGCTGGTCTTCCTGGGCGCACAGCAAGCCTTCGGGCTGCAGCGAGAGCAGGCCGGCGATCTGTGTTATCACCCCGGCGGCGAAGTTCTCCAGGCCATGCTGCGCCATCAGGGCTGTGCTGGCGCGCACGATCAAATCCAGGCCGCGGCGGCTGGCATTGATGGCGCGGATCTGTTCATAGGAGCGGATGGCGGCCGTAACTGTGGTGAACAGCTTGATGCGCGTCAGTTCCGACTTGGTTTTGTAATCGTTGATGTCGAAATCGCGGATGGCATCGATTTCGGGGGCGTAGCCGGGCTGGCCGGTGCGCAGGATGATGCGCGCTTCCGACATGCCCAGCACTTCGCGGATGTGGCGCACCAGGAGCAGGCCGGCGTCTTCCTGTTCCATCACCACGTCGAGCAGGATGACGGCGATATCCTGTTCTTCCTTGAGCAGTTCGCGCGCTTCGGCCGCCGAATAGGCATGCAGGAATTCGAGCGGCCGGTTTTGCATTTCGAGATTGCCCAGCGCGAACGTGGTCGCCGAATGGACGTCGGCATCGTCGTCGATGATCATGATGCGCCACACATTGAGCGCACCCGATGGAGGTACCTGTCCTACCGCCGGTACCGCCTCATCGATAAAAACCAGATCGTCCTCGGGGGGGATGACGGGCTCACTCATCGGTTCTCCAGAATCCAGGGAACAGCTTTCTCGTAGAGAAACAGTATATAGGGATTACTATTGATGTTGCATAAAATAGCTTGCACTTCGGCATCGATTTGTCCGAGACGCCACAGTCCATGCCCTTCATGGCGCCGCCGAACCGCAAAAAAGTGCATGTAAATCATTCGACTAGCGCAAATTGCGGCGCGGCGGGCCGGTTCCGCATGCCTGCGCTGGTAGAATGGCAGGCAGCGTAATGCGCGAGATTTGTTAATCAAAAATTACACGGCGAGGAAAACCCGCACCATGTCAGGCAGCACTTTCGGCACCTTGTTTACCGTCACCACGTTCGGCGAATCGCACGGCCCGGCCATCGGCTGCGTGGTCGACGGCTGCCCGCCCGGCATGGAATTGTCCGAGGCCGACATCCAGCCCGACCTCGACCGGCGCAAACCCGGCACGTCGCGTCACGTCACGCAGCGCCAGGAAGCAGACCGTGTCGAAATTCTTTCCGGCGTCTATGAGGGCAGGACCACGGGCACGCCGATTGCGCTGTTGATCCGCAACGAAGACCAGCGCAGCAAGGATTACGGCAACATCGCCGAAACTTTCCGCCCCGGCCATGCCGACTATACCTATTGGCATAAATACGGCATCCGCGACCCGCGCGGCGGCGGCCGTTCCTCGGCGCGCCTGACCGCGCCCGTGGTCGGCGCGGCGGCCATTGCCAAGAAGTGGCTGCAGCAGCAATACGGCACCGTGTTCAAGGGATGCATGAGCCAGCTGGGCGAGATTGCGATTCCGTTCCAGGCCTGGGAGCACGTGCCCGACAATCCATTCTTCGCCGCCAATGCAGCCATCATTCCCGAACTCGAAGCCTATATGGATGCGCTGCGCAAGGATGGCGACTCCTGCGGCGCCCGCATCGACGTGGTGGCGCAAAACGTGCCGGTCGGCCTGGGCGAGCCGCTGTACGACAAGCTCGATGCCGACATCGCCTATGCCATGATGGGCATCAATGCGGTCAAGGGCGTGGAAATCGGTTCCGGCTTCGCCAGCGTGGCCCAGAAAGGCACCTTCCACGGTGACGAATTGACGCCCGAAGGCTTCGCCACCAATCATGCCGGCGGCGTGCTGGGCGGGATATCGACCGGGCAGGATATTACGGTCTCGATCGCCATCAAGCCGACTTCGAGCATACGCACGCCGCGCCAGTCGATCGACAAGGCAGGCCAGCCGATTGCCGTCGAAACCTTCGGCCGCCACGACCCCTGCGTCGGCATCCGCGCCACGCCGATCGCCGAAGCCATGCTGGCCCTGGTCTTGATGGATCACGCCTTGCGCCATCGCGCGCAGTGCGGCGACGTCAAGGTCGATACGCCGAAGATCCCGGCGCAGTCCGGCAAGGCGTGAGTCGGCAGGCCGCGCCTCTGTTCCAGTTTGCCTTTTTCCTGTTCGCCTACTATGCCTACGTAGGCGCTTTCACGCCCTACGCCGGCCTGTGGTTTGCCGCAAACGGCATGGGGCCGGGCGAGGTCGGCATCCTGATGTCGCTGATGCAGGTCACGCGCATTTTCGGCCCCGGTCTGTGGGCATGGGTGGCCGACCATACCGAACGCCGGGTGACGGTATTGCGCATCACGGCGCTGGCCGCATTGCTGGCTTTCGGCGGCCTAGTGGCGGGGCGGGGCTTTGCCGCATTCTTCGCCGTCATGCTGGCCTTGAACGCCTGCACGGGGGCGCAGGCGCCGCTGTCGGATGCCTTGATCCTTTCCGAATTGAAGGGCGATTTCAAGCGCTACGGCCGGTTGCGGCTGTGGGGCTCGGTCGGCTTCATCCTTGCCGTATCCTGCGGCGGCCGCCTGCTCGATCTCTGGGGCATCATGAGCATGCCGTGGATGTGTTGGGCCTTGCTCGCGCTGGTCTTGACGGCCAGCCTGCTCTTGCGCGAAAGGCCGCATGAACCGGCGCACGATGCCGTACCCTCGATCCGAACACTCTTGAAGAAGCCCGAAGTGATCAGCTTCTTCGCGTCCACCTTCCTCATGGTGGCGGCGCACGCCGCACTCTACGTATTTTTCACGCTCTACCTGGCCCGGATCGGCTACAGCAAGACCACGATAGGCATGATGTGGTCGCTCGGGGTGGTCGTGGAGATTGCCTTCTTTTATTTCCAGGCACCGCTGTTCCGCCGCTTCGGCGTCAGGAACATCATGCTCGCCGCGCTGTTTCTCGCTTTCGTGCGTTTCATGATGGTGGGTCTGGCTGCGCAATATCTGGTCTTGCTGGTCATTGCGCAAGTGCTGCATGCTGCCACTTTCGCCGCCCATCATTCCGCTTCGGTGATGACCTTGCAGCGTTGGTTTTCCGGCCCCTTGCAGGCGCGCGGACAGGGGCTTTATGTCTCGATTTCCTACGGCTTGGGCGGCAGTTTCGGCGGGTTTCTGTTGAGCGCGTTCTGGGATGGGAGCGGCGGCCGCGCCGTGTTCGTCACGGCGGCGCTGCTGGCCTTGGCCGGGATTTTCGCCGCACATCACTCCTACCGGCTTCAACAAGCCTGAAGCAACCGGTATTTGCACCGTATTTGGCAGAAGCTACCGCAGCGCACAAATGTGGCATAATAAAATTTGTCCCATTCCCAAACCGCTGAATTTAATTAGGCTAGCCTAATTTGGCAGCAAGACTTTCGCAAGACTACCCATGGCTCAAACGCTTTACGACAAACTCTGGGATTCGCACGTGGTGCACACGGGTGAAGACGGTACCACCATCCTGTATATCGATCGCCACCTGGTGCATGAAGTCACCAGTCCGCAAGCCTTCGAAGGGCTGAAGCTGGCCGGGCGCAAGCCGTGGCGCGTCTCGGCGAACCTGGCCGTGGCCGACCATAATGTGCCGACCACGGACCGTTCGCAAGGGATTGCGGACCCGGTATCGCGCCTGCAAGTCGAAACGCTCGATGGCAACACCAAGGAATACGGCCTGACCTATTTCAACATGCGCGACAAGCGCCAGGGCATTGTGCACGTGATCGGACCGGAGCAGGGCGCCACGCTGCCGGGCATGACGGTGGTGTGCGGCGATTCGCATACCTCGACGCACGGCGCCTTTGGCGCGCTGGCGCACGGCATCGGCACCTCGGAAGTCGAGCACGTGCTGGCTACGCAGACGCTGTTGACCAAGAAGTCGAAGTCCATGCTGATCCAGGTCGACGGCCAGGTGCGTGCCGGCGTGACGGCCAAGGATATCGTGCTGGCGATCATCGGCAAGATCGGCACGGCCGGCGGCACCGGCTATGCCATCGAATTCGCCGGCAGCGCGATCCGCGCCCTGTCGATGGAGGGCCGCATGACGGTGTGCAACATGGCCATTGAAGCCGGCGCGCGCGCCGGCATGGTGGCGGTGGATGAAACCACGATCAACTACGTCAAGGGGCGTCCGTTCTCGCCGGTCGGCCCGCATTGGGACCGCGCCGTCGAGTACTGGCGCACTTTGCATTCCGATGCTGGCGCGAAGTTCGATTTCGTCGTCACGCTCGATGCCGCCGAAATCGTGCCGCAAGTCACCTGGGGCACCTCGCCCGAGATGGTGGTGCCCGTCGACGGCCGCGTGCCCGATCCGGACAAGGAAAAGGACAGCGTCAAGCGCGATGCGATGGAAAAGGCCCTGGTTTACATGAACCTCAAGCCCAACACCCCCATCACCGATATCCGCATCGACAAGGTCTTCATCGGTTCCTGCACCAATTCGCGCATCGAGGATTTGCGTGCCGCTGCTGCCGTGGTGCGCGGCAAGTTTCGCGCGTCCAATGTGCGGCTTGCGATGGTCGTGCCCGGTTCCGGCCTCGTGAAAGAGCAGGCCGAACGAGAAGGGCTGGACCGCATCTTCCGCGACGCCGGCTTCGAATGGCGCGAGCCGGGCTGCTCGATGTGCCTTGCGATGAACCCCGACAAGCTGAAGCCGGAGGAGCGCTGCGCCTCGACATCGAACCGCAATTTCGAGGGCCGGCAAGGCTTCAAGGGCCGCACGCATCTCGTGTCGCCTGCGATGGCGGCGGCGGCGGCAATCGCCGGACACTTCGTCGACGTGCGCGAGTGGAAGTAAACGGAACGCGGCGCTGCCGCGCTTCAGGGCGTCATGGCCGGACTTGTTCCGGCCATCCACGTCTGACGACGCACCGACGCTGCAAGACGTGGATGACCGGGACTTCGCCCGGTCATGACGAAAACTGATGCAGATGCCATGACCACTCTCCCGCCCTACATTCCCGTGATGTCACAATACCGCCGCTGGCTCGGCGAGACGCGCAACCTCACCTTCGCCGACTATGAGGCGATGCGGCAGTGGTCGGTCACGGACCTCGACGCCTTCTGGCAAAGCATCTGGGATTATTTCGACCTGCAATCGCCGACGCCGCACACAGCGGTGCTGGCCGATCGCAGGATGCCCGGCGCGGTGTGGTTTCCCAGCGCGAGCGTCAACTACGCGCGTCAGGTGCTGCGGCACGTCGCGCCCGCAGTGGCCGCCGGCGTGCCGGCGATCATCAGCGCCGGCGAAGACGGCGTGCTGCATGAGACAAGCTGGCGCGACCTGCAGCGCAAGAGCGCTGCGCTGGCGCTGCATCTGCGCGCGCAGGGTGTAACCAAGGGCGACCGCGTCGCCGCCTATCTGCCCAACATTCCCGAAACCATCGATGCATTTCTCGCGACCGCCAGCATCGGCGCGATCTGGAGCGTATGCGCGCCGGACATGGCCGCACCCGCGGTGATCGATCGCTTCAAGCAGATCGAACCGAAGGTGCTGATCGCGACCGATGCCGTCACATACGCCGGCCGGCGGCATGACCGCGCCGAGGTGATCGCAACACTGCACAAGGCGCTGCCGAGCGTTCGGCATGTCATCCTGCACGGTGGCGAATCCGGCACAAAAGCCGACGCGGTCCTGTCAGATATCCTTCAGACGCGAAGTGCAGAGATCGATTCGTTCGAGCCCGAGTGGCTGCCGTTCGATCATCCGCTCTGGATCGTTTATTCCAGCGGCACCACCGGCCTGCCCAAGCCGATCGTGCACAGCCATGGCGGCGTCATCATCGTCGCCCTACCACTCAACGTGCTGCACAACGACCTCGGCTGCAGCTATCATCCCAATTCGTTCGGCGAGCGCTATCACTGGTATAGTTCGACCGGCTGGATCATGTGGAATTGCCAGATCGCAGGCCTGCTCAACGGCACCACCTGCTGTATCTTCGACGGCAGCCCCGGCGGCTCGAAGGACAAGCCCGACTGGCATACGCTGTGGCGCTTCGTTGCCGAGGCAAAGGTGACGTTCTTCGGCGCGGGCGCGGCGTATTTCGCCAACTGCACCAAGGCCGATATCGATCTCGCGTCTGCCGGCGACCTGTCCCGCCTGCGCATGCTCGGCTCCACGGGCTCGCCGCTGAGCGAGGACATCCAGACATGGTTCAACACCCGCTTCGCGGCGCTGTCGAAAACCAACGGCAGCAGGGCGCAAGCCGACATGTTCTGGGCCAATATGTCCGGGGGTACCGACTTTGCCGGCGCATTCATCGGCGCCAACCGCGAACTGCCGCAGCGGCCCGGCACCATGCAGTGCCG
>DASVLJ010000045.1:0-14237 GCA_036384915.1 Burkholderiaceae bacterium
GGGCCTCTATGAATACGATGCCGTGTCGCGCCTGCGCGACAGCCAGCTCGGCGATCCGCGCTTCAACGACATCAGGAATTACATCCGTCGCGGCAAGCTGTGGGAGGCTTTCGCTTCGGAGACAAAGGTCGTTCTGCTGATCGACGAGATCGACAAGGTCGACATCGAGTTCCCGAACGACCTGTTGCAGGAACTCGACCGCATGGAGTTCTTCGTCTATGAGACCGGTGAGACCGTGAAGGCGGCGGTAAGGCCCATCGTCATCATCACCTCCAACAACGAGAAGGAACTGCCGGACGCCTTCCTGCGCCGCTGCTTCTTCCACTACATCAAGTTCCCCGACAAGGACACGATGCAGCAGATCGTCGAAGTGCACTACCCCGGCTTGAAGCAGGAATTGCTGGCCCAGGCGCTGCAAGTGTTTTATGAAGTGCGCGAAGTGGCGGGCTTGAAGAAAAAGCCTTCGACCTCGGAACTGCTCGACTGGCTCAAGCTCTTGCTGGCCGAAGACATCGGTCCTGATGCCTTGCGCAGCAAGGACAGCAAATCGGTCATCCCGCCGCTGCATGGCGCCCTGCTGAAGAACGAACAGGACGTGCACCTGTTCGAACGTCTCGTCTTCATGTCACGCACCAACCGCTGATCCCTATGGCTTTCACTGAACCGATCACCCTCACCGGCGTACACGCCACGCTGGAACCGCTTGCCCTCGAACACCATGACGCCCTGGTCGCCGCCGCCTCCGACGGCGAGTTGTGGAAACTCTGGTACACCAGCGTGCCCCGCCCGGAAAATATGATCGCCGAGATCGAACGGCGCCTGGACAACCAAAGCAAGGGCACCTGGCTGCCTTTCGTGATCCGCAGGAACGACACCGGCGCCGTCAGCGGCATGACCAATTACCTCAACATCGATGCGGTGAACCGCCGCGTCGAAATCGGCGGCACCTGGAATGCCAAGAGCACGCAGCGCACGGGCATCAACACCGAATGCAAGCTCATGCTCCTGACGCATGCCTTCGAGACGCTCAAGTGTGCGGGCGTGGAATTCCGCACGCACTTCATGAACCACCAGTCGCGCGAGGCGATCGCCCGGCTCGGCGCCAAACAGGACGGCATCTTGCGCAACCATGTGCTGGTGCCCGGCGTGGGCCACCGCGACACCGTGGTGTTTTCCATCATCGACCACGAATGGCCGACAGTGAAGCATCACTTGCGCTATAAACTGGACCGCTGACCATGCTCATCGATTTCTTCTTCACGTTGAAAGACGCCAAGATTCCGGTTTCGATCAAGGAATTCCTGATCCTGCTCGAAGCGATGAAGAAGAACGTCACCGGGCCGTCGCTCGACGATTTCTATTTCCTCTCGCGCATGACCCTGGTCAAGGACGAGGCGCATTACGACAAGTTCGACAAGGCCTTCGGCCTCTATTTCAAGGGCATCGAAACGGTATTCGACAAAAGCGCCGAAATCCCGCTCGATTGGCTGATGCAGCGCATGAAGCGCGAACTCTCGGCCGAGGAAATCGCCAAGCTCGAAAAATTCGGCTACGACAAGCTGATGGACCGCTTGAAAGAGCTGATGGAAGAGCAGAAGGAACGCCACGAAGGCGGCAACAAGTGGATAGGCACGGGTGGCACCTCGCCCTTCGGCAATGGCGGACAAAACCCCGAAGGCATACGCATAGGCGGCAAGGGTGGCAACCGCACTGCGGTCAAGGTATGGGAAGCGCGCAGCTACCGCGACTACGACGACGAGCGCGAACTCGGCACGCGCAACATCAAGGTGGCCCTGCGCCGCCTGCGCAAGTTCGCTCGCGAAGGCCACGACGAGGAATTGGCGCTCGACGACACCATTCGCGCCACGGCCAACAACGCCGGCTGGCTCGACATCAAGATGCAGCCCGAACGCAAGAACAACATCAAGGTCTTGATGCTGCTCGATGTGGGCGGCACCATGGATGACCATATCGCCCGCACCGAAGAACTGTTTTCAGCCGCCAAGACCGAATTCAAGAACATGGAGTTCTTTTACTTCCACAACTGCGTCTACGACTACCTGTGGAAGAACAACCGCCGCCGCCACGCCGAGCGCTTCCCCACCTGGGACATCCTGCGCAAATACACGCCGGACACCAAGCTGATCTTCGTCGGCGACGCGACGATGAGCCCCTACGAAATCCTGCAACCGGGCGGCTCGGTCGAATATAACAACGAAGAAGCCGGCGCGGAATGGCTGCAACGCTTCACCAAGACCTTTCCCAAGTTCATCTGGCTCAATCCCGAGCCCGAGGGGCTGTGGCAGTACCGCCAATCGATTGCGGTGATACGGCAGCTTATGAATAACCGGATGTTTCCGGTGACGATAGAGGGCTTGGAGCGAGGGATGCGGTTGTTGAGCAAATGATGATTCTCGCATTGTCCTACGCGGGAAAAATTGTTTTATCTCTCATCTCGTCAATCCATACCCTAAGGCGGAAGAGCGCAGCCAGTATCTTTGCTGTTTCAATTTCGTGGAGCATTCGGTAGAGATTCCCTTCCTTACTGAATGCCGCATCAATCTTATTACCCCACGCCTCCAACTCAGCCAAGTCCACACCGATCGACGCATCTGTCCCTTGCATTTCCCCTTCTCGGGACCAACGCAGACCAGCAGCACGAAACGCGTGCGCCATGCGCTTGTGCCAGAAAATCGGAAAGTTTTCATTGCTAAACAACGCTCTGCCTTGGTGATAAAGAGCCTGCTTGTCGATGTAACTGTCGCGCCATGCAACGAGCAATTCTTTGTCGGGATGATCAATTGTTTCGAGCATGGGCAAGAGCTCTTTATTCACGGTCCAGACGATGTCATCGATACGCGCACGTGACAGATAGGGGTAGATGTCTGTCGCACTGACACGCTCCAATTCCAGCGGAAAGGGCCACGGCCTCCTCCGCAGCCCCAGAAGGTTCGTGTGATGCTGATAATGGAGATACCCAAATCTATCCAGATAACCCTGCGACGTATTGTTGCTAACGCGATTGAGCGGGCAATCTCCCTGCTGATCCGGCCCCAAATCTGGGGATAGGTAAAAGACGAATCGAGCACCAGTAAGCAAAGATCCCTTGTACCAACTGTGATCGTTGGTCACGTATCGGCAAAAATCTTTAATCTGCTGATCCGTAGGAAGCGGCAGCGATGCGATTCTTGCGAGGTAGTCGCATAGTGGCACGTGTGACGCGCTATCGCTGTTGGCATGGACATTCATATAGGTATTGATCGCTTATTCTGTTTTGCTATACCGGTCCAAAGCCGCAATGCCTGAAGGAGCCGCTTCGAGAGCAAACAGCGGAAAAGCAATAGGCTCCCGGAACTGATCAAAGATCGGCGCGAACTCCTCGTGGAGTGGCGTCAAGGTATTCAACGAGGCCAATAGAGATTCGCGTGATGCGACTGCGATATTCGGCGGGAAATTAACCTCACCGCACCAACGCCGGAATAAACTTCTTCAACACCGCCATCAAGTGGTGGCTCGCGACCGGCTTGTTCATGTATCCGTCCACTTTGGCAGCACGAGCGCGTTCGAGGTCATAGACGAAAGGCTGGCCGACCAGGAAGATCACGGCCGGATTGCGCACGCGGTTGACGAGCTTGATTTCCTCGGCAAGATCATAGGGGTCGATACCCGGGGTCGAGGTATTGACCAGCACGACGGCATACTCATTCTCTTCGCAATCGTCGGCCACCTTGTTTTGCGTGTTGGCCCAATCGACCGGAATGTTGTAGCGCGACAGCAGTTCCGCCACGTATTCGCGGAAGGCCGGGTTCTTGTCGACGAGCAGGATGCCGCCCTTGGCATGGCCTTGCCTGCGCATGCTTTCGTATTCGGTAGGGTCGGTCAAATCGAAGTCGACGCGGTCGCGGCGGCGCCGCTCGGGCACGCTGATGACGCTCGAGGCTTCCAGGCGCGAAAGCGTGTCGGCACGCTTTTCGACCAGCGAATCGAGCGCGTTGAACAGCGTGTCGCGCCGCAACGGGCGCGGCAGATGCGGGTAGGGCAGCGAAACCGAAGGCACGCCGACAAGTAGTGCCGGGCGTGCATGGCCGGGGGAGAGATCGGACAAGGTGACAAGCGCCCTCAGCTCGTCGGCGTTGACGAGGTAGAGGTCCGGGTCCTGCAGATTGTCTTCGCCGAGTCGGAAATAGCCGTAGGTACTGAAGTCTCCGCCGAAACTGTCGGCGATAGCCTCGGCTTCCTCCTCCGGGAAGCCGATCATGCGGACGGCAAAAGGGTAGCTGTGACTTTGCATATGAGACACATTTTAAAGAATTCTCACGCGCATACCAGTCCGTGGAACCGGCTGAGGCAGTTTATAACATTGTTTAACAATTAACGCATGGAAACCCAACACTTTATTGGCGGATTTTGTTCGAAGGATAATAACAATTACGCAAGTCATTGATCGTAAAAGGATTTAACAAGATTAACCCCGCAGCGCGGGCTTGCCGCCGGTTTCTTTTTCAAATGGCCCGCCCCACCCCGCACGCTTTTTAATTAGAATGCAGTCACTTTTAACGACAAGCCGGCCTTGCGGGGTCGATGCAGCCGCCCACTCTACATCCAGCGTTTGTTTAGCATTTGAATGGCAACCAAAAAAACCTCCGCCTCCGATTACAGCGAATCATCCATCCGCGTCCTGAAAGGACTGGAACCGGTCAAACAGCGGCCGGGGATGTATACGCGCACCGAAAACCCGCTGCACATCATCCAGGAGGTCATCGACAACGCCTCCGACGAGGCGCTAGGCGGCCATTGCAAGAACATTGCGGTGACGCTCAATACCGACGGCAGCATCAGCGTCGATGACGACGGGCGCGGCATCCCGGTCGGCTTGCATCCGGAAGAAGGCGTGCCAACGGTAGAAATCGTGTTCACGCGATTGCACGCTGGCGGCAAGTTCGACAAGGGTTCGGGCGGCGCGTATGCCTTTTCGGGCGGCCTGCATGGCGTGGGCGTGTCGGTAACCAATGCGCTGTCATCACGCCTGGAGATCACCGTCTGGCGCGAAGGCGGCGTACACCACATCGCCTTTGCCGACGGCGATGTGACGGAAAAGCTCAAGACGCGGCCGGCCACCCGGGAAGACAAGAAGTCGGGCACGCGCGTCACGGCCTGGCCCAACCCCAAGTATTTCGACTCGGGCGCGATCCCCATGGCCGAGTTGCAGCGCCTGTTGCGCTCCAAGGCCGTACTGCTGCCGGGCGTGCGCGTCACGCTGACCAACGCCAAGAACGGTGAAACGCAGAGCTGGCAATACGACCAGGGTTTGCGCGGCTATCTGCTGGAAACGCTGGCGCAGAACTCGGGCGTGGAACCGATGATTCCATTGTTTGAGGGCGAGCAATTTGCCGGTGCGGACGCCGAAGGCTTTGCCGAAGGCGAAGGCGCATCCTGGGTCGTGGCCTGGACCGAGGAAGGTAATGTGGTGCGCGAATCCTACGTCAACCTGATTCCCACGCCGGCTGGCGGCACGCATGAATCCGGCTTGCGCGAAGGCTTGTTCGGCGCGGTCAAGGGCTTTGTCGAACTCCATTCGCTGCTGCCCAAGGGCGTGAAGCTGTTGCCCGAAGACGTGTTTGCACGCGTGTCCTTCGTGCTCTCGGCCAAGGTGCTCGATCCGCAATTCCAGGGCCAGATCAAGGAACGCCTGAACTCGCGCGATGCGGTGCGCCTGGTGTCGAGCTTTTCCAAGCCGCCGCTCGAACTGTGGCTCAACCAGCACGTGGAATACGGCAAGAAGCTGGCCGAACTGGTGATCAAGCAGGCGCAATCGCGCCTGCGCTCGGCGCAGAAGGTGGAAAAGAAAAAGTCGTCCGGCGTGGCGGTGTTGCCGGGCAAGTTGACCGATTGCGAATCGGATGATGTGTCGCGCAATGAAATCTTCCTGGTCGAAGGCGATTCGGCCGGCGGCTCGGCCAAGATGGGGCGCGACAAGGAATTCCAGGCCATCCTGCCCTTGCGCGGCAAGGTATTGAATGCCTGGGAAACCGAACGCGACCGCCTGTTCGCCAACAACGAGATTCACGACATTGCCGTGGCAATCGGCGTCGATCCGCACGGCCGGAACGACAATCCGGACCTATCCGGCCTGCGTTACGGCAAGATCTGCATCCTCTCCGATGCGGACGTGGACGGTTCGCATATCCAGGTGTTGCTGCTGACACTGTTCTTCAAGCATTTCCCCAAGCTGATCGAAGCTGGCAATATCTGCGTTGCGCGTCCGCCGCTGTTCCGCGTCGATGCGCCGGCGCGCGGCAAGAAGCCGCAGCAGAAGATTTACGCGCTCGACGAAGGCGAACTCGAAGCGATCGAAGACAAGCTGCGCAAGGATGGCGTGAAGGATGGCGCCTGGTCGATCTCGCGCTTCAAGGGTCTTGGTGAAATGAGTGCAGAACAGTTGTGGGAAACCACGATGAATCCCGATACGCGGCGTTTGTTGCCGGTGGCTTTCGGCGAGCACGATGCCGATGCATCGGAGGCACGCTTCAATATGCTGATGGGCAAGGGCGAAGCGGCGGCGCGGCGTTCCTGGATTGAAGAGCATGGCAACGAGGCGGAAGCCGATATTTGATATTGGACTGTAGGCTGGGACGAGTCCCAGCTTTCATGGCCGACGCTTGCTGGGACATGTCCCAGCCTACAACCCCACAGGCGCCCCGTCCGCAGGCGATTACGGTAGAAAATTCAAAGGTATAGTTGAAGCATGAGTGAACAAGGAACCCTATTCGGCGAAACCCCGCCGCCGCCCCCTCCGGAAGGCGGCGACGCCCTGACGCTTGCCACCTTCGCCGAGCGCGCCTATCTCGAATACGCGATCTCGGTCGTCAAGGGCCGCGCCCTGCCCGACGTGTGCGACGGCCAGAAGCCGGTGCAGCGCCGCATCCTGTATGCGATGAACGATCTGGGCCTGAATGCCGCGGCCAAGCCGCGCAAGTCGGCCGCCGTGGTCGGCGAAGTGCTCGGTAAATTGCATCCGCACGGCGACCAATCCGTCTACGACGCGCTGGTGCGCATGGCGCAGGATTTCTCGCTACGCTATCCCTTGATCGACGGTCAGGGCAACTTCGGCTCGCGCGACGGCGACGGTGCGGCGGCGATGCGTTATACGGAAGCACGCCTGACGCCGATCGCCAAGCTGCTGATGGACGAGATCGACATGGGCACGGTCGATTTCCAGCCCAATTACGACGGTTCGACCGAAGAGCCGAAGATGCTGCCGGCGCGGCTGCCCTTCGTGCTGTTGAACGGCGCCTCCGGCATCGCCGTCGGCCTCGCCACCGAAATCCCTTCGCACAACCTGCGCGAAGTGGCGGCGGCAACGGTGGCCATGATCCGCAACCCGAATATCACGCATGCCGAGTTGATGGAATTGATGCCAGGCCCGGACTTCCCCGGCGGCGGCCAGATCATCTCCGCGCCGTCGGCGATCGCGGAAATGTATGAATCCGGCCGCGGCAGCCTCAAGGTGCGCGCCCGCTGGAAGATCGAAGACCTCGCGCGCGGCCAGTGGCAAGCCGTGGTCACCGAGCTGCCGCACGGCACCTCGTCGCAGAAGGTGCTGGAAGAAATCGAAGAGCTGACCAATCCCAAGGTCAAGACCGGCAAGAAATCCCTCACGCCGGAACAGCTCTCGATGAAGCAGAACATCCTCGGCCTGCTCGATGCCGTGCGCGACGAATCGGGCCGCGATGCGCCGATCCGCCTGGTGTTCGAGCCGAAGTCGAAGAACATCGACCAGACCGAGTTCATGAACACGCTGCTGGCGCACACTTCGCTGGAATCGAGCGCCTCGATCAACCTGGTGATGATAGGCGGCGACGGCCGGCCGCGACAGAAGGGCTTGGGCGATATCCTGCGCGAATGGATCACCTTCCGCTTCGACACTGTCACGCGCCGCACGCAATTCAAGCTGCAAAAGGTCAAGGACCGCATCCACATCCTCGAAGGCCGGCAGCAGGTGCTGCTCAACATCGACAAGGTGATCAAGATCATCCGCGAGTCGGACGAACCAAAATCCGCGTTGATGCAAGCCTTCCGCCTGTCCGAAATCCAGGCCGAAGACATCCTGGAAATCCGCCTGCGCCAATTGGCGCGCCTGGAAGCGATCAAGATCGAACAGGAGCTGGCCGAGAAGCGCAAGGAACAAGGCGAACTCGAAGAATTGCTGGAAAACCCGGCGTCGATGAAGCGCCTGATCATCAGGGAAATCGAAGGCGACGCCAAGCAATACGGCGACGCGCGCCGCACGCTGATCGAAGTGGCCGAGCGCGCCGTGGCCGAGCAAAAAGTGATCGACGAGCCGGTGACGGTGGTCGTATCGGAAAAAGGCTGGCTGCGCGCGCGCACCGGCCATGGCCACGACCCGGCGCAATTCACCTTCAAGGCCGGCGATGCCCTGTACGGCACCTTTGAGTGCCGCACGGTCGATACCTTGCTCGCCTTCGGTTCAAACGGCCGCATCTACTCGGTATCGGTTGCCTCGCTGCCCAACGCGCGCGGCGACGGCGCGCCCATCACCACCATGATCGAGCTGGCTTCGGGCTCGCGCATCCTGCATTACTTTGCAGGCCCGGCCGACACGGTGCTGATGATGGCGTCGACCGCGGGCTATGGATTCACCGCCAAGGCCGGCGACATGGTCAGCCGCATCAAGGCCGGCAAGTCCTTCATGACGCTGGAAGACGGCGACGAGCCGCTATTGCCGCGCGTACTGACTGCGGATGCCGGCGCCCTGGCCTGTCTCTCGGAAAAAGGCAAGCTCCTGGTGTTCGGCATGGACGAGATCAAGACGCTGTCGGGTGGCGGACGCGGCGTGACGCTGATGGATCTCGATGCAGGCGAAAAGCTGACGGCCGCCCTGCCGATTTCGCAGCGCGGCGTGGTGGTGTTCGGCACCGGGCGCGCCGGCCGCGCGCAAGAAGTCACGCTCAAGGCGGGTGACTTGCAGCATCACATCGGCAAGCGCGCACGCAAGGGCAAGTCTCTCGAGAGCAAGATCAAGCCTGCCGGTCTGAAGCAGCCTTCCTGAGCGTAGGTTTTTCCCCCTCGAAAAGCCGGCCTTTGCGCCGGCTTTTCCGTTTCTGTCCCTCAAACCTATTTCCATGGCCGGGATTGAACTTCAAGCGTATCTGTCCATCCTATTGCTATAGGTTGCAGTGCAGCACGTTTTGGGTTTTTGGTTGAAAATATGGCTTGATTTTTTACTAATCAATACGCATATTTTCACCTTCAAGCCCGACAACAACGGAAGAACACGGATGAGCCTACAGACAGAACAAGCCGGCAAAGGACAGGCTGGAAAGAAATGGCGTATCGAAGACATCCCCTACGACAAGGTGGATCGCAGCCTGATTGCGGACGATGAATTCCTGTTTCATACCCTCGCAGCCGCATCTTTCACCGAGATTCTCGCCGAGCTCTACAGCGACAACCTGATCGTGCACTTCAAGGGCAACGCCGAAATCGAAGCCTGGCTGCGCCATACCTGGCGCCTTGAGGAAGTGCAGCACGGGCAATCGCTCAAGAAATACGTGCAAACCGTCTGGCCCGATTTCGACTGGGAACGCGCCTATGCCGCCTTCCAGGTCGAATACGGCGCGCTATGCACCAGCGAACAGCTCGAATCGGACCGTGCCCTGGAATTGGTGGCGCGCTGCGTGGTGGAAACCGGCACGGCAAGCTTTTACAAGGCGCTCGGCAATTACACGCGCGAACCTGTGCTGCGCCAACTGGTCGACCACATCCGCGCCGACGAAGTCGCCCACTACACGCATTTCCGGCGTTATTACAACGCGCTGGATGCGGTGAAGCAGTATGGTTTGGGCAAAGTCGGCGCCACCATTCTGCGCCGCGTGGCCGCCATCGAAAGCGAGGACGCCTATATCGCCTTCAAGCACGCGTATATCGGGCACTACCCCGACCGGCCGTTCGACGACAAATACTGGCTGCAGCATAACAAGGCAGCCAAACGCCTGGCGCGCTGCCACTACCCGTTCGAGATGGCGATCAAGATGCTGATGAAGCCGGTGCCCCTGTCCGAATCGTTCAAGAAGCTGCTGCAATGGCCGCTGGTCGGCGTTGCGCGGCTGATTACATTCACCTGAGGACATCCGGACGCACGCGGTCTGTTCCGCAGCGATTTTCCCGGATGCCCGTAACCGGCGCGGGCTTGCCCGCGCACACAACGGAGGAAAATCATGCACAAGCTGAAGACCCACCAGGATGAGGGACTCGATATCGCCGCGATCCGCGAAGCGGCAAAGAACCTCGACGATGGCCCCGTCACGGCCGGCTACCGGGCCAGGAGCGATGAAGTCGTTGCCATGCTCAATGCCGCCCTGGCCACCGAACTGGTCTGCGTGCTGCGCTACAAGCGGCATTACTACACCGTCACCGGCCTGGCCAATTGCGCCGCCAAGGCAGAATTCCTCGAGCACGCGCAACAGGAGCAGGAACATGCAGATTGGCTGGCCGAACGCATCGTGCAATTGAACGGCGAACCCAACCTCAACCCGGAAGGCCTGGTCGCACGCAGCCATGCCGAATACGACGAATCGACCGACGTGCAGAAAATGATCCGGGCCAACCTGGTTGCGGAGCGCGTGGCGATCGAAACCTATCGCCAGATGATAGAACGCATCGGCGACAGCGACCCGACTACGCGGCAATTGCTGATCAACATCATGGCGGTCGAAGAAGAGCACGCCGACGATTTGCGCGACATGCTCGATTAGAGGCCTGAGGCAAACTGCGAACGAATACTCAGCCGAGCAGGTGCAGCACGCCGCCCGCCCCTGTGGCCTTGGCGAAGGTGTAGCCTGTGCCGCTCAATTCCAGCAGCGTATTGCCGGCTTGCATGGTTCCCAAGTCGGTCGATTGACCCGCCACCGATTCGAGCAGATAGGTATTGCCCTGGTATTGGAACCAGACCACGTCATGCCCGGTGCCGGTGATGCCGCTGCCGGCCTTGCCGTCGGCCGCAGCGACCCAGTCCGCAAGCAAGGTGGTATCGCCGCCGGCCCCCACCACATTAGCTTGCGTCACTTGCGTAACACCGGCAAGGGCATTGTTATCCGCGAACTGGATCAGGTCGGCGCCCGCATTGTTCAAACCAGTGATTTTCTCGATCGCCGTCAGCGACGTGCCCGATGCGCCGATGGTGAGTGCGTCCACCGTGCTTGCGCTGTGTGCGGCAAGTGTAATCGTGCCAAAAGCGCCGGTGACGGTCTGTATGGTATTGCTGCCGCCGCCCACGCTCACCGTCGTTTGCGCGCCGGCTCCCCCCGAGTAGATGAAGTTGGTTCCGTTGCCTGCCGTGACGTTGAACACACTGGCGTGAAGGGCGATCACCTGGTCGGTTCCCGAGGTACTGCTGCCCAGCGTCGCATTGTAGGTGCCGCTGGTCAAGGTATAGGCCAGGTCGTTCGCCCCATCGCCCATCACCACGGTCTGGGTTGACCCTGCCGCACCGGCGCCAAGCGTGACGGTATCGCCGTTGCCGTTGCCGACAGTGGCGGTGTCGGTCTTGCCGGCTTGCGTATCGCCGCCCAAGGCTTCGAAATAGACCGTGGCATTGTCGCCGCCGGCATTGACGGTGATGCCTGTGCTTACCGTATCGAGATGCACGTTGATGCCGACATTGCCGCTCAGGTCGAGCGTGGCGAGATTCGCTTCATTGATGCCCGGGCCTATGGTGAACGATGCCGTCGCGGCGCTGCTGGTCTGGTCTATGGTGAGCGAGGTCAGCGAGGAAAGCGAACCGCCGGCATAGCCGGAAACCAGGACCGCCGCCGTATCGCTGTCGGTGATGCTCAAGACATTGCTGGTGGTGTTCAATTGGACAATGATAACCGGCGCCGTACCGTCAAAGCGCATCTGCGTCAGGTTATTGTCGGATATCTCGGCGATCAGCGCGGACGAAATGGCGCTGGTGCTGGTGTCGTTGAGCGTGAACGAAGACGAGCCTGTAGTAATGGGATTCAACATATCCAATGCAGCATTACCCGAAATATTGAGCGTGACCAGGTTGTCGTCGTGCAGTCTGCCGAGGCCATTCACCGTCTGCGCCGTGCTGCCTTCGCTGACCAGATTGACCGTGGCGACACCGTCGAAATTCGCATCTTCCAGCGTGACGGCGGAATAATAGTGCCCCGGTGTCGTGCTGTTGCCCAGGGTGAGGCCGACGCTATCCGATGCGCCCGTGGTGTCGGCCAGTTGCAGCGTGATGCCATGGCCGTTGCCGTTCTCGATACTGAGGCTGGCACCGGCGGCGGCATTGGTAAAGCTGACGTCGCCGCCGCTGCCTTGCACGTCGAATGCGGTGTAGACGCCGAGCTTGCTCATGTCGAAGCTGCCCGAGGCGGAGCCGGCCAGGCCCAGGATGGAAAATTCCTGAGCCCCGCCAGATCGGCCTCGCTGGCGCCCGATATGCCGCTCAGAACGACTTCATTGTTGCTTGCGCTGCCGCCGGCAACCGTTCCGCTTTGCACGCCGTAGATCGTGACCACGTCCTGCCCTGAACCGCCGGTGAACGATTGTCCGCCGCCAATTTCGACGGCGATCATGCCCGACGATGCGCTGGCATCGATGGCGGCCGTGGCGTCGGCATGGTTGGTTTCGAAGTGGCTGCCGAGGTCGGCGGTGAAGCTGCCGCTGCCGGTAATGGTGATGGTGGCGGCATGGACAGCGTCGAAACTGTAATCGGTCTCGCCGCTGCCGTAACCGTTGGATGTCAGGCTCAGGCCGGCTGCATCGTTGAAGACGAGGGACGTGGCCGACTGCGCTTCCAGATAAAACTGGCTGACTGCGCTGCCCGCGGTGTTGACCACGAGCTTGCTTGCCGCGTCGTCCGCGACGTAGCCGCGCGCTTCGCCGTCGAGATTGACCGTGACCAAGGGGACGGTGGAGGTGCCGAACACGCTCACCCCCATATTTCCGCCCTTGGTCGAGGTCATGGTCAGCGTGCCCAGTCCATCGTCATAGATATCGGTCTCGCCTCCGGTATCGGTCAAGACCACGCCGGCAATCGAATTCGCCTTGCCCGTGCCGTAGCTGGCATCGAATATCTGGCCGGCCTGCACATCGGCCAGGCTCACGCTCGTGGTGCTCGAATCGCCATAGATCGTTGCACCGTTCAACCCCGCGCCTCCGCTGCCGGCAACGCTGATGCCGGCGCCGCCGTGCACGGTCACCGTGGAAGCCGCCAGACCGTCCTGCACGGTGACCGCCACGCCGGGCGCCGCGGTCACGTTGTCGTTACCCTGTGAAGCGAGCACGTTGAGTTTGGCCAACCGGCTCCAGCCGCTGGCATCGAGGGAGACCGCTTCGAGCGAGTTGACATTCAGCGTGGTCATGCCGGTCATGCTCGCGCCCGTGGGGATGCTCATATATCCACCCATGCCGAAATCGTCGATGTTGAGCGTATTGCCCAGTGCGCCCCCGTTCAGGCTGTCGAACGATTGCAACGTGGCGGCCTGGCCGCCGGCCGCCACGCCCGTAGCATTGTCGAGTACGGCGTTGAAGGTATCGTTGCCGGGGCCGCCGTTGACCTGGTCGACGCCGGTAGTCAGGGTATAGGTATTGCTGGTGCTGGCGCCGACGATGGTGTCGATCGTACCCTGCACGCTCACTGTAGCCGGGGTAGTGGTGCTGCCAACGCCCGCGATCAATAGCCTCGCGTCGGCCGCGGCGCCGGGGCCGGCATACGCCACGATCTCGGCCGAGGAATTGCCTAGGGAAGCGCTGAATAAATCGAGTTACGCAACGTGACGGTCATTTGCGGCGCCAGTCTCGTTAAATTTTTCTCGCGCAGCTGATTTTTTCGACTTGGCGAGACGAAACCAGGACATTTCGCGGTGTTTTCCCGCCATCTTTCAAACTGCGGACGCAACTTGGGTGTGCAGGCTCCCAAGATGTCTGCGCGCCAGCACCAGATTGGCCAGCCCAAACAAAGAAAAGAGCTGGGCGTTGTTCTTGGCCAAGCCGCGATAGCGCGTCTTGCGATGCTTGAACAGGCACTTCACGACGTGGAAGCAATGCTCGACTTTGGCGCGCACACTGGCCTTTACTTGCTCCGCCTTAGCCAGCGCGCTTCCTGGCGCACCCCGCGTGAGCGCTTCGAGCGTGCCTGGCCGCATGGCTGTGCTCCATGTCATGACCTTGCCCACATTTTCCGGACGCTTCTCCACGCCTTGATA
>DASVLJ010000046.1:0-9610 GCA_036384915.1 Burkholderiaceae bacterium
CTGCCTCCAGTCCAACCTTGGCCTTGAATTCCGCCGTGTGCGTCTTGCGCTTCTTACCTTCACTCATTTGCTATCATCCCTTCATGGACGACAGCTTAAACTACCCGTCTTCTTCTGTCTCGAATTCGGGGTCCACTATAGCGCGTTGCTTCTCAAGCGTCTGGGCATAGCGCCGCTGCATGCACTCTTCCCAGGGCGCCACGATGCGTTGCAGTCGCGCGTTGCGCGCCACGCCGATTACGTATCCCACGTCCTGGCGTTCGCACCAGCGGATCAAGCGTTGACGGCAGAATCCCGAGTCGCCACGAACGATGATGCGCACACCGGGCCAGGCATGTCGTAGACGCACCACCAGCAGTTTGATGAGCGCCGCAGCATGTTTGGCGCCATCGATCCGGCTGTTGCGCAGGACGCATGCGAGCATGGCACGACCGGCAAACACGTAAAGCGGCAGATAGCAGTAATGGTCGTAATACCCGTGGAACTCGCTACGCTCCTGGTCCCCGTGCAGCGCGATGTCGGAGGCATCGATATCGAGGACCAATTCTTCCGGCGCCGCTGGTTGGGCTGCGACGAACTGTTCGACGAGTACACGATTGAGGCCCGCGACGTCTGCACGATTGGCGCGCTGCTCCATCCGGCACAAGGTTGGACTGCTGCCCAGTTCTTCGCCCGTCCCCACTGCTGTCTGCATCAGGGGATCGCTGCGCAGCGCGGCATGATCGTTCAAATCCTCATAACCGCAACACAGACCGTATAGCCGCTGGGCAACCAAATCGCGTAATTCGTGAGTGATCAGGTCTTGATTGCGCGGGTCGTGCAGCGCCGCCGCCACCGCCGCGGACAGACCGATGCGCCGATCCACTTGCCGCAGCAGCATCAGCCCGCCATCGGAGCTGATGGCGCCACCCTCGAAATTCGCTTCAATTTGGCGCCGACCAAGGCGCCCAAAATTCATCTGGTCTGCGGTACACTTTGGCATCGGCGAAGTTGCATCGAATGTGGCGTGGAAACCTTATTCTATGCGGCCTCTGGCCCTTCGCCGACTCTTTTTCGATGAAATATCCGGGCTAGCGCTCTTCCAAATCGGCCAGCCTGCCGCGGTAAAGCCCCGCCACCAGGTCGGTATTGGTCACGATGCCGCACAGGCGCCGTTCGGCATTGAGCACCGGGATGTGATGCACGCCGTATTCGGAGAGCAACGGCACCAGTTCGACGATATGCATGCGTTCATCGGCGGTATGCACCTGGCGCGTCATGATCTGGCCCACGACCTCGGGTTTGTCGGTGTGGGTCAGGCCGCTCTTTTTCAGCAAGTTGCGCATCCGGCCGGCAAAGCCCTCATAGCCGCCCGTTTCGACATGGCGCATGAAATCGAGCTGGCTCACGATGCCGATGACGCGCCGTGCCCGGTCCACCACGGGTAATGCCTTCACGCTGTGCTTTTGCAGCACTTCCCAGGCTTCGGCGAGCGAGGTGCCGAATTCCACCGTCACCACGTCGCGCGACATGATGTCGGCGCAACTGATTTCGCCGAGCCGGCGCCGGTAGGCGTGCATTTCAGTCTGCATCAGGAGGCTTTCCAGGTCGTCGCGGCTCACGTCCAGCACTTCATTGTAGTTCTTCAGCACGTAGTCGAGGTCGGCCGGTGTGAAGCCGAGGCGGTCGCCCGGCGGCTGGTCCTGGGTGGCATGCAGCTTGTCGTGCGTATGCACCACCGGGTGCGGATAGCGGTGCCGCGTCAGATTATTGTAGAGTAGAGCGGCGCACAGCAGCAGGAGCGAATTGATGCCGATCGGCGCCAGCAGGAAATGATAGCCCAGCGCATGGATCGCCGGGCCGCCGAGGACGGCGGTCAAGGCCACGGCACCCGAAGGCGGATGCAGGCAGCGCAGGGCCAGCATCGCACCGATGGCGCCGGCAATCGCAATCGAAGCCGCTAGTTGCGGATCGGCTATCCATCGCACGCAAGTCACGCCGATGGCGGCCGATACGAGATTGCCGCCGATGATGGACCACGGTTGCGCCAAGGGGCTCGAAGGCAGGGCGAACAGCAGCACGGCCGAGGCGCCCATCGGCGCCACCAGCATGGGCAACGAGACGTCCGGGCCAAGTAGAAGCCGGGTGGCTGCACCCGTGATGAAGATGCCGATCAGGGCGCCGATACAAGCACGCAGGCGTTCGCGGTAGCCGACCCGGACCCGGCCGGGCACAAAGCCCAGCAGCCATTGCCTCATGGCGATGATATTCATAGATTCCCTCTGCAAAGAAGCGCGCTATCTTAAAGGATTCGCCTTTCCCTTGCAGGTGGATCCGGGTATGCGCCGGCGACGCGCGTTCAACGGTAGCGCGCCCCGGTGCCGCTTATCAGCTATCGCAGAGCTGCTTCGGCGTGCGGGAGCGGTAGTCGGTAATGAACTGGTCGAAGTCGCCGGTCTGCTCGCGTTCCATCTTTTCCTGCTCCGCGATCGAGGAATGCGCCATGCGGGTGAACAGCAGCGTGTCTTCGGTCGAGGGCGGGTGCGCGCGGAACTCGGCCGCATGCGCCTGGCTTTGTCGCAACACGAAGCCGGTGAAGGAATTGCCGCTGGCGCGGATCGCATCGAGCACGCGTGCCGAAGGCGTCAGCGCGGCATCGCGCAACTTGGCTTGCTGCGCCTGCAGCGCCGTCTTGTGGCTGTCGCCGCCGTGCGCCTTGTCGAGCACGGCGGCGGCCTGGCCGATTTTTTCCAGCAACTCCAGGCCCCAGGCTTGCAGCGCGACGTCGCCGTTGCCCCGGTTCAACATCAAGCCGGGCTTGCGGCCTTCCTTGACGGTGCGCGAGAAATTCTCGCGGTTGCGCGCGGCCTCGAGCTCGTTGGTGGCCGGGCTGTCGTCCATGGCGCAGAACAGTAGGAAGGCATCGAGAAAACGGCCGGTTTGCAGATTGATGCCGAGCGGCTCGAACGGATCGATATCCATGCAGCGGACTTCCACGTATTGCACGCCGCGTGCGCACAGCGCTTCGACGGCGCGTTCGCCGCTATTGATGACGCGTTTGGGGCGGATCGTGGCGTAGAACTCGTTCTCGATCTGCAGCACGTTGGTATTGATCTGCCACCACTCGCCGTTGCGCTTGGCGCCGAGTTCCTCGTAAGGCGCATAGGGTTGCTGCACTGCGCGCGCCAGGCTGGTCATGTATTCGCGCAGAGTGTTGTAGGGCGGCACCAGGCCGGCCTGGGCATTGTTCTGATAACCGAGGTCGCTCATGCGCAGGCTGGTGGCATAGGGCAGGTAGAGCGTATCGTCGGACAGGGTTTCCAGCCGATGCGGTCGGCCGCGCAGGAATTGCGTGGCCAAGGCCGGCGAGGCGCCGAACAGATACATCAAGAGCCAGCTGTAGCGGTGGAAATTGCGGATGAGCGCAATGTAGCTCTCGGATTGGTGATCGCGTTCGCTGCCGCCGGCCTGCTCCTCGCGCTGCAACAGCCGCCACAGGTCTTCCGCCAGCGAATAGTTGTAATGGATGCCGGCGATGCATTGCATGGTGCGCCCGTAGCGCAGCGCCAACCCGCGGCGGTACACGTGCTTGAGCATGCCGATGTGCGAGGTGCCGTACCAGGCGATGGGAATCTCGTCGTCGGGCGGCAG
The DNA here is from genome assembly GCA_036384915.1 of Burkholderiaceae bacterium. Classification (GTDB taxonomy): domain Bacteria; phylum Pseudomonadota; class Gammaproteobacteria; order Burkholderiales; family Burkholderiaceae_D; genus PKWO01. The sequence goes on from DASVLJ010000046.1 coordinate 3,631, forward strand.
GATGCAGGGCATGGAATCGCTCCACAGCAATTCGCCTTGCAGTTGCGTATGCGAGAAGCGGTGGATCAGGTCGAGGTCGCGCAGCACGTCGGCAATGTCGTGTTCTGCCGGCGTGATGAATTCGAGCAACGACTCGGAATAATCGGTCGTGATCTGCGGGTGCGTCAGCGTCGAGCCGAGGCCCTTGGGGTGCGGCGTCATGGCCAGCTTGCCTTGGGCATCGGCGCGCAGGGTCTCGCGCTCGATGCCGCGCAAGCCGCGCAGCTGCAGGGGCAGGTTGGCGTCGGCGGCAAGTAGGGCCATGCGGCGTGTCAACAGGTCGCTCAAAAGAATTCCTTCTCAATATTGTTGTTGCTCTTGCCCGTCAAAAACAGGGTTGGCAGGGCCGGGCGCAAATTTCGAGCAAGCATAGCCGAAATTCGAAAATGGGGTTGGATGCCCAAAAATCAACAATTGCGCCGAGCCGTGCCCGGCTGCATCGCGCGTTGCAAAAGCTGTCGTTGCGTCCATGCCTTACGGCACCATCTTGCGTTTACATTCGGAAAAATCGAGGGTATCGTAGGACGCATTCAGGCGAATCCCGGCGATTCGGGGGAGGCGCGCCGCCAGCGGCGTGGTCCGATAGCTGACCAAAACCTTATAAAGCGAAGGACTGCCATGCTATTTCTGCGCAATACGCATTCCCCGGTGGCCGAAGGCGTGTATCTGGTCGACGTGGCCGCCAAACCTCCGGGCAAGACCTTCGCCGTCATCGCGGCTCTGGATGCCGATAACCCGCCGCAAGCTTTCCTCTCGGCGCTAGAGGGTCTGGGTTTTAAGCGAACCGAATCCAAAACCTACACTCACGGCGACGGCAAGAAGGTACTCGACGTGCAATATCAAAAGCCCGGCACGGACTTGTTCCAGGGTTGGACCAATGCCGAGAAAGACGCCAATCTGAGTGCGCTCGAAGCCATGCTGGGCGGCTTCAACATCAATGTGACGCCGCGCGTGATGAGCATGGCGGAGGCGTATCAATAATAATGACTTGGTAGGTCGGACCGGGCGTCGCTACGCCGAGCGTGGCGACGCCCGATCTACGATTCGCTGTTTACACTTCCTGATACGTCGAATAAAACGAAGCGTAGTTGTTATCAAGCTGGAAGTTGATATACGAGACCGTGATCGACGTCGACAACCCCTCCACGTAATGCCACCAGCCCACCGGGATGAACAGGATTTCGCCCGGGTTCAGCACGCAATCGATCACCTGCACGTCCTTCATCATCGGATAGGTCGCGTAATCGATGTTCTTGCCGTCCACCGGCGTATAGCAGTGGAAATTGTTGTAGACGTAGGGCAGTTCGCATGAGGGGATCATGCGCACGCGCTTGCTGCCCATCACTTGGGCCATGAAATTGTTGGTCAGATCGTGGTGGAAGGGCGTCAGTGTGCCGGTCGGGCCAAACCACAAAAAGCCGTCGTCCGGCGAATTCATGTCGAGGTATTCCGGGATGCCGCCGATGTCTTCCCATAGCGCGGCCAGTTCCTTGCGGTTTTGCGAGGTATTGTTCGCCGTCATGTAAAAATCGTTGGTGTTGCCGGCGTTTTCGATCATCTCCACGTAGCGCCGCATCGGCATGGTCTCGCGCAGTTTTTCCGTGTTGACCTCGTAGTTGGCATCCTTGCTGCGGCCGATCTGCACTTGCACCATGGCATCGCCGACCTTGTCCTTCAGGTATTGGAAGTTCCACTTCTTCCGCGCGGGCCAGTCTTCCAGCATGCCGGTAATGATGACGGGCTTGTTGTTCAGGTAATAACGCACGTAGAACTCGGCGCGCGTCAGACGTTCGCGCCGCTCGATCTCCATGCAGTTGGGCGATTGGCGCGCCAGCTTGCGGTGTATCTCCAATATCCAGTCGTGCTTCTTCAGCCGGTTCTTCAGGCGTTGGCTGGCCTGGCGGGCGCCGTTCATATAGGGGCTGGACATGGCAGCCTGCAATTCTCGTCCCGCGTCGTCGGGCGACACGCCGTTTTTCACCATGACCTGGAACATGCCGTTCGGGTCGTTGTCGAGCATGAGGTTTTCCGCAATCCAACGGCGCCAATCGTCGTTGACGGGTATGCTCCTCGCTGCTGCCGCCTGCTCCATGGTCTCTCTCCATCCTCTAGTGGTGTTGTGTGCATGGATTTTGCATGCTTGCGTGCCGGATGACAAGCCTTGCCGCGTGGCGCGATACCAGCGGCGGGCGGTCTGGCTCCCAAGGAAGGTGATTTATGGCAACGTTGTGGTACGGAACCACTCGAAGTGCAAGATGATTCACAGGTTGGCAAAATTGTGGCTGAAATCGTGTGCTTTATGACACAATTGAGCGTTTGACAGGTAAGTGGTCGTCGGTAATACTTCGAGTAGGAAAGCTTGCTCATTTGCAAGTATTCCTCGCATTGTGGAGTGAATTGCCCAGTTCTTCAACCCTTCAAACTATAAAGACTACTGCCATGTCAAAACTCTTTGATTACCTGAATCACCTTGATAAGAATGCGGATGCGCGTGATGCGCATGCTGCGGACCCGGCTGGAAGCATGACGAATTTTGGACTTTCGCAGGATGAGCAGGACGCGTTGATGTCGGGGGATAGGCAGCGTGTAGCGGACGCTTGTGGGATACCGGTTGAGAATGTGGGGACGATGTTGGTTCCGCAGACGCCATTTAATTGACTCGCGGGCGGCAGGCGAATGCGCTGGTGGCAAAGGCAATGTTCAATAGCGGCGGTTTTTGCCGCTATCGTTGTTCCTTCGATGGCACAGAGTGCGGAGGCCGCGCAGAATGTCGAGCGATTGCTCAATCAGGTGGCGTCGGAGCTTAAGAATGAGCCAGAAGCCGCTAAGTCAACGATTGCCAGCCTTCAAGGGTTGGAAGCAAGCTTCACTGAGTCACAAAAAGTCCGCTATCTAAAACTACTCTCCGCATTCTATGGATTTCAAGGGATGCGTAGCAAACAGATCGAGGCTAGCGAGCAAGCCTTAAAAGGAATAATTGATCCGGAGGAAAGGGCCAGCCTGCTTTACTTACTTGCAGACGGTTACGCGAATCTCGGACGGTATGATAATGCCCTTGGCTCGATGAACGAAAGCATTCAGCTTTTGCCGAAATTAAGTCATTTGGTTTCTAAAGTTGACGTGTTGCAGTCTGCAGTTTCGTTGCTGGAGCTAATGGGCGCTTATGATGAGGCGTTGGATTATTCGGAACGCCTTGCCTCGCTTCCTGACGACGGGACCGGCATACAACTTTGCCTTAGTGCTGCTGATAAGGTCGAGATTGCTTTTGCAACGCATGACGATGCAAATCTGAAGCTCCAAGTGCCAAAGGCCATACATTTTTGCGATGTTGGAGGCTATAAGGTTATCAGCTTGAACGTAAGGGCATTGGATGCCATTGATAGCTTGAACCGTTCAAATGATCCCGATGCATTGCGCAAGGCCTTGGACATTTTAGGGGAGTTTTCCAAGGCAAATGATCGATCAGAATATAGCGTTCGGATAGCGAATGCCGTCGCGAATCGCTATCTTGCATTAGGGCAGCTTACGCTGGCTGCGCAATACGGCGAACGTGCCGTTCGACTGGCAAACCCGGCTGGAGCACTCCAGTTGCGCCAACAGGTTTGCGAAACGATGGCAAGGATATTGCGCGCAGAAGGTAAGCTTGAACAGGCCCTCAGCTATGCCAATCAAAGCAACGGGCTGTGGACCGAGCTACTGGAGGATCAGACAAAGAAAGGATTGGCCTATGAGCGTATGAAATTTCGCGCGCAAGATCAATCGGCTCAGTTAAAGTTGCTCGGTCAAATAAATCAACTTTTAACTTCCGAGCGTGAACTTCAGGAACGAAACAAGCACATCCTCGAATTGCTCGTACTCGTCACTGGAGTACTGTTGGCTTTCGTTTCTGTGTGGGCTTTAAGGACGTGGCGACAGAAAAATGATTTCCGGACTTACTCGCAAATCGACGGGTTAACAAAAATAAGCAACAGAGCGCATTTCATAACCTGTGCGCATGGTGCGTTCAAGGATGCACGGGGGCACATTTCCGTCATTTTGTTCGATATGGACGAATTCAAATTGATCAATGATACTCACAGTCACGCTGCAGGAGATTGGGTTCTTAAATCGGTGAGTTCGACTATTGCAGCTTGCCTGCGCGCTCAGGATATGTTCGGTCGTTTAGGGGGCGAGGAATTCGCCATTTGTCTTCCGCGAACATCTGAGCAGGAAGCGATGGTGCTTGCTGAGCGCTGCAGGGCAGCGATTGAAGCTATTGACTCAACGCCAATCGGTCATCATTTTGCGCTTTCCGCCAGTTTCGGTATTGCGGTTCGCCCACCTGGTGGTACTGCCGGATTTGAGGAAGTGCTTGCGGCGGCGGACCGGGTGCTATATCAAGCCAAACACATGGGACGCAATCGTATCGTCTCGTATGGCGAAGTTGTTGCGCATGCTTCTTTTGTACCCTAGGATCGTCGCTCTCATAAATTGAATTCTCACAGCCGGAAATGACGGTCAATTTCTCGATCAACTGTGGGTGATCGAGACTTGGTCCGGATTGTTATGAAGCCTATCGCGAAGAGGTTTAGTTTGGTGGCGGCTATCGAATTTCGTCTTTTCAAAAATTAATTTGGGAATGCGATTGAAATGCCAAGACTCATGGAGTGCTTTACCGACGTTGGCACAATGCGGTAATGAATGTTGCGCATCAGGCTGCGCCAATAGCGAGCATGCATTGGGGACGTAGTAGCCGCGAGTTTGTACATGCTGCTTCATATGATGGTTGAAACAAATAGACCCTACAATTGATGTGATGATTTCAGAAAAGCAAGGCCGCCTCGTCTGTGTCGGCACGGGTATGCGCATGGCGGGCCAAATCACGGCGATTGCGCAAAGCTATATCGAAACCTCCGATGTGGTGGTGGCCGCGGCTTCGAATGTTTTCCAGCGTAAGTGGCTTCAGGGACTGGCGCGGGAATATATTTGTCTGCTGCATCACTATGATATTGTGGAAGATGATGGCAAGGATAGGCGCAATACCTACCGCAATATGACTGCCACCATCATGGAACAAGTCCGCGCCGGTAAAACCGTCTGCGCGGCGTTCTACGGTCACCCAGGTGTGTTCGCCTGTATCGCCAGCATGGCCATCAAGCAAGCACGCGAAGAGGGTTATGAAGCGCATATGGAACCGGGCATTTCTGCAGAAGACTGCTTGGTGGCCGACCTTGGCATCGATCCCGGTGCACGCGGCATGCAGTCGATGGAAGCGACGCAATTCATGATCTATCAGCGGCCCATAGATCCGAGCGGCTTGCTGATTCTTTGGCAGCCAGGCATTGCCGGCGATCTGACCCTGAAGCGTTTCGACACCGAACCGGCCCGCCTGCAGATCCTGGTTGGAAAGCTGGCGAAATTTTACCCGCTCGACCACGAAGTGATCCTCTATGAAGCCGCCACCAATCCGTTTGAAAAGACGCGCATCGACCGGCTGGCTTTGCGCGATTTGCCTGCGGCCGAGCTTAAGCAGATTACTACCCTGGTGATTCCTTCGGCGAAGGCGTTTGTGCGGGATGAGGCGACTATTGCGAAGCTGAATGCGCTGAGTCCAGAGAACCAACTGGCTGACTGAGTTTTCTTCTTGCCTGCGGGCGGGAAGGGGGAGGGCAGTTGTGGTCTGACTGGGATTTAATGAGCGCAGTCAGTTGCGTTGCGTCCCTCATCGGCCCGCCGCCCGACCCCTCCCCCGCCCGCGGGGAAGGGGAGATGTCGGGGCCCAGCTCCCCTAATACCTCATCCCAATTCCTTATCCCGCCAACCGTAAGCGGTAATCCAGCGGCGTTATAGATTTCGCGCAAGACAGCCGGCATCATGCCCCCACATTAAATCACGCGGGGGATATCATGGCGACAGGCTCGGCACAAACACAACGCCAAGCGCGCTGGCAGGACATTCTGGA
>DASVLJ010000047.1:0-87631 GCA_036384915.1 Burkholderiaceae bacterium
AGTGCTCGGCGTGGACAGGGTAGGGCTGGGCGACGACTTCTTTGCGCTGGGAGGGCATTCGCTCCTGGCCACCCAGGTGATGTCGCGCATCCGCGGCGAACTGAACCTGGATTTACCCTTGCGGGTATTGTTTGAAGCGCCTGTGCTGGAGGACTTTGCGCGGCGGCTGGCCAATGAAAAAAACGGCGCGCCGGATACCCCGCCCTTGCGCCACGCGCCACACGATACCGACTTGCCGCTATCGTTCGCCCAACAGAGGCTATGGTTCCTCGATCAATTCCAGTCGGGCAGCGCGCATTACAACATTCCCATTGCCTTGCGTCTCAAGGGTGTTTTCGATCGCGACGTTCTCGAACGATCAGTCGATGAAATCGTGCGCCGTCACGCATCGTTACGGACGATATTTGCCGATGTCGAGGGCATGCCGGTGCAACGCATCTTGCCGCGCATGACCATACCAAGCGTGTTCATCGAATTATCGGACCTGCCTCCGGCGGAACGCGAAGCCAAGGCGCAATGGCTGATCCAGGACGAGGCACAGCGCGAGTTTGATCTGGCAAGCGGGCCGTTGTTGCGCGTCTGCCTGCTTCGCATGCGGGAGAATGAGCATATTCTATTGTTCACTATCCACCACATTGTTTCCGATGCCTGGTCGCTTGGCGTTCTGGTCCAGGAATTGGTTGCAATATACCCGGCATTGCTGGCCGGTCAGGCCTTGCCCTTGGCAGAGCCGGAATACCAATACGTGGACTATGCGGTGTGGCAGCGGGAGCGGCTGGCCGGAACTTTGCTTCAATCCCAACTCGACTACTGGACGCAGCATCTGGCCGACGCGCCGACCTTGCTCACACTGCCCACCGACCGGCCGCGCCCACCCGTTCAAAGCTACCGCGGGGCGACGGTTCACTTCACCGTGCCGCAAGGCACGCTTTCTGCGCTCAAGGCGATAGGCAACGAAGCGCAGGCCAGCCTGTTCATGACCCTGGCTGCGGCCTTCAACGTGTTGCTTGCTCGCTATTCCGGGCAAAACGATATTTGTCTCGGCACACCGCTTGCAGGGCGCAGCCGTACCGAGTTCGAATCCATGATCGGTTTTTTCATCAACACGCTGGTTTTGCGGACGCGGGTAGATGACAGGCAATCATTCCGCACCTTGCTTGAACAGGTGAAGAACAATACCCTGGAAGCCTTCTCGCACCAGGATCTGCCGTTCGAACAACTGGTGGATGCCATCGGGCTTGAACGCCAGGCAAGCCATGCGCCGCTATTCCAGGTCATGCTGGTATTGCAGAATGCCCCAGGCGGGAACCTTGATATTTCCGGACTGACACTGGAGTCGGTGCGGACCGAAGTCGCCGTGTCCAAGTTCGATCTCACACTCAACATGGGGGAAGGCGGAGACCAACTGCTGTGCACGCTGGAATACAACACCGATTTGTTCGATGTCTCGACGATCGAGCGCATGGCCGACCATTTCACGCGCCTGCTTGCCGGGATCGCGCACGCGCCGCAGCGGCCTTTGCATGCGATCGACATGCTGGCGCCGATGGAGACCCGTCAATTGCTGCGGGGCTGGAATGAATCCAAGGTTGCGCGTGAGAGCCATCTGACGGTGCATCGCATGGTTGAAGCGCAAGCCGCATGTACACCGGATCGGATCGCGGTGGTGCACGAGGGTACGAGCCTTTGCTATCGCGAACTCAATGCGCGCGCCAACCGCCTGGCGCGCCATCTGCGAAGCCAGGGCGTCGGCATCGACACGCCGGTCGGCTTGTGCGTTGAACGCTCGCCTGACATGATCGTCGGCATGCTCGCGATCCTGAAGGCCGGCGGTGCGTATGTGCCGCTCGATCCAGGCTTGCCGGATGAACGGCTGCAATACATGCTTCAGGATGCCCAGCCGAAGGTGGTGCTTACCCAGGAACGCCTGCGTGCGCGCCTGACGGTCGATGCGGTGCTGGCCGTCGCGCTCGATACCGGCGAGCAGGAACTGGCCCGCTATGAAGAAACCAACCTGCCCGTGCACAACTCGCCGGACAGCCTGGTATATATCATCTACACCTCCGGCTCGACCGGCAAGCCCAAGGGCACCTGTGTGCACCAGGCCGGATTCGCCAACCTGGTTCAATGGTATATCCGCCAGTTCCGCATCGATGCGCAAGACCGCATCTTGCTGTTCTCATCGTTCGGTTTCGATCTCACGCAAAAGAATATTTTTTCGGTGCTCGCGGTCGGCGGCGAGTTGCACTTGCCGCAGGAAGGCTATGCACCGGAGCGCGCCGCCGAAATCGTGCGCGAACGCGGCATCACCATCGTCAATTGCGCACCCAGCGCCTACTACCCGCTGCTTGCGTGCCACTCGCCGCGGCATCCCCTGGGTCTGCGCCAGGTTTTCCTCGGCGGCGAACCGATACGTGCAGAAGTGCTGCGCGATGCGATGCGCAACGGTACAGCGTCTCCCGCCTATCACAATACCTACGGCCCGACCGAGGCTTCCGACGTGGTTTCTTTCCACACCTGGGCCCCCTTGCAGGACGGCGACGCCATTCCGATCGGGCTTCCGATCGACAATACCTTGCTCTATGTACTCAATAACCACCAGAACGTCGTGCCGGTCGGCGTGATCGGCGAGCTCTATATCGGCGGAGAAGGAGTGGGACGCGGCTATCTTGGACGCCCCGACCTCACAGCTGAAAAGTTTCTGCCCGACCCATTTGCCGGAACCTCGGGCTCGCGCATGTACCGTACAGGCGATCTCGTACGCAGGCTTGCCGACGGCAATATCGAATACATGGGACGCCTCGACCATCAGGTCAAAATACGCGGGTTCCGCATTGAACTCAATGAGATCGAAAATGCCCTGACCGCATTGCCTGAACTTGCCTATGCTTTCGTGATGGCGCGAGAGGATCGCCCCGGCGATCAGCGCCTGGCCGCCTATGTCGTACCGCATGTTCCAGGTGATTTCGACGTCTCGGCAACGCGCGCCGCGCTGTTGCGCAGCCTGCCGAGCTACATGGTGCCCGGGAATTTCGTGGTGCTTGAGCGTCTGCCGCTCAATGCCAACGGGAAGGTTGATCGCAATGCACTGCCGGCGCCCGACACCATGCGGTCGGAACGTACGTTCGAATCCGCCCAAGGTTCCAGCGAAGAGAAACTGGCCGCCATCTGGTCGCAGGTGCTGCATCTGGAACGGATCAGTGTGCTCGATAATTTCTTCGAACTGGGCGGGCATTCATTGCTGGCCGTACAGGTCTTGAGCAAGGCCGGAAGCGAATTCGGAGTCCGGCTGCCGATCGAAACCGCATTCAATGCCCAGACCGTACGCGACATGGCACATCACATTGACGAATTACTGTTGGCACAGGAGCGGGCTGGCAAACTTGCCGCCTTACCAGACGGCCATACCAAATTGCGGATTTGACCATGAGCACAACACCAAGCATAGCCCTGTTCATCTCGGAGTTGCGTAAACTCGGCATCGAGTTGAGCCTCGACGGCGAGCATCTCGACGTAACGGGTCGGACCGATCTGCTGACCGCAGATCTGGTCGACGGCATTCGCGCACGCAAACCGGAATTGATCCGGTTCCTGAGCGCTGCGCGCGCGGCGCCGCTGATCGTTGCGGGAACAGCGCACGCGGCCCACACGGTCGATAGCGAGCAACGGCGCCCTTGTTCGTTTGCGCAGCGGCGCCTCTGGTTTCTCGATCAGATGGAACCCGGCAGTGCGTTCTACAACATGCCGCTTGCCCTGCGGCTTCGCGGCGGCATCGATGCCGCCATGCTCGAGAAAGTACTGGCCGACCTGGTCGCGCGCCATGCAAGCTTGCGCACGCGCTTCGATGCTGACGACGGCACACCCGTGCAGGTCATTGCACCGAGCATGAGTCTGCCTCTCAAGCGGCACGACCTAAAAATGCTGGACGCTGCAGATCGGGAAGCGAAGGGGCGCCAACTCGCGCAAGATGAAATGCAGGCGCCGTTCAACCTGGAAACGGGACCATTGATTCGTGCTGGTTTGATCGAACTGGCCGCCGACGAACACATTTTTCTCTTGACCTTGCACCACATCATCTCCGACGGCTGGTCGATGGGGATTTTGATGCGCGAATTCATGGTCTTGTATCGTGCGGCATTGCAAGGCGCACGGGCCCAGGTGTTGCGGCCGCTGACGATAACCTATGCGGACTACGCCGAATGGCAAGGTCGATGGCTGGCTGACGGTGCCGGCCAGCAGCAACTGGCCTATTGGCGTAGCAAGCTGGATGACGCGCCGGCATTGCTTGGATTGCCGACAGACTTCCCGCGCCCGCGCCAGCAAAGCTTCCGGGGCGGCGAATGGCGCTTCGAACTCGACGCCGGCACCACTGCGCGGCTCAAGCAGATTGGCACGCACGCACAATGCACCTTGTTCATGAGCTTGCTCGCCGTATTCCAAGGGTTTCTGGCGCGTTACAGCGGCCAGGACGATATCGTCATCGGCACGCCGGTCAATGGGCGCGAGCAGCCGGAACTGCAGGATCTGGTCGGATTCTTCGTCAATACCCTGGCGCTGCGCCAGCGCATTTCGCCACGCGCGAATTTTGTCGACCTGTTGCAAAGCGCACGCAGTACCACGCTGGAAGCATTGGCCAACCAGGACGTGCCCTTCGAGCATGTGGTGGACGCCGTCAAGCCGCTGCGCGACGCCAGCTATTCGCCCTTGTTCCAGACCGTTCTGGTATTGCAGCCGGCCGATCCTTCCCATGGCGACACAGGCGGCTTGAGCGCCCAGGCGCTCGACACGGAAGGCGTCACCTCCAAGTTCGACCTCACGCTCAACGTCACCGAACACGCCGACAAACTCTCGTGCCTCTTCGAGTATCGCAGTGATTTGTTCACACGCGAACGGATTGAGCGCATGGCGCGCCACTTCTCGAATCTGCTTCGGGGAATGCTGGCACAGCCGGAAACGCCGATCCGCGACTTGCCCATTCTTGATCCGCTTGAGAAAGAGCATCAGCTCGTGCGATGGAATGCCACCGGAACGACTTGGGAGGCGGGTAGCGTTTTGGACATGTTTGCAGCCCTGGTGCGGCAGCAGCCCGCCGCTATCGCCGTCGAATATCAGCGGCAAGGGCTCAGCTACGCCGAGCTGGAGCGGCAATCGAACCGGTTGGCGCAGCTGTTGCGCTCGCAAGGCGTGGACCGTGAAACCTTGGTTGCGCTTTGCCTGGAGCGTTCGAGCGCCTCCATCGTCGCCTTGCTCGCCATCCTCAAGGCAGGAGGGTGCTACCTGCCGCTTGACCCCGCCTATCCGGAGCAGCGCCTTGCTTACATGCTCAGTGACGCACGTCCCGCCTTGTTGCTCACCCATTCCAGCCTGGCGCCGCGATTTGAGCAGATGGCGCTGAACCGACTTTCCGTATTGCACATTGACACATTGGACGACGCCTGCGCGCGGCAGCCTGATTGCGTACCTGCCGTCACTCTGCTTCCCGATGCGTTGGCCTACGTGATCTACACCTCGGGTTCGACCGGCCGCCCCAAGGGCAGCATGCTCACGCATGCGGGCCTGGCCAACCTCGTGCATGCGCAAATACAAAGTTTCGATATCGCACATGGCCGGCGCGTGCTGCAATTCGCTGCCCACGGTTTCGACGCGTCGATATCCGAAATATTCATGGCTCTATGTTCCGGTACCACATTGTGCATGGCTGATCGCGATGCATTGCTGCCCGGTGCGGCTCTGGAAAATACCCTCGATCGGCTGGCAATTGATACCGTCACGCTGCCGCCGGTTGCGCTCAATGAAATGGCCAGCGAGCGCCTGCCCAAGCTGGCAACGCTGATCGTGGCGGGTGAGGCTTGTCCGCCGCAGGTGGCGCGCCATTGGTCGCCCGGGCGAAAATTCTTCAACGCCTATGGCCCTACGGAGTACACGGTTTGCGCCACCATAGAACGGTGCCAGGCGGACGAAAAGCTCACATTCTCCACACCGATCGGACGCCCCATAGCCAACACCCGCATCTATCTTCTTGATGCGATGCTGCAGCCGGTGCCGGTCGGCGTGCCGGGCAATCTCTATATCGCCGGTGCGGGACTTGCGCGCGCTTATCTCGGACGTGCCGACATGAGTGCCGAGCGCTTCATCCCCGATCCTTTTTCCCGGGAAGCCGGTTCGCGCATGTATGCCAGCGGCGACGTGGCCCGCTATATGGCCGACGGCCGGATCGAATTTCTCGGTCGTAGCGACTCACAGGTTAAGCTTCGCGGTTTCAGGATCGAACTCGGCGAAATCGAACATGCACTGCTGACGCTTCCCGGCGTAGCCAATGCGGTGGTGCAATTGCGCGAAGATCAACCGGGCGACCAGCGCCTGGTGGCTTATGTGGCAGGGCCAGCCGTTAGCGGCTTCGATCCTGCTCGTGCACGCCTTGCCTTGGCTGCCCGGCTGCCAGACTACATGGTGCCCAGTCACTTCGTCGTACTCGATACATTGCCGCTTACCGCGCATGGCAAAATCGACATGCGCGCGCTGCCCGAGCCGGACGGAAGACGTAAAGCTGAAGGCTACGTTGCGCCTGAGACAAGCGTCGAGCAGCGCCTGTGTGCGATCTGGGCCGAGCTGTTGCGCATGGATCGCGTTGGCGTTACGGACAATTTTTTCGAAATAGGCGGCCACTCCCTGTTGGCAACGCGCGTGATCAGCCATGTACGCACCGAATTCGGACGCGAACTGTCGGTCCGCGCCATGTTCGAAGCGCCAAGTGTGCGCCAGCTGAGCCGGCTCCTTGGCGATGCCCCGTCGGCGGCTCAAAACGCAACCATTGCGCGCGCCGACCGAAACGGCCACTTGCCTTTGTCGTTTGCGCAGCAACGACTGTGGTTCCTGCAGGAGATGGAGGGCCCGAGTGCGACCTACAACATGCCCAGCGCCCTGCGTCTGCGCGGAAAACTTGATGTCGACGCTTTGCGCAGTGCGCTACAACTACTGTTGCAGCGCCATGAAATATTACGCACGCGTTTCGTCACCCATCAGGGCGAGCCGCGCATGGAAATCATCGACGGCCTCACACTGGAGATGCCACTCACGGTCGTTACTGCCGAAGAAATTCCGGCGCACATTCGCCGCCATGAACAACGTGTGTTTGCTCTTGCGCAAGGCCCGTTGCTGGCCGTGGAATTGCTGCGCTCGGGTCCGGATGAGCACGTGTTGTTGATCAACTTGCATCACATCCTTTGCGATGGATGGTCCATGAGCATCATGGCGGACGAATGGCTGAGGCTATATCAAATGTGCCGCACCGGATCGCAGGCGGAAGAGCTGCCGCCGATGCAAATCCAGTACGCCGACTATGCATTGTGGCAGCGCACCCGGCTCGAAGACGGCGCGCTGGACCGGCAGCTTGCCTACTGGACACAGCAATTGTCCGGTGCGCCCGAACTGCTGAGCCTGCCCACGGACCGGCCGCGTCCGCCAAATCAGCGCTTTGACGGCGCGATGGAAAGCCTGATGCTCGATGCCGGGACCTCGCTAGCGTTAAGGCAATTGAGTGCGCGAGAGGGCGCCACTCTTTTCATGACCATGACAGCCGGATTTGCCTTGCTGATGTCGCGCTACTGCGGCGAAACGGATATTTTGATCGGCACCCCGGCGGCCAACCGCAACCGGCAGGAGTTGGAGGGACTGATCGGCCTGTTCCTCGGCAATCTGGTATTGCGTGCCGACCTTTCCGGCCAGCCGACTTTCCTGGCACTGATGGCGCGCATGCGCAAGATGGTGCTCGATGCCTTCGCCAACGGTGATGTGCCGTTTGAGCGCATCGTCGATGCTTTGCCGTTGAAGCGCGATCTGAGCCGCAATCCTTTGTTTCAGGTGTTCTTCAACATGCTGAACCTGCCGGAAGCCAAAGGCAGCGTCCCGGACCTGACTGTGGAAGGGATGCAGGGGCAGCATTTCGATGCCAAATTCGATCTCACCATGTATGCGCAGGATATTGAATCCGGCATACACCTGACGATGGTGTATAACAGCGGTTTGTTCGACGCTGAACGGATCCAGGAGATGCTGCGCCAGTATGCGCAACTGATGCGACAGGTTGCCCTCCAGCCTGATGCCTGCATCAATGACTACGTAATATTGACGGAGGAGGCGAGGCGCTGCCTGCCTGACCCGGCTGCCGCCCTCGGACAAGAATGGATCGGGGCTGTGCATGAACGCTTTGCAGTTCGCCAGGCGTTGCACCCGGAAGCACCTGCCATTATTTCGCATGAGCGCACCTGGAGCTATCGCGAACTGCACGAACATAGCGAGCGCATTGCCTGCTTCCTGCAAGACAAAGGCGTGCAACGCGGCGATATCGTGGCTATCTGCGCCGCGCGCAATGCCACGGTGGTGGCGGCCGTGCTCGGCACGCTCAAGGCTGGTGCCGCATTCATGATGCTTGACCCGACTTATCCGGCCGATCATCTGCAGGCTTGCCTGGAAGCGACCAGTCCCAGTGCGTGGCTGCAGGTATCGTCTGCGCCGCTGGCGCCGGAGAAACTGCCGCTGGTACGTGCAATCGATCATTACCTCGATCTGACCGACATCGATGCGCAGCCCGCCTTGCAAGCATGGTCCGGCAAAACCGTGCGTGCGGTACCCATTACCGAAGACGATTTGGCGTTGATTGCGTTCACCTCGGGCTCGACCGGAAAACCCAAGGCGGTAGAAGGGCGGCATGGGCCGCTCACGCATTTTCTGCCTTGGCTTGAGGAAAGCTTCGGGCTCGATGACAGCGATCGCTACTCGATGCTCTCCGGGCTGGCACACGACCCGCTGCAGCGCGACATGTTCACCACCTTGTGTACCGGCGCCTGCCTGCACATCCCCCATCCCGACGTGATCGGGCCCAACGCATTGGCAAAATGGATGGCGCAGCAGCGTGTCACCATCGCGCATTTGACCCCCGCCATGGCACAGATTCTGGCTGAGGCAGAAGAGGGCGCGCAGGTTCCTGAACTGCGTTATGTATTTCTGGTCGGCGATATCCTCACCAGAAGGGACGTGCAACGCTTGCAAAAGCTTGCGCCGTCGGTCAACGTGGTCAATTATTACGGATCCACTGAAACCCAGCGTTCGGTCAGTTACTACGAAGTCAGCCGCGAGACCCCGGCGCAGTCCCGGCGGGAGGTAATCCCGCTCGGTCGCGGCATACGCGACGTGCAGTTGCTGGTGTTGAATGCGGCAGGGCATCAAGCCGGTATCGGCGAACATGGAGAAATCTATTTGCGCAGTTACCACATGGCACGCGGGTATCGCGGCGACCCCGGTTTCACGGCGCAACGGTTCCTGCCCAACCCATTTACCGGCGCTCCGCGCGACCGCATCTATCGCACGGGCGACCTCGGCCGCTATCTGCCCAATGGCATGGTCGAGTGCCTGGGGCGCGCCGACACCCAGGTCAAGCTGCGCGGATTTCGCGTGGAGCTTGGCCATATCGAATCGCTGCTCGGCCAGCATGACGACGTGAGGGAAGCGATCGTCGTCATACGTGGTGAACGCAGCGAAGACAAGAAACTGATCGCCTTCGTCGTGGCCCAGTCGCCGGCATCCGAACCGCCGGCGGCAAAGGCATCGGAATTACGCGACTACCTGCGCGCCAAGCTGCCCGACTACATGCAACCCTCGGCTTTCGTCTTCCTCGATGCCTTGCCGCTCACACCCAATGGCAAGGTCAATCGCAGCGCATTGATCGCTCCAGAGACTTCCGCCGATGACCAGGCTTACGTGGCGCCGCGTACGACGGATGAAGAGACCTTGTCACTCATTTGGGGCGAACTGCTGGGAAGGCAGAATGTCAGCGTGGTCAGTGATTTCTTTGCACTCGGCGGCAACTCGCTGTTGGCAGTGCGCCTGACGGCGCGCATTGAACGCCATTTTGGCGTGCGCTTGCCGGTCTCGCAGATTTTCCTCACGCCGACAATTGCCGCCCTCTCCAGCGCCTTGGCGACCGGCCAGCCGGCAGGGAGTCTGTTGGTGCCCTTGCAGACGGGAGGGAAGGGCAGTCCCCTGTATGTGCTGCATCCAGCCGACGGAGGCGTCTTCCATTACATCGAATTGATTGATGCGCTAGGCGAAGAGCGCCCCGTATTCGGCATCCAGTCGGTCGACATGGCGGGCCAATCGCTTTCCCCCTACACGCTCGATAGCGTCGCGTTGCGCTATGCGGACGAAATTTCATCCCGACACAAAGGGCGCTCTTTGCATCTTGCAGGCTGGTCGTTGGGCGGTACGATTGCCATGCGGCTTGCTCGCATTCTGGAACAGCGGGGTATCACTGTGGAATCCGTCTCGCTCTTTGATACCGTCTACCGTGGTGCCGAAGTACGCCCCCTGTTTTCACTGGAGAATTTTCTGGAGTCGATACTTTCCCATTCGGACGGCGATGTGGTGGAGCGTTTCGGTGCGCAGCACGCACAGCTGCATGCGCGTATTCGCCAATTGAGCCGGGATATCGGTATCGCCGAACTGGAAAATCGAATGCGGAGCTCGCCGCAGAAACTGGAGGCGGAATTGGGATTCGACCAGGCCTTGCAAAGCCTTATTCTACGCAAGCATCAACACATGAACGACAACATCCAACTAGCCAACGGCTTCCAGCCGCAGACTGTACGTGCGCCCATACATAGTTTCTGGGCCAAGGAAAGCTGCGACGCGGGCTGCGATACGCAAGCCTGGTTGGCTTACACGGCGAACCCGGCTGGCAGCAGTATTCATTGCCTGCCTGGATACCATGCCGATTTCATCCTGGGAAGCAATGCAGCGACGCTGGCTGCGCACTTGCGCACCTACTGGCATCGGCAGACTGTCGCGGGCAATGCCGTAGATATTGATGTGGCTGGGGAGCAGGCATGAACTTGCTCGCCTACCTTTATCGCCAGTCACGGCGGCTTTTGATTCTCGCCATGCTGACCGGTATCCTGGGTGGACTGAGCGGAGCATGCCTGGTCTCGGTAATCAGCGAAGCCATCAGCGGCACCGGCAAGCTGGCGAGCATTGCGCCTTTGGCCTGGATGTTTTTCGGACTTTGTGCGGTATCGTTGATCAGCAAGGCGACGTCTGAAATCGTCCTTCTCAACCTGACCCAGAGCGCCATTTTCAAATTGCGCGTCGACATAAGTCGCAAGTTGCTGGCTACGCCCCATAAGCGTCTGCAGGAACTCGGCAAGCATGGGTTGCTGGTGATACTGACCAAGGACATCGATATCTTCGTCCAGGCATTCCAATATTTGCCTGCTGGATTCGGCAATGTCATCGTCATCCTGGCCTGCCTGGGCTACATGGCTTGGCTGTCTTGGCCGATGCTGCTGGTCTTTCTGGCCGTGCTGGTGGTATCGGTTGTGCTTTACCAGGCAGCCGAACGCCGGCCGCGTCGGCATCTGGCCACGGTTCGCGAAAAGATGGATGCGCTGTATCAAAATTTCCGCGGCCTTGTCGAAGGCAGCAAGGAATTGCAACTCAATGCCGAGCGCGGCAGGCGTTTCGTCGACGAAGTCATCACACCGGGCGCCCGCGATTTTCGGCTCACTTTCGTGCGCGGCATGTCGGGTTATACCTGGGTCGCCAACTCCGGCACCATGTTGTTTTATCTGATGATAGGTGCGGTGTTGTTTATTGTGCCGCATTGGTTGCCGCAATCGACTGTTGTGCTCACTTCATTCACGCTTGTGCTTCTCTATCTGATACGTCCGATCGGCGAGCTAATGTATGCATTGCCTATGGTGCGCCAAGCTGCAATTTCCCTGGGCAAGATCGAGCAACTCAATGGCCAGCTGGATGAGGAGCCGACGGCCGACAATACGCGCATCAGGCGAGACGGCAAGCAAGACTTCAAGCCTGGTTTCAATGGCGACCAAACGCTTCTGCAATTGCGAGGCGTATGCCACCATTATCCGGGCGCGCAAGAGGACAGCCATTTCATGCTCGGCCCGATCGATCTCGATATTGCACGCGGCGAGATACTATTCGTGGTCGGCGGAAATGGCAGTGGCAAGACGACGTTTGCGATGCTTTTGCTGGGGTTGTACGAACCGGAAGCAGGCCATATTCGCCTCAATGGTGCGATGGTTGACGAGAGCAATCTGCATGCGTATCGGCAAGAATTCACCGGGGTGTTTGCCGACTTCCATCTGTTTGAACAACTATTGACCGCGGGCGACTACGAATCGCAAATGCGCGCCAACCACTACCTGAACGTGCTGCAGATGCAGCACAAGGTCAAGGTGGAAAACGGGCGTTTTTCGACCATCAATCTGTCGACGGGACAGCGCAAGCGCCTGGCCCTTGTGGGCGCCTATCTGGAGGACCGTCCAATCTATTTGTTCGACGAGTGGGCAGCCGACCAGGATCCGGTATTCAAGAGAGTATTCTATACGGAGCTTTTGCCGGACCTGAAAGCGAGAGGCAAAACTGTCATCGTGATTACCCATGACGACGCTTATTTCTCGTGCGCAGACCGCATTATCAAGGTTGAAGACGGCAAAATTCGCGAAGTCGAAAACGCCTTGCTCGAGTTTGCGGCTTGAAGACGGAATACTTTGGGCCGGGGCTCGTGGCTCGTGGGCGTTTGGCGCCCGACGAAATATCTGCTGGATGTAGTGGTGCTAGGTAAAGGGTGGACGGGGAGAAAACCACGTTACCTGGGAAAATTACCTCCATTTACCCAGCAGAATTACTTCAGAGCGCTGAGCGCTTAAACGCTGGCCGCACGGCGTGTAGCGCCTTCTTAGCCATGCGCGCAGCATTTGACATAATACAAATTATGCGAAGGACAGGTAGTTTACAAGGTGTTGCGCTTTTGAAGTGATTTGCCTTTAAATACCGCAACGTAGATTGCATAAATGGTATGTTTACGCATTGCAATCCCCAAACGCCCGTGAATGCTGATTCAGTTGTCAGATGCATCCGTTCCTCGCAATCTACGTGGCCCGACGTTGATTGACGCCTGCGGCTTACCACGCTACTGGTCGACCGTATGGTCAACCGTGTCGGCCGCCCATCTAGCCGATTCCACACACCTCAAAAAATTACGGCATATCGAAAATCTTTACCAACACGCTGACGACCTCCTTGGCGTTTCATCCCTAGACAACGCACTGGCAGCGCTGAATTCCGAGCAATTGGCCGCGATTTTGGAGTCGTGGTTCGTTTCAATCCGAAATCAACCTAGATCGACCGAAGGCGACGAAAAACGTTGGCAAAACGGATTGGATTTCGTTTCATCGATTGTCGGATGGATATCCGGGAGCCAGTCCGACCAGATCATGCGAAAGGTCGAAATTCGGCTGAAACATCTTGCATTGCTTTATCGACAGCTCCACGTCTCCAGGCCGCAGTCAATCGAATCAATTCGTTCATTGCCCGCCACCGCCGTCAAGGCGCTGTACGAGATCCTTGATCCAGAATCAGCATCGAATCCTTTTCCGCGAATAGGAACACGCTGGCGGGTGTATGTTTCCTTTATCTTGATGCTGCACCAAGGCTTGCGCCGCGGCGAAATTCTATTATTGCCGGCAGACGGCATCAAATTTGCGTATGACACTAAGCAAAAACGAAATCGCTACTGGATCAATGTGCAAGAAAATCCGTACCAAGAACCGGGAACGGATTCCAGATATTCGAAGCCGAGTATCAAGACAGCGGCATCAATTCGCCAGGTTCCCGTTAGCGAGGTAACAGCCAATATCATTGACACCTACGTCCAAAATTATCGAGGGAAGCCGACGCATTCCTTTCTCCTTAATTCGCAGTCGAATATGCCGCTTTCAACGGAGTCATTGACGAAAGCCTTCGGCATAATATCTGATCACCTTCCTGCTTCGGTGTCAAAGGAGTTGATGGATCGAACCGGGAAGGATTCGATTACGCCACATGATTTGCGCCACACCTGCGCCGTAATGCGGCTCCACCAAATTCTGGAACAAGGTGATCCGATGGATGAAGCGATGCAGAAACTTCGAACATTTTTTGGATGGTCTAGAGCATCGACCATGCCATCGCGCTATGCGCGAGCCGTTTTCGAAGATCGACTTGCCTCTGTATGGAATGATGCGTTTGACGAACGCCTCGCTCTGCTCCGCGCTCTCCCAAAGGTTCAATAAATGGAACAATTAAGGCTTCCCGATTTTGGCGCCGAGGGCAATGACGCGAACATTCTTTCCGAGCTGTGTGCAGCCTTGCCTAGATTGCCTTCGTCGCTTCGGTACTACGATGAATTTAACGACACCGCCAGATCCATCAAAAATCCAGAGGAACAGGAAACCTTCGTGCTTGAAGTAAGTGGAAGCCAGGCTCGATTAGATTTTGAGAGACTCGGCCCTCGATGCAGCACTATCTTCAAACATGTATTTGCATTAATCATTTCGCAGAATTTGAGCGTCAGGACCGCAGCCTCGTATCTTTCATCAATGCATCATTTGACGCAATCGGATGTAGCTGCACTTGCAGGCGCCGGTCCAACAAATATTGGCGCGATTTGGGCGTCATTGCGAGCGCGCGATTTCCCACTTGGCACCTACATGACGGCAAAATACTTGTTACACCTGCTATGTGGGTATCGCCTATACGGATGGTCCAATGACTATCTTGATTTCATTAGCACTACCCTGCCCTTGCCGGCCAGAGATAAATATGCAAGCGTACGTTCAGGCGACGTTTTTCTTTCCACAGAAGAGGAAGCTCGCATCGTACGCCATTTGGATTCGATCACAGAACGGCTTGCGCGACCAGGCGGAGGCCATTTGCCGTGTACCGATTTGGCAGACGCCGGTATGCTGCTTTGCTCGTATCAATTTGCAATGCGGCCGATTCAAATCGCGATGCTAGATGTTCGTCACGTTCGAATTTGGCATGATGACGTATTGCGGCAACCTGCTGTTCATTTGACTTTTCATGTGGCAAAACAACGCGGCGGCAAAAAGAACATTGCAATGACACGGAGAGTCAAAGCCGAGTGGACACCAATTTTTCTTCATTGGAAAGCACATTTGGACAACAGCGGCATCGCAGGAGCCGAAAAATTTTTTCAAGCTGATTCGAGTCGAGAAGTTGGCACTCGAGTGTCAGCGCTCGTCAGAAACCTGATTAGCTCTGACGACAAAGGCACTGCAACTGATCTTCGACACACGGCCGCGCAACGTCTCGTCGATGCCGGTGCTAGCCATGAAGAGCTCGCCGAATTTTTGGGACACTCTCAGACTGATACTGGACTAGTGTATTTTGCAACTTCGGCATCCCACGCTGAGCGCGTCAATCGTGCGTTAGGCGCCTCGGAGGTGTATCGACAGGTAGCAAAGATCGCTCACGACCGATTCATTTCGGCCGAAGAGTTGAACCGCCTCAAGGGTGAACAGCAAATTGCAGCCGTACCCCACGGCATTCCAATTTCCGGAATAGGCGGCTGCAAGGCTGGGCAACCAGCTTGTCCGTACAATCCAGTGACATCCTGCTACGGGTGTCGCAAGTTCATGCCAGTACATGATAAACGTCTCCACGAAAAAGTCTTGTCCGACATGCGCGAGGTCGTTTTGTTTTTTAATGGCAGCGCGCGAGGAGACACGCATTCTCCGGCCTACATGCAACTGCAACGCACGATCGCTGAGATTCAAGCCGTCATAAATGAACTTGAAGAGGCGGCCCCATGAATCCACAATATCAAGCGTACATTGAACTTGGCAAAGCCATCACCCGCGAGAAGGGGTTGTCTTGGGACATTCCATTAAGGAGTGACGGCTCTGCGCTAGACAATACGGGATGGAATCTAACTATATGTACTGGCGATGTGCCGCCGCCGACCCACTACCTTCGTGATTTTGGCCCGGACCCCAAAGCGCTGTCGATACTTAACGCGAAACGTGTTTTGGGCAATCTAGAAGAGCTAACTAGTGAGGCGTTCTCAGTAGGCTGGCAAGATTTTATGAAGGCCGCAGTCGCTGATCAGCTTTTCGTGAGGCGAAATACTACCGGATCTGTGAACAACAACATAATTCGCCCACTTCGGGTCATTGCAACTTGTGTTGACAACGAGCCGTGGGAGCTCACCTTAGACGGCTTGCGCAGCGCAATCCAGATAGCTCAAGAAATCCAAGCATCCGGAAAGTTAGGAGACCTCGTCGTTGGCGTTGTGAAAAACGTCCTCGATGCTCAGCATATCTGTGACGCTGGGCAAATGTATTCCATGCTTGGCACGGCTCGGATAGGCGTTCGAGGTCGAAAGTCAAAGCACACAATGTCGGAAGACGAATTGCGGGCAAATCTCGAAGAAAGAAAGCGCGAAGAGCGACTGCCGGAAAGACGTGCATTTTGGGAATTGATTCGCATCATCATGACTGAAAAACCTCGCACGTTCATGGATGAACTGAAATTTGCCGGCGTCCGCACGATGATTATCACCGGCTTTCGAGTGGGTGAAGCCGCCCTCCTTCCCGTTGACTGGAAGCGCGAACGATCTTACGTCGATGCAAAGGGCCGGCCGGCTGGCGAATCCGGCGGCATTTCGAAGTCCATGATGCTGAGACATTTTGCGGAAAAGCAGCAAATCGAGGAGTCAGACAGCCGTATTCTTCGCGAAAATACCCAGCCTGTGCCGGAGATGTTTCGACAATTGCTAACGGAATCGCTTGATCGAATCGAGAAAATCACACAGCCACTGCGCGATACGCTTAAGCTGCAATGCGAAACCGGGCGAATCCTGCCTTGGTATCAAGAAAACGACATTGTTCCGTTCATCGATCTGTATTCCCGTATATCCGGCAACCCCTTCTGGCTAAAAATTGAAGGCGACGCCTATATAAACCAATATCGTCAAACATTTGATCCGGAAGTTTTGCGCGAGCTGCACCGCGCCCAGACGCAGCTTCATAAGCGCAAAGGGGGTATGCTGGATATGGCGATCTACATGTTCGGAAATCGCCTGACGAAGCAGATGCAGCGGGGAGAAACATCATTGCGTTTCCGGAATTCGACTGGAACAGCTATGTCATCGGGTGGCCGCATGTCGTGGGCTGACACCTACGTCAATGTTGGGGAAATGGAAGCTCACATTCGCACGTTTACTCCCACCAAGATTTCCGACATGGCACCGCTTCCGCTTGAGACCGGGGCAATCCAACCGTGGGAGTTTCTGTTCGTTCAACCCAAGCGGTCACTCGCGGAGGAACGCAATGATGGAATTTGTGACGTCACCAGGTATATGTCCGTCAGTCGACCGGATCCGGGTTTCATAGGACATGCTCTCGGAGATGCACCAGACACGCCTTCGATATTCAATCGCTATGGAAGCGGAGACGAAGAGCGCAGAATGAGCATTAAATCCCACGCACTTCGGCATTTGCAGAACACTGAATTATTTCGCTTGGGCATCGCCGATACCATCATTTCCAAACGCTTCAATCGTCGTAGCATCGCACAGAGCTACGAATACGACCATCGTTCATTGGCGGAGGAGCTGGAACAGATTGAGATTCCCCAGGACGTTGAGATCTTGTTGGGTGAAAAAGCGGCCACTGTCGCCAAGATGATTAAGGCCAAAAAGGCAAATGGCCCAATCGTCGAGGCATTTCGCCGCATCCAAGCCAGCGAAGGCGACGATTCCGCTTACGAATATTTGCGAGTAGAAGCTGATGGATTCCATGCTACTCCGTATGGACACTGCCTGAACTCCTTCACGGTTGATCCATGCCCCAAGCACCTGGAATGCTTCGCTAATTGCCGGCATCTGTCGGCAACCGATTTGCCGGAAAACCGGAAAAACTTGATAAGGCTGGAAGGCAAGTTCAAGGCAGCGATTGAAACCATCAAAGCACGCCCTTCCACTAGCCTCGGCTGGAGAAATCAACTGAATCATGCTGAAGAGCGCCTAGTCGGCGTACAAAAGCTGCTCGCGACAGCACCTGGCGAGCGCGTGTTCCCGGATGGGCTTGACCTTTCGGCCGCTGACCGACCAGGAGTATTGGATGACTGAACAAGAACATTCTCCGGCCGCTGAAGACGCGGAAATGTCCGCGATATTGGAAAAAATGCTTGCGGGCGACGAAGATATTACCGCTCGCGCGGTAGCCCGGCTCCATCCGTCAATTAAAGCGGCATCCTCCATTACGCGCAGCGAAAGGCGGAGCAAGCTCCTAGCGCAGTATCAAGAGCGCCAAGCTGAGTACAGGCGCTGGCGGAATCGCGCCGGCAAACAATCGAGTGCAAGCATAGCCGCATCTTTCGAGCAAAAAGAACAGCGCATCAATGAACTCGAGGCAAATGTGCAGATTCTGATCGCATCCCACGTGGCCATGTTGCGAGCAATTGGTGAGCTAGGTGGCTTCAGCAAGTGGGCCAAATTTTACGAACAGTATCGGGAAGTGCGGGACGATCTCGCAAAAATTGGCGCGATGTCTGAGGCAACTATATATGAGCGGCCCAAAAAGAAGTCCTAACCATCGGCCCGCATACGTCCGAGCCAATCAAAGTAGGTCAATATCGATATGACGCCATCACGAAGAGCGAGACGACTTGAATTTTCGAACGTCATCTCCGTCCAAATGACGATCGAGAGACGAGATGATGTGCCGCCCATTGAAAAATCCCATTTGTGGCGACAAACAATTGACGTGGAAACCAATCGCCCGTACTGGGTGCCCAGACACCTTTGTGACGAATATGATCGTCTTCGTTTTACGGCAGATGGCGCACCTTAAAGGTGTATTCGCACTCGCACCCACATCGCAGAATCTACTCAGGGAAAAGCATGAAACTCGAACCAGAAAATATAGCGAAATCCGTCGCATTCCTTGCAAAGGAAGGTCCCAAACAAGCAGAACGCGTGATGAAGGCCGGTTCGAAAAACAGATTGACCCGGCTCGTCACGTTGGCCGGCCTTGTATTCTGTTTGATACTACCTTGGGCTGTCGCTTTAAGTTGGGTTTCGGGCCAAGCAGAGGATGAAACCAATCGTCTTGCAGCCAAACAAACATTGCAAAACAATTTAAACGTCCTTCAATACCAATCTGACTTGATTGGTCTTTGCGCTGCTGCGACCGAACGTGGATCGCCAATGAAGGACCTCGATTGCAAAAACGTTCCGGACATTTTCAGGAACTCATCACTCGGAAATACGGGCAACGAGCAGCGCGTCAATGATTTAATCAAAGAAAAAGATTACCGAGGCATGAAGGTAGACATAGCACACTATATCCGGGTCATGCAGGCCAAGCCAATTGAAGACAAGGCTGCGACAAAATGGTATCGCATAAATAGATTGCTTTCGTCAGAGTGGAGCACTGCAGTATTCATAGTTGCAGTTCTTTCCCTCTACTTCTATGTGGTGTACAGGCTCATGCGTTTGGGTGGACAATTTTCCCCTCGGATGGAGTTCGCGTTGGTGCCACTCGAGGAAGCAGAAGCTGCGCCACACGATAAAAGGGCGCCCTAACCTAAACAAATTTCTTTCGACAAATGGATCGTTCGGCGTCACGGCTCACCCATTAGGTGTTATGGTGAATTAGCGCCACCTAGAGGAGTGCCGCGCCAATCACTTGCACGCGATTCTATGCGCTTGCGCGAAGCATTTTTCCGACTGGTTCGGTGAAGCCGCACTCCCCTAT
Source organism: Burkholderiaceae bacterium (assembly GCA_036384915.1). GTDB lineage: Bacteria > Pseudomonadota > Gammaproteobacteria > Burkholderiales > Burkholderiaceae_D > PKWO01. Next base: position 19,620 of record DASVLJ010000047.1, read on the forward strand.
TTTCAAAATCACGTCAAAGAGGACATAACTAATCATGCTGCGTGGCAGATCAAAGTTGCGCTTGAACGGAACGACATTCCAGCAATCGGCGCGAGCGTGATCTGCCCATCGCTGGCACGCACCGATCATGTAGTTTGCGGCGTGAGGTCTGCTACATCGCGACCTAACCAGAAAATCGGCCGCCGCTCTTGCACCGAACCAAATCGCGCGATAGCACTGCGCGACGGACATATCTTGGAGCAAATTCGTTAGCATGACGGAAATTGCGTGATCGCTTTCGCAGTGAAAGCCCCTCTGTCGAGCGCAATGGTCAAAATACTGCCGGCATTCCGCCATCGCCACCAGCATCCAGACGCCGGCCGCCTCCTCTCCCCATCTCGCTGGCCAGGAACCGGTTCGTCCGGCGGACTCGATAGCAGAAGTCAATGTCAGGCCAGATTCGGCTCGTAGCTGCCAGCGCACTTTGTCCGGATTGAAGACGAATCCTCGCGCATCGAGCTGCGATGCGTCTGGCGATGAATGATCAGATATGGAAATCAAACCCAATTTTCGAAGATGCTGCACCATCTCGTCCTGAAGCAAGGTAGTTGGCGCGAAGGGAATGTCGCTGGATTCCAACGGCATGCACAATTGCAGCTCGTCTGGCTGGCAGCATCGACACAGTGCAAGATACGATACCGCGACCAATAGCGGCATATCGTCAACGGTGCCTCCCCATGTCGGGTATCTGTCCCGTTCGGCGACAATAGCTTCTTTGATCTTGGCTAAACGAATTGCACGCTCAGCCTCAAGTCGCCGCGCAATTTGCCGTCGACAATGAGGACATCTGCAAGCGGTCGTCAGTTCATGTCTACAGGCCGGGCAGCGAATCACACCTTGAACATCGGCGGACGCACCTCGTTGCGGAAGCCCCTGCACCATCCCCTTGCCGCACGCTTCGCAAACTTGGTTTGCGAAGCGCAGAGGCATGATGCTTCGCAGCCGGCTAGGCGCGATATTGATCTTGAACCGCTGAATGATTGCCGAAGCCGACGTGCCGGAAACGTACGCGGCAACCAGAGCATCCAGCGCGTCCGCATTCAAATGCGCAATAGATGGATGAACCGGAGCATACGTCATCGTTGATGTCGAAGTTCCACGAAAGCAGCAGGAATATTGAAAATTGGCTACAATTGTCACTCATAGGGCGTGGCCTTATAGTAACCTGATCCCGACAATCAGGGCATGGTCAAACATGCAAAACCTGTCGATCCCAAGAGGCTATTTGGTCGTCGCCTGGCGGAGCTTAGGAAAGAACGCGGTTGGTCACAGGAACAGCTCGCCCTGGAAAGCGGATTGGCTCGCAGCTATCTGGGCGGTGTTGAGCGTGGCCAACGGAATATTGCCCTTCTGAACATTTGCAAGCTCGCCGATACCTTGCAGGTCCCATTACCTTATTTAATGGACTTTCTTGACGGCAGCTAGCACAGCTGGCTTATTTGTCAATTTTGGTAAGGATGCACGCCATGTCCAAAGAAGTGCAAATGACTTTCTGGGTAGACGCAGAATTGCACGCTGAGTTTGCCGATGCTGCTTTGATGGAACATCAGCACGAGACCCATGTGCTGCGCGAATTTATGCGAGCATATGCGAATCAATCTCGCGAGCGTGCTCACCTCGCAACCGCTTATGCGATTACCCCGGCCGAGAGAGGCCGTCGCGAAGCCGCAGTGAAGTTTGCCCGCGCGTCGGTTGGCCTGGAAGGCTTTACGCCTTCCAAGCCCGCTGAGATACACGCGCAGCAATTCATCAAAGGTGACATCCAGCTCGCCGAATTTGTACAGGTGCCGTACGATGCCGAGGGAGCCAGCAACCGCTAATTCATTCACGGCCAAAGTGCGACTGCAATTCCTTGCCCGTGGGATGTTTAATCGGCTTGGCACGCAGCTACCTAGGCGAAGTCGAACGTGGCCAAAGAAATATCACATTGCTAAATATTTGTCGACTGGCCGAAACCTTGGAATTGCCGCTTCCGCACCTGATGGATATTTTTAACCACAACTAGCATCGAAGCAGATTGCTTGATGCGGATTTACAAACGTTGGCAATTTAGCTCCGGTATGTTGTGTTTCGATCCTTGGGTGGCCAATGGCAAGAATCAGAAAAATCGAGATCGCCAATTTTCGCGGTATTCAGGACTTGGTATGGTGCCCAACACCTGGGATCAATTGCCTTATCGGACCCGGTGACAGCGGCAAATCCACCGTGCTGGATGCTATCGACTTTTGCTTAGGCGCCAGGCGCAATGTACAGATTTCCGATGCCGATTTTTTCGAACTCGACATCGCAAAGCCGATCAGTATCACGCTGACACTCGGAGATCTTAACGACACGTTGAGTGCTCTGGAAAACTTCGGTACTTTTCTTCGCGGCTTCAATCCATCCACTGGCGTCGTGGAAGACGAACCCGGCATCGGGATTGAAGTGGTTCTAAGCCTAAACTTAACTATCGCTAGCGATCTTGAGCCTTCCTGGACTCTCGTGTCCACGCGCGCTGCGCAACAAGGCCTGGTTAAATCACTCGCGTGGAAAGATCGGTTGGCGCTGGCCCCCACTCGGATTGGTGCTCTCGCTGAGCACAACTTGGGATGGCAACGTGGCTCCGTCTTGAACCGTATATCGGAGGAACGAGCTGATGCTTCGGCTGCGCTCGTTAGCGCCGCGCGTGACGCACGCAACGCATTTGGCGATCAGGCCGACAATCAGCTGGGCCAGGCATTGACAGTTGTGAACACTACCGCAAATGAACTTGGTGTCGAAATTGGTGCGAAAGCCAGAGCGCTGCTCGATTCTCACTCTGTATCATTTGGAGGCGGAACTATTTCTCTGCACAATCATGCCGGTATACCGCTGCGAGGCATGGGCGTAGGCTCGACGCGCCTATTGGTCGCTGGTTTGCAACGCAAGGCAGCCAGCCAATCGTCGATAGTCCTTTCGGACGAGCTTGAATATGGCCTTGAGCCGCACCGCATCGCAAGATTTTTGGGTTCTCTTGGCGCAAAGGAAGCTGCACCTATGCAAGCTTTCCTTAGCACTCATTCACCCATAGCGCTAAGGGAGCTGTCGGGTGGTCAGCTCTTCGTGGTACGCCGCATCGGCCAACGTCACGAAATTCGAGCGGTTGGCACTGACAACGACATTCAAAGCACAATTCGGCTATTTCCGGAAGCATTCCTAGCACGCTCCGTTATCGTGTGCGAGGGCGCAAGCGAAGTGGGACTATTGCGCGGACTGGATCTGGACCGAATAGATAAAGGAGGCATATCCCTAGCAGCCCAGGGTGTAGCCATTGTAGATTGTGGTGGTGGCGAGCCGGATCGCCCATACGCGCGCGCGGCGGTATTTCAATCCCTTGGCTACCGTGTGATGGTAGTACGAGACGACGACAAGAAGCCCACGCCCGCAATCGAACAAGCGTTCCTAAAGTGCGGCGGCGAAGTTGTCGCCTACCTTTCAGGTCGGGCATTGGAAGACGAGTTATTTGGAAGCCTGACACCGGCGGCGTGCCAAAATTTGATCAATTATGCCCACGAGCTCCATGGTGATGTCATTCACGAACATCTTCGCTCCGCATCAAGCAATACGCTAACCTTCCAAGCGGTGTGGAATGAAATTCAGAGTACGGGGGCACTATCGACTCCGAGTCGAGCCTTCCTCGGGCAGGCAGCACGCATCCGCCGGGCGGGGTGGTTCAAATCCATTTCATGGATGGAACATGCGGCGAGAACGATAGTGGCGCCTGATTTGGTCCATTGCGATCAAGGTTTCACGGCGCTTGTAAATCGTGTGTTCTTCTGGGCCGGTCATGTACCAAGTTGAGATAGACCTGCGTTCGATAACCCGTGGCACAGTGACAGCTCCAGCAGGATGCGGCAAAACGCAATTGATTGCGCACGCATTGGCAAACCATCGGGACGGAAAACCCATTCTGGTGCTTACCCACACGAACGCTGGAGTAGCTGCACTGCGTGGCAGGCTTGATCACGCTAGTGTGCCGCACAGCGCCTATCGATTGAGCACTATCGATGGCTGGGCGATTCGACTGATTGCCAATTTTCCAAGTCGAAGTGCCCACGATCCTGAAATTTTGCGGCTTGCTGCACCTGCGAGCGATTACCCGGCGATTCGAGACGCTGCTTGGAAGTTACTTCTAGCCGGACATGTTAACGACGTCTTACGCGCGTCCTACGCACAGGTCATTGTTGACGAGTATCAGGATTGCTCGGTTCCCCAGCACTTGATAGTGTACTACCTCTCTCTTATCTTGCCGACTTGCGTGCTGGGCGATCCGATGCAGGCCATCTTCGGATTTCGCGGCAATGCCTTGGCTGACTGGCAGAGACAAGTGTGCACACATTTCCCGATCGTGGGAGAGTTAGCAACGCCTTGGCGTTGGCGCAATGCTGGTAGTGAGTCGCTTGGACAGTGGCTACTTGATGTCCGGCGATCACTGTCTGCTGGGCAGCGGGTCGATCTGCGTACAGGGCCTGCGGCCGCAGTGACGTGGGTTCAGCTAATCCAGCCGAATGAGCATACTCAACGCCTAGCCGCAGCACGTACGAACCCACCCACAGTCGATGGGCGCGTGCTGCTCATTGCGGATAGTCGCAACCGTACGATTCAGCAAAGCTTTGCCAGCCAAATTCCAGGGGCTTCAACCGTTGAGGCCGTTGATCTGCAAGATATGATTGCCTTTGCTCGCAGTTTTGACCTAACCTCCCCAAATGCTCTGGGGCAGTTGCTGTCGCTAGCACAAAGTGTCATGACTAATGTAGGGGCACCAGAGTTGTTGCGACGTCTTGGCGCTTTGTCACGAGGTACTGCCAGGAATGTCGCGTCCGAAACGGAAAATCTTGCCTTAGCCTTTCAGCGAGCACCATCCTATTCGGCCGCTGCCAAGGTGCTATCTGAATTGCGCGCGATGCCAAACGTTCGAGTGCACAGGCCGGCCATCCTTTATGCAGTCCTAAAGGCGCTTCGCGAAGCATCCGGCGGAGTTGTCTCTTTGGCAGAAGCCGCGTTACGCGTTCGGGAAGAAAATCGACTTGTCGGTCGACCGTTACCAAAGCGTGCCGTTGGGAGTACCCTTCTGCTCAAGGGGTTGGAAGCTGAAGTTGCAGTTATATTGAACACGGACGATATGAACGCACAGCACCTATACGTGGCTATGACCCGCGGATCAATGCAATTGGTTGTATGCAGTTCCAGTGCTTTGATCGGATAGCTCCGATCACCAAATCGGACGAACTGAAAAGATTCCAAAGAACCTAACCGCCCAATTGAACATGATCGCTCCTGCACAATCCCAACAAGATCTAATCACGCAAATCGCGACCCAAATCGTTGAGCAGACTTTCCTCGAAAACTGGAAGTTCTATGCGCTCCTAGCTGCATTATTTTTGATCGGAATATGCGCGACTGCGTACCTTACTGCATACTGGAAATCGAGCGCAGAAGCCAAACACCGTGAACGCGATTTCGAAAACATCTTGCAACAACTGAGGAAATCTGAGGAGATCAAAACACTTATTACAGCAACTGCGGAGGACCAAAAATACGTTAACAACTTGCACCGTGAGCGACTGGAAACCTTAGTGCAACAAACCTACCTTTTGACAAACAAAACCCACGCCGCCGTACAAAAATCCACTTGTGGAGCCGACACTGACGAAATTATGTTTGCCGCCACCGAAGAACTCGCGCGCATTGACGCAATACGTACGCTCTATTTTCCCGACCTTATCACGGACACAGTCTCCCTCTACCAAACGTATACAGAAGCGACAACAGCCGCTGTCCGTTTGGCCCAAGCAACTCGCGAGCGCGCCGATCGCGAACAGCAATTGCGGACCTTGAACTTCAATGAAGACGAATTTCGACAACTTTCGGAAGAACAAAAAGAGTTTTTCGACCTTAACGCACTGACAGCTAAAGTGGAACAAAAGCGAAAGGAACTGCACGCGCCATTCAAGAAATTCAACGAAATCGCGAATCAGTTGCGAAAAAATGCTGTCAAAACTTATGGTGCCGCACTAGCCCTTCCAAGGGCCGATTCAACCGAAAGCGACAAGCTAGAACCAAACACAAAACCTTTAACTGAAAAGCGACTAATTCGAGACTAGGATCGTCCAAAGTTCGTCGGATGGCGTCCTCATCCACGTGAAGAATGTTGAGCCAAAGGTCGCCGTGCAATGTGCCGTTCGTTTCACCCGGAATAACTGCCTTGAATTGCAGCGCGCAAAGTCGCCAATTATTTCCAAAATGCATCACAATGCGGGGTATCGACTCGCCAGAAATCGAGCGAGTTGACATTGCTCCACAAAAATTGCATTCTGCGCAATAGCAAATAAACGGGAGGCTGCATGGCACGACAAACGATATACAAAAAAGTCTATTGTAAAAATGCGGTATTTCAAGATCGACGGGAAAAACCGACCATTCAGGCGAAACTCAGCGATGCGCTAACAAAACTGAAGAAGGTCGGCAAGCGCAAAGAAGTTCTTGGTGACGACGAGCGATATGTTCGTGCGATTATTTACCATCGACAAAATGCCAACATGCTTTTCGGGATTTTGGCCTCATATGAACGTGGTACGCATCAACTTACGGTGGCCGAGGATGATGACGCGGAGATGTTGAGTGTCGAGCAAGTAGCACCTCCAAACAGCGAAGAAGATAAACGTCGTGAATTCCTCGAAGGACTTTGTTATTTTGGGTGCTACAAGAACCATATCGTCGTAGTTCCCTCGCGGGCTTTGGGGATCAAGCCTTTTGAAGCGCATACCAATTGGTTATTGCTGAAAGCGGGATCGATCCCCGCCAGCAATCGCGTGGGGTTCTCGGACCAAATTGCCCAGGCAACAAAGGAAAAAATACGAACTGCTCATGTCAAAGAGGTGGAAATCGGGGCACCACTTATTGATCCTGATTCGATCGAACAAAAAGAGGTCAAGGGACAACGCTTTTCTTCATTTGAATATGGAGGCTTCGGCGTAGATATGCTGCGCCAGATTTTGGGAAAGGACAAGGTCGATGGAATGCGCCTCGCTGATGCATTGGACGGAAATATCGAGGTCAGCCTTAGGGTGCGCTACAAGCGCGCTACCACGGAAAAAGCTCATAAGTTGCTGGACAATATTGCACTGGCGGTAAGAAACATTGATGAAGATGAAGTGAAATTGATTTTGGCCGGAGGAGGAACTGTGCAAGGCAGTGAACTAAAACTCTCCGCCATGTTGGGTGTTGAGTCGTTCGACGGCATTCCCAACCCCGACGACCTTTTTCAAAAAATGCAGGCCTGGCTAACTGATCAGATACAAAACAAAATAATAGAGCCGTGAATTCGAACCGCATTCCTTTTGCCAGTTTGCTTCGCACAACGGTTTTGGCGATCGTTATCGTTACCGCCGCATCTTGGGGTGGTTATGCACTTTGCGATTACGTTCCTGTTGAGCTCCTCGCTGGGCTGCTCAAATATGGAATTTCTGTTGTGGGTGTAATTTGGTTTTTTTCGCTAACTGTATACAACAAGCTATCGGACATATCCGACATCTCCGGGCTAGATTACGATCAGCACCGACGCATCGAGATTGAGGTGCGAAGTAGGCTGCAGTGGTTTTGGTTAAGGGCGGTCGTATTGGGAATGTCAGCGCTGGTAATGTTCCTCCCATCGCTGATCCTTGATTTGAAAGCACCGAAAATGCAAGTGCCTTCGATTATTGTCGCGATCGGGTGTGGTTGTTTCGCAATTTGCTTAGTCTCTCTCCGGGGAGTTTGGCGGGAGCTGGAAGATATTCGGCAATTACGATCCTACGTCAAAGAAATCGAGCGTCGGGAAAAAGAGCGAGCCGATCAAGTGAAGGAGCTGAAAGAAGGAAGCGAAGAGGAATGGAAGCCTGACGAAACTTTGAAAGGATTCAGGGAAGCCAAAAATTCCGGTGACTTCGACGATGAAGGCTGACCAGACTTTCTTTTCGCTCAGATGCTGTATTTCCATGACCATTGCGCATAACCTCACACCAATTAAATTTTCCAACGAAGCCGCTGACACGACGAAAAGCTAAATAACGAAGGAGCCACATGGAAACTATTCAAGATCGTATTTTATTGTGTTTCGTGGAGAGGGCGCCAAATCCACTTACTGCCCAAATGATTTACATCGCACTAAACGATAGTGCCATTACCTTCCCAACAGTAGAAGGCGAACTTAAAAAACTTTGTACAGCAGGAAAGATTAGAGAACATGGGCAACGCCCCCAAGGAATTGGCCCTATCGGTTCATACAGGGTCGGCTATGTGCTGCCAACATATGACAATATACCGATCAAAATGCATATAAACATAAAAAACTTCACGATGGGCCGCTTTCTAGGCGGTGACGCGGCGCGCGCAGAAGACTTCAATATACTAATCGAAACGTTTGCGCGAGAGTTAACAAAGGTCGAGCAAGAAGCAGAAGACCGAATTGCCAGGACAATGCAACAATATTGGGCCAACGTAATAGCGCTCTTTGGCGCATTCATTGGTGTATTTTCATTGATCACCGGATTCCTGCGAACGGTGCCATTTGAAAAGGACTCTACGTTTTTATCGATTCTTGTCTTGAGCAGTGCACAAACTTTGCCCTTGGCGTTAATTCTCCTGGTGTTTGTGCTCATTTTGCGCAAGTTAATACACTAAACATGGAGAGACGCATGCATCGTAAGCCGGCAAAACTTTTTTGGCCGCAATACATGAGAGGCCTCAGATGAGTGAATTTTTCCCGGACGCGGAAATTGCGGTCGCTCTGTGCAAGAAATGGGCTGATGAACTTGGCGCGCAATTCAGTAATTGTGGCTTTTATCTATTCGGCAGCACTATCTATGAGTATGGCGAGCAATTCGATGCCTTACGAAGCGATCTCGATATTATTTGCGTCTTGCCGCCCAATTTAGGAACAATTGACCGTCTATCCCTATTAGGCCAGCTCAAAGACAAAAAAATGCAGCTTGAGTTGCAAATGATTCCTGGACTTCATCGCGTCACTTGTGATGATCCGGGCGTGAGCTTGGTTCCAGTTACGAGCCTTGAGCTGAAGGCGAATGTTCACAAAAGCGCGGCTCGAAATTTTTTCGACAAAAATATTTTCATGGATTTGCGCTCAGGAAAAATCAGTTTTTTCTTCGCTGACTATGGCTCTTTGGAGATTTCTAATGGAAGACGTCAAGCTCTCGAATTTTGCCAAAAAATACGTAATGAATTTTTAGCAGTTAGTGCCAACGAGACCGGCGGAATTCGGCCATACAAGGGATTTGATCCAATACCTAAGGCTTTTCTCCGCTGTGCAGCGCAAATCGCCCCCGATGTAAAAACGGGAGCTTGGTACGATACTCGCTATGGCTTAGACTATCTCTTTAAGGTGTTGGGTGAACGCAAGGATGAACATGAAACTTTTGATCGGCTATATAAAAAAATATCCATTCGACGCGGAGCAAAGGGGCAGGAACAAACCCTAGGACCACTTGACCAACTTCTGCTTGCGGAAATACTTTTCGATGAGGCGAGTAAAGGAAAAACGGAAGATTTGGTGAAATGGCGCATAGTCGTCAAAGAAGAGATCTGGTACGAAGACGAGGGTAAGATGCTGGAAGGAATTGCGGGAATCATACCTCAAGCGAAGCGCATGTCTGACGGATCGGGCAGTAACACACTTAATCTGGTGAGCACACTTAGCGCTTTCAAACTTTTTGATTACTTTTGGAAGAGCGAACTGCTCGATCAGTTTTTAGGTTTCAAAGACGAACGCGTGATTCTTGATGTAAGTTTACTTAACGAATCGGAGACGTCGGCATCAAGTCGTGAAATAGCGTTGGAGCAGTTACTGCGCGACTGGGTTCCGCCAACGAAAATTGAACGGCGCAACGCAGAAGATCGCTTATTGGAATATTTGCAGCAAAAATTTGATAACTCAGAAAACCTCAAAGGGGCAATTTTCGACCGAAATATACGGCTCGGCCTCCCCGACTCAGACAGTATTGAAATTGATTTTCTTCTTGCATGGCCAGATCCATCGGGCCGAAGGCATGAACCAATGGGGATCGAGATCACAAATGCTCGTTCTGCAACGGATTTCGTTCAGAAAATATCGCGCCTCGTAAATGTGGGTCGTCCCCTCTTTCTGCTTCTTCTTGGTGACGAGTCCACTTTAGCCAAAATTAACGACCTTGATCCGAAGCTAAGAAGGATCAATCCGAACCTACATGTTTTAACTTTCCCGTTGACCGCTTCCGTTGCACAGTGAACGAGAGGGAATTCAAAACCGAATAGTTTTGTTGCGTAATTTCGATATTTCTTGGGTCAATGCGTTGCGCACGGCTTGGAAACGTGCGCAACGCTGTGGATAACTTTCAATTTGCAACATTTTGCTTGTAGAGAAAGTCATTAAAACCTTTAAATTCAAAAAGATAGATATGCAACACTGCACCGAAAGTACCTAGTTTGCGAAATTTTAGTCAGCCGCTGTAACAAGATTTAACCGAATACCCGGCATCTGAGCGCTCTAACCTAAATCTCTAGACACTTTTAACGTAATCGTCCGTACGGATTGTCAAACAGTGCTTCTTGACGATTTGTCCGAACGTTTAGGTAAAATCGAATTCAAATTCAATCCGTCCGAACATTTACGTTAATTGCTCGAAGCGACGCCGTCAATCCCAATAGCGTCCCAAGGCCATGTCGGCAGGTGTCACACAGCAAGCGCGTCGAGCTTGGACGCTGCATAGTCACGCATATCGGCGGCAAGCAATAATCGACCGCATAGTTGCGCAACGCTAGCCAAGCCCGTCGCTACCAACTCTGTTATCTGATCGTTTGTCTGCTTCAAATCAATTCAGAGCCTTGCCGGTATCCGAGCATTGCACAGTCCCTTGTCTACATGGCCAAACACTGGGACCAGATGGTCCAAACGTTTGGTGACGAAATTTGGGCGCAAATTTCAAGCCGTTCACCGGACGAAGCCTGGTGTTGGGAAGTGCTGGCGCCTCACGTCGGTGAGTCACCGAAAATGCGAAATGACTTCCTTGCATATTGTTCGCGTGAACGTAATCAACTGTCTGTCGATGGCATCGAGGCGCTGTCCCGCGAGCTTCCTGGTTCGCACTTGTTGCGCGAGCACTGTTTAAGGATTTTGGGTGATGGCATCCATCACAAAAACCTCTCGCCCTACGACCACCTTCGACGAGAGATTGTCGTCGGCAGAATTCTTGGCAATCAATTCGCCAATGAAGATGGTCTTCAACAGAAGCTTGAAAAGGTGAGCGAAACCCGCCCTTCGATTGCGTTTGCCGGCCTTTCAATTGCGTGGAGGGACAGCGCCGTGCTCAAGAATACACACGCATACATTCGAGGAGAAAATTACCGTGCTGGTTACTTGAACTGGCCGGATGCAGCAGCAGTCTGCTGCCTTTTGGATTCAGACGAGCAGTTTTGCAATTTTGTATTTCGATTTGTTGATCACGCATCTGATTCGCACTGGGGATTTCTTTCCTATTGTGTTGATCCGATCGTTGAACGAATTCAGCGAGCGCCACAGGTCCCGGCTGCTGAATATGACGATAACTGGACGGAGTTCTTCCTTGGGGTTTCCCCGATTTGCAACGACTGCCGTATAGGTTTCTCCGTCGATCTTGCCTTGCGAATACTGTAAGGTCACGTCTGAGTTTTTGAGGTTTTGATATAACCATGCCGGGTCGCTGGCCGCGTGAGCAACAGCGGCAAAGAAAATCAAGAATAAGGCGGCGATTCCTTTCGCTTTGATAGGCACGGCTTTAATGCTCATGATCACTTTGTCTTATCGCGCCCAAAATCTAGGCAGAACAGGGTAAACCCCACCGGGTCAATTTTCAGCGTGCATTTACCCCTTTTGGTCAAAACTCCTCAATGCACTTCAATGCCTGTTTGGACAGCGTCTTCCAGCGCAAATAGCTGCGATTCGATGTGGTACCCCACTCTTTTTGCCTTCCGGTTAGGAAGTTGATGCTAGTGAAGGAAGTGTCGCTCTTGGTGTCGCTCTCCCGAGAGTCGTAACCGATCTCTTGAAAACACGTGCCCCGGTAGCGGAATGTGAAAGTTTCGGTGACGGTATTCCAATCCTGCTCGGCGCCGTGATCCAAAGTCAGCATAATGTTTCCACGAGCAATAAGCACGTCTTTAAGCGGGTCCCATGCGTTGACCAAACTGCTATCCGGAACCGGTAAGCCCTCCCGTGGAATCAAAGTACGGCTGTCAACCACCAAGGAATAAGATTCCGGCGCTTTCTTATGGAAAGCCACGACAAAAATGCGAGGATTGGTATCAAAGGGAACACGACAGCCGCCCGCTGTGACCGACACAATATTGCGCGGATTGGTTTTACGTAAAACCATAACCACGTCGGCATCCCCATCGTTGTCGAGGTCCCCCTCGAGTTTCTTTTCGACTCGCCATCCAACGGGAACAAAGCCTTCTGGGGTAGCTGACGACTTGGGCAAAGTCGGATAGTTGCCGTCGTCAACCGGCATCGCTGTAACAGTAGGGCCCGGTGCGCCCGAGTTTCCACATTCGGAGTTCGTTGCTTGTGCAAACGAGTCGCCGGTGCCAATACAAAGAATCAATATGGTCGCAATGCTTGAGACCAAGCGACACATATATGTAAGCGCTTGCAAGGGCTTCCTTTCAAATCTAAATTTGAATCAAAATACGCGAGGTCGCAAAAATGCAATGTTACGTTCGGAACTCGCGTTCGGAACAATACGCTTTCGTCAGTATGTCAGCATCTTGGGAACTACGTAAGCTCCCCGCACGAACTCAACAATAAGACGGTGAAGCCGAGCTGCTAAACAGCGGCTCGGCTTCCAACGCGCTTGCCACGCTAAATGTTACTTACCGCTTCCAATCTCATTCCGCAACGCCACTCCCACCTGCTGGCTAAGATTCTCCAACAAGCTCTCAAGCGAAGCGCCAAGCTGTTTGGCATTGAGCTGCTGCCCAGCCGTTGAGTTCGACGAATTTGCACCGCCCGGCACCACGATAGCATAGCTGGAGGCCACCGGCACCAAGGCGCTGGCCACCACGCTGCCTGTTGACGACGCGATCGATTGCGTCGTTGCCTGGCTATTGGCATAGCTGACGTAGGGATTCACACCAGCTGGCGTCGCGCAAGCCTGGCCCGACAGCAGTTGCACCGTCACGTTCTTGGCGATGCTGGCCATGGAACCGTTGGCCGGTTCGACGCTGGTGGCGACCACTTGCAGGTTGATGGTGCCGCTGCCATTGCTGCCGCCGTCGTCATCATCGCCACAGTCACCGTTGTTGTAACCGTTCGGCGCCGTCAAGCTCAAGCTGTTGAGGTTCCAACCGCTGACGTTGATCACCTGTCCGCTCGCGGTGACGGTCGCGCTGTTCTTGCCGTCGGTCACCGTGGCACCGACCGGCAAGCCGACCAGGGTGGTTTCGAGGTCGCCCATGTCGGTGGCGGCCAACTGGTCGCTGATCTTGGGCAAGGCGATTGCGCTGCCGGCGAAGCCGTACACCGTGCTGGCGCTCTCGGGCAGGGTTTCTACCAGGTTCAAGGCATCGATCATGGCGCCGCGTGGCGTGCTGGTGTTGGTGCCGTTAATCAATTGCACGCTCAAGGTGTGGCTGGCGCCATCACCCTGGAAGCTGTAGCTCAGGGCTTGCCAGTTCAACCCGTTCGTGCTGGTGTTGCTGTAGGTGCCCAGCAAGGTACCGTCGAGGTAGACGCCGATCTGGGTGTTGGCGCTGGTCAGGCCGAGTTGGCCGGCATAGTCCAGGGTGAAGGTGTACTTCGCCCCGGCGATGGTGTTGACGCTTTGTGCGATGCCCGGCGCCTGGTATTTGCTGCCGACACCATTGGTGAGCCCCAGCCATTCCTGCCCTGCCCCGCTGGCGTCGTTCACGCTTTGGTATTTGCCTTGGGCGTTTTGCATGAGGTCGCCATTGCCCCAGATTTCGAAGGCGGGATCCTTGCCCTTGGCCACAGGCATTGTATGCCAACCGGCGAAGCTGGTGGTGTCGAGCACGGTGGCACTGTAGGTAGTGTCGCACACGCCTTCCCAACTGGTGGCAATCAAGCTGCGGCTGACGCTGGTGCCCGGCGGATTGAGCGTGAGGCTGGGCGTCTGGGCCAGGGCGTTGACTTGCACCGTGAGGGCTTGGCTGACACTGGCTTTGCTGCCGCCCACGGTTTCGGCCGCCGTGGCGGTGGCCTGCAGGGTCAGCGTGCCGCTGTAGCCGGCTGGCGGGGTGATGGCCAGCTTGGCAGTGTTCCAGCCGCTGATGTCGACGCTCGGGTTGGCCGCCGTGGTGGTGACGCTGTGGGTGCCGTCACTCAGGGTCGTACCCACCGGCATGCCGGAGAGGACGAGGTCCAGCGTTTCGGAGCCGTCGGTGTCGACCAGGGCCGCGCTGATGCTTTGCAAGGCAATGGTCGAGCCCTGGTTGCCGACGTTGTCGGTCTGGGTCTGGTTGAGTGCGATGTTGTCGAGCATCGTGCCGCTGCTGCCTTCGTCATCGTAGCCATCATAGCGGCCATCGCCCTCCTGGCCGTTTCTCGCGGCGACGATGCTGATGATTTGCGTGCCGCCGCTGCCGGTAAAGCTGATGTTGGCGTGCTGCCAGTTGAGCGCGCTGTTCGGGCTGGTTGGGTCGTAGGTGGCAATGATCTTACCGTCGAGCAAGACGTTGACGGCACTGCTGGTGGCACCGAGGCTGCCGGCCAGGTCGAACGAGAGCGAGTAGGCGGCGCCGGCCACGGTATTGACCTGGCGCGTGATGCCGAAGGTTGGGCCCTGGTCGTAGTCGTAACCGTATCCGGTATTGCTCAGTTCGAGGAATTTGCTGCCATCACCGGAAGCGGCACTGACCGTATAGCTCTTGCCGTTGGCCGCGTCCATCTGGTCGCCGCTGGCCCAGACTTCGAAGCCGCTGTCGTCACCGTCGTCACTGTTGCCACAGAAGTCGTCGCCATTGGAAACGACGCTCCAGCCGTCGAGCGTACTGCTGGTGACGAACACGGGTTGCTTGTTGCTCGAGCCTGGCGCGTCTTCAAAGCCGCTGTCGAACAGTTGGGTGGTCGTGCTGGTGGCACCCAGGGTCAGGGTCGGGGCGGTAGCCACCGCGGTGATGTCGATGTTGACCAGGGCGGGGTTGCTGCTTTGCACGCCGTCGGTGACGGTGTAACCGAAAGCGGCATAGGTCTGGTGCATGTTGCCGTAGCCGGTGAGGCTGTAGCCCGGACCGCCCGAGGCGTATTGCGCTGGAACGAAGCGCAGGTTGCCTGCCGCAATCGATGCCTGGCTGAAGCTCGCGCCCACGGCCACCGCCGTCCATTGGCCGTTGACCAGGCTTTGCAGCTGGCCGGCGGCGGGCAAGGCGCCGATGACGACGGCGAGCGGGTCGTTGTTAACGTCGCTGACCGCGAAATTACCCCAGGTGAAGACAATCGGGGTGTTTTCTGTGCCGGTGACGGTCGAGTTGGCGGCCGTCGGGGCGATTTCGACCTTGTTCACGTTCAACGTGACGGTGGCGACATTGGAGCTGTCTATACCGTCACTGACCGAGTAGGTGAACGTGTCGGTGCCATAGAAGTATTGGTTCGGTGTGTAGGTCCAGGTGCCGTCGGCGTTGACTGTGATCTTGCCGTGCGCCGGTTGCGTGACGACCGAGGCAGTCAACGGATCGCCGTTGACGTCCGTAGCTGCCGCCAGCGGCTTCAGGACCGTGTTGCCATCTTCGTCCAAGCTGGCGCTGCTGTTAGCCAGCGTCGGCGCAATTTCCACCTTGGCGACGTTGAGCGTTACCGTGGCTACGTTCGAGTTGTCGGTGCCGTCGCTCACGATGTAGGTGAAGGTATCGGTGCCGTAGAAGTAACCAGTTGGGGTGTAGGTCCACGTGCCATCGGCGTTTTGCGTGACGGTGCCGTGGGCCGGGCCGGCGACGATGCTTGCGGTCAGCGGATCGCCGTTGACGTCCGTGGCGTTGTTCAACGGATTGAGCGTGGTGCTGCCCAGTTCGTTCAGGTTTGCACTGCTGTCGGTCAATGTCGGCGCAATTTCCACCTTCGCGACGTTCAGCGTCACCGTTGCCACGTTCGAGTTGTCGGTGCCGTCGTTGACCACGTAGCTGAAGCTATCAGTGCCGTAGAAGTAGCCCGTCGGCGTGTAGGTCCACGTGCCGTCAGCGTTTTGCGTGACGATACCGTGGGCCGGGCCGGTGACGATGCTTGCTGCCAGCGGGTCGCCGTTGACGTCGGTGGCGTTGGCCAACGGGTTGAGCGTGGTGCTGCCCAACTCGTTCAGGTTGGCACTGCCGTTAACCAGCGTCGGCGCAATCTCGACCTTCGCGACGTTCAGCGTTACCGTTGCCACGTTCGAGTTGTCGGTGCCGTCGTTGACCACGTAGCTGAACGTGTCAGTACCATAGGAGTAGCCCGTTGGCGTGTAGGTCCAGGTGCCGTCGGCGTTTTGAGTAACGGTGCCGTGGGTCGGGCCGGCGACGATGCTTGCGGTCAGCGGATCGCCGTTGACGTCAGTGGCGTTGGCCAACGGGTTGAGCGTGGTGCTGCCCAGTTCGTTCAAGCTGGCGCTGCTGTTGGCCAGCGTCGGGGCAATCTCGACCTTGGCGACGTTGAGCGTGACCGTGGCCACGTTCGAGTTGTCGGTGCCGTCATTGACCACGTAGCTGAACGTATCGGTTCCGTAGAAGTAGCCCGTTGGCGTGTAGGTCCAGGTGCCGTCAGCGTTTTGCGTGACGGTGCCGTGGGCCGGGCCGGTGACGATGCTTGCTGTCAGCGAGTCGCCGTTGACGTCGGTGGCGTTGGCCAACGGGTCGAGCGTGGTGCTGCCCAGTTCGTTCAGGTTGGCGCTGCCGTTCGCCAAGGTCGGTGCAATTTCCACCTTAGCGACGTTCAGCGTGACCGTAGCGACGTTCGAATTGTCGGTGCCGTCGTTGACCACATAGGTGAATGTGTCAGTGCCGTAGAAGTAACCTGTCGGCGTATAGGTCCACGTGCCGTCAGCGTTTTGCGTGACAGTGCCGTGGGCCGGGCCGGCGACGATGCTTGCTGCCAGCGGGTCGCCGTTGACGTCGGTGGCGTTGGCCAACGGGTAGAGCGTGGTGCTGCCCAACTCGTTGAGGTTAGCGCTGCTGTTGGCCAGCGTCGGAGCAATCTCTACCTTGGCGACGTTGAGCGTCACCGTGGCCACGTTCGAGTTGTCGGTGCCATCGTTGACCACGTAGCTGAAGCTATCAGTACCGTAGAAGTAACCCGTCGGCGTGTAGGTCCACGTGCCGTCAGGGTTTTGCGTGACGGTACCGTGGGCCGGGCCGGCGACGATGCTTGCGGTCAGCGGATCGCCGTTGACATCGGTGGCGTTGGCCAACGGGTTGAGCGTGGTGCTGCCCAGTTCGTTCAGGTTTGCACTGCTGTTGGCCAGCGTCGGGGCGATCTCGACCTTGGCGACGTTGAGCGTCACCGTCGCGACGTTCGAGTTGTCGGTGCCATCGTTGACGACGTAGGTGAACGTGTCGGTGCCGTAGAAGTAACCCGTCGGAGTGTAGGTCCAAGTACCGTCGGCGTTTTGCGTGACAGTGCCGTGGGCCGGGCCGGCGACGATGCTTGCGGTCAGCGGGTCGCCGTTGACGTCGGTAGCGTTGGCCAACGGGTTGAGCGTGGTGCTGCCCAACTCGTTGAGGTTGGCGCTGCTGTTGGCCAGCGTCGGGGCGATCTCGACCTTGGCGACGTTGAGCGTCACCGTGGCCACGTTCGAGTTGTCGGTGCCGTCGTTGACCACGTAGCTGAACGTATCGGTTCCGTAGAAGTAGCCCGTTGGCGTGTAGGTCCAGGTGCCGTCGGCGTTTTGCGTGACGGTGCCGTGGGTCGGCCCGGTGACGATGCTTGCGGTCAGCGGATCGCCGTTGACGTCGGTGGCGTTGGCCAACGGATTGAGCGTGGTGCTGCCCAGTTCGTTCAGGTTGGCGCTGCTGTTGACCAGCGTCGGGGCGATTTCGACCTTGTTCACATTCAGCGTCACAGTTGCGACGTTGGAAGTGTCCGTGCCGTCGCTTACCGTGTAGCTGAATGTGTCAGTGCCGAAGAAGTACTGATTCGGCGTATAAGTCCAGGTGCCGTCGGCGTTGACCGTGATCGTGCCGTGATTTGGCTGACTGACCACCGAAGCGGTCAGCGGATCGCCATTGACATCGGTGGCTGCTGCCAGCGGGTTCAGGACCGTGCTGCTGTCTTCGTTCAGCGTGGCGCTGCTGTTGACCAGCATTGGAGCGATTTCGACCTTGGCGACATTGAGCGTGACCGTGGCGACGTTCGAATTGTCAGTGCCGTCGTTTACCACATAGGTAAACGTATCGGCGCCGTAGAAGTAACCAGTCGGGGTATAGGTCCAGGTGCCGTCGGCATTTTGCGTGACGGTGCCGTGGGCCGGGCCGGTGACGATACTTGCCGTCAGCGCGTCGCCGTTGACGTCGGTGGCGTTGGTCAGCGGGTTGAGCGTAGTGCTGCCCAGTTCGTTCAGGTTGGCGCTGCTGTCGACCAAGGTCGGGGCGATTTCGATCTTGTTGACGCTCAGCGTGACCGTGGCGACATTGGACGTATCCGTGCCGTCGCTGACCGTGTAGCTGAACGTATCCGTGCCATAGAAATACTGGTTCGGCGTGTAGGTCCAGGTGCCATCAGCGTTGACGGTGATCGTGCCGTGGGCCGGCTGGTTCACTACTGTGGCCGTGAGCGGGTCGCCGTTGACGTCTGTGGCTGCAGCCAGCGGATTCAAGACGGTGCCAGCGTCTTCGTCCAATGTGGCGCTGCTGTCGGTCAAGGTCGGGGCGATCTCCACCTTGGCTACGTTCAGGGTCACGGTGGCGACATTGGAATTGTCGGTGCCGTCGTTGACCATATAGGTGAACGTGTCGGTGCCGTAGAAATAACCCGTTGGGGTGTAGGTCCACGTGCCGTCGGCGTTTTGCGTAACCGTGCCGTGGGCCGGGCCCGTGACGATGCTTGCCGTCAGCGGGTCGCCATTGACGTCGGTAGCGTTGGCCAGCGGGTTGAGCGTGGTGCTGCCCAACTCATTGAGGTTGGCGCTGCTGTCGGTGAGCGTCGGGGCGATTTCGACCTTGGCGACGTTGATGTTCAGCGTCGCTTGTTGCGAGCTGAGGTAGGCGTCGTTCAGGACGAAGTTGAGCGAATCGCTGCCGTAGTAGTACTGGTCCGGGGTGTAGGTCCAAGTGCCGTCGGCGTTTTGCGTCAGGCTGCCATGGGTCGGCTGGCTGGTGATGCTGGCCGTCATGGAGTTGCCGTCGATGTCGGTGCCGAATTGGCTGAAATCGATCAGCAGGCTGCCGTCTTCCTGGACCTGCACTGCCCCACCTTGCGCGACCGGGGCGTGGTGCGCCGGTTGCACGGTGAAGCTGTAGATGACAGGCGTGGAGTTGGCCATGCCGTCGGCGACGTGGTAGACCAATTGGTCGGCGCCAACGTAGCTGCTGTTGGGCGTGTAGGTCCAGGTGCCGTCGGGGTTGACGACGAGGGTGCCATCGGCAGGCGGCGTGTCGAGCACTGCCGTCATGGGGTTGCCGTTGATGTCGGCGGCACCGGCCAGCGGGTCGAAGGTGTAGCGCTTGCCGGCTGTCACGGTGGCGCTTGGGGTGCTGTTGCCTGCCGTGGGCGGATAGGCGACTTCGTTGACCGACAGGCTGACGGTGGCGACGTTGGAGGTTTCGCCGTCGACGGTGTAGGTGTATTGGAAGCTGTCTGCGCCGAAGTAATGCGTATTGGGCGTGTAGGTCAGCGTGCCGTCGGCGTTTTGCGTCAGGGTGCCGTGGGCTGGCTGATTCACGACTTGCAATACCGGCGTGGCGCCCGAACCGGTCGGGTCGGCCGACACGGGGTTGAGCGTAACGCTGGCGTCTTCGTTGGTGGCGGCGTTCTGATCAAGAGCGATCGGGTGCTGCACCAGTTCGACGTTGGAGATCGTGACCTGGCTTTGGGTGTTGCCGAAGCCGGCCAGGTCGAACGACAAGGTCGCGGGGGTGGCGGTGACGCTGCCGTCGGTCAGCGCGTTTTGCAGGTCGACGATGTAGGTCGTGCTGCCGTCGGCGTTGCTGACGGTGGTAACCGACGACGCCTTGCTGGTGGTGCCGTCGGCCTGGATGTTGAGCAGGCCGTCGGTGTTGCTCAAGCCGTCGGTGCCGACCAGGCTGGTGTTGCTGTTGATGCCGTCCAGGCCGACGTCGAAGGTGTCTTCCGGCTGGTTGGCTGCACCGGCTTGCAGGCCGTTCGTTATTGTGAATTCGAGGTAGCGGTCGGTGCTATCGATGTTGAACGATTGCGACAGTTGGGCGTCAGCGGAGGTGCTGTTCTTGAGCGTGACCGTACCGCTTCCCGATGTAACACCACCGTACATGTTCCAATCCGCTGTTCCTCCAGCGAAATTGCCATCCAAGAGCGTTGCGGCAACGGTATCTTGATATTGAGCCGTGGCGGAATTTGCCCCGGCAGATTCCGACGGGGGAATGGTTAGCGTTTGCCCAGACAAGCTACCGGCGGCCGACGTTGCGGTGCCGGCACCAAGCTGCAGACCTTCAGCTTGCAATGCCGCGATATCTCCCGCGCCAGGCAAGCGACGCAAACCGGGCGTCAGTACCTGATCCATGATGTCGTCGGGATTGCTGTCGTCTGGGAGGCCCAATACGTGCCCCAATTCGTGGATCATGACGGTCAACAAGTCCAATTTGCCGTCGGCTGCGCTGCCAGCTGCGGCTTGGAATTCGTTGGGAACGCTGGTCGGAAGGAAGTCGGCATCTGCCTCGGAGCTGACATACCAGCCCCAACCTGCGCCATCAGGCGACAGCGTGATTTGGTTGCCGACAGTTTGGCCCGCCACGCCGGTTGCCAATGCACCGATGCCGACAGAAACGTTGTCGAAGGCCGAAGCCGGCACGCCTGCGCTTTGCCAATATTGTTCCGCACTGGCCAACTCGGCATTGGCATCGTCTTGCGTCAAGGCTGAGGCCGAATTGGCTCCCTCTGCCGCGACGTCCTGAGGTGGGGCGATCGTGACCATGGCCGGTGCCCGCAAATTGATCTGGAACGTACTTGCGTCGGGTTGCAGCGGCGCCGCATCGATTCCCAGTTGATCCAGCACGTCCCGAATATTTTGGTAGCTGTTGCCGGCGTTTGTTATCTGTGTGTGAAGGGCAGCGTAGTCCGTCAGGAAAGCGCTTTCGCGATCAGACCATCCGTTCGGCATCCCGGTCGTTGCCGTGGCATTGGCAAATGCAATCCCATTGATCTTTGCCGCGACCGTGAAAAAAGCTCCCGCGTTGGCGTAGTACACGTGGGCAGTATTATGGTGTGGAGCCGGCAGCGGTGCCGACAAATGTGCAGGGTTACCGTCAGCCGTCCAATAGCGCTGACCTGAGCCACTTGTTGATGCAACCCAAGAGTTGTGGTCGTTGGGCGCCACAACACTCATGGTCTGCGACAGATCACCTTTCTCATGCTTGAAATACTCCCCGGCTGTAAATGCCGCCAATTGCGGATCCTCACCAACCAGATCAGGGTGCGCAACGATATCCAGGAGGCTATTGGCCGGGATAGCATTCAATGAGTAAATGGCGCCGGTCAAGTCGGTATTTATTTGGGCTCTGGTTCTCTGATATTGCCCTTTCTTCGTTATTTGCATCAACCCCCTACCGCGATAATTATAAGGATCGCCGCTATTGGCATCACCATTTCCATCACTGTTGGCATAATGCGAATTGTCGTAGGCCACGGTAGTCCCTTCGAACAGCGCAGTAAGCCCCCCCGTTTCAACCTTCACATTCGCTAAAAACGCGGCTATTGCCGGCTTCGACGTGATGCCGTAGTACTGCATCGCATCTTGCACATAAGGCAGCCACGTCGCTGCCAGTGAGGTTGAAATTCCCATTGCCGTAGCTAGTTGCTGCACGGATATGATGCTGGCGGTTCCGACATATACGGACTGGACTAGGTCGGTCGGGAAGTTCTGGCCTTGCACCGAGGTTTGCACGCCGCTGCCAAAAAGCGCCGCTCTTATCTGCGCCGTCTCTGTGGAATTGGTTCCGCTCGTGATGTTCAAATTCGCCCATGACTGATCCGCCGTGCTGCCACCGGACGTGTCTTTCAGCGTAGAGGTAAAGAAGGAAGCGATCTGTTGCGCGACATTCTGCTCGGCATCGGTATTTGCGGTATTCGTCAGGTTTTTCGTTATTGCGGCAGTTGCGTCAGCCGGATTAGTCCAGCCATTATTTACATCCACGCCAGGGTGGCCGATGGTGCTCGTCGTGGACGCTTGAATTGCCGCCGAAAGTTGGTCGGCGATGCCTACATCCAGGCCCATGCCGAGTTCCGCCGTGTTTGCCGTCCCTTGCACGTAGGTTGGATCGCCGGTCCCAGCAAATTGGAGAGACCCGGCGCCTGCCGGCAATGCAAGAGAGGCAGCCTGCGCCAGATCGAATTCCCAACTGGTTCCGTACAAATTGAGGTTTCCCGGCAAGACGCCATTCTTGGGCAAGGTGCTGGAAACCGTCCATTTGGTCAGCAGCGGATTCATCTTGTACGTGACGGTTCCGTTCGCACTCGGCGAACTTTCGGACGCAAACTGCACCCAATGGGGGGCATTATAGGCATTCAACCAGGCTACGGTGTTGTCGTTCGTCGCCGCCAAGGTATCGTATGTGAATGAATTGACTTTCGCGCCAAGAGTGCCAAACGTTGTTGACGCATCGGTGAAGCTGGAATTATTGAGTTGCTTCGCCGCCGTCTTGTAAGCCGCCCCAAGGGCTTGGCTGCTTGCTTGTTGTGCAGCCACCCCAGCACCGCCACCTCCGGTATAAACCGTCTGCAGTGCGCCAGAGAAATCCATTGCCAGGGTGGTATTCGATCCGCCCGTGACGTACATGTCGTCCCCGGCGCCGCTCGTTATGCCGCCGCTGGTTTTAGCCGTCGGTCCATTCGGATTCCCGACGTTCACGTCCTTCTGGAACAATTGAAGCGCGGTCGCAAGCTGCGTATTCCAAACACCGTTCACTGCGTAATCGTTGGCATCGGCTGAGGTGCCCGCGATTGCGCCCTTGGCATAGTACCCAAGATAGCCCAGACGTTGCTGCACGCGGTATACGTCCAACGGGTTGTTGGTGCTGCTCTTCCCAACGGCACCAATCAACTGGAAGGCGCTGTACCCTGGATTGGTTATCGGCCGGTCGCCGATATAGGTGGAGCCGGAAGCTTTCGTGTAATCGGCTACGGTCAGTTGCAACGTAATCCCCGCCCGCAGATCGGCCAGCGCTGCCGATTGGGCCGCGGTGGGATTGGCGATGTTGATAAAACCCGGGCCCAGGTTAATGTAGACCTGCTGGGGGCTCAAGGCATTCCCCTGCGACAATTGGGATTCATCAAGCGTCGGAGCCAGGAACAAGATGCCGTTCTGATTGAACGTCGTTTGCGCTTGTGTCGGATCGTAGGTCAGACCGGCATAGCTGTTTGACGTAGCCGCCTGCACCGGCTGGGTGGCACTACCAACCTTTGCAACAATAGGAGTCAAGGTCTTGGATCCTGGAGCGGCCGCTTTCACTATCGTTGCACCGCCCGTAACAACGGTACTGTTCAGCGTGAACTGGAAATCGCTGGCCGGAAGATTTGCCAGTGCAGGTGGTAGTTGCTTTTGCAGCAGCGCCACCAGATTCACCTCCGCGATATCTCCGTAATACATTGTCTGGCCGGGAATGCCTGCGGCCGGCGGCGCATTGGCCGTTTGTGGTTCGGCGGTCGTTGCCATTCCGTAGACAAATCCGGATGTTGTATCCGTCTGAAGATTGATCTTCGTTGCCGTAATGTTGATCGGTCGAGGCAGCGGCAAAGCCTGATTTGCTGTGTACTGCGTTTCCGCCGCAGTGATAAGGTCATTCACATTCCACTCAAGCAAGCCATTTGGCGCCGGTGGCAAAGTAAATCCTGCCGGATTGTCGTAATTCCACTCGCTCGCGATCAGCGTCTTTCCATCCGGGGAAAAGCTTAACTGCTGGAAGGCGCCGCCGACCAAGGGCATCGTCGCTCCCAGATATACCGGGTTTGCGCCAAATGGGTTGCGGATGATGCCAATCTTGCCTCCGGAAATCTTGCCGGCCAAAGAACCGTCCAAGTAATTGGGGTCTTGGAAGTCGAAGTTGTAATCTGCCACGATGGCATATTGGACCCCGGCTACGGTTACCAATACCGGTGATTGCGCACGCTGAATGTTCAACTGGTAAAGATCGTTGTACCGCAGGTACTCCGCGCGTCCCGTTGGTGCACCGTTCATCGTGACTTGCTTCACCACCGGTACGCCCAGATTGCCGTTCGCGTCGACCGGTATCGTGATCGCATTGAACCCCGCGCTTTGATTGAAAGCGTTGGTCAGCATGAAGCACGCCTGATTGTTGGAGACGCCGGCACCGGTAATGAATTGCGGACCCCGGCCGACAACACCGCTGAATGGCACGATGGTAACAGCAGACGCCGCCGACACCTGGCTTCCTGTTGCCGTCAATTTACTCAAATCGACGACGAAGACATTCCCGGTCGACCGCTGGTAAATTGATGACGCAAGGTTGATTGCTTCAGTCGGGGCGGTTACGGCCAGATACGGGTGCACGCCGTTCACTACAGCCAGATCGATATAGCCGTAGGGCGCGTTGGCCTTGCCGGAAACTGAGGCGGGAAGCTGGATTTGTTGTTGCTGCAAGAATTGCGAACTTGTCGGATCAATGTTGATCTGCATAAGACGGCCGGTGCCGTTGGCGTTGCCCGCACTACCTTCGGCGACATACAACATGGTGCCGACAACGAGCAATGCGGAAATAGGATCGCTTCCTCCCGCGACATTGATGGTCTTGACGACTTGCATCAAGGATGTATCGATGATGTCGACGAGTCCGCGCCCGGCCGCGACGAACATCAGGCTGTCGTCCGCGCTCAGCGCGACTGGGTTGGCGGCGCCGCCCGTGGCAGTCGTGACATTTCCATTCAAATCCTTGTACTGGATTTGATTAGTGACGACGTTGTTCTGGTAAATCTGGATCACGCTATTTTGCGTGACGACGTTGAAATTGGATTGACCGTGTATCTGCGTCGAAGCCCAGTCGGCTTCCGGAACCCACGTAACGTTGCCTGAAGAATCCGTTTCCTTCACCAGTCGTTGCACTGTGATCTGATGCTGATCGAGAGCGATGCCCTGAGGGATCGTTACTGTAATGTTGTTGCCGTTGGCACTGAAATCACCTAGGGTTTGCCATGCAAGGATGCTGCCATTTGGCTGTGCCGGGAAGGCTCCGCCCGTAGGCGCCGGTTGGACGACTTTGCCAGATTTGGAGGTCGCAATGCCGTTCGCATCTATCGTCAAATCGTCTGGGGAAATCCAGACGCGATACATGGTGTTCGCCGCATCGCCGTTGTCACCGACCGGATTTTGCAGCGTAAGCTGCAATTGCGAGCCAGACGGCATGATTGATGCGCCGGTGATAATAGGCGAGTCGTCGCCAGGATCGTTTTCGTCCGGCGGATCGATCGTCAACGAAATATTCCCGCTGCTGTTTTTCTGAATGACGAGCGGTGTCGTTACATAGCTTCCCTGTACCGTGAAGCTGTAGGTGTAAGACGTCGCGGGAGGGCTCAACGCAAAGGCACCGGCCATGAGACCTAAAATACCGGCGCCGCTCGCAAAGCCGGCAATTGCGATATTTCCCAAGACGGCGCCATAGTTCGTTACTGTCGATTTGATAGTTACGGCGCCTGTATTGGGATCAAGCTTTCCGGTTACGACGACATAGTTTCCGCTAGAGTCGATGCCGGCATAGGGAGGTGATGCAGTGCGCGCGACGCCATCCGCTCCCACATAGCCGTTATCGACCACCCACCAGACATTTTGCGTCGTACCATCAGGTGCGATAACCTGTCCCTGACGCATGATGAGAATCTCGTCGCCCGGCTGGACTCCAGGTGAATTTTGCATTGGTATTGCCAATTGCAAGGGTTCGTTACTGACCTGACCATCGAGATCCAGATGAAATGCCGCTACCGTCGACAGTCCCGGTGATTGCGGCGGCTCCATGCCTGTCGTTGCTTGGAGATTCCCAACGTCGATTTGATTAATGCTTACAGGCGTGTCCTGGGCCAGCGCTCCAGCGCCTATCATGACAGTGTCGCCTGCCGCATCGGCCACGGCTCCGCCATTTGCGGCGCTGACAATAATGCTTGGTGGCGCAGAAGACGCGCCGCTATCGTCCACGATTTGCGGCGCTTGCACCGTCAACTCGATATTGCCTTGATCGATGGCATGCGAAGTGGCATGCCCGTTTGCATCGAGAGCAACGCCGAGGTGAACGACACTGATCGTTACCTGGCCGGCACCGACGGCAGTAATTACGCCCGTGCTGCTGACGGTTGCGATACTGGTGTCGCTGCTGTAATAAGCGACACCGTTCGGGAAGTCCTTGTTGATGGCGTCGGCGCTGCCGTCAGACTCCATCACTTTGATCTGACGCGTAGCTCCGGGAACCAGGGTCAGCGTTCCCGGATACAGCACAGGCAATGCGGGCACACCCGACACGTCGGCCCCTGCCGTGTTGAATGCCTCTACGGCTTGCACGGTATCGCCACTGCCGTCGGTGTGGCTAACCGTTACCAGCGCAGGCCCTTGATTGAGGTCGGTGACGATGTCGTCAGCGGGATTTATGCTAATAGTCGTCGGACCGACATAGTTCAACGATGCCAGGTTCTGTGCGATAACGTTGAAATAGCCCGGATTGCCATCCAGGCTCACCCCGGTCTGGTCGGCGAAGTCCGCCGTGACGTGCAGCGAAGCGCTTTGCCCCGGCTGCAATCCCGACAGATCCGAGATATGCAGTGCGACGAGTTTGGCCGCGCTGACATTGACGTTGACCTGGATCGGTGCGCCGGCCGCATAGCCGTCGTCGGCCTGCAGCGTCACAGTCGCCGGGCCGGTATAGCCCGCGTTCGGGGTAAAGATAAGCGACTTGCCGTCGGTGCTGATGGCGGCAGTGCCATTGGTCGCGCCAAGCACACGCCAGTAGATCGGATCGCCATTGCCGTCCTGCGCGATCGACGCCAGGCTGGCCGAGCCGCTCAAGTCTTCGTGCGTGGTGATCAAGGCGCCGCTCTGCGGCCTAGCTTGCGGCCCTAGTGCCGCGGCAAAACCATAATTCGCATCGAGGATCTCGCGGTCAAGATCGATACCCGTCGCGCTCAAGTCGCCATCGCCCTGGATGTCGGCTGCCGTGTTCGCCGCTACGGCGTCCTGCTCGAACAAAGCGGCATCGGTACCGTCGATCTTGCCATCGCCGTTCAAGTCGCCTGCCACAGAAATAGCGACACTAGCACTGCCGGTGCCCGTCAGGGACAATAGCTTCATACCGGCCGTAGTGACGGAGATCAGGGTCGTGGTGACGTCGCCGACCGTCGATTGGCCCAGGATGGTCGCACCGATCGAAGCCAGGTTGATGTTGACGCCTTGCGTACGCACGGCGAGGATGACGCTGCCCGCCGCGCCCTGGGTCTTGACGGTGGACGCAATTTCGCTGTCGCGCACGAAATAGCTCAGGTTGACCGGCGTGCTGGTCGATAGCGTGCCGTTCCAGGTATTCGTGGGATTGGCCGCGGCATCGGGGCCGCTAGTGATCCAGTTGGCCGCTTCGCCGAGGTTGGCCGCAACGCTGCCGCCCGGCGGGACGATCAGGCTGCCGTCGGCGTTGTAGCCGTAGGTGGTGCCGAAGCCGCTACTGTCGAGCTGGCGTGCCAGCTCCAGGCGCCCTTGGGCGTCGTACTGGTACAGCACGCTGGCGTTGCTTGCGGCAGACGGATTTTGGGTGTTGTTGCCACTTTCATCGCCGGTTTCCGGGCCCGTCACGCTGACGATGCGTCCTTCCGCATCGCGCACGAAGGCGATGTGTTGGGTCGGATCGGGATTGTTCGCGCTTTCGACCAAGGCAATGCCGGCATCGCTGACCAGCCACTCCTGCCCGTCGGTGAAGCTGACGCTGGTGATGTTGCCTTGCGCATCGAGCTGGTATTGCGTGCCGTCCGGGCCGGTGAGGACGTAGGCCTGCGGCTGCCACGGCATGCCGGTGACTTCATCATACAGCTTGCCGCCTTGCATCTGCAAGTTCGGTTGGCCAATGATGTTGCCGTTGGCGTCGACGTTCACCGCGGTCAGGGTCCAGCCGTTGCTGCTGCCGAATACCGGACGCACCACGACAGGTGCACCGGGAGCGGCAGACAGTGCTTGCGCGTTGGTGCCGAGCGTGAAGTTGAGGTATTGCGTCGACGCATCCGAAGCGGTGAGCGAGCTGGGCACTTGCAGCCATACTTGCGCGCCGCTGCTCCATGCATTGCTTGCGCCGTGGCTGTCGGTTGCGGCCTGGTCGCTGGTCAACTGGGTCGACAGGAGTGGCAATTGCCAGTTGCCGAAGTCGTTGCTGTCGGCGTTGGCGGCAGTGACGCTGCCGGCCATCGGCATGCTGCGCGTGAGTGCGAAGCTGTGGTTACCCAACTGGAACACGGCGTCGGTCGCCGTGGCTTGCGTGAGGTTCTTGGCCGTCGAATTGATTTCGATGCGGCTGTCGATTTCACTGACGCCGCCGATCAGGTTCTGGGCTGTCAGGCGCAGTTGGTAGACGCCATTGGCCAACAGCGACGGGTCGATGTCGGCCAGGTTTTGCAGGCCCGACGCCTGGAGCGCGCTGTCTTGGGCGCTGGCAATGGTGCTCCATTGGTTGGTGCCGGCCGGGGCGATTTGCAGCTGCCAGCCCATCAATTGGGCGTCGGCGATCTGGGCTTGCAGGAGCGAGCTCTGGCTGATGACGACCGGCGGCAGGTTGCTGCCGTCACTGCCCCAGTTGCCCGTCAACGCTCCTCCCCATGAGAGGCTCGGAGCGGCATCGGCATTGGGTGAGGCGACGAGGATGCTGCCGGTTCGCGTCGCGCTGTTGCCATCGACGTCGGTGGCGGTGACGCGCACCAGGATGATGCCGGGCTGGGCCGGGACGACGTTGAACTGCCCGGCGCCGGTCAAGACGGCATTGGTCCAGGTGGTGCCGCCGTCGGTGCTGGTGGCGACGCTAATGCTGCCGATGTTGGCAAATGCCGAGGCGCGCGCCGTGACCAGCACTGTCGCGCCCGGCTGCACCGCCATCGACGGTGTGGTGGTGATCGATACCACGGGCGCATTCGATGCGGCGTCGGCCGCCACACGCAGGGTAAAGGTTTGCGTGCTGGTAGTGCCGAAGCCGTCGGTGACGTTGGCAGTGACTTGGTAGTCGCCGACTTGGCCGGGACCCGGGGTCCAGTTCAAGGTGCCGGTTTGGGCGTTGTAGGTGGCACCCTGCGGCAGATTGCTGAAGGCAACGGTCAGGGCTTGAGTTTGCGCCGCACCATCGACGTCGTTGACGACCATGGTGTCGGAGGTATTGGCGCTGTTGGCGTCCCCGCCCTTGATGACGGACAGCGTGAAGCCCTTGCCGACTTGCAGCGAGTGGCTCGATGCATAGATCTGCGGTGCTTGGTCGACGTGGACCACTTGCACGGCCACGGTCTGGTAGGTGGTTTTGGTGCCGTTGGTGGCCGAGAACGTGAAGTCGAAGGTCTGGCTGGTGGCGCCGAAGGCGGTCACGGTGTTGGCCGGCGGGGTCCATTCGAAATAGCCGGTGCTGGGGTCGAAGCTGGCACCCGCCGGCAGATCGGCGGCTTGCACCATGCTGAGGACCGGGATCGAACCGTCGGCATCATTGGCGAGGATGTTGAAATTGACGGTATCGCCTTCGCTGACGATCTGGGTAGGCATCGGCTGGATGATCGGTGCCTGGTAGGTGTGCGCGACCTTGAATACGAGCGTCTGCGTGACCTGGGCCATGCCGTCGCTGGCGCTGACGGTGACGGTGTAGACGCCGTTGGGATTGCCCGACGTGGACGACTGCGAAGCCAGCAAGCCAGGGGTCCAGTTCAGCGCAAGTTGCGACTGGCCGTTGGCGCTGGCGGTCTGCGTCATGGTCATGCCGGGCGGCAGGCTGCCGGTAGTCCAGTTGAGGACGTCGCCGTCCGGATCGAATGCGGTAAGGTTGACCGAGGTCGGCTGGCCTTCCGCGGTACTGATTGCCGTGGTGCCGGGGTTGCCGGCTTCGTCGGCGACGGTTTGGCCGCCGGCCTGCACCTGCAGCATTTGCGGCGGAGTATTGCTGGCCTTCAAGACGATGTTGAGGTCGGCCGCGACGGTATTCGGTACCGGCACGAAGTCGGTTGGCAGCGGCGTGTTGGCCGGCGGCAGGCCACTGTCGGTGACGGTCAGGCTCACGTTGTAGTTGCCCAGCGCCGTGCCGGCCGGCGGCGTCCAGACCAGCGACGCCTGACCGTATTGGCTGCCCTGAACGATTTGCGCGCCCGGCGGCAAGCCCTGTGCGGCGAACGTCAAGGGGTCCTGGTCGAGATCGGTGGCCGTCAGTGGGATGGTCAGGGTTTGGCCCGGTACCGCGACGACTTGCGTCGGTGCGCTCAATACCGGCGGTTCCGTGAAGCTGGTGGCCGAGAGGACGAAGGTCGATGTCGTCGTTTGCACCTTGCTCGGGTCGCCGCCGCCGTTGTCGCTGGCGGTCACGGTGATGGTGTAGTCGCCGCGCTGGTTCACGCCTGGGGCGAAGTTGATCGAGCCGGTGGCGAATTCACCGCTGTCGCTCTGGGTAAACGTGGCGAACGGCGGCAGGCCGCTGACTGTCAGCGTGACCGGGTAGCCGTTCGGGCTGCCTGCGTAGAGGGGCACGGTGAGCGTCGAGCCCTGTGCCACGGAAGCATTGGCAATCGGCGCCATGACCGGCGCAAAATCGGCCGGCTCTACCACGATGGGAATGACCGTCGTCGTCGACAAGCTGGTGCCGGTGCCGTCGCCGCTACTGGTGGCGGTGACGGTGACGTTGTAGGTGCCGGCTTGCGTGTTGCCCGGGACCCAGGTGATCATCGCCGTATTCGGATCGAAGCTGGCGCCTTGCGGCAGGCCGGTGACCTGATAGGTGATCGACGGTGTTCCGACCGGATCGGTAGCGG
Organism: Burkholderiaceae bacterium; assembly: GCA_036384915.1. Classification (GTDB taxonomy): domain Bacteria; phylum Pseudomonadota; class Gammaproteobacteria; order Burkholderiales; family Burkholderiaceae_D; genus PKWO01. Next base: position 50,815 of record DASVLJ010000047.1, read on the forward strand.
GAGCGTTGGCAGTGGCGGCGACGCCCGGCTGATAGTCGGGGTTGGCCGGATCGAAGGCGAACACGCTGACTTGTAGCGGCTGGCCTTCCAGCGTGTAGTAGGTTTGGGCCGGTGCGAATTGCGGCGCAACCGGGGTGGCCAGCACATTCACGTTCAGGTTCCGCGTGACGGAGGTTGTGACGGGAGTGCCGCCGTCGGACGGCGTGTAAGTCGCCGTCAGCGTGATCGGGATGGAAAGCGGGCCGGCCGAGGTGTAATCCGGGGTCCAGTTGAACCAGCCGGTATCCGGGTCGAGCGTGGCGCCGCCCGGCAGCCAAGCCGCGCTATAGGTGAGCGAAATGGTCGATCCGTCCGCCTTTGTCATGCCGCCCGGCATGCTGCCTGCAAGTTGCAGGCCGAAGACCGTTCCTTCGCTCAGGGTTTGGCTCGGAATCGGATTCAAGACAGGGTTGGCAAAGCTTTGCGCAACCGTAATATTGAAACTTTGCGTGGTGAATGTCGTGCCGTCGCTGGCGACGATCGTGACCTTGCTGTAAGTGCCGGCCTGGTTGTAGGTCGGCACCCAGTCGATCCTCCCGGTCAGGGGATTGTATGCCGCTCCGGGCGGCAGGTTGCGCACTGTAACCGTGACAGGGTCGCCACTGGAATTTGCGACCGAAACAGGGATGGAGATGGCCTGGCCTTCGCTTCCGCTCACGTCGGAGATAGGTGCGATGACGGGCGCGCTGTCTCCGCCGACAACGTTCACTGAATAGGTTTCATAGCTTACGCCGCCGCGGCCGTCCTGCACGCGCACCACGATGGTGTTGCTGTTGAGGTTGGCGCTCGTGGGCGTCCAACTCAGCGTGGCCTGATTGCTATAGCCTGCCGCATCCGACGAGACCGTGCCCGACGGCGTCAGCGTGACGCCAGCCGGCGCCTGCACCAGTTGCCAATAGAATTGGCTGTCGTTGCTGGAGTTGGCGCCGAGAGTGACGTTCCATTGCTGGCCGACCCTCGCATCGCTCAACTGCGCCGCTCCGCTATTGCCTGACGTTGCCGGGGCCGTGGCGCCGCTCGCGCCTTGGTGCGCTGGTTGGATGCTGCCGTCCGGATTGTAGGTTTCCGTTCCGGAGGTTCCATCAGCCTTTTGCCAGACCAGCTTGAGCTTTACCCCGGCCGCGCTGAAATACGTCGTGCCGACGTCGCCTGCGCCATCGTTCACATAGCTGCTTGAGCTGCCGTCGGCATTCTTTGCCGTGCCGGAACTCGAACCGTCAGTATTGAACGTGTCACTGCCGCTGCTGCCGTCCGTCTTGGACCATGTATCGCTGAGCGCCCTGCCAGCCGCGTCCGACTGGGTGGTCATGACCAGCCCGTTCGTATGGTGCGAGACGGTCGTGACGGTGCCGTCCGCATTGGTGGTCGATACCGCGGTGCTCTTGTCGACTTGCACGCCATCGGAGTCGTACTCGGTGGTCACGACCGTACCCTTGCCGTCGTTGGTGTAGCTGCTGGAACTGCCGTCGGCGTTTGCTGCCGTGCCGCTGCTCGTTCCATCGGGCTTGAACGTTTCGCTGCCCGAGCTGCCGTCCGCCTTTTGCCAGGTATCGCTGGTCGTGGAGCCGTTCGCGGCGTATTGCAACGTGACGGCATTACCGCTGCCGTCGTTTTCGGTCTTGCTCGAGCTGCCGTCCGCGTTGATCGTGGTGACGCTGGAACTGCCATCGGCATTTTTCACCGACGTGCCGGTCGATGCACCCGCCGCGTTGAACGATTGCGTAGTGGTATTGCCAGAAGCGTCCGTGACGTAGCTGCTCGTGCTGCCATCGGCATTTTTCGTCGTGCCTGAGGAAGAGCCGTCAGCATTGAATGTATCGGTGCCGGAACTGCCGTCGGCCTTGGTCCAGACGTCACTGGTTTTGCTGCCGTCCGCACCGAATTGCGTGGTCGTGACGTCGCCCAGGCCGTCGTTATCGACAGTCGTGGACGTGCCGTCGGCATTGACAGTCTTAGCCGTGCTCGCTTCGCTGGTCTGCATGCCGCTTACATTGAAATTGTAAGTGAGGAGCGTGCCCTTGCCGTCGTTCACATATTTGCTCGACGTGCCGTCGGCATTCTTGGTCGTGCCGCTGCTTGAGGCGTCGGCGTTGAACGTGTCGGTACCGCTGCTGCCGTCGGCCTTGGTCCAGGTATCGCTCAATGCATGCTGACTTGCGTCGTACTGCGTGGTTTTGATATTGCCTGCACCGTCGTCGACTTCGACGCTGCTGGTGCCTCCCGCAAAATCCGTGGTCGTGGTTGTGGAGCCATCTGTGCCTGCGACGATCGTGCCTGACGCATGGAGGACGTTCCCGGCGGCGTAGTCGATGAAAGTTCCACTTCCATTTGCATCCAGCATTTGGACCGACGATGTGCCGTCGGAATTCTGCGTCGTGGTCGTCGTGCTACCGTCCGCGTTGGCTTCGACTGTCCCGCTGGCCGTCAACAGGCCACCAGCGGTGAATTGCGAGAACGTCCGATCGCCCTGCGCATCTTGCGTATAGGTGGAATAGCTACCATCGGCATTGGTCGTCTTGCCGCTCGAACTGCCGTCCGCATTAAAGGCGTCGCTGCCGCTGCTGCCGTCGGCCGCCCGCCAGGTGTCGCCGGTTTTCACACCCGCGGCATTAAACAATATGGTCGCGACGTTGCCGGCGCCGTCGTTGGCATACGTGCTCTTGCTGCCGTCGGCGAAGATAGACGTGCCCGAGCTGGTGCCGTCCGTATTGAAAGTGTCCGTGCCCTGGCTGCCGTCGGCTTTGTGCCATGTGTCGCTGACAGGGTTGCCGCTGCTGTCGTAGAGCGTCGCAGTCACATCGCCGGCGCTGTCCGTGACCGTGGTTTTGCTGGTGCCGTCGGCATACGATGCGGTGACCGAGTTTTTTTGCGATGTCTGGGCACCGCTTGCATTGTAGTAGGTCGTGACGACAGTACCTTTGCCGTTATCGACATAGCTGCTCGATGTGCCGTCCGGCTGCTTCGTTGTACCCGAACTCGACCCGTCCGCGTTGTAGGTATCCGTTCCCGACGAACCGTCGGCCTGTCGCCAGGAATCGCTCGTCTCCACGCCTGCTGCGCTGGAAATGACGGTCGAGACATTGCCCAGTCCGTCATTGCTGTAGCTGGAGGTGCTGCCGTCGGCGTTCTTGGTCAGCGACTGCGTTGCTTGGCTGGTTTGCGTGCCGGCCGCATTGTAGTTGGTCGTGACCACGTCACCTTTGCCGTCGTCGGTGTAGGTGCTGCGGCTGCCGTCGGCGTTTGTCGTCGTCCCGGAGCTGGATCCATCCGTCGCATAGGTGTCTGAACCGGAGCTGCCATCCGACGCGGTCCAGGTGTCGCCGAGCTTGTTGCCCGCTGCGTCGTACTGGACCGTCATGGTGTTGCCCGAACCATCGCTCGTCGCGGTGGTCTTCGTTCCATCGGCGTGGACCGTCGTCACCGCAGTCGACGTGCCGGTCTTCGTGCCTGACGCGTCGTAGGACACCGTGACTACGGTGCCCTTGCCGTCATTGGTATAGGTGCTGGAGGTGCCGTCCGCATTGTCGGTTCCACCCGCACTCGTACCGTCGGCATTAAATGTGTCGTTTCCGCTGCTGCCGTCCGCACTTTGCCAGGTGTCACCCGTGACTACGCCTGAGGCGTTGTATTGCGTGGCCTTGACCTTGCCTGCGCCATCGTCGGTTTCGATGGAATACGAGCCGTCAGTGTTATTTATCGTGGTCGTGGTCGTGCCGGCAGCATTCACCGCGACCGTACCGGTGCCGCTGACGGCACCGCTTGCGTCGTAGTCGGTCAGACTGCCGTTTCCGGCGGCATTCAGTGTCGTGGACTCCTTGGCGCCGTCGGCATAGGTGGTGACGGTCGTGGTCGTGCCGTCTGCGTTGACGGTGATGACGCCCGTGTCGGCGATGTTGCCGTCGGCATCGACATCCTTGAAGGTGCCGTTGCCTGCCGCATCCTTGGTGTAGCTCTTGCTCGAGCCGTCGGCAAAGACAGCAGCTCCGGAACTCGATCCATCGGCATTGAATGTGTCGGTGCCGTGCGAACCGTCCGCATCGGTCCAGCTGTCGCCGGTCAATGCGCCAGCCGCACTGTAGGTCTTGCTCATGACGTTGCCGGCCGCGTCTACCGTGGTCACCACGCGCGTACCATCGGCATTGGTCACGGTGCCAGCCGCCGGCACCGGTGCGGTGCTGCTGCCGGTGGAAGCGTTGCCGCTGCCATTATCGTTGACGATGCTGATCGTAGGAGCGGTGTCCTCATACGGCAGCGCGTAAATATCGCTGGTCGGATCGAATTTCACCAGTTGCCCTGTGCCGGACACCACGGCGACGTTTGCTGCCAGCGGGTTGACCGTCACGGTCTGCGCCGCAAGCGTTTGCCCGGTGCGCAGCACGCCGCCCGAGGCGCCCAAGGCCGGCGTCAGGTCGAGGGTCCAAAGTCCGCTTTGGTTGGCACCGCCCTGCAGCGCACCCGCGATGGCGCCGCCGAAGTATTGCCCGGGGTCGATAACCAGGGTCAGCGGACCATGGATATCTTCCGCACCGATGTTGGTGATGCTGACATCGTAGCTGACGGAGCCGGTCGCATGGTCGACGCGCGTGTTGGAGAACGCAAGCTTCACTTCGCTCGAGAAGTTCAATACGGTAGTGAAACTGGTCTTGTAGGTGTTTGCCAACGGCACCTCGTATGCGCTGGCGATATTGGGCGAAACCTGCAGCGACCAATTACCGGCAGGCAGGTTCGGCAAGCCGAGCACGGCAGAATGCGTCGCCTCGTTCCAGCTCACCGAAGTCGGGTTGAAGGTAAGCGTGGTATTGGCGTCGTTCGACACCAGCGTATAGTTGGCCGGGTTGAGCACGCCGGCCGGATCGGTCGGGTCGGCGGCATCGTTGGCGCCTTGCCACATGTCCTGGTCGAAGCTGATTGTCGCCTCGGTCATGGGCAAGGGCACCAGTGCGCCATTCGGTATCGAGCTGGCGGTGACGTGGGGCGGAGCCAGGGGCTGGATCTGGTCGATGCTGTTGGTCTGGGCTACCAAAAGGCGCCCGTCGGCTGTTGTGATCAATGCTTCGCCTTGCGTGCCGCCCGTTGCCAGCTGCAAGGATTGGCGCGTGGCCAGCGAAATCATCCACACCACGCTCTCATGCGGCGCGGCCGCGCCACCCTGCGGGATGGCTTGTTGCGGCAGCGAGGTCGAGGCGAACAGCAGGCCGGCATATTGCGATCCGGGCTGGCCGAAAGTGATGTCGTCGATCGTGCCGCTCAGCGTGTATTCAAGCTGGGCCTGGCCGGCTTGCACGCCACTCATCGGGAAACTGATGATGTTCGAGGTCGGGTTCGGCTGGGCGTTATCGACGATGGAACCGGTCGATTGCACGCCCCACAGCCTGCCGTCCGGGCCGAATGCCAGGCTCGTGACCTTGGCATTGGAGAAATGCGTCCAGGCGGCGGACGGATTGGCGGCGTTGGGGTTGTAGATCTCGATGCCGTTGCCCGAGGAGACGTAGATCAAGCCTGTGCTGCGATCGATGGCAAGCGCTTGCGTGAGCGGCTCGCCGCCGGGGCCGGAAATGGTTTGCAGCACGGCGCCACTGGTGGGATCGACCTGCAGCAACTGGTCGCCCGTGGTGACCCACAATTGGCCGACACTGTCGACCGCCATGGAAAGCACGGGCGCATTGAGGGTAAACAAGGGCTGCGTGCTCTCGCCGCCGGTCTTCGGGTAAGCGAAGACTTGGTTGCCGTCCGGGCCGGCCGAAGCCAGCACGGTGCCGTCGGGCAGTTGGACCATGGCCATGGCTCCCACCTCGGCCGCGCCCGCGCTGTAGCCGCTGGCGAAGCTTTGCAGCGACATGGGCGCCAGCACGGTTTGCAAATCGCCCGGCTTGGTCGTGCTGACCTTGCCCGGCAGGGCCTGGGAGGCTTGCTGGAACAAGGCGTTCGACGGATAGGTGCGGTCTTCCGGCGCGGCCGGAGTCTGGGCCGTGGTTGAGCCTACCGTCGGTGTGCTGCCCAGGCTGGCCGCCACTTGCGCAGCCGTGCCGTCGCTCGGCAGCACGGCATTGGTGATGCTGGCTGCTTCGCTGTTGCCGGCATAGTCCGCTCCGGCGGCGAGGAACTGGTAGGTGTGCCCCGCCTGGCCGGTGAAGGTGGCGTGGCCGCTGGCGCCGGCAACCTGGTCTTGCCAGATCATGAAGTTGCCGCCGTCTTCGGCGACGTAGACCGTGACGTATTTGACGCCGCTGGCGTCGTCGACCGAGTTCCAGCCGACGTTGTAGGTCGGGTTGCCGTTGGCATCGGTGCCGCTCGAGGTTGCCGTGAGGGTGGTCTTGGGCGGCGTGGCGTCGAGCGTATAGGTGACGCCGGAGCTGGTCACCGGCGGGTCGTTGTCGAACCCGATGGTCGCCGAAGCCGAAATCCTGGCGCCGCTGACGGCGGCCGGGCTGGCTTGCACGGTATAGCTGACGTAGCCTGAGCGGGCGGCCGACGAGCTGCCCGCGAGGAGGCCGATGGTCGGGCTGTCGATCACGTCGCCGGTATTCGGGTCGATCGCCTGCAGCAACCAGGTGATGGTGTGCTGGGCCGAATCGATCCCGGCGGAAACTTGCAGGATGAAGCCTTCGCTCGTGGTGTAGTCGAACGTGCCCTGGAACACGGCACGATTGGCAGGAACCTGGATGTCGAGGTTGCCCAGATGGATGTCGCCCAGCAGCAGCGAGCCGACCTGCAGGTTCGGATCGAGCTGCGTGGTGATGCGAATCTGCCCTTTCGGTGCGCCGCTGGTATTCGTGAACGACACCGTATACGGCAGCGACTGGCCGGCCGGGACATAGGAAACGCCTTGCGCGTTCGGCGTGACGTTCGGACCTTGCACGCTGATGGGCGCGTTGCCGCCCGCCGCCGCGGTGGTGGCGTTCTGCAGATATTGCAAGAGGTTCAGTGCGGCAGGACCGACCGGCTGGAACTGCGCGTTGAGCAGGCCGATACGCTGCAGGTACTCGAGTTGCGAGCGTCCGCCGGCATAGACGTTCAAGCTGATGAACTGGTTCGGCGCAGTCGTGTAGGCGTTGGCATAGTTGGATGCAACGGGACCGTTCGCCACCGGGCTGGTGGCATAGGCACCTGTATTTTCGTCGTAGCGCGTTTCGATCGTGTCGAGCGGGGCCACCGGTGCCGTCGGGCCGGCCTGGTTGCCGTACCACTGCTGCACCTGGGTAAAGAAGCCCAACAGGCTTGCCTGCGTGGTGTAGCTCTGGTTGCCTTTCTCCAGCAGGATGCCAGTGCCCAGCATGGCGTTCAAGCTCATCACCTCGGGCTGCGAGGATACCGGCGGCGCTTCGCCTTCCGGCAGCAGCACGCCGCCGGCTTCCAGTGCCGCGAGCCAGCCTTGCTCCCACTGGCCCTGGTTGGCGGCGAGTACTTTCAGGGCGACCGGCGCACCGCTGTCCTGCAGGATGCTGGTACGCATCTGGTCGGCGTACGTCGTCTGTTCCGCGATGAACTGGTCGCGCGTTAGCGGCGTCGCGGTGGCGAAGACGTTGAAGGTATAGGACAGGGCCAGTTCTTCATCGTCGGTCAGGTTGTTGCCTGTGTCTTCATTGGTCCAGAAGAACTGCGCCGTCAAGCCCTGGCTGATCTTGTCGAGGTCTTGCGGACCGTTATCGAGCAGGCCCTGGGCCTTCCAGTCGGGATGGAGCTGGTAGAGCACCGTGCGCAAAGCCGGGAAGTCGCGCGCGAGCCAGGCCGAAAGGCCCGGGTAGGTCTGCACGCTGAAGGTCCGGTCTATCGTGCCGCTGCCGGCCAGGTTGAAAGCAAAGCCGGGCGTCAGGTTGAAGCCGCCCACGTTCTGCAAGGCCGGCAGCTTGTTCCACTGGACTTGCGGGAGCGTTGCCGCGTCGGTAGGTGATGCGCCGTATTGCTGGTTGTTGCCGCCGTCCTGGATCGGTGCGCCGGGTGGCTGGCCAACCACGTTGGAGGCAAACGTCAGGTAAGGAACGCCAAGCGCATTGAGCAAGTCGTCGCCTTGGGTGCCGTAGGATTGGTCCGGAATGCCGAGGTTGGTTGCGCCGACCGAGAACTGCACGTAGGGCGTGTTGACGTTCGACAGGTTTTGCAGCGAGACGGTATAGGTGGCGCTGGCGCCGGGATCGATTTGCGACGGGCCGCCGATGCCGACGGCGACGTCGGGTTGGATTGCCTGTGTGACCAGGTAGTTGTAGGTCGTGGTGACCGTTGTCCCATCCGGGTTGATCACTTCGACGTCGTACTGGCCGTAAGGTACGTTCGACAAATCGAAGATGGCCTGGATGTGGGTCGCATCGAGCACCTGCCAGCTTTGCGGCTGGATCTGGAATACACCGGGGCGCGACAGCACTACCTGGGCGCCCGCGGCGAAGGCGGCACCGTAGATATCGAGCGAAACGTATTGGTTGGCCGTGGTCGAAGCACCGCCCGACGTCGGCGTGATGCTCGTAATCGACAGCGGGACCAGGTTGGCGCTGATGGTGACGGGGGTGTTGGCCGGAGAGTTGTCCGACTGCACCAGAACGTAATACGTGCCGGCTTGCGTCGACGGAATGATGGCCTGCTGGCTCGGCGCCAGGGCCTGCGAATAGGCCGCATCGTAGTTCGAGGAAGTCGGCAGGGCGCCGTACTTGATGAACACTTCGTTGTTGCCGGTGGTGGCGGTCGAATTGAGAACCACGCGCAAGGTCTGGCCGACCGGGACGACGACCTTGTACAGGCGGCTCTGCCCCGTGGTCAGCGTGGTCTGGGTCGGCGTGCCCAGCGTAAGCGCGGGCACGGTCACGGCAATCGCGTTGCCTTCGGCCGATGCCACGTTGCTGTAGTTCAGTTCCCCGACGTTGTCGAAGATATCGGGACGCACAATGACGTGCCAATCCCCCTCCGCCAGCGGCGGCAGGTTCGCGCTCAGGTTGCCGGTATAGGTGGCGCCGGCCGCCAGCGGGCCGTTCTGCCTGACCTTGCCGAGAAGGATCGCACCGGTCGTCCAGGTCGTGCCCTGCGAGAGGTAGACCGCGTCGGTCCAGGAACCGTTGGCGGCGTTGGAGGAGGTGTTGGTGACGGTGTAGCTGAGGTTGATGCTGTCGCCCACCTGCGCCGTGGTCGGCGCCGTGACCGATTGCACTACCAGGTCGGCCGGCGGCGGCGTCTGGATCAGGAGCGCGGCAGACGCGGCCATGTTCTGCACTTGGTCGGCCGGCGTTTCGATGACGGCCGCGGCGCCGATGCCGTGCACGTTTGCCGGATTTGTCACCACCCACACATAGTAGGTGCCGGACAGGTTCTTCGGCGCGGTGAAGGTCAGCGTATTGCTGTACGTGCCGTTGGCCGACAGGCCGCCGTTGTGCGAGACGTAACCGAGATAGGTGTCCTGGTTAAGGTCGAGATTGTGCGGATCGCGCGAGAGATAGATCAGGTCGCTCCAACTGCCCTGGTCGGCCGGCGTCGCGCCGCCGTTGTTGGTAACCGTGTAGTTGACCGTGAAGGTCTGGCCCGCCGTGACGGTGACCGCGCTCGAGCCGGCCGATTCGCCGCTGGGGTCGGTCGGCGTGACGCCGATATTCGCCACTTGCAGGAAAGGCGGATCGAGCGGCAGGATGGGCAAGGCGATGTTGCCGACGTTGGTGCCTTCGTTCTTGAACGCCTGTACGCCTCCCATGCCGCTCGGATCGTATTGATACAGCGTGTCGAGGCCGGCGCGGATGTCCGAGGGCGGCGGGTTGTCCCATGCCTTGGTCAGGTCCGTGCTGGCCTTGACGATCAGGTGGTAGTTGCCCGAAATCGAAGTCGGCAAAGTGACGACCGCCGAATTGGTATAGCTCTGGCCCGGCTGCAGGTAGGCGGGCTTGCCGTCGGCATCGGTAATCTGCATCAGCTGCGCATAGGTCGGGTCGCCATTGCTGTCGTATTTGACCAAGGGGTCGTCGCCGGCCGCGATCGAGGTGCCATTCGACAAATACACGCCGTCATACCATTGCGACACGCGTGTTGCGCGGTTACCGGTGTTGGTGACGGTCCAGCTCACCGTCACGGTCTCGCCCGCCGTCGGGTTCGGATCGGAGACGGTGATGTTGCCGACGGTAAGCGCCGCCTCCTTGTAAATGATGCCTATCGTTCCCTGGCCGATATTGTTGTTGGTATTGGTGCCTTCGTACACCACATTCTGGTAGTAGCTCGCCGACTGGTCGTTGCTCTGCCCGGTCAGTACTTGCGAAGCAGCGTGCCAGGCGCCCGGACCATAAGGGTAATTCGGGTCGTTGTTGGCGATGACGTAAAGGTAGTAGGGCCCGTCCGTTCCGGCCGGCGGCGTGATCGACGCCGTCGCGGAATAGCTCTGCCCTGCGCCCAGGCCGCTGCTGTTGTCGTGTGTGACCGAAGCCAAGAAGGTGGCATGGTTGGGGTCGAAATACGGCAGCGCGCTGAAATAGACATTGTCGATCCAGCTCTTGGTGCCGCTCCAGACGGCCGCCCCCTTATTGGTCACCTGGTAGGTGATGGTCGTCGGTTCGCCCGAATCGTGCTCGGTGGCGGGCACGCTGATCGACGTGACTTGCAGGTCCGCCGGCGCGGGCGTGACTTGCGTGGCGGTCGCCATGGTGTTGTTGGCGAATGTTGCTTCAGGGAGCCGTGCCGCGCCGAGATCGCCGGTGTCGGTCTCGACCACCAGGTATTGGCCGGAAACCGAGGGGCCAAGGTTCACCGTGTCCGACACGGTGTAGCTCTGGTTCAGGCCGAGCGACTGGTTCTCTGTGTATCGACCGATCAGCCACTTGGTCGTGGCCCGGCTCGGGTCGGGATTGTTGGTCAGGTAGACATCGTCAATCCAGGTGCCGGCGGCCAGGGCACCCTGGTTTTGCACGGTGTAACTGAAGCTGTAGGGGCCGCCGGCGGCGGCCTGCGGCGGTGCGACCACGCCGGTGACCGCGAGGTCGGGCGGCACCGACCCGATCACGGACATCGCCGTGGCCTTGAAGTTGTCGCTGTTGAAGGTGTTCGGATCGTCCGGATTGACGTTGGTGCTCAATTCGGTTTGCGCGATGACGCCGGTCGGATTGGTCCATACCGTGATGTAGTACTGGCCGCTGGAGAGGTGGTCGGGCAGCGTCACTTGCATGCTGCCGTTATAGCCGTCGCCGGGGTTGAGCTTGCCGGTGTGCGTGGTCGTGCCGAGCAGGATGTCGCCTGCTCCGGGCTGCGGCTGGCCCTTGCTGGTGCAGAGCCAGACCGTATCGGTCCAGGATTCGTTGGTACTGCCGTCGGCCGCCGAGGTCGCCCCCGACCCCTTGTTGGTGACGGTGTAGCCGACGTTGATGGTCGAGCCATAGGTGGCTTGCGCCGGTGCGGTCACGTTGCTCGTGACGAGGTCAGCGAAGGGCACGCCATCGACCTGGAGGGCTTGCGTCGATACGCTGTCGGCGCCATTGGGCCATTCGTCGATGGCGCCGTTGGCGTCAGCCTGGACGATGACGTATACCGTGCCGCTATAGCGCAGCGGCACGGTAAATGCCGGCGATTGGCTGTTGTAGCTGTCACCGGTGGCAAGCGCGGAGCCGTTAGGCACGCTGGCAACGAGCACCGAGTTGGTATCGAGCCTGCCGTCGAGCGACAAATAGACGTTGTCGGTCCACTGTCCGGCAGCGACCGCCGGGCCGTTGTTGGCGACCGTGAAGTTGACCGACATATTGGTCCCGGCCGTCACCTCGGCCGGCACGCCGATGTTGCCGACTTCCAGAATGGGACGCGGCGTGATCTCGATTTCAGTCGGTGCCGCAGCCTGGGCCGTGTCGTTCGCGGCCGTCGCGCCGTATTCGTAGACGGACCGGTTGCTGTTGGTCGTGACCTGGATGGTATAGCTGCCGTCGATGTGCGGCGGTATGTTCACCTGTTGCGTGCGGGTATAGGTGATGCCGGGCGCGAGGTCCTGATCATAGGTAAACGTGCCGAGAGTGATCGCCGGCCCGCTGCCTGAGGTCGGAACCATGGAAATGGTATCCACCCACGGCCCGTTGGCCGCGCCCTGCCCCTGGTTCAGCACGGTCCACGAAAGGCTCATGGTGCCGCTTTCCTGCGCCGAAGCCGGCGCCGACACCGATTGCACCACGAGATCGGGCGAAAGCGAGAGCGTCACGGGAACGGCCAGGCCCGTCGCCAGCGCGTCGCCCGTGTGCGTGAATTCGTAGGGCGTGCCGCTGGCGGCGGCCCGGACGTTGACGTAATACGTACCCTGGATGCCTTGCGGCAGCGTCGCCGTCAGCGCCGCTTTGTAGGATCCGCCGGCAATCAGCTGCCCGATGTGGTTGACCGAACCGAGTTGATAGGTGGTGCCCGTGCCGTCGGGGTTGGAACTGAGCCAGACGTCGTCGTTCCAGTTGGAGGTGCTGGTAAGGCCGATGCCGTTGTTGGCGACGGTCCAGTTGACGGTGATAGGCTGGCCGCTCATGGCATTGCTGCTGACAGTCACCGCCGACGTCGCAAGGTCGGCGTAGGGTTCCGGCATTACAGTCAGCGCTTGCGATACGACGTTGCCGGCGGTCTGGCCGTCCTGCCATACCGTGTTGCCGTAATTGGTGACGACGAACAATTGCCCGCCCGCACTGAAGCCGAGCGGGAATTGCGCACTAAACGACCCGTTGTAGCCGGCGCCCGCCTGCAGGCCGCCGGTCTGGGTGTTCTTGGCCAGGACGATGTTGTCGCCGGCTCCCAGGACACCGCTGGCGGAGTACACCAATGCGTCGGTCCAGGCCGTAGTGCTGCCGACGCCGTCGCCGTTGTTGGTGACGGTGTAGGTGACGTCGATGTTGGCAGGGTTGCTGATGATTTGCGTCGGCGCGACGACGTTGCTGACAGTCAGGATTTCGTAGCTGTCCTGGGCAATGGCGATGTCGAGCGAGGCTGTGTTATTGGCTGTCGCGCCGTCTTCGTTGACGCTGTTGCCGGCGTTGCTGACGACGATCAGTTGGTAATTGCCGGAATCGGGTACCGGAATCTGGAAGTTCAACTGGCTCGCCACCGAGGCGCCCGCCGCCAGCCCGGTGTGGCTCACGGTTCCCAGCAGCAGGGAGTTGCTGTCGACTACGCCGTTTTGTGAGAGGTAGACCTTGTCGCTGAACGCGCTCGCGTCGGCACCGCCAAGGTTGCGTGTCATCCAGTTCAGCGTCGCGCTGCTTCCCCCTTGCAGGGTACCGCCGGCAACCAGCGTGTCGACGGCCAAATCGGGACTGATGACGGTGATGGCTTGCGTCGCGCTATTGCCGGCAGTGCTGCCCTCATGCACCGTGCCGGCAGCATTGGCGACGACTTGCAACAGCCAATTCCCAGGCGGCACATTCGGCACCGTGACGCTGACTTGATTCGTCATCGAACCGCCGATCGGAATCTGGCGGTTGCCGCCCTGGCTGGTCAGATAATAGGTTTGGCTCGGATCGTTGGCATTGACGAGCTGGAGATTTTCCTGTTCGTAGCTGTTCAATGCCGCCGTGCCGTTGTTCGTGATCGTATAGCCGATCTGCACCGTGCTGCCGGCGACCCAGGTCGAGGGTGCCGTGATGCCGCCGACCGAGAGGCTAGGCAAGAGTTGCGGTAAGACCGTCAGCGGTGTCGCGGAGACGATGGTGTTGTCGGCCTGATGGCCCAGCTCGAACGTATTGTGGTCGATGTCGGTGCTGACGATCACATAATAGGTCCCGACGGGAATAGCAGGCATCGAAAAACCGGCCGGAAGCGAGGCGGTATAGCTCCCCCCAATGGCAAGCGCACCGACATGCGTGACCGAACCGAGCGTGATGTAATTGGAGCCGAGCGTAGGCGTAGGCGACAGGTAGACCTGGTCGACCCAGCTCGACGCGTCCGACGGCATGGTGCCGTTGTTGGTGACGGTCCAGGAGATATTGACGGGCGACGCGATATTGGCCTGCGTCGGCATCTGCGTGATGGACGGCACCAGGTCGGTATAGGTCTGGACGATGTTGAACGCGGGCGAAACGAAGGTGCTGTCGGCGCGCGTGTTCGGTTCCGCGACCGACTGGTTGAAGTCGCTGATCACGGCAAGTTTGTAAGAGCCGGTGATCCGGGCCGGAATCTGTACCACGACGTTTTGCGTGTAACTCGCGCCTATCGCGAGGGTGCTGGTCTGCGTATAGTTGCCGAGCACGATATCCTGCGCGCCGGAACTTGTGTCCATCGGAATCAGGACCAGGCGATCGACCCAGGGAGCCGTCGCGGCCGCGTTACCGGTGTTCTTGACGGTCCAGCTGATCGTGGCCGGATTGCCGGCACTGGCACTGACGGGCACGCTCAGGCCATTGACGGTCAGGCCGCCTGCAGCGAGGTCGGCGTAAGCATGTTCGGTGGACGCAAATGCCCCGGTCGCCGTCACCGGGGTCGACAAGGGCGCCCCGGCGCTGTCGACTTCGAACACGCTGGTAGCGCCGCTGGTCTGGCTGTCAGCTGCGACCGTGATCACAAAGTTACCCGTGCCGGCCAACCCGGCCGGGAGATTGAATTGCATGGAGCGTTGCACACCGGCACCCGCCGCGAGCGCCACCCCTGCCGTCGCGGGGAATGCCACGGCTGTATCGAGCACGACCGCACCCAAGCTACCGTCGGCATTTTTCCGCCGCACCGTAATGCGATCCTGGTAGCTCGAGGGAACCGCCACGCTGCCTTGGTTGACGTCATTCCACACGACCGTGACGCGGTCGCCGTCTTGCGGCGTCGGCTGCAAGAGTCCGACGTTCTGCGCGACAATGGACGGTCCCACCACCAGCTGCTGCGTGGCCGTGTTGTCGCCGCTGATGGCGCCTTGGGCATTGTATTCGGCGATTTGGTGCGTCGAATCCACCGTGACGACGAGCTTGAAGGTTCCGATGCCGTTCAAGCCTGCGGGCCAGGCGAAGCTGGCCGAGCGCGCCGCCTGCGCGCCCGCCGCAATATCCTGATTCGTAAAGTTTTGGCTCACGTCGGCAACGACCGCCCCGGTGACGGTGTTGATCAGTTGCATGCGCTCGGTCCAATTGCCGACCGCGTCCGCCGTGCCGTTGTTGGCGGCATTCCAGTTGACCGTCACGTTTTCGCCCGCCTGCCACCCGCCGGACGGAGAGAGGCTCAGGCCGGACACCTGCAGATCCGGTGATGGCGCCAACACGCTGGTGAACGTGGACGTTGCCACGTTGTTGTTGAGCGCCACGCCGGATTCGTTCTGCGAGTTGTCGGAATCGGTCTCGACACTGACCTCGAGATTGCCGGCGCCTTGGCCGCCATTAGGCAGTTGGAGGACGACGCTGCGCGCCACGGACTGCCCCGGCTGGATCGGGCCATTGCCGACTGCCGCCTCGACATAGGGCACGTCGGCTTGCAGCACCACCGCGCCGGTAGCAGCGTTGCGCACCACGACGTGTTCCATGAAGTTGCCATTGGTGGCTTGAATCCCGCTGTTTTTCGTGCTCCAGTTGATCTGGATCGAGCCGCCCGATTCAATGGGGCCGGAACCGCCGGCTGGGGTGACCGCGACATTGCTTACACCGAGGTCAACGGCGGAACTGTTGTTGCCCAGATCGATCACGACCGGTGTCGCGACCGGGTTCACATATGCCGTCAAGGTGTAGGGCAGCGGCTGATCTCCGCCGTTATCGTCGTACAGCGCAATCGTGTAATTGCCCGACATCGTGGCGACGAATTGCGTGCTGTTCAGTTGCGATAGCAACCCGGATTCAACCTCCTGACCCGAGGGAGAGAATATCTGATAAAAGGCCGAGTAATTGTAGCCGTAGTATCCGGTGTTGTAGTTGTACTGGTAATACTGCGCCGGCAGGTTTGGAACGGCGAAGAACAGGTTGTCACCCGCTTGCGCCGCGAGAGAATAGGTTTGTACTGCACCCGTTGGCTGTAGCTGCCCTTGCACCGGCTGGGCGTTCGTCAGCGCAGTAACGGCCGGCAACTCCTTGACCTGGAAGGAGAACGGCCCGCCGTTGGCGCTTGATGTGCTGGCGGTGACCGTATATTGGCCCGGCTCAAGCGTGACAGTCTGCGGTGCACTGGCCGTCAAATTGGTGGAATATTGCGAGGCTAGGCCATAAGTTGAACCCGGCCCGGTCAATACAAAGTTGACGCCATTGCCGCTGCCTGGGCCGCCGACCAAGCCGTTGAACAGCACTTGCGTGGTCTGCGTAACATCAAACGTATAGGATTGGCTGGTGGCAAGCGTGCTAAGCGTGCCGCTCACGACCTGGCCCAGCGCGATCGGGTTCGATACCGGCCCACCTTGGGTCAAGCCGATCGACCAGGTTCCGCTCGCATCGGAAGTGCTGTTGGATCCAAGCAGCAGATAAAGCGGTCCGGTTTGATTGACGGTCAGATATTGCGGTGCACTATAGTAATTGCCAGTCTGCAGCACCTGCCCGTACTGATTGACCAGGGTCCAGTTCCGCTGAGTGTAGTTCCCTGTGCCGCCCAGCGAGGCTAGATGCAACACATCGCCGGCCGTCGCATCGATTTCATAGCCAACGGCGGCATAAGCCGGCAGCGTCGCCGTCACGGATTGGCCGTATTGCAGCAGCGGTAATTGCGAACCATCCAATTGCCGCAAGGTGAAATTGTAGCTGCTGTTATATCCTCCCTGGGTCAGGCTGATGGTGTAGGTACCGGCCGGCAGCAAGGCCGGTTGGTTATAACCGTTCGCCACCACGGCCCCATTTTGGTCGGTAATCGTCGCCGCCTGGCTGTAGTAGCCGCCGTCGACGTCGTACCAATTCGGCGGTTCGTTACGGTCGAGGTCCCACAACCCCGGCTGCGTCAGCTGGAATTGGAAGGTTTGCGTCGTGCCGGCCGCGATGGAACCGGTGGCGCTGAACGTCGATGTGACAGGCGGCGTTGCGGTGCCGGAAGCCGTGCCCACCGTCGCCGAAATGTTGAAACTATTGTCGGTCGCGCCGGCAGCGGGATTGCTTGTGATCCGCAACAAGTAGGAACCCGCCTGAGGCAAGGTCGCGTTGAACGGACCGGTCGACGGATCCCAGCTCTGGTTGTAGCCGTTTGGTCCGACGATTTGAATCATGCCCGTTCCCGGCCAGGATTGCGGTGTCAAGTTCAAAGCGTCGCCCGCTTGGGCGGCGAGGCTCCATAGCGACAGCGCATCTGCGCTTGCAGGCAACTGCAATGTCTGGGCCACGCCGCCGTCGCGTGCAAACTGCTGCTGCGCCGGTACCTGCGCCGCGGTAAACTGGAAGCTGGCGCCGTCCGAAGCATCGCTATTGGCATCGACCCGGATTGCATACTGGCCCGCCGGCAAATAGACGTCCATCGTGCCGCCGGGAGGATTCGCGCCGAGACCCGATGCACTCCTCAACACCGTTCCATTGGGCGCGACGATGTCGAATTCGACCGAGGAACTCGACGCCGTCATCTCCTGCAACTCCACCCAGCCGGCTTGGTTTTGCGTGAAGCCGTAGCTCAGCTGGTCCTGGCGTGTGGCAAGGGTGGCTGAATTGGTGTTCCCCCACGACAGCGGCGTCGAGGAAACGACCGGTTGCTGCAATGTCGCGGTAAATGCGGTCGGCGTGGCGCTTGCAGTAGAGGGATTCTGGCTGACGAGCAGATACACCGGTCCTACCTCTGGCGCGACGAAACTGCCGGACTGGCTGTAATACGTGCCATTCGTTCCGGCAAGCAGGCGTCCGGCTTCATCGACCAGAATGTAGTTCAATGCGTCGTTGTAGTCGGACCCGACAGGGGTGCTGAAATCGAGGTTGTAGGTAGCCCCGGGTATCGTGTCGAGTTTGTAAATGCCGGCCGCGCCGTTGGCCGGCGCGACGCCCGAGATCGCGCTGCCGCTGCCGGCGTCGGTCGCTGCCGCTTGCATATCCTGCACGCTGAAGGCGAAGTTGGGCATGGTCGAGCCCGAGCCGCTGACGCTGACGGTATAGGTACCCGCGGCCAGTCTCTGCACGTCGTCGCCGGTGCTAAGACCGGACCCGAGATTGACGATGACCCTATCCGGGCTGGAGAGCAACAGGTTTGCGCTGCCGCCGAGCGGATCGAACAACACCGTCGTCGGCTGGGTCAAGGTGAACTGGTATTGATCGATCGCCCCCGGAGACGACAAGGTGCCGGAAACCACGGAGCCGAGATTGAAGGTGCTGCTGGTGTTTTGTATCGGCGTGACGGTCAATGTGCTCGTATCCGGCCCCGTATCGTTGCTACCTCCGACGAGGTACAGCACATAGGTTCCGTCCGAAGGCAGCGTCACCTTCCGCGAATCGTCGTAGGTGTAGTAGTAGCCGCCGGAATCGACGTTGTCGCCGTTGGCCTTCATCAGGTACCAGCTCTGCGAAACCGAATTGCCGCTCACCCAACGCGGATCGATCAGTATCTGCTGCCCCGCGGTTCCTGTGAATTGAAATGCACTACCCTGGTTGCCTTGGGCCATCGACACTTGAGTCGCTGTTCCCAAAGTCAGGCTCGGCAACGCCGCCAGCGGCGAAGTCGAGATGCTGAAATTACCGGGGGCAAGCTGGGTCGGCGTGAAAGTCAGCGTGTATGTTCCTGCTGCCAATTCATACATCTGATGAACCGACACGGCTCCCCTCCAGCCCGGCCACAAAACCGAGGACGAACCGCCTGCCTGATTCAAGGTAACGGCGTAAGAGCCGCCTTGGATATTAAGCCAAACGTCGGTCGGGTCGGTTAGCGTGAAGGTGTATTGCGATTGGTCTGCCGGGGTGCCAAGCGTGCCGCTGGCGGACGTACCGATGGTATACGCGGTATTCGAGGTTTGCCCGGCCGAGGCGTTGAAGGTGATGGACGTTCCCGATAGCGGCGAATCGTAGGAGACCGCGCTCATCATCACAGTATAGGTTCCAGCGGTCGCGGCATTGATCACAAATCCGTTGGCCTGCGACCACCAGCCGCCGCCGAGCGTGCCATTGGTTACGACCTTGCCGTTCGGATCAAGCACCTGATAAAAAATGCCGTCGCCGTAAGCCGGTATCGAGCTCGCCTGCACCCACTCGGACTGCCCGGCCGCGAGCGTCAGTTGAAGCTGCTGATCGGGCAGACCATTGTTGAATTTGACGGTCGGGTTCGTAGCCAAGTCGGTCGCCGTGCTCACGACCCCTGCTGTAAACGAGTAGGCAATCGGTGCCGTGCCGGACCACCAGTTAAAGCTGCCAGTCACTTCAAGCGTGTAGGTTCCCGCCGCTAGCGCGTAACTGTGCGTTCCCGCGCCGTACAGATTGAAATAGTCGACGGATCGGCCGGTCGCGTCGAGCAGTTGGTAGTTGACGTTTCCGCTCTGGTTGCTCAGCCATAGCTCTTCCGGAGAATCGACGGTAATCGTGTAGTTTGCGCTGGGCGAATTGCTGAAGACCACGCCTTGCGTCGCCGCACCGAGCGCTAGCGGCTGCGGCGCAGCCGACGACTGCAGCAGGTTGAAGTCTATCGTGGCACTGGCACTAGCCTGCGACGAATTTCGTGACACGATCAAAAGATACTGGCCATCCAGCGCCACATTGCCGAATTGGCTGAAACTGTTCTGGCCGGGAGACGCCTGGCCCAGGAATTGTCCGGAAGGCGAATACAGGCTGTAGGTCAGTCCGGGCGTAGCACCGGAAAGGTTGTTGAGCCAGATCGCAGCCCCGCTTTGCAGCGTGAGGTCGAACATGGCGAATTTCTGGCCCGCGCTCAAGGTCTGCGTCGCGGCGGTACCGGCCGTAATGGCAGTGGCTTGCGCCGGGTCGGCAACAGTAAATTGCGCCGGACCGGAACCGTCGAAGAAGGTCAATTGATAGTTGCCGGCCACCAACCGGTTCACCACCAAACCGCTGTTGATGTACCCCGTAATGACGCCGCTTGGTCCGGTCAAGCGATACTGGCTGTAATTGCCGCTCTGCCATTCGATCGCCACCAGCCCGTCATTGGCGACTGTGAAGCTGTAATTGAGCGCGGGCGCGACCCAATCGACTTCGCTGTTGGGTTGGATGGCCTGAAGGGTGTCGACGGCGCCGCCGGCGGACGTCAGCGTCAGCGCATCACTGCCCGATGTATCTTGATCGGCGACCCTGGTCACGCAGGCGTAGATCGGACCGGCGCTTCCGCTAGTGAAGCTGCCGCCGTTCAGGCTCGAGGAAACCTGCAGATTGCCCTCTGCATCGTAGAGCGCGACCGAGAAATCGGTGTTGTTCGCGGCAGCTATCGCCGCGGTGATCGAGGCGCCGCTCAGGGCGTCGAGGCTGAACCAGCTTTGCTGGCCTACCGTCATGCCGCTCAGATTCGCTGTGGCATTGCCATCCAGCGATTGCGCCGCGGACAATGGGGTCAGCATGACCGTCGCGTTTCCAGCGGCATTAGCCTGATTGTCGAGCGTAAGCGTATATTGGCCGGCCGCGAGGAAAAGCGGGTTGTCCTGCCCTGACATGGAAGCCGCATCGTTCCAGCTCAAGACCTGACCCTGCGGCCCGGTGAGCGCGGCAGAGATCCCGAGACCCGCAGAGAGCGCCTGCACATTCCACAATCCGCTTTGCGGTACCGTGAAGGTCTGCGTGGCGACCTGGTTGCCGGAGGTAAATGCAGTAGTAAGCGTCGAAGCGCCGGAGGTACTGAGGGTTCCAGCATCGAGCGTCAGCGGGGTAGCCGCCGGAACTGGCGGAAGCACATCGGCGGTGAAATTGACCGTTCCGGCAGTCGCCGCGGTATTGTTGATGGCGACGTAGTAGGTGCCGCCCTGCCGCGCGATAAATCCGCCGGCAGCGCCGACGTCGCCCTGGTAAGCGATATTGCCGTTGTCGTCAAATACTGTGTAGCTGCCGCTTGTGCCGGCGGCTCCCGGCGTCCAGGTCAGTTCGTCACCGGCGCCGAGACTGACGCTGTAATAGCTGGCCACGCTGTTGGCCGCAAGCTGGATTGCCTGCGCACTCCCCGTCTGCAATGCTGGAATGGTGCTGGCATCGACCAGCATGAAGCCGAACGCCTGTGGGTTGTTGTAGCCGCTCGTGACAATGTAGTCGCCGGCTGGCAGCGTCCAGATGCCGTTACCGTTACCCTGCACCGGCTGCCAACCGTTGTAGTTCTCATCAATCTGGAGATTGCCGCCGCCGGGTGGATTGGTTTCGAGGACCAGCGTTGTCGGTTGTGTCAGGTTGAGATTGTAAGAGTATGAGGTCGCTGCCTGATCAATCCATTGCCCCGGTGTGATCGTACCGCTGCCGCCGGCTTGCGGCGCATTGTCGGTACGCGTCGACGTTACTGTCAGGTCGCCGCTTGCACTGGTCTGGGTCAATATTACCGTCACCGGCCCGGTGAGATAGTCCTGCTGGAAGGTTATGACGTCGTCACCCGTGCCTGGGTCGATCTCGCTGCTGGCGTTGAGCGAATTGCCCGCTTGGTCGTAGACGTTGACGTTATACCGTACCGCGCCGGTGGGCGCAGCGACGTCAAGCGAAAATTGGCTGAACGGATTCGAGTCGAGCGTCAGCGCCACGCTCTGGTTTGCGTCAATCTGGCCGAGGTCGGTGGCTTGGCCCGGCTGGAGCTGGAACGTCTGGAGCGGGGTGAAATCGACCTGGGCGGATGCCGCGCCGCGGAATGCCAACATCGAGAAGGTATAGCTGCCGGCGGCGAGATACACCTGTTGGATGCCGAAAGGTCCGCCGCTTGCGTTCGTCCCGCCGATGGACCAGGAACATTCCTCCAGGTATTGCGCCCCTTGGTTCGCGATGACGCCGACGGAGTACCAGCCGGGCTGCGTGACATTGAGCGTGTCGCTCCCGTTGCCATTTGAATCCACGGGGAAGCTGAGGACGGATTGTTGCGTGGCGTCAAGGGTCAGCGGGGCGGCCGGCGGCACGATCGTGGCGCTTAACTGGGCCGTGACCCCTTGAGAGCCGGACAATTCAATGAGGTAAGTACCACTTTGCTGCGCGACGAAATTGCTCAAGTCCCCGACCGACCAGTCGTATATCTGCTCCTGCCCCGAGGGATCGAACAGCGAGTAGGTCATATAGCCCGTTACTCCCGTCCCGCTCAAGGACAGGGTGTCGCCGGCATTGAGCTTGACGCTATAGTAGGTGCCGATTCCGTAGCCGGAAACCTGCACCGCCTGGGCCGCGTCCGTCGCAATTGCGGGGACATCCTGGAAACGGGTGAACTGGAAACCGAAACCGTCCTGCGCCTGTTGGTCGCCCTGCATGTAAAGCGTGTAAGACCCGGCGCCAAGTGTCCACGCGGTCAGATTGGATTGTAAAGGGGGCACGGTTTGTCCGGCCGCATTCATGAGGACCGCGTTGCTCCAGCTGGTCGCCGAATCGGCGCTCAGGAAATAGGTGCCGTCTTGCGCAACATTGATCTGGTAGGCATAGATGCCCGTGCCGGGCTGCGTCACCGGCTGTCCCGACGTAAATGAAGCGCCGGCGATCACGCCCGCGGTCGAAACGGCGTTCACGCTGAGATCGGTGGTTGCGGCGCCGGAATTCGCCGTCACCACGACATAAAGCGGGCCGTCGCTGTAGCCTTGCCTGAACGAGACGATGTTGTCGCCCGTGGTGGGGTCGGTTTGGGAAGACCGCGAGATCGGATTGCCGAACTGATCGTAGACCTGAACGCTGTAGTCTTGCTGACCACTGGAAGAAGCGAAAGCAAGCGATAATTGATCCAACGGATTCGCGGCGAGCTGGAAAGCCACCGAAGCACCTGCCGCCAGTTGCCCGAGATCGCTAATCTGGCCCGGCGTTACCGTGGCCACCGTGGGGTCGCTACGCGTCGCCGTCACGGATAAGTCCGAAATGTCCGGCTGGGATGAGTTGGCCGTCAACACCACGAACACCGGACCGGCCGAGGCATTCTGCGAAAAGCTGATCTGCTGCGAAGTCGGGCTAGTGGAATTGCTGGAATACACGTCCAGCGGATTGCCTGCCTGATCGTAGACGTTCACCGAGTAGGCAGGCGTGACGCTTTGATCGGCCCCTTCGGTGAGGTTCAAGTCGAGTGTGAACTGGCTCAGCGCAGCCGAATCAAGTTCGACAGCCACCGACTGTCCGGCCATCAGTCCACCGAGGTCGAGCAGCGAACCGCTCTGACCTTGAATCGTCGTCACAGGGGCAAAAGCGATGTTGGCCGTTGCGTTGCCGCTTGCTCCCTGCCAATTGCTCACTGCAAAAGTATAAGTACCCGGGGCAAGATAGGCTCCGACCGGATTCTGATTCTGGAAACTGCCTTGGGCCACAGGCGTATTCGACCCGGCCGCCGACAGCGACCACGTGGCTGCAGCCGCTTGCCAACCTGGCCACTGCGCCTGGGCCGACCACCAGCCACCCTGTGTGACGACGATGGGAGCGCTTTGCCCGCTGCCTGTCCCGACACTGACTGCGACATTGCTGTTCGGCACGGAGGTGATGCTGAAGTTGTCCGTTGCCGCCTGGGTTGATAGGTTCGGGTCACGGTATACGACCACGTAGTAGGTTCCGCTCTGGTCAGCCGACCAGATTGACCCACTGCCGTTGGCAGCGTCGCCGGCATCGACCTGCCGGCCTGCTGCATCATAGACGCCGTAACCCATACCCGCCGAGGCATCGGCCAATCCGTTGAATTGGTATTGCTGGCCGGCCTTGGCGCTAAACGTAAACATCGACAGCGACTGCCCCGCGCCGAACGTGCTCTCCACATGTTGGCCTACGGAGACGGCGCTTGCATCGGCACTGGTGTAGACCGTGAACGGAAAATTGTTGTTACCGTTGCTGAAGCTCAGTTCGTACTGGCCGGCCGGCGCCCATCCCAGCACTGCCGGGGCAAGCACGCCATTTGGAGAATATCCCGGCACACCGGCCGAAAGGTTGGCGAACAGGCCATTCAGGATGGCTTGGTTGTAGTTCGCTGAGCCGGATTGCACGACGACCAGGCCATCGTGTGCCAGATTCAGTGAATATTGCGGCGTCGACGGCCCGCTTACGCCTGGATCCGACACCGGCGAGTCGACAGTTATCGGGGTTGTCGGTACGGCCGCGGGTGGCGTGGCCGCATGGCGCACCAAGGTTAGGGTCGTGCCGGCGCTTTGAGCCGCCACCTGCGTCAACAGGATATAAATGGGGCCGCTCGCCTGTGATTGCTGGATTTGCCCGTTCGAGACATAAAGGCCATGACCATAGGCGTCGAATGCCTGGACGGAAAATTCCTCGCCGTTGGGTGCGCCGTCGGTGTCGGCCAAGGTCCAGCTGAAGGTATCGTTAGGCGTCGAATCGACGCGGTAAAGCACGGAAGCGCTCTGCGCAGAGCCGGACACGGCAATGGGAGTGCTGTCCGCCAATTGCGTCGCTGCGGCGACAGGCGTTGCGCTGATGTCGAAGGCGCCTACCGCGCTCGATCCGTTTGTCACCTGCAATTGATAATTACCGGCCGAAAGGTAAGCACCCGTAACGTTCTGCGCTTGCAGGCTGGACGACGACACGACCATGCCAGCGGGGCCTGTCAACTGCCATTGGGCACCGGCCAAGGCCTGGCTGACGTCGAACAGCCAGGTTCCGGATTGCGCGACCGCGAAGCTTGTCGTCTGGGTTTGCCCTGCCCCGGCCATGACGCCGCTGAAGCTGGTCGCGGAGTTGTCCGACAATTGCCCCGCGTTGAGGGTCTGGTTGTTCCATTGCGTTACAGTCAGGTTGCCCTGCAGCGTCCCGCCATCATTGTTTCGTCCGCCAATCCACAAATAGTAGTCGCCGGCTTGCGGCAGGATCGCATTCGTCAGCGAGCCGTTGTAAAGACTCCCGCTGTTCACGATCCTGCCAGTGGCGTCCGTCACCTGCCAGAAGGCGCGGCTGCCGGAGGTAATCGTGGACGCCAATCCCAGATTGCCGGGGGAGGCGGCATCGATGTGGTAGACGGCGGCGTCGCCATCGGTGCTCGAATCGAGCGGCACGGTTTGTCCGCTTTGCAGCGTGGCGATCGAAGCTTCGGAAGTGGCCAGCAATTTGAAGTCGAGCGAACCGGACGTGCCCCTGGTATTGGTGATCTGCAGCGTGTAGGTGCCCGGCGCAACGGCCATCACACCGGTATTGATAGGATCGGAATACTCCGTCGATCCCGATCCCAAGCTCCGGCCGGTCGAATCGGTCAAGTTCCAATTCGTGTCGGGGCTGCCTTGCGACAATTGATCGAACTTGACCCAGCCCGCACTCGTTACATTGACCGTGTAATTGCTGACCGAACCTGGCGTGTAATTTGTCGTGGTATCTTGCCCCAGCGCCAGCGGCGCCGTCGTCGGCGTGCTCTGGAACAGGGTGAAGGAATACGGATCGGACGGAAAGTCGATGCTTTGACCGTTCGGCTGCGCTTCGATGCTAAGGTAATACGTGCCGCTGACCGGTGCAGCAAAGGCGTTGCCATATCCCGCACTGCTGCTCGTGACGAGTTGCGCATTGGGACCGTAGATTCTCCAATTCCATTCCGGATTGGCGTAAACGCTTTGCAAGAACAGTTGGTCGCCCTGGTTCGCGGTGAACGAATACAGCGCGGTCTGCGTCGCGGGTGCCAATACCCCCGAAACCGGTTGGTTGGTGCTGATGGGCACGGCGGCGCCGTCGCCGAGGATGCGGAAGTCGTAGTTGCCCGTCGCGCCCTGATTGCTGTTGACGGTAAGCGTATAGGTGCCGGCACCAAGATTGACGTACGGGCTATTCCCCGACGTCAATCCCTGGCTGGAGAAACTCGTCGGCCCGGCGAGCGACCACTGCATCTGGCTGCCCTGTATCCCGTCGAAAAAGAATTGCGAAGGATCGGTCAGCGTGAATTGATAGGTGTTTTGCGCACCGGGCTGAAGCAAGCTGCCTTTGATGTCGGTCACGCCGGGCATGGCGTCGTCGGGATAGCCTTGCACCTGCTGTGATCCGGTTTGCGCGCCCGAGCCGTCGTAGGCGTACAAAATGCGGTTGTCGTCTATGCTCTGTAAGCCGGCCATCAATTGCGCCAGGGTGCCGGCGGCCCATAACGAAGGAAACGCAGCCTTGGCATAGCTTCTCTTCTCCACCAGCTCTTCCGCGGCGTTATAGATGTATTCGGTGACGTGTCCGGTGGCATCGAGCGTACCGATGAGCGTTCCATCGGCGTCATAGAAATTGCGTGTGACCTGGTCGGCTGCAGGGTTCGCGACGATGCCGAGGCCGGCCACAGTGGGTGCGCTCCCAAGCGAACTCACGTCGATCGGGTTGGCAAAGACCGTAGTCTGCAGCACATGCGATGCGCCATCGTATTGGGTTTGGGTCACGATGCCGCTGCCGGTGACGCTGTCGGTCAGCCGGCCCGCTGCGTCGAATATTTGCCAGCTTTTCTGGTCGTTCGCCGAAGCGGCCGGACGTATCGCATCGAGCGACACGCCGATGTCGCCCGTATTGTTCGGCAACAGGGATACGTTGACCGAATTGGCATAGACAATGGTTTGCGTAGCTTGGCCGGCGGCGTTGCGCACATACTCCGTCAGCGTACCGCTTTGCGTCACAACGCCGCTTACACCTCCTTGGGCGTCATAAAATGTCCAGGTTTGGGTTGCGGAACCATCATTCTTTGTTAGAGTCACGCGCCCGTCGGCATCGTAGTAGGTATTGATGGTGCCGTTAGACGTACTGGTACTGGTGACTAGCCGGCCGTCTGCGTCGTACACGCTGGTGGTCGAACTGCCGTCGGCATTGTTCTGGACGACAGTGCTGCTGGCGTCCTCGTATTGCGTGCTGGCCGTGCCTTTGATCGTATCCACGACACCAGTCAAACGGCCCAAGCCGTCGTAGCCGTAGGACGTCTGCTCTCCCGATGCGGCAATCTTGGTAAGCAAGCGGCCGGACTGGTCGTAGACGAACTTGGTGGTGCTGCCGTCGGCCGCGATGCCGGTCAAATCCGCATCGTTCGACACGGCCGAATAGACCGTGATCGAGGAAACCTGGCCATGCGCGTCGTAAGCCGTGTCGGCACGCTGGACGTCGGTGCGCGAGGTGGCGCTGCTATCGGCCGCCGGCGTGGCCGCCGCCACCAATGCCGCAATGGCGGCGGTGGTTTCGCTGCCGGTCAGGTTGCCCGCGGCGATGGTCTGCGCCGTGTAGCGCAAGGTGCTGATCCTTTGCCCTTGCGCGTTATAGCGGTATTCGGTGAGCTGGCCCGCCGGGGTCACGACGTAGCGCAACAGGCCGGGCGCGCCTGAGACGGAAGATGCATCGTAATAGTAGTAGGTCGTCTGCGGGTTCCCCGCAGGATTGCCGTTCGCAGCTGCCACACCATACACGGTTTGGCTCGTGATCTGGTTGTCGGCATTGTAGGTCGCACCTGTGGTGTCGCCTTGCGCATCGACCGACGAGATTCGATTCCCGTTCGCGTCATACCCATAGGTCATCCCGCCCGCCTGGGCCAGGTTGCCGTTCGCGTCATATTTGAATATTGCGCTGCTGGTGCCGCCGCCATCGGCCGGCTGATCCATCTCTACCACGCGCCCCGCACTGTCGAAATGCAGGGTCATGACCGCCGATTGCGGGTCCTGTATCGTCGTGATGCCGTTCGTTACGTCGTAAGTGAACGTGGTGGTCTGCTGCAGCCCGTCAGTGACGGTGGCGACCCGATATTCACCGCCGACCTGCTGGTAGGTGAAATTGAGCGAGGTGCCGTCGCTCTGGGTAATGCTCGCCAGCCGGTCGCTTGAACCGTCGTAGCCATAGGTTGTGGTGTAGACATTGCCGTCCGTCGTGCTATTGTCGGATGGGCTGAGATCGATGGTGACGCTGGTGAGACGGTTCAACGCGTCATAGCCATAGGAGACAATCGTCTGGGTCAGCCAATTGCCGCTCGCGTCCTGCGTCTTCTCGCGAACGTCGGCGAGATTGCCGTTTTGATAATCGTAGTAGGTGGCGTCGCCGGTGTCGCTGACCACGGAGGCCAGGGTGCCGTCGCTGTTGTAGCTGTACGTGGCTTGATGGCCGGTCGCATCGGTAGCCGACAGCAGGCGGCCGCTGGTTGCGTCATAGGTTTCGCTCTGCCCGGTGGCGCCATCGGACCAAACCAGTTGACCATTGACGACAGCGATGCTTTCGGTGGACGAACCGCTTTGCTCGGGAAGATAGCTCTTCGCCGCGTCGTTCCAGAGATAGACCGTCTGGGATCCGTCCCTGTCGGTTCTGATGACGGTACTACCGTCCGCCGCCAGTGTTCCGCTTACGGCAACCGACTTTACCGCCGCGCCCTGCGCCCAGCTCGGCCCGTTGGCCGTATTGAATTGTCCCTGGCTGTTATAGGTGCGCAACGCCCCCAGATCGAGGCCGTTGTCCAGTAGCGTCGTGTCCTGATCCTGGACCACCAGATTGCCTGTAGCGGCGTTGATCGAAACCTGTTGTCCATTTTGTCCGACTTGCCCCTGACCGAGCGCAGGATCGTTCAAACCGTTGACCTTGCCCAAGCCCAAACCCAGATTTTGACCGCTGACGATAGCTACCATGACTTCGCGCCTTTACTTAACCAGATGCAATTAAAAAGTGACAAGAAACAAAACCGTTCGCAATACGCAATCACATGTGTATTGCATTAGAGCAACTTACAGGAGCAGGACTGCAGAAGTTCAGCGAAAAAGACTTCGCCGGGCATGCCGCTCGGGAATATATCCTTGCGGCGCGAAAATTGTTTAGGGCAAAATTGAAAAATATTTTGTAACAGGAGCGATTTCTTGCCTGGATGCACACCATTTCGGACCAAAAGTGCGGGAAATATTAGTAATTTAATAAGTTTCGACTTGGAATTTTACAGAGAAGCTCAGCCTTTCCGCTGAGAACGCACTTCCAGCAAGGTTTGTTTCAGTTGGCTCAGTTGCGTTTCGAAGCGCGCATCAAATCTGCCGTGATTAGTTTTCAATATGCAACCGCCCAGTTCGATAGAGTAATCGGCGACCCACGAGATATTTTTACCTGAGGGCAATATCAGATTGAGTCCGCACATATCTTTCAGCATCGCAAGATCCGTAGGGTGCAAGCGAACCTGCAGCAACTCTTGTTTTTGCACCTGCGCAGCCGCATGCCGAATTTGGGCCTTGACCGATTCCTGATCGACGGCAGCGGCTCCCAGCATCTTGCAAAGCGCCTCCATGGTGATTGCCAAGGCGATGTCTTCGAGGTCCTCGATACCTGTGTTCAGCGAAGCCTCCAGCTTGCCCATGATCGAACGCAAGCGGTCCAGGTCAGATGCAACTGTCTGGCGCAACTCGTCGTGTGCGGCTTGGCGCCCCTCTTGCAGTCCGCGTTGCCGGCCCAATTCGCGGGCCGCTTCGGCTTCCGCCTTGAATTGCCCAAGCACAGATTGCTTGGCTTTCTCGAAGAGCGCTTGAAGCTGCTGCTGGTTCTCGGCAGGCAATTTCGCAGCCCCTGCTTCGCCGGTATCCGTCACCGACCGTTGGGCGCTCGATGTTTGTGCCTGTGCATGGTCCGACAGCTCGAATTGTTCCGCTGGATCGGTGCCAGGCCGCGCCAATTTACGCTTGTTCGAGGAGATTTTAGCGTTGCGAATGATGCTTGCCATGGCGGAGTGAATTCGGTCTTTCGATGAATAGTTGTCTGCAAAGGATACCGCAACCGGGCGTGGCTAAGCCAAACTGGACCCGGATCCAGCCGAATTGGTCATATATCCCAAAGCATTCGCAACAACGTGATGCTAGGCGCGGGTGTCGCAGCTTAAAGGACTACAAATGTCGTAGTTTTCACACTTTTGCCGCCGGTGGCTCGGGCGCTGCTGCCGACCTCATTATTTCAGTTCGGTAGAGCCTCAAAAATGATCGGGCGACTTCGTTGTCACGACAGCGCAGCCATGCATGGTATTCGCCCGGCGGCACGATGGCCAACAGCCAATGGCAAAACCAGAGCGACGTGCGCCACCTGGTGTCAAAGATGCTGGTGGATTTCACCCACTTGCTGGGTGACCTGGAGACGCGGAGCCGGGATTTTTGTTGAGGAGAAGATGCCGCGACGTCAAAACGGTCGCAGCAGGTCGATCAATTCGGCGCCCACGGCCTGAGAAAGTCGTTCTGCAACGTTCATCGAGACATTTCGCTTCCCGCTTTCGACCTGACTTAAAAACGTCTGGCTGATTTCCGCTTCGGCCGCCACGTCTTCCTGACTGAGCCCTTTTTCGGTGCGAATCACGCGCAAATTGTGCGCAAATCGCGCGAGTGCGGATTGCTTGGCGGGGATTCGGCTCATGGGCGTGTAGCTTTGCCCATGTGGTTGTGGTAGTCTATTAACTATAGTTACTAATTGACACCTTTCCCGGCGAAAGCCATTCAATTTCCCGGCCAAGGTAGGGATAGCTGCGTCCCGAAAGCAGCTCGAATCGCCTCGTCCAAAACGGAACCCTTTACGCCGATGACTTTGAAAAAAATCCTCGTGGCGCTGCTGGCAGCGTTCTTATCGGCCTGCGGCCACCCGGGTTCCGAATACGTTGGGAAGTGGCAAACAGACGACGGCAAGCATATTTGCGAAATTTCCCAGAACGGCGAGAGCCTCCTCCTGAAATTGACCGACCCGGCCTACAAAGGCACGTTCATCAGCCAGGCCGGTACAACGACGACGGCGACATTCGCCGGCACCGTCAAGGACGGCGTGCTGAAGATCGACGGCCCGCTCGGCACGATCGGCATTCCTTACGTCAAAGCCGACGACAAACTGCTGTTCCCCAACTTCATGGGTGGCAACCTCGAGTACAAGCGGGTGAAATAGTTCTGCCGAAGACTGACCATGAACACGATTCAAGGACTGAAAAAGAAGTCCACCGAGCTCTATTGCACTCTGGTGCAGGCAATGGACGAATTTTCCGAGGCCAATCCCGACATGCCGGTCGAATTCTTCCAGGCCGAGCTTGGCAAGTTGTTCGTGCAGTTGTCGTTGAGGGTTTCCGATCAGTCGGAGACGCTGCGCCTGATCGACGGCATTCGGGATGTGGTGATCACTCTCCGTCCTCAGGCGATGATCAATTAATCGAGCGGAGATACCCAATGGGCCTCCTAGGCGCGACCGGCGCGCCGCCCGGCCCCAACGAGGCGCAATAAACGGCGGCATTTCTTCCCGCCGAAAATAAAAAATAAGGGCACCGGCATAGCGGTTTGCCAAAAACTGAGGACCCGCCGGCCTGGCTTGATGATTTAAGGGAGACGATGGATACAATACAATGCCCGAAGTGCAAGGCGAACGGCATACCTCACCTTTGGCACTACCGACCAGGACTTGGGCTGCTTCGATACATGAAGACGCAGCACATTTGTCGGCTATGTGGCTGCGTCATGTACGAAACCGGCGGCCAAATGAATTTTCTTGGCTACCTGGCGCTGTTCATGGGATCGAGCTTGGTCCTGCAAATCCTCAACATTGGATGGCGCAACGAATGGTGGTGGAAGATCCTGGGATCATGTCTTTACTTGCTCCTTCTCGGATTCTTTGCCTACAAGATCGTCCGCTTTGTCATCAACCTCTTTCGCTGAAAAAGGAGGAGTCGAAAGCAAATGCGGAAATCAGGTCGTTGATAACCAACTGGGCACTCTAGCATTCCTGTTGACGTGCCCGTGAAATTCGGATCATGGTCGGTATTGTTGACAACCAAATTCCCCGTCTGTATGCGTGCTACCTGGATTTCGACGGGGTGTTGCACGATGAAGACGTGCGTCTGGATGCCGGCAGGCGCATCATCTTGGCCACGCCCGGTCGCCGCCTGTTTGAATGGCAAGAGATTCTGGTCGACCTCTTGGCATGCCATCCTCACGTCAAGATTGTCCTCAGCACATCATGGGTGCGCGCACGCAGCTTTAGCTACGCCAAACGGCAGCTTGATCCGCGATTGCAGGGGCGCGTGATCGGAGCAACGTTTCACCGACGTTTCATGGATCTGCGCGACTTCGTTGCGCTGCCGCGCGGCATGCAGATTTGGGGCGACGTTCTTCGCCGGAATCCGTGGGATTGGTTCGGTGTGGACGACGACGGATTCGGCTGGCCAGCATGGTGCCGCGACAAACTGGTTTTGACAGATGAAAAACTTGGGCTCAGCGATCCGGCCGTGCAAGGCGACATACGACGTCGACTTCAGATGTGGAGCGGCATGCCCACCTCCTGAAAGCCATACATCTGCTATCCGATATACTGTTTTCCATGTAGAGTCACACTCACGCGAGAATGAAACCGTCCCCCTCCGTCTTCCTCGACTTCGATGGCGTGCTGCACCACGCGAATGAAGATCTGCCCGATTCCGTCGAGGCTCTGCGCGCCAATCCGCGGCTGTTTCAATGGCTTCCGCATCTCGCCGAAGCCCTCGCTCCGCACCCGTGCGTTCGGATCATCATCAGCTCAAACTGGCGCCGGTGGTTCGACGACGCCAGCCTACGGCTGCTGCTAGGCGACCTCGGCTCTCGCTTCGACGGCGTGGTCGCCACAATGGGTCACTCACGGGTAGAGGAAATCTGGATGGAAATCCATAAGCGGCGTCTGGAACGATGGCTGGCGATCGACGATCATGATTCGGTGCACGCCGTTGCACGCCGCGACAAGCGCTTTATCGCATGCCACCCAGAGTTCGGGCTAAGCTCGGCGAATACGCAGGCAGACTTGCGCTCAAAGCTGCTGACGATTTTCGGAAAAACTGGCAGTGACTAATTCGGTGCCGGTCGCATTATCAGAATTCACTTCGAGGCCGATTCAATTTGGCACCAAACCTGGTTGGAGTGATTGATATTCAAAAATCCCGTAACGTCTCCGCAACGTTTACAATCTCGAAGCATGCACTATAGTTTTTAGAGTCTGCCACGGTCGGCGCAGGGTAAATGTCCCACAAATTTATACACTTTGCCTTCGATTTCCACAACTCTGCACACCTTGCCTTCGAATTCCACAAATTTATACACCTTGCCTCCGACTTAGCCGGTCGCCGAGATCATTGCGATCCACCTGAGCATAGCAAATGCCTGCGTTGGGCAAGATCCGCACGGCGCATTGGAACTAGACGGGGCTTTTACAAGCAAATACAGCAATGCGACTCGCGTTTTAAATAACGCAGGTCGCATTTGCCTTTTTCAAACGGGAACCATTTAAGGAGGGACTTGCTATGACTTGACCACGCTCGCAGAACGCTCGTTTGCTGCAACAAACGACGCTCTCTTTCCAACAGAACGCACAATGATTATGCGCTATCGAATAGGCATGGTCAAGGTAATTGTGCGCCGAAAATTTTGGGGCTAGTTGGCCCCATCTTGACTTGGGCACATCATGGAACATTCATTTTTCTCGCTACCGGTACAAACGGATCTTGCAAGGCGGGTGGCACCTTTCGACTCTCTGCAGCAACCGGCCGCAAATAGATCCAGCATTTGGTTTTTTGATTCCCCAAAAAATGACACGCGTCTGACGATCAACACGAACCTGGCATTCATGCACAGCGTGCTTCTCGAGGGCGACGTAAGCGTTGCCGGATACGATATCCATCCTCCTCCGCGCAGCTTCGACAGCAACGGGAAAGAAATTCAAATCAAGGTTGACGCAATCGTCTACCGGCATGGAGGTGGCGTCGAGTGGTGGAACTTCCGCTGGAACCAGAAACGTTCAGGCAAGCGCAAAGCTCACGCCGCTGAACACGATCCAGAAAACGTGTCCGAATGCGCTGCGCACAAGACCGGCGCCACCTATGTCGTAAAAACCGAACGCGACTTGCTCGGGAAGGAAATCCTGTTTGACAACTGGCTCACGCTTTGTGCCGCCATCACGCGATGCAGGGGGCATTTTCTAGGGCGCGAAGCCGAGGAATTTGCTCGACGCCTATCGCTCCAGCATTCGGTCACGCTGGGGAATCTCCTAGCGATTCCGAAAATTGATGTCGCACTAATGCTTGCCGTAGTCGCGACCTCCTTGCAGCGAGGCACAACACGAACGAATCTTCACTCGCAGTTAGTCGGGCCGATGTCGTTGCTATCGAGGGTGGCATCATGAGCCGCGGCGCACGTCGGAAACGCATTCCGCCAGCTTATCAAGACATCGGAGCGTGGCCTTGCCCGGATACATCGTGCTTAACGCGCGACGAACAAACTGCATTCCTGCGAAAGAAGCATGCGATGGAAATGTATGCCATCGGCGCGACTTACAGCGAAATCGCGAAGTCAACTGGAATCTGGAAATCCGATCTGTATCGAATGCTCGCTCGTTGTCTGAGCTTCGGGCCCAACGGTCAGATATTCGGATTCTTTGCCCTGTTGCGCGGGACTAGGACGGGAACTTATCGTCGAGAAAAGGAGGTGCGCCATCAGCCTGGTAGCGGGTCAGGCGGCTGCTCCGGCGCGCTCTCGCTGTTATTTGAACGCTACCCGGAAATTGAAGAGATGGTTATCCACGGATACCGCAACGATGAGAAAGGAGCGATGCCGGAGTCTCGTCCACCCGTCATTGCTATACACGACGCATTCAAAAAAGCCTTACGAAAACTCGGGTTGACCGACAACGATTGGCCGTTCAACACGGAAAATTGTGGCTACAAGTCCTTGCACAACTATTTGTGCAGTCTGCGAAACGACGATCCGCAGGGAACGGCGCAAGCTCGATCAGGAACCGAAGCCGCCCGTCGCGGCGCCGTCGGAACAGGAATCCCTTCCATCTTGCCGTCGCTTCGACCGTGTGGCTGTATGCAACTCGATTTCCATAAAGTCGATGCGGCATCAATTTTTGTACTGATAAATGACCACGGGGAGGAACTAGAAATACCTGTATCAAGATGGCACTTTGGCCTGTTGATCGACGAGGCCAAAGGCGCTGTCATGGGTTTTAGCGTTGTGTTCGATCTGAACCCCAGTGGCGACGACACGCTCGAAATCGTCTGTAGTGCTTTGTCGTCACGAGATCGCCAGTTCACCAGCATTCATGCCGCCGAACATGGTGCCGTGCTGATCAATCAACTTCTACCTGAGCTCGAGTATCAAGGTTTCAGCGTATTGAAGGTTGACCGTGCCTGGGCGAATGCAGCGCACGAGGTCGTCAACAACATCATCGACATCGTCGGATGTGCCGTCAACTTTGGTCCCTCGAGGGCATGGTGGTGTCGCCACCTGATCGAGCAGATATTCGGCGAATTGACGCGGCGTGGGCTTCAACGCCTGCCATCCTCGCACGGCAAAGGGCCGAGCGACTCGCGCATTAATGACCCTAACGCCCAAGCGATTAAATTTCGTATTGAGGTTCACGACTTGATAGGTGTGTTCCTGAAAGCCGTCCGCGAACACAATCTAAGTGGCACAGAGCGTCTGCAAGGTAGCTCGCCACTTGGCAGCCTGAAGGCGGCGCTCGCCAATCCGACCAGTGGACTCTTTTTGCAACCGCTTCCGGCTGACGCTCAAGCACAGCGTCGCTTGATGATGCACGTCGAAGAAGTGACCGTTCGTGGGAATCTGAATAAGAACATCCGCCCGTATTTCAATTTGGATCGCCACAAGCACACCAATTCCAAGCTCGCAAAAAATTTCGCGTTGATTGGCAAGACGCTGATTGTCTACGTGGATCGGCGCTTAGCACGGAACGTCTACGCCGTCGTCAAGGAAACAGGTGAGCAGTTAGGGCGAATGCGCTTGTCGGGGGCATGGGCTAACAGCGATTGCACGTGGCGCTTCCGAAAAATGATGATTAGGTCTGCCCTAGGAAAGCGGTATCGAGGGAATTCGGAGGATCCAATGGAAGATATCAAGCAAGAAAAGATGAACCAGCTTAAGGAACGCCCAAAGTCGAGTGCGCGGAAGTCGTCGCGTACCGCGCTAGAAGTTGTTCGAATCGAAGCCCAACAAAGCAGAGTGGAACATATTCACTTGCCGGCTGACCCTCGCGAATTCGTTTCCGACGCCCCGGCCAGGAGAACGTCGCCGGTAGGAAAATCGGACCCCTTTGGCGTTAACGCCATTCCACAAATTGACCAGTAAGGAGAAATATCTCATGAGCGCACTGCCAATGCAGCCAAACCTTTCCAGGGCCGTAATGTTCCATCCGCTTTTTGATCATAGCGTGCTTCTGCCTACCAACGCGATCGAAGACGTATACCGGATCGTCAAGCGCGTCGTAATGCTTCGAGAGACTGGATGCGTTTTCACTGGGCAAAGTGGCGTCGGAAAAACAGATGCTCTAGCTCGTATCCGACTGATGCTCCAGGCGGATTTCCCTGGGTTATGCACGTTTACACACGACGCACACAACCACGAAATTGCCTCGATTCGGGCGTTCTTTAAGCATTTCTTGACCACGGTCGGCCAGAACGAAAAAAAGGGCGAGACATATGATTTGCGGTCGCGGCTTATCCGGCTGCTTGTAGATGAATCGCGAATATCTGGAATGAACCTGATTGTCATGTTCATCGACGAAGCCAACGCGATGCTGCTCAGCGATTTCCTGTTCTTAAAGGACGTTTACAACGACTTGTCTCGAGAAGGTGTGCAACTGATTACGGTACTGATGGGACAGGATCCAGATTTGAAAAAAGTGATCAACGATCTTCGAAACGAAGGCCGGAGAGATTTGATCGCACGATTCGCCACTCGAGTTTATTGGATTGGCGGTTTTGCAGGCACTGGCGATTTGCAAGTTGTACTCAGGGAAATTGATCAACGGGAGTACCCGCCGAAGTCCGGGAGAACATGGACCCCCGTTGGCCAGGTTAAATTCCCCCACCTTTGGCCATGTCAAATTCCCCCAGGCAGGACAGCGCCGATTGTAGGCTAAGTCCGTGCCGTTGTCGCCGATGGGCCATCAGGCAGGAGTGTCACCGGTCGAGTTGAACC
>DASVLJ010000048.1:0-23548 GCA_036384915.1 Burkholderiaceae bacterium
TCGTCCCCAGTTCTACTTCCGTACCACGGACGTGACCGGCTCGATCGAACTGCCGAAGGACAAGGAAATGGTCATGCCTGGTGACAACGTTTCGATCACCGTGCAACTGATCAACCCGATCGCGATGGAAGAAGGTCTGCGTTTCGCTATCCGCGAAGGCGGCCGTACTGTCGGCGCCGGCGTTGTCGCTAAGATTTTCGACTAAGATGTAAGAATAGTTCCTCCGGAATTTGGATCCGGAGGGGCTTCAAGTGATGTGTCGGCTCCGGCCGGCATATTGCGTTTGTAGGTTCCAGTTTTACGTGTAGGGGCGTAGCTCAATTGGCAGAGTGACGGTCTCCAAAACCGTAGGTTGGGGGTTCGAGGCCCTCCGCCCCTGCCACCAGTTTCTGGTGGCCTTAAGAGTAGAGTGTATGGCTAATCAACCCGTGCAAACTGTCAGCACGACGAACGACAAGATCAAGGTCGTGACTGCGCTGTGCGCCGTGGTGGCAGGCATCGTCGGCTTCTATTTCCTGGCGGACCAAACCACGTTGACGCGTGCCGGTGTGTTGCTGGCTGGCGTGGTGGTTGCCGTCGGTATGATGTGGACATCCACGCCCGGACGCGATTTTGTCGCTTTTGCACGCGATTCCGTGCGCGAAACCAAGAAAGTCGTCTGGCCCACGCGCAAGGAAGCTACGCAGTTGACGCTCGTCGTGTTCGGTTTCGTGTTGCTGATGGCTGTTTTTCTCTGGGGCACTGACAAGATTCTGGAAGTCCTGTTGTCCTTCATTCTGGGCTGGAAATAATATGAGCGAGAATGTGCAACACGGCGCGGATTCCGCAAACGCCGCCGCAGCGGTAACCCATTCCAGCGGCAACAAGCGTTGGTATGTGGTGCACGCCTATTCCGGCATGGAAAAGAGTGTGCAGCGTGCCTTGGTTGAGCGTGTCGCGCGCGCCGGCATGCAAGATAAGTTCGGCCAGATCCTGGTGCCCACCGAAGAAGTGGTGGAAGTCAAGAATGGTCAAAAATCCGTCACGGAACGCCGATTCTTCCCGGGCTATGTCCTGGTTGAAATGGAAATGACCGATGATACATGGCATTTGGTCAAGAACACCGCCAAGGTGACCGGCTTTATCGGCGGCAAGTCTAACAAGCCGACCCCGATTCCGCCGCATGAGGTCGACAAAATCATGCAGCAGATGCAAGACGGTATCGAGAAGCCCAGGCCCAAGGTCCTGTATGAAGTGGGTGAGCTGGTTCGCATCAAGGACGGCCCCTTCATCGAATTCAACGGCAACGTCGAAGAAGTCAATTACGAGAAGTCGAAGGTGCGCGTCTCTGTTACGATCTTCGGCCGTGCCACTCCGGTCGAACTGGAATTCGGCCAGGTCGAGAAGGTCTGAGCCCGCTACTCAGTAGCGCATTTGCATTCATTTACGCTTGCGTCAATTTTTCTAAGCGTTCGCCAGGTACGCAGTGGTAACAAACCCGGCAAAGAGGAGCCGACACGAATGCCGCAAGGCAGGAGGAAGGCGCTACTACTCAATTAATTAGGAGCCAACAATGGCAAAGAAAATCATCGGCTTTATCAAGCTGCAAGTGCCGGCTGGTAAGGCAAATCCCTCGCCGCCGATCGGTCCCGCTCTCGGTCAGCGTGGTTTGAACATCATGGAATTCTGCAAGGCCTTCAATGCCAAGACGCAAGGCATGGAACCCGGCATGCCGATTCCTGTTGTCATCACCGCTTTCGCCGACAAGTCGTTCACGTTCGAAATGCGCACCCCTCCCGCAACCTATCTGATCAAGAAGGCTGCCGGCATCACCAAGGGTTCATCCAAGCCGCATACCGACAAGGTCGGTAAGCTGACGCGCAAGCAAGCGGAAGAAATCGCAACGACAAAGATGGCCAATTTGACGGCCGCCGATATGGATGCAGCCGTGCGCACGATCGCCGGCTCCGCGCGTTCCATCGGTATCACGGTGGAGGGTGTCTAACATGGCTGGTTTGAGCAAGCGCGCCAAGGCGATCAAGGCCAAAGTTGATCGCACCAAGGCTTATCCCTTCGACAACGCCATCGCGTTGATCAAGGAATGCGCCACCGCCAAGTTCAATGAATCGATCGACGTGTCGGTTCAACTGGGCGTGGATGCCAAGAAGTCGGACCAGGTCGTCCGCGGTTCCGTCGTGCTGCCCGCAGGCACCGGCAAGACTGTGCGCGTCGCTGTGTTCGCCCAGGGCGACAAGGCTGAACAAGCCAAGGCCGCCGGCGCCGACATCGTCGGCATGGAAGACTTGGCCGAACGCATCAAGGGCGGCGACATGCCGTTCGACATCGTGATCGCTTCGCCCGACACCATGCGTATTGTCGGTACTCTCGGTCAAGTGCTCGGCCCGCGTGGCTTGATGCCGAACCCGAAGGTCGGCACCGTGACCCCGGACGTCGCTACCGCTGTCAAGAACGCCAAGGCTGGTCAAGTGCAATACCGTACCGACAAGGCCGGTATCATCCATGCCACGATCGGCCGCAAGTCGTTCTCCGACGCCGACCTTAAGAGCAACCTGGTCGCATTGATCGACGCCCTGAACAAGGCCAAGCCGGCCTCGAGCAAGGGTATCTATCTGCGCAAGGTGTCGATCTCGTCGACCATGGGCGCAGGCGTGCGCGTCGATCAAACGACGTTGACGGCCTAAGCATTGAATCAAGTCCCGCTGCTCCTGTAGCAGCGGGCGCATCTTTGGGCTGGAGCGGTTTCGGCAGGTTTGAAATGGCTTCAGGCAATCAAAGACCGTTGGGCGGATGGCAGCAGGCAGGCCGGAAGTTAAAAACCGATGACAGCGCAAGCTGAAAGAGGAACCCAGCGCAGATGGCGAACCCGAGCAAGTTTTGGTGGTACAACCCGGTATTTTTAGGTTTTGGACTTCCTGACTTCGGACGCCGTGTTCGAACCGGTGCAAGGAAAACAGCCATCCGGCTGCAACCGAACACCATTT
Source organism: Burkholderiaceae bacterium (assembly GCA_036384915.1). GTDB lineage: Bacteria > Pseudomonadota > Gammaproteobacteria > Burkholderiales > Burkholderiaceae_D > PKWO01. The sequence goes on from DASVLJ010000048.1 coordinate 2,982, forward strand.
TTGGAGGTTGACCGTGAGTCTCAATCTGAATGACAAGAAGGCCGTCGTCGCCGAAGTGTCCGCGCAAGTTGCAGAAGCGCAGACCATCGTCGTGGCCGAATACCGTGGCATCCAGGTTGGTCACTTGACGCAACTGCGCGCTAACGCGCGTGCCCAAGGCGTGTACCTGCGCGTGTTGAAAAACACGCTCGCTCGTCGCGCTGTCGAAGGCACGCCGTTTGCCAGCCTCGCCTCCGACATGACCGGCCCCCTGATCTACTCGATCTCGAAGGACGCCGTTGCCGCTGCGAAGGTCATCAACGACTTCGCCAAGAGCAACGACAAGCTGGTTGTGAAGGCAGGCAATTACGCAGGCAAATCGTTGGACAAGGCTGGCGTTGCCGCCCTGGCCAACATTCCGAGCCGTGAAGTGCTGCTGGCCCAGTTGATGGGCATCATGCAAGCGCCGGTTTCCGGTTTTGCCCGCGCGCTGGCTGCGCTCGCAGAAAAGAATGGCGGATCTGCCGCTCCTGCTGCCGAAGCAGCAGAAGCCCCGGCAGCGTAAGCCGTTTTACTGCGTCAGTAACCAATTGGATGTAATTACCGAATCAAATTAGGAGTATCAAATGGCAATTAGCAAAGAAGACATTCTGGAAGCCGTAGGCGCGCTGTCCGTGATGGAACTGAACGACCTGATCAAGGCGTTCGAAGAAAAGTTTGGCGTGTCGGCTGCTGCAATGGCAGTTGCTGCACCGGCTGGCGGCGCTGCTGCCGGCGGCGCTGCTGCTGAAGAGCAAACCGAATTTACGGTTCACCTGACGGACGTCGGCGCGAACAAGGTCGGCGTCATCAAGGCCGTTCGCGAAATCACCGGTCTGGGCCTGAAGGAAGCCAAGGATCTGGTCGACGGTGCACCGAAGCCTGTCAAGGAAGCCGTGCCGAAGGCCGACGCCGAAGCTGCAAAGAAGAAGCTGGAAGAAGCCGGCGCCAAGGCAGAAATCAAGTAATTTCTGCTTCGGACAAGCCGGGTCAAACCGGCACAGGAGTCAAAGCGCGGAAGCTCTCCGAAACGGGAGCTTCGGCTTTGGCTCCCTTGTCGTTTTTGGATTTTGAAGTTGAAAATCCGCCAGTTGTTTGGCAGTAACGCGGTCTGGGCAGTTTGACTGCGGTGTTTGTGAAGTAGTTCTTATCTGTTGTTTTGTTTGTTGTTGGCTTCAAGGGCGGAGACTTGAGGCTTCCCGGTGGCGCGATCGACTTCCCTGATGGCGTGCCAGGAGTCCTGAACTCTCTATCCTTCCTGTCACTCACGGAGTGTCCATGCACTACTCATTTACTGAGAAGAAGCGTATCCGCAAATCATTCGCGAAGCGCGCCAACGTTCACAACGTTCCCTTTTTGCTGGCAACCCAGCTCGAGTCTTACACGAGTTTCCTGCAAGCCGAAAGAGCGCCGTCCGCGCGCAAGAACGAAGGCCTGCAGTCGGCCTTCACCTCGATCTTCCCGATCGTCTCGCACAACGGCTTCGCGCGCCTCGAATTCCTCTCTTACGTGCTGGGTGACCCTCCGTTCGACGTCAAGGAATGCCAACAGCGCGGCCTGACTTTCGCTTCGCCCCTGCGCGCCAAGGTGCGTCTGGTGATCCTGGACAAGGAATCGCCGACCAAGCCCGTAGTCAAGGAAATGAAGGAACAGGAAGTCTACATGGGCGAATTGCCGCTCATGACCACCAACGGTTCGTTCGTCATCAACGGTACCGAGCGCGTCATCGTGTCGCAGCTGCACCGTTCGCCGGGCGTGTTCTTCGAACACGACCGCGGCAAGACGCATTCGTCGGGCAAGCTGCTGTTCTCGGCCCGTATCATCCCCTACCGCGGCTCCTGGCTCGACTTCGAATTCGACCCGAAGGACATCCTGTTCTTCCGCGTCGACCGCCGCCGCAAGATGCCGGTCACGATCCTGTTGAAGGCCATCGGCATGACGCCGGAACAGATTCTGGCCAACTTCTTCGTGTTCGACAACTTCACGCTGCACGGCGAAGGCGCCGAGCTCGAGTTCGTCTCCGAGCGCCTGCGCGGCGAGGTGGCGCGTTTCGACATCGCCGACAAGTCGGGCAAGGTCATCGTCGCCAAGGACAAGCGCATCAATGCCAAGCACGTGCGTGAAATCGAAGGCGCCGGCATCAAGTACATCTCCGTGCCGGAAGACTACCTGCTGGGCCGCGTGCTGGCGAAGAATATCGTCGACGCCGAAACCGGCGAAGTCGTGGCCAATGCCAACGACGAACTGACCGAAGACCTGCTCGGCCGTCTGCGCGACGCCGGCGTCAAGGATATCCAGACGCTGTTCACCAACGACCTGGACCAGGGCGGCTATATTTCGCAAACCCTGCGCATGGACGACACGGCCGACCAGATGGCCGCTCGCGTCGCGATCTATCGCATGATGCGCCCCGGCGAACCGCCGACCGAAGAATCGGTCGAGGCCCTGTTCAATGGCCTGTTCTACAGCGAAGAGCGTTACGACCTGTCGGCCGTGGGCCGCATGAAGTTCAACCGCCGCATCGGCCGCGACGAACTGACCGGCGCTATGACGCTGTCCAACGAAGACGTGCTGGCTGTGATCAAGATCCTGGTCGAACTGCGCAATGGCCGTGGCGAAGTCGACGACATCGACCACTTGGGCAACCGTCGCGTGCGTTGCGTCGGCGAATTGGCGGAAAACCAGTTCCGCGCCGGCCTAGTGCGCGTCGAGCGCGCCGTCAAGGAACGCTTGGGCCAAGCCGAAGCCGACAACCTCATGCCGCACGACTTGATCAATTCCAAGCCGATCTCGGCTGCGATCCGCGAATTCTTCGGTTCGTCGCAACTGTCGCAGTTCATGGACCAGACCAACCCGCTGTCGGAAATCACCCACAAGCGCCGCGTCTCGGCCCTGGGCCCGGGTGGTCTGACCCGTGAGCGCGCAGGCTTCGAAGTGCGCGACGTGCACCCGACCCACTACGGCCGCGTATGCCCGATCGAAACGCCGGAAGGTCCGAACATCGGCCTGATCAACTCGCTGGCGCTGTACGCCCGCCTGAACGAATATGGCTTCCTCGAAACGCCCTACCGCAAGGTGGAAGACAGCGGCGTGACGAACCAGATCGATTACCTCTCGGCCATCGAAGAAGGCCGGTACGTGATCGCCCAGGCGAATGCCACGATCGATGCCAACGGCAAACTGTCCGACGAATTGGTGTCGGCGCGTCAAGCCGGCGAAACCATTCTGGTCTCGCCCGAGCGCGTGCAATACATGGACGTGGCCCCGGGCCAAGTCGTGTCGGTTGCAGCCTCGCTGATCCCCTTCCTCGAGCACGACGACGCGAACCGTGCCTTGATGGGTGCCAACATGCAACGCCAGGCAGTTCCCTGCCTGCGTCCTGAAAAGGCCTACGTCGGTACCGGTATCGAGCGCACCGTGGCGGTCGACTCGGGCACGACGGTGCAGGCGCTGCGCGGCGGTGTGGTCGATTACGTCGACGCCGGCCGTGTGGTGATCCGTGTCAACGACGATGAAGCCGCCGCCGGCGAAGTCGGTGTGGACATCTACAACCTGATCAAGTACACGCGTTCGAACCAGAACACCAACATCAATCAGCGTCCCATCGTCAAGGTGGGCGACCGCGTCGCCAAGCGCGATGTGATCGCCGACGGCGCCTCGACCGACCTAGGCGAACTGGCTCTGGGCCAGAACATGCTGGTGGCGTTCATGCCCTGGAACGGCTACAACTTCGAAGACTCGATCCTGATTTCGGAAAAGGTTGTCGCTGACGACCGCTACACCTCGATCCACATCGAAGAATTGTCGGTCGTGGCGCGCGACACCAAGCTGGGTGCGGAAGAAATCACGCGCGACATCTCGAACCTGGCGGAAAACCAATTGGCCCGTCTGGACGAATCCGGCATCGTCTACATCGGCGCCGAAGTCGAAGCCGGCGATACGCTGGTCGGCAAGGTGACGCCGAAGGGCGAAACGCAATTGACGCCGGAAGAAAAGCTGCTGCGCGCGATCTTCGGCGAAAAGGCTTCCGACGTGAAGGACACTTCGCTGCGCGTGCCTTCGGGCATGGTCGGTACCGTCATCGACGTGCAAGTGTTCACGCGTGAAGGCATCCCGCGCGACAAGCGCGCGCAACAGATCATCGACGATGAATTGAAGCGCTATCGCCTGGACTTGAACGACCAGTTGCGTATCGTCGAAGGCGACGCCTTCCAGCGTCTGGAAAAGATGTTGATCGGCAAGGTCGCCAATGGCGGCCCGAAGAAGCTGGCCAAGGGCACCAAGCTGTCCAAGGAATATCTGGACGACCTGGACAAGTACCACTGGTTCGACATCCGTCCGGCCGACGAAGACGCCGCCGCCGCCCTCGAAGCGATCAAGGAATCGATCGCCGAGAAGCGCCACCAGTTCGACCTGGCTTTTGAAGAAAAGCGCAAGAAGCTGACGCAGGGCGACGAATTGCCGCCGGGCGTGCAAAAGATGGTCAAGGTCTATCTGGCCGTCAAGCGCCGCCTGCAGCCTGGCGACAAGATGGCGGGCCGCCACGGTAACAAGGGTGTGGTCTCGCGTATCGTGCCGATCGAAGACATGCCTTACATGGCTGACGGTACGCCGGCAGACATCGTGCTGAACCCGCTGGGCGTGCCGTCCCGTATGAACGTCGGCCAGGTTCTGGAAGTGCACTTGGGCTGGGCTTCGAAGGGCCTGGGTCTGCGTCTGGGCGAAATGATCAAGGCGCAAGCCAAGGCCGCCGAACTGCGCAAGTTCCTGAAGACGATCTACAACGAATCGGGCAAGACCGAAGAGCTGGATGCTTTCTCCGACGAGGAGATTCTCGAACTGGCGCAAAACCTCAAGCACGGGGTGCCGTTCGCGACGCCGGTGTTCGACGGCGCGCACGAGAGCGAAATCCATCGCATGCTCGACCTGGCCTATCCGGATGCGATCGCCAAGCAATTGGGCATGACGCCGTCGAAGAACCAGGTCACGATGTATGACGGCCGCACCGGCGAGGCATTCGAACGCACCGTCACCGTCGGCTACATGCACGTGCTCAAGCTGCACCACCTGGTTGACGACAAGATGCACGCCCGCTCCACCGGCCCGTACTCGTTGGTGACGCAGCAGCCGCTGGGCGGCAAGGCCCAGTTCGGCGGCCAGCGCTTCGGTGAGATGGAAGTGTGGGCGCTGGAAGCTTATGGCGCTTCCTACGTGCTGCAGGAAATGCTGACCGTGAAGTCCGACGACGTGAACGGCCGTACCAAGGTGTACGAGAACCTCGTCAAGGGCGATCATGTGATCGACGCCGGCATGCCGGAATCCTTCAACGTGCTGGTGAAGGAAATCCGCTCGCTCGGTATCGACATTGACTTGGAACGCGACTAAGGCTAACCGAGAGCTACGAGGGGGCGGCGTGATGCGGAGCGTCGCGGCCGTCCCGAAACAGAAAGTATTTTTTCACGCCAACTGGAGTGATACATGAAAGCCCTGCTCGATCTATTCAAGCAAGTTCAGCAAAGTGAACAATTCGACGCGATCAAAATCGGTCTCGCGTCGCCAGAGAAAATCCGTTCGTGGTCCTACGGCGAAGTCAAGAAGCCGGAAACCATCAACTACCGTACCTTCAAGCCCGAGCGCGACGGCTTGTTCTGCGCCAAGATCTTCGGCCCGATCAAGGATTACGAATGCCTGTGCGGCAAGTACAAGCGCCTGAAACACCGCGGCGTCATCTGCGAAAAGTGCGGCGTCGAAGTTACGCTGGCCAAGGTGCGCCGCGAGCGCATGGGCCACATCGAACTGGCTTCGCCCACGGCCCACATCTGGTTCCTGAAGTCGTTGCCTTCGCGTCTGGGCATGGTGCTCGACATGACGCTGCGCGACATCGAACGCGTCTTGTACTTCGAAGCCTACGTCGTGACCGACCCCGGCATGACCCCGCTGAAGAAGTGCCAGATCATGTCGGAAGACGATTACGCCGCCAAGTATGAAGAATACGGCGACGACTTCACTGCATTCATGGGCGCCGAAGGCATCCGCGAACTGCTGCGCGCGATCGACATCGACCGCGAAGCCGATACGCTGCGCCAGGAATTGAAGGATTCCAAGTCGGAAGCCAAGATCAAGAAGTACGCCAAGCGCTTGAAAGTGTTGGAAGCGTTCCAGCGCTCGGGCATCAAGCCCGACTGGATGATCATGGAAGTGCTGCCGGTGCTGCCGCCGGAACTGCGTCCGCTGGTTCCGCTCGATGGCGGCCGTTTCGCCACCTCGGACTTGAACGACCTGTATCGCCGTGTCATCAACCGTAACAACCGTCTGAAGCGCCTGATGGAATTGCGCGCTCCGGAAATCATCACGCGTAACGAAAAGCGCATGCTGCAGGAAGCCGTCGACTCGCTGCTCGACAACGGCCGCCGCGGCAAGGCCATGACCGGCGCCAACAAGCGTCCGCTGAAGTCGCTCGCCGAAATGATCAAGGGCAAGGGCGGCCGTTTCCGTCAAAACCTGTTGGGCAAGCGCGTCGACTACTCGGGCCGTTCGGTCATCGTGGTGGGCCCGCAGCTCAAGTTGCACCAATGCGGTCTGCCCAAGCTGATGGCGCTGGAACTGTTCAAGCCCTTCATCTTCAACAAGCTCGAACTGATGGGCCTGGCGACCACGATCAAGGCAGCCAAGAAGCTCGTCGAAATGCAAGAGCCGGTGGTGTGGGACATCCTGGAAGACGTGATCCGAGAACATCCGGTCATGCTGAACCGCGCGCCTACGCTGCACCGTCTCGGCATTCAGGCCTTCGAACCCGTGCTGATCGAAGGCAAGGCGATCCAGCTGCACCCGCTGGTTTGCGCCGCGTTCAACGCCGACTTCGACGGCGACCAGATGGCCGTCCACGTTCCGCTGTCGATCGAAGCGCAGATGGAAGCGCGCACGCTGATGCTGGCGTCGAACAACATCCTGTTCCCGTCCAACGGCGAACCGTCGATCGTGCCGTCGCAAGACATCGTGCTGGGCCTGTACTACGCCACGCGCGAAAAGATCAACGGCAAGAACGAAGGCATGATGTTCCCGGACGTGTCCGAAGTCATCCGCGCCTACGACAACAAGCAGGTTGAGCTGACCACGCGCATCACCGTGCGTATCACCGAGTATCCGCGCGACCCGGCCAACCCCGGCGAATTCGTCAAGACCATCAAGCGTTATGAAACGACGGTCGGCCGCGCCATCCTGTCCGAGATCCTGCCCAAGGGCCTGCCCTTCACGGTGCTCAACCGCGCCCTGAAGAAGAAGGAAATCTCGAAGCTGATCAACACCTCGTTCCGCAAGTGCGGCCTGCGCGCCACCGTGGTATTCGCCGACCAGCTGATGCAATCGGGCTTCCGCCTCGCTACGCGCGCCGGCATCTCGATCTGCGTCGACGACATGCTGGTGCCGCCGCAAAAGGTCACGCTGATCGCCGCTGCCGAACAGGAAGTGAAGCAGATCGAACAGCAATACGCCTCCGGTCTCGTGACCGCCGGCGAACGCTACAACAAGGTGGTGGACATCTGGGGCAAGGCCGGCGACGAAGTCGGCAAGGCCATGATGGACCAGCTCAAGGTCGAAGAAGTCGTCAAGCGCGACGGCACCAAGGGTACGCAAGAGTCGTTCAACGCCATTTACATGATGGCCGACTCGGGCGCCCGCGGTTCCGCTGCCCAGATCCGCCAGCTGGCCGGTATGCGCGGCCTGATGGCCAAGCCGGATGGCTCGATCATCGAAACGCCGATTACCGCGAACTTCCGCGAAGGCTTGAACGTGTTGCAGTACTTCATCTCGACACACGGCGCCCGTAAGGGTCTGGCCGACACCGCGTTGAAGACTGCAAACTCGGGTTACCTGACGCGCCGTCTGGTCGACGTGACGCAAGACCTGGTCGTGATCGAAGACGATTGCGGCACCTCGAACGGCGCCTCGATGAAGGCCCTGGTCGAAGGCGGTGAAGTCATCGAAGCGCTGCGCGACCGTATCCTCGGCCGCGTCGCCGCGACCGACGTCGTCAACCCCGAGACGCAAGAAACGCAATACGCCGCCGGCACCCTGCTCGATGAAGATGCAGTGGAAGAAATCGAACGCCTCGGCATCGACGAAGTCAAGGTCCGCACGCCGCTGACTTGCGATACACGCTACGGACTGTGCGCCAAGTGCTACGGCCGCGATCTCGGCCGCGGCGTGCTGGTCAACGCCGGCGAAGCCGTCGGCGTGGTCGCTGCGCAGTCGATCGGCGAACCGGGCACCCAGCTGACCATGCGTACCTTCCACATCGGTGGTGCGGCATCGCGTGCGGCGGTCGCTTCGTCGGTCGAAGCCAAGTCCAACGGTACCGTGCGGTTCACCGCCACGATGCGTTACGTCACCAACGGCAAGGGCGACCAGATCGTCATTTCGCGTTCCGGCGAAGTGCTGATCACGGACGACCACGGCCGCGAGCGCGAACGCCACAAGGTACCGTACGGCGCCACGCTGTCGGTCAAGGATGGCATGGTCATCAAGGCCGGCTTGGCCCTGGCGACCTGGGATGCCTCGACCCGTCCGATCATTACCGAATACTCCGGTACGGTGAAGTTCGAGAACGTGGAAGAAGGTGTGACCGTTGCCCGTCAGATCGACGAAGTCACAGGCCTGTCGACCCTGGTCGTCATCGACGCCAAGCGCCGCGGCTCTTCGACCAAGTCGGTCCGTCCGCAAGTGAAGCTCTTGAACGAAAACGGCGAAGAAGTGAAGATCGCCGGCACCGAACACGCCGTGTCGATCGGCTTCCAGGTCGGCGCGCTGATCACCGTCAAGGACGGCCAGCAAGTGTCGGTCGGTGAAGTGTTGGCACGTATCCCGACGGCGGCGCAAAAGACCCGTGACATTACCGGTGGTCTGCCGCGTGTGGCCGAGTTGTTCGAAGCCCGTTCGCCGAAGGATGCCGGCATGCTGGCCGAAGTCACCGGTACGGTCGCTTTCGGCAAGGAAACCAAGGGCAAGCAGCGTCTCGAAATCACCGACATGGACGGCAACAAGCACGAGTTCCTGATTACCAAGGACAAGGAAGTGCTGGTGCACGACGGCCAAGTGGTGAACAAGGGCGAAATGATTGTGGATGGCCCGGCCGATCCGCAGGACATCCTGCGCCTGTTGGGTATCGAAGCGCTGGCACGCTACATCGTCGACGAAGTGCAGGACGTGTACCGCTTGCAAGGCGTGAAGATCAACGACAAGCACATCGAAGTGATCGTGCGCCAGATGCTGCGCCGCGTCCAGGTCACGAACGCGGGCGACACCAGCTACATCACGGGCGAACAAGTCGAGCGCTCAGAGCTGCTGGACGAGAACGACCGCGTGATCGCCTTGAACAAGATCCCGGCCACGTATGAAAACGTGCTGCTCGGTATCACCAAGGCATCGCTGTCGACCGACTCGTTCATCTCGGCCGCTTCGTTCCAGGAAACCACGCGCGTCCTGACCGAAGCCGCCATCATGGGCAAGAAGGATGGCTTGCGCGGCTTGAAGGAAAACGTCATTGTCGGTCGCCTGATCCCGGCTGGCACCGGTCTGGCTTACCACCGTGCCCGCAAGGACAAGGAAACCTGGGAAGCCGAAGAACGCGTCGCCCTGCTGGCAGCCGAAAAGGCCGCCCGCATCGCCGAAGCCGAAGCGGCCCTGCAAGCCTTGCCGGCAAGCACGGACGGTGGCGAAGGCTGATTCTAGGTCGAGCTGTAAAAACAAAACCCCGCGATGCGAATCGCGGGGTTTTTTATTGCGCGCTTCCGTTTTGCAGACCGGAATGGGTACCTGCCGTCACCCTGCCTCTTCTATCGCCCGATTGGTCACGCCGCGCGGGCCTGGCGTGTAGCTAATCGCCGCCGGGCCGCTGCATAATACGCGGGCGACGGGGACAGGCGATTCTCCTCAAAACAGCTATATGCAAGCTTGATATCGTGGTCGTCGTCCGATGCAACGGCTTGTGCAAACAGTGAAGGCCAATCTTCCTGCATAGGCAAGGCCGGCAATGCCCGCAGCGGCGGCGCGCCGACCACGACGTAAGCCGTACAAAACGCCGTCCACAGCTCCGGCAAATAACGCTGCACCATCGGCTGGGGCAAATGGGATAGCACGATGCGCGCCGCATGCATTCCCGTCACCATGTGCAGAGCCACGAAATCACCGGTTTGCCAGTACAGCATCAGCGCCGCGGTGCGCAGGCCGGCAAGCAGGTCTTCCTGTTGAGGCGGTGCGGGAAGTACGGCGCGAAAGGTCGGCAATTGCGCCACCGCGCGCAGGCGCGGCGTGATCCAGCCATCGCCGATCCTGGCGTCGGGCAGCCATTGTGCGAGCAGGGCCAAGCCGTCTTGCACCGACGCCGCCGGCGCACGCCCTTGCAGGGGTATATCGATGGCGAGCCTGCCGCAGGCCAGTGCGGCGAGCCCCGCGCCGATTTCGCTCCTGTTGCCGCTTTCGAGCCCGTAAGCAAGGCGGATCAATGCGTGGAAAGCGCTGGAGGCCGGTGCCAGCGAGACCTTGCCGATGACCTCCTGCAGCGCAACGTGTGCGCCGTCTTGTGCGACCCAGTCGGCGAGACAATCGCGCGCGGCGCAGAACAGCTCGGCCTGACCTATCGCTTCCGGCCATGCTGCACGCGCCAGGCTCATATGGTTGGAATCCGTCAGTGCGTAACGCTGTTCCCAGCGGGCGAAGAATTGTTCCAACCGGTGAGGCGGTGCTCCCATCGCCGCCAGGGCGCTCAGGGCCATCGGACAATGGTTGGTTGTGCCGCGGCCGTTCAGATCGAAACGGCGGTTGGCGTCGAGCAGGCGTTGCAGCACGGTATTCGATTTCAAGTCGGTCATGGCTGGCCCTTCATGGAGTGAGGCTCCAGTCTGAAACTTCAAGTAAACTTGAAGTCAAGCGGATTGTGAGGGCCATGGAGGAGGCGGAGATGGAAGAATTGATCACCATAGGTGAACTGGCGCGCCGCTCCGGCGTGGCGGCGAGCGCCTTGCGCTTTTATGAAGACAAGGGCTTGATTGCCAGCGTGCGAGAAGCCGGTACGAAATATGAGGGGAAACGGCGCTACCGGCGCGACGTGCTGCGTCGCGTGGCCTTCATCCGCGTGGCGCAGACCGTGGGCTTGTCGCTCGAGGAGGTAGCGTCGGCGCTATCTGCCTTGCCCGATGCGCGCACGCCGGGGAAGCAGGATTGGGAAAGACTGTCGCGTTCATGGCAACCGATCCTGCAGCAACGCATCGATGCATTGAGTGCCCTGCGCGACCAGCTCACTTCTTGCATAGGCTGCGGGTGCCTGTCGCTGCAGAAATGCCGGCTCTACAATCCGCAAGACCTCGCCGCCACGCTGGGCAAGGGGCCGCGCTACCTGCTGGGCGATACCGCATCCGAACTTATGGCACGAGCCGTCAGGGATTAGCGATCCATTTTGCCGGCGGCCAAACCGTTCACCACGATATCGTACATGCCGAGCACGGAATCGCCACCCTCGACGCCGTTGGCGAATTGCTTGGCGATCTTGGAGAACGGAAAGGCCGAATGCTGCTGGCCTTGCGGCGAGACCAAGGCGATACCATACAACTCGAGTTCTTCGTCCCGATACCATTTTCCGCCAGTGGCTGCGGCGAGGCATTCGCCAAAAAACGAACCCAGTGTGGAAACGAGCGTCTCGGGCGGTTCAGGACGGTTCGCATCCTCAAGCCGCAGCCGCTCGATCAAACCGGTCAGGTATTCGACCGATTCCCGGTTATAGCCGAAATGCACCCCGGCTTGCTGCATGCCGGAATGCGGGCCAAGCTTGTCGATGACCAATCGGGCATTGGCCCGGATTTGCTGCAATACGTTTTCGTCCATAACGAGGGTACTCATCAACCCTTGCCGGCCTTGAAGCCGTCGAGGATGGGATTCAGTTGGTCCATTTTCGCTCTGACGATCTCGCTCAGACGCGGCGCGAGTTCCTGGTTGCGTTCATTGATCAACTTCATCGGCGCATGTTGCACGGTGGAAGAAATCTTGTCCTTGCCGTCATAGTAAGCCGCTTGCGTGGCCTTGGACAAGGCATTGAAGCGTTTGACGAAGCGCTCCTGCCCGCCCTTCAAGCCGGCGGTGGTCCTGTTCCAGCGTTCGGCTGTGACCGCATCGAGCGCCGGATAGGGGGCTTGACCGAACTTTTTGAGCCAGCTGGCGCAGATCGTTCCATCCATGTTTTCCTCCCAATACAGTTTGCCTTCCGGTTTGCTGAAGAACTGCGCCAGATATTGCAGGTCTTCCAGGCTCATGGCGGAGAGGCCCTTGCTGACCAGGGCCGCCGGGGTATAGGCGAAGAAGGCGCCATTCTTAAACTGATCTTCGTCGAAAGCCGTGGCCAGCACGGCGCGCGCTTGATCGTAGAAGGCATTGCCCGCTACCCAGGTGTCGCCCAGGTTCATGGATTTACCCAGGCCGGCCAGCACAAGGTCCGGTTCCATCTTGTCCAACTGCAGGTTCATCAAGTCCGCAGCTTGCTGATCGCAGGGCAAGGGGCCGGTGGCGACAATCCTGGCAAGCAAATCCTCGCGCTCGTCCGCACGGGCGTGGGCCGACACGGCGAAACCGGCCAGCGGGACCAAGCCGGAAAGCAGCAAAGGGCCGAGTTGAAACGACAACATTCCGCGCATCATATCCTCCTTGAATTAAGGCGCTTAAGGTACTTAAGGCGATTAAGGTGACATATATGGCCGGGCTTGCCCTTCAATTATCCACCTTGCATTGCCGCTAGGCAAAATTCGTGCCTGTTCTGCTTATTTGCGCCTTGTATATGCTTTTTTGATGCCTTATTTTTCCTGCACCAGGGGTTTTCCTCTATCGATTACTTCACGACAATCACCGCGGAATGTTGAGTTATCGTAATCGCTCCAGCCGTAGCTGTCGACATAACGTTTGTGCCGCTTCAGTTTGCTGCTGACGAAACTGTAGTCGAGCCGTTCCGTGCTGTAGCGGATGTTGGAGAGGTCGAGCAGGGTGTGGAATACATTTTCGGTCGAGAGCCGGGCCTTCTTGTTCTTTTGCAGCTGCGCCACTTTGTCGGGGTAAGTATTTTGGTATTCGTCGGAATACCAGACCAGGGACGGGATGTGGAATTCGTATTGCGTGTTGTGGCCGTGGAAGGCGAGGTTGCAAGTGCCGTCGTAGAGCGTCTGGCCGTGGTCCGAGACATACATCATCGACGTCAGCTCCTTGCTGGCGCGCAGCCGGTCTATCACCTGCGCCAGGAACCAGTCGGTATAGAGGATGGAGTTGTCGTAGCTGTTGTTCAATTGGGGCTTCAGCTTCAAGTCGGTATAGGCGGGATTCGCCACGCCGAATAGCGAAGGCTTCCACTTGTCGAACGGCTGCGGATAGCGGTGGCTATAGTTCCAGTGGTTGCCCAGCGTATGCAGCACGATCAGTTTTTTTTGCGCCGGATCGGCCATGGCATGCTCCAGGGGGCCGAGCAGGGTCTGGTCGAAGCTCGAGTTGTCGGTGAAACCGCCCAAATTCATGAATTCCACTACGTCGGCTTCCTTGGCGAACACCGAGATGGGTGTGTCGAACTGGCCGAACGACATCTGGTTCGACAGCCACCAAGTCTTGAAACCGGCTTCCTTGTAGGCCGAGAGGAAGGATTTTTCCGTGAAACCCGCTTGCAGGCTCTTGGTTGCCGGCTTGCGCGACACGATCACGGGCACCGAGAGCCGCGTGGCCGAAACCGAGGTAATCATGTTGGCCAAGCTAACCAGGTTGCTTTCCTGTTGCAACAGCGGGTTGGTGTCGCGGCTGTAGCCGTTCAGGCTCCAACGGTCGTAACGAGAGGATTCGCCTATCACCATCACCACGATCTGCGGCGTATCGACGGCGGGGCCGACCTGGTGCGCGCCGAATATGAATTGCCGGCTCTTTTCATTCAATTCGGCCAGGTATTTGCGCTCATGATAAAAGTCCGCCCCGCGCACGACCAGGCCGAATGGCCACGTGTCGCCGAACTGGCTCGCTTCAAACGGGATCTTGGCCCAGAACGGCAGCTTGGGCATGGATGCGGATGCGCTTACCGACGCGGATGCGCTGTCTTCGTCCGAGGCGCTGCCCTCGTCGGAAGCCTCGTCCGAGGCTGAAATGCTGGCCGCAATCGCGGGGCGCACGCCGAATTCCGCGCCATACCACCACAGCGTGCCGGCGGAAGTCAGCAACACGAAAACAATCGGCCGGCTCTTGCCGCGCCAATCGAGGTCCGTCGTACGCCAGGCCAGCATCCAGGTCCAGCACCACCACGTGATGATGAGGACGATGATGACACCGAGCAGCCAGATCTTGCTGCCCAAAAACTCCATGGCTTCCTTAGGGCTGGTTTCGGCGATGATGCCCAGGTGATGGGTCGAAATGCCTTGCCCGTAGAAGGCGCGCAGATAAAGTTCGACCGGCAAGGCCAGGAAGGCAGGCAGCAGAAGCAGGTGAAACCAGGCCGGGCGCTTGAGCACGACCCAAACCGACATCCAGACCGAGACCTCCAGGCACAGCATGCGCCAGGGCTCCGCCACCGTTTGCCCGGAGAACAGCAGCGGCACAAACGGCACGGCTGACAGCAGCAGATAGGTGAGAACGATGAACAGGTTGGCGGGTCTCAACAGGGCGCGCATGGCGGCTTGGGGCGAATTGCAGGCAAAAACGCATTATCGCTGAAACTAGTGCCTCAACACTATCCAGACCGCGTAGCGCACCAACCGTTCCACATGCCGCGCAAGGCTTGAGCGAACTGATGGGCGAAGCGCGGTGCGTCGAATACCGGCGAGGCCAGCACCCGGGCACGCAAGCTTTGCCGCAATGCAGCCAGGCCCGGATCGCGGGAAAAATGCGCGGCCTTGGCTACATACTCCTCGGCATCGCGCGCAACCCAGTCGGCCAGACCGGCGTTTTTCAGCAAGCCCTCGCTCTGGCGCGCCAGAAAGCGCTCCCCGGCCAGCGTCAGTACCGGCACGCCCATCCACAAGGCTTCCGCCGTGGTGGTACCGCCGGTATAGGGAAACGGATCGAGAGCGATGTCGATGCGATTGTGTGCCGCCAGATAGTCTTCCCGCGTGCTCGGCCCTTCCAGGATCAAACGACCGGCTGCGATGCCATGAGACGCAAAACGCTCCGCCAGATAACGCACGGCATTGGGGTCGGCAAATTGCTTGTTCTTCAATAGCAGGCGCGCATCGGGTACCGCATTCAATACACGTGCCCACAGCGCCACCACGCCATCGTGGATCTTGCTCAAGTTGTTGAAGCATCCGAATGTCGTATAGCCGTTGCCGGCAGCCGGCAAGGGGCCGACGGCAATATCACTGTCGGGCACGCTGAAACACAGGCGCGTGTCGGGCAGACGCCAGATACGTTCGACGTAGGCCCCGTCTTCCTCGGGCGGCAAGGTGAGGCGGTCGGCAATCAGGTAATCCATGGCATCCAGGCCCGTGGTGGCGAAATACCCGAGCCAGCTCGCCTGCACCGGCGCCGGCTTCCAGGCAAACATGTCGAGCCGCAAACCCTTGGTGTGGCCGTTCAGGTCGAGCAGGATATCGATGGCGTCGCCGTGGATGGCGGCGGCAAGTTCGGGGTCGGAAAGCTGGCGCACCTCGCGCCAGCCGCGGCAGCAGGAACGAATGTCTTGCGTGACCGCATCGTCATCGCGTTGATTGGCATAGCCATGGAATTCCAGGCCGGGCTGGTTCGCCAGCGCGCGCAGTACGCCACGCAGGAAATAGCCCACCGGATGGCCGCGAAAGTCGCTCGATACCATGCCGATACGCAAGGTCCTGTGCGGATCCGGCGTCACCTGCCATTCCGAGTAAGGTCGGGCGCGCTTGGCCGCGAGTGCGCCATAGCGCTTCGCTTCCGCCAGCTGTTGCGCATCCGGGTAAGGCAGGTAATTGCTATTGAACAGCAGGTTGTGATAGAGGAATGCGTCATCGGGTTTCGTTGCGATGGCGCGCGCGAAAGAGGCAATGGCGTCGGCAACCCTGCCGAAGCCGGACAGGGCATTGCCATAATTAAAATGCGACTCGGCCATCTCAGGCGCCAGCTCGACGGCCTTCTCGCTATAAGCGAGGGCCTTGCTATAGTTGCCTGCATCGAGGTGGGCGGCACCCAGGTTAAGGTTGCCCAACCTTTGATCACCCAAGTCGAGTGCAAGTTGATATTCGGCAATGGCGGCTTCGGCATCGCCGCTGGCGCGCAGCAGGTTGCCCAGTTCGAGATGCGCGGCCGGGGCTGTCGGCTGCAACTCGGCCCAGATCCGCGCATGCGGCAAGGCCTCGTCCGTGCGCCCCATTTGGGCCAGCAGCCTGACGATGTTGGCCCGGGCTTCGACATAGCGCGGGGCCAGGGTGGCGGCTCGAAGGTAGGCGGCCAAGGCTTGCTCGGACTCTCCCTTGGCTATTAGTGCCGTGCCGAGGTTGTTGTGGCCCTCGGGGTCGTGCGGTGCCAGTGCGCTGGCCTTGGTGAATGCCGCCAAAGCGTCCTTGCCTTGGGCGTGCATTGATGCTGCCAGCATTTTCCAAGCGAAGCCGTAAGCCGGCTGCAAGCGCAACACGGCGCGCGTCGCCCGTTCCAGTTCGGCATGGCGGCCTGCCGAATACAGACGGACCCACTCGGTCTCGCGGTTCGCGGCTTGTTTTTGCATTTTGTCAATGTTTGAGCCGGTAAATTGATGCCCGGATCATAACATTGGCAGCAGATGCGCAAAGAACCGACAATATGCCTGCTGCCGAAGCGGTTTGGCGCCAGATGTCGGTTGACGTTGTGGATAACTAGGGCTATACTCGCGAGTTCTCGAATTTAAGCATTCTGGCTTAAGCGCTCTTTGGTCTGCCCTCCCGCACTCCCTGCGCGCTTCTCCCTCTCCAGCTGAATCCGAATAGTAATAAATGTGGCACAAGCAGCATAAATTCCTTGTGCGGACACCAAGTTTAGCCCCCGAGCAGCAGTATTTCTCGGGTTTGTAATGTGGTTATTTTGTTGGATTTAGAACGATGCCAACCATCAATCAACTGATTCGCAAACCCCGTGTCTCCGCCACGGTGAAGAGCAAATCGCCGGCGCTGGAAAACAGCCCGCAAAAGCGCGGCGTTTGCACCCGCGTCTACACGACGACCCCGAAGAAGCCGAACTCGGCGCTGCGTAAGGTCGCCAAGGTCCGTCTGACGAATGGCTTCGAAGTCATTTCGTACATCGGCGGCGAAGGCCACAACCTGCAAGAACACAGTGTCGTGCTGCTGCGCGGCGGCCGTGTGAAGGACTTGCCTGGTGTGCGTTACCACATGGTTCGCGGCTCCCTGGATACCCAAGGCGTCAAGGATCGTAAGCAAGCCCGCTCGAAGTACGGTGCCAAGCGCGCCAAGGCCGGCGCCGCTGCCAAGAAGTGATCGTTTTTTCGCTCGGGGCATAAGCTCTGAATGAAATTGGAGTCGGTCCCCAATGGACCGAGTAAGTGGAAGGTCTGCATGGCCTCCGCGGGTTGGCAGGTAAGAAACTGCAGCCCAACTGAAGACCGAAAGGAATAGCAATGCCACGTCGTCGTGAAGTACCCAAGCGCGAAATTCTGCCCGATCCGAAGTTCGGCAATGTTGACGTTTCCAAGTTCGTCAATGTGCTGATGCTCTCCGGTAAGAAGTCCATCGCCGAAAACATCATCTATGGTGCCTTTGATCATATTCAAAGCAAGTCCGGCAAGGATCCGCTGGAAGTGTTCGCTGCTGCCATCAACAATTGCAAGCCGCTGGTCGAAGTGAAGTCGCGCCGCGTCGGCGGTGCCAACTACCAGGTGCCCGTTGAAGTGCGTCCGGTCCGCCGCATGGCCCTGTCGATGCGCTGGCTGCGTGAAGCTGCCAACAAGCGCAGCGAAAAATCCATGCCCCAGCGTTTGGCTGGCGAACTGATGGAAGCCGCCGAAGGCCGTGGCGGCGCCATGAAGAAGCGTGATGAAGTCCACCGCATGGCTGAAGCGAACAAGGCGTTCTCGCACTTCCGCTTCTAATCGCCTCATCGCCGGCCGTCATTGTTCCGTAACACCGACAAGTCAAACTGGCGGTCGCTGTAGTTGCAGTGCAAAGAAAACCGAGCGCAAACGTCGCTCGGTTTCGCACATTAAGTTTCACACAATTAAGTTTCGTCTATCAACGATTTAGGATTCATTATGGCTCGCAAGACTCCCATTGAGCGCTACCGCAACATCGGTATTTCCGCTCACATCGACGCCGGTAAAACCACCACGACCGAGCGTATCCTGTACTACACAGGCGTGAATCACAAGATTGGCGAAGTGCACGATGGCGCAGCCACGATGGACTGGATGGAACAGGAACAGGAGCGCGGCATCACGATTACGTCGGCTGCGACGACCTGCTTCTGGAAGGGCATGGCCAATAACTTCCCCGAGCACCGCATCAACATCATCGACACCCCCGGCCACGTGGACTTCACCATCGAGGTGGAGCGTTCCATGCGCGTCCTGGACGGTGCTTGCATGGTCTATTGCGCAGTGGGCGGCGTGCAGCCCCAATCGGAAACCGTTTGGCGCCAGGCCAACAAGTACAAGGTGCCCCGTCTCGCGTTCGTCAACAAGATGGACCGCACCGGCGCGAACTTCTTCAAGGTGTACGAGCAGATGCGTACCCGCCTGAAGGCCAACCCGATCGTCATGCAAGTGCCCATCGGCGCCGAAGAACACTTCGAAGGCGTGATCGACCTGGTCAAGATGAAGGCTATCTACTGGGACGACGCTTCGCAAGGCATGAAGTTCGACTACCGCGACATTCCCGCCAACCTGCAGGCAACTGCTGACGAATGGCGCGAAAAGATGGTTGAGGCCGCCGCTGAAGCCAACGAAGACTTGATGAACAAGTACCTGGAAGAAGGCACCCTTTCGGAAGAAGAAATCAAGATGGCGATCCGCCAGCGTACCATCGCCAGCGAAATCGTCCCGATGATGTGCGGCACCGCGTTCAAGAACAAGGGCGTGCAAGCGATGTTGGACGGCGTGATCGAATACCTGCCGGCTCCGACCGACATTCCGCCTGTTACCGGTACCGATGAAGACGAGCAACCGGCCGTGCGCCGCCGTGAAGACGACGAGAAGTTCTCGGCTCTGGCATTCAAGATCATGACCGACCCGTTCGTCGGTCAGTTGATCTTCTTCCGCGTGTACTCCGGCGTGGTCAATTCGGGCGACACCGTGTACAACCCGGTCAAGGGCAAGAAAGAACGTCTGGGCCGTATTCTGCAGATGCACGCCAACCAGCGCGAAGAAATCAAGGAAGTGCGCGCCGGCGACATCGCCGCTGCCGTGGGTCTGAAGGAAGCCACCACCGGCGACACGCTGTGCGACCCGACTTCGATCATCACGCTCGAACGCATGGTGTTCCCGGAACCCGTGATCTCGCAAGCCGTCGAGCCGAAGACCAAGCAAGACCAGGAAAAGATGGGTCTGGCCCTGAACCGTCTGGCTCAGGAAGATCCGTCGTTCCGCGTCCGTACCGACGAAGAGTCGGGCCAGACGATCATCTCCGGTATGGGCGAACTGCACCTGGAAATTATCGTCGACCGTATGCGCCGCGAATTCAACGTCGAAGCGACCGTGGGCAAGCCGCAAGTGGCTTACCGTGAAACGATCCGCAAGACTTGCGAAGAAATCGAAGGCAAGTTCGTCAAGCAATCCGGTGGCCGCGGTCAGTATGGTCACGTCGTTCTGAAGATCGAGCCGCAAGAGCCGGGCAAGGGCTTCGAGTTCGTCGACGCCATCAAGGGCGGTGTGGTTCCTCGCGAATACATTCCCGCCGTTGAAAAGGGCATCATCGACACGCTGCCGACGGGCGTTCTGGCCGGCTACCCTGTGGTCGACGTCAAGGTCACGCTGACCTTCGGTTCTTACCACGACGTGGACTCGAACGAAAATGCGTTCCGCATGGCCGGTTCGATGGCGTTCAAGGATGGCTGCCGCAAGGCCTCGCCGGTTCTGCTTGAGCCGATGATGGCTGTCGAAGTGGAAACGCCGGAAGACTACGCCGGTACCGTGATGGGCGACTTGTCGTCCCGCCGCGGCATGGTGCAAGGCATGGATGAAATCGCCGGCGGTGGCGGCAAGATCATCAAGGCTGAAGTGCCGCTGTCCGAAATGTTTGGTTATTCGACCTCGCTGCGTTCCGCAACGCAAGGCCGTGCGACCTACACGATGGAATTCAAGCACTACGCCGAAGCGCCGAAGAATGTGACCGAGGCAATCGTCTCGGCCAAGGCCAAGTAAATATTGAAGTAATTCAAGCCTGCCGCGCACCGCACAATGGGGCGCGGCAATTTAAATCTGAATTTGAATAAATCGTTCTTTTTGAAGGAAGAATAAAATGGCAAAGAGCAAGTTTGAGCGGACCAAGCCGCACGTGAATGTCGGCACGATCGGTCACGTTGACCATGGCAAGACCACGCTGACGGCGGCAATCGCCACCGTGCTGTCGAAGAAATTCGGCGGCGAAGCCAAGGCCTAC
>DASVLJ010000049.1:0-168531 GCA_036384915.1 Burkholderiaceae bacterium
GAGCTTGAAGATGGCCTTGTTGCCGCCGCCCAGATCTTCTTCGCCCTTCAAGCCCCAGCGCGAGCCGGACAAGGCGCCCTGGCCGCCGTCATAGGCGCCGGTGGGAGCGTTGGAGTCGCCCAGCGAGAACACGTGGTCGCCCGCGGCGTTCTGGTGGGTCGTGTAGTTCAACGAGATGTCGAGCACGCCATACAGAGTGACGTTGGTCTGAGCGAAAGCACCAGTGGCGACGCACGACGCGATCAAGCCGGCAAGAATCTTGTATTTCATTTGCATTTCCCTTTATTCAACTGGAATCCGGTGTGGATGCGGCAAGTTTACCCGTAATGACTCGCAAGTTGGTCAGTTCGTCGTACATTTACAACATAACTGAGGTGCAATCGCAACATGTCATTATCTTATTGTGATGACATGTTTGCGCAAATCTTGCTTTTCATAAAGAAAAGGGGAAGTCCGCCATTGAATTTGAAATTAAAAGTAAAGGGAAAATATTTCCTTTGAAATGCAACATTCGCAATAGTAATTTATTAACTGTCAAGGCCGTACTCGATTGTTGCTGAAATCGGAATTGTGCATTGCGATAATCCGCCTTTTTGAACCATTCGGGAAAGGGTAAAGTGGCTCTCATGATGAGCGGGCGACCATACCAGCGTTGCCGCTCGGAAGTGGAACGAGGCAACCCGAATCGATCATCGCCTGCCCGTTCACCTCGAAAAGTTCGAATGAAAGGGAATTGACAATGAAAACCGCACAAATTATCGCTGCCGCCGTAATCTTCGCCACCAGTGTCTCGGCCATGGCTCAGCAAGCCGCATCGCAGGACAACAAGGATATCCCGCGCGGCAAGACGCGTGCCGAAGTGATCGCCGAATTGAAGCAAGCCGAAGCCGAAGGCAAGTCCATGCCCACCAGCTTCGCCGCCTACGACGTCCCGGCCAAGGCGAACACCAGCAACAACACCGCTGTTGCACGCAAGTAAGCGAGCCCTTAGCCCCTATTGCCCGCCTCCCTCCTGGCGGACAAGCAAAAACGCCACCGATGAGGTGGCGTTTTTGCTTGTTGCGTCCGGGGGCCTGCCCCGCATGTTCGCGCTTATCAGAACGAGTGCTGGATACCAACGCCGAAATAGTTTGTAGTCTGGCCATAGGTCGCGGTCAAGCCGCCCGCCGGGGTCGTATAGATGCCACCTAGCGCCGCTGAAAGGCCTGCATTGGCGTCGGCCTTGACGTTGGCATATTGCGCATAGAGCTGGGTACGCTTGGACAGGGCTAGGATATCGAGCAAGGCGAATTCCGTGGTCTTGCCGCCGCCGACTACGCCATCATCCTTGGAATCATAGTAGGAGAAGTTGATCTTGTTGGCCACGCTGGTCTTCCAATCGAAACCGACACCCCAATACTTGACGTCGCTTGCAGCAGTGCCGCTAACATAGCTCGATTTGAATTCGCCGTATTGACCACGCACGGCAAAATTACCGAAATCGTAGCCGAGACCGAACACATCGATCTGGCTCGAAGTGCCGACTGCAGGATTGGGATCGTTGGCCTTGGCGTAGCTGCCCGAGGCAACAAAGCCCGCGTAGGCATAAGACACGCCGATCGATTCGGTCTGGTTAGCCGACGTGCTGCCGGCGACGCCGCCGACACCGTATTCAAGGCCGACATACAAGCCGTTGTGCGTATAGGTATAGGTCAGCGAGTTTTGGTCGAAGATACCGCCGCCAAGCGATCCGCCATTGGCGATGTTGTTTTGCAATGTAGCGATGATCCAGAATTCAAGCGAGGAGAGCGAATCGGTCATGCCGCGCGGTTCGGTGGAGATCGCGGCGATGATGCCCGGGTCGACCTGCATGCCGGCCCCCACCGTGCCCCACTCACCGCCCAAGGTGACTTTGGCTTCACGGCCGAAGATCTGACTTTGGTAGACGCCGGGGCTGTTGTGCGTACCGTTGGCCGAATTGAAGCCGCCCTCGAGATTGAAACCCGCCTTCAAGCCGTCGCCCAAATCTTCCGATCCCTTCATGCCGTAAATACTCGGCAGGATCTGCGCATCGACAAAACTCGTGGCGCGGCCGGCAGAGGGCGTGCCGGCGTTATTCTGGGTCATCACACCGGCATCGATAATGCCGTACAGCGTGACCGACGATTGCGCGTGCGCCGAACCGACGGCAAAGGCACTCAAAATCGCGAGGGAACATAGCGTCTTTTTCAAAATCGTGTCTCCTGTTATTTGATATTTAAACCGCCACTCTGAGAAGCTTCCAGACTAGCCTCATACGAAACAAGCTGAAAACAAGTCTATTCCAGATTGCCGCTCAGGCTATATAGAAAAAAGCACGGCAGTATTTTTACGGTGCTTTATGTAGCGGCCCAACAACAGCTTTTCATGACCGGAAGTAAAAAGCCCACCGTGAACGGTGGGCTTTCATGACGCTAGCTACACGCTTCGCGCAATACGCTTGAGTTCAAATTAGAACTTGTGACGCATGCCGACGGCGAAGATGTAGTTGTTGTCGTTGTACACGGACGACGACCACTGGTCGCCCTTGTACTGCGAATACATCAGGCCGGTATAGACGTCGCTGCGCTTGCTGAAGTGGTAGTCCAACAGGGCCGAGTAGCTATAGATGTTGCCGTTGGCCTGGCTGCCTTTGGCAGGCGTCGGATTGGCGGCCGAAGTCGCAACGTAGTCGTCGGATTGCTTGGACTGCTGGTCATAGAAACCCAGAGCCAGGTTCAAGGACGGGGTGATGTTCCAGTCGCCACCGAGCCACCAGACGTTGGTCTTCTGGTCGGCGTTGGAGAAGGTCACGGCCTTCTTCGGGTCGATGGTGTAGCCATACAGGCTGGTGAGGCCCAAGGCAACCAACGAATCCGAAGGCGCCTTCAGCGTGTAGGTTTCGAAGCCGCCACGGATGGTGACGTCGCCGAAGGCATACTTGGCAGCGACCATCCAGGCGGTCGTGTCGTAGTCGGTCACGCCGATGTCGCCGGCGACGGTGCTGTTGGTGGTCTTCAACGCATCCTTGAATTCTTCGTAGGCGGCTTGCACGCCGAAGGGGCCGGCTTCATAGCCTGCGTTCACGGCCAGACCGGACTCGGCCGAGTTGCTGCCCGACACGCCACCGAGCTTGTACAGCAAACCGAAGTTCACGTCGCCGATCTTGTTCTTATACTTGATGCTGTTGTCGACACGGGTATCTTCCGAAACGCCGCCGCCGCCGCCGATCGTGCCCGAGAAGCCGAGCGGGGAGAACAGCTGGGCGTCCTGCACCGGGTCATAGTTCACGGCGATGTCAAAGAACGGCGCATAGTTGCGGCCGAAAGCGACCGAGCCGGCACCGTCCATCGACAGGCCGACAAAGGCTTGGCGGTTGAACAACTGGCCGTTCAGCGAGGTATTCGCCGAAACCGTCGAAGCGGTCGGCGAATTGCCTGCCAGGGAAGCCGTACCGTTGTTCAGAGCGCCCGAACCGATGTTGAAACCGGATTCCAGCGTGAAGAATGCCTTCATGCCGCCGCCCAGGTCTTCCGAACCGCGGATGCCCCAGCGCGAATCCTGGATGCCGCCGTTGAACATGCCGTTGACCGAATTGGAGATCGAGGTCTTGGTGGGCGAAACCGGGTTCACGGTTGCGGGGAAATTCGAGTCGCCGGACAGGGAGTATTCCATGTGGCCGACTGCGACGTCCAACACGCCATACAGTTCAACCGAGTTCGTGCCGGCCGATTGTGCGAACGCGCCGTTGGCGGCAAGCAGCATGCCCAGGCCGATAAGTTTCTTATTCAATTGATACTCCTTAACAGAGGTGGTGGATATTCAAGGGGCGGATTGTCATTCAATCCGTCGTTTGCAAATTGCGCCATGGTCTGCCGCCGCAGGAACCGCACTGTCCCTTCCCATTCCTAAAGCGGTACAACATGGCCGAGCAGTTGCTTCTTATGGAGCGATTTTATCAACGCGCCATAAGGGAAGGCCGCAGTGTAACGTCCAAATATTTCATAAACATGACGCTGCGTTGTGAAAATACAACGGGATTTTTCCTGCAGGAATGGAAATTTTCAGAATGACAACTAGAAACGAGGCTACAAATTCAGCCCCGTTTCGGCTTGGCGACGAAAGAAAATTTCAAGCCGGGGAGTTGGTGCAACGCACCGAAACATGCGTGCCTTGCGCACTTTCGTGGAAGGTCAGCGTGAACCCATGCAGATGGATGATCGCCGCGACAATCGACAAGCCGAGGCCGTAACCTTCCGACTTGCCTTGCTTGCCGCCGCGGTAAAAGCGCTGCAACACAGCTTCGCGCTCATCGGGCGCGATGCCGACGCCGCTATCGATCACGTCGAAGCAGGCAACGCCATCGACCTCACTGAGCCTGACCGAGACCTGCCCGCCCTCGGGCGTGAACTTGATGGCATTATCGACCATGTTGGACAAGGCTTCGAACAGCAAGCCGGGGTCGCCATGGATCCTGGGAGTGGGTTGGGAGGAAACATCGAACCGGATACCCTTGTCTTCGGCCAGCGCCTCAAACAATTCGGCAATCGGCGTCAGCACAGTCTTGGGGTCGATCATTTGAAAGCCGGCCTTGCGCTGGCGATTCTCGATTTCGGCAATGCGCAACAAGGCACGGAAGCGGCTCAGCAGCGCATCGGTCTCGGTCAAGGCATTGTCGAGCATGCGGCGTTGCTCCGGCTCGGCCATCGCCTGCTGCACCCTGTACAAGCTCAGGCGCAAACGGGTCAGCGGCGTGCGCAAATCGTGCGCCAGCGTGTCAGTCACGCTCTTCACCTCGTTCAATAGCCGCTCGATCTCTTCCAGCATCAGGTTGACGATCGAGGAGAGCATGTCGACTTCATCGTTGCGTTTGGATACGGGCAGGCGCAGGCTCAATTCCCCCTGCATGATGCGGCGTGCCGTATCGCGCACCGCATTGATGCGGCGCAGCGAGCCGACACTAAGGAAAAAGCCGCCTAACAAGCCGAGTGCAATAATGAAGGTACCGCTGACGATCAAGGCGTTCAAGATGATGATCTTGATTTCCGAGGCTTGAGTGAAATCGCGGCCGACCACCAGCACTTCCCCGCTAGGCAGGCGCCGTACCATGGCGCGCGCCAAGCCGATCGGCATCTCGGAAGCGACGCCGCCGGGACTGTATTGCGGCAGCGTGCGATGGTAAAACTCGTGAATCTTGCCGTCCACCGGCAATTGCGGGAAGCGCTCCATGTTCCCCGCGATCTGCTGTCCGTCTGGCGTGAACAGCCCGTAGACATTGGACTTGCGCAAGTCGTAGACCAGCGCGCCCTCTACCTCGGCCTGAGCCGACGCACGGTCCTGTCCCTTGAAATAGCCGGACATGGTGGCGATGCTGTCATCGATGCGGCGCTCGAGATAGGCTGTGGTCTGCCAATATACCAAGCCCAGCAGCCCGACGTTGGCTACCGTGAACAGGAAACCGAACAACACCGCGAGGCGGAAGGTTGAAATCCGCCAGTGCTCGTTTAACTTATTGAGCAGCGAGTTCAATCGCGCACCCCGAGCATGTAGCCGCTGCCCCACACGGTGTGGATCAGCGGCGGCAAGCCAGGGGTATCGATTTTCTTGCGCAGTCTGGCCATGTGCACTTCGATCAAATTGGTATATGGATCGAAATGATAATTCCAGACGGCCTCAAATATCATGCTGCGCGTCAAAGTTTGGCCGGAATTGCGCATCATGTATTCCAGCAGGCGAAATTCCGTGGTTTTCAAGTCGAGCGCCACGCCCCTGCGGGTGACGCTGCGCTCGATCAGGTTGAGTTCGAGATCCTCCACCTGCAAGACCGCCACCAGCGCCGGTGCCTTGCGCCGGCGCAACAGCACTTCGAGACGGGCCGCCATCTCATCGACCGCAAACGGCTTGGTCAGGTAATCGTCGCCGCCGGCGCGCAAGCCGCGAACGCGCTCGTCAACGTCACTTAAGGCGCTGATCATCAAGACCGGCGTGTCGATGCCGGCGGCACGCAAGCGCGTGACGATGGAAAGACCGTCCAGGTTGGGCAAGTTGCGGTCAAGCGTGATCGCGTCATAGCGCCCGCTTGCCGCCTTGTCCAACCCAAGCTTGCCGTCTCCTTCGACCTCGACCGCGAAGCCGTGCGCCTCGAGCTCGGCAGCAATTTCGTGCGCCGTGGTCGGGTCGTCTTCGATGGTCAAGACCTTGTGGGCGGACGTCATGGTGCCCTCTCTATACTATTTGCTCGCGACCGATTCGAGCGCATCGCGCGACCAGCCCCCCCCTACGGCGCGAATCAAGTCCACGCTAACGCGCAATTGACGCGTATGCAAGTCCAAGGCGCTGCTCTCGGCCGACAAGGCCGCCGCTTGGGCCGTTACGACCTCAAGATAGTTTACCGCACCCTCGCGATAGCGGTTCAAGGCCAGATTGAGGGTGGTATTGGCCGATATGACAGCCTGATTCTGCTGCTCCTCGGCATCGCGGTCGTATTTTAGGAACGCCATGTCGTCTTCCACTTGCTGGAAGGCCGCCAGAACGGTGGCACGGTAATCGGCGCCCGCCTGGTCATACGCCGCCTTGGCCTGAGCCAGCCGCGCGTCGCGCAGTCCCGCATCGAACAGGTTCAACAGCATGCCAGGGCCGATGCTCCAGAAGCTGAAGGGAGACGATATCAAATTCGGCTTGCCGGTGTTCTGGAAGCCGTAATCCAATCCCAGGGTAAGGTCGGGATAGAAGGCGGCGCGCGCCACGCCGATGTTGGCATTGGCGGCGGCGGTGCGGCGCTCGGCTGCGGCGATATCGGGACGGCGCTGCAACAGCGTCGACGGAATACCGGCAGGGATCGTCGGCACAGCCATGAGATCCTGCGAGCTCGCCAGCGTAAATTGCATGGCCGGCTGGCCGACCAGGCTGGCGATGGCATGCTCGAGAACAGCGCGCTGTGCCGCGATGTCGGCCGCCTGCGCCTTCACCGCACGCAATTGGGTATCGGCACGCGCCACGTCGATACCGGAGGCAATGCCGCCCTTGTGGCGATTCTGCGTCAATTCGAGCGCGCGCGTATAGGCATCGACCGTATCATTCAACAGCTTGGCCTGCGCATCGATGCCGCGTAAGCGCATGTAGTCGTCCGCCAGCTGCGCCTGCAGCGCCAGGCGCACGCTTTGCACGTCGGCCGCGCTCGCCATGGCCAGCGCCTTGCCGGTCTCGACCAGGTTGCGCACGCGCCCCCACAGGTCGAGTTCGTAATTGGTGCCGACGCCGATGGTGTTGGCAGCGTAGACATTAGGCTGGTTCGCGCCGCGCAGGGGACGGTCTTCGGACTGGCGGTTTTGCGTGAAATTCGCGGCGGCATCGACACTCGGGAAGAGCCCCGAATGCAGCTGGTCGAGATAGGCTTTGGCTTGATCATAACGCGCCAGCGCCGACGCGAGGTTCGGGTTGGCCTGCTCGATCTGCGACTCCAACCCATCCAATACCGGATCGCGATACACCTGCCACCAGGATCCGCGAGGCAAAGCCTCCGCCGGCTGGGCCGGCTGCCATGGACTGTCTTTCCAGGCGTCGCCCTTCACTTCGACCACCGGCTCGTGATAGGCCGGCGCGAGCGAGCAGCCGGCGAGACAAAGGGCCAGCGCTGCGGCGGCCAGCAGGGTACGATGTGGCTTCATGTTCGGCTTCAAGGCTTTGCGGCTCCAGCCGGGGCGGCAGGTGTGGCGGCCGCTGGAGCCAGCTTGACTTGGTCGCCTTCTTCCAGCGAATCGGGCGGATTGTCGACGACGCGATCCGTTGCCGTCAGGCCGGACGCGACTTCCACCACGTTGCCCAAGTCGTTACTGATGGAAATCGTGCGATACGCCACGCGATTGTCGGGCGTCAGCGTGGCCACGCGCAGGCCCTCCTTGCGGAAAGTCAGTGCCGAAACCGGCAAGCGCACCACAGCCGGATTGTTCGGCAGCGCGAAGCTGACATTGCCGTACTCGCCCGGCAAGAGCTTGCCATTCTTGTTGTCGACCGAGAGCTCGATCAACACCGTACCCGTATCGCCGCTGACCGCTTGCGAATTATCGGACAGCACGCCGCTGAAGGTTTCGCCGGGGCGTTCCGGCACGGTGAATTGCGCCTTCATGCCGACCTTGATCTGGGTCGCATAAGCCTGCGGCACGCTCACGTACAAACGCAGCTTGTGCACGTCGGCCACGGTAAACAATTCGTGGCCGGCATCATGCCCGGCGTTGATCAAGGCGCCGATGTCGGTCTTGCGTGCCGTGACGATACCGTCGAAGGGTGCGGTGATGTGCTTGAACGCTTCCAGCGCACGCAAACGTTCCACTTCGGCACGCGATGCCTCCACCAATGCCTTCTTGGCATCGTAGTCGCCGCTCTTCTCATCGGCTTCCTGCTGTGAGACGGAGTCCGATGACAAGAGGTTGTGCCAGCGTTTGCTGGTGATTTCGGTCAAGTGCTCGTTGGCCAGAGCAGTGTCGAGATTGGCTTGCGCCTGTTTCAGTTGCTGATCGATTTCAGGCGTCTCGATCTCGGCCAGCACCTGGCCCGACTTGACAGGCGTGCCGATGTCGACCGACCAGTTCTTGAGATAGCCGGAGACGCGCGCATAAACCGAAGAGGAGTAATATGCCTGCAGCGTGCCGGGCAGGGTCAGCGTCTCGCCCGTGCTGCGCCCCTCCGGCTGGATCAGTTTGACCACGGGAATCGCCTGTTCGTGCGTCAGCGTGGCGAGCGAGGATTTTTCCTTGGCTCGACTGGTAACGCCCCACGCCACCACCACGGCGGCGATAACCAGAACGATCAGGGCTTTCGATTTCAGATTGCCGGGCGGACGCTTGGCAAGCGGCGTCTCGATATCATGCGAACTCACTGGTTTCTCCATCTGGCGAAGTGGTTGTTGTAACTGAGTGCTTACGATGCGCAATGCTGAACACAATAGGCACGAAAATCAAGGTGGCGATGGTGGCGCATAGCAGGCCGCCGATCACGGCGCGGCCCAAGGGTGCGTTCTGCTCGCCGCCCTCGCCCAGGCCCAGCGCCATCGGCGCCATGCCGATGATCATCGCCAGGGCTGTCATCAAAACCGGGCGGAAACGCGTGAAACCCGCTTCGAGCGCGGCACGCACCGGGTCGTTGGTATGCAACAGCCGTTCACGCGCGAAGCTGACCACCAGAATACTGTTGGCGGTCGCCACGCCCATGCACATGATGGCCCCGGTCAAAGCGGGCACCGAGAGCGTGGTATGCGTGGCGAACAGCATCCAGACGATGCCCGCCAAGGCGGCCGGTAAGGCGGTGATGATGACGAACGGGTCGGTCCAGGACTGGAAGTTCACCACGATCAGCAGGTAAATCAGGATGACGGCTGCCAGCAGGCCGAACAGCAGGCCAGAAAATGCCGTGTTCATGGTCTGCACCTGGCCGCGCAGGTTGATGGTTGCGCCCTTTGGCCTGTCCTTGGCATTGTCTTGCAAGATCTTTTCGATGTCCGTCGCCAGGGCACCGAGGTCGCGCCGCTGAGGCGTGGCGAAGATATCGATTACCGGCTGCACCGCATAATGCGACACCACGGCGGGCGTTTCGCCGCGCGTGATCGTAGCCACGCCGCCCAGTATCTGCTGCCCCTTGGCCGTATCGGCCGAGATCGCGATGTTTTGCATGTCCGACAGCGACTGGTTCCGGTATTCGGGAGTTTGCGCCACGATGGGGTAGGACACACCGTTGCGCTTGTTGAGCCAGAACGCCGGCGCGACCTGGCCCGAACCGGCCATGGTCACGACCAGGCTATTGGTCACGTCGCGTTCGGTGATGCCCAACTGCTTTGCGCGCGTGCGGTCGACATCGACCATCAGCGCGGGATAGTTGTTGGCCTGCTGGATGCGCGCGTCCGCCACGCCCGTCACGTCCTTGATCTGGCGCAGCAGCTTCTGCGCATAAGCCATGTTGGCTTCACCGTTAGGCCCCATCACCTGCACGTCAATAGGCGCCGGCGCCCCGAAATTCAAAATCTGGCTGATGATGTCGGCCGGAAGGAAAGAGAAGGTCGCGCCGGGGAATTTGGTCGCCAGGTCGCCGCGCAGTTTCTCGACATACTCTTCGGTCGGCTTGTGGTCTTCCTTGAGCGTGATCAGCACGTCGCCGTCTTGCGGGCCAATGGTGCCGGTGTTGCTGTAGACCATGTTGATGCCGGACACCGTCAGGCCGATGTTATCGACCACGCTGCCCAATTCCTCGGCCGGAATCACGTTGCGCACCTCACGCTCGACCTGATCAAACAGCTTGGCCGACTCCTCGATGCGCGTGCCCACCTGTGCCCGCACGTGCATCTTGATCTGACCGGCATCGACCGCCGGGAAAAAGTCGCGGCCGAGGAAAGGCACCAGCGCGAACGAGACCAGGACGATGCCAAGGAAACCGGTAACGAAACGGGTCCTGTGCTCCATGGCCAGTACCAGCAGGGAGTAGTACACCTCGCGCACCTTGGCGAAACGCCTCTCGAAGCCCTGCTGGAAGCGCACCAGAGGATTCTTCGATGTCGAAGCATGATGGTGATCGGGCTGGGCCATCTGCAGCGTCTGGCCCGAAGCATGACCGCCCACCGCATGCGCACGCAACAGATAGGCGGCCAGCGTCGGCACCAGGGTACGCGAGAGGCAGAACGAGGCGATCATGGCGAACACCACGGCTTCTGCCATCGGCACGAACAGGTAGTGCGCCACGCCGTTCAAGAAGAACATCGGAATGAACACAATACAGATGCACAACAGCGAGACGAACGCCGGGCCGACGATCTGGTGCGCGCCGTCCATGATGGCCGTGCGAACTTCCTTGCCCTGCTCAAGGTGCCAGTTGATGTTCTCGATGGTCACCGTCGCGTCGTCGACCAGAATCCCGACCGCCAGCGCAAGGCCGCCCAGCGTCATGATGTTGAGCGACTCCCCCATCGCATACAGGCCGGCGATCGAGGACAGGATGGCCAGAGGAATCGAGACCGTGATGATCAGGGTCGAGCGCCAACTTCCGAGAAACAGCAGGATCATGGCGGAGGTCAGGAGTGCCGCGATCACCGCTTCGCGCGCCACGCCCGAAACCGCGGCCTTGACGAAGACCGACTGGTCGCCGATGGCGTCGACATGCACCGAAGACGGCAAGGTTTCCTTCAGCACCGGCAACAGCTTGCGCACGTTGCTGACGATATCGAGCGTCGACGCCGCACCGCTCTTCAACACCGTCATCAGCACCGAGTGGCTGCCATCGACGCGCACCACGTTGATCTGCGGCGGATTGCCGTCGCGCACGGTGGCGACGTCGCGCAGATATACCATGGCACCATCGACCGCTTTGATCGGCAGATCGGCCAGCTTCTTGAAATCGTCCGGGCTGTTGTTCAGGTGCACACTATATTCGAAACGCCCGATCTTCTGGGTGCCGACTGGAATGATCTGATTTTGCGCAGCCAGAGCGTTTTCCACGTCCTCGGCCGAGAGGTGCTTGGCCTGCAGGGCTTGCTGGTTGACGTCGATCTGGATCTGGCGCACCTTGCCGCCATAGGGCGAGGGAATCGCCGTCCCCGGCACGGTAGCCAATTGCGGGCGGATGAAATTTTGCCCGTAGTCGAACAACTTTTGCTCGGACTCCTGGTTGGAAGACAGGGCCAATTGCAGGATTGGCACGGTCGACGCGTTGTAATTCAGAATCAGAGGCGGCGTGATGCCGGGCGGCATCTGCTTCAACACCGTCTGCGAAATCGAGGTGACCTGGGCCGTTGCGGTGCGGATGTCGACGTTGGGCTGGAAGAAAATCTTGACCACGCCGTAGCCGGGCAGCGATTGCGATTCGATGTGATCGATGTCGTTGACCGTCGAAGACAGCGAGCGCTCGTAGTAATAGACCACGCGGCCGGACATGTCTTCGGGCGACAAGCCGGTATAGGTCCACACTGCGCTGATGACAGGGATCTTGATGTCGGGGAAGATGTCGGTCGGCGACTTCAACGCGGCCAGCGGCCCGAAAATCAGGATCAAGAGCGCCAGCACCACGAAGGTATAGGGTCGCTTGAGGGCGACGCGGACAAACCAAAGCATTCAGGGACTCCGTTAGGAAGCAGCCGGCGCTTATGCGGCGGCGCCACGAATTATAAGAGCGAATATTTCCAGGAATCATTAAACATTATTCATAACTTCGCCGCGCCGCGGCCACTACAATTCGGCTGTGCCGTCGGTTCGGCCTGTCCATCTTGCCTATATTGTAGTTATCAGGCCGCCTCTGGGAGATCAAAATGAAAGGCTATCAGCTCGAATTCTTTACCCAACAAGACATTTTTCATGGCGGTAAACACCTCTCGGATTGGCTGATCGACCAAGCCCGTGCGCTGGGGATCAAGAGCGCAACCGTATTCATGGGTTCAACCAGCCTGCGTCAGCAGGCGGCTCATATGTTCGACCTGATCGACCACCCTGTCCAGGTGACGATGATATTGAGCGAAGACCAGTGCGACAGTTTGTTTGCGGCGCTGAAGAAGGAAAAACTGCATCTGTTCTACGTCAAGCTGCCGGTCGAATATGGCCGTGCCGGAGCATGAAAAAGGCCCGGCGGACGCCGGGCCAAGTTCTAACAGATCTTGATGTGAAATTTGCAAACGGGTATCAGGCGCCGGAATAGTCGGGGTTGCGCGCCACATACACCATCACCTTGTGGTCGAGCATGCCGGGTGGAGCAATGCGCTGGAGGTCGAATGCCATCATGCTGCCGTCGGTGTCAAAATCCCAAGCGAAGGCTTTATCGCCGACCTTGAACCGGACGACGTCGCCGCCTGTCACGTTCACGTAAGTGGTACCCGGAGTGATGACGACGGTATGTTCGGATGCCGCAGGCGGCACCGCGTCTCCCAGGAGCTTGGTGTCGGGCTCGGCGGCTTGGCATAATGCCGCGCTGCCTGACAACATCAAAGCTCCGAGACAGGCAAATGCTAAATTGCGTTTCATGATTTGCTCCTTAGAAAGAAGACCTGTGCTCCGACCGGCGCCATGTCACGGCGAAGGCTGCACACGGCACTACTTTGCGCCACCTCGGATTAACTTGAGCTTTCCAAATCATTAAGCATATTTAATGATTCGGCGGCGCGGCTTTGCTAGAGTGAATTCTCCATGAAGATTCTCGTCGTCGAAGACAATCAGCGTGTCGCGCAGTTCCTGTCCAAGGGGCTGGGCGAAGCGGGTTACACGGTCGATCATGCCGACAATGGACGCGACGGCATGTTTCTCGCCGTCAGCGAACCGTATGACGCCATTGTGATGGACCGCATGCTGCCCGGCGGAGTCGACGGCATCATGCTGGTCGCCTCGCTCAGGCGCGACGGTTGCACGACACCCATCCTCATTCTTTCGGCGCTGGGCGAGGTCGACGACCGCATCCTCGGCCTGAAAAGCGGAGGCGACGACTATCTTGTCAAACCGTTTTCGATAGGCGAATTGCTGGCACGGCTCGACGCCATCCTGCGCCGCACGCAAAACCAGCAGCCATGCAGCACCCTGACCGTGGGCGACCTGCAGATGGACCTGCTGTCGCACAAAGTGTCGCGTGCCGGCAAGCTGGTGGCCCTGCAGCCGCGAGAATTCAAATTGCTCGAGTACTTGATGCGCCACGCGGGGCAGATCGTCACGCGCACCATGCTGCTCGAAAATGTATGGGACTATCACTTCGATCCGCAAACCAATGTGGTCGACGTGCACATCAGCAAACTGCGGCAAAAGATCGATGCGGATGCCGCGACACCCTTGCTGAAGACCATACGCAATGCCGGATACATGCTGACCGCGCATGCCTAGGCCGCATTTCCGGCGCCTCTCGGCCTCGAACATCGCGGCCAGCTATGTGGCAATCAGCCTGGTCGTGCTGATCCTGTTCGCCGCCCCCATTCTCTACGCCTGGAACACCATCGTCGAAGAACGCAGCACGGAACGGCTGCGCGAAGATGCCGAGCGGCTCTCGCGCGTGCTCGACAATCACGGACCGCAAGCCTTGAAGACCGTGATTGACGCCATGGTGGAAGCCCAGCAGGCGGGCGACGAAAAATTCATCTTGCTGGCCGATCGCAATCTGCATTCCCAGGAGGGCAACCTCCCCGCCTGGCCCGCCGGCATCCCCGATGCAGCCGGCACTTACCGCGTCTCGTTCGCCGCGGGAGGGCGCCAGGTCGAAGCCACCATGGTGCGCATGCCGCTATCGAACGGCGACCAGTTGCTGGTCGGGCGCAATGAAGCGCGTTTCGGCTCGGCGCGCACGCTGTTCTGGGTCGGACTGGTCGGTGCCGCCGGCGCCGTCCTGTTCTTCGGCCTGTCGGGAGGGATGCTGATCCGCGCCATGCTGCTGGCCGAGGTGCAGGGCATCAGCCGCACCGCATCCGCCATCGTCGCGGGCGATCTGACGCGCCGCCTGCCGACCACGGGCGAAACCAACGAGCTCGACATGCTGGCCCACACCGTCAACCGCATGCTGGACCAGATCGAACAATTGATACGCGGTGTGCGCAACGTCTCGAATGCGGTGGCGCACGACTTGCGCACGCCGTTGATGGAATTGCGTTCGCGCCTGGAGGAGTTGACCTGGAGCCGTCCTGCACCGACGGACGTGTTTCCCGCAATCGAATCGGCAGTAGCCGACATCGACCGCATTATCGCCATCTTCAACGCGCTGTTGCGCCTGGCCGAGATCGACAACGGATTGTCGCGCTCGGGTTTCGTCGCGACGGATCTGACCCGGATCGCCGAAGATGCAGTCGAGTTTTACCTGCCGCTGGCCGAGGTGAAAGGCTTGCGCATCCGTTTTTCAGGAACGGAGAAAAATCCGGCTGCGGGCGATCCTTTGCTGCTGGCGCAAGCCGTCGGCAATCTGATCGACAACGCCTTGAAATACGCATCGCATGAAGTGCGCGTCTCGGTGCGGCACATGGAAGGGCGGGGCGAAACAGGTTTCGTCGTCTCCGTAGCCGACGATGGCCCCGGCATTGCCGAACAGGAAAAAGACAAGGTGACGCAACGATTCTATCGCGGCGACGCCAGCCGCGGCACGCCCGGCGTGGGCCTCGGGTTGAGCCTGGTTGCAGCGGTGGCCAAACTGCATGGCGGCTCGCTCGAGTTGAAAGACGCCGCGCCGGGATTGGATGCGCAGTTGATTTTGCCGGAATAAAGCCCCCCCCACCGCCACGCCTGCGCAGCGGTAAGGGCGCCTCGAACGAGACTTCTTAGTTGACGGACAGATTCTGGCTCGGCGTCTCGATGCGCGCCAAACCGTTCACCTGTTTCTTGCCGTTCGCATGCAGCAGGATGCGAATGAATTCGCGCACCATCATCTGATGATGCTCGTCGAGCAGTTGCAAGTCTGAAATCAGCTTCAATTCGGCCGACTTGAACACCGGGCCGGGCGGCACGGGCGCGGCAGCACCGTCCTCGTCGCCGCCGAAACGCAGCCAATCAATCGGAACATGAAGCCAATCCGCAAGCGTGCGCAGCTTGTCTTGCGTAGGGATGGCTTCGCCCACCAGCCATTTGCGCGCTGCATGCACTGTGATCGGCCGCCCGGAATAGCGGATGTTGAAATCCCGCGCCAACTCGGTCGGGCTATCCGGCGAGTGGTGGGCATTTCTCAGTGTCTGTTGCAAACGCAGGCTGAATCTCTCTCTTTCGGTTGCGATTTTCCTACTCCTCAAGTTGTTTTCCGGACCTTCCACACCCGTCAAGTGGAGTGACGGGGACTACCAAAAAGCACGTGGCGATTCCGGATGCGGACCCTCGGTTCGAACGACCTCGTGGCCCAGAAACAGGCCCTGCTCCCCGAGGGTTCAGGCATGCCTCACTGAAAAGAATAACAGAGAGTAAGTACGGAGGGTTTATATTATGAGTAAATTGTGAATTTTAACCAAAAATCACATTTTGACCAGGGCTTTTCAGGCCGCGCGCAATGCGGCAGCCGCCACGCTGGCACAAGCTTCGATATGGCGGTTCGCCACACTGCGAAATGCGGCAAAGCCGATCGAGGCTGCGGCAATCTGGCCCGCCACCGGCGCAATCTTGGCCGCCTGTCTGGCCAACGCCCTGAGCCCGGTTTTTTGCAGCAGATGCGCTACCACTTCGCGCGTAACGAGCCGGCCAACCATCATGCTCCCTATGCCTACCGCCATCTGGTAGATCACCAGTCGCATCTCTGGCGTGAGCCGCTCGATCTGTTCCGGCGTCAAGCCGAATTCGACATTGATGTCTTCGATGGCCCGGGCCATCAAACCGAGGTCGGACAACACATCCACTCCGGGAATCGGTACCGCGGAAAGGCTGGCTGACAGTGCGGCACGCTTCAGCACAAGGCGCCGGCACTTGCGGCGCACGGCCTCGATGTCGCGCAAGGTGCCGGGAAGTACTTGCCAGTCGGCTGCCGATTCGGAAGAAGTGTGTCGCATACCTCAAAAATACGACAAACCAGCAGAACATGACAGGATTTTGTCGATTCCCGAGGCTGCCTGAGAAAAAATTGATCAATATTTATTGCTTATAATTATGAAAAGGGAAACACTAGCGAATATCTACGTAAAAACCATCGAAAATTTTGTGAAATATTGTCAAACTACAACATAAGTAGGCACTTAAGGAGGATACTTTGTTAAATCCTCCGTTTTACCCCAGACATCATTGGTAGTCACAGATCATGAGAATTGCCGTACTCGACGATGACCGCAGCCAAACCGACCTGGTTTGCCAGGTCTTGACCGCAGCCGGTCACATCTGCCACCCCTTTGCGAGTGGCAAGGAAATGCTCGCGCAGCTGCGCCGCGAACTCTACGATATGTTGGTTATCGACTGGCAAGTGCCCGACCTGAGCGGCGCCGAGGTCTTGCGCTGGGCGCGCGAAAAATTGCCGCCCACGCTGCCGGTGCTGTTCATGACCAGCCGTTCAGGCGAGGACGACATCGTAGCCGGCCTGGCAGCCGGGGCCGACGACTACATGATCAAGCCGATCCGCCGCGGCGAACTCGTCGCGCGCGTGCAAGCCCTCTTGCGCCGGGCTTATCCGAGCCAAAGCGCGGTCGAACAGATCCAGTTCGGCAATTACATCTTCGAGTCGCGCACCGGCCGCCTCTCGATGTCGGGCACCGATATCGAAGTCACGCAAAAGGAATTCGACCTGGCGCTCCTGTTTTTCCGCAACCTGGGCCGCCCGCTGTCGCGCGCCTACATCCTCGAAGCAGTCTGGTCGCGCGACGTCGAAGTCCCCTCGCGCACGATGGACACCCATGTCTCCCGCGTGCGCAGCAAGCTGCAACTGCGTCCGGAAAACGGCTATCGCCTGGCACCGGTTTATAGCTACGGTTACCGCCTGGAACAAATCGCCGGTTAAGTGCCGGTCCATGCGTGATTGAAGGCAATATTCACGCAAAAGGTGCTACTATTTTCGTTTGACGCCCGTGTGACGGGCGTAAAGCCCCCCTAAAATCGCGGCGAGCGGCCCGAGATCGGGTCGCGCAGCAGTTTTAGGGGTCGCTAAAGCGGAGATTTCATGCGCACTACCCGCGTTACCACCCTGTATGGCCGGGCCATTCGCGGCTTGGTGTTTCTGTTCTGCCTCGCAAGCGTTTATGCATTGGCCGCAGGCGGGGCAATGCCTGCCGACTCCATCGTGGTCGGCCCCTCCGGCATCACTTACCAAACCCGCCAGGGCGACACCCTGATCTCGATCGCCCAACAATGGACCACCAAGTCCGACAACTGGAGCGTGCTGGCCAAAGTCAATCACATCAACCAGGACAGTAATATCCCCATCGGCACACCCATCATGATCCCGGCGGATTTGCTGACCGACGAACCGAGCCAGGCCAGGGTGGTTGCACTCTCCGGCGACGTCAGCGCCACCGGCCCGGACGGACAAAAGGTCGACATGAAAGTCGGCGCCACGCTGGCAGAGGGCGCGCAGATCGAAACCGGCGTCAACGGCTTCCTCACCATGTCGCTGCCGGACGCCTCGCGCATTTCGCTGCCCTCGAACAGCCGCGTCAGATTCAACAAGCTGCGCATGGCGCGCTTCACGAAGAGCCCGCGCACCGAGCTGATGCTGATGCACGGGCACGTTGAATCGCGCGTCTCGCCGCTCGAAACCAACAAGGGCAGCTACGAAGTGCGCACCCCCACGTCGGTGGCCGGTGTGCGCGGCACGCAATTCCGAGTCGGCACGGACGGAGACACCACCACCAACGAAGTGGTCAACGGCAAGGTTGCTGTCGGCAACGGCAAGCCCGGCAGCGAAGTCGTGCTCGATGCCGGCAAGGGCAATGTGGTCACCGCCAAGGGCGTGGGCCAACCGCTCGAACTGTTGCCGGCCCCCAGCCTGGCCGGCATGGGCAAGGACGGTACGCCGCAAGTGCGCTTGAATCCCGTACCGGGTGCCGCGTCCTATCACGTGCAAGTCTCGAACGACCCCGACGGGCAAGACGTGCTGGCCGAGGCGCACTCGAAAGAGCCGCAGCTGAAATTCGCCAGCCTCCATGAAGGTGCCTATTACCTGCGCATGTCGGCCATCGACAAGCACGGCCTGGAAGGCTATGCGCGCATCCAGCAAGTGAGCTTCAGCGCCCACCCCGCGGCTGCACCTGGCGGCCTTTCTCCCTACGTCGACGGTTCGGACAGCAAGCAAGTCACGCTGCGCTGGCAGGCCACCGCCAAGGAATCGCACCTGCAGGTATCGCGCGATGCGCAATTTTCCTGGCTGATCTACAACACCAACACCGACAAGGGCGAAGCGCACATGCCGCGCCCCGATTTCGGCACCTATTACGCGCGCGTGCAAGGTGTCAATCCCGACGGCAGCACCACGCCCTTCTCGCCGCCGCAAGCCTTCATCGTGACCGACCACTGGGTCATCAACGATGGCGGCCCGGCAGCCGGCAAACGCGATGCAAACAATAACGGCAATGCCGCCGGCGGACATTGATATTGACCGCCAAAACAACGGTCCCCGTCTCCCGCCGCCGGTTCGCCGGCAACTGGGTTGAACTGTGAAAATTCCACGGTTCAGCCCTTTCCTCCGCCGCATGGCACTGCGCGAATGGTTTTCGCTCACGGTCGCCATGCTGCTGCTGGGCCTGATCCTCGGATGGCAAAACGGGCTTGGACGCGCCGACCAGACGCTGTACGACAACTTCCTGACACACAATGAACGCCCGGCGCGCGACGACATCATCATTGTCGCCATCGACGACTATAGCCTTGCCGAACTGGGGCGCTGGCCGTGGCAGCGCAAGCTGCATGCCGCCCTGCTCGATCGCCTGACGGAAGCCGGCCCGCGCGCGGTCGGACTTGACATCATCCTGTCCGAACCCGAACGTGCCCAGCCCGACGGCAAGCGCCCCGGCGACGATGCGCTGGCGGCAGCCATCAAGCGCAACGGCCACGTCGTCCTACCCATCGTGATCGGTGAAAATGCCACCGGCGCCAGCGAATCGCTGCCGGTTGCCGAGCTCGCCGCCGCGGCCCGCGACATGGGGCACATCAACCTGGAACACGACGACGACGGCGTGGTGCGTAGCGTCTACCTGATTCAGGGCGAGAAGAATGCAGAACGCGAGCACTTCGCCCTGTCGCTGCTGAATTCCGTGGCGCAGCAGGCGCCGCAATACCAGGTGGCGCTGCCTAGGTTCACGCATGAGGCCGACACCGCCCAGCGTTCCCCGCTGCCTTACTGGCAACGCTTCGCCCACATGCACATCCCCTATGCCGGTACCAACGGCCACTTCCAGACCGTGCCCTATGTCTCGGTGCTGCGCGGCGAAGTGCCGGCCGAATTCTTCAAGGACAAGATCGTGCTCGTGGGCGCCACTGCCGTGGGCATGGGCGACGCCTATCCCACGCCCGTTTCGGGTAGCAGCGGCGCCATGCCCGGCGTAGAAATCAATGCCAACATCCTGGCCAGTTTGCTCGACCACCAATCGATCACCTTTGCCGCCGCCTGGCAGACGGCGCTGTTTTCCGCCTTCCCCGTGCTGCTGGCGATGATCGCCTACATCTGGCTATCGCCGCGCATGGCACTCCTGGTATCGGGCAGCCTGATCGCGGTGATCGTACTGATCAGTTTTCTTTCATTGCGCAACGGCTTTTGGCTCGCCCCTTCGGCGGCACTGCTGACCCTGGTGCTGTCTTATCCGCTATGGAGCTGGCGCCGGCTGGAGGCCGCCATCACCTATCTGGGCCAGGAATTCATCCGCCTCGACCACGAACCGCATCTCTTGCCCGAAGACGGCAAGGACGTCCCCGACGACCAGATCGAAGACGTGCTCGAACGCCGCATCACGGCCATGAAAAACGCGGCACGGCGCGTACGCGACTTGCGCCAATTCGTCTCGGACAGCCTGGACAACCTGCCCGACGCCACGCTGATCGCACGCACCGACGGCCGCATCCTGCTGCCCAACCGCAAGGCCTCGGCTTATTTTGCCTCGCACGGGGTGGAACGTATCGAAGGCGCAATGCTGCTCGAGCTGTTGTCCGACCTGCATTCGGGCGAGCCGCTCGACCAATCGGCCATCGGCCCGTTCGAATGGGCGCAGTTGCTCGACCTGGCTCACGTCAAGCGCCTGGTGGACGGCGTATCTGTGCACGATGATCAGGAACGCGACTTGCTCATCAAGAGCGCACCGTTCCACTCGGCCGACAATGTCCTGATAGGCTGGATCGTCAGCATCATCGACATTTCCACGCTGCGCGAAGCCGAACGCAGCCGCGATGAAACGCTGCGCTTCCTGTCGCACGACATGCGTTCGCCGCAGGCGTCCATCCTGGCCTTGCTCGAATTGCAAAACGAAGCCGAATCGGCCCTGCCGCAAGCCGAGCTGTTTTCACGCATCGAGAAGGCTTCGCGCCGCACTCTGGGTCTGGCCGACAATTTCGTGCAACTGGCGCGCGCCGAATCGCATGAATACCGTTTTGAGGAAATCGACTTCCAGGATATCCTCCTGGACGCCACCGACGAGATGTGGACCCAGGCCAACAACAAGCAGATCAAGCTCATCACCGACATTCCCGACGGCGAGTACCCCGTGTGGGTAGACCGCGGCTTGATGACGCGCGCCATCGTCAACCTGGTCACCAATGCCATTAACTACAGCCCACCTCACACCACGATACGCTGCGTGCTGCGCCTTGCCACCGCCAGCGACCAGATCCTGTGCCACGTGATCGATCAGGGCGCCGGCATCCCGGAAGCCGACCAATCGCGCCTGTTCCGCCGCTTCCAGCGCCTGACGCAAGTTGAACGCGCGCGCCACGACGGCATCGGCCTGGGCCTGGTATTCGTCAAAACCGTGGTCGAGCGCCACCTGGGTACGATCAACTTCTCCAGCGTGGTCAATTCGGGCACGACTTTTACGCTGGCGTTGCCGGTGTACCACAACGGCGTCGGCGGTTCAGCCGACTAGATTGCGGGGTGGAGGCGCCGTGCGTCGCGCGCTTGCAGCCTTCCACCTACAGAACCATGCGGGGCCGAATGGAATATACGGAAAAGCTTGTGACATATTATTAATTTTGCATGACGACAATTGATGTCCGTCAAGGCATGGCCCTTGCCTACGGACTATAATAGCGCCATCTGCTCCTCTCCAAATCCCATGCAACTGCTTGCCGTCGGCCTCAACCACACCACCGCGCCGCTCTCGCTGCGCGAGAAGGTTGCCTTTCCGGCTGACCAGATCAGCGAGGCAGTGGCGTCGGCGCGCGCCTGGTTCGCGCGCGGCAACATGGCGGCGGACCACGAAACAGCCATCCTCTCGACCTGCAACCGCACCGAATTGTATGCCGCCAATACCGAACCGCATGGGACCGGCATGGCGGGCAGCAGCGTAAGCGACGCCATCGACGCCACCGCGCATTTCATGGCCGACTATCACAGCCTGTCCTATGCCGAGCTGCGCCCGCATCTCTACACGCTGCCGCAAATCGACGCCGTGCGCCACGCCTTCCGTGTCGCTTCCGGACTCGACTCCATGGTGCTGGGAGAAGCGCAGATCCTGGGCCAGATGAAGGAAGCCGTGCGCCAGGCAGAAGCAGCCGGCGGGCTCGGCACCTGCCTGCACCAGATGTTCCAGCGCACCTTCGCCGTGGCGAAAGAGGTGCGCAGCACCACCGAAATCGGCGCGCATAGCGTCTCCATGGCCGCCGCCGCGGTACGCCTGTCGCAGCGCATCTTCGACAAGCTCTCGGGCCAGCACGTGCTCTTCATCGGCGCCGGCGAAATGATCGAACTGTGCGCCACCCACTTCGCGGCGCAAAACCCCAAATCGCTGACCATCGCCAACCGCACGCTGGAACGCGGCGAAGCGCTGGCCAAACGCTTCAACGGCAAAGCCATCCGCCTGGCCGAGTTGCCGCACCTGCTGTCTTCGTTCGACATCGTGGTGTCGTGCACGGCATCGTCGCTGCCGATTATTGGCCTCGGCCTGGTCGAGTCTGCCGTGAAGGCGCGCCGCCACAAGCCCATGTTCATGGTCGATCTGGCCGTGCCGCGCGATATCGAAGCCGAAGTCGCACGGCTGGACGACGTCTTTCTCTATACGGTGGACGACCTCGGCAAAGTGGTGCAATCGGGCGTGGAAAACCGCCAGGCCGCGGTTGCGCAGGCCGAAGCCATCATCGAAACACGCGTGCAGTCGTTCATGCACTGGATCGACACGCGCTCGGTCGTGCCCCTGATCCAGACTCTGCAGGACTCGGGAGAATCGATGCGCCAGGCCGAACTGGAACGAGCACGCAAGCTGCTGGCAAAAGGCGAAGACATCGATGCGGTGCTGGAAGCGCTGTCGCGCGGCTTGACCGCCAAATTCCTGCACGGCCCGCAACAAGCCCTGCACCAAGCCCAGGGCGACGAACGCGCACGCCTGGCCACCCTGCTGCCGCAACTGTTCCGCACCAAGCGCTAGCTGCCCGGCTTGCCGCCGCGCCGTCACGCGCAATCGCTCCCGCTTTTTTGCTTCGTTGTGGAGCCGCTTCCATTCATTACAAGAAAACGCAACATGAAACCATCAATGCTCGCCAAGCTCGACCAGCTCACCGAGAGGCTCGACGAAGTCAGCCATCTGCTGCTGCAGCCGGAGGCCACGGCCAACATGGACAACTACCGCAAGCTCAACCGCGAACATGCCGAACTGGGGCCGCTGGTTGAACTGTATGGCGCCTATACACAAGCCACCAAGGACGTGCAGACCGCGCAAGACATGCTCTCCGACCCGGACATGAAGGAGTTCGCCCAGGAGGAAATTCAGGCCGCCAAGGCACGCATGGAACAGCTCGAACTCGATCTGCAAAAGATGCTGCTGCCGAAAGACCCCAACGACGAACGCAACATCTTCCTCGAAATCCGTGCCGGCACCGGCGGCGACGAAGCGGCCCTGTTCGCCGGCGATTTGCTGCGCATGTACATACGCTATGCCGAACGCAACCGCTGGCAAGTCGAGATGATTTCCGAATCACCGTCCGAACTGGGCGGCTACAAGGAAGTGATCGTGCGCGTAGCCGGCTTCGGCGCCTATTCGCGCCTGAAGTTCGAATCGGGCGGGCACCGCGTGCAGCGCGTGCCGGCCACCGAAACCCAGGGCCGCATCCACACCTCGGCCTGCACCGTCGCGGTGATGCCGGAAGCAGACGAGGTCGAAGACGTGAACATCAACCCGGCCGATCTGCGCATCGACACTTTCCGCGCCTCGGGCGCCGGCGGCCAGCACATCAACAAGACCGACTCGGCCGTGCGCATCACCCACCTGCCGACCGGCATCGTGGTCGAATGCCAGGACGACCGCAGCCAGCACAAGAACAAGGCGCAAGCCATGAAAGTGCTGGCGGCCCGCATCAAGGACGTGCAGCTGCGCGAGATCCAAGCCAAGGAAGCCGCCACGCGCAAGTCGCTGATCGGCTCGGGCGACCGCAGCGAACGCATCCGCACCTACAACTTCCCGCAAGGCCGCATGACGGACCACCGCATCAACCTGACCTTGTACAAGCTCGACTTCATCATGGATGGGGACTTGCAGGAATTGACGGATGCCTTGATTGCCGAGCATCAGGCGGAGATGCTGGCGGCGTTGGCGGATGCGGCATAATAAGACCCATGCTATTCGAAGCCGAAGAATTTCAAACTCGTTTGTCCAAACCCGCTGGATGGACTGATCATTTTTTCCGCTACTGTAATTTTAAGCACATAAGCTCGGAGGGAGGCGATATTGATTCTGTCTTCATCGGCTGCACGCTTGAAGACTGCGAATGGTATTGGGGTCTGTTCAACGGTGCCGTGCTTGTCAATGTAAAATTCAAGAGCTGCACGTTTCGCGGCACATCATTTGCGGGGAGCAAATTCGTTGAATGTGAATTTCACGACTGC
Organism: Burkholderiaceae bacterium; assembly: GCA_036384915.1. Lineage (GTDB taxonomy): Bacteria > Pseudomonadota > Gammaproteobacteria > Burkholderiales > Burkholderiaceae_D > PKWO01. Next base: position 24,406 of record DASVLJ010000049.1, read on the forward strand.
GTTTTCACGAAAGACAATCTGAACGGCGATTGCTCCTTCAATGGCGTCAAGTGGTATAACTGCATTCAGAAAAATTGCCGCGGGCTTGAAGAAGAATTTCGCAACAAACGCTGAGCAGAAAGCCTGCTACCCAACCAATGACGCGCGTTCTTTTTAAAGTATCCAACGTCGGCCCACGGGCAAGCGTTATTCAGGAAAAACTTCCTTTCGCGATCATACGCGATAACGCCGTCGTTGCCGCATCGCCGCTCGGTGCCGACGTCTCTTTGAACGAACATCTCGTTTGGCTGTGGGGCATGTTGCAGCACCATCGGCGGTTTCTGAAGTCCACGACAACCGACGGCGCTGTTCTCACCTGCGAATGCAAAGCGCCCATGGGCGTTGTACATCTGCGCCCAAATGGCGCTGAAATGCTCCATCTCTTAGGTGCAGAGCTTGTGCTGTCCATATCCGGTTAAACTTTCCTGATAATCTTTGCTCGATCGCAAACTTATAGGCTCCGCCCATCCCAGACATGAAATCCACCAAACTGATCCTAGCCGCCATCGCCCTCGCCGCCTTCGGTTTGATCGGCGGCGCGCTGTACTTCCAGATCGTGCAATACATGGAACCCTGCCCCTGGTGCGTGATCCAGCGTTACCTGTTCATCGCGCTCGGCTTCACCTGCCTGGTCTCGGTCTTCCTCTCGCCCAAGGGCAGGCAGCGCGGCACCTGGTTGGCGTTATTGTTCGCGCTCGGCGGCGTGGGTGCGGCCGGTTGGCATGTCTGGATCAAGGCGCATCCGGCGATTTCCTGCGGGCTCGATCCAATGGAAACCTCGCTGAACCATATCTTCACGGCCAAGCTGATTCCTATCCTGTTCCGTGCAAACGGCATGTGCACGGACGAGCTTGATCCCTTCCTTGGGCTGCAGTTGCCGAGCTGGTCCCTGATCTGGTTTGCCGGCTTCGCCATCGTGCTGCTGGCGCTGGCGTTACGCGGCAAGAAGGCTTGATGTCACAGACCCTGGCCGAGCTGCAGAAGGATTCGCCCCTTGATGTGCTGGAAACGCGCATCCTGCTGATGCATGCGTTGGGCTTGTCGCGCACGCAGTTGGTCACACAATCCTCGCGTGAGCTGACGTCGGAAGAAACCACCGCGTTTGCCGCGCTCGCGGCAAGGCGAATTGCCGGCGAACCGATTGCCTACATCACCGGCGTTCGCGAATTTTACGGCTTGCCGTTTCGCGTCACCCCCGCCGTGCTGATCCCGCGCCCCGAAACGGAATTGCTGGTGGAATTGGCTATTGAGCGGCTGCCGCAGCGCGGCCGCGCGCTCGATCTCGGCACGGGTTCCGGCGCGATTGCCGTCGCCATCGCCCACACCCGGCCTGACGCCGCCGTGACCGCGCTCGATGTGAGCGCCGACGCCTTGGCCGTTGCGCAAGGCAATGCCGAACGCAACGGCGCAAAAGTCGAATTCCTGCACAGCGACTGGTACGCCGCCGTCGCCGGACGGCGCTTCGACGTGATCGTATCCAACCCGCCCTATATCGTCGCCGGAGACAGCCATCTCGCTCAGGGCGACCTGCGCTTCGAACCGCTCGGCGCCTTGACCGACCATGCCGACGGTCTCTTCGCCATACGCCAACTATGTGCGGACGCCCAAAGCCACCTCGAACCCGGCGGCGCCATCTATATCGAGCACGGCTACGACCAGGCAAAAGCCGTACGCGCCTTGCTTTCCGGACATGGTTTTGCCAATGTGCAAAGCTGGCGCGACCTTGCCGGAATTGAACGCGTCAGCGGTGCTACCTTGGCCTGATTTGCCGTATCATCACGCCTACCGTTTTTTGTTCCAACTCATTTCCGCTTCATGCTACCCACCATAGAACAACGTCTCGCGGTAGAACTCGCCGCCAAGCCGGCCCAGGTTGCCGCAGCCATCACCCTGTTGGACGAAGGCGCCACCGTACCCTTCATCGCCCGCTACCGCAAGGAAGCTACCGGCGGGCTCGACGACACGCAATTGCGCCTGCTGGAAGAGCGCCTGCGCTACCTGCGCGAACTCGAAGCGCGGCGCGAAGCGATCATTGCCTCGATCAACGAGCAAGGCAAGATGACGCCGGCCCTGCTCGATGCCGTGACACACGCTGAAGACAAGACCCGCCTGGAAGACCTTTACCTGCCCTACAAGCCCAAGCGCCGCACCAAGGCGCAAATCGCCGTGGAAGCGGGCCTGGTGCCGCTGGCCGAAGGCCTGCTGGCCGATCCGACACTGAACCCGGAAGAGGAAGCCGCCAAATACCTGAAGCCGGCCTTCACGACGGACAACGGCGACAACCCCGGCGTGGCCGACACCAAGGCCGCGTTGGACGGCGCACGGCAGATCCTGATGGAGCGCTTCTCCGAAGACGCCGCGCTGCTGCAGGAGTTGCGCAGCTATCTCAACGAACATGGCGTGGTCGAGTCGAAAGTGGTTGAAGGCAAGCAGGATGCCGGCGAAAAGTTTGCCGACTATTTCGATTATTCCGAAACCTTGGCCACCATCCCGTCGCACCGCGCGCTGGCCCTGTTCCGCGGCCGCCGCGAAGAAATGCTGACGGTGACGCTACGCCTGGATAGCGAAGAGGAAAAGCCGAAATGGGATGCGCCGCACAACCCCTGCGAAGGCCGCATCGCCGCACGCTTCGGCGTCTCGAATCAGGGCCGGCCGGCCGACAAGTGGCTATCCGACACCGTGCGCTGGACTTGGCGCGTGAAGGTGTTCATGCATCTCGAAACCGAACTCATGACCACGCTGCGCGAAAAGGCCGAGATCGAAGCGATCAACGTATTCGCGCGCAACCTCAAGGATTTGCTCCTGGCCGCCCCGGCCGGCCCGCGCGCCACCATGGGCCTGGACCCGGGCCTGCGCACGGGCGTGAAGGTGGCCGTGGTCGATGCCACGGGCAAGGTGGTCGATACCGCCACCATCTACCCGCACCAGCCGCGCAACGATTGGGATGGTTCGCTGCACACGCTGGCCCTGCTGGCCGCCAAGCACAAGGTTTCGCTGATCTCGATCGGCAACGGCACCGCCAGCCGCGAAACCGACAAACTGGCGCAGGATTTGATCAAGCTGGCGCCCGAACTGAAGCTGACCAAGATCGTGGTGTCCGAAGCCGGCGCCTCGGTGTATTCCGCCTCCGAATTCGCTTCGCGCGAATTGCCCGAATTGGACGTGTCGCTGCGCGGCGCGGTCTCGATCGCTCGCCGTCTGCAAGACCCGCTGGCCGAACTGGTCAAGATCGATCCGAAATCGATCGGCGTCGGTCAATACCAGCATGACGTGAGCCAAACCCAATTGGCGCGCTCGCTCGATGCCGTCGTCGAAGATTGCGTCAATGCCGTGGGCGTGGACGTGAACACCGCTTCGGCGCCGCTGTTGGCTCGCGTCTCGGGCTTGAATGCGAGCGTCGCACAAAGCATCGTCAGCTACCGGGACATGAAGGGCATGTTCAGCTCGCGCGCCGGCTTGCGCGAGGTACCGCGCCTGGGCGACAAGACGTTCGAGCAGGCAGCAGGCTTCCTGCGCGTGATGAACGGCGCCAATCCGCTCGACGCTTCCGCCGTGCACCCGGAATCCTACCCCGTGGTGGAAAAGATCCTGGCCGACATCAAGAAGGATGTGAAAAGCGTGATCGGCGACGAACGCCTGCTGAAGTCGCTCTCGGCCGCCAAATATGCCGATGAAAAATTCGGTGTCCCCACCGTGACCGACATCCTGAAGGAACTGGAAAAACCTGGTCGCGACCCGCGCCCCGAATTCAAGACCGCCACCTTCAAGGATGGCGTGGAAGAGATCAAGGACTTGCGCCCCGACATGATCCTCGAAGGCGTGGTAACCAACGTGGCAGCCTTCGGCGCCTTCGTCGACATCGGCGTGCACCAGGATGGCCTCGTGCACATCTCGGCGCTGTCGAATACCTTCGTCAAGGACCCGCATACCGTGGTCAAGGCCGGCCAGGTGGTGAAGGTCAAGGTGCTGGAAGTCGATGAGAAGCGCAAGCGCATTGCGCTGACCATGCGTCTGAACGATAGCGCGCCTGCGCCGGGCTCGAAACCCGAGCAGCGCGGAGACCGCAATGATGCCAAACGGCTGGCGCAGCATCAATCGCAGCAGTCGCGCCAGGCCGCGCCTGCCAACAATGCGATGGCTGCGGCGTTTGCCAAATTGAAGCGATGACAGTTTGCCAATTCCGGCGATGCCGCTTGGAATTACCTATAATGATGGCATATCACTTACCTGCCGCCCTCGCAAAAGCGAGGGTTCGGGCGTGCCACGAATAGCGATTAACATTAGCGAGAATGCAATGAGCGACGTACAAACCTGGATCAAAGAGACCGTCACCAGCAACCCGGTCGTCTTGTTCATGAAGGGCACTGCCCAATTTCCCCAATGCGGCTTTTCCGGCCGTGCCGTGCAGTTGCTGAAGGCGGCCGGCGTGCAAAACCTGGTCACGGTCAACGTGCTGGAAGACGATGAAGTGCGCCAGGGCATCAAGGATTTTTCGCAATGGCCCACGATCCCCCAGCTTTACATCAAGGGCGAATTCATCGGCGGTTCGGACATTCTGGGCGAAATGTATGAATCGGGCGAATTGCAGACCTTGCTAAACGCCTGATATGAGCCAAGCGCGGCGCCTGATCGTCGCCATCACCGGCGCGACGGGTGCAGTCTACGGCGTGCGCCTGTTGCAGGCGCTATCCGCCATACCGGGCATGGAAACGCACGCGGTTGTGTCCGATGCCGGCGTCCTGAATCTGCATCAGGAACTTGGCATGAGCCGCAAGGATGCCGAAGCGCTGGCGCATCACGTGCACAACCCGCGCGACATCGGTGCCGCGATTGCCAGCGGCTCCTTCCTTTCCGACGGCATGATCGTCGCCCCTTGTTCGATGAAAACGCTGGCTTCCGTGGCGCACGGCTTGTCGGACAACCTGATCGCGCGCGCGGCCGACGTGATCCTCAAGGAACGGCGCAAGCTCGTGCTGATGGTGCGCGAAACCCCGTTCAATCTGGCCCACCTGCGCAACATGACTGCGGTGACCGAGATGGGCGGCATCATCTTCCCGCCGCTGCCAGGTTTTTATCACAAGCCGCAGACCATGGACGACATGGTCGATCACACCATAGGCCGCGTGCTCGACCTGTTCGACATCCCGCATACGCTGACGCCGCGCTGGAATGGCTTGAAGCCGGAAGCTTGAGCGCAATTTCCACATGGAAACATTGTTGCGCGGAATGCCCTTACCGCCGCCTTTCCACCATAAAGATTTGATGGCACGCACATAGGGTGTTACCCTGCAGAATTCCAGCGCCCCAATCAAAACAGGCGCAGCGTCAAGCCCCATGAGGATAACCATGCAAAAACGCGCCACCACTCTGCAAGCCGGCTTCACCTTGATCGAATTGATCGTCGTGATCCTCATCCTCGGCATCCTGGCCGCGACCGCCTTGCCCAAATTCCTGAGCCTTGCCTCCGACGCGCGCATCGCGTCCTTGAATGGGGTGAAAGGCGCGTTCACATCCACCGCGGTCATGGCGCATGGTAAATGGCTCGTGACCGCCCCGCCGCCCACCACCATCATCGTGGAAGGCGCCACCATCACCTACGCCACCAGCGCCGTATCGGGCTATCCAAAGGCAGATGCCGGCTTCGTCGCGGCGGCGGGCATCAACACCACCGACTACACCATCATCCCCCCCGGCTCAAGCGGCAGCGCCAATGCCCCGGCGACTTCGGCAACCCAAATCGCCGTCATCCCCAACAGCGTTGCCAATACGCCCACCGGCGCAACTTGCTACGCGATGTACACCGAACCTGCCACCACGACCACCGCGCCGACTTATACCGTTGGGCCGAACAACGTGCCAAGCTGCTAAACAGCATCGCGGATCATCGGGGAGCGGCTGTTTGACACCCCGCCGTTTGAAACTCATATAATCGTTGTCGAAGCACGAATGCCTGGACCATGTGGTTCAGGCATTTCCATAACTACGTCCGACAACCCTGACACGCGACTCCAGGAGACCCGCATGAGTATCAGACGCGCCCTTGCCCTTGCTTTCGCACCTGCCCTCGTATTTGCCCTGCTGCCGGCCGCGCACGCTGTTGCGGCAAAAACAGAAACCAAGCCGACGGTCGACATCGCCATCCCCGATATCCCCTACACCATGTTCAAGCTGAAGAACGGCTTGACCGTGCTGGTGCACGAAGACCACAAGACGCCCGTGGTGGCCGTCAACACCTGGTACCACGTCGGCTCCAAGAATGAAAAACCGGGCAAGACCGGCTTCGCCCACCTGTACGAGCATCTGATGTTTTCAGGCAGCGAAAACTTCGACCATGTCTACATCTCGGCCCTGCAGCGCATCGGTGCAACCGACATGAACGGCACGACCAACACCGACCGCACCAACTACTTCGAAAACGTGCCGACCTCGATGCTGGACTACGCGCTGTTCGCCGAAAGCGACCGCATGGGCCATCTCTTACCCGTGCTCGACCAAAAGAAACTCGACCTGCAGCGCGGTGTGGTGCAAAACGAAAAGCGCCAGGGCGAGAACCAGCCCTATGGTGTGACGCGCCAACTGCTGACCGAAAATACTTTCCCGGCGGGCCACCCGTATTCCTGGACCACCATCGGCTCGATGGCCGATCTCGACGCCGCCTCAATGGCGGACGTGCAGGATTGGTTCAAGACCAACTACGGGCCGAACAACGTGGTGCTGGTGCTGGCCGGCGACATCACGCCCGAGCAGGCGAAGGAAAAGGTCGAGAAATACTACGGCGACATCCCGGCCGGCCCGCCCTTGGCGCACCAGGAAGAATGGATCGCCAAGCGCACCGGCACGCACCGCGGCACCGTGGCCGACCGCGTGCCGCAGGGCCGCGTCTACCGCACCTGGAACGTGCCTGGATTCGGCACCCCGGACATGGCCACGCTGGACCTGGCCGCCCACATCCTGGGCGACGGCAAGACGTCGCGGCTGTACAAGCGCCTGGTGTACAAGGACCAGGTGGCCACCGGCGTATCGGCCTACAACGAATCGCGCGAAATCGCCGGCATCTTCACGATCAGCCTGACGGCGCAACCCGGCGGCGACCTCGCCAGGATGGAAAAAGAAGGCGACGAAGAACTGCAAAAGATGCTGAAGGACGGCGTGAGCGAAGCCGAACTGCAAACCGCCAAGACCGCCATCCTGGCCGATTACACGCGCATCGTCGAACGCATAGGCGGCTTCGGCGGCAAGAGCGACTTGCTGGCACGCTGCACCACTTTCACCGGCAAGCCCGATTGCTATAAGGATTACCTGAAGCAGATCAAGGCGGCCACGCCGGCCTCGGTCAAGAAAGCCATGAACCAATGGCTCTCCGACGGCGACTATGTGCTGACGGTCACGCCCTACCCGTCCAATCTCTCCACCACGGCCAAGCTGGACCGCAGCAAGGGCCCCACGGAAGGCCATGCCGAATCGCTGAACCTGCCCGCCATGCAGACGGCCACGCTGCCCAATGGTTTGAAACTCGTCGTAGCCGAGCGCCACAGCGCGCCGGTGGTCGATTTCTCGTTGATGGTTGATGCCGGCTATGCATCCGACACGCCGGACAAGACCGGCCTGGCCAGCCTGACCAATGCCATGCTCGACGAAGGCACAACCAAGCGCGACGCGCTCAAGATCGGTGAAGAATTCGAAGCGCTCGGCGCCGAATACGGCAGCTCGGTCAACCTCGATGGCGCCTTCGTCAACCTCAACACCTTGAAGGCCACCATGCCGCAGGCGCTCGACATCTATGCCGACGTCATCCTGCACCCGTCCTTCGCGCAAGCCGATTTCGAACGCCTGAAAAAAGACCGGCTGGCCGCCATCGCCCGCGAAAAGACTACGCCGAGTTCCATGGCCACGCGTGTGTTGCCGGAACTGCTGTTCGGTAAAAACCACCCCTACGGCTATCCGCTATCGGGCAACGGCAGCGCAGAAGCCGTCGCTACAATGACGCGCGACGACCTCGTCAATTACCACAAGGCCTGGTTCAAGCCCAACAACGCCACGCTGCTGGTTGTGGGCGACACCACGCTAGCCGAAGTGAAACCGCTGGTAGAGAAAGCATTCGCCGGCTGGACCGCAGGCGAAGTACCGAAGAAAACCATCCCGCATGCAGCGCAACCGGAAAAGAGCGTGGTCTACCTGCTGGACCGCCCCGGCTCGCAACAAAGCGTGATCGTCGCCGCGCAACTCGCCCCGCCGATGAACGCACCGGACGCCATCCCGCTGGCGCTGGCCAACGAAGTATTCGGCGGCAGCTTCAGCGCCCGCATCAACATGAACCTGCGCGAAGACAAACATTGGTCTTATGGCGTGCGCGCGCAGCTGATCAACGGCGAAAGCCAGCGCATCTACGCCAGCTTCTCACCGGTGCAATCGGACAAAACCGAGGAAGCCATGGCAGAACTGGCCAAGGAATACCACGGCATAGTAAGCACCAAGCCGATCACGGCGGAAGAATTAAAGAACGCCCAAGCCAACGAAACCCTGGCCCTCCCCGGCGCCATGGAAACCGACGGCGCCGTAGCCCGCACCTATGCCAGCGTGCTGCAATACAAGCTGCCGCTGGATTACTTCAACACCGTCACGGCCAAGGTGCTGGCGCTGACGCCGGAGCAAGTCAACGCCGAGGCGAAGCAGGCGATTCTGCCGGATCGGCTGGTCTGGATTGTGGTGGGAGATATGAGCAAGGTTGAAGCCGGGGTGCGGAAGCTTAACCTTGGGGAGGTGCATAAGATTGATGTGGATGGAAATCCTGTGAACTAAACCATTAACGCCCCGTTTATCGGGGCGTTATTCAATCCCCTTGACGCAATCCCCGTTGGACACTGCATCGAGAGCGCCTATTCTGAGCTGGGAAGGGATTGCTATGGATACGAAATTATTGCTCAGGACCGTGGGATACAGTCACATACGACGGAAGGCGCCACGCTTTTCCGACATAAAACTGCCCGTCTTTGTAGATTTCGAATGAAGTCAAACGGATACGGGTCCATTCGATCCCTGGATGCACGGTCGCAGTCCATTCGCCCGAAATATCGCATTCGGTTCATAAACACGAAGCCCCGGATCGACCTTATCAATTTCAGTTGAGCGAAAAACGCCCCAGGTTGCAAGCCGTGGGACGTTTTTTCCGGGGGTGTGACACGAGCCGGCTTGCGGCTTCGTACTACGCCAGGGTCAGCGCGTGTCCCGTAAAGGACGCAGTGCTCAGGTCATGCGCGCCGATCAGTTCAATGATAGTGTCTCCCGTCAGCGTCTGCGCATTACCTGTCGCAGATTGTTCGACCAGATACGTATTGCCGCCGAACTGGAACCACGCCACCTGGTGCTGCGCCGAATTCGCCAGGGAAGCGCTGATCCAGTCCGACAGGTTCGATATGTTGCCCGAGTTCGCCGTGACGTCCGTAGATTGCGTCGCATGCAGTGCACCTCCGGCGGAGTCGCCCGAGAACGTCAGCGTATCGCCCGCTTGCGTACCGGCAATCGAGCTGATCGCGGTATTGCTGGCGTTCACGCCGACCGTGATCGCATCGACGCCGGTATGGGCGCCCAGAGTGATGCTCATGTTGCCCGTATCGCCGATGGCGATCGTATTCGCGCCGGTGCCGACGGTGATGCTGCCGCTTGCGCCGGCCGCCGTCGCGCTGATCGTGTTGGCGCCGTTGCCCGCGCTGACCGTCAGCGTCGTGGCTGCCGAGACCGTGATGCCGTTGTTGCCGTTGCCGGCCGTGATCGACACGGTCGTCGCGTTCAGGGCCGACGCCGTGTTGTTGCCGTCACCAAGGGTGAAGCTGACGCTTGCAGCGGCATTGGCCGTTTCGTGCTCGGCCAGGCCGTTCGCGCCGGTCACCGTGATGTTGGACGTGCCTGCGGTGCCGTCGGTCACGCTGTCGGCGCCTTTGCCCAAGATGATCGAGTGCGTGGAACCGGCCGCACCGCCGCTCAGGTTGACGGTGTCGTTGCCATCGCCGAGCGTGATGCTGTTCGTGGTACCCGATGGCGTAGCATCCGAGGCAGAGAACGATACCACGGCGTTGTCGGTCTGGCCCGCGACGGTGATGCCGGTGGCGCCGCTCGGTGTCGCACTGTCGACAACCGTCAGCCCGACGTTGCCGTTCAACGTCAGGTTCATCAGCGGCGCATCGAGCCCGGAAGTGAGCGAGAAAGTGCCATTGCTGGTGTTGACGCTGTTTTGCAAGGTCAGGGTCGAGAGCTGGCTGTCCGACAGCGTGCCGATAACGATGGCTGCGGCATTGTTGTCGTCGAATTCCAGAGTGCTTGCCGTGCTCGAGATGGTGCCGAAATTCTCTCCCGCTGCACCCGTCATCGTCAGCGTATTGAGGGAATTTACCGTCAGCGCCGAAATCGTGGCTGCCGTGTCGCTGCTGGACACGGTCAAGGTGCTATGGGCATCGTGCAAGGTTCCAATCGTGGTCGCGCTGCCGGAGAAATTGAGCATGCCGATATTGGTATCGTACAAGGTCGAAATGGTGGTCGCAGACAACGCGTGAAGCGAAACGCTTCCCAAGCCGACGCTGAGACCGTCCATCAAGGTCACTTGGTTCACCGTCGCCGCGCCGCCTCCCCCCGTGCCTAAAGTCAGCACAACTGCGTCGGACGAACCGGTAATGTCTGCCGTTTGCAGCGTCACATTGTTGCCGAAAGAGCCTTCGATGCGCAGGGTGCTGCCCTGCGCTGCATTGGTGAAGACTATCGGTGCGCCGGCCGTGTCCTGGTTCACATCGAACGACGTCACGGAAGTTCCGCCGGTGTAGCTCGCCATGTCGAACGTGCCGCTGGTGCTGCCGGAAACGCCGAGAATTTCCACATGCGAAACGTGAGCCAATGCGCTGACGCTGGCAGCGCCGTCGTTGACGAGCACAATCTCGTTACCTACGGCCGTTCCGCCGTCGATAATGCCGGTCGGCGTTCCCGTCACGGCAATCAGGTCGGCACCGCTGCCGCCGGTGAAGCTTTGGCCCGCAGCCAGCGCGACATCGATGGTACCGGACGACGCGGAAGCATCGATCGTTGCGGTGGCTTTCAGGCCGCTCAGGTTGGCCGCGAACAGGCCCGCGCCGCTCAGGGTCAAAGTGCCGGCATTCGCGGCACTGAAGGACTGTTGTGCCGTCCATGGGGTTTGCGAATCGTTGAGGCCGGCTGAATCGCTCACGGCGATGCCCGTGGCCGCAGCGAACGAGAACATCGCCTGGTTTGATTGCGAAGTAGCTGCTGTGATATTGACAGTTGTGGCTGTCGCATCGGTGAATGTGCCGCCGCCTGCACCGTCGAGCGTCAAGCCAAGCGTACGGGTGCCGGCTGCCGCATTGACCGTTGCACCGAAGCCCGAGCCGGCGATGGTCAGCGAAGCAAGCGCATTGCTGTCCAGCGTTGCGGTACTGGAGAGATTGGTCAGGGCGGCCGTAGCCAGGGTGTTCGTTGTGGCGGTGCCGAAGTTGGCATCCTGGATCAGGGCCCCCTTGCCGCCAGTCAAATCGACGGTCGTGCCGGCATCGACGATGGTCACGTTGACGTTGTTGCCGACGGTGACGTTATCGGTACCGACCGAAGCGGTCACATTGAGCGTGCCGAGTTTGCTCCAGGACGAGTAGTCTCCGCCCACGGCTTCGCTCGACTGGATATTCAAGACAGTCATGCCGCCGATCGTGGCGCCGCCGGGAATGGCCATGGTCCCGCCGGTGCCCGAATCGACAATGTTCAGGATATTCACCGAACCGCTCGCACCACCTGTCAACACGTCGCCCGCATTAAGCGTGGCACCGTTGCCCAAGGTGGCGTTGAAGGTGTTGGTCAAGGCATTGCCGGTGAAGCTATCGGTACCCGTAGTCAGCGTAAAGACGGCCGTGGCAGGCGTGCTGTTGCCGCTGCCGCCGTTGAGCAGCAAGGTGCCGTTCGTACCGATGGATGTGCTGCCGAAGCTGTAGCCGGCCCCCGTTAATTCGATGACGGAGTCGCCGCCATTGAGGACGCCCGCGTCGCCTGCGGATGCGGTATCGATCACATACGTGTTGCCGCCTTGCTGGAACCAGACCACGCCGCCCGCGCTTTGCGGCACGACGCCGTTTTTGCCCGTTGCCGCAGCAATCCAGCCGGCGAGGCTGGAGGTGTCCGCTCCTGCGCTTTGCACTTCCGTCACCGTTACCTGTTCGACGGCGCTGATGGTGCCGTTGCCAAAGACGATACTGTCGGTCGCTGCGGCGTTCATGCCCGTCACCACCAGCGAGCCGGCCAGATGCGCCGGAACGCCGGTGGCCGCCGGCACAATCGTAATGGGTGCCGCTCCGCTGGTTTGGTTGATGGCGCCGACTTGCAGCACGTCGGACGCGGTATGCGTTGCAAACGAGACGGCCCCGCTGGCCGCCGTACCCGTCTGTATCGTATTGGCACCGGTGCCGGCGCCGATGCTCACGGTGTCGCCGCTACCGCTCAATACCAGATGGTTGCTGCCGTTGCCGGCCGTGATATTGACCGCTGCACCATTGCCGCTGGCCGTGACGCTATCCGTGCCCGAAGTGGGCGAGCCAAGCGTAACGCTGAGCTTGCCCTGCGTGCTCGACGCAATCACGTCGTTGATGCCCGTCCCCACCGCGATGCTCTGGGTTGACCCGGCGACGCCTGCGCCAAGGGTAACCTGGTCGCTGCCGTTCCCCAGCGTCACGGAGTCGGTCGCGCCCGATGCTGTCGCGCCAATCGAGGTGAAGGAAACCGCAGCATTGTCGTTGCTGCCGCTGACCGTGATGCCTGCGGTGGAAGCATCGCCCACAACAGTTAGCTGGGCGCCAGCGGTCAACGTGAGATTGCGCAATCCCGCTGCCGTGATGTTACCGGCGGAAATCGTGCCTCCCGAGGTGTCGCCGGCCGTCAGGTTGACGAGTGCGCCGTCGGTGAATGCGGAAATGGTGACGGCTCCCGACCCGGTATTGCTCAGCGTGACATTCGGCGCAATCGTGCTCACAGCGTTGATCTGCGTCGCCTGGCTGCCGGCGAAGTTCAAATTGGTGAGCGCAGTGTCGGTCAGCCCGGCCAGGATCGAGGCCGAAGTGCCGGCACTATTGGTGATCGTCAGCGAAGTCGCCGTATCGGTCAGGGTTCCGGCTACGTCGACTGCGGTATTGCCCGAAAGCGTCAATGCGCGCAAATTCGAGTCGTTGAGCGAAGCGATGGTATTGGCGACACTGCCATTGGAATTGGATGCCAGGGTCAAGGCACCGATGCCGTTGCCGGACGCGTCCTGCAGCGTAAGCGCGCCCATGCTTTGCGCCGGGCTGGTGGTCGAGCCCAGGCTGATTGCCACGGTGTCGGACGCGCCGGCGCTATCGGCGGTGGCAAACTTGATGCCGTAGGAGCTGCCAGAAGCCAGATTGATCGTCAGCGGCAACGTCGCGGCGGCATTGGCAATGGCAAGGTTGCCGCCCAGCCCTTGCACGTCCAGCGCCTGCACTCCAACTGCGTTTTTCATATCGAACGTGCCGGAGCTCGTGCCCGAAATTTCCCATGTTGCAAAGTCCTTGACCGCTGCCAGTACCGTATTGGAGGGTACCGTCACATTCTGGAAGTTGATCGTGTTGCCGACGGCGCTACCGCCATCGAGCGTCACCGTGGGCGCGGTCGTTTCGGTCAGTTGCACCTGGCCCGAACCGCCGTGGAAGGACGCTTGCGCGCCGATGGTGGCGGTAATGGTGCCGCTCGACTTGCTGGCATCGATTGCCGAGGACGAAGCAAGGTTGCGCAAATCTCCGCTGAAGGAACCGGCTCCGGAGATGGTCATGCTCGCCGCGTTCGTCGCAGTCAGCGAGGGCAGCGTCAGGTTCGCGCCCAGCGACAAGGCAATCAATGTCGCCGAGGGAGCCTCAAGGTCGATGCCCGTGGACGCCGCGCCCGAGGTCGTCAAGGCCAGCGATCTGGCATTCTCATTGACGATGGTGTTGCTGTCGCCGTTCAGGCTGAGGGCAAGGGCATTGGCGGCACCGGTCAGCAATTGTACCGCTCCATTCTTGGCTCCGGTAACGGAAAGCGCGGTCAGCGCCGAGCTCTCTATCGTCACGGAATTGGCCGGATTGGTGACTGCCACGCTGGCAATCGAGTTCGCGCCGGTTGTGCCATAGTTGCCATCGACGATCTGGATGTTCATCCCGCCGGTAACCGTGACCGAGGCAGTGCCGGAACCGCCCTTCACACTTACCGAGTGCGCGGCATCGGTATGGATGGCGACGCTGGAGCCGCCAACCGTCGATATGGAACCGGCCGCGCCGGTATCGGTAAAGTTCAGGCTGGTAGCGTTCCCTACCGTGACCGCCGCGCTGCCGACCGACTTGGTCACGACCACCGCATTCAAACCCGACCACGTGCTGAAGTCCTGCACGCCCATGGCCTCGCTCGACGCAATGGTCAAATCCGTGATATTCGTGAGGTTGAGGTTCTTGGGAATCGCCAGGGAAGCACCCAAGCCTTCGTCGTTGATGTTCAGGGTATTTACGCCCGGGCCGCCGACGACGGTATCTCCTGAATTGAGCGTGGCAGCCGCTCCGCCGGCTGCGATGCCGGCGGCGTTGTCCAGCACGGCATTGAACAGATTATTGCTGGTCGTACCGGTCAGATTGTCGATGCCAGTCGTGAGGTTGTAGGGCGCCCCGGCACCGAGCAGGCTGGTGACCGCGCTTTGCACGCTGGTCTGGTACGCCACCGGGTCAGTCGCGCTATTGACGTTTGCCAGCAATGCCCTGCCGATGTCCGCAGCGGCAGAACCCTTGTATTCGTTCACGCCCGCGGCATCGCCTACCGCAGCCGTGAATTCGGCGGCGACGGAGAGCTTGTTGGCCACGGCTTCCGCGTCGAGCTTGCCTTGCGCCGTGGTATTGGTCTGCGCACCGACGGCAATCGACAGTGCGGCATTGCCGACGGAGAGGCTGCCGGTCAGGATTGCATTCGACCAGAATGCCAAGCCTGCCGCTGCCGGCGCACGGTTCAGGACATGCTCGAAAACCGCAGTGACGAAAGCCTCCGCGCTGGCCAGGTCGCTACTGACGGCCCCATACAGCTTTACGGATTCCGCGCTGGTGCCGAAACTGTCGATCAAGCCTTTGACCGCGGCATTGGTGCCGTAGGCCGATGCCAGGCCGGCGGCATCGGTCGGCGCATTTGCCGCCAGCAGCGCGTTTTCAAAATTGGCCAAGCCTGCCGCATCTGCGGGACGGCCAAAGTAAGCAACGTAAAGCTCTTGTACCAAAGCGCTATAGCTGGAAGCAGTTGTCATGGAGGCGATGTAGTGATGAGTGAATGGATGGGAAATTTGCATGAAAACGCCCTGCTTGCTCTCAAGCAGGGCGTCGATACACAGGCCAGGAAGTCGCCAATCAACGCGACCTCTTGTTACTTCGGGCGACAATTATACTTGATGAAATAAGAGAAATGGTATGGTTGCGCCATTCTAAAATTTGAGAAATTTTAAAAATAGCGGATTTAACCTTCTCAACAACGAACGCTATGCAGGGATGCAGAGAACCATTCGCGCACTTCAAGATTTGAAGCTATTTTCCGATGCAGATATTGCCCAATTGAACTTTCTCTGTCTTCGCGGCTTGCGACCGACATCAGAATGGACTGGACTTGGATGCGGATGGAGAATTTTCAGCCGGTGTGCCGGCGCCTGCGCGGCAAGACCACAGATTGGCCGGCCTTTAAAGAAAAACGCCCTGTGCATCTCTACACGGGGCGTTTATTTGGTGCCGGCTGCCGGATTCGAACTGGCCACCTGATGATTACAAGTCAACTGCTCTACCTAATGAGCTAAGCCGGCGTAAAACTTCAACCCGTTATTATACTCACTTGATGCGCGTAAGTGTAGGCTTGCCGCCCTTTTTCGGCGGTTCAGGCGGTTCCGGGCTGTCTCCCGGCTTGGTTTCCCCTTGCTCTTCGCCGCTGCTAGGCACTGCCGTCAGCGAGGGCGTGGATGGTGCCGTGGGCGTCGTGGCGATGGGCGACTCGGTCGGGGTTTCCGCGCCAGGCTTGGGGCGCACCACGTCGAAGGCCATGCCTTGGCCGTTTTCGCGGGCATAGATGGCGACCACGTTTTCCACCGGGACAACGATGTCGCGCGCCACACCGCCGAAGCGGGCGGAAAAATGGATCAGGTCGTTATCCATCTTCAAGCCGCTGGTGGCCGTGAAGCTAATGTTGAGGACGATCTCGCCATCCTTGACGAACTCGCGCGGCACGCGGGTGTGGCTGTCGACCATGGCTGCCAGGTAGGGCGTATAGCCATTGTCGGTACACCATTCGTAGATGGCGCGCAGCAGGTAAGGCTTGGTGGAAATTTCTGACATGGAGGCTCTGTGCTGCAGCGTAGCCGCGCCGGGCGGTGCCGGCGCGAGCATACGTAGCTTATGCAGCTTATCTACGCATTACTTTTTCCGAAGGCGTCAGCGCTTCGATATAGGCCGGGCGCGAGAAGATGCGCTCGGCGTACTTCATCAGCGGCGCAGCCGTCTTCGACAGTTCGATGCCGTAATGATCGAGGCGCCACAGCAGCGGGGCCACGGCCACGTCGAGCATGGAGAAGTCGTCGCCGAGCATGTACTTGTTCTTGAGGAACAAGGGGGCCAGCGTAGTCAGGCGGTCACGGATTTCGGCGCGAGCCTTGTCGTGCGCCTTGTCGTTGGTCTTGGCCTTTTCGTTCTCCAGCGTATGCACGTGGACAAACAGCTCCTTTTCGAAATTGAACAGCATCAGGCGGGCACGGGCGCGCATGAGCGGGTCCGCCGGCATCAGCTGCGGATGCGGGAAGCGCTCGTCGATGTATTCGTTGATGATATTCGACTCGTACAGGATGAGGTCGCGCTCGACCAGGATGGGCACCTGGCCGTAGGGATTCATGGTCGAGATGTCTTCCGGCTTGTTGAACAAGTCGACATCGCGCACTTCGAAATCCATGCCTTTCTCGAACAAAACGAGGCGGCAGCGTTGGGAAAATGGGCACGTCGTACCCGAGTAGAGAACCATCATCTCAGCAGTTCCTTAGAAACAAAGGGGTGCGGTCTGTTAAGACCCACCCCGGACACACAACGCCCGCGGCTGCGGGCGCCAAACTTTCTTTATTTGACTTCTTTCCAGTATGACGCATTCAAGCGCCAGCACAGGACCACCAGCAAGCCCAGGAACAGCACAACCCAAACACCGAGTTGGTGGCGCAGTTCGGCGGTCGGTTCGCTCATCCACTGGAGGTAGGCAACCAGGTCGGCAACGGCACGGTCATATTCGGCCTTGGACATCTTGCCCGGCTGAACCATTTCGAAATGGTCGAACTTTTCCTCTTCCTTGGCTTCCTTGCCTTCACCTTGGGCTTTTACGTAGACGGGTTTTTGCACACCTTGCAATTCCCAGAGCACGTGCGGCATGCCGACGTTGGGGAACACCATGTTGTTCCAGCCGGTCGGGCGGGTGTCGTCTTTGTAAAAGGTGCGCAGGTAGGTGTAGAGCCAATCCGCGCCGCTGGCGTCTTCGGTCGCCCTGGAGCGGGCGATCACGGAGAGGTCGGGCGGCGTGGCGCCGAACCATTGCTTGGCGTCCTTGGGCGGCATGGCAATGGTCATCAAGTCGCCCACCTTGTCGCCGGTGAACAATAAGTTGGCCTTGATGGTGTCTTCGTCGAGCCCGATGTCGCGCAAGCGGTTATAGCGCATCGACGAGGCCGCATGACAGCCGAGGCAGTAGTTGACGAACAGCTTGGAGCCGCGCTGCAGCGAGGCGAGATCCTTGGTCTGGTCCGGCGCGCGATCAAGCTGGAAGCCTTCCTCGGCCATCGCCAATGCCGGCAGCAGCGCCAACGCGATCAAGAGTTTTTTCAGCAGGTTCATTGGTTATCCTTTTCTGCTTAGTGCGCGTGGAAGGTGACACGGGCCGGCACGGGCTTGAAGGTGCCCATGGCGCTCCACCACGGCATCAAGAGGAAGAAGCCGAAGTAGATGAACGTGCAGATCTGGGAGATCAGCGTGCCTGTCACGGTCGGCGGCTTGACGCCGAGATAGCCGAGCACCAGGAATGTGATGCCGAAAAGGATGTACACATACATGTGCCAGCTCGGACGATAGCGGATCGACTTGACCGGCGAATGATCGAGCCAGGGCAAACCCGCCAGGATCATGACTGAAACGCCCATCAGCACCACCCCGAAGAATTTCGCTTCGAAGACGTTGAATGCGCCGATGATGGCCACGCCGGCGACCAGCGCCAAGGTCTTCCAGAAGCCCGAGAGGTTGGACTTGAGGTAGATCAGACCGACATAGGCGGCGACACCGGCTTCCAGCGCATAGACGAATTGCGAGGTGGTGGCGCGCAGGATGGAGTAGAACGGCGTGAAGTACCAGACCGGGGCGATGTGCAGCGGAGTCTTGAGCGAATCGGCCGGCACGAAGTTGTTGGCTTCGAGGAAGTAGCCGCCCATTTCCGGCGCGAAGAACACGACGATCGAGAAGATCAGCAGGAAGATCGACACGCCGAAGATGTCGTGCACCGTGTAGTACGGATGCGAGGGGATGCCGTCGATCGGGTGACCTTCCGCATCGAGGTTTTCCTTGATTTCGACGCCGTCCGGGTTGTTCGAACCCACTTCATGCAGGGCGATCAAGTGCGCCGCAACCAAGCCGAGCAGTACCAAAGGAATGGCGATCACGTGGAACGAGAAGAAACGGTTCAGGGTGGCGTCGGAGACGACGTAGTCGCCGCGAATCCAGAGCGAGAGTTCCGGGCCGATGACGGGGATCGCGCCGAACAGGTTGACGATCACCTGAGCGCCCCAGTAAGACATCTGCCCCCAGGGAAGCAGGTAGCCCATGAAGGCTTCACCCATCAGGCACAGGAAGATGCCGACGCCGAACAGCCAGATCAGCTCGCGCGGCTTGCGGTAAGAGCCGTAGAGCAGGCCGCGCGCCATGTGCAGGTAGACGATGATGAAGAAGGCCGAAGCGCCGGTCGAGTGCATGTAGCGCACCAGCCAGCCCCAGGGCACGTCGCGCATGATGGTGGTTTCCACCGAGGCAAAAGCCAGGTTGGCGTCGGGCTTGTAGTTCATGACCAGGAAGATGCCGGTCACGATCTGGATCACCAGCACCAACATCGCGAGCGAGCCGAAGATGTACCAGAAGTTGAAGTTCTTCGGGGCGTAGTACTTGCCCCACTGGGTTTCCCACAGTTGGGTCAGCGGGAAGCGAGAATCGACCCAGGCCAGGGCCTTGTCGAGCACGGGAGCGTCAGCGGGAACTTTCTTTTCGACGAATGCCATGATTACGCTGCCTCCCCGTTTTCATCCTTGCCGATCAGGATCTTGGTGTCGGACAGGAACATGTATGGCGGAACATCGAGATTGTCCGGCGCGGGCTTGTTCTTGAACACGCGTGCAGCCAGATCGAAGGTCGAACCGTGGCAGGGGCAGAGGAAACCGCCTTGCCAGTCGTCGGGCAGCGAGGGTTGCGCGCCCGGTTCGAATTTCTTGTTGGGCGAGCAGCCCAGGTGCGTGCAGATGCCGACCACAACCAGCACTTCCTTGTGCTCGTCGCGTGAGCGCCACTGGTTCTTGCAGTATTTCGGCAGGGGCATGGAATAAGCTTTTTCCGACTTGGGGTCGGCGACCTTGTCTTCGGTCTTGTTCAGGCTTTCCAGCATTTCCGGCGTGCGCTTCAAGATCCACACCGGTTTGCCGCGCCATTCGACGGTTTTCATGTCGCCCGGCTTGAGGTCGGAAATATCCGCCTCGACCGGCGCACCGCCAGCCTTGGCGCGCTCAGACGGCTGAAAAGTGGAAACGAAAGCTGCTCCGGTTGCCAACCCAGCCACGCCACCCGCCGCACACGTTGCGACGAGCAAACCGCGTCGGCTTGGATCGACCTGCTTTTCAATACTCATACCAACCCCAATCAGAAAATGCGAAATTTATACGAGATTCTAGGTAACTCACACCTGACGACACTGGGTGCCCACTGATGAAACTTGCAGCAACCTTTGATTATAACGAAGCCAAGCCCTGATTTAAAGCAATTCAGTATCCGGATTGCAATTTGCCGGCACTTTTCGCCCTCTGTCAGCCCGCGGGATGCTCCGCCTTGGTACCAATGGCGATTTTGCTGCAAAAAGCTGACGCTGCCATTACACTTCTACCAACTTGATATCCACTAGGGAGGAAATGGCTCATGAGCATGCTGCAAGATTTCAAGGCGTTTGCCATCAAGGGCAATGTGGTGGACCTGGCAGTCGCCGTGATCATCGGCGGCGCATTCGGCAAGATTGTCGATTCGCTGGTGCAAGACATGATCATGCCCATCGTCGGCAAGATTTTCGGCGGCCTGGATTTTTCCAGTTACTACATCGGCTTGAACGGACAAGCCGCCGGCTTGACGCTGGCGGAAGCGAAAAAAGGCGGCGCCGTGTTTGCCTACGGCAATTTCATCACGATTTCGCTTAACTTCCTGATCCTGGCCTTCATCATTTTCCAGATGGTGCAGGTGATCAACAAGCTCAAGCGCGAAGAGCCGGCACCGCCCGCTGCGCCCGCAGTTACGCCGGAAGATATTTTGCTGTTGCGTGAGATTCGGGATTCATTGAAGAAGTAGGCTTCGGAGGTGGTCGCCAATCGGCAAGTAGGTGCCGAGCGCAGCGAAGCCCAACGCCACCAAGGTTCCGCATATCGGGACAGGTCGATAAGCGACCTGCCGACGTTGGGCTTCGCTACGCTCAGCGCCAACCTACAACGAAGCGCCTAAGCCTTGCCCTTGACCCCATCCAACTGCAACAAGCCACGTCGGTGTGCTTCGAACACGGCTTCGCCGCGCGAATGGACCGACAGCTTGTCGTAGATGTTCTTGATGTGGGTCTGCACGGTGCCCACCGACAGCGACAACTGCTTGGCCACATCGCCGTAGGAATCGCCGCGCGCGATCAAGTCGAGGATGGCGGCTTCGCGCTTGGTCAGCGCCACCGGCGGCGGCGCATCCGCCGCCAAGCCCTCTTCCTTTTTTGCTTCGTCACGCACACGGGCGCGCGCCAGCACCTTGCGCGCGATGATGGGGCTCATCGGCGAGCCGCCGGCGCGCAATTCGAGCACGGCGTTGACCACGTCGAGCCGTCCGGCATCCTTCAAGACATAGCCGGAAGCGCCGGCTTCGATGCAGGCCAGCACGTTGTCGTCATCGGAGGACATCGTAATGACCATGATGTCGCACTTGGGCAGATGTCGCACGCAGGCGCGGATCACGTCGATGCCGGTGCCGTCGGGCAGACCGAGGTCGGTCAGCAAGACGTCGATCTGCCCGGTGGCGAGCCATTCGACCGCCGGTTTGACGGCATCGAGCGCGCCAACCAGTTTCAATTCGGGAGATGATTCGATCGCCAGGCTCAAGGCGCGCCGCGTGACGGCGTCGTCTTCGACGATCAAGACTTTGATGGGGTTGGCTGTTGCCGATGCCGACATAGCTTATCCGTTGTTATTCACGTCATTGGCGCCTGCGCGGACCTGCTCGGACAGGTTCTCTTGCTGCAGGCCCTCTTGTTTTCCTCAAGGCAACGAATAATGATAGCCAAGCTTGGCGCGTCTGGCTATCCTCTTCGTCCGACAGATTATAGACGCTCCGGGCCCTTGTTAAAAAACAAATTGGTAGAGTTTGAGCCGGATCAAAGTGCGCGCTTCGCTATCGGGCGCACCCAGAAATTTTTGAAAAACAGGTAATATCGGACGTTTTCGGCTCAAATTTGCCGATTCACTTGCGGCTCGTTTGCCGAGTCCTTTCTCTCCCAAGCACTATGCGACGCTTCTGGCTTCTTTTCGCGCAAACCGTCACGGTCGGTCTGGCCGTGTTTTTCATCGTCAAAACGCTCAAGCCGGAATGGATTTCAGGCAGCCATCGTGCGCACGACCTATCGTTGCTGGATGCGGCGCCGGGCAGTTCTCCGGGCCAGGGTTCTTACCGCGAGGCGGCGCGCCGTGCCATGCCGGCCGTGGTCAATATCTTCACCTCGAAGGAAACCAAGCAGGGCAAAAACCCGTTCACGAACGATCCCTTCCTGCACAAGTTTTTCGGCGACCGTTTCAACGAGCGCGACGACAAGCAATTGAGCCTGGGTTCGGGCGTCATCGTCAGCAAAGAAGGCTTCATTTTGACCAATAACCACGTGGTGGAATCGGCCGATGAAATCGAAGTGGCGCTGGCCGATGGACGGAAGGCCGTGGCCAAGCTGGTCGGTACCGACCCGGAAACCGACCTGGCCGTGATCAAGATCGATCTGCCCGATCTGCCTGCCATCGCGCTGGGCCATTCGGAACAAGCCCAAGTCGGCGACGTGGTGCTGGCCATCGGCAACCCGTTCGGCGTGGGCGAGACCGTGACAATGGGCATCGTGTCGGCGCTGCGGCGCAATTTCGGCGTCAATACCTTCGAGAATTTCATTCAGACCGATGCGGCGATCAATCCGGGCAATTCGGGCGGCGCACTGATCGATACCGCCGGCAACCTGCTCGGCATCAATACCGCGATCTATTCGCGCGGAGGCGGATCGCTCGGCATCGGGTTTGCCATTCCCGGCTCCACCGCCAAGACCGTGCTCGAATCGATCGTCGCCAACGGATCGGTGGTACGCGGCTACATCGGCGTGGAACCGCAAGACATCACCGCCGATCTGGCCGAAAGCTTCGGCTTGAACACGCGTAGCGGCGCAATCATCGCCGGCGTGGTCAAGGGCGACCCGGCGGACAAGGCCGGCATCAAGCCGGGCGACATCCTGGTGGCCATCAACGGCAAGCCGGTGGTCGATACCAACGACATGCTCAATGCCATCGCCCAACTCGCGCCGGGAAGCAAGGCGCAGATGACGATATTGCGCAAGACGGAAGAAACCAAGGTCGACGTGGAAGTCGGCAAGCGGCCCAGGATTCAGCGTACGCAGCCCGAACCACAGGTGCCTCAGGGCGACAACCCGGAAGAATAAGGAGCAGGACGTGCATATCCGCGATTTGACGCAATACCTGGCCGAACTGAGGGAGAACAATAACCGCGCCTGGTTCGTGATGAACAAGCCGCGCTACGACATCCTGCGCGCCGAATTCCTCGATCTGGTGACGAAGCTGATCGCCGACATCGCCAGGTTCGATCCGCCGATTGCAGCCTGCAATCCGAAGAAAGCGATCTTCCGCATCAACCGCGACGTGCGCTTCGCCAACGACAAGAGCCCGTACAAGACTTACTTCTCGGCCGCCATCACGGCATCGGGCATGAAAAAGCCGAGCCAGGGCGGCGGTCCGATGTATTACTTCCACATCGATGCGGATGGCATGCTGCTACTGGCCGCCGGCGAATACATGCCGCCCGCCGACCGCATCCGTTCGATCCGCAATGCCATCGCGGTCGACGTCAAGGGCTTCGGCAAGATGGTGAAGAACAAGAAGATGCTTGAGACTTTCGGCGAGCTCGATGACGAGAGCAAGCTGTCACGCCCACCCAAGGGTTTCGATGCGGAGTCGCCGCATATCGAACACATCAAACTGAAGAATTTCCTGGTCGAGAAGAGCTATTCGATCAAGCGCAAGATACCGGCCGATCTGGGCAAGGACTTGGCGACGGCATTCAAGGATGCCTTGCCGCTGGTGACATGGTTGCGGCAGGTGAAAACCGAGACGAAGGCGGTAAAAGAATAGAGGTTCGCAGAGTGGAAAAGCCGCAGGCGTGCGACGCACGCCTGCGGCTTTTCCACTCTGCAATTCTTTCGCTACGCCGACTCTTCCTCCGGCGCCGTCGTCATCTTGACGAACAGCGGCGCCACCAGCAATCCCACCTCGAACAGCAGCCACAGCGGAATCGCCAGCATCAGCATCGACGCCGCATCGGGCGGCGTGACGATGGCCGAAATGACGAACGCGCCGACGATCACGTAGCGGCGGAACTCCTTGAGCTTTTCGACCGAGATCAAACCCATGCGCACCAGCACCACCACCACGATGGGCACTTCGAAGGTCAGGCCAAAACAGAGGAACATGGTCAGCGCGAAATCGAAATAGCTTTCGATGTCGGGGGCGACGTTGATCGATTCGGGCGCGTATTGCAGCACGACCTTGAACACGACCTTGAAGACGAAGAAATAACAAAACGCGATGCCGGCCACGAACAGGACGGTGGAGGACACCACCAGCGGCGCGATCAACCGCTTCTCGTGCGCATATAGACCCGGCGCGATGAAGGCCCAGGCCTGGTACAGCACCCAAGGGAGCGCCACCACAAAGGCCGTCAGCAGCGTGACTTTCAAGGGAATCATGAAAGGCGTCAGCACGCCGGTGGCGATCATCTTCGAACCGGCCGGCAGCGCCGCGATCATCGGGTGGGCCAGAATGTCGTAGATCGTGTTCGACCATGGGAACATGCAAATGAACACCAGCAGCACGGCGCCACCGGCACGCACGATGCGGTCGCGCAATTCGACGAGGTGCGAGATAAAGGTCTCGGCGACGCTCTCTTCCTTGTTGTCTTCGGTCATCGGGGAGTGAGACAGGCGGCCGCCATGGCGCCGTCAGTGAAAGAAAGTGCGATTGCCCGTCATGCCTGCGGGACGATGGCGCGCCACGCGTGCGGCGGCCGAAGTGACGCGGGTCTTTTGCCCGGTCTGCTGCTTGTACCACGAGGGCACGGCGTCGCGCGCCAGCTTCTTGCGCCGGAAGGACTTGGCCTTTTTGGCGATGTGCTCTGCGTCGGGTGCCGTCTCCGGGGCACCGGCCGCCCGAGCCCCCTGCATATCGGACCACACGCCGTTGATCTGATTGCTTGCCTCGCTGAGGCCGCCGGCAATGGTCTGTTGAACGTCGGACGCCGCCTGCTGGAATTCCTGGCGCACCTTGTTCAACTCTTCCATCTCCATCTCGCGGCTGACTTCAGCCTTGACTTCATTGATATAGCGCTGCGCACGGCCGAACAGGGACCCTGCCATCCGCGCTACCTTGGGCAGTTTCTCCGGCCCGATGACGACGAGCGCCACGGCGCCTATCATCACCAGCTTGGTAAGACCGAGATCGAGCATGCTTGCCGCGCTTCAGTACAGGCTTCGCGGATCAGCTACGCGTCTTTTCCTTGACTTCGACGTCGACCGTCGATTTGTCGGCCACTTGGGGCGGCGCGGACTGCGATTGGGCAGGCTTGTCCTCCTCCCCCCTCATTCCGTCCTTGAAACCCTTGACCGCCTTGCCGAGGTCGGACCCGACATTGCGCAGTTTGCCGGTACCGAAAATCACGACCACGACCAGCAGCAACAGCAATAAATGTATAGGACTCAAACTACCCATGATGTTTCTCCCGAACAGGCATTTACGCCCAATATTCACATTACCGTTATACGCCAAATCAACGCTGTCCGCGCCAGGGATGCGGGCCGCCGATCACGTGCATGTGCAAGTGATAGACTTCCTGCCCGCCATCGGGGCCTGTGTTGAACAAGGTCTTGAAGCCGCCGCTGCCGTTACCGGCGCCGGCAACATAACCGCAGCCTTGTTCTTGTGCCAGTTTGGGCGCCAATAAAGCCATTTTACCCAACAATGCGGAATGTTCCTCGCGGCAATCCGCCAAGGTCGGAATATGTTGCTTGGGCACCAACAAAAAGTGCACGGGCGCGGCCGGATTGATGTCATGGAAGACAATCAAGTCCTCGTCTTCATAAATCGTCTTCGACGGAATCTGCTTGGCTGCAATTTTGCAGAAGATGCAATTGTCCACGCTATTCACCTTACCCTATGTTTGACTGGCTTCACCGCCCGTTTATTCCCGCGTTACTAATCACGCTTTTCGGCTTGCTCGCGCTGTTCCACCTTACGCATGGCTTTTTCTTCGATGCCGGACAAGCCTTCGCGCCTTGCCAATTCATCCAGCACTTGCTGCGGCGTCAAGTTGAATTGCGCCAGCATGACCAGGGAATGGAACCACAGATCGGCGCATTCGTAGAGCACCTTGTCCGCATCGCCCGTCACGCGCGCGTCTTTCGCGGCCATGACGGTTTCAGTGGCTTCTTCGCCGATCTTTTTCAGGATGGCATCGTCGCCCTTGGCGAACAGGCGCGCAACGTAGGACTTGTCCGGGTCACCGCCGTTGGCGAGCTTGCGCGATTCGATGACTTGGGCCAGGCGGGAAAGGATGTCGCTCATCTTGGCTTCGTTAATTTGCCCCGCTGTCGTCTCCACGAAAACGGGAACGACACGGGGCGGTTCATTTGTAAATACTCTCCGGGTCTTTCAACACCGGTTCGACCGCGACCCAATCGCTGTCGTCATCGCGGCCCTGCAATTGCTGGAAGAAACAGGAATGCCGGCCAGTGTGGCAAGCGATTCCGCCGGCCTGCTCGACGGTCAACAGCACCACGTCTTCGTCGCAATCGACACGGATATCGGTCACCTTTTGCACATGGCCCGACTCTTCGCCCTTATGCCAGAGCTTCTTGCGCGAACGGCTCCAGTAGACGGCTTCGCCGAGCTCCACGGTCTTGGCCAGGGCTTCGCGGTTCATCCAGGCGAACATGAGCACGTGGCCGGTGCCGGCCTCTTGCGCGATCACAGGCACGAGACCGTGCTCATCCCATTTCACTTTGTTCAGCCACTTGGCTTTGACGCTCATGAAAGCCTCATTGGAATACCTTGTGCTGCCATGAGATTCTTCGCTTCCTGCACCGTGTGCTGGCCAAAGTGGAAGATCGAGGCAGCCAGCACCGCGTCGGCGTGGCCCAGCTTGATGCCATCGGCCAAATCCTGCAAACTCCCCACCCCGCCGGAGGCGATCACGGGCACGCTGACTGAATCCGACACGGCACGCGTCAGAGCGAGATCGAAACCGGACTTGGTGCCGTCGCGGTCCATGCTGGTCAAGAGGATTTCACCGACGCCATAGTTTTCCATCTTTTGCGCCCACTCGACCACGTCGAGGCCGGTGGCCTTGCGTCCGCCGTGAGTGTAGACTTCCCAGCGGCCATCGCCGCTCTTCTTGGCGTCGATGGCAACGACGATGCATTGCGAGCCATACTTCAGCGCCGCATCCTTGACCAATTGCGGATTGGCCACGGCGGCGCTGTTGATGCCGATCTTGTCGGCACCGGCATTCAAGAGACGGCGCACGTCTTCCACTGCGCGCACGCCGCCGCCCACGGTCAGGGGGATGAAGACCTGCGATGCCACGGCTTCGATGATGGGCAGGATCAGGTCGCGGCCGTCCGAGGTGGCCGTGATGTCGAGGAAAGTGATTTCGTCGGCACCCTGCTCGTCATAGCGGCGCGCAATTTCGACCGGATCGCCCGCATCACGCAGTTCGACGAAATTGACGCCCTTGACGACGCGGCCGGCGGTCACGTCCAGGCAAGGGATGATGCGTTTAGCAAGCGCCATGGTTATTCGTCCGGGACTTCCTGCTCAAGGTCGCCGCTCAACTCGTCGGCGCGCTCCTGTGCGGAACGCAGGTCCAACGTGCCTTCGTAGATGGACCGGCCGCAGATCACGCCGTCGATGCCTTCGTGCTGCACCGCGCACAGGGCTTCGACGTCCTTGAGGTTGTGCAAGCCGCCCGAGGCAATCACGGGGATGGTCATGCTTTGCGCCAGCTTGACGGTGGCGTCGATATTGACGCCGGCCATCATGCCGTCGCGGCCGATGTCGGTATAAACGATGGCTTCGCAGCCATAATCTTCAAACTTCTTGGCCAAGTCGATCACTTCATGGCCCGAGAGCTTGCTCCAGCCATCGGTTGCCACCTTGCCATCCTTGGCATCGAGGCCGACGATGATCTGGCCCGGGAAGGCGCTGCAGGCATCATGCAGAAAACCGGGATTCTTCACCGCGGCCGTACCGATGATGATGTAGCTCAAGCCGTCGTCGAGGAAGCGCTCGATGGTATCGAGGTCGCGGATGCCGCCGCCCAATTGCACCGGAATTTCGTCGAGGTCGTTTTCCTCGGCATAGTCGCGCACGGCGCGGATGATGGCTTTCACGGCCGCCTCGTTCTTGGGCTTGCCGGCAAAGGCCCCGTTCAAGTCAACCAGATGCAGGCGGCGCGCGCCTTGCGCCAGCCAATGGCGGGCCATTTGGCCTGGGTCGTCGGAGAATACGGTGGCTTGGTCCATATCGCCTTGTTTCAGGCGCACGCAATGACCGTCTTTGAGGTCGATGGCAGGTATGAGCAGCATGGCTACAGAAGAGTGGAAGTGATTGGGGGTGTTCCGCTAAGCCTTGGGCAAACTGTCAGGGATTCCAATTTACGAAATTCTTATATAACTGCAAACCGGCGGCGGCGCTCTTCTCCGGATGGAATTGCGTCGCAAAAATGTTATCCCGCGCGATAGCGCTGCAAAACATGTCGCCGTAGAGGGTTTCGCCGGCAACGTGGGCCCGATCCGCAGGTTGCGCGTAATAGCTATGCACGAAATAAAAGTAGCTGTTGTCGGCGATGCCTTGCCACAACGGGTGGGACACGGTCTGGTTGACGCGGTTCCAGCCCATTTGCGGCACTTTAAAGCGAGAGCCGTCATCCTGCAAGCGGTCCTCGAGCCGAAAGCGCACCACTTTGCCCGGAAACAGGCCCATACAAGGGATATCGCCTTCTTCGCTCCAGTCGAAAAGCAATTGCTCGCCGACACACACGCCGAACATAGGCTTGTTCTTCGAGGCTTCGATCACGGTCTCTTGCAAGCCCGATTCGCGCAGGCAGCGCATGCAATCGCGCATGGCGCCCTGGCCCGGGAACACCAGGCGGTCGGCGCTCTTCACGTCGGCAATATCGCCGGAGATCATGACATTGGCTTCGGGTGCGACATGGCGCAGGGCTTGCGCGACAGAGCGCAGATTCCCCATGCCGTAATCCACCACAACGATTTTGTTGCTCATGGCATTAAAGACTGCCCTTGGTCGACGGAATTGTTCCTGCAGCGCGCGCATCCGGCTCGGCCGCCATGCGCAGGGCGCGGCCGAAAGCCTTGAATACGGTTTCACATTGGTGGTGCGCGTTGTCGCCACGCAAATTGTCGACATGCAAAGTCACCAGGGCATGATTGACGAAGCCCTGAAAGAATTCGTGCGTCAGGTCCACATCGAACGTGCCGATCATCGAACGCTTGAAGGGCACGTGGAATTCCAGGCCGGGGCGGCCGGAGAAATCGATCACCACGCGCGACAGCGCTTCATCAAGCGGCACGTAGGCATGGCCGTAGCGGCGGATGCCCTTCTTGTCGCCCATGGCACGGGCGACGGCCTGGCCCAGCGTGATACCCACGTCCTCCACCGTGTGATGCGCATCGATATGCAAATCCCCCTTGGCTTCGATCTCAAGATCGACCAGGCCGTGGCGGGCGATCTGGTCCAGCATGTGGTCGAGGAAAGGGACGCCGGTATTGAGCTTTTGCTGACCGGTGCCATCAAGGTTGAGCACAACCCGGATCTGCGTTTCGTTGGTGTTGCGAACGACTTCGGCGGTACGTGGCGTTGACATGATGAAGGTTGGAACGAGAATAAATCGACCGTACTACAGTGCTGCGCGCAATGCCTCAAGGAACAGGGCATTCTCTTCGGGGGTGCTGACGTTCACGCGCAGGCAGTTTTCCAGCAATGCATGCATTTTACCTACATTTTTGACCAGAACTTTACGCTCCAGCAAATTAGCGAATATGGCCTCGCTGGTCTTGCCCCCCGGCAGCAAACGCACCAAAAGGAAATTGGCCGCAGAGGGGTAGACCTGCACACCCGGCAAGGCGGCCAAGGCGGCGGCGAGCTTGCCGCGCTCGGCGCGCAAAGCGGCGGCTTGCTCGTCCAGCACAGCCAGATGCTCCAATACGAATTCGGCACAAGCCTGGGTCAGCACGTTGACGTTGTAAGGCGGCCTCACCTTGTCGCATTCATTCAACAGCGCGGCATTGCCCGACATATAGCCAAGACGTATGCCGGCCAGACCCAGTTTTGATACTGTACGCATGACCAGCACATTACCAAACTCGGGCAGCCGGCCCATGAAACTGGCTTGGGCGAAAGGCTGGTAAGCCTCGTCGATGACGACGATGCCGCTGTCGCCGACGGCGCGAATGACGGCTTCCATCTGCACCGTTTCGTACAGCGTACCGGTCGGATTGTTCGGGTAGGCGAGATAAGTGATGGCCGGCTTGTGCTCGGCTATCGCAGTCAGCATGGCATCGGTATCGAGCGTCAGGTCGGCTTTCAGCGGCACGCCGACGAATTCCATCCCGGCAAAGCGCGCCGACATGGCATACATGACGAAGCCGGGTACGGGCGCCAGTACACGGGCGCCGGGCTTGGCGCACATGGTCGATAGCATGGCGATCAATTCGTCAGAACCGTTGCCCAGAACCACGTCGTAGCCCGCGGGCACGCCGAGCTTGGCGCAAATCGCCGCCTTCAGCGCCGCATAGGAAGGCACCGGATAGCGGTTCAAGGCCACGTCGGCCAGGCGCTGCGCCAATTCCGCGCGTAATTCCGCCGGCAGCGTATAGGGATTTTCCATCGCGTCGAGCTTGACCAGGCCGGTGCTGTCGGGCACGTGGTAAGCCGACAAGGCGCGGATTTCGGGGCGGACGACGTTTTCGATCAGGGACATGGTGATGGGGAAGTGTTGTGAATTCGGCAGGGACTCATTCAACGATATCGTCAAGCAAGGGTGATGCCAAACCTGGGCTGTCGCCCGCGGCGCGTGCCAGCCTTCGCTCGATCTGGGCGCAGTAATCGGGATTCAACTCGAAACCCACGAAGTGGCGCCCGGTGCGCAAAGCGGCCACGGCCGTGGTGCCGCTGCCCATGAAGGGATCGAGCACCACGCCGCCTGGCGGGCAGGAAGCCTTGACCATGCGCTCGATGATTTCGAGCGGTTTTTGCGTCGGGTGGTCTTCGCGTTCCGGATGTTCGCGATGCAGGCGCGAGACGCTCCACAAGTCCTTGGGGTTGTAGCCGATCTCGAGCCACTTGGCGCCGACGAAGATCGAACGCGAACGCGCCTTCTTGGTTTCGGCATCGTAGGGAATGCGTACCGCATCGAGATCAAAGTAATAACCTTTTTGCTTGGCAAAAAATCCTATGGTGTCATGTACCGACGTAAAGCTGCGCGTGCTGCCGCCCATCGAGGGCACGCGGCGGTCCCAGATGATTTCGTTCAACATGATCATGCGCTGCTTGAGCATGACGAAGATTTCAGGCGCATAACGCCAGGTCAGGCAGATGTAAAGACTGCCGGTGGGCTTGAGCTTGGGCAGGGCGATATCGACCCACTGCGCCATCCACGCCAAGTAAGCTTCGACGCCATGCTTGTCGGCGATCTTGTCGGAATCGTTGCCGTAATCCTTGCCCAGCCCATAGGGCGGGTCGGCCACGATCAAGTCGATGGAAGCATCGGGCAGGCGCGCCATGCCGCTCAAGGCATCTTCACAGAAGACGCGGTCGAGCCAGTCGGGCGCTGCCATGCTCACGATTTCAGCCGTAGTTCGGCAGAACGCGCGTGGGCCTGCAAGCCTTCGCCATAAGCGAGTTCGGCCGCCACGCGCCCCAATGTCTGGGCGCCGGCGGCGCTGACTTCGATAATGCTCGAACGCTTCTGGAAGTCGTACACGCCCAGGGGCGAAGAGAAACGCGCCGTGCGCGAAGTCGGCAGCACGTGGTTGGGACCGGCACAATAGTCGCCCAAGGCCTCGGAAGAGAAACGGCCGAGGAACATGGCGCCGGCATGGCGGATCTTGTCGGCCCAGCGATGCGGGTCTTCTGCTGAAATCTCCAGGTGCTCGGCGGCGATGGCGTTGGCGATCTCGCAGGCCTCGTCCATATCGCGCACCTTGATCAAGGCGCCGCGGTCGGCCAACGAAGTGCGGATCACGTCCTTGCGCGGCATGCCGTCCAGGAGTTTGTCGATGCTGGCCTCGACCTTGGCGAGGTAGGCGGCATCGGGACAAAGCAAAATCGATTGCGCCAGTTCATCATGCTCGGCTTGCGAAAACAAGTCCATCGCAACCCAGTCGGGTTCCGTGGTGCCGTCGCAGATAACGAGGATTTCCGAAGGACCGGCAATCATGTCGATGCCGACCGTGCCGAACACGCGGCGCTTGGCACTGGCGACGAAAGCGTTGCCGGGGCCCACGATCTTGTCCACGGCGGGCACGGTTGCCGTGCCATAGGCCAGGGCGCCCACGGCTTGCGCGCCGCCCAGCGTGAATACGCGATCGACACCGGCAATCGCGGCTGCTGCAAGCACAAGTTCGTTCCTCACGCCGTCAGGCGTCGGCACGACCATGATCACTTCGGCCACACCCGCCACCTTGGCCGGAATCGCATTCATCAATACCGACGAGGGGTAGGCCGCCTTGCCGCCCGGAACATAGATGCCTACACGGTCCAGCGGCGTCACTTTTTGCCCGAGCACGGTGCCGTCGGCTTCGGTATAGCGGAAGCCGTCCGAGCCGCATTCCTGACGCTGGCGCTCGTGGTAACTCTTGACGCGCGCGGCAGCGGCCTCAAGAGCGCTGCGGCGCGCTGCCGGCAGCCGGTCCAAGGCGGCCTGCATGTCGGCGCGGCTGATCTCCAGCGACGCCACCGAATCGGCGGTCAGGCGGTCGAAGCGCCGGGTGTATTCCAGTACGGCAGCATCGCCGCGCGCCTTCACGTCGACCAGGATCGTCGCCGCGGCTTGTTCAACGGCGGCATCGGTGCCGGCTTCGAAAGCCAGCAGGGCCGACAGTTCTTCACGGAAGCCGGCAGCGGAAGAATCGAGTTTGCGGATCTGCGCCATGTCAGTTACTCGCTTGCGAAGCACGCTCGAAGGCATCGAGGATGGGTTGCAGCCGCTCGCGCTTCAACTTCAAGGCCGCCTGATTGACTACGAGACGCGACGAGATATCCATGATGTGCTCGACTTCGACGAGGTTGTTCGCACGGAGCGTACTGCCTGTCGAAACCAAGTCCACGATGGCGTCGGACAGGCCGACCAGCGGCGCCAGTTCCATCGAACCGTACAGCTTGATCAAATCGACGTGTACCCCCTTGGAAGCGAAATGTTCGCGCGCAACTTGCACGTACTTGGTCGCCACGCGCAGGCGCGCGCCCTGGCGCACAGCCTTCTCGTAATCGAAACCGGCTTGCACCGCGACCGACATGCGGCACTTGGCGATGTTCAAGTCGATGGGCTGATACAGGCCCTCCCCGCCGTGCTCGAGCAAGACATCCTTGCCTGCCACGCCGAAGTCGGCGGCGCCGTATTGCACATAGGTCGGCACGTCGGTGGCGCGCACGATGATGACGCGCACTTGCGGGTCATTGGTGCCGATGATGAGCTTGCGCGACTTTTCCGGGTCCTCGGCGACGGTAATGCCGGCCGCCTGCAGCAAGGGCACGGTTTCTTCAAAGATGCGTCCCTTGGACAGCGCCAGGGTCAATTGCTGTTGACTCATTATTTGATCCGTTCGATATCGGCGCCCACGGCCGAGAGCTTGGCTTCGATGCGGTCATAGCCGCGGTCGAGGTGATAGATGCGGTCAACCACGGTCTCGCCCTGCGCGGCCAAGCCGGCGATGATCAGCGAAGCCGACGCGCGCAAGTCCGTCGCCATCACAGGCGCGCCGACCAGTTTTTCCACGCCATGCACCAGTGCCGTATGACCGTCGATTTCAATCGAAGCGCCGAGGCGGTTCAATTCCTGCACATGCATGAAGCGGTTTTCGAAGATGGTTTCCGTGACGCGGCTGCTGCCGTCGGCCAGGCAATTCAAAGCCATGAATTGCGCCTGCAAATCGGTCGGAAAGCCGGGGTATTCGGTGGTGCGGAAACTCACCGCCTTGGGGCGTGCCGCCATCTGGATGCGGATCCAGTCTTCACCCGAAGCCACGCCGGTCGTGAGTATTGCGCCCGCTTCGCGCAGCTTGTCCAGTGCCGCATCGAGCAGGTTGCTTTGCGTATGGCGTAGCACCACGTCGCCGCCGGTCGCGGCCACGGCGCAGAGGAACGTGCCGGTTTCGATGCGGTCCGCAATCACGCTGTGCGCGGCGCCGTGCAGTGTGCTCACGCCCTGCACCACTAGGCGGTCTGACCCGATGCCATCGATCTTCGCGCCCATCTTCACCAGCAGATTGGCCAGGTCGGTGACTTCAGGCTCGCGTGCGGCGTTTTCCAGTACGGTTTCGCCGTCAGCCAGCGCCGCCGCCATCAGCAGGTTTTCCGTGCCGGTGACGGTGATCATGTCGGTCACGATGCGCGTGCCCTTCAACTTCTTGGCCTTGGCGTGGATGTAGCCGGCCTCAATGGCGATTTCGGCACCCATGGCTTGCAAGCCCTTGATGTGCTGGTCCACCGGCCGCGAGCCGATGCCGCAGCCGCCGGGCAGCGAAACACGGGCCTCGCCGAAGCGCGCGACGAGCGGGCCCAATACGAGGATGGAGGCCCGCATGGTCTTGACCATGTCATAAGGCGCTTCGAGGTTGTTCACGCCGTGGCCGTTCATGACCACGCGCGCGCCATCCTGCTCGGCCTGCAGGCCCATCTGGCGCAGCAGCTTCAGCATGGTAGTCACATCGTGCAGGTTGGGCACGTTGGCCAGATCGAGCTGGTCAGCAGTCAATAGGCCGGCGCAGAGGATGGGCAGGGCAGCATTCTTGGCGCCGGAGATGGCAATTTCGCCGGACAGGCGGCGGCCGCCGGTAACACGTAATTTGTCCATTATTTCGTTTGAAACTCTTCGGGGGTATAAGTCTTCATCGACAGTGCATGGATTTCCTGCTCCATGCGGCTGCCCAGCACGGCATATACCATCTGGTGGCGCTGCAGCGAACGCTTGCCGGCAAAAGCGGGCGAAACGATGACGGCGTTGAAATGCTGGCCATCGCCCTCGACTTCGAGGTGGGTGCACTCGAGCCCGGCGGCGATATTGGTCTTGATCGATTCTGGCGTGGGAAACACGGTGAGTCCTAAGTTTTTACTGCGCTTGGTTTTACTGCAAAGAGATCAAGCCCCGCCCATTCGAGGGCGGGGGGCAAAGGGCGAATACCCAATCAATGTCGTAGTTTATAGCCGCTTTTGAGCATATGGAGCGCCAGACCCATCAGAATGATGAAAAAAGCGGCAACCACGGCCAGGCTTTGGAGGGGATCGATGTCGGATTGGCCGAAAAAGCCGTAGCGGAAACCGTCGATTATGTAAAACAGGGGGTTGAAGTGCGAAATGGCGCGCCAGACGCCCGGTAGCGAATGGATGGAATAAAACACGCCGGACAGGAAGGTGGCCGGCATGATGATAAAGTTCTGCGCCGTGGCGAGCTGGTCGAATTTCTCAGCCCAGATGCCCACGATCAAGCCCAGCGTACCCAAAATGGCTGCCCCGGCAAAGGCGAAAATGAAGATCCACCAGGGCGCAACGAAAGAGAGCTTGGCGAACCAGGCCGTGACCACAAACACGCCCGCACCGACAGCCAGGCCGCGCACCACGGCCGCCAACACATAGGCGCCGAACATTTCCCAGTGCGACAGCGGCGGCAAGAGGATGAATACCAGGTTGCCCGTGATCTTGGACTGGATCAGCGAAGAAGACGAATTGGCGAAGGCGTTTTGCAGCACGCTCATCATGACCAGGCCAGGCACGAGGAAGGCGGTATAGGACACGCCGTTAAAGACTTGCACATGATCTTCCAGCGCGTGGCCGAAAATGACGAGGTAAAGGATGGCTGTCAGCACCGGCGCGGTGATCGTTTGCGCCGAGACTTTCCAGAAGCGCAGCACTTCCTTGTACAGCAATGTCTGGAAACCGATCATTTTTCCCCCTCCATGATCTGGATGAAGACGTCTTCCAGGTCGGCTTGCTGCAATTGCATGTTGGCGATCGCCGCACCGTTCTCGCGGATCGCGCGCATGATCGTTTCGACTTCAGGGTATTCGTTGATGCGCAGCGTGAATTTCGTACCGCCGGCCAGTTCTTCGGGATGCGAGACCAGCCCCTTGAGCGAGTCGGGCAAGCTGCCGGAAGCCAGTTCGACAATCAATTGCGAACCGGAGATGCGGCGGATCAGCGCTTGCGTCGAATCGAGCGCGACGACTTTGCCGCCCTTCAACATGGCGATACGGTTGCACAGCGCCTCGGCTTCTTCCAGATAATGCGTGGTCAGTACGATGGTATGGCCTTCGCGGTTCAGACGCTCGATGAATTTCCACAAGGTCTGGCGCAACTCCACATCCACCCCGGCGGTCGGCTCGTCGAGCACGATGACGGGCGGTTTGTGCACCAGGGCCTGCGCCACCAGAACACGGCGCTTCATGCCGCCCGAGAGTGCGCGCATGTTGGTATCGGCCTTGTTGGTCAGGTCGAGGTTGTGCATTACCTCGTCGATCCAGGCGTCGTTGTTCCTGACACCGAAATAGCCCGATTGCATGCGCAAGGTTTCGCGCACGGTAAAGAACGGGTCGAACACCAGTTCCTGCGGCACCACGCCGAGGCGGGAGCGCGCTTCGCGGTATTGGCTGACGACGTCATAGCCCATCACGGTGACCGTGCCTGCATCGGCGCGGTTCAAGCCTGCGATGATGGAAATCAGGGTGGTTTTGCCGGCGCCGTTGGGGCCGAGCAGACCGAAGAATTCTCCTTCCTCGATCGTCAGCGACACGCCATCGAGCGCGCGCAGCGCCTTGTAGCGCTTTTCGACATTGGTAATCTGGATAGCAGCCATGTTGGCCAGGGGCTTTTCTTACAAGATTGATGCGCCCGCCGGAATGGCAGGAAAAGGCGCGAAAGCCTTTGATTATAGGGGATTTTCGAAACCGGGGCGGTGTGCGGCCTGGGTTGGTAGGTTGGGTTGAGCGCAGCGAAGCCCAACGTCCGCGGTATGCATTACTACCTGAGGTATTGCAAACGCAGCTATGTTGGGCTTCGCTACGCTCAGCCCAACCTACTTTCTATGCCTCTTTGGCGTAGAGCATATCGGCCACGCCGTATAGCCAAGCCAAACTCTTGAGGTTTTGCGGAAGGTTGTGAAATACCAAACTTTGCTTGCGCTCCTGCGCCGCGCGCTGCCAAGCCAGCAGCGTGGCCACACCGGCCGAATCGACCTGGGTCAAACCAGCCAGATCCATCTCGGCTTGGCCGGCTGCAATCGCCTCCAGACCCGCCTGCAAGGCCGGCCTGGCATTGGATATCGTCAGCGATTGCGCGGGGCGGTACATTACTTGCCGCCCTTGGCCGATGCCAGCTTCTGATTCTTGTCGGTCAGCGCCTTGATCAAGCCATCCATGCCGCCCTTGTTGATCTCGGTGGCGAAGCTGCTCTTGTAGGACTCGATGAGCCAGGCGCCGAGCACGTTGACGTCATAGATCTTCCAGCCGCCATCGACCTTTTCCAGGCGGTAGTTGAGCTGGATCGGCTCGCCGCGCGGCTGCACCACCTGCGATTTCACTTCCACGCCGTCGGTTGCGCTCGGGTCCATGCGGAAGGGTTGGAATTGCAATTGCTGGTCGCGAATCTGGGCGATGGCGCCCGAATAGGTGTAAACCAGCAGCGTGCGGAATTGTTCGGTCAACTGCTTTTGCTGATCGGCCGATGCATCGCGCCAGAAGCGGCCCGCCGCCATCGAGGTCATGCGCTGAAAATCGACATAGGGCAGAATCTTCGCATCGACCAACTCGAATATCTTTTTCTGGTTGCCGGCCTGGATGGTCTTGTCGGCCTTGACCGAATCGAGCACATCCTGGCTGATGCGCTTGATGAGCGCATCGGGCGCTTCCTGCGCCGAAGCCACGCTCATGAAGCCGGCCATGCCGACTGCGAAAAACAAGGTCGCGATTTGTTTAAAGAGTTTCATATTCTTTCCATTTATTCAAGTTACTTATTCTCTGGGTGCCCTGGGCAGTTAACCGCCAGACTCGCCTTGCGGATGACAGCCGTAACGCAATCGCTTACCGATAGATGCCAAGCCGGCGCATCGGTTCCGCGCATTTACATTTCATTCAAGCAAGTCTGGCTTATTTGCTGGCTCCGCCGCTGTTCGTACCGCTGCTATTTCCGCCGCTGTCAGCCGCCTTGCTATACAAAAACTGGCTGATCAAGTCTTCCAGCACCACGGCCGACTGGGTCGAGGTGATCTTGTCACCGTTACCGAGGTTCTTGACGTCGCCACCCGGCGAAATACCGATGTATTGCTCGCCCAACAAGCCTGCGGTAAGAATCTTCAACGAAGAGTCCTTGGGGAATTGGTAAGACGAATTCATGTTCAAGACCACGTCCGCCTGGAAAGTCTTGTCGTCGAAACGGATTTCCGCCACGCGGCCGACCACCACGCCGGCACTCTTGACGGCCGCCTGGGGTTTCAGTCCGCCGATATTGTCGAACTTGCCGGTCACCTGGTAGGTCGGGGTCAGTGAAAACGAACTCATGTTGCCGGCCTTGAGCGCCAGGAACAGCAAGGCAGCCGCACCGAGCACGACGAAGAGACCAACCCATACATCCAACGCTTTGTTTTGCATGTTGTACTCCTTGAGGCGAGACTATTACCCGCCCCTCAATTGAACATCAGTGCCGTAAGCAGGAAGTCCAGCCAAAGCACGGTCAGCGACGCGATCACCACGGTACGCGTGGTGGCACGCGACACGCCCTCCGGCGTCGGCTGGCTTTCATAGCCCTGGTACAAGGCGACGAAGGTAACGGCAAAGCCGAACACGATACTCTTCAATACACCGTTGGCGACGTCCTGCATCACGTCGACCCCGCCCTGCATCTGCGACCAAAAGGCACCTTCATCGACACCAATCAGGCGCACGCCGACGATATAGCCTCCCACGATGCCGACTGCGCTGAAAATTGCCGCCAGGATGGGCATCGAAATCACACCGGCCCAGAAACGCGGGCCGATTACGCGCTGCAGCGGATTGACCGCCATCATTTCCATCGCGGCCAACTGCTCGCCGGCTTTCATCAAGCCGATTTCGGCGGTCAGCGAGGTGCCGGCGCGGCCGGCAAACAGCAGCGCCGTCACCACAGGCCCGAGTTCGCGCGTCAGCGACAGTGCGACCAGCAAGCCCAGCGCCTCTTCGGATCCGTACTTGTTGAGCGTGTAATAGCCCTGCAAGCCCAGCACGAAGCCGACGAACAGGCCCGAGACAGCGATGATCACCAGCGAATAATTGCCGATGAAATGGATTTGATCGGTGATGAGGCGCGGCCGGCGCAACAAGCCGAAGGACAGATACAGCAGGCGCACGAACATGCGCGCGGCATAGCCGAGGCTTTTCAGCCACATGCGGACGGAATGCCCGAGCGAAGCGATGGCGCCGATCATGCATCCCCCCTCAGGCCAAGATCCTCGGCCAGCGACTTGCCGGGATAGTGGAAGGGCACAGGCCCGTCGGCTTCGGCATTGACGAATTGTTTCACGTAGGGATCGTTCGAGGCGCGCATATCGTCCGGCGTGCCGTGCGCAACGATCTTGCCGGACGAGAGGAAATACACGTAATCGGCAATCAAGAACGATTCATCGACATCGTGCGACACCAGGATCGAGGTCGAGCCGAGTGCGTCGTTCAGGTTACGGATCAGGTTGGCCGTGACACCCATCGAGATCGGGTCGAGCCCGGCGAACGGTTCGTCGTACATGATCAGTTGCGGATCGAGCGCAATCGCACGAGCCAAGGCCACGCGGCGCGCCATGCCGCCCGAAACCTCTGCCGGCTTCAAATAGGCGGCATTGCGCAAGCCGACGGCCTGCAGCTTCATCAAAACCATGTCGCGGATCAGGCTCTCGGGCAGGTCGGTGTGTTCGCGCAAGGGGAAGGCAACGTTGTCGAACACCGAGAGATCGGTGAACAGCGCACCATTCTGGAACAACACCCCCATGCGCCGGCGCAGCTTGTACAAGCCATCGGTGTCGTGCGTATTCACCGGCGTGCCGTCTATTGTGATGGAGCCCTCCTGCGCCGCCAGCAAGCCGCCGATCAGGCGCAGGATGGTGGTCTTGCCCGAGCCGGAGCCGCCCATCACGGCCACGACCTTGCCACGCGGGAAATCCATCTGCAGATCGGCCAGGATGGGCCGTTCACCGTAGGCAAACTTCAAATTGCGGATTTCGACCAGATTGGACACAGAGTGAGGTTGAATGAAAACAATGGCGAGATTGTAGAGCAGTTCTCACATTTCTTCAGACGCAGGGCTGCGAAAGCATGGTATTCGACGCATTTTGTCGGTGATTGGCAGATAGAACATCACAAAAACAACAAGCCCGCAATAGTGCGGGCTTGGATTTACCTCGTTTTACTCGATAGTTACGTCTTTATTACCAACTTACCTCGGCAATACCGAGCTGCCCATCAAGAATTCATCGACCGCGCGCGCGCATTGGCGCCCTTCGCGGATCGCCCAGACCACGAGCGACTGGCCACGCCGCATATCGCCGGCCGCGAACACCTTGGGCACCGAAGTCTTGTAGCTGCTCTCGCCCTCAGTCTGCGCCTTGGCATTGCCGCGCGCATCGGTCTCGACACCGAAGGCCTTCAACACTTGCGCCACCGGCGAGACGAAACCCATCGCGAGCAGAACCAAGTCGGCCTTGATCTCGAATTCGGAGTCGGGCACTTCGACCATCTTGCCGTCCTTCCATTCGACGCGGGCCGCGATCAGCTTTTCCACCTTGCCGCCCTTGCCTTCAAGGCGCTTGGTGGTGACGGACCAGTCGCGCTCGCAGCCTTCTTCATGCGAAGACGAGGTGCGCAGCTTGATAGGCCAATAAGGCCAGACCAGGGGCTTGTTTTCATGCTCGGGCGGCTGCGGCAGCAGTTCGAATTGCGTGACGGCCGCCGCACCATGGCGGTTCGACGTGCCGACGCAGTCCGAACCGGTATCGCCGCCGCCAATGACGACGACGTGCTTGCCGGCCGCTGTGATCTGGTCCTTGACCTTGTCGCCGGCCACCACCTTGTTCTGCAAAGGCAGGAAATCCATAGCGAAATGCACGCCTTTCAATTCACGGCCAGGCACGGGCAGATCGCGCGGCTGTTCGGCACCGCCCGAGAGGATCACGGCGTCGAACTCCTTGTCCAATTCTTCAGGCGAAATCACCTTCTTGGACCAGTTGGTCACGTTGGCCGGAAAATCCTTGCCGACCAGGACGCCGGTCTTGAATTGCACGCCTTCGGCTTCCATCTGCTTGACGCGGCGGTCGATGCCGGACTTTTCCAGCTTGAAGTCGGGAATGCCGTAGCGCAGCAAGCCGCCGACGCGGTCGTTCTTTTCGAACACGGTCACATCGTGGCCGGCGCGCGCCAGCTGTTGCGCAGCGGCCAGGCCTGCGGGGCCGGAACCGACCACAGCGACTTTCTTGCCGGTTTTCTTTTCCGGCGGCTGCGGCACGACCCAGCCGTTTTCCCAGGCTTTGTCGATGATGAAGTGCTCGATCGACTTGATGCCGACGGGCTCCTCATTGATCCCCAACGTACAAGCCGTCTCGCACGGTGCCGGGCAGATGCGGCCGGTAAATTCGGGGAAGTTGTTGGTCGAGTGCAGCGTATCCAAGGCTTCCTTGTAATTACCGCGGTAGACCAGGTCATTCCAGTCCGGAATGATGTTATTGACCGGGCAGCCGTTATTGCAGAACGGGATGCCGCAATCCATGCAGCGCGCGCCCTGGATTTTGGCATCGGCATCGCTCAAATGCAGGATGAATTCCTTGTAGTGCTTGGTGCGCGCTTCCGGTGCCTCGCTGGCTTCCTTCAGGCGCTGGTATTCCATGAATCCTGTGATCTTACCCATGTTCTCGTCTTCCCTAATATTGGCTTAAGCTACCTTCTCAAGCAGCCTTTTTCTCTTTCGCTGCTTCCGCGGCGGCCATTTCAGCGAGTGCGCGCTTGTATTCGTTCGGGAATACCTTGACGAACTTGGAGCGGCCCACGGCCCAGGCGTCGAGCAGATTGCGCGCGCGCGTGCTGCCGGTGTGCTTGAAGTGGCGTTCGATCAGGTTCTTCAAGATCGCTTCGTCGCTCTGGCGCTCGCCGTCTGCCGACAGCTTGTGCCAGGTGGCACGATCGCCCTTGGCTTCCTGGTCGATGGTGGAGAGCACCGGTTCGAGGGTGACCATGGCC
The DNA here is from genome assembly GCA_036384915.1 of Burkholderiaceae bacterium. GTDB lineage: Bacteria > Pseudomonadota > Gammaproteobacteria > Burkholderiales > Burkholderiaceae_D > PKWO01. The sequence continues at coordinate 66,574 of DASVLJ010000049.1, forward strand.
TGATTGCACTTGGCGGCGAAGTCGCCATCCGGGTCATAGACGTAGGCGATACCGCCCGACATGCCGGCCGCGAAGTTGCGGCCCGTGGCGCCGAGCACGACGACGGTGCCGCCGGTCATGTATTCGCAACCATGGTCGCCCGTGCCTTCGATAACGGCCGTGGCGCCCGAGTTGCGCACCGCGAAGCGTTCGCCCGCCACGCCGTTCAAGAAGGCTTCGCCGCAAATCGCGCCGTACAGCACGGTATTGCCGACGATGATGTTGTCGACCGCCCAGCCGCGGAACTCGGTATTGGGACGCACGATGATGCGGCCGCCCGAGAGGCCCTTGCCGACATAGTCGTTGCCTTCGCCAACCAGGTCGAGCGTCACGCCGCGCGCCAGGAAGGCACCGACCGATTGGCCCGCCGTGCCCTGCAACTGGATGTGGATCGTATCGTCAGGCAAGCCTTCATGGCCGTACTTTTTAGCCACTTCGCCCGAGAGCATGGTCCCGACGGTACGGTTGACGTTCTTGACCGGCGAAATGAAGGATACCTTCTCGCCCTTGTCGAGCGCCCATTGCGCCTGCGCGATGAGCCGGTTGTCCAGCGCCTTTTCCAGGCCATGGTCCTGCAACTCGACCTGGAAACGCGGCACGTCGGCCGGCACTTCGGGCTGGTAGAAAATCTTGCTGAAGTCCAGGCCCTTGGCTTTCCAGTGCGCGATGGCCTTGGACTTGTCGAGCAAATCGGTACGGCCGATCAACTCGTCAAACGTGCGGATGCCGAGCTGAGCCATAATCTGGCGCGCCTCTTCGGCGACGAAGAAGAAATAGTTCACGACGTGCTCCGGCTTGCCGGAGAATTTGGCGCGCAACACCGGGTCTTGCGTGGCCACGCCGACCGGGCAGGTGTTCAAGTGGCACTTGCGCATCATGATGCAGCCTTCGACGACGAGCGGCGCGGTGGCGAACCCGACTTCGTCGGCACCAAGCAGGGCGGCGATGACGACGTCGCGCCCGGTCTTGACCTGGCCGTCGGTCTGCACACGGATGCGGCCGCGCAGGCGGTTCAATACCAGGGTTTGCTGCGTTTCGGCCAAGCCGAGTTCCCAGGGCGTGCCGGTATGCTTGACCGAGGAAATTGGCGAAGCGCCCGTGCCGCCGTCATGGCCGGCGATCACGACATGGTCGGCCTTGGCCTTGGCCACGCCGGCCGCCACCGTGCCGACGCCGACTTCGGATACCAGCTTGACCGAGATCGAGGCCTTGGGATTGGCATTCTTCAGGTCGTGGATCAGCTGCGCCAGGTCTTCGATCGAATAGATGTCATGGTGCGGCGGCGGGGAGATGAGGCCCACGCCGGGCACCGAGAAACGCAGCTTGGCGATGTATTCCGATACCTTGTGGCCGGGCAGCTGGCCGCCCTCGCCGGGCTTGGCGCCCTGCGCCATCTTGATCTGGATCTGGTCGGCCGAGGTCAGGTATTCGGTGGTGACGCCGAAACGGCCCGAGGCCACCTGCTTGATCCTCGAGCGCAGCGAATCGCCATCCTGCAAAGGGATGTCGGCTTCGACCTGGTTTTTGCCGATGATGGAGGCAAGCGTGTCGCCGTTCTTGATGGGGATGCCGCGCAACTCGTTGCGGTAACGGTTTTCGTCCTCACCGCCTTCGCCGGTATTGGAACGGCCGCCGATGCGGTTCATCGCAATTGCCAGCGTGGTATGCGCTTCGGTCGAGATCGAGCCGAGCGACATCGCGCCGGTGGCGAAGCGCTTGACGATTTCCTTGGCCGGTTCCACTTCGTCGAGCGGAATCACCTTGGCGGGATCGAACTTGAATTCGAACAGCCCGCGCAAGGTCATGTGGCGCTTCGATTGGTCGTTGATGATCTGCGCGTATTCTTTGTAGGTACTGAAATTGTTGGAGCGCGTCGAGTGCTGCAGCTTGGCGATCGCGTCCGGTGTCCACATGTGGTCCTCGCCGCGGATGCGGAAGGCGTATTCGCCGCCCGCGTCGAGCGCATTGGCCAGCACCGGGTCGTTGGAGAAAGCCAGGCGATGCAGGCGCAAGGCTTCTTCGGCCACTTCGAACACGCCTATGCCCTCGACATTGGACGCCGTGCCCTTGAAATACTTGTTCACCATGGCGCTGTTCAACCCGATGGCTTCGAATATCTGCGCGCCGCAGTAAGACATATAGGTCGAGATGCCCATCTTGGACATGACCTTGTGCAAGCCCTTGCCTATCGCCTTCTGGAAGTTGTAGATGGCTTTTTCCGCCGTCAATCCCTCCGCAAGCCTGGGCGCCATATCGGCCAGCGTTTCCATCGCGAGATAGGGATGGATCGCTTCTGCGCCATAACCGGCCAACAGGGCGAAGTGATGCGTCTCGCGTGCCGAACCGGTTTCCACGACAAGACCGGTGGAAGTGCGCAAGCCCTTGGAAACCAGGTGCAGGTGGATTGCCGACGTCGCCAGCAGCGCGGGAATCGCCACATGCTCCGCATCGACCTTGCGGTCCGACACGATCAGGATGTTATGGCCAGACTTGACGGCGTCGACAGCTTTGGCGCACAGGGAGGCGAGCCAGGCTTCGATGCCCTCTTTGCCCCAGGACACGGGGTAGCAGATGTTCAATTCGTAGGACTTGAACTTACCCGTAGTATGCGCGCTGATGTTGCGCAGTTTGGCAATATCTTCAAAATCGAGAACCGGCTGCTGCACTTCGAGGCGCATCGGCGGGTTGATGTTGTTGGTATCGAGCATGTTCGGCTTGGGACCGATGAAAGACACCAGCGACATCACCATCGCTTCGCGGATCGGATCGATCGGCGGGTTCGTCACTTGGGCGAACAACTGTTTGAAGTAGTGGTACAGCGTCTTGTTCTTGTTCGACATCACCGCCAGCGGCGAATCGTTGCCCATGGAACCGATGGCTTCTTCGCCGCCGGTCGCCATTGGCGCCAGGATGACCTTGAGGTCTTCCTGCGTGTAGCCGAACACTTGCTGGCGGTCGAGCAAGGGCGTGGCATTCGGCGCTTCGGCGGGTTCGGCCTTCAAGCCGCCCAGCTTGATGCGCACGGAATTGATCCATTGCTTGTAGGGCTTAGCATTGGCGTAGGTGTCCTTCAACTCCTTGTCGTCGATGATGCGGCCGGCTTCCAGGTCGATCAGGAACATCTTGCCCGGCTGCAGGCGCCACTTCTTGATGATCTTCGATTCGGGGATAGGCAATACCCCCGATTCGGACGCCATCACGACCAGGTCGTCGTCGGTGACGATGTAGCGCGCCGGGCGCAAGCCGTTGCGGTCCAGCGTGCCGCCAATGTGGCGGCCGTCGGTGAAGGCCATCGCCGCCGGGCCGTCCCAGGGCTCCATCATCGCCGCGTGGTATTCGTAGAAGGCACGGCGGTTGTCGTCCATCAGCGTGTGGTTTTCCCAGGCCTCGGGGATCATCATCATCATCGCTTGCGCCAGAGGGTAGCCTGCCATCAAGAGCAGTTCCAGCACGTTGTCGAAGCAAGCCGTGTCGGACTGGCCTTCATAGATCAACGGGAACAGCTTCTTGAGATCGTCGCCCAGCACGGCCGACTTCATCACGCCTTCGCGCGCACGCATCCAGTTGAAGTTACCCTTGACCGTATTGATTTCGCCGTTGTGCGCGATCAGGCGATAGGGGTGGGCCAGCGGCCATTCCGGGAAGGTGTTGGTCGAGAAGCGCTGGTGCACCAGGGCCAAGGCCGAGATACAGCGCTCGTCCTGCAAGTCCTTGTAATAGACGCCGACCTGATCCGCCAGCAGCAAGCCCTTGTAGACCACGGTGCGGGCCGACATCGAAGGCACGAAAAATTCCTTACCGTGCAGCAGGTTCAGCGCCTGGATCGCGTGGCCTGAAGATTTGCGGATCACGTACAGTTTGCGCTCCAATGCATCGGTCACCATGATGTCTTGGCCGCGGCCGATGAACACCTGGCGGATCACCGGTTCCTTGGCGCGCACGGTGGGCGACATCGGCATGTCGATATCGACGGGCACGTCGCGCCAGCCGAGCAGCACCTGGCCTTCGGCGAGAATGGCGCGCTCAATCTCCTGTTCGCAGGCGATGCGCGAAGCATGTTCCTTGGGCAGGAAGATCATGCCGACGCCGTATTCGCCGGGCGGCGGCAGATCGACGCCCTGCTTGTGCATTTCTTCGCGGTAGTACTGGTCGGGAATCTGGAGCAGAATGCCCGCGCCGTCGCCCATCAGCTTATCGGCGCCGACGGCGCCCCGGTGGTCGAGGTTTTTCAGGATCAGCAGGCCCTGTTCCACAATCGAGTGGCTCTTCTTGCCTTTGATGTGGGCAACGAAGCCGACGCCGCAGGCGTCATGTTCATTGTTCGGGTCGTATAGTCCTTGCGCGTGCATGGGCATTCTCCAGCTTTTTATCAAGTCGAAGCCAAAGAATAGTGCACTGCAAAAGTTTACTCAACAACTATAAAATAGGGTCAGAGCAAAATAAAACGCGCTGGATTTTCAAAAAATATTTTATTAGGGACAGAGTAAATTATCCGAATTTTAAGGCACTTCCTGGGTTTTCTCCGTCTCCGGGGTCACCTGCTTTCGGGGTCGGCCGCGCCTGCCAGGACGCACCATGCGATTGGTTTGCTTCTCCAATTCGTTCTTGTAGGCATCGCTACCTAGCACCCAGCCTTTATGTGCGCTATCGCCAACCAGCTGCAATTCCGACAATGTGAGCACTTGCTCCGCCATCTGCTGGTAAGCCGCCTCGCGCTGGAACGGCGTGTTGCCAAGGGACCAGTAGATCATGTGATCGGTAACCAGCGGATCGGGCTTGCTGCCGATGTGATGTCGATAGCTCGACCAGGGGTAATCTTGCGCATACGGCACCAGCCCGGCGCGCACCGGGTTGGTTTCAATATAGCGGCATACCAATAATAAATAATGGTCCGCGTCGATGACGCCCGCTTTGAAGCGGCCCTGCCACAAAGTCCCTGCACGCTGGTATTTGCGATTGAAATAAGGGACATAGTGCCGCCCCGCCCATTGCATCATGCGCGCCAGCCCTTCCGCATCGCTCGGCGTGGCGGCCAAATGCACATGGTCGGGCATCAAGACGTAAGCGTGAACGGCAACTTTGTATAGCTTGGCGGCGTCACGCAGCCAATTCAGGAAGCATTGATGGTCTTCGGCATCACGGAAAATGGTTTGCCGGTCAACGGCATATTGGACCACATGATGCGCCTGAGAAGGAACGACGAGTCGCGGCTGGCGGGCCATGGTTCAAATCCGGTGGTTACAATCAAGAACTGATTATAAGCCTCTTAATGACTCTGACCCTTTTATTTCCTCTACGCGCAAGGAATGGGTACTTGATGGCGCCATTCATACCGCCGATAGGCCATCCGTACCACACGACCGCGGTTTCGTCGCATTTGTTCTACGCAACAGCGCGATTGATTATCATATGTTCACCATGAATGAACGCAATAAACCAGCCATCCCCCCCGACGAACCCCTGCCCCTGGCCCTGATCCGGCTCCTGGGAGGCTGGGGTGGGCAATCGCTGAACTACCCCGTCTTCAGCCCGACCTGGTTCCGCTACAAAATCCTGTCCTTCCTCTTGCCGATGGTCTTGCTTGCCATCGTGCTGATCGGCGTCGGCGCACTGTCGCGCGACGCTTCGAGCACGCCGCACGGCTGGTATCTGTGGCTGGGCGAATTGGCCTTGAACTGGATCGAAATCAGCTTGCTGATCGTGGTCGGGCGCTGGCTCGCCACGTTCGTCTACCGGCGCCATTGGCCGCAGCGCAAGGAAGCTGCGGGCATTGCTGCCGCGCTGCTTATCGGCATCGTGTGCGCGACCGTCGTCAGCGAAAACGATCACCTGAGCAAATACGACAAGCCGGCGGAAACCAACCAGGCAGGCACAGCCGGGGCCGGCGCAAATGCCGACCCCAAGGCCGCCGCCGAAGCAGCGGCCAAGGCGGAAAAGGAAAAGAACGAGAAAGCCAAGAAGGAAGAGCGCTCGCGCGCCATAGGCCGCATCATCTGGTTCGTGCTCGTGATCGGCGTCGGCGGCCCGCTCGACTATATCCGCTACTTCCGGCAAAAACGCGTGATGCAGGATGCAGCCTTGATGCGCGAACTTGAGCGCGCCAAGGAAGGCCGCACCGAAGCCGAGCTGCGCCTGTCGGTGCTGGCGGCACAGATCGAGCCGCACTTCCTGTTCAATACGCTGACAGGGGTGCGTTCGGCCATACGCAGCGACCCCGAGCGCGGCATTGCCATCATCGACCACCTGGTGGAATACCTGCGCGCGACGATCCCGCAGATGCGCAACGACGCGGGGCGCAGCCAGGTCGATCTTGCTTCGCAGCTCGATGCCGCGCGCGCCTATCTCGGCGTAATGCATTTGCGCCTGCCGCGGCTGTCGTACGACATCGTGTGCGATCCCGATCTGCTGTCGCACCCGGTGCCGCCTTTGATGCTGATCTCGCTGGTGGAAAACGCGGTCAAGCATGGCATCGAATTGAAGCCCGGGCCCGCGCGTATCGAGGTGCGGGCCGAGCGCAAGGGCAAGCACCTGGAAATTGCGGTAATCGACGACGGCGCGGGCTTCAGCAACGCCGCCGGGGGCAGCGGCATCGGTCTGGCCAATGTGCGGGAACGGCTGGCACAGCTCTATGGCGACGCTGCCGCACTCTCGCTCAAAGCCCGGCCCGAAGGCGGCGTGATCGCCGCGATCGCCCTGCCTTTTGAGGAGGCCTGACGCCATGCCCACCGCCATCATCGCCGACGACGAAGACCTGGCCCTCGGCGAATTGCGCGCCATGCTGGAACAAGCCTGGCCTGAACTCGAGATCATCGCAGCCTGCGACAACGGCACCGAGGCGCTCGAGGCCATCATGCGCCGGCAACCGGACGTGGCGTTTCTCGATATCCGCATGCCCGGCCTGACCGGGCTCGACGTGGCGCAAGCCGCAGCCGGAAAATGCCAAGTGGTATTCACCACCGCCTATGACGCGCATGCCATCAAGGCTTTCGATCTCGGCGCGCTCGATTATCTGTTGAAGCCGCTGACCAAGGCGCGACTCGATCAAGCCATCGAACGCTTGCAGGATCGCCTACGTGCGCGCCAGGGCAGCCAGGACGGCGCGCCGGACTGGGCGCGCGTCGTCAGCGAACTCGACCGCAGGCTGGCTCAGGCACGCCAGAATGAAAGGCTGCGCTGGATCAGCGCCAGCGTGGGCGACACCATTCACCTGTATTCGATCGAGGAAGTGGTGTACTTCGAATCCGACCTGAAATACACCCGCGTGGTCACGGAAAAGGATGAAGCCTTGGTGCGCCTGACCTTGAAGGAAATCCAGAACGGGCTCGACCCCGACCAATTCTGGCAGGTGCACCGCGCCACCATCGTGCGTGCCAGCGCGATCTCGTGCGCAAGGCGCGACGAAGCCGGCGGCATCACGCTGGAATTGCGCAACCGCGACGAAAAGATCAAGGTAAGCCGCGCCTATGCCTGGCGCTTCAAGGGGATGTAGATAAGGCCATGACGCGACTGCGCCGGGAGGCGGCGGGGCCTGCTTCCGGCTAGAAAATGTCTTTCGATTTGATCTGATCGCGCTGGCGCCGCTGCTCGATGACGTTGACCAGCAGGGTGTGCAATTCATTGAGCGGGACGATTTCCTCCGCGTCGATCTTGGAGGGCGGCAGGGCCATGCTCCAGTCGCCGTAGATGAAGGCCATGGGATTGCGGTTGATCGTCAGGGGCAGGACCATGAAGCTGCGCGCGTCGAACAGCGCCCCCTTCCACCAGCGCGGCAGCTTGCTGGCAAAGGCCGGCGCATGGGCGTTTTCGACGAAGATCATCTTGTCGTTGGCAAGAGCCGCGTGAAACACGTCGGGCTGGTAGGCGTCGGGGAACCAGAGCTTGTCCAGCAAGGCCGGCATGCCTTCGCCGAAACCGAGGCGCACGACATACTGGTGGCGTTCGTTGTTGCGCACGAAAGCGATCGCTCGCGTAAAGCCCAGGCCCTGATATACCGTCTCCAGCGCGATGCTCAGCAGTTGGCGCGCATTGGCGGTATTCATCGCCTCGCGCAAGTCGGTCACGCCGCGCTTGAGCAACTGCACCGATTCGGCCGGCTTACCGAGTCTGCGCAACTTCTCCGCTTCCTTCCTCGCCGCGCTGCCGGCAAACCTGCCCGGCGCCGCCACCACGGCTTCGTCTTCTATGATCTGCAGGGCGGAATCGACGGCGGCCAGGATCTGGCTCGCTTCAAGCCCTAGCATGCCCGTATAACCGCCTACCATCCGCGCCAGTTCGGCGGTATCCGCCACGTCGTCACGGCATATGATTTCAGCGCAACGCGAGGACACAGTGGAGACCGTCGCCAGCCACTGTTCGTGGTCGATCGGCTCCTCTACCGCCCTGGGTGCGATCTGGATCATGCTGTTCACCAGGGCGGCGGGAAAACCCCACTGGCGCGCAATCACGCGGCCGATCTCGTCCAGGCCCAGGCCAAGGACGCGCTGCGCCGCTTCCTCTTCGCTCGCACCGGCATCGATCGCCTGGCCGACTGCGCCCCACAGTTGCGGCAGGTAGAACGTGACCATTGTGCGGCCCAGCGTATGGAGCATGGAGCAGACCACGACTTCCTCCACGTCGCGCGTGTTGGCCGAAGATGCGACTTGCCGCCCGATGTGTCCGGCCAGTACGGCCTTTTCCAGTTCGCCGCGCGTGCCCGGCGCATCCGGCGCGGCATTGGTCAAGCCGTCGATCAGCTTCAGGCCGAGCGCAAGGTGGCCTATCGATTCCGTGCCCAGCACCGTGACCGCTTTCGACACGGTGTTGATGCCCGAACCGAACACCGAATACATGGCGCTATTGGCCAGGCGCAGCACGCGCTGCGTCAAGGCCGGATCGGACAGCACCGTCTTGGTCATGTTGAATTCATCGTCGTTCTCGCCGTTCATGGCGCCGATGATGGAATTGATGACCTTGGAAAATCCTGGCAAGTCGCCGCGCGCACGCACGCTGGCCCACAGTTGTTCGAGCGTCTTCCCGGCGTCGGCCGGGCTGTTGAATACGGCGCTCATGCGGCGCTTTCCTGCGCCCCCGGCCTTGGCGCCGCGTCCGGCAGCACACCGGTCTGCAACGCCAGGATCGCCTCTTCCGGCGGCAGGGGCCGGCCGGTCAGGTAACCCTGGATCATGGTGCAGCCTTGCTTGGAGAGGAAGCTCAATTGCTGGTCGTTTTCCACTCCCTCGGCAATCGTCGTGAGATTCAAATGGCTGGCCAACGACAGCACCACGTTGCAGATTGCCGCATCCTTGATCGAAACCGGCAAGTCCTTGATGAAAGCACGGTCGATCTTCAAAGCGGCAATGGGAAAACGCTTCAGATAAGCCAGCGAGGAGTACCCGGTACCGAAGTCGTCGATGGCAATGCGCACGTTGCGTGTGGCGATCGCATTCAACAGCGTCTCGGCGTATTCCGGGTCCGACATCAGGATGCCTTCCGTAATCTCAAGCAGCAACTGGTTGCCTTTCAGTCCCGACAGACGCATGGCATCGTCCATCACGCCCAGGAACTGGTCGTTGCGGAACTGGCGCGGGCTGACGTTGACGGAAACGTACAGGCTGCGCCCGGCCGCCTGTTCGAAGTGCCGCACCTGCACGCAGGCGGCCTTGAGCGCCCAGGCACCCAGCAAATTGATCAAGCCGTTGGATTCGGCCATGGGGATGAACTGCGCCGGCGAAATCGAGCCGTGCTCCGGGTGCATCCAGCGCATCAGCGCTTCGAAGCCGACGATGCGCCGCGTGTGGGCATCGAGAATGGGCTGGTAGAACAGGCGGAATTCGCCGTTGCGCACGGCATCGAACATCGCCGCCTCCAGCGAGACGTCGTGCTCGGGCAGGTTGAACTTTTCCGCATCGTAGATCACGCAGCGCGACTTGCCGGTTTCCTTGGCGCGGTAGAGCGCCGTGCTGGCATGGGCCAGCAACTTCACTTCCGTGTCGCCATGTTCGGGGTAGATTACCGCGCCGATCGAGGCGCTCACGTAGAGCGTATGGCCGTCGATCTCGAACGGCAATTGCGTCGTGGCGATCATGCGCCGCGCAATGACTTGTATTTCGCCCGGATCGACCGCCGCCGGCAGCACCGCGACGAATTCGTCGCCGCCGACGCGCGCCAGCGTATCGATGGTGCGCAGCGACTCGCGGAAGCGCACCGCCGCCACGCGCAAGAGCGCATCGCCCACTTGATGGCCGAGCGCGTCATTGACTTTCTTGAAGCCGTCGAGATCGAGCGCGATCACGGTGAAACCGGTGCCGGTGCGCTTCGATTGCGCGATCGCCATGCGCAGGCGGTCGGACAGCAGCGACCTGTTGGGCAGGCCGGTCAAATCGTCGTGCGTCGCCATGCGCCGCAGCCGTTCTTCGGCGGCATGCTGCTCGGCAATGTCGTGCACCACGACCAGGTATTCGAATTGATCGTCGTCGCCGGCGCAGGCGGTGATCTGCCACTCGCACCAATGCGGCCCTTCCGGCGCATTCAGGCGCGCCTGCAGGCGCCCATTGCCGAACGAATCGCGCGCCTCGTTCAAGGCCGCCTCGAACAGCGGCCGATCCTCCATCGCGACGCAGGAAGACAGCGCGGAGCCGCTCGCCACGGCCGGTCCGGCCATGGACGACGCACGCCGGCTGGCATAAAAGATCTGCCCGGCGCCGTCGGCGCGCAAAACCATATCCCCGGCGGCTTCCATCAAGCTCTCGAACGTGAGCTTGGCGGCAAGCTGTTGCTGATTCATCCTTCTAGGAAACATAGCGGGGAATTTATCTATTTATCGGTAACGCATTAACGGCGAAAAACCTGCCCGAAAACCCTCTGCCTTGCGAAGGGTTCTCAAGTGCAAGATGTACCATCCCCCGAACTTGCTGCAAAGCAAGTTATTGTAACAAATCACAACTCCAAAAAAATATTCAAATTAGCAACACTTATTCTTTTAAAACAATTTTAATGCAGCAATTGTCAAATGACTCAATTGATTTATTCAATATAATTTATTCCGCTGAAAGCGATGCGGAAATGCAACTGAACTGGTATCAAGGCGGCAGGTATTTGCTTAAGTTTTGCGCAGCCTCCTTGATCGCGAGTGGCGGCAAAATCAATTCGGATAGCGTGCCTCGATCCTGGCTGAAGTACCGTCGGCCGCCATTTGCTTCAAAGCCTCATTGAGCTTGGCCACAGTTGCCGGCGCAACGGCGGGATTGCATGCAAGGTATAAATCGGTGTGCCCGAAAGTCAGCACCGGCACAATGCGCTCGGCCAAGCCCTGCTTGGCCAACAGGGCTGCGGCGCGCGTGCGCGACGAGGCCCAGAAGTTGAAACGGCCGTTCAACAGCTTCTGCGGATTGAAGTCATCGCCCGGCGCGGTATCGATACGATAGCCGTTATTGGCAAGCCAGACCGAAATCACATCCTGCAAATAGCCGCCCAGCACCTCCTTGCGCACGTCCTCCAATCTGGCCGGCTTGTTGGGATAGTCTGCGCGCGCATACAACACCCAATCGAGCGTCGCCACCGGCCCCACCCAATGGAACAGCGGCTCGCGTTCGGTAGTGCGTCCGGCGGAAAACACACAGACATCGGGAGTGGACAAGGCAGATTGATAAGCGCGCGCCCAAGGCATCAAGTCGGCATGTTCGGGCACGCCGGCACGACGGAATGCTTCTTCCAGCTTTTCAGTGGCGACGCCGACCAGCTTGCCATCCTTGTTGAGCATGTTGTGCGGTGGATCGTCTTCGGTGACGAGTTCGATGGCGCAGACTTGCCAAGTGCAACACATCAGCAAGCCCGCCAACAGGTACTGAAAGCGCCTCATCGCAACCCCTCCCACGCGGTAAATCTTTGCCAGCGTCCATTGGCACGGCTCCCGATTCAGAATGAGCCCAATCCCCGGAGGCGTCAACCCGAGTTTTTCCAGCGTGGAAAATTGGACACAACGCACCTCACGACGCCAGCGACCGTTGGGTCCTTTTAACATTTTATATCACATCATGATATATTACGGCTTTTACCGCTCCAGGTCCTTGTCATGTCGATTGCCGCCCGGCCCAATTCCGACCTTCCTTCTTCTCTACCCGCCGCCGGGGACGATGAAGAACTTGGCAAAAAGGAATTCGAAGCACTCGCGGAATTCCGCTATCAACTGCGCCGCTTCGAGCGCTTTTCCGAAACCGCGATCCAAGCGTGCGGCATCACGCCGCTGCAATACCTGCTCTTGTTGCACATCAAGGGCTATCCGGGCCGCGAATACGCCAACGTGGGCGAACTGGCCGACCGGCTGCAAGCGATGCCGCACGGCGTGGCGGCACTGATCTCGCGTTGCGAAGCCCACGGTCTGGTCGCGCGCAAGCAAAGCGAGATCGACCGCCGCCAAGTCGAAGTGCGCCTGCTGCCGGCCGGTGAAGAATTGCTGCAAAAGCTGGCCAGCTTGCACCGCAAGGAATTGCGTACCCTGAACGGCGTGTTCCCGATTCCGCTCATCAACTTTTAACCTAGAAACGGCAGTTGACCGCTCACTGATATCTGCGAAGCCATATGAACATTGCCTTTCCCTCTTTCTGCGCGGTTCACCAATCGGGTGAGAGCGCTACAGACACGATTGCACACTTTTCCGGCCTCCTGGGGGTGTTGCTCCTCCTAGCGGAATGCAGTCCGCGTCGTCGTCGCGCCTACCCAGAAGGCCGGAAAAATGCACACTCGCTGTCCAACTGCCGTTTCTAGGTTTAATTTTCTCCATGCATCAAGAAGACCAACGGCGCGCGCATCGTCGTGATTTCGCAGCCGACCATCGCCTATTGCGTATCGCCATCATTGCCGCCGTCATCGGCCTGTTCAGCACCGCCGGCGCCTGGCTGCTGCTGCACCTGATCCGTTTTTTCACCAACCTGTTTTTCTTCCAGACCATTTCCGGCGAATTCCGTTCGCCGGCCGAGAATACGCTCGGCCCCCTCGTGATCGTCATGCCCGTCATCGGCGGCTTGATCATCGGCTTGATCGCGCGCTACGGCTCGCCGCAGATACGCGGCCACGGCATACCCGAAGCGATCGAGGCCATCCTGTTCGGCAAGAGCAAGATGTCGCCCAAAGTCGCGATATTGAAACCGCTGTCTTCCGGCATCGCCATCGGCAGCGGCGGCCCGTTCGGCGCGGAAGGCCCGATCATCATGACGGGCGGCGCCATCGGGTCGCTGATCGGCCAGCACTTCCACATCAGCGGCGCCGAGCGCAAGACGCTCCTGGTGGCCGGTGCCGTGGCCGGCATGACGGCCGTGTTCGGCACGCCGATCGCGGCGGTAATGCTGGCGGTGGAATTGCTGTTGTTCGAATTGCGCCCGCGCAGCCTGTTGCCGGTCGCCATCGCCTGCGCCGTGGCCGGATTCGCCCGCCCTTATATTCTCGATGCCGGCCCCCTGTTCCCCTTGCAAACCACGCCGGTCGGCCCGCTTGATCTGCTATCCTGCATATTGGCCGGTATCGCCAGCGGCGCCTTGTCCTGGCTGCTGTCGACTTCGCTATACAAAGTGGAAGACTGGTTCGGCAAGCTACCGATCCACTGGATGTGGTGGCCGGCCCTGGGCGGAATCGCGGTCGGCATCGGCGGCTATCTGCAACCGCGCGCGCTCGGCGTGGGCTATGACGTGATCGGCGATTTGCTGCACGATCATCTGGCACTGTCCGTCGTCGCCACGCTCCTTGCTTGCAAGGCCTTCATGTGGGTCATCAGCCTCGGTTCGGGCACTTCGGGCGGCGTGCTGGCCCCTCTGCTGATGCTCGGTGCAGGCTTGGGTGTGGTGCTCGGCCCCTATCTGCCGGGCAATCATCCGGCCTTGTGGCCGCTGGTGTTCATGTCGGCAACCCTGGGCGGCATGATGCGCGCCCCTGTGATGTCGGTGATGTTCGCCTTCGAATTGACGCAGGACGCCAATGCACTCTTGCCGCTGCTGGCCGCGTCGGCCGTGGCTTACGGCTTCACCGTGCTGACCATGCCGCGCTCGATCCTTACCGAAAAGATCGCCCGACGCGGCTACCACATCTACCGCGAGTACGGCATCGACCCGCTGGAGCGCCACAACGTCGCCGAAGTCATGACGCAAGAGATAGAGGCGATCGCAGGCGAATTGAGCTTGGCCGAGGCGATGGACCGCTATTTCGGCGCGCAGCAGCGCCATCGTGCCTTCCCCGTAGTGCGCGGCAAGGCCTTCATCGGCATGCTCGAACGCGATGCGCTTGTCTCAGGCTTGCAGAAGGGCACGGCACAGCAGGTCGCCGACTTGTTCGGCGCCAACGTGCCCATCATGGCCTTGCCCGAAGAGACTTGCCGCATGATCGCCACGCGGCTTGCTGTGCACGGCTTGGAACGTCTGCCGGTGGTGATCGATGCGGCGACACGAGAATTGATCGGCGTGGTCAGCCGCAGCGACTTGATCAAGCCCTCGTTGGCCCTGCACGCCGAAGAACACCAGCACGAGAAATTACGCTGAACTTCTCACATTGACTAGCGCGGGATGATCGCACCGCGGTGCCGGATTACGCGGCCGGCCAGCGCATGGCCGGCCGCAGCCGCCCGGACAGCGGATTTGCCCGCCAAGCGCGCTGCCAGATAGGCGGCGCCGAACGAATCCCCTGCCGCCGTGGTATCGACAATCTCTGCAACGGGTTGCGGCGCCACCTCGATGCGCTCACCGGCAATTTGCACGATGCAGCTTGCCGCACCTCGTTTAAGGACGATTTCCCTGACGCCGCACGCTTGCGCGCGCGCGATCGCCGCTGCGCAATCGTCCTTACTGGCGCCATGCAAGGCTGCCTCGTCGTCTACCGTCAGCAGCGCCATATCGGCCAACTCCAGCATGCGCCCGTAGGCCGCAACCGCATGCTCCCGGTCAGGCCACAGGCGCGGCCGGTAATTGTTGTCGAACACGATCTTGCCGCCATGGCGGCGGCACTCGGCCAATATATCGAATAGCAGTTCTCGATGCGGCGCGCTGAGTATTGCCAGGCTGATGCCGGACAGGTAGACGTAGGGCGCCGCCGTCAATGCCGCGCGCACTTCCTGCACACGCGGCCCCTGCAGCCAGTAACGCGCCGCCGAATCGTTGCGCCAATAATGAAAGTGCCGCTCGCCTTGCGCGTCGGTCTCGATCAGATAAATGCCGGGCAGCTTGTCGGGCAGGCGCTGCACCCAATCGGTGGCAATGCCCTCCTCTTCCCAGCCGCGGCACATTTCATCGGACAGGCTATCCATACCGAGCGCGCTGACGTAGGCCACGCCAAAGCTTGCACCGTCGCGCATTGCCTTCATCTCGCGCGCCAGGTAGACGGCGGTGTTGAGCGTATCGCCGCCGAAGCGGTATGCCAGACCGCCCTCCTCGCGCTGCAGCTCGATCATGCATTCGCCGATGATGAAGACGGTTTGTTTCATGCGGCCTCCGCCACTGGCGCGGGAGTGCCGCCCGCCTGGTGCACAAACAAGCCCACGATGGCTGCCGCCACGAAGTCGAATATGGCCAACAGCAGGAACAACGGGCTATAGCCGATACGCGTGACGAGGTAGCCGAATAACAAGGTGAACAAGGCCGCGCCAAGATAGCCCGACATGCCGAGCAAGCCGGTCGCCGTCGCGACATCGTTCTTGCCGAACACGTCGGACGTGATCGAATACAGCGCGCCGGACAAAATCTGGTGCGCAAAGCCGCCGACGCAAAGCAAGGCGATCGCGGCATAGGGACTGTCGACCAAGCCGATCGATGCGGGGCCTATCATGCACAGAGCACCAAGGGCCAAAACCAGCTTGCGCGAAGCAAACAGCGGAACCCTGGCAAAGCGCTGGAACAACGGACTGAGGTAGCCGCCAAGTACGCAGCCGATGTCGGCGGCCAGGAAAGGCAGCCAAGCGAACATGGCGATCTCGGTCAGATTCATGTGCCGTTCGGTGGCCATATAAAGCGGAATCCAGGCATTGAAGGTCTGCCAGGCCGGCTCGGATAGAAAGCGCGGCACCGCGAGCGACCAGAAATTCGGGTTCGCAACCAGTTCCGGCAAGCTTGCCTTGACGGCGTTGCCGTCATGGTATTTCGCTTCCTGCCCCGAGAGAATGTAGTGCCGCTCCTCCTCCGAGAGGCGCTTCTGACATTGGGGATGACGGTAAAGCCCGGCCCACAAGCCGACCCAGATCAAGCCAAGCACGCCGACCATCACGAACGCCCAGCGCCAATTGCCGTGCACCAGCGCCCACACCACGAGCGGCGGCGCGCACAGGGCGCCGATCGAAGAACCGATATTGAACCAGCCGATGGCGACCGAGCGCTCCTGCGCCGGAAACCATTCGGTAGTCGCCTTGACGCCTGCCGGGATGCCGGCAGCCTCGGCCAGGCCGAGCAAGCCGCGGAAAACAGCCATGCTTTGCCAGCCGGTGGCCAGAGAGGCGCAGGCGCAGGCAAGCGACCAGGCTAGGGCAAATAGTGTGAAACCTATCTTGGTACCCAAGGCATCAAGCAGGAAGCCGGCCACAGGCTGCATGGCCGCATAGCATACTTGCCAGGCAAAAACGACATAGGAGTACTGCGCCTCGCCGATGTTCAATTCGAGCTTCAGCGTAGGCGCGGCCACCGACAGCGTGTTGCGCGCCAGGTAGTTCACGACCAGGCCCGCCGTCACCAGCGCCACCATGAACCAGCGTATACCCAGGATCGGACGGCCCGATTTGCGCATATGTCTACCCGTATCCAATTTATATTGCCAGCGCGGCGCGCATGCCCTGATGCTCGATCCGTTCCAGCGCCCTCGTCAGCGCGGCGCGCAACCCGTCGATTTCATTCAAGTCCCTGCTCCACAGGCCGCGCCGGGCAAGCAAGCCGCCGGCCAACTCGTTCAAGGACATGCGGCCCTGGTCGACATCCTGCCAGGCATGGGCAAACCATTGCAGCGTATCGGGCTCGTCGGATAGTGCGATCGTTTTGCCGCGATACAACACCATGGTCGCGGCCAAGGCCAGCACCAGCCTTGGCGCGCCATTGACCGCAAAGCTTTTCAGCAATTGCGGCATGACGCGCGCAGCGAACTTGGGCCAGCTGTTCAGCGCGATCGCTTCAAGCCGGTGGCGGATGAAAGGATTGCGGAAGCGGCGCAGCACCTCGGCACTGAAATCTTCCAGTTCGCGCTTTGGCAGAGGCAGTGCGGGAATGATTTCCTGCTCGATTGTCCGCACCAGATAATTCCCAACGGCCTCATCCTCGACGGCCTCACGCACTGTTTCCAGTCCGGCCAGGAGCGCGACCGGCACAAGGCTCGTGTGGCCGCCGTTCAAGATGCCGACTTTGGCAGCGCGATAAGGGCCGATGTCTTCGACCAGCTTGATGTTGAGGCCCGCGTCATTCAGGCGCCATTCGTCGGCCAACCAGGCCGGGCCTTCAATGAGCAATACGTAGTAGTACTCGGCGGCGACAAGGAACCGGTCGCGATAGCCGAGTTCGGCTTCGATCTCCGCGATCCCGGCTTCGGGATAGCCGGTGACGATACGGTCGACCAGCGTCGAGCAGAAGGTATTGGCATTGTCGATCCAGGCGGCGAATTCGGCACCGAGCTGCCACAGCTGCGCGAAGTGCAGTACGGCGGCCTTCAACGCCGGACCGTTACGTTCGATCAATTCACAGGGCAGCAAGACCCAGCCGCGCTGGGCATCGCCCTCGAAATGCCGGAAGCGTTCATACATCAGACGGGTGAGCTTGGCGGGAAATGCCGACGGCGGCATGTCGCCGAATCGGTCGCCGTCGTTGACGGCGATGCCGGCTTCGGTGGTGTTCGAGAGCACATAGCGCGTGTCGGGATTGCGCGCCAGTGCAAGCACCTCGTCGAACATGGTCGAGGCATTGATCTCGCGCTGCACGCAGGAAATCTTGCGGAATTCCTTGACCGCTTCGCCGGCTTCGTTCAAGCCTTGCACCAGGGTCGTGAACATGCCGCCCTGCTCATCGAGCACGGGCTTGACGGTATAGCCGCGCGGGCGCACCACGGCGACACCGGCATCGAAGCCGGTGCGCTCATTCAACAAGTCGATCATCCAGTCGAAATAGGCGCGAAGAAAATTGCCTTCACCGAACTGGATGAATTTGATCGGCAGCGCAAAGGGCTGCTCGCGTTGCAGTTGTTCCATGCTACGGCATCAGAGGGAAATATCCCTTTTCCAAAAGATAAAGTCGTATTGTTCGAGCCGTTCAGCCTTGGTCTTGTACTGCCCGCCCGCTGTCGCCACGACCATGTCGAACAGCTTGCCGGCCACCTCGGGCAGGGGCGCGCCATCGATCACGGGGCCGCAATCGAAGTCGATCAAATCCGACAGCTTGTTGGCAACGCGGCTGTTCGATGCAATCTTCAACACCGGCACGATGGGGTTGCCGGTCGGCGTGCCGAGGCCGGTGGAAAACAGTACCACGTTGGCGCCCGATGCGACGATGCCGGAAACCGATTCAACGTCGCCGCCGGGCGTGCAGAGCAGCGCCAGGCCGGGCTTTTCGGTACGGTCGCCGTAGTCGAGCACGGCGACGATGGGCGAATTGCCGCCCTTCTTCGCCGCACCGGCGGACTTCATGGCATCGGTGATCAAGCCGTCGCGGATGTTGCCCGGGCTGGGGTTTTCCGCCAAATGCGAGCCGACGGCGGCAGCACGCGCTTCGAAGTCGCGCATCATGCCGAGGAAGCGGCGCTTGTCGTCATCGTTCTGGCAGCGCTCGATCAGGTTGGCCTCGGCACCGCAGAGTTCGGGAAACTCTGCCAGGATGGACGAGCCGCCCAGGGCCACCACCATGTCCGACACCAGGCCCATGGCGGGATTGGCCGAAAGGCCGGAAAAGCCGTCCGAGGCGCCGCACTTGACGCCGATCTTCAGGTGCGACAACGGCACGGGTGTGCGCTGCACCTGGTTGGCGCTTTTTAACTGTTCGAGCGTGTCGCGCACCACGGCCTTCATCATGGCTTGCTCGCTGTCCCATTTCTGCTGCTCATAGACCAGCAAGGGCTTGTCGAACTTCGGATTCTGCCTGGCCAACTCCTCCTCGAACATCTTCACCTGGGCGTTCTGGCAGCCGAGACTGAACACGGTGACCCCGGCCACGTTGGGATGGTCCGCATAGGCGGCCAGTATCTTGCACAGCGAGCGGGCATCGGCGCGTGTGCCGCCGCAGCCGCCCGCGTGGGTGATGATGCGCACGCCGTCGACGTTGGGAAACGGCCGCACCACCGGTTTGGCTTCTTCCATCTCGGCGCCGAGCAAGGACAGCGTCAAGCTGGCCAGGTCGTTGCTGCTATAGCCGAGCGGGCCTTCTAGCGCATGGCGCAAATGCTCAACATTGCGGTTCTCGCAAAACACCAGCGGAAACACCAGCCAATAGTTCGCCGTGCCGACGCGGCCGTCGGCACGCACCACGCCGGGGAAGGTCGCGCCGCCATATTGCGTAACGGGCGGCGGCGTCCAGCGGTAGGGCTTGCTTTCGCCGAGCGCCACTTC
This sequence comes from Burkholderiaceae bacterium, assembly GCA_036384915.1. Classification (GTDB taxonomy): domain Bacteria; phylum Pseudomonadota; class Gammaproteobacteria; order Burkholderiales; family Burkholderiaceae_D; genus PKWO01. The sequence goes on from DASVLJ010000049.1 coordinate 86,132, forward strand.
CGGTGTGTAGTGCTCCAGGTTGTCGGTCGTCACCGCTTCACCGCGCTTGATGGCTTGCGTGGCACGGCCTACCGTCACACCGTACAGGCTCAGCAACGCGCCGACAGCGAAGCTGCGCCGCGCGAATTTATGCTTGGCCTTGACCGGCGTCGAGATCAATATCGACTCGCCTTCCCAGTTGACAATCTCGCCGGCATTCAAATCGCTCAAGGCGACGAGCATGCTGTCGTCGGGGTGTATGCACAATACTTTTTGCGAATTGCCCATGTCGCCTCAGAGCTTGAAGTAACGCTTCGCGTTGTCGTAACAAATACCGCGCACGATCTGGCCAAGCGTGTCGAAGTCGGCCGGATACTCCCCGCCCTCGACCCACAAGCCGAACTGGCGGCACACCAGGCGGCGGAAATAGTCATGGCGCGGATAGGACGCGAAGCTGCGCGAATCGGTCACCATGCCGACGAAGGTGCCAAGCACGCCGTGGTTGCCCAAGCTGATCAATTGCGCCAGGTTGCCTTCCTTGTGATCGTTGAACCACCAGGCCGGGCCGAACTGGACCTTGCCGAACTGGCCGCCACCCTGGAAGTTGCCGATCATGGTCGACAGCACTTCGTTCATCGCCGGATTGAGATTGAACAGGACGGTACGCGGCAATTGGTCTTTTGCATCGAGGCTATCGAGCAAGGCGGCCAGGCCGGCACTGGTTGTCATGTCGGAAATCGAGTCGTAGCCGGTGTCCGGGCCCAGCGTATGCAACATGCGGCCATTGTTGTTGCGCTGCGCGCCGATGTGCAGGCACATGGACCAATCGTGGCGCACGTAGGACTTGCCGACCTCGGCCAGCAAACCGAACAGGTATTGGCCGAGTTCGGCATCATTGAGTTGCGCCCCCCCCATGCGCTTGGCGAACAAGCGTTCCAGTTGCGCCGCATCGGGTGCCGTCGCAGGCAGCGTGCTGTCGACGGCGTGGTCCGAGATGCGCGCGCCCCGCTCGTGGAAGTAAGTCACGCGCTTGTCCAGGGCGGCGCTCAGTGCGGCGAAGGAGTCGATGCGCATGCCCGTAACCCGGCCCAGCGTTTCCAGATAAGCAGGAAAATCCTCGCGGTTGATGCGCATTGCGCGGTCGGGCCGGTAAGCCGGCAGTACGCGCGTCTTGAGCGCGGACTCGGCGATCTCGGCATGCTGCGCCAGATCGTCGGCCGGGTCGTCGGTGGTACAGGCGATTTCCACGCCGGCTTGCTCAAGAAAAGCCCAGGTGTCCATGCCGGCCAGCCTGGCGTTGGCTTGCTCCCAGATCGCGCCGGCATTGGCTTCGTTGATGTTCAACGTGATGCCGAACAGGCGGCGCAACTCGAGATGGCTCCAGTGGTGGATGGGATTGCCGATGGCCAGCGGTAGCACTTTGCAAAAGGCGCGGAACTTTTGCTCATCGCCGGCCCGACCGGTTATCAATTCTTCCGGCACACCGCAGGTGCGCATCAACCGCCACTTGTAGTGGTCGCCGCCGAGCCAAAGTTCAGCGATGTTGCGAAAGGTCTTGCGCACGGCGATTTCACCCTGCTGCAGGTGCGAGTGATAGTCGATGATGGGCAAGCCGGCCGCCACCTCATGGTAGAGCTTGCGCGCGGCCTCGGTATTGAGCAGGAAATCCTGATTGACGAATTGGGACATAGGGGTCGATCTCCGGCGCGCCCTTGGCGCGTTAAAAACGATGGCGAAACGAGGGATCACTCCCCTCACTTGTGGCCAGTATGCCACAAGTAAAATAAATTGGTAAGACCAGATTGCAGAATTTGTCAGGCCAATTTAAAATGGCCTGACCAGATGCGAAATTGGATATAATCTTTTGGTCAAGAAACCACAATCGCCAAAAGATATGACCAGTCCCGCATCCAAGAATACCGCTCACGAACCGCGCCTGTATCGCGTCGTGGCGGGGCGCATACAGGATTTGATACGCGAGGAAAAGATCGGCCCGGGCGAACGGCTGCCCTCCGAGCGCGACCTGGCAACCAAGCTCAGCGTCAGCCGCGCCTCCTTGCGTGAAGCCTTGATTTCGCTGGAGCTGACCGGCCACGTGGAAGTGCGCGGCGGCTCAGGCGTGTATGTGGTGGAAAAGGAAGTCGCGCCGGCCAATGCGCCGGAGGGCGGTCCTGGCCCGTTCGAGGTGCTGTCGGCACGGCGCCTGATCGAGCCCGAAGTCGCCGCCATCGCGGCGCGCGTGGCGAGCGATAGCGCGATCGATGCGATTTTGCGCGCGGCGGAAGAGATGGAGCGGCTTCACGACGTCAAGCTCTCCGACGAAATGGCCGACCGCGCGTTTCACGTCTCGATCGCGCGGGCGACGGGCAATAGCGCGATGGTAGGCGTAGTCGAGTATTTGTGGGACCAGCGCGGCCGCTTGTGGCATCGCCTGACCGAGCACTTCCAGACCGAAGCGCTGCGCCAGGAAACGCTGACCGATCATCGGCGCGTGCTGCAGGCGATCATGGCACGCGATCCGGCCGAGGCCAAGCGCGCCATGCGCGCCCACCTCGAACGTGTGACGCGCGTGTTTTCGCGCGGGTGATATTGTGCCTAAACGCATGCTCCTGGATGCGTGCGCAAAAACGCGGTGCAAAAATGCAGTGGACTGATTGATAGAAGCAAAAGCTGGAGACTGGATCGACTGCGCCTCGGCATCATCTTGCCTTCGCGGCAGCGACACGGAATACGCGAGGTATTCCCCCCCGCGGGTGTGCGCGTCGACCGCGCACCGGCGGCTCATAGTCCGAGCAGCTGACTGGCCAACGAGCATGCCTGGCCGAAGCGGCGCGGCTTGAGGCGGACACGCCGCCTCGCCCGGCACGCAAGGTGCCGGACCCCGTAACAAGCCCGATCAAACGACCGAAGCGCCCTCGGCCGCGGCATTGCCGCGCGCCCTCGCCGCCAAGGCACGGAGTACGCGAGGTGCTCCAACCGGCCCATCCGCCCATGCGGTCTATGGATGGCGCCGCCACCACACTATAAAAACTGGAGATGCTTCATGAAGAACCGCAACACCATGCTGCTGTCGTCCGTCACCCTCGCGGTGCTGGCTGCCCTGAATCAAGCCCAGGCGCAGGAAACACCAGCCGCCGTGCAGGCAAACGGCTCGGATGCCGCTACACAAGCGCCGGTCGCCCGCGTCGAAGTGACAGGCTCCTCGATCAAGCGCACCGATGCCGAAACCGCCTTGCCTGTCACGGTGCTCAAGGCTTCCGACTTCGCCAAGCTGGGCTACACGTCGGTCGCCGACGTCATGCAATCGCTCTCGGTCGGTTCCACGCAGAACGCACTGTCGGCCGGCGGCGGCACGGTATTCAATATGCGCGGCCTCGGCTTGCCGCGCACGCTGGTGCTGTTGGACGGCCAGCGCCTGGCCAACGAGCCGACAGCCGACACCTACGCCAACGTTGAAATCATTCCCTTGTCGGCCATCGACCGCGTCGAAATCCTGCGTGACGGCGCGTCTTCGCTGTATGGCTCGGATGCGATCGCCGGGGTAGTCAACTTCATCACCAGGAAGACCTACGAAGGCACAGCCGCCACGGTGCAGGGCGTCTCGCCGCAGCAAAGCGGCGGCGCGCACGAGGGACGTTTCTCCATCATCGGCGGCAAGGGCAATCTGGAAACCGACGGCTGGAGCCTGTACGGCACGCTCGATGCGCACAAGCAAACCGCCCTGCCCTACTCGGCGCGCCCGGATTGGGTCAACACTGCCGAATTGAATTCGCTCGGCATCGGCCCGGGCAACAAGGCTGCCGGTTCGGGTGGCTATGCCTGGCCGGCCAACATCATTTCGCCCAGCGCGGCGGCGGGCAATCCCTACGGCAGCACCTGCCTGCCGCCGTACTCGACACCGGCTGCCAAAAACACCTGCCAGAACAATAATACGCAGCTCTACGGTGTGCTGTTCCCCGAATCTCAGCAGGTGACCTTCTTCGGCAACGGTCAACTGAAGCTTGGCAACGACAACACGTTGTCGATGGAAATCTCCTACGGCAACGAATCGCGCATCGAGCCCAGGGGTGCGGCCAGCACCAGCGTCGGCTTCACGCCGCCGCCCGGCGGCGGCTCGGCTCCGGCCATGATCATCACATCGTCTTCGCCCTACTACCCCGGCGGCAGCGCCGGCGTGCCGAAAGTCAAGGGTGTGACGGGTCAGCCGCTGACCCTGGAATGGCAGGACGATGCGCAAGGCGGCGCAAGCTACAAGGATACGCAAGCCAATTCGCGCGTCCTGGTGTCCGATGCCGGCCAGTTCCACGGCTGGGATTTCAAGGCCAATCTGGTCGCCGCGCACGACGAGCGCACGGACAAGACCTTGAGCGGCTACCTCAACGGCCCGGCGCTAGACGCCGGCGTGTTGAATGGCACCATCAACCCGTTCGGGGCACAGAACGCCGCCGGCGCGGCTTACCTGGCCAGCATCGCCGAAAACGGCCAGAATCTGCGCGATACGACCTCGGGGTTCGATTCGATCGATTTCTCGGCTTCGCACGACTTGATGCAACTCTCCGGCGGCGCGCTGGCGGTGAACCTCGGCACCTCGTTCCATCACGACACGATGCACGATAACTCGCCCGAGAACAACATCAATATCCCCTACAACGGCCGCCAGCCTTACGACGTGCATGCTTCGCGTAACATTGCTTCCGTGTTCGGCGAAGTCGACATGCCGATGACCAAGCAGGTCGACCTCGATTTCGCCATTCGCGCCGACGACTATAGCGACATCGGCTCTTCGGTCAATCCCAAGCTCTCGCTACGCTACCAGCCGACCGACATGCTGGTGCTGCGCACCTCATACAACACGGGCTTCCGCGCACCGAGCCTGATCGACATGTACGGCTACCGCCTGGCCGGCGCCACCACCACCACCTCGGCCAAGTGGGACGACCCGCTGCTCTGCCCCGGCACCGGAGCGCCGGGCACGGGCACGATCACGGCCGCCGCGCTGGCCGCCGGCATCACCTCGGGCCAGGTGTGCAACATCAAGCAGCCGGTGCAAACCGGAAGCAACCCCAACCTGGAGCCGGAAAAGTCGAAGAACTTCACCATGGGCTTCGTGCTCGAACCGGTCAAGTCCTTCTCGCTGACGATGGACTACTGGCACATCGAATTGCGCGACACGCTGGGCAGCCTGTCGGAGGCGGCGATCTTCCAGAACCCGGTACTGTACGGAGCCAATTTCGTGCGCAACCCCAACGGCTTGCTGGCCTACATCAATGAAGACACGCAAAACCTCGGCGGCACGAACACCAGCGGCGAAGACGTCGATTTGCTCTACAAGTCGCCGCAGACGGCGGCAGGCAAGTTCCTATTCGAGCTGCGCGGCACCTATACCAACAGGTATGAACAGCAAACCATGCCGAGCGCGCCCTGGACCAGCAACGTCGGCCGGTTCGGCGGCGTGACGCTGGGCACTTACAGCAACAACCCGCTCCTGACCTTCCGCTGGAAGCACAATGCCATGCTGTCCTGGATGTATGGCAATTGGAACACGGTACTGTCGGAGAACTTCCAGTCGGGCTACCACGACCAGAATTCGGCCGTGACGTCGCAGTACTACCGCGACATTTCCTCCTACTCGGTGACCAGCATCACGACGACGTATACTGGCATCAAGAACCTCGTATTGTCGGCAGGCATCAGCAATGTATTCAACGCACCGCCGCCCGAAACCAACTCCCAATCCACGGGCATCCTGCTCGATTATGCGAGCGCGGTGGGCCGTGCCTACATCGTGTCGGCCACCTACAAGTTCTTCTGATCCAGCGGGAGCCGAAACAATGAGTCACACCTTTTCGCGCCGACGGCGGCAGTTCATGCACACCGTGTCCGCAGCCGGCCTTTCGCTGGCCGGCGGGATGAGCTTTGTCGCATTCTCAACGCAGGCGGCGCAAGCAGCTTCTGCTGCGGCATCGGACGACCCGTGGCAGCGCGCGCAGGATATTGCGGTGCGCCTGTCGCACATGCCTGCATTCCGCGATGAGGATTTTCTCATCACGGCCTATGGCGCCAAGACTTGCAAGCTGGAAAAACGTACCGGCTGGCTCAGCCTGCATGACAAGGCCGAACTCGACACCCCGGTTGCCGGCGCGCATGATTGCTACCCGGCGATCGCCGCCGCGATTGCCGCCTGCCACAAGGCCGGCGGCGGCCGCGTGCTGATCCCGGCCGGCAACTGGCTGTGCGCGGGACCGATCGTGCTGCTGTCCAACGTGCACGTGCACCTGCAGGCCGGTGCGCAAGTCTGGTTCAGCAACAACCCGGCCGACTATGCCAAGTATGGCGACTACGATTGCGGCAAGAACGGCAAACTCGTACGTGCGCGCTGGCAGGGCAACGACTGCCTGAACTTCTGTTCCATGGTCTATGCCCACAGCCAGGAAAACATTGCGCTGACGGGCGAGGATTGGACCAGTATCCTGAACGGCCAGGGCGGCACGCCGTTTGTTTCCGGCGGCGACGAGTGCTGGTGGGCCTGGAAGGGCAAGCTCGGCGGCGGCGCCAAGACCGGCCGCTCCGAGGTTGCCCCCAACCCGGCCAACCCTGCCACGCTGGCCGACGTCGCACCGAACCTGCATACCGACCAGATCAAGCTGATCGAAGGCGACAGCCAGCGCTGGCGTACCGACTTCGGCTACCTGCCCGCCTTGTCCGAAGCCGGCGTGCCGCCGGAAAAACGCATCTTCGGCCTGGGCCACTACCTGCGGCCCAACATGATCCAGTTCATCGCCTGCAACAATGTCTGGATGGAAGGCTACCAGGTTACCAACACACCGTTCTGGCAGCACAATCCTGTGGCCTGCCGCAACATGACGGTGCGCCGCGTACACGCCAACAGCCTGGGGCCGAACAACGACGGCTTCGACCCCGAATCGTGCACCGACGTCCTGATCGACACCTGCACCTTCAACACCGGCGACGATTGCATCGCAATCAAGGCCGGCAAGGATCTCGACATCCAGCATGGGCCGACGAAAAATGTGGTGATCCAGCATTGCACCATGCACAGCGGCCACGGCGCCGTTACGCTGGGCAGCGAAATGGCCGGCGGCATCGAAGACGTGTTCGCGCAAGACCTGGTGTTCCAGAACGCCAACTGGGCCACGAATCCCCTGAATATGGCGATCCGCCTGAAAAGCAACATGAACCGCGGCGGCTACCTGAAGAATTTTTACGCGCGCAACATCAGCGTGCCGAACGGCGTGCGCACCGAGCCGGGTTTTTACAAACCCCTGCCCGGCATGCCGATTGCGGCCGATAGCGTGGCTTCCACGGCCGGCGCCGTCGTCATCATCGATTGCGACTATGCGCCGGCGGAAGACAATGTGCGCGTCAGGCCGCCTGCCGTGTCGAACGTGCATATCTCGAACGTCACGGTAGGCAATGTGGCGAAATCGGGCGGGCAGTATTCGAGCTATCAAGCCGTGGTCGTGCTCGGCCCGGTGGCGGCAGAATACAACGGCGCCAAGCCGGCTCCGGCTGTGGTGCCGGTGCACAACGTCACGATTGCCGATTGCGACTTCGGCACGCCGGCAGCATCGGGCAGCCCATTCTTCGTCTTCAATGCCAGGGACATCAAGCTGGAAAACGTCAAGATAGGCGGCAAGGTGTTCAACACCACGCTGGCTTCAACATGAAGCAGCGCGTCATGCGCGGCGCCGTCGCCGCCGCGCTTTTCCTCGGCGGCGTACCGGCGTTCGCGCTGACGCCATCGGACATCCCGTCCGAAGCGCCGCGCGTGATCCTGGTGGGCGACTCGACCATGGCCAGCGAAACCGGCTATGGCGACGCCTTGTGCCGCCTGATGAAACCGGGCGTGCTGTGCCTGAACCGTGCCAAGGGCGGTCGCAGCACATCGAGTTACCGTGCCGAAGGTTCGTGGGCGGCGATACTGCAATTGCTGCGTGAGCAAACACTAATCCGCACGACCTATGTGCTGATCCAATTTGGCCACAACGACCAGCCCGGCAAGCCGGGGCGTTCGACCGACCTGGCTACCGAATACCCAGCCAATCTGGAACGCTACGTGCGCGAGGTGCAAGCCGAGCATGCGGTGCCGATACTGGTCACCCCCTTGACGCGGCGCGACTTCCGCGACGGCCGGTTGCAGAACACGCTGGCCCCGTGGGCCGAAGCCGCGCGCAAGGTGGCGCAGGAAGAGCATGCCGCCCTGCTGGACCTGAATGCCGACAGCAGCCGGGCGGTGCAGGCAATGGGTCCGGCCGAGGCGGATACCCTCGCCATGGCACCGCCCTTGCCCGAATCCAGCCAGGAACCTGCGCAAAAAGGCGAACACTACCGCGGTTTCGACCATACCCATCTCGGAGCGAAAGGCGCCGATTACTTCTCGCGCATGGTCGAACGGGAATGGCGGCAAGCCATGAGCGCGGCTGCAATATTCGCGGATCCCGTGCCATGAAGCGCCGGAGTTTGACGCTCGCCGCAGCCTGCCTGCCGGCATTTGCCGCAGCACAGGATGCGCGCCAGGTAGCGGAACCGGTCATGCCGGCAGTTTGCACCACACTGAAGGCCATGCTCGATTCTCCCGAGGCAATCAATGCGGACGACACCACTCGTTTGCAACAGGCAATCGACCATTGTCCGGCTGGGCAGGCAGTGCGCCTTGCGGGCGACAATGCGCATGCCTTTCTGTCTCGCCCGCTGGTTTTGCGCGCCGGGGTCGGACTGGCCATCGATGCCGGGATCATCCTATACGCCTCGCCTGACCCGATGTCCTACGATAAGGACAAGGGTAGCCGGCGCTGCGGCAGCAACGACGACAGCGGCAAGGCTTGCAAGCCCTTCATCACGGTGGATGGTGGCGATGGCGGCGGCATCTATGGCTCCGGCATGATCGACGGCCAGGGCGGCCATAGCATGACCGGGCAATCCGAGAGCTGGTGGCAACTGTCGCGCCGCGCCCAACGCGAGCACAAGAACCAGAACGTACCGAACCTGATCGTGGTCGATCGGGCGCACGACTTCACGCTGTATCAAGTCACACTACGCAACTCGCCCAAGTTCCACGTTGTGCTGAACCAGGTTGACGGCTTCACGGCCTGGAGCGTGAAGATCGATACGCCGGCCGATGCGCGCAATACCGACGGCATCGACCCCGTCTCTTCACGCAACGTCACCATCGCGCACAGCTTCATCCGCGCCGGGGACGACGATGTGGCGATCAAGTCGGGCAGCGCCGGCCCGAGCGAAAACGTCTCCATCGTGCACAACCATTTCTACAGCGGCCACGGCATGTCGATAGGCAGCAATACCGACGGCGGCATCCATCATGTGCTGGTGGAAGACTTGAGCATGGATGGCACGGTCTCGGGCTTGCGCATCAAAAGCGACATATCGCGCGGCGGCCTGGTCGACGATATCCGCTACCGCGACATCTGCCTGCGCGATGTGAAGGCACCCATCGATTTCGGCAGCAACTACGCTCCCGACGCGCGCGGCGACAAGCTGCCGCAATACCGGGATATCGTGCTGCGAGACGTGCATAGCGTCACGCCGGGCCGCGTGATCCTGCACGGCCTCGACGATACGCATAGACTGAAAGCCGATTTCATCAACGTGGCGATTGCCGGCAAGGCCGAGCGCAGCACGGCCTATGCCGACGTGCGTATTCTCCCGTCGGACGCCTCGCCGATCTCGTGCGACGGCCGCTTCATCCCCTTTCCCGATCCGAATTCCGCAAATCCGCATTCCGCAAAATGAAGATTCCAACCGGCTTCATATCGCTGACGACTGTGGCAATAAGCTGCGCCGCCCATGCCGGCAACGTCAATCGTCCGCAACTGGACGCGAAGCAAGCCCAGGCATATTCCTACGAAGAAGTCTTGAAATACACAGGAGCGGCAGGCAAGGAAGTCATCGATCCCTGGAATCCGCTGTCCGACAAACTGCTTTCAGCCGATGCGATCAAGCCCGATTATGTGGTCGATCCGTCTGCAACCGAAGACGGTAAAACCCGTTTCCGCAACGTGCAGGCAGCGGTTGACCGCGCGGTGCAAGACGATGCCGCCTTGCGCAGACGCGGCAAACAACGCGTCGTGATACAGGTGGTGCCCGGCACTTATCATGAATTGCTCTACGCCCCCCCGGATACCTTGCCGCTGAGCTTGATCGGCAGCGATGCCGGTACGACCAGGATCATTGCCGACCTCGACGCCGCCGTCTCCGGCGAGGAATATGCCAGACGCTTCGGCGCGCAATTCGCCGGCTCCGGCCCGGCCGTCAAGGCCATGCATGAAGCACTCAAGGCCAAGCCCATGGTGGAAACCGTGGGCAGCGCCATCGCCTGGATCAGGAACGACGGTTTCCAGGCCAAAAACATCACGTTCGAGAACGCCTACAACAAGGCACAAGGCGACGCCAGGGCGGAATGCCCGCCCGGCGGCTGCGCGCAAGTCATGGTCAACGGTACGCCGCAAGTGGTACACCACCAAGCCGTGGCGGTCATGGTCGACGGCGCCGACCGCGTGCAGTTCGAGAACGTGCGCTTCATCGGCTTCCAGGACACACTGTTCCTGAAATCGCGCGCCACCGGCATCACCACGCGCAGCTTCTTCGACCGCTCCTACGTCGAAGGCGATGTCGATTTCATCTTCGGCGATACCACGGCCTACTTCTACCGTTCGGAAATCAAATCGCTCGGCGACCGCTCCACCTCTTACGTGGTCGCGCCCGCGACCAATTACCATAGCAGATACGGTTTCGTGTTCGATTCCTGCCGTTTCACGCACGACGACAAGCCGAATTCGCAGGCCGGCAAGTTTTATCTGGGCCGGCAGTGGTTCCACAGCCAGCGCTGCACGCCATATGCGCCGCTGGACATAGCCGGATACCAATGCAGTCTCGGCGAGCGCAACTATTACCAGGCACCGCAGGGCGGCATCACGCAAGAGGTCCTGGAAACCGTGGGCAAGACCGTGATCCTGCATTCGCAGATCGGTGCCCACATCAACCGCGAACATCCTTGGTCGAACTGGAACGCGCCCGGCACGCTGGCTTACCGGCCCGTGCAATACGATTCGGACGGCTATTGGAACAACTTGCTGGCTGCGGGAATCGACCCCGTCTCGATGCTGCACTATGCCGCCAGGAAAATGCCGACGGAAAGTTTCCTGGCGGAGTTCGACAATACGACGGTGCCCTGACGAACGATCACCGCCGGTTGCAACCCGGCACGCAACATGCACGAACGAGTGGTACGGTAACACGGCACGCGCAGCAAAATTCGCTTCGCGCCGTCAATCCTCCGAAATTGCCCCAAAACACCGAACCGGTGCGCTCGATAGCGCAACGGGGAAATACCACTTACATTCCACTTTGCAAGACTGCCGGCTCTTGTGCGTCATTTTCCATCTGAAAATCGCTTGATCGGCGATGCCTGTGCTGCCTCATTTTTTCGCATCTCCCCATACCAATTAGCGCGGATTTTCGCTCGATAATAAATTATCCGCGCACCTCGCCGCATCGGCGAATTTCCGCCCTTGGTCTTTAAGTGGTATGCATCGACCACAGGCAAAAGCGGTATCCGGCGTACTTCAAAAAACGCTCTTGGCAATGTCATCGACAACAAATCACGAGGAGAGAAAATTGCAGACCAAAGTTCAATCGGCACTCATCACGGCCCTGATAGGCAGCCTGCTGGCAGGCTGCGGCGGCAGCTCGCAAGGTTCGCAGGAAAGCGGCCAAAAGCAAGTGGTGCGTAGCATCAAGGCCGCCACGGCCTGCTACGCCGCCTGGAGTTCGAGCACCGCCTACAATGGCGGCGCCAACGTCAGCTATAGCGGCGTGAATTACACGGCCGCCTACTGGACACAAGGGAATAATCCTTCCACGTCCAACGGTAAAGCCGGTAGCGGCCAACCCTGGATTTCGGATGGTGCCTGCGGCAACACGCCCACACCCACACCCACACCAACACCAACACCAACACCAACACCAACACCAACTCCGACTCCGACTCCGACTCCAACTCCAACTCCAACTCCAACTCCAATTCCAACTCCAACGCCTACGCCTACGCCGACTCCAGGTTGCGTTGCCTGGGTCTCGGGCGGCACCTACACCGCCGGCGAAGTCGTGACGTACAACGGAGCAACCTATACGGCCCTGGTGAATCAGACCGATACCGCGGGCACCGGCTGGAATCCGACCGTGGGCAGTCTGTTCAAGCAAGGCGGCACTTGTTCCACTCCGACTCCAACACCCACTCCGACACCTACGCCGACACCTACGCCAACACCTACACCGACTCCCACGCCTACCCCCACGCCGACGCCTACACCGACACCGGTCAACGGCTTGCCGACTCATGCTCTGGTCGGCTACCTCCATTCGAGCTTCGCCAATGGTTCGGGCTACATCCAGATGGCCAACGTCTCGAATAACTGGGACGTGATCGCGCTGGCCTTTGCCGATGCCGACAGCAGCGGCAACATCACCTTCACGCGCTGCTCAACGACCGATTGCCCGAACATCGAAAGCGACGCCGCATTCAAGGCCGCGATCCAGGCAAAGCAGGCGGCCGGCAAGAAAGTGATCATCTCGATCGGCGGCGCCAACGGCCTGGTGCAATTGACTTCGGCCACGGCGGTGAGCAACTTCGTGACCTCGGTAGAAAAGATCGTCGATACCTGGGGCCTGGACGGCATCGACATCGACTTCGAAAACCAGTCGCTGTCCTTGAATGCCGGCGACACCGACTTCACCAAACCAACCACGCCTGTCGTGGTCAACCTAATCTCGGCGCTGCAGCAGATCACTTCGCACTATGGTTCCAAGTTCATCCTGACCATGGCACCGGAAACCTTCTTCGTGCAACTGGGTTACAGCTTCTACGGCCCCGGCCCCTCGGGCTCGGCCGATGCACGCTCGGGCGCTTTCCTGCCCGTGATCTATGCCATGCGCAACCAACTGACGCTCTTGATGGTGCAGGACTATAACTCCGGCCCGATCACCGGCCTGGACAACCAGTACCACACCATGGGCGGCGCGGACTTCCTCGAAGCCATGACCGACATGGAACTGGCCGGCTTCACCGTTGCCAACAGCGGCGGCAAGGTCTGGCCCGGCTTGCGCCCCGACCAAGTCGTGATCGGCATCCCGGCCAATGCCAATGCCGGTAACGGCTACCCCTCGGTAAGCGACACCGAAACAGCGCTCGATTGCCTGATGAAGGGCGCCTGCAGCGGCTACAAGCCGCATCAAGTCACACCCAACCTGCGCGGCATGATGACGTGGTCGATTAACTGGGACGCGTATTCCAACTACTCGTTCTCGGCGCCGTACAAGGCTTACTTCAACGCTTACGGCAACTGATTCTGCGCCGCCACGTGAAATGCCGCCGGTGTTAACCGGCGGCATTTTTTAGGCAATGGTCAATTGCGGGCAATGGAATCTTTCCGCGGCAAGGCGCTCCAATATTGAGCCTGGTCACGAAACCTTGCGGCACAGCAGCATCTGCCGCGGTTTCGTTCTGAACCGCCGTCAAGAGTAGCAGTCCGGCCAAGGCCGGACGATAAGACAGGGACGCACATGCAGCGTATCTGCGCAATTATTTTTGCCGCCGTCGTCTTGGGGGGCTGTGCCGCGCTACCTCCCGGCGCCGACTACCCCAGGCCGCCGTCAACGGCCTTCGCACACCCGGAACAAACAGCGCTGGGACAACTTGTGACTCCGGCTGCGGCCCGTCACCCCGGGCTCTCGGGCTTTCGCATCCTCAATGTCGGCGAAGACGGCTTTTTGACGCGCATACAGATGATTAAGCGCGCGCAACGCTCCATCGACTTGCAATACTTTATTTTTCGCAATGACGATACCGGCCAATTGCTGGCACTGGCGCTGATGCAAGCGGCCGATCGCGGCGTGCACGTGCGCATCCTGATTGACGACGCCGAGACAGAAAACGGCGATGAAAAGCTCGCTGCGCTGCAAGCCCATCCCAACATCGAGTTGCGCATCTTCAACCCCTTCCGCTATCGCGGCCATCACGAGGCGATCCGCTTCATCGAATTTCTATTCAACCGCGACAGGCTCGACTACCGCATGCACAACAAGCTGTTCGTGGTCGACAACGCGCTTGCACTGATAGGTGGACGCAACCTGGCCGACGGTTATTTCCAGGTCGACCCTGCGGAACAATTCGGCGACGACGACGTCTTTTGCGCCGGCCCGATCGTGCCACAACTTTCGGCCGCCTTCGACGACTACTGGAACAGCGACAACGCCATTCCCGCCGCCGCGCTGGCGCCGGCCTCATCGGCGCAATTGATCGCCTATCGTGACACACTCGACGCACATCAGCAGAAACTCGACGCTTCAGGCGCCGGCTATGCCTTGCGCATCGGCTCCGGCCAGCCGCTGGAAGGCATGCTTTCGGGCAGACTACCCTTGTCCTGGGCCACCGCTGAGGTCGTCTGCGACAGCCCGGACAAGGCGAAGGTGGAGAAGGGCGAAGAGATAGGCGAGCTGATGAATCAACGAGTCGGTGCCGCAGTGGCCGGCGTACGGTCGGAATTGCTCATGGTGTCGCCTTACCTTGTGCCGGGCAGAGACGGCTTGCGCCTTCTCGAATCCTTGCGCAGCCGCCGGGTAAGGATCCGCATCCTTACCAATTCGCTGATGTCCTCCACCGTGCTGCCGGCCCAGGCCGGCTACATGCGATACCGCATCCCCATGCTGGACGACGGCATCGAACTCTACGAAGTGCGTGCCCTGCTCGGCAACGCGCGCGGCAGCGGGCAGTCGGCAGACATGGACGGCTACGGCACCTATTCCCTACATGCCAAGCTGTTCGTGCTGGACCGCAGGAAACTCTATATCGGCTCGATGAACTTCGACCAGAGGTCCATGCATTTGAACACCGAAATCGGACTCATCATCGATAGTGGAGAACTCGCGCAACAGGCTGCGCAACGCTTCGAATCCATCACCAAACCTGCGGACAGCTATCACGTCGAGGAAATCAGGGCACGGTCGGACGGCGCGCCGCGCCTCTACTGGCATACCGAAGAGCATGGGCAACCGGTCGACTATTTCGAAGAGCCGGCACCGGGCGCCTGGAGACGCTTCGAAGCCGATGTGCTTTCACTGTTTCCGTTCGACCGGGAACTGTAGTAAAAAATGACGGCCGTTATTAACGGTCATAAAATGCAAGGTATGGCCCTGAATTTTCTCGGAACTTGCAACATCGCGCCTGCGTCCAACTTACCAGAAATGTAAATTGCGGGTTTGATATCGGGTCTTCACCCAGGACGAAGCCGGCGGCTTGCACGTCGGCGATCAGGTCCGCATCGGCCCCGGCATCGTGCGCCCCGCCTGAGCAAGGCGGCACGTAGCGATGACGATTCGCCATTTCATCAAGGAGATTTCGCCATGAAACACAATCCACTCTATTCGCTCATCCTCATCGCGGGAACGCTCTTGCCGGTAGCCGGCGCCCTCGCCGACGACGTCGACGCTTCGCACCCCGGCACCTTCGTCAAGGATTCCGCCATCACGGTGGCAGTCAAGACCAAGCTCGCCGCGGAACATTTGAAGAGCTTGAAGGATATCCGCGTCGACACCGACGACAAGGGCATCGTCTGGCTCACCGGCCACGCACCGACCGATTATGACGTGAAGAAAGCTGAAACCATCGCGCGCCAGACTGACGGCGTACGCGCGGTGAAAAACCAGATCACCGTCAAGCCCGACAACGACTGATCCCGCCCGGTCAAGCATGGGGAGGAAGAAATGAGCCGCAAAATAGCAAAGGCATGGGCATTCACGGCGGCGATTGCCAAAGCGGGCGTTGAGGCCACCGGGGCCAGGGCCGCATCCGATTACAAGATTGCACGCGACAAGTGCGACGCCCATGCCGGGCCGACCAAGAATGGGTGTGCTGCCCACGCCAACCCCCAATACAGGATGTAGTGACTACCTCGCTGCGATGCCGGAAGGCCGCATCGCGTTCATTTTTTCCGGGCAGCTCGAGCCTGACGGGGCTCCACGCTGCGGGTCGCGGCGCGAACCAATTTACCCAGCGTGGCCACGGCGTCCATCGCGCGTTTATCGAGCGGATGGCCATAGTTGAGACGCACGCAATTTCCATAGCCGTGCTGCACTGAAAACATTGGCCCGGGTGCAATGCTGATGCCCAACGCAATGGCCTGGCGATGAATTTCTATCGCATCCGCGCCTGCCGGCAATTCCAGCCACAAAAAGTAGCCGCCGCCCGGCCGCGTGGCGCGCGTGTCGGCAGGGAAATGCCTGGCGACCGCTTCCATGATTGCCGTTTGCTGCAGAGACAAGGTGTGCCGCAGTTGGCGCAAATGCCGGTCGTAGCCGCCTTTGCCCAGGTAATCCGCCAATGCCTCCTGCGCCGGAGCCGAGGTCGATAGCGAGGTGGTGAGCTTGAGCCGCGTTACCGCCGTAGCGTAACGCCCCGCCGCAGCCCAGCCCACGCGGTATCCCGGTGCCAGGCTTTTTGAAAACGACGAGCAATGCATCACCAGTCCCGCCGTGTCGGATGCCTTGGCCAGCGCAGGCTTCTTACTGCCGAAGTAGAGCTCGCCGTAGACGTCGTCTTCGATCAGCGGCACATCGTGCCTGGTCAGGAGCTCGACCAGGTCGCGCTTTTTCTCGTCGGGCATCGAGCTGCCCAGAGGGTTCTGGAAATTGGTCATGAGCCAGCAAGCCTTGGGTCTGTGCCGCCGCAATGCCTTGTCCAGCGCCGCCAAATCCATGCCTTCGCGCGGATGGGTCGGTACTTCGATCGCCTCCAGGCCGATCCGCTCCAGCGCCTGCAAGGCAGCGTAAAACGTGGGCGATTCGATAACAATGGCATCCCCCGGCTTGGCAACCGCCAGCAGACAGAGGTTCAAGGCTTCCATTGCGCCGTTGGTGATCACGATTTCGTCGGGCGGAACGTTCAAGCCATCGGCCAGATAACGCAGCGCGATTTGGCGCCGCAAGCCGGCATTTCCCGGCGTCAAATCATCCACTGTGCTCCACGGGTCCATAGTCCGCACTGCCGATGCCATCGATTTGGCCAGGCGTTCCAAGGGGAATAACAGCGGGCTGGGGAAGGCGGAACCGAACGGAACCACGTCGCGCTGCCGGATGACGCTCAAGATGTCGAACACGAGATTGCTGACGTCGACCGGCATGGAGCGGCCATCGGGCCGGGAAACCACTTCCGGCTCGGGCGGCAAGCTTGGGGGACCGGCAATAACGTAATAGCCCGATCGCGCCCGCGCCCGAATCAAGCCGCGCGCCTCCAACAGATAATAGGCCTGGAATACAGTGGACGGACTTACCCCACGGCTGCGGCTGGCCTGCCGTACCGAAGGCAATTGATCGCCCAGCTTCATCACGCCGGTCCTGACGGATTGGGCGATTTCCTCGGCCAGTGCTTCGTAGCGTTTCATGGGTTCGATCCGGACGCTCTTAAATGCGAGGAAGACGCGCAAACTGATACGGTATTCTAAGTGAAAACTGCATCTGTTTTATTTTTTGGAACTCCGTAAAATCCTGCCCAATCGCACTCCACTTCAACGATACGGAAACCATGCGTCGATATTTCCTGACGAGGATACGCAAGGCGCTGACGGGAATCATTTCCGCCTACTGCCTTCTTGCGCTGCCCATTCCGGCGTGGGCCCAGCAAGCGCCCTCAAACAATACTGCCGAGCGCGCCGCTCCATGTTTCGCCTGCCACGGCAAGGAGGGACAGGCGACCAGCGACGGATCGCTCCCGCGCATTGCCGGCAAGCCCGCCGGATACCTCTTTAACCAGTTGGCGAACTTCCGCGACGGGCGGCGCAACAATGCGCAGATGACTTACATGGTCGGTTATATGTCGGATCGGAACCTGCGCGAGTTTGCCGATTACTTCGCCGGCTTGCATCCGCCCTATCCGGCGCCCCAGGCACCCAACCTGCCTGCAGCCGAATTGGAGCGTGGCCGCTTGCTGGTGCTGCAAGGCGACAAGACCAGGAGTATTCCCGCCTGCGTCGCCTGCCACGGCGAAAGGTTGACGGGCACGCAACCTTCGATCCCCGGCCTCGCCGGCCTGTCGCGCGGCTACCTGGCGTGGCAATTCGGTTCCTGGAAGGATGGGCATCGCAGTGCAGCCGCGCCGGACTGCATGGCGCGGATTGCGCGAAGCCTGACACCGCAAGACATCGGCGCGGCAACAGCCTGGATTGCCTCGCAACGCTTGCCCGACGATATGAGCGCGGCTCCGGCCGGGGCCGTCAAGCCGCCGATCCCCTGCGGCAGCTACACCGAAACTCCATAACGAGAAGCCCATGAAACGCCTCAAGCGGATTGCCTTGCCCGTCCTGGCCGCCATCGTCCTGATGCCCTTGGCGA
Source organism: Burkholderiaceae bacterium (assembly GCA_036384915.1). GTDB lineage: Bacteria > Pseudomonadota > Gammaproteobacteria > Burkholderiales > Burkholderiaceae_D > PKWO01. Next base: position 104,531 of record DASVLJ010000049.1, read on the forward strand.
TCGTCGGCTGGCAATGGTTCCATGATCCGGGGAGCAATCGGAAAAGCGCTGCAGCGGCGGCCAATGCGCAACTTGTCGCCGAAGGCGAATATCTCGCCCGGGCGGGAAACTGCGCGGCCTGCCACACCATGCGCAACGGCGAAGCCTATGCCGGCGGGCGCGCGATCAACACGCCTTTCGGCAAAATCTATGCATCGAACCTCACCCCCGATGCGGAGACCGGCATAGGCCGTTGGAGCGCCGACGATTTCTGGCGCGCCATCCATAACGGCAAATCCAGGGACGGCCAATTTCTTTACCCGGCTTTCCCCTATCCCAACTACACCAAGGTGACGCGTCCGGACGCGGATGCGATCTTTGCCTATCTCAAGACCATCAAGCCTGTTAAACAAGAGAACAAGGCGCCGGAACTCCGGTTTCCCTATAACCAGCGCATCTTGCTGGCATTCTGGCGCACCCTGTATTTCAAGCCGGGAGAGTTCGAAGCGCAAGCGAACCAAAGCGCTCAATGGAATCGCGGCGCCTACCTCGTGCAAGGCCTGGGACATTGCAGCGCCTGCCATACCAGCCGCGACGCCTTGGGTGGAACATCGGCGAGCACGGAACTCGCGGGCGGCATGATCCCGGTGCAGGATTGGTATGCCGCCTCGCTGACCTCCGACCCGGCAAGCGGCCTGGGCAAGTGGGACGGCGAGGACATTGCCGGCCTGATGCATAACGGTGTCTCCCGGCGCGGCGCCGTGTTCGGCCCCATGTCGGAAGTGGTCTACAGCAGCCTGCAGCATCTGTCGCAAAGCGACATCGACGCCATGGCGGTCTACATCAAGACCGTGCCGGAAAGCAAAGCACCCGAGGTGGCGCCCGCGCCGATGCTGGAAGACGCAATGACGGTGCTGGAGCGCGGTGCGCGCATCTATGAAAAACAATGCAGCGACTGCCATAAGTCAAACGGCAGGGGCACACCGCCCGCCTACCCGGCGCTGGCCGGAAGCCATTCCTTGACAGCGCAATCCGCCGTCAATCCGATTCGCATCGTATTGAATGGCGGCTATGCGCCGACGACCGCAGGCAATCCCCAACCCTACGGCATGCCGCCCTTCTCGGATACGCTGAACGATGTGGAAATCGCTGCAGTCGTTTCCTATATCCGCATGAGCTGGGGCAATAATGGCGGCGTGGTGTCGCCCATCGATGTGGCTCGACATCGGGGCTTGCCGGTAGAGTAAGCGTCATGAAAAACAAAAAGCCAAGTCGATTCAGCGCCTTGGCTTTCTTCTCTCACGCTATTGAAAAAATCCGGGCAGATTTTTGCACGGAAATGCGCCTGTATGCGGGGACTACTCGCCCGCGCGCTGGCCGCGCATCGAGCGCGTCGAGGCTCCGACGGATCTGACTGCGCCGTCGGCGCCGGTCTTTTGCGCTGATTGCTGCGCAGAAACCGGATCAGTACCGTTCTTGCAGGCCTGGGTCCGCGTCAAGTCCTGGTCTGCAAGCGCGAAGGTTGTTGCCGTCAGCGTCAAGACGGCGGCGATCAGTTGTCTGGTGTTCATGGTCATGTTCCTTGAAGTGGCTCGGTAGATCGCTCAAAAGCGATAGTTATAAGAAATACCGACGAACTGGATATCCGTCTTGTATTGGCCGAAGGTGGTCTCCCCATTGCCCGTGCAGCTCGAATTGAGTGGGTTGCAGGAATTGGTATAGTCAGCCGTGACATTCTTGAATTTGACGAAGCTATAAGCGGCGTCGATGGATGCGCGCTCGTCGAAGCGATAGTTAAGGCCGAGCGAGTACCACCAGCGGTCGCTGTCCGGGAAAGACGGATGGGTCAGTTGCGCACCGCGGACCGGCGATTGGTCGAACGCGATACCGCCGCGGAACAAGAGCGCATCGCCATACCGGTAATCCGCGCCAAGCGAAACCCGGTAAGTGTTTCTCCAGTCCTGACGTATGACCTCGTCGCCTTCTGTTGTGCCGGGGAACTGGATGTCGAGCTTGTCGAGGCGCGAGGTGCGGGACCACGTGACGTCGAGCATGCCGGACCACTTATCGTCAAATTGGCGAAAGGCGCTGGCGCTGACCGTCTCGGGAGTCTTGATGTCGATTTCCGCGCTCGAATTTGCACGATGCGAAGCGGCGCCGAGAGCGGCGTCGACGGTCGGATCGCCGGAGACACCGGAGAAGTTCCATGCCGTGTCCCCTTTGAGTTTGTGACTGACGGAAGAACGATAAGCCAGGCCGAAGCGAGTCGCATCGTCGAGCTGGTACATATAGCCGAAATTGAAGCCGTAGCCCCAGTCTTTCGCCGTGTCTTCGGCATGGGCATCGTTGATCTTTGCCAGCGCAGCCGGGCTTCCTCCGCCGGCTACGATTTGCTCGATGAGTTGGGCGCCTTGCGGCGTGCCGTTCAGAGCGAGCACGGAATCCGGCGTATCGGCGGCTTGGCCCAGGCGGGCGTGCATGTATTGCGCCGAAATACCGAAGCCGAAGGAATGGCGATCGTCGAACCTGTAGGAAAAGGATGGATTCAACTGGAGCGACTCCAGCGAGACGTTGGTAACGCTGTAACGGCCAGTCCACGTGTCGCCGTAGTTCAGCTTTGAACCGTAGGGAACGAACATGCCAAAGCCGAAGGAAAGCCTGTCGCCATAGGGAACGACGAGATAGAGCGACGGCGCAACCACGGAACCCGGCACGTAGCCGTGTGTCGCAGTGCCTCCTGTGCCGGTACCGAGAAAAGTGGTCGAACCCTCGTCCTGATAGGTGGAATGCGGCAGAGCCGCCGTATTGCCGAAATCGAGCTCTATCGCCTTGAGGCGAGCCATGCCGGCGGGGTTGTAGTAGACGGTGCTGGCGTCATTTGCCTCGGCGCCTCCGGCGTCTGCATTGCCTTGCCCTGATACTGTCTGGGAGCCGAATTGGTAACCGGATGCCAAAGCCCAGAGCGGCGTCATCGCAAACACGGTGAAAGCAAGCTGGTTGGCGTGACGCAGGCGAGAAATGGTTGCCCCCTTGTTCTTAGTCTTGTGCATGAATTTTTCCTTTTGGTTTTAGGTATATGTAACTGCGCGAGCTTTAAGCGAGCCCGAACATCTTTCACAAGCCTCTCTCAATCGGCCCGGCAGGCATGAAGCGGCGCAGTTTGGCCGGAAGAGAAGCCTTGCCCTTTGGTATGCGGCGCGTCTTCCATGCTCCCAACGCGGCATCGACAATCGTCGCTGCAACTCCGATGCGTTTTGAACATTGTTTTGGATCGCCACTGAGACGACAGCGAGCTCCTCGTTGTAGTCAGGGATTCTGGAAACGTCCTGGGACGCGTTGAGATCCGGATTGTTTTTGGTAAAGTATGGCTCGGTGAGAGCCACGCGAATTTCAAATTGGCGCCCCTCGTGCGCGTGCCAAGACGATCCACGCCGCGCCGCCGATCAATACCGACCGCTCGCCGGGGAGACCCGCGAAAACGGCACGAACCGCGGCCCAGGCGCGAGCGCGGATGTCGTCGGGCTGGTCAGCGAGCGCACGCGACAGCGGGCCGACCTCGAGCGCCATCCTCACCGCGTCGTCGATGGCGGCGTCCCGCGTCCCGCCCTCGCCAAACGGGACGGAAGCATCGAACGGCACGATGACGATGTCGGTGAAGCCGGCCGCCGCCAGGATGCGCGATACCCGCCGTCTATCGCCAAACGAAAATGGACCGGGCGCTTCGGGATCGGGCGGCGCACTTGGCGGGAGGATGTCCTTGAGCGCTACCATCGGCAGGCGCACCCAATCGTTCTCGGCCGCGCCGCGCCAGCAGACGAAAGCGAGCCGCCCGCCCAGCCGGAGCGCACGTCGCATATGGGCGAATGCTCCCGTCGGATCATCGAAGAACATCACTCCGAAACGCGAGAACAGGATGTCGAACGCACCTTCGGGCAGCTCGGCGCTGCTGGCGTCAGCCACTCGGAACAGGGCCGGCGTACCTTGTGGCGCAAGCGCGCGCGCCCGGCCGATCAGCGGTTCGGATATGTCCACGCCCAGCACTTGGCCCCTCGGGCCGACGAGGGCAGCCAGTGCCAGACTCGACGCGCCCGCGCCGCAGCCGACGTCCAGTACACGCTCTCCCTCTACGGGCGCGGCGGCGTCGATCGCGGCTTGGCCAAACACCGCTACCACGGCGTCGAGCCGTGCCTGGTTAGCGGCCCAGCGCTCCCCGCTTCGGCCATTCCAGTCGCCGACCGGATCGACATTTTTCTCTGCCATGATATGTCCTTGTTCTGATTTGTTCTTAACTAAGCTGTCCGATGCCAAGGCGCGCATTGCAGTCAGAGCCCGCGCTTGTTCGAGGAACCCCTCGCACCGCCGCTCCGGGAGTTAAGCGGCCACTCTCAAACCAGCATCGACTGCTGGGCAAAGATACCTGCCATCGCGCCCTGCGATGATGCCTGGGTGACCGAGGGCAAAAAGGGCGTTGTGAGATCCCCGGCGGCGTAGATGCCGGGCATGCTGGTTTGGCGCCGCTCGTCGACTTTTAGGACGATGCCGCTGGGCGTATCGACCGTGGCGAGGCCCAATGCTTCATGCAGGCTTGCGGACGGCTTGTTGCGCGGTTGGGCGAACAGAACGTCGACCGTTACATTGCGGCCGGTATCGAGATTAACGGTAGCGATATGGCCCTTTTGATGGGCGATCTCGACGATTCGACCAAGGACGACAGGTATATTGCGGCGCGCCAGATCGGCCTGGATATCGGGCGGAATGTCGTGACCATCGGCGAAGACAGTCAACTTGTCCGTCCAATCGCGGAAGAGCCTGACGGACTGGTGCGACTGAGGGCCGGACCAGAGGGTACCCCAATGCTGGCCGGCGACTTCAAAACCGTCGCAATAGGGGCAGGGGACGATGGACGTGCCCCAGCTTTCGACAAAGCCCGGAACATCAGGCATCTGGTCGGCGACGCCATAGCTCAGGATCAGGCGGCGCGCCTTGAAGGTTTCGCCATCGCCGGTGAGGACGGAGAAATCGTCTATGGTGCCAGAGATGCTGTCGGCCCGGGCACTGACCAACTTGATCGCGGGATAACGCGCCAGCTGCTGCCGCGCCTCGGCCAGAATGTCCAGCGGTGGCTTGTGATCGTGGCCGAGCAGGCCATGCGAGTGGCCGGCAAAGCGATTGCGCGGCAGGCCGGTATCGAGAACGGTGACTTTGCGGCGGGCACGGCCAAGCTGCAGGGCCGCCGCGAGACCGGCAAAGCTGCCGCCGATGATGATTACGTCATTCATAGTGATGGGCTCCGTGATGTGGATGAAGGAGGGTGTGTTGGGCTTGACGCCCCATTTTCCCTTTGGTTTAGGTATATGTTGCCGGGCAAGCTTCAAGCGAGGCCGAACGTCTTGCGCAAGCCTTTCTCGACTGGACCAGCGGGCATGAATCGGCGCAGTGCCGCCAGAAGAGATGCCTCGCCCTTGGGTGTGCGGCGCATCTTCCAGGCCCCCAGCCCGGCGTCGACAATCGTCGCGGCGACTCCATCGGGCTGCGGCCCGTTTTGAATATTGTTTTGGATTGCCAGGGAGACGGCGCCGAGCTCCTTGCTGTAGTCGGAGATTCTGGAAACGGTTTGGGGGGCGTTGAGGTCCAGGTTGGTTTTGGTAAAGGACGGTTCGACAAGCGCCACGCGAATTCCAAATTGGCGCACCTCGTGATCCAGACTCTCGGACATCCCCTCAACCGCATGCTTGGATGCCGAATAGAGCCCCATATACGGCGCAGGCAGAAAGCCCACCACCGAGCTGACGTTGACGATGCGGCCGGAGCGCTGTTCGCGCATGGTCGGCAGCACCGCCTTGATCGTGCGCAAGAGGCCGAAGAGGTTGGTATCGAATTTCGTCTGGGCTTCGGCGATCGACGTTTCTTCCGTCGCGCCCAGCAGGGTCACGCCGGCACTGTTGACCAGCACGTCGATCCTCCCTGCTCGCGCGATGATGCCCTGGATTCCTTGCGCTATGGATGCTTCGTCCCGGACATCCATCTCAACAAGTGTGACGCCGGGTATCGCTTGTGCTCTTGCCGTGCTACGGACGGTGCCGAATACCTGGCACCCCAGTTTGGCAAACTCCTGTGCGGTGGCGCGTCCTATGCCCGACGACACGCCGGTGATAACAACAACCTTTGAGTTCGACATGAAGGTTCCTTTCGATATGAATGAATGTGGGTAAACGATAAGATCAGCGGTGCGATGGATCGGGCCTGATCCTGAACCAGATGGAATACATGGCAGGCAGGAACATCAGGGTCAGGACCGTCCCGGCGAGGGTGCCGCCTATGAGCGTGTAAGCCAGCGTTCCCCAGAACACCGAATGGGTCAGCGGGATGAAGGCCAGAATCGCCGCTAACGCGGTCAGAATCACCGGACGCGCGCGCTGCACGGTCGCTTCGACAAGCGCACGGTATGGATCGAGCCCGGCCTGTTCGTTTTCACGAATCTGCCCGATCAGGATCAGCGTGTTACGCATCAGGATGCCCGACAGCGCAATCAAACCGACCAGCGCATTGATACCGAAAGGCTGCCGAAACAAAAGCAGCGTCGGCACCACGCCAATCAACCCCAGCGGACTGGTCAGGAAGACCATCACCATCCCGGCGATGGAGCGGACCTGCAGGACGATGATCAGCAGAGTGATGGCCAACATGATCGGAAACAGCGGCAACATCGCGGTCGTCGCCTTGCCCGATTCTTCGATGGAACCGGCTTGCTCGATGCGGTAGCCGCCCGGCAGTTTGTCCACGATGGGCTGGAGCTGCTTGGTAATGGCCGACGAAACGTCAGGCGGCTGCAAGTCTTCGGCGATGTCGCCCCGCACGGTGATCGTCGGTGTGCGGTCACGCCGGCGCAGGACGGGATCTTCCATGCGTACCTCGACGGTACCGACCTGCGACAGCGGGATGCGCTGCCCCGCCGATCCGGCCAGCGAAAAGCCGGTGATCTTCGCTGGGTCTAGGCGGATATCGCCGGCGGCGCGGCCGAGCACCTGTACCGAACGTATATCCTCACGCACCTCCGTCAACGGCGCCCCACTCAGCAAGAACTGCAGTTGCTGAGACACCGAACTGGAAGTCAGCCCCACGGCGTGGAGCCTGTCCTGGTCGAGAACCAAGTGAAGAGTGGGAACACGCGAACCCCAATCCGTGTTGACGGTGCGCATCATCGGGCTGGCGTGCATTACAGCCTCGACTTGTGCCGCGATCTCCCGCAATTTGTCCGGGTCCGGCCCCATGACGCGGTAGGCCACGGGAAATGGCGAGGGCGGGCCGAACACAATCTGGGTAACGCGCACCCGCGCTTCGGACGCCAGGCCGTCAGCCACGGCCTGGCGCAGTCTGATCTTGAGCGCCTCCCGTTCCTTGTCGTTGCCCGTCAGCACCACGATTTTGGCGAACGACGGATCCGGCAGTTCGGGCGCCATCGCCAGGAAGAAGCGCGGCGCGCCCTGGCCGATATAGGAGGTCACGATCCTGGCCTCTTTCTGCTTCGCCAGCCAGGCTTCGACCTTCTCCGTCGCGACGCTGGTTTGCTCGATCGAGGTACCGTAAGGCATTTGCACCTCGACCAGCACTTCCGGTCGGTCGGAGGTCGGGAAGAACTGCTTCTTGACCACGGCCATGCCGAGCACCGACAGCGCGAAAAGCCCGATCACGGTGCCGGCGACGAGCCACTTACGGGCAATGACGCGCCCCAGCACTTGCCTGAATCGGTTGTAGTTGCGAGTGCTATAGATGGCGCCGTGTCCACCTTCGACCTTCTTGATGTCGGGCAGCAGCTTCACGCCCAGGTAGGGAGTGAACGCCACGGCTACTATCCAGGAAGCGATCAGGGAAATACCGACGATCCAGAACATGTTGCTGGTGTATTCGCCGGCCGTAGAACGCGCGAATCCGTTCGGCATGAAACCGACGGCCGTGACCAATGTTCCAGACAGCATGGGTGCCGCAGTGTGGCTCCAGGCATAGGCCGACGCGGTGATGCGACTGTACCCCTCCTCCATCTTCACCACCATCATTTCGATGGCGATGATGGCATCGTCCACCAACAACCCCAGAGCCAGAATCAACGATCCAAGCGTAATTCGGTCGAAGCTCTTGCCCGATGCCTCCATGATGACGAACACGGCCGCCAGGGTCAGCGGCACAGCCGCCGCGACCACGATGCCGACATGCCAGCCCATGCTGATAAAGCAGACCACCAGCACGACGAGCAAGGCTACGAAGAACTTGACCATGAACTCGTCCACGGCCGATCTGATGTTGACGGCCTGATCGGTCACCTTGGTCAGCGTCATGCCCAGGGGGAGTTCGGCGTTGATCTTGGAAACTTCCGCCTCAAGCGCCTTGCCCAGATCGAGCCCGTTCCATTCGTCGCGCATCACGACACCCAGCAGGAGTGCCGGTTCGCCGCCGTTGCGGATCTGGAAGGTGGCGGGGTCTTCATAACCACGCTCGACGGTCGCCACATCCGACAGTTTGAGCGTCCTCCCCTGCGCGACGATTGGGGTCTGCCGAATCTTTTCGAGGTTGTCGAACGCGCCGTCGATTCGAAGAAAGACTTCCGGCCCCTTGGTCTCGATGGAACCGGCAGGGGTCAGCATGTTCTGGTCGTTGAGCGCGGCGAAAATGTCTTGCGGCGCAACACCGAGAGTCGTCAGGCGATCGTTGGAAAAGGATACAAAGATGCGTTCGGCCTGTTCCCCGATGATATTGACCTTTTTCACGCCCGCAACATGCAGCAATTGCTGGCGCAGCGCTTCTGCGTCACGCACCAACAGTCGTTGCGGTTCTCCCTTGGCCTTGAGGGCATAAAGCGCAAACGTCACGTCCGCGTATTCGTCGTTGACCATGGGGCCGATGACGCCAGCAGGCAACTTCTTGGCCTCGTCCCCGACCTTCTTGCGGGCTTGATAGAACTCCTCCTGAACCTCCGAGGGCGGTGTGCTGTCGCGCAAGGAAACCATGGTGAAGGCCAGGCCGGGGCGTGTGTAGGTTTCCGTGCGGTCGTACCAGCGCAATTCCTGCATGCGCTTTTCCAAGGGTTCGGCGACCTGGTCCTGCATTTCCTGTGCCGTCGCTCCCGGCCACGCCGTGATGATCGTCATCTGCTTGATCGTGAACGGCGGGTCTTCCGCCCGCCCGAGCTTGAAGAACGCGAGAATGCCCGCCGCAGAGATCAGGCAGATCAGGAACAGCGTGATGGCGCGCTCGCGCACAGCCAGCGCCGACAAGTTGAAGCGGCCTTCGTTCATGGATGGACTCCCGCTACTGCGTTGTCGGTGCCCTGGGATGCCACCCGGACCGGCTGGCCTTCGCGCAACTGGTGCGCGCCGAGCGCAACGATCCGGTCGCCTTGTTTGACTTGACCGACGATCCGTGCGCTGTCGTCATCCAGGCGCTGCACCGTGACCGGACGCCATGAGACCTTCGCCAGCTCGCCGTTGACGATCCACACTCCCGCCCCCTTGCCGGCATCGAACAATGCGCCGATCGGCACCTGAAAGCCGTCTTGCGTGGAAGGCTGCGCATCCGGAATCCGGATCGTGACCGTGGCGCCCAATGGCGCGTTGGCCAGTGCCCCATCGAGCACATATCGCGCCTCAAAGGTACGGGTGAGCCGATCCGCGGAATCCGAAAGTTGCCGCAGCTTGGCGGCGACGGCGACGCCTTCCTTGCCGAATAGTGCGGCTTGCGCACTTGACCCGATCGCCGGGCGTAATGTCTCCGGCAGCTGGATGACCGCTTCACGGCGGCCAGAATGGGCCAGGCGCACGACGATTTGCCCGGCGCTGACGACTTGGCCCGGTTCAACCAGCGTTTCCATGACAACGCCATCCGAATCGGCTACCAAGTCCGTGTAGCGGCTCGCATTAAGGGCAACGTCCGCTTCCGCTTCGGCCGCATCAAGCTGGGCCTTGGCGGCGTCCGCTGCAGCCTTGACCTGGTCGTAGGCCGAAGCGGATATCGCGCCGGTTCCGCGCAGGTCGCGGTAGCGGGCTTCATCTTCCGCTGTCTGCCTGGCGCGCGCTTGCGCGGCGATGACCGACTCCTGCTGCGCATGCGCCGCGAGTTTCAGGTCGACGGGGTCGATGCGCATGAGCACCTGGCCGCGCTTGACGGTCTGCCCCGCATCGACAAGGCGCTGCAGTACTTTGCCGGATACGCGAAAACCCAGGTCGCTCTGAACTCGAGCGGCTACGGTTCCCGTGAATAAACGTAATGACGGACCCGCCCCTTGAACGGTTGCGACCCGCACCAGCGGCGTTTCCGTACGTGGGTCGGATTGCGCTTTTTCGCCGCAGGCGGCCAGTACGAGCGGGAAGACGCAAATGATTGTTGCTGTAACAAGGCGATGCCTGAGCATAAAAGTCCCATTGCCGAAGTGAGCAGGACTTTCATGATATTACCAGTGACCAATTTAGTCAATAGTCACCGCATTTAATGTCACGGCGACAAGCTTCTCAACACAAGGCTAGCCAGATGTGCCGGCGCCTCTTCGGTGTAGTCGAGGCTATGCTGCAGAAGCAAGGGGTTAAGGTAAGGGCGCATGACCAGGTAGACGGCCATGACCGTTTCATCAAGAGGCGTCTTGCGCTCGAAGTCCCCGCTCTGCCGCCCCTCCTGCAAGATTTCGCGCAGCACCTTCTGAATGCGCCCCTCATAAGCAGCAGCGACTTGCCAACGCTCCGTTACGGCCGAGGCGGCAATTTCGTGAAGCTTCCGGTCCTGGAAAAGCAGGCGAAGGCTGGCCTCGGTCAGCGCCTTGAACATCCGCCTCAGCTTCTCCGGAGGAAGATCGGTCTCCGCAATCGCCTTGCCGACCTCGATTTCAATTTCATGCTGGCAATTCGCGCAGATCATCTCCCCAATGGCTTGCTTGGATTCAAAGAACTTATAGATGTAAGCCTTGGAAAAGCCGATGGCTTTGGCGAGATCGGAAACGGTCGTTTTTTCGTAGCCGTAGCGGCTGAAATGCTCCTTGGCGGCGGCGACAATTTGATCGCGCACCTCGTGATCCGCCGGACCGCGAGTGGAAACGGGATTGGTAGTTGCTTTTTTCATAGGCTCCAGCTTACGCCAGTTAATTGGGTTTGACAACTTGTGACCATTTGGTATTATGGTCACAAGCATTTACCAACGAAAGGCTCTCATGTTGTTTAAACAAAAACTTGCCGCAATCGCGATAGCCAGCCTTCTAGCGGGATGTGCCATCGGCCCCGACTACACTCGCCCCGACTTGGCCTTGCCGGGACAGTTTCAGGGGCAGGCCGCAATCGATCACCGAGAGGCGCCATTGAACCCAGACCTCGCCACTTGGTGGACGGGATTCGGCGATCCGCAATTGACCCGGTTCGTTACGCTTGCACTGGAGCAGAACCTGGACCTTGCCCAAGCCTCAACGCGCGTGATCCAGACGCGAGCTGGGCTTGGCGCCGCGAACGCCGCATTGCTACCGGCCGGCAATGTCACCGGTCAAGCAACCAGGGCTTATCAATCCGTCGAAACCCCTTTGGGGCAGGTATTGAATTCGAAACCAGGGTTCGACCGCTACGGCGACATCTATGAGGTCGATGCCGGCGCGAGCTGGGAGCTGGATTTGTTCGGCGGCCTGCGCCGCGAACGGGAAGCCGCGTTCGCCGAATATCAGGCGACGGCAGCCGGCGTAGCGGCCACGCGATTGGCAGTCGCAGCCCAAACCGCCGACATCTACATCACCATCCGTGGATTGCAGTCCCGTCTGAACGTCGCGCGCCATCAGGCGCAAACGCAACAGGATCTGCTATCGACTGTCACCCTGCTTTACGACAAGGGATTGGCGGCCGAACTGCAAGTGAGGCAGGCGGAAGGCGCGCTCGCCCAAGTTCGGGCATCGATCCCTGTTTTGGAGACAGGACTGGATGCCGCCATGAACGCGCTGGACGTCATGCTTGGCTCGGCCCCGGGCACGTATCGCGCAGAACTGGCTGAATCCGGCGACATTCCGGTTGCGCCACAGATTTCCGCCGCCGGATCGCCGGGCGAATTGCTCAGGCGTCGGCCGGATCTGATCGTGGCCGAGCGCCGCCTGGCCGCGTCGAATGCGCGCATTGGCGCCGCGGTCGCCGAGTACTATCCCAAGCTGTCTTTGAGCGGACTCGTCGGGAGCGCCACCGCGGTTTCCAGCAGCAATCTGTTCTCCAGCGGCGCCAGCCAAACCGCCGGCCTGCTCGGGTTGCGCTGGCGTCTGTTCGACTTCGGCCGCATCAATGCGCAAATCGATCAAGCCAAAGGCCAGGAAGCAGAAAATTTGATTGCTTATCGGCTCGCCGCATTGCACGCCACCGAAGACGTGGAGAATGCTTTTTCTTCCTTGCTCAAACGGGAGGAGCAGGCTGCCGTCCTCACCCACGGAGTGGATTCGCTTGGCCGCGCGCGAAACGCTTCGTTTGCGGCTTATCAAAAAGGCGTTGTCAGCCTGATCGAAGTGTTGCAGGCCGACGAAACCTTGTTGCAGGCTTCCGATGCGCGGGTACAAGCGCAGACCGAATCGGCGCGTGCGGCAGTCGCTGCTTTCAAAGCGCTAGGGGGAGGCTGGCAACCCGGCGAATTGAAAGACGTAGCGATCAAATAGCACGCGCGACATGATCACGAATAAAAATTTGTGGGACGGCACTGGCCGCAATGGCGCCGGCCCGGAGCCGCAAGCGTTTCGACAGCTTATTTTGACGGCTTTTAACCACGGTCGTATTGCGATTTGCCCCTAAATCCATCGGAGAATGAAAATGAATCCCAGATACTACATAGCAGCGCTAGCCGCCCTGGTCGCCAGTGGCGACATCTTTGCGCAGCAAACCGGCAATGCGGCACCCCCTCCAGGGAAAACGCGAGAGCAGGTCTTGGAAGAGTTGAAGCAGGCACAAGCGAGTGGCAACGACATGCCCACCGGCTTCATCGCGTATCACGCTCCTGTTATCAAGGAAGTGCCGCCGACGCCGACCCAAACCACAAGTAAGAAATAGGTACGCGACTGCGCGCACCGTAAAGGCCCAAGAAAAAACGTCAACAACAAAAAAGGGAAGCCAATCAATGACTTCCCTTCTTTTATTTACAAAATGGATGTAGGTTATTTCTAGAACGGAATATCGTCATCCATATCGCTGAAATTCGGCGCCGGCTTGGACTGTGGCGCCTGGCGTGCCGGGGCGCTGTTCTGGCGCGGGGCCGGAGCACCGCCGCCGTAGTCGTCATCCATGGCCGAGCCGCCGCCCATGCCTTGACGGCTGCCCAACATCTGCATGGTGTCAGCGATGATTTCGGTGGTGTAACGCTCAACGCCATCCTTGTCGGTCCACTTGCGTGTTTGCAGGCGGCCTTCCACATAGACTTGCGAACCCTTCTTCAGGTACTGGCCGGCCACTTCGGCCAAGCGGCGGTAGAAGGTGATGCGATGCCACTCGGTGAGTTCCTTCTTTTCGCCGCTGTTCTTGTCTTTCCAGCTTTCGGTGGTTGCCACGGCGATGTTGGTGACGGCTTCACCGTTGGGCATGTAGCGCGTTTCCGGGTCGCGGCCGAGGTTGCCGACGATGATGACTTTATTGACCGATGCCATAAATTCTCCTGTTGTCTATGCTGCCTTGCGCGTGCTTGGTAGCTCGATCTGTTAAGTGAACTGCAATTATAAACGGCGGCACACCCGCCGCCTCCGGGAAAGTGCGCCCCAATCTCTTTCGGCTTGCCTCACCCGATACGTGAAAGGCCAAAAGCCGCTATAGTATCAGGTTGACCCGGCAGCGCCGCAAAACAAGCGAAATGGACGGTCCGACAAGTCCCGCCTGCCATACTGAACCCATCGCCAAGCTGAAAGCCGCTTTCATGGAAGAAATCCGCATCCGGGGTGCGCGCACGCATAACCTGAAGAATATCAACCTCGACCTGCCGCGCAACAAGCTGATCGTCGTCACCGGCCTTTCCGGTTCCGGCAAGTCTTCGCTGGCGTTCGATACGCTGTATGCCGAAGGCCAGCGCCGCTACGTCGAATCGCTTTCGGCTTACGCGCGCCAGTTCCTGCAATTGATGGAAAAGCCCGACGTGGACATGATCGAAGGCTTGTCGCCGGCGATTTCGATCGAGCAGAAGGCCACCTCGCACAACCCGCGCTCGACCGTCGGCACGGTCACGGAAATCCACGACTATCTGCGCCTGTTATACGCGCGCGTCGGCACCCCCTACTGCCCGGACCACCCGGAAAAGCCGCTCGCAGCACAATCGGTGTCCCAAATGGTCGACGCCGTGCTGGCCCTGCCGGAAGACACCAAGCTGATGATCCTGGCGCCCGTGGTGGCCAACCGCAAGGGCGAGCACGTCGACTTGTTCGAGCAGATGCAGGCGCAGGGCTTCGTGCGTTTTCGCGTGCAAAGCGGCACGCAAGCGGCGAAGATTGTCGAAGCCGATTCCCTGCCCAAGCTGAAGAAGACCGAAAAGCACACCATCGACGTGGTAATCGACCGCATCAAGATCAAGGCCGACATGAAGCAACGCCTGGCCGAGAGCTTCGAAACGAGCCTGCGCCTGGCCGAAGGCCGCGCCATCGCGCTGGAGATGGATACCAACAAGGAGCACCTGTTCTCCAACAAGTTCGCCTGCCCGATCTGCGGCTATTCGCTGCAGGAGCTGGAGCCGCGCCTGTTCTCATTCAATAACCCGATGGGTGCCTGCCCGGAGTGCGACGGCCTGGGCCATATCGAATTCTTCGATCCCAAGCGCATCGTCGCCTTTCCCAACCTCTCGCTCGCCTCCGGTGCGATCAAGGGTTGGGACAGGCGCAACCAGTTTTATTTCCAGATGTTGCAGAACCTGGCGGCATTCTATGAATTCGACCTCGACGTGCCATTCGAAAAGCTGTCGGAAAAGGCGCAGAACTCGGTGCTGTTCGGCTCGGGCAAGCAGGCGATTCCCTTTACCTATATCAATGAGCGCGGCCGCGCCGTGGTGAAGGAGCACACCTTCGAAGGCGTGGTCAACAATCTGCAGCGCCGCTACCGCGAAACCGATTCGATGGCGGTCAAGGAAGAGTTGGCCAAGTTCATCAACAAGAAGACGTGCCCGACTTGCGACGGCCATCGCCTGCGCGTGGAAGCGCGTTTCGTCAAGGTAGGCAGCGGCAGCCAGGAGCGCGCCATCTATGAAGTGGCGGCCACGCCGCTGCGCGAAACGCTGCGTTTCTTCGAAGTGCTCAAGCTGACCGGCGCAAAACGCGAAATTGCCGACCGCATCATCAAGGAAATCGTCTCGCGCCTGAAGTTCCTGAACAACGTCGGCCTGGACTATCTTTCGCTGGACCGCAGCGCCGATACGCTCTCGGGCGGCGAAGCCCAACGCATCCGCCTCGCCTCGCAGATCGGCTCCGGCCTGACCGGCGTGATGTATGTGCTCGACGAACCTTCGATCGGCTTGCACCAGCGCGACAACGACCGATTGATCTCCACGCTCAAGCATTTGCGCGACATCGGCAACAGTGTGCTGGTGGTCGAGCACGATGAAGACGCGATCCGCAGCGCCGACTTCGTGGTCGACATGGGCATCGGCGCCGGCGTGCACGGTGGCGAAGTGATCGCCCAGGGCCCGCTGGCCGACATCCTGAAGAGCCGCAAATCGCTGACAGCCAAGTATTTGAATGGCACCTTCAAGATCAACGTGCCGAAGAAGCGCTCGCCGGTCGATGCCGAACGCAAGTTCATCATCAACGGCGCCACGGGCAACAACCTGAAGAACGTGAAGCTTGAGTTGCCGGTCGGCTTGCTCACTTGCGTGACCGGCGTTTCGGGCTCGGGCAAATCGACGCTGGTCAACGACACGCTATACCATGCCGCGGCACGCCACCTGTATGGTTCGCAAACCGAACCGGCGCCGCATGAATCCTTGAGCGGCCTGGAGTTCTTCGACAAGGTGATCTCGGTCGACCAGGCGCCGATCGGCCGCACCCCCCGCTCGAATCCGGCAACCTACACCGGCTTGTTCACGCCCATTCGCGATCTGTTTGCCGAAGTGCCCTCGGCCAAGGAACGCGGCTATGCCGCCGGGCGCTTCTCGTTCAACGTCAAGGGCGGCCGCTGCGAAGCCTGCCAGGGCGATGGCGTGTTGAAAGTGGAAATGCACTTCCTGCCCGATGTCTACGTGCCCTGTGACGTATGCCACGGCAAGCGCTACAACCGCGAAACGCTGGAAGTGCACTACAAGGGCAAGAACATCACCGAAGTGCTGGAGATGACGGTGGAAGAGGCACATGAGTTCTTCCGCGCCGTGCCCATCATTGCGCGCAAGCTGCAGACCTTGCTCGATGTTGGCCTGGGCTATATCCGCCTCGGCCAGAGCGCCACGACGCTTTCGGGGGGGGAGGCGCAGCGCGTGAAGCTGTCTCTCGAATTGTCCAAGCGCGATACGGGCCGCACGCTGTACATCCTCGATGAACCGACCACCGGCCTGCACTTCCACGATATCGACCTACTGCTGAAGGTAATCCACCGGCTGCGCGACCAAGGCAACACCGTCGTGATCATCGAGCACAATCTCGACGTGATCAAGACCGCCGACTGGATCGTCGACCTCGGCCCCGAAGGCGGCGCCGGCGGCGGCCAGATCATCGCCACCGGCACGCCCGAGCAGGTAGCCAAGAACGCCAAGAGCATCACCGGCAAATATCTCGCCCCGCTATTGAAAGCGTGAGCGCAACCAGGCACCGTGTCGCCATCGTCGGCGGCGGCACAGCCGGCGCCGCGAGCGCATTGCTGCTGGCGCGCGCCGGGCACCGCGTCACGCTTTATGAACGCGTGCCTGAACCCGGCGCAGTCGGGGCCGGCATCCTGCTGCAGCCGACAGGCATGCACGTGCTCAAACAACTCGGCTTGCTCGATGTGATCCTGGAGCACGGTGCGCGCATAGAACGTTTGCACGGTACGATTCCAGGCAACAGCGCCGGCGGACGCACCGTGCTCGACATGCGCTACCGCTACTACGATGACAACGCCTTCGGTCTCGGCCTGCACCGCGGCACGCTGTTTTCCGCGCTATGGCAGGCCTTGCGCCAAACCGATGCCGCCATCCATTGCGGCGTCGAAGTCGAGCGCTTGGTACAAACGGAACAGCGTGTCTCGCTGTTCCACGGCGAAACGATGCTGGGCGAGTTCGACGGCCTCATCGTCGCCGACGGCACGCATTCGCGCCTGCGCAATCAGTTGAGCATCCCGGCGCTCGCCAAACCCTACCCATGGGGGGCGCTATGGACTGTCGTTCCCGACGACGGCACCATCGACGGCACGTTGCGCCAGTGGTACCGAAATGCCAGCCAGATGCTGGGCGTCATGCCGACCGGCCGCGCCTGGGGCCAAAGCCAGCGCTTGCTATCGATCTTCTGGAGCCTGCACGGCGCGGCCCTGCCCGCCTGGCGCGCGCAGAGCCTGGCCGAGTGGAAGCGCACCGTGCTGGAGCTTGCCCCCATCGAACACTTGCTGTCTTACATCGAATCGCCGGCGCAACTCGCTTACGCCAGCTACGCCGACGTCATCATGCCGTACTGGCATGACCGGCGCGCCGTCTGCCTGGGCGATTGCGCCCACGCCACCAGCCCGCAACTGGGCCAGGGCGCCAACCTGGCCTTGATCGATGCCTGGACGCTGGCGCAATGCGTGCAACAGGCAAGGGATTTGCCGGCGGCGCTGGCGCAGTATTCGCGCAAGCGCAAGGCGCATTTGCGCTATTATCAAACTGCGAGCCGCTGGCTGACTCCGCTATTCCAATCGCATGGCCGTTTGGGCAGCGGCTTGCGCGACCTCGGCTTGGGCTTGGCTTGCCGCCTGCCCTTTGTCCGTAGTCAAATGGGCCTGACCTTGTCCGGCACGAAGACCGGCTGGCTCATCGGCAGATTGCCGCTGGGGGAAAATGTATCGGACGAGGTAAAGCAATGAGCACGCTATTGCAGGTTTCTGGCAGGGTGCAGGGCGTGGGCTACCGCGCCGCCTTTGCCGACATGGCAACCCAGCTCGGTTTGCTGGGCTGGGTGCGCAACCGCAGCGACGGTTCGGTCGAGGCCTGCATCGCCGGCAGCCAGGAACGCATTGCCACCATGGTCGAATGGGCCAAGCGCGGCCCGCCTGCTGCGCAGGTGAAGCAAGTCATCGTGCTGCCGCACGAAGGTGTTGAACACTTTACCTCGTTCAACATCCTTCCTACCGTCTAACTAAGTAACCTCGCTTCCGCCCGCGCCACTGCTTCGGTCGGCCCGCGCAAGACCACGATATCGTTGGCCTGCAATACCGTATCGCCGCCGACTTCAAGGCTGCGCTTGCCGCGCCGTATCGATGTCACCTCGGCGCCGACCTCGTCAAGCTTCACCGCACTCAAGGGCTTGCCCACCGCCCGCGCGCCTTCATTGAGCGGCACCGAATGCAGCCGCGTCTGGATGTTTTCCGCGTCGTCGTGCGTATCGTCCAAGCCGTGGAAATAGCCGCGCAACGACGCATAGCGTTCGCCACGCGCCTCCTGCACGCGGTGCACCACGCGGCGCAGCGGTACGCCCAGGCGCACCAGCGCATGCGAAGCCAGCATCAGGCTGCCTTCAAGCGCTTCCGGCACCACTTCCGATGCGCCGGCTTCGCGCAGCTTGTCGAGATCCATGTCGTCATAGCTGCGCACGATCACGGGCAGCTTGGGTGCGACTTCGTGCGCGAAGTGCAGCGTCTTGATCGCCGCCGCCGTGTCGGCATAGGTAATGACCATGGCTGCGGCGCGCGCGATGCCGGCCGCCTTCAAGCTCTCGCGCCGGGCAGCATCGCCGTAGGATACGTTCGCACCGGCCGCTTGCGCCTCGCGCACGCGGTCCGGGTCGAGGTCGAGCGCGTGATAGGCGATGCCCTCTTCTTCGAGCAGCTTGGCCAGGTGTTGTCCGCTGCGGCCGAAACCGGCGATGATGACGTGCTTTTGCGTCGTCATCGTGCGCGTGGCGATCTGGGTCAACGCCAGCGATTGCAGCATCCACTCGTTGGCGGAAAACTTCATGACGATCGCATCGGATTTGGCAATGACGAAGGGGGCGATCAACATCGAGATCACCATCGACGCCAGCACGAGCTGGATCATCAGCGGATCGGCCATCTGCAAATCGCCCATCTGGTTGATCAGCACGAAACCGAATTCGCCGGCCTGGGCCAGCGCAAGGCCGGTGCGCAAGGCCACGCCGGAATTGGCGCCGAACAGGCGCGCCAGGCCTGCAATCACGCCGAACTTGAGCAGCACCGGCCCACTCAACAGCAATAGCACGATCCACCAGTGGCGCGCCACCAGGCCGGGGTTAAGCAGCATGCCGATGGTGATGAAGAACAAGCCGAGCAGCACATCGCGGAAGGGCTTGATGTCTTCTTCCACCTGGTGCTTGTATTCGGTCTCGGAAATCAGCATGCCGGCGACGAAGGCACCCAGCGCGAGCGACAGGCCGGCGCGCTCGGTGATCCAGGCCGCACCCAAGGTGACCAGCAGCAGGTTGAGCATAAACAATTCCTGCGAACGGCGCCGCACCACGATATTGAACCAGCCGCGCATGACCTTTTGCCCGATGAAGAGCAAGAGCACCAACACGATGATGGCTTTCAAGGCCGCCCAGGCCAGCTCGGCCGCCAATCCCGCTTTGGGTTGCGCCATGGCCGGCACCACGATCAACAGCGGCACCAGCGCCAAGTCCTGGAACAGCAGGATGCCCATGATGCGCCGGCCATGTTCGCTTTCCAATTCGAGCCGCTCGGTCAACAACTTGGAGACGATGGCGGTGGACGACATGGCCAGCGCGCCACCCAATGCAAACGCCGCCTTCCAGCTGATGTCGGCGATATTGGGCAAGGCGTAAGCCAGCACCCAGCCGAAAGCCATGGTCACGAACAGGGTCACCAGCACTTGCGCCAGACCCAGCCCGAACACGGTCTTGCGCATGGAAGACAGTTTGGGCAGCGAGAATTCGAGCCCGATGGAAAACATCAGGAATACCACGCCGAATTCGGCCAGCGTGTGCGTGGTTTCATTGTCGTCGGCCATGCCGAAGCCGTGCGGGCCGATCAGGATGCCGACCACGAGATAGCCCAGCATGGGCGGCAGGTGCATCATGCGGAAAGCCACGACGCCCGCAACTGCAGCTGCGAGCAGGAGGAGCGCCAGTTCCAGAGGTGAAAACATGGTTTTTTATTATCTATTTCGGCGGCAAATTCAACCGAAGAAATCTTCCAAAATATCTGGCAGGTTTTTTGCTTACGAAAAATTCCTGCTCGGCGAATTCGTTTATACTCTGGGCATGAGTGTACCCCATGCAAAAATCACGCCTAGTGCTTTCGATGATAACGCAGCAACACGCGCACTTGAACTCGCGCTCGACACGCTGCAGATCGAAGCTGATGCCATTCTAGCGATAAAGAACCGGCTCGCCGCCGACGGTTCGCATGCTTTCGCGCGTGCCGTGGAGTTGTTGCTGCAATGCGACGGCCGCGTGGTCGTCTCTGGCATAGGCAAGTCCGGCCACATCGGGCGCAAGATTGCCGCCACCTTGGCATCGACCGGCACACCGGCCTTTTTCGTCCACCCTGCCGAAGCGGCGCACGGCGACCTCGGCATGGTGACCGAGCACGACGTGTTCATCGCGATCTCCAACTCCGGCGAAACCGGCGAATTGCTGACCATCGTACCCATCGTCAAGCGCATGGGCGCCAAGCTGATCGCCATGAGCGGCAACCCGAACTCGAACCTGGCGCAACTGGCCGAAGTCCATCTCGACGTAAGCGTGGACAAGGAAGCCTGCCCGATGAATCTGGCGCCGACCACCTCGACCACGGCGACGCTGGCCATGGGCGATGCGCTGGCGATTGCCGCGCTCGATGCACGCGGCTTCAAGGAAGACGATTTCGCCCGCTCGCATCCAGGCGGCGCGCTGGGCCGGCGCTTGCTGACCCATGTGCGCGACGTGATGCGCAAGGACGAGGCGATTCCCGCCGTGACGGCCGATACGCCGCTGTCGGCCGCCCTGCTCGAAATCACCAAGAAGGGCATGGCCATGACGGCCGTGGTCGACGCGCAGTTTCGCGCCGTCGGCATCTTCACCGACGGCGACCTGCGTCGCCTGATGGAAAAAGTGCAGGACTTCAGCAAGCTGACCATTGCCGACGTGATGCATCACAATCCGCGCACGGTCGGCCCCGACCAGCTCGCCGTCGAAGCGGTACAGGTGATGGAGCAATTCCGCATCAACCAATTGCTGGTGGCCGACGGCACGGGCCGCGTGGTCGGCGCCCTGCACATCCACGACCTGACACGCGCGAAGGTAATTTAATGACGCAAGCAACCGATTCCGCCGAGGCCGCCGTCCGGCGCGCGGCGCGCGTGCGCCTGATGGTGTTCGACGTCGACGGCGTACTGACCGACGGCAGCCTGCAATACGGCGCCGAGGGCGAAGCGATCAAGACCTTCAACGTGCAGGACGGCCTTGGCATCAAGCTGCTGCGCCAAACGGGCGTCAAGACCGCCATCATCACGGCGCGCAATTCCGCCATCAACGCCAAGCGCGCGGCCGATCTCGGCATCGACCACATCCAGCAAGGTTCACATGACAAGAAGACTGCCTTCGAGCAGTTACTGGCGCACTTCAGCCTGACTGCAGAACAAGCCGGCTTCATGGGCGACGACTGGATCGACCTGCCCGTGCTGACGCGCACAGGCTTCGCCGTCAGCCTGCCAAACGGCCGTCCGGAAGTTCGCGAACGCGCGCATTTCATCACGCATGCCGCAGGCGGGCGCGGCGCGGTGCGCGAAGTCTGCGAATTCATCATGCGCGCGCAGGGCAGTTTTGAGGCGACGCTGGCATCGTATCTCGCCTGATCCGCAATGAGTGACGTCATTTCCGCCAATCGTCTGCGCATGATCTTCGCGCTCGTGGTGGCTGCCGCCATGGCGCTGGGCAGCCTGTGGGTGCGCGAAGTGATGCAGCGCGGCGCGGAGGATGCGGCCGCCTCCGGCGTGCGCACCGATCCCGACTATTTCGTCGACAACTTCCGTTTCGTCAAGACCGCACCGACGGGGCAGGCGCGCTACTCCGTCACCGGCCTGCGCATGACGCATTACCCGAAGGACGACAGCTACGAGATCACGCAGCCGGTGGTGAAAAGCCTGGCGGCCGACAAGCCCTCGGTCACCATGACAGCCAAGCGCGGCACGTCCAATAGCGATGCCAGCCTGGTCGAGATGTTCGACGACGTCAATATCGATCGCCCCGAATCGGCACAATCGGCCCACCTGCACCTGAGTACCGACTACATGCAATTCCTGCCGGACGACCAGGTGATGCAAACCACGCACGCCGTGGAAATCCACCAGGGCGGCACGACCATGACCGGCACCGGGTTTTACACCAACAACGCGACGCTCGTGACCAAGGTTTCGAGCAAGGTACACATCGTCACCCAACCCCATCCGCACTGACATCCGGCGAGCACAACCATGATTTCACGCATCCTGCCCCACTTGCTACTTGCACTCCCGCTATTCGCGGCCGGCGCGGCCCATGCCGAAAAGGCGGACTCGGACAAGCCTATCGATATCGAATGCGACAACAGCGTCAACGACGACGTGAAGCTGGTTCGCACCTGCACCGGCAACGTGATTCTGACGCAAGGCACTCTCATCATGAAAGGTGCGAAGCTGGTGGTCAAGGAGACGCCCGATGGCTGGAGTTTTTCCACGCTCTATGCCCCTCCCGGCGGCTTGGCCACAATGCGTCAGAAGCGCGATGGAGGCCCCGATCTGTGGATGGAAGGAGAAGCGGCCGACCGCATCACCTATGACCAGAAAACCGGCGTCGCCAGCATGTACGACAAGGCCAAGACGCGCCGCCTCGACGGCAAGCAGAAAACCGACGAGGCAACCGGCCCCTTCCTGTCTTACAACAGCCAGACGGAAATCGTGACCGGCGCCATGAGTGCGGACGGATCGAAGGGCAACGGCGTCGACCGCCCGCATATCGAAATCCAGCCGCATCACCCGCCCGCCGGCGCCTCTGCCCAAAGCAGCACGCAGGCCGATCAGAAAGGCAAGTAATGGGCAGCACCCTCATCGTCCGTGGCTTGCAAAAGAGCTACGGTGTCAGGCAAGTCGTCTCGGACGTTTCGCTCGAAGTCGCCAGCGGCGAAGTGGTTGGCTTGCTCGGCCCCAACGGCGCAGGCAAGACGACTTCGTTTTACATGATCGTGGGCCTGGTTCCTTCCGATTCGGGCGAGATCATGCTCGACGGCGTATCGATCGCGCGCCAACCCATCCACCGTCGTGCCTCGCTCGGCCTGTCTTACCTGCCGCAGGAAGCCTCGGTATTCCGCAAGCTGACGGTGGAAGAAAACATCCGCGCCGTGCTCGAGCTGCAGCGCGAAAACGGCAAGCCTCTGACCAAGGAGAGGCTGAACGAAAGGCTGGATACCCTTCTAGGTGAATTGCAGATCGAGAAGCTGCGCGAAAACCAGGCGCTATCGCTCTCGGGCGGCGAGCGGCGCCGCGTCGAAATCGCGCGCGCACTCGCCACCAACCCGCGCTTCGTGCTGCTCGACGAGCCGTTTGCCGGGGTCGATCCGATCGCTGTGATCGAAATCCAGCGCATCGTGCGCTTTCTCAAGGAGCGCGGCATCGGCGTCCTGATTACCGACCATAACGTGCGCGAGACGCTCGGCATTTGCGACCGCGCCTACATCATCAACCAGGGTGCCGTCTTGAAGAGCGGCACGCCGGACGACATCATCGCCGACGAATCGGTACGCCGCGTTTATCTCGGCGAGCACTTCCGCATGTAAGCGGTTTTAAGGTGTTTCGTCGATGAAGCAAAGCCTCCAACTCCGCGTTTCGCAGCATCTTGCACTGACCCCGCAACTGCAGCAATCAATCAGGCTGCTGCAGTTGTCGACGCTCGAATTGCATCAGGAATTGGAGCAGATCCTGTCGGACAATCCCATGCTCGAACGCGTCGACGACCCGCTTGATCATGCCGTGCGCCTGTTGCCCGACGGCGCCGTCAGCAACGGCGCGAGTGCGCCCAGCGAAACGCCGCAGGGCGAAACGGCCAACGCGGAAGGCGGCGGTGAGGATTTCGAGTCAGGAGAGCGCGGCGATGCGCAATCAGACAGCGCGAGCAGCGATACCGACTGGAATTTCGACGGACCGCCATCGTCAGGCAAAGGCCCGGATGACGAAGATTCCCGCCCGCAGCTTGAAGCGCACGAAACCACCTTGCGCGAGCACTTGCTGGAACAGATGCGCGTCACCGTGCGCGAGCTGCGCGACCGGGCGCTGCTTGAACTCGTGATCGATGCATTGGACGGTAACGGTTACCTTGAAGAGTCGCTCGAGGAGATACACGCGCGCCTGCCGGCAGAACTCGAAATCGAACTGGAGGAATTGTCGATCGCGCTCAAGTTGCTGCAAACCTTCGACCCGGCCGGCGTCGGGGCACGCGACGCCTCGGAATGCCTGGCGCTGCAGATCCGGCGCCTGCCCAAAGTCCCCTTCGTCACGCGCCGCATGGCGCTGGCCATTGTAGAACAGCATCTGGCCTTGTTCGCCCAGCGCGACTTCAACAAGCTCAAGAAACTGCTCGATTGCGACGACGAGGATTTGCGCGAAGCGCAAGCCGTGATCCGGCAGTGCAACCCCCACCCCGGGTCGGGCTTCGGCAAGGGCGAGGCCGACTTCGTTGTTCCTGATGTCATTGTCAAACGGACAAAGAACGGTTGGCAGGTAGCATTAAATCAAGACGTGATGCCGCGTTTGCGGGTGAACAATATTTACGCCGGCATCTTAAAACAAAGCAAGGGTGAGGGGTCGCTCACTTCGCAACTGCAAGAAGCAAAATGGCTGATCAAGAACATGCGCCAGCGCTTCGATACGATATTGCGCGTTGCACAAGCGATTGTCGAACGACAACGTAATTTTTTTTCACACGGCGCGGTCGCCATGCGCCCTCTTGTCTTGCGCGAAATTGCTGATACACTGGGATTACATGAGAGCACAATCTCTCGTGTGACCACGCAAAAATACATGCTGACCCCGCATGGCGTGTTTGAATTGAAGTACTTTTTCGGCAGCCATGTCGCAACGGAAGCAGGGGGTGAAGCATCTTCCACGGCGATCCGGGCGCTGATCAAACAATTGATAGGAGCAGAAGACTCGAAAAACCCATTCTCCGATAGCAAGATTGCAGACATGCTGGGGGAACAAGGGATGGTAGTGGCGCGGAGAACCGTCGCCAAATATCGCGAAGCCTTGAAAATCCCGCCAGTAAGCCTGCGCAAGTCCTTGTAGTCATTGCAGTTCTGTCGCTATGTTCCAATCCGTGCGGTAAGCCTGCGCGGTGTTTGAAACCTCCAGTGGCGCTATCCTAAGGAGCAAGCAGTATGAATCTCACAATCAGTGGACATCATCTTGAATTGACGCCGGCGATCCGAGAATACGTGCAAAACAAGCTGGAGCGAATTAGACGGCACTTCGACCACGTGATTGACATCGCAGTCATCCTGACTGTGGACAAGCTCCCCGAAAAAGAGAAGAGGCAGAAGGCTGAAATCAACCTGCATCTGCGCGGCAAGGATCTGCATGCGGAAAGCATCGCGGAAGACCTGTACGCCGCCATCGACATGCTGATCGACAAGCTCGACCGGCAAGTCATCAAATACAAATGCAAGGTGCAAGACCATCAACACCAGGCGCTCAAGCATATGGCCGAGCCGGTATCGGCAAATCCCGCTCCCTGAGCAGCAACGTCACCGAACAAGGGCGCAGCGATGCGCCCTTTTTGTTTGGCTATCCGGCCACCCGCCTTCGCCGCGTCCGCTGAAGCGGCGGGTTAAAATACGCCGTCCCCATTCAAACACGAATCATGAACGAACACATCCGGATCGACGTCGCCGGCCACTGCGGCATCATTACCCTTGACCGACCCAAGGCCTTGAATTCGCTGTCGCTGGCGATGATACGCTCGCTGACGCAAACGCTCACCGCCTGGCGCAACGACGCCTCGATCAAAGCCGTACTGATCAAGAGCAGCAGCGAGAAAGCCTTTTGCGCCGGCGGCGACATCCGTTTCTTTTACGAAGCCGGACGCGCCTCGCCTGCCGGCGGCAGTGCCTTGCTGGAAGATTTTTTCACCGAGGAATACGCGCTCAACCATATCATCCATCACTACCCCAAGCCCTACATCGCCGTCATGGATGGCGTGGTCATGGGCGGCGGCATGGGTATCGCGCAAAGCGGCGCAACAAATCAATTGCGCATCGTTACCGAGCGCACCAAGATGGCCATGCCTGAAGTGAATATCGGCTTGTTCCCCGATGTAGGCGGCAGTTATTTCCTGCCGCGCACACCGGGCAAGATCGGCATGTACCTCGGCATCACGGGCGAGACGATCAATGCCGCCGACGCGCTCTACGCTGGCCTGGCCGACGTCTATCTGCCTGGCGCGCAAGTGGCGCAAGTGGCCGACGTCGTCGCCAAGGCCGGCGATCCACGCGCTGCGATCCGCGAATTCGCCGCGCCCTTTCAAGCGGAACTTGCTGCACTCTCCGGTACGCTGGGGGCGCAACGCGGCTTCATCGACCGCCATTTCGCGCATGACTCCGTGGCCGACATCCTCGCCTCCATCTCCGCCGACAACGATCCATTCGCAATCAAGACCGCAGCCATCCTGGCCAAGCGCTCCCCTTTGATGATGTGCGTGACCTTCACGCTATTGAAGTGCGGCGCCGAACTGGGAGTGGCCGATTGCCTGCGGCTGGAACGTGCCCTGGTGCGGCGTGCGTTCGAGGGCGGGGAAATTCTCGAAGGCGTACGGGCGCTGGTGATCGACAAGGACAATGCGCCGCAATGGAATCCGCCGCGTATCGAAGACGTGACGGCCGAGATGGTAGCGCGCTACTTCGAGTCGCCGTGGCCGGCGTATGCGCATCCTTTGCGCTCGCTGGGCTGACATCTCCGGCCGGGCCCGGCTTAGGCTTCGTCTATCGCGAACAGCCTGCGATGCTCGCGCATCGCATAGCGGTCGGTCATGCCGGCAATATAGTCGGCCACCTTGCGCGCCTGCTTCGCCGCGTCGTACGGCATGATTTGATAGTCGGGCGCAAGCAGCTTCGGCTCACGCATGAAAGCCTCGAATAATTCGCGTACGATGCGGCGCGCCTTGCTCGTCATGCGGTTGACTTGATAGTGCTGGTACAGGTTATGCCGCAGGAACCGCTTCAAGTCATTGGCTTCGGCAGCCATGGCGTCTGAAAAACGGATCAAGGGTTGCGCATCGCGCACGTCGGCCATGCTCTGGACGCCGGAATCGCGGATCAGTTGCGCCGAGGTGTCGATCAAATCGACAATGAGCGCATTGATCATGCGCCGTATCGTTTCCAGTATCGCGCGCCGGCCGCTTATGCCCGGGTAAGCGCGTTCGACTTCGCGGCGCTGGCGGCCATAGATTTCGATCTCGTCGAGCTGGGCGGTGGTCAACAAGCCTGAGCGCAAGCCGTCATCGATATCGTGGTTATTGTAGGCGATCTCGTCGGCCAGGTTGGCCAGTTGCGCTTCGAGTGATGGCTGCTTGTGCTCGAGGAAGCGCACGCCAACATCCCCGAGCTTGGCGGCATTGGTTTGCGAACAATGCTTCAGGATGCCTTCACGCGTCTCGAACACCAGGTTCAAGCCGTCAAAGGCGCCATAACGCTCCTCAAGCGTATCGACCACGCGCAAGCTTTGCAGGTTGTGCTCGAACCCGCCGAAATCCTTCATGCAGGCGTTGAGCGCTTCCTGACCGGCATGGCCGAAAGGCGTATGGCCGAGGTCGTGCGCCAGCGATATCGCTTCGACCAGGTCTTCATTCAATCGCAGGTTGCGTGCGATCGAGCGCGCGATCTGCGCCACTTCGATCGAGTGCGTCAAGCGCGTGCGGAACAAATCGCCTTCGTGGTTGACGAAGACCTGGGTCTTGTATTCGAGGCGGCGGAAGGCCGAGGAATGGATGATGCGGTCGCGATCGCGCTGGAATTCGGTGCGTGACGCCGATACCGGTTCGGCATGGCGCCTGCCGCGCGTGGCAGAGGCATGCGCCGCGTAGGGGGCGAGATGCGTTTCCAGGCTCATGTCAAAGAATGAAAAAGGAAACGCATGCCGTCTACTCTCCGATACAGTGCGCCAAGGTTTGCAGCAAAGGCTCTTGCGGCACGCTCTCTATCACTGAAGTGCCGAGCGGTTTCAAGAGTATGAATTTGATCCGGCCGCCCTCGTTTTTCTTGTCGACCTGCATCAGTTCGAGCCAGCGTGCTTGTCCGAGATCGGGCGCCCGCACCGGCAGGCCGGCGGCCTTGACCAACGCCTCGATGCGGTCGCGGGAGGCCCCGTCAAGGTAGCCGAGGCGACACGACAAATCCGCCGCCATTACCATGCCGCAGCCGACAGCCTCGCCATGCAGCCACCGGCCGTAACCGAGACCGGATTCGATGGCATGACCGAAGGTATGGCCGAAATTGAGGATGGCACGCAAGCCGCTTTCGCGCTCATCCTGGCGCACCACGTCGGCCTTGATTTCGCACGAGCGTTGGATGGCATAGGACAAGGCCTGGCCGTCGCGCACCAGCAATTTGACGATGTTCGCTTCGATCCAGTCGAAAAAGGCTGCGTCGATGATGGCGCCATGCTTGATCACCTCGGCCAGGCCAGCGGACAATTCGCGCGGCGGCAAGGTATCGAGCGTAGCCGTGTCGGCGATCACCGCCTGCGGCTGGTAGAACGCGCCTATCATGTTCTTGCCCAGCGGATGATTGATGCCGGTCTTGCCGCCGACCGACGAATCGACCTGGGCCAGCAAGGTGGTCGGCACTTGCACGAAAGGGACCCCGCGCATGTAGCAAGCCGCAGCGAAACCGGTCATGTCTCCAACTACGCCGCCGCCCAAGGCCAGCAGGGTGGTTTTGCGGTCGCATTGGCCGCCGAGCAGCGCATCAAAGATCAGCATCAAGCCGGCCCAATTCTTTTCTTCCTCGCCATCTGGCAGCACCACGCTGATCACTTCCTTGCCGGCCGCGCGCAGGACGGCGCTGACCTGTTCAAGGTAGAGCGGCCCGACGACGGTATTGGTCACGATCGCGACACGGCGGCCGGGGACGTGGCTGCACCAGGCGCTATCGGCAAGCAAGCCGGAACCGATCAGAATCGGGTAGCTGCGCTCGCCGAGATCGACTTGCAGGGTAAGGGGGAATTGGGCAGGAATCAGACCGGACATGGGTTCAAGTAGCAGGCGGCGAACCGCCGGAAGCAGAGGCGATTTCCGCCAACTGCGTCAGTATAACTTGAACCAGTGAGGAAATATTCGGCCGGCCCGTGTCGACCACAAGGTGGGCCACTTCGCGGTAGAGCGGCTCCCGCTCGCGCGACAGTTGTTCCAGCCTCCCGCGCGGATCTTCGGTCTGCAGCAAAGGACGGTTCTTGTCCTTGGCGGTACGTTGCAGGATTTGTCCGATATCGGCACGCAGATAGACGACCGTGCCGCGGCTTTTGAGCAACTCGCGGTTTTCCGGGCGGAGGACCGCGCCGCCGCCGGTTGCAAGCACGATGCCGTCCCTCTCGGTGAGCGCGCGAAGCACCTCGGCCTCGCGCTGACGGAAACCCGCTTCGCCCTCGATCTCGAATATCACCGGGATCGAGACGCCGGAGCGCGCCTCGATCTCGTGATCGGAATCGACGAATTGCTTGTCAAGCTTCTTGGCGAGGGCGCGGCCTATCGTCGTCTTGCCGGCCCCCATCAAACCTACCAGGAAGACACTATTGTCTTTCGCATTCAATCGATCAACCTGGTTGTTGCTGGTTCAAAGACAGAAACACTACTGGAACTTGACCTGAATGAGCGATGTATTGCTCTTTGGTGTCGTCACGGTCAGATCGAGTTCGCCCGTTCCGGGTATTGGCGTCGGGTTTGTCGCTGTTACTGTACACGAACTCGGCTGTGCATATGAAACCGTATGGATTGAGCCTTGCGTATTTGTCAGGTTCGTCGTATCCGGCACAACATTCTGTATTGCCGCGGGGAATATCTTTCCGACCGCAATGGTCGTGCCCACAGTAGTACCAGCAGTAATCGTAGTAGCAACCGGAAGTGGGTTATTGTTAATGTCGTTCAACTGGATGACGAAGCTGGTATAGGCGCACGATGCGGGCAAGGTAACGCTGAATATACCGTTGCTTTGGACAGGCGTATAGGTATTGCCGCCATACGAAATAATCGGATTTTCCACGAAGCTGCCGCTCAGGAAGATTGCGGTGCCACCACTGATCGTTTGCGTGGAGTTGGTCGTGGAAACAGCAACGGTTGCCACACCGGCCCGTTTGTTTGCAGGAACCGGCAAAGCACCTGCACCATAACGCGGATTCTGGCTGCGGAACGGCACAGTGCAAGCGCCGTTGGCCGTTGTGCACCCACCGTTTGTGGAAGTGCCGACTGCGCCACTGTCCGTTTCCAGCACAATCGGCGTTCCGTCAGCGACCGGGTTACCAAAACTGTCTGCAAGCAGAATATTGATGTTAGTCGTTATATTGTCGTACTGCCATCCTTCAATATTGAATTGCTCGACACTGATAGACAAGGCATCGGCGCTGCTTTGCCCGGTCGTTACCGTGATCGTATCCGATTCGGTTGACTGGCCGCTCGCGAGTGAGGCGATGACACGGAAGGTAGTCGGTTCAGAACCCGAACTGACCGTTGCGACAACCACGCCGGTCGCATCACTCACTGCGGAAGTTGTTCCCAAAGAAACGGTTTTTGTCGAGTTGACCGAAAAAGTCACCTTTTGGTTGCGCAGCGGATTGCCGGCGGTATCCAGCACTTTGAACGTCAAGGTTGCAGTTTCCAGCCGACCATTGCCGCCAGAACCGGCAATCACGATGGAATCCGTGCTTGGCGATGCCGACACAAAAGATATCGACGCTGCGGTTGGAACCGCATCCTGAATGGTTTCGGTAATGGAGGTGGCGCCGCTACTTGAGATAGTAATGATGTCGCTGGTACCGCATCCCTTATCGGTGTAGCTTACTGTGGCTTTGCCGGAAGCATCGGTCACGGCGCTGCTTGCCAGCGTCGCGGAGCCGCTTGTGGCGCATGGCGAGGCGAAGTTAACGGTCACCCCGGACCCGCCCGCCGCGCCGTTGGACGACACTTGGACCGTAATGGTCGTCGAGCCATACGCTGCCAGCGGTGTGGTCGTCGTCGTCGGTGAAACGAGGCTCAAGGTGGTGGTTGTCGTTGATCCGCTTGAGCCGCTCGTGCCGTTCGTTCCCGCCGAGCCGCCGCCGCCGCCGCAGGAAGCGAGCAAGAGGGCCGCGCACAAGCCAAGCCCGGCGGTCAGGATTTTGCTCGTTGAGAACTTTCCAGAAATGAATGCCATGGTTGCTTCCCTAAAAATCTTCGAATTAATGCACCGTCAATTTGTTGCTGATGATCTTGGGTGTGATGAAGATCAGCAATTCAGTGCGGCTGTCCGACTTCGACGTGGTCTTGAACAGATTGCCTAGGATGGGAATGTCGCCCAGCAAGGGAGTTTTGGTCACATTGTCTTCCACGTCTTGCACGAAAATACCGCCCAGGACAACCGTCCCGCCGTTCTCCACCAGAGCCTGGGTCTTCACGTGCTTGGTGTTGATTGCCAAACCGGCAGCCGTCGTTTGGCCGACGGAGTCATTGTGCACGTCGACATCCAGGATGACGTTGCCGTCCGGCGTAATTTGCGGCGTCACGGAGAGACTCAACTCCGCATTGATGAAGGAAACGGCGGTCGCGCCGCTGCTGGTTGCCGATACGTAGGGAATCTGGGTCCCCTGCTCGATCAGCGCCTTTTGCGCATCGGCCGTCACCACGCGCGGGCTGGACACCACCTTGCCCTTGCCGTCCGCTTCCAGTGCCGACAACTCCAGATTCAGGAAGCGGTTGGCCGCAGCATTGAACAGGCTTACGCCCACGCTGGTCGGTGCGAAGCCGTTGATAGCGCCGGCCGGCAGGTCGACAAATTGATTGAGCAAGCCGTTCGTGACGGTCGGAACGATCTGCCCGGTCTGCGCCTGCACACCTTGCATGGTGCCCGTGACGGAGACGCTATTGCCCCCGCCGATTTCATAACCTGCTGTTCCGCCGCGCGCCTGGCGCAGGTCGGTCACGCCGAGCTGGGCGCCGAGATTCCTGCTGAAATTATCTGTCGCTTCGACGATCCGCGCCTCGATTTCGACCTGCCGTGTCGCGACGTCGACCTTGGCGATCAAATTACGAATCTCTTCGAGCTTGGCCGGAATGTCGGTGATGAACAACTGATTGGTGCGCGGATCGATCGTGGCCGATCCACGAGGGGACAGCAGACGGTTCTTGCCGCCGCTACCACCGCCGCTGCCGGTATCCACGTTGAACACGGTCTTGAATGCATCCGCCTTTTCATAATTCAATTGGAAACTCTCGGTCTTCAGCGGCTCAAGTTCGGCAATTTGCGCCTTTTGCTCGAGCTCGAGCTTTTCCTTGGTCAGCAACTCGTCCTTGGGCGCAATCCAGACTACGGTGCCGTTCTTGCGCATATCGAGGCCCTTGACCTGCATCACGACGTCAAGCGCCTGATCCCAAGGAATGTCCTTGACTTTCAACGTCAGCTTGCCGGTGACGGTGTCGCTGGCAATGATATTGAGATTGGATTCGTCGGCAATGATGCCGAGCACCGCCCGCAGGTCGACGTCCTGGAAGTTGAAGGAGATCTTTTCGCCGCGATAGCCCTGCGTACCCTGCACCAGCTTATTGGGTTGCTCCTTGACCGGCTTGACCTCAACGACGAGCTGGGTGTCGCTCTGATAGACGCTATGCTCCCACAAGCCCTTGGGGTCGGGTTCGATCACCATACGCACGTTATCGCCGTCGCTAGTGGTCGTAATCGATTGCACTGGCGTGCCGAAGTCGGATACGTCGAGGCGGCGGCGCAGCGTTTCAGGCAAACCGGCCTTGAGGAAATTGACCACAATGGTGCGGCCTTGCTGGCGTGCATCCACCGTCATCTGATTGTTCGGCAGGCTGACGATCACACGTCCCTCGCCGGCCGACCCGCGGCGGAAATCGATATTCTGCAAATCCTGGCGCGTTGCGGCAACCACCGGCCGGGAAACGGGGATACCGGTCGAGGAGACGGCGGTGACCGGGGCGGTGTTGCTCCCCATCGTGACGATCACGGTGTCGCCTTCGACGGTCTGCGCGTAATTCATCGGACGATTCAGGTTAAATACCACGCGCGTACGCTCGCCCCACTGTACGACGCTGGCGCTGCGCACGTCGCCCACACCGATTTCCTGGGTCGTTTTGCCCGTATCGTTGGCAGTGCCTTCGAAATCGAACCAGATGCGCGCAGGATTCTCCGCCTTAAAATCGATCGGCGCCTTGCCGGGAGCGGTCTTTAGCTTGATCTTCGCGATGACGTTCTGGCCTTGCTGATTCACCGTTACGGACTCGACCGCATTCTGCTGCGCCGACGCCGTGCCCCAAAAGGCAAAAGCTAGAAACAATACACAAAGATGCCAAAGTTTTTGCAAGACGACAGCCCGGCCCGGGGATTTTTTGATTGTCACGATCATTTCCTGTTCTCCTGCAACTCTAGTGTAGTCTTGCGCTCAACCCACTCGTCGCTCGCGTCGACAACGCGCTCAGTGAGGGATATCTGGTCTTCGGTAATTGCGGTGATCCGGCCGTCGTTCTGACCCATGTAGTCGCCGACCTTCACATCGTAGACGGTCTTGTCGACCTGAACCACGGCGTGCTGGCCGCCATGCTTGTCCTTGATCACGCCGACCATGATGATCGAATCAAGAGGGAAGGACTCGAGCGGCTCGTGCCGGCGGTTGGGGTCGGGCGCCAAAGGGCTGCGCGACTTCGCCATTGCCTTGGCCAGAGCATCGGTCAACTTGGCCTGGTTGAAGGGGTCCGTCCCCCCGGTCTGGGAATACGTATACGGAATGAACTTCTTCGGCTCGGACAATTTCGGAATATTGACCCTGGTTTCCTTCTTGACCTGAGCCATCCATTGCCTGATCTCATCCTGCCCGCCGCCGCATCCGGCCAAAGCGAGGAGCGCCAGCGATGAAGCAAGGTAACGAACGATACGATAGCGATTCATTTCTTCTTACCTCCCTTGCCCTTCTGCGTCTGCACTTCATCCGGGTCCAGGTAACGGAAGGTCTTCGCGACCGTGTCAAGCGTCAGAATGCCGTCCTTGTTCGACGACACCGACAGGTTGTTCAGCGTCACGATACGGGCCAGATTGGCAATATCGCTGGAAAACATAGCGATGTCATGGTAGCTGCCCACCACCTTGATCGCAATGGGCTGCTCGGCGTAATAGTCCTTCACCACGGGGGTTTCCGGCTTGAACAACTCGAAATTCAGATTATGTCCGGTGCCTGCGTGAGTGATATCGTCGAGCAAACGATCCATCTCGGACTTGTTCGGCAAAGCCTTTTCCAGAGTCCGGACGTACTCCTCGACCTGGGCTTTTTGCTGCTTCAAGGCCTCAAGGCTGTTGGCTTGCGCCACCTTGGACTTGTATTCGTCGCGCAGCTTCACTTCTGCCTGCTGCCCGGCATCGAGCTGGTCGAGCTGGTCGCTGTAAAAGACGAACCACCCCACCACCAGAATCGCCACGAAAACACCGATGGCGCAGAGCAGCCGGGGC
The DNA here is from genome assembly GCA_036384915.1 of Burkholderiaceae bacterium. Lineage (GTDB taxonomy): Bacteria > Pseudomonadota > Gammaproteobacteria > Burkholderiales > Burkholderiaceae_D > PKWO01. Next base: position 139,303 of record DASVLJ010000049.1, read on the forward strand.
AGCAAAGGCCATTGCCCGGGATGCCTGCCGTTGAGGCCGCGAAATTGCGACGCTACTGTCGCCGCCATTTGATTCATATCTGCCATAGCGCGTCTCTCGATCTACGGTTTCTTGGGTGCGCTGGCTGCAGGCGCACTTGCTGCAGGAGCACCGCCCGCCGGCGCGCCGGCTACTGGACGAGCAGCCGCCGGGGCACCGGCTGCCGGCGTACCCGGTGCGGTAACCCCCGCCGCAGAAGGACCAGGCGCATTCTTGTCGCCCGATTGGGCATCCCTAGGCCGCTTGATCCCCACGTTCATCGCGAAATCGAACACCCGCTTCGCTTCGCGCCCCTGGCCCAACGTGCTGGCCTTGATTTCGACCAGCTCGGGCTTTTCCATCCAGGCCGAATTGGTTTCGCTCAGGTTGCGCAGCAAGTCCGAGACGCGTTCATTCGATTGCGCGGTCCCGACCAGCACCACCTTCTGACCCTCCTGTTTGAACGACTTCAGGAAGACGCCTTCCGGCACCTGCTTCACCAATTCGTCGAACAGGTAGACCGGCTGGTTGCGGTCGCTCTGCAAGTCTTCCACGGCTTGCTGGCGCGCCTTCAAGGCGGCGATTTCGTCCTTCAGGGTGGCGATCTCGGCGATCTGCTCGTCGAGATGCTTGATCTCGGTCTTGATCAGATTGTTGCGATCATCCTGGTCGGTAATCAGATGCCCGATGTAGCCCCAGATCAGGAAGGCGATGACGCCGGCAAACACGGCGGCAACCGCAAGCAGGCGAAAGAACGCAGTCTTGTTCTGCTTGCGTTTGGCTTCCCGATGGGGAAGTAGGTTAATTCTGATCATCAGTCGAATCTCCGCATGGCCAGGCCGCACGCGACGAGAAACGCCGGCGCCTCTTGACGCAGTTGCTTCTCACGCACGCTCGACGCCAGTTGCATACCCTTGAACGGGCTGATCACCGAGGCCGAAATCTTGGTGCGGTCGGCAACGATTTCGACCAGTCCCGGAATGATGGCGCAACCGCCGGCGAGGAAAATCTGGTCGATGCGCGTGTAGGGCGTCGACGTGAAGAAGAATTGGATTGCGCGCGTCACTTCCAGCGCCACGTTTTCCAGAAAGGGCTCGAGCAGTTCTCGCTCATACCCCTCAGGCAGTTCGCCGGCGCGCTTTTTCGCTTCGGCCTCCTCGTGCGACAAGCCGTAGGCGCGGACGATATCCTGGGTAAGTTGATTGCCGCCGAAAGGCTGCTCGCGTTCATAGATGGTCTGCCCATCCATCAGGACCGACACGTGGGTCACCTGGGCGCCGATCTGGAACAGGCCGACAATCTGGCCCTGCCCTCCCTTGGGCAATTGCGCGATGATACGGTCGATCGCGGCGCGCGCCGCATACGACTCGATGTCCATCACCAGGGGTGTCAATCCGGCAGCCTCGGCGACGGCCACGCGGTCTTCCACCTTTTCCTTGCGCGTCGCGGCCAGCAGCACCTCCACGTCATCCGGCGAATTCGGCAGCGGCCCGACCACGTCGAAATCCAGGCTCACTTCATCGAGCGCGAACGGGATATATTGGCTGGCCTCGGTTTCCACCTGAAGCTCAAGTTCGTCTTCCGACATCCCGCCCGGCAGGATGATCTTCTTCGTGATCACCGACGCCGGCGGCATGCCCAGGGCTACGTGCTTGGCCTTGGTGCCGCTCTTCTTCCAGACGCGGCGAACCGCTTCCGATACCTGCTCGATATTTTCGATATTGCCGTCCACGACGGCCCCACGCGGCAACGGTTCCGAAGCAAAGCGCTCGAGACTGATCTCGCCCTTGCCGACTTCGACCAGTTCGACCAGCTTTACGCCGGACGTACTGATATCGAGCCCAATCAGCGGCGGATTCTTGTTGCCTAATAATGATCCGAGATCAAAAGCCAAGGGCAGCTCCCCCTAAAAACACGATTTTCCGTGTGAACTCAGCCTCAAAAGGCCAGTCCAACTAGCGGAAAAATGCTTTCAGACAAAAAATTTCGTTTAAAAACCAATGTTTAGGCGACATTTATCAATGATTACATTAAATCGTAGCAATAAGCTTCCCGAAGTGTAAAGCAATTTCCGCATAGTAATTTGCAATTCCGTTGCCAAAACCCCACTTTTTTGTGGTTGAAAGCGAAATCTCTTGGCATAAGTTAACGTTTTGCGCTAGAGCTGCCGCTCCCGAATCCCACCCGGCTGCGACTGGGGCGTCTTAATTACTGAATGAATGCGGCGGCGGCTATAATCTCGCGGACATTCTTTTTCTGCCTTCCGCATGCGCGCCGATACTCCCAAGTCTTCCCCGTCCGAGCAGCCCCCTGCCGCCCGCCGCTTCAGCCTGCCGGTGCGCATTGCACTCTGGATAGTCGGCGGCATCGCCAGCCTTGCCATCATCGGCGCCCTGCTGCTCGGCTTCACGCTGGCGCTGGCCTACCCCAATTTGCCGCCACTCGATTCGCTGACCGATTACCGGCCCAAGATCCCGCTGCGGGTCTATTCGGCCGATAACGTCCTGATCGGTGAATTCGGCGAAGAGCGGCGCAGCCTGGTGCACATCAAGGACGTGCCCGACGTGATGAAGAAAGCCGTGCTGGCAATCGAAGACGACCGCTTCTACGAACACGGCGGCGTGGACTACCAGGGCGTGCTGCGCGCCGCGTTGCACAATGCTTCGGGTGGCGCCAAGCAAGGCGCATCCACCATCACCCAACAAGTCGCGCGCAACTTCTTCCTCTCGAGCGAACAAACGCTCAAGCGCAAGATTTATGAAATGCTGCTGGCCTGGAAGATCGAGCAGAACCTAAGCAAGGACCAGATCCTAGAGGTTTATATGAACCAGATCTATCTTGGCCAGCGCGCTTACGGATTCTCGTCTGCTGCGCAGATCTATTTCGGCAAACCGCTGTCCGACATCACGACGGCCGAAGCGGCCATGCTGGCCGGCTTGCCCAAGGCGCCCTCGGCCTACAACCCCGTGGTTAACCCCAAGCGCGCGCGCACGCGCCAGCTCTATATCCTCGAGCGCATGCACGATCTGCACTACATTACCGACGCGCAATACAAGGCCGCGCAGGAAGAAAAGGTCCACGTCAAAACCGACAGCAGCGAATTCGGCATGCACGCCGAATATGTGGCCGAACTGGCGCGCCAGTTGGTGTACGACCAATTCAAGGAAGACACTTACACGCGAGGCATCAGCGTCTTCACCACCATCACCAAGGCCGACCAGGATGCGGCCTATCTGTCGCTGCGCCGCGGCGTGCTCGATTATGAAAAGAAGCATGGCTATCGCGGCCCGGAGGGCTACATGGAAATCCCGGCCAAGAAGGACGACGCCGACGATGCCATCGAAACCGAACTGGCCGACCATCCCGATTCGGACGACATCGTCGCCGCCGTCGTATTGGACGCCACTCCCAAGAACGTGCACGCGATACTGGGCAACGGCGAGGAAATCGATATCAGCGGACCGGGCCTGACGTTTGCCGCCGGCAGCCTTTCGGAAAAGGTCCAGCCGAACAAGCGCATTGCGCGCGGCGCCATCATCCGCGTCATGCTTGACGACGGCAAATGGGCCATCACGCAACTACCCGAGGTGCAATCCGCCTTCGTCGCCGCCAGCAGCGACGATGGTGCAGTGCGCGCCCTGGTCGGCGGCTTCGACTTCAACTTGAACAAGTTCAACCACGTCACGCAAGCCTGGCGCCAGCCCGGTTCCGGCTTCAAGCCCTTCATCTATTCGGCCTCGCTGGAAAAGGGATTGTCGCCGGCCACCATCATCAACGACGCACCGATCAGCTTCGATGCAGGCCAGACCGGCGGGCAGCCATGGGAACCGAAAAACTATGACGGCAAGTACGAAGGCCCGATGACGATGCGGCGCGGCTTGACCAAGTCGAAGAACATGATCTCGATCCGCATCCTGGACAAAATCGGCGCCAAATACGGCCAGGAGTACGCCATGCGCTTCGGTTTCGATCCGGACAAGAACCCGCCCTTCCTGACGCTTGCACTCGGTGCCGGCGCCGTGACGCCTTGGCAGATGGTGGGAGCGTATTCCGTGTTCGCCAACGGCGGCTACAAAATCAATCCCTACATCATCAGCAAGGTCACCGATGCCGACGGCAAAATATTGTCGCAAGCCGCGCCCGACCACGCCGGCGACCAGGCCAACCGCATCATCGACGAGCGCAATGCCTTCATCATGGACAGCATGTTGAAGGACGTAGTGCGCTACGGCACCGCGACCCGGGCTCTCGCCTTGAAGCGCACCGACATTGCCGGCAAGACCGGCACCACCAATGATTCCTTCGACGCCTGGTTCTCCGGCTACCAGCCACACCTGGTCGGCATCGCCTGGGTCGGCTTCGACCAGCCGCACAACCTCGGCAACAAGGAAACCGGCGGCGGCTTGGCTTTGCCGATCTGGCTCGGCTACATGCAAACTGCCTTGAAAGACGTTCCCATGGCGGAGCGGCAAGTCCCTGCCGGCATCATCCAGGCCGGCGGCGACTACTATTACGCGGAAAATCCGCCGGGCAGCGGTGTCGAGAGCCTGGGTCTGGGCGACAAGGTGCCGGAAGACGAGAAGACGAAAGACGCGGTGAAGAACGAACTCTTTTAAGCCATCCCGACCGGGTTGAACCAGGCACCGCTTCGCTCAGCGCCGCGCTGCCAGGCTCACGCGGGTGCCAGCTTAAGGGTTTGCCCGGCCTGGACGGTCGCCATCTCCGACAACGCGGCAAACAACTCCGAACCGTCGCGCGTATTGCGCCATTGATCATTTTCACGCCGATAGTGGAAACCGCCGGACTTGGCGGCCACCCACATCTCCTGCATCGCCGCTTGGCTATTGACGATGATATGCGTGCCGCCATCGACGAACTCGATATCGAGCACGTTGCCGCTGCGGCTGCATTCGATGTCGAGATCGCTATCCTCAATGGCCTGTTCCATTCCTGCTTCGATGGCATCGAGCGTGGCTTCGGCCAGCTCGAGGAATTCCGATTCGCTCATGCTACACTCCAATCAATCGCCCCAAGCGGGTCAGCCTCTATTGTAAAGCCATCATGAAACTCACCGCCTCCGCCATTTTTGCCGCATTTGTGCTGGCCGGCCTCAGTTCCTGCGGACAACGCGGACCGCTCTATCTGCCGCCGCCGGATGTACCGCCTCACTCTTCGGCGCCGGCACAACTGCAGGCGGCGCCGGCGACACCCAGACAAGACGACGGCAAGAAAGACAGCCAGAATTAATCGTCCTTGAAGACAATGGGCGCAGCCAGTTCATGATGTAAGCCGCGGCAATCAGCATAGGCTTTTCGAATCCGCGCCAGATCGGCGTCCACGTCGCCGGTCAAACGGATATGCTCGACGAAGCCGATTTCCTTGTGCCCGTAATCGATAAAAGCCAGCGCCACCGGCACCCCGGCCGTCAGCGCAATGTGATAAAAACCGCTGCGCCAGTAAGGACTGTAGGAACGCGTGCCTTCCGGAGCCAATGCCAGCCAAAAAGAATCCGCGGCATGCATGCGCTGTGCAAGCCGCTCGATTGCCCCCGTGGAAGAGGTGCGCACCACCGGCTCACCGCCCAAGCGCCGCATCAAGGGGCCGAACCAAAAGCCGAAGAACGGCCCGGAAAACAGTGCCTCCTTGCCGAGCCAGCGTATTTGCATGCCAACCGCAATCTTGGCCAGCATGCCCACCACGAAGTCCCAATTGGATGTGTGGGGATACACCACAAAAACGCCGCGAGGGCCAGGCAACGGGGCGAAATGGACGTGCCAGCCCAAAACGCCTAGCAGGCGGACGGCGAGGCGCTGGGAAAGCCGCGGCAAGGCGGATGGAGCGAGAAGGTGGCTGCGAGTCATAAGCAGCCGCCATTATGCCTGACTTATCCGGCCGAGTTAGCCGGTGGCAACGGCTTTAGCCTGGCGGCCTTTGGCGAAACTCCACACCACGCGCGCCGCCAGCAAGACAGCCACGATGGCGCCGAACAGAATCGGCTGAGCAAAATCATGCTTGCCCGCCTTCATCCACCAGAAATGCAGGATACCGAGCCCGGCCACCAGATAAACCAGCCGGTGCAGCCATTGCCAGCGTCTGCCGCCAAGGCGGCGCACCATGCCATTGGTGCTCGTGACCGCGAGCGGAATCAAGAGCACGAACGCAATGAAGCCGACCGTGATGAAGGGCCGCTTGATCACGTCGCGCCACATCTCGTCGAGGTCAAAGAAGTGATCGAACCAGAAGAAGGTGGTGAAGTGCAGCAAGGCGTAAAAGAAGGCGTACAGCCCGACCATGCGGCGCAGCTTGATCAGCCAATTCCAGTTGCTAAAACGGCGCAGAGGCGTCACAGCCAGCGTCAGGCAAAGAAAATACAAGGTCCAGTCGCCGGTGTTGCGTGTGATGAATTCGACCGGGTTGGCGCCGAGCCTATCGAGCGCAGCAAACGCAACCAGGCGCGCGAGCGGCAATAACGCAGCCACGAACAAGGCTATCTTGAGCACCGAGATCTGCCGTGCCGAGGGATGGGAAAGGGGCATGGCCGAACTCAAAAGTATTTGCGCAAATCCATGCCGCCATATAGCGATGCGACCTCGCTATAGCCATTGAACATCAGGGTCTTGCGCTTCTTCGTGAACAAGCCGTCTTCGCCGATGCGCCGTTCGGTCGCCTGCGACCAGCGCGGGTGATCGACTTCGGGATTGACGTTGGAATAAAAACCGTATTCCTGCGGCGCCGCCAAATTCCAGGCTGTGCGCGGCTGCTCCTTGGTGAAACGGATCTTGACGATGGATTTGGCCGATTTGAACCCATACTTCCAAGGCAACGCGACACGCACCGGCGCGCCGTTTTGGTTGGGCAGCACTTCGCCATACAGGCCCAACACCAGCATGGCCAGCGGATGGTTTGCCTCGTCCATGCGCAAGCCTTCCACATAAGGCCACTCGAGCACAGGGTTGCGCACGCCGGGCATTTGTTTTTTGTCGGCCAGCGAAGTGAATTCGACGTACTTGGCATTGCCCGTTGGCTCGACCTTCTTCAATAAATTCGACAATGAATATCCCACCCAGGGAATCACCATCGACCAGCCTTCGACACAGCGGTGGCGGTACACGCGGTCTTCCAGCGGCGCCAGCTTCATCAAGTCGTCGAGATCGAGCACCAGCGGTTTCTTGACTTCACCTTCGATGGAAACCTTCCACGGATGCGTCTGCAGCGTGCCGGCATACTGCGCCGGGTCGGACTTGTCGGTGCCGAATTCGTAGAAGTTGTTGTAGTTGGTCAGGTCGTGATAACTGGTCGGCTTGTCGGTTGCGATAAAAGCAGGATTGGCCTTGGACGCGAGCTTTTGCAAATTGGCGGTCTGCGCTAGGGCGTCCCCAAGCGCAAACAGCGAACTGCCCGCAATGGAACCGAGCGACATTTGCTTGATGAAACGGCGGCGCGATTCGAATACCTCGCGCGGCGTGATCTCGGACGGGTAAGGCAAATCGATGCCATTGGGGCGGCGGAAAATCGACATATGGGCTCCGACAAGTTATTCACACCAGTTTGGTCGCGTATTGGTCGCGCTCCTTACACACTGTATACGAATTACCGGATCCGATTCATCCACCAAAATTGCAAGCATTTGTAAATAAAAAAAGCGGCCGAAGCCGCTTTTCCAGAGCTTGCCGAACGATCAACGCAAACCGGCCACGTAATCGGAAACCGCCTTGATTTCGTTGGGTGACATGCGGCCGGCGATGGTCGCCATGACCGTGTTGTTGGCGCGCGTACCGGTAGAAAAGCCGGTCAACTGAGCTTCGACATAGTCTTGATTCTGACCGCCGATACGGGCGTATTGCGCCGGAATGCCGGCGCCTGTCGGGCCGTGGCAGCCATTGCAGGCGGGAACATTCTTTTCCTTGATACCGGCGCGGAAAATCTTCTTGCCGAGTTCGACCGTATCCTTGTTCTTGGCCGTGGCCGGCTTCAGCGCCTGCGTGCTGACATAGGCCGCGATGTTGCGGATATCCTCGTCAGTCAGGTTCTTGGCCATCGGCGCCATCGTGGGATTGGCACGCGCGCCGGATTTGAATTCGGTCAGCTGCTTGACGATATAAGCGGCATGTTGGGCGGCGAGCTTGGGAGTAGCGGCCATGGTCGCATTGCCGGCTTCGCCGTGGCAGGATTGGCAAGCGACGATGCCGCGCGAGGAATCGCCTGAGGCAAACAGTGTGCCGCCTTTGGCGGCATCCGGAGCCGCAGGCGCCGGAGCATCAGCAGCAGCAGCGGAAAACGCGGCAGCAGCCACGAGCGAGGCAAACACGGACTTCATCATAGTAGTTACAAACGCATGGTTCATTCACACACCCTGAATAAATTGGAATCCTGCACCCAGACTGCTTTGCTATCGCCTTGCCCCGTTTTACTGCTCACAGGACACAATCCCTTATTGTACAATAGCTTTTAAGCATTTTTATGCATTTCAGAGCAATTTCCACTGCCTGAAAGCAACCCTTTCCCCATGTCCCAACTCTGGCAAGCCCGCTTCTTCACCACGGTCAACCACCTGCGCGATCTCCCACGCACGGATGTCCCCGAAATCGCCTTCGCCGGCCGCTCCAACGGGGGCAAATCGACCGCGATCAACATCCTGTGCAACCAAAAGAAACTGGCCTTCGCCTCCAAAACCCCGGGGCGTACCCAGCACATCAACTACTTTTCCATAGGCGGCGCCCATGTTGGCCAGCACCGCAAGGACGAAACCAAGGTAGATGAAATCAGGGCACTGCTGGTAGACCTCCCCGGCTACGGCTACGCCGAAGTCTCGGGCGACGCCAAAATCCACTGGCAAAACCTGCTGGGCGACTACGTACAAAGAAGAGAGCAGCTGGCAGCGCTAGTCCTCATCATGGATTCCCGCCGTCCCTTCACCGACCTCGACGTACAAATGCTGGAGTGGTTCGCCCCGACGGGAAAGCCGATCCACTGTCTGCTGACCAAGGCCGACAAGCTCAACAGAAACGAAAGCACCAACGCCCTAAGGCAAGCCAGGACTGTGCTAAACAGCTACGTTGACGAACAAGGCAAGCCGTTCGAGTTCACGGCACAACTGTTCTCCGCGCTGAAGCGCACGGGAATCGATGAGGCAACAAACAAAATTGAATCGCTTTTGGGCCTGAACCAGGAACCAGAAATCGACGGCGAAGCCGAGCAGAACGGCGATGCCGAAGGTGAGCCACAAGGGAATTAGTCAGACGCTCGACTTGGCACCTTCCAACGTTGCGAGAAGAGTCCAAGGTTGGGCCGAGGAGCGGAGCTGTACTGGTGTGTACAGCGAGCACCGGAGGCCCAAGATTGGGCACTTATCGCGGCTTTGGGAGGTACCAAGAAAAAAAACCCTGGAGAAAGGGGAAATCTCCAGGGTGGTAACGCCTTATCGTTGGTATGCCGATACGGCCCCGCTCAGGGAGGAGAAGCGGGAGGTGAAAGATCACCTGCACATAAGAGCAGGGTTCCGAAAAAAAGTTTCACCGCAACGCAAAAAATTCTAGAAAATCGGCAGTGTTTCCGTTTTTAATACCTGTATTCACAAGTTTTCCAGGACCAGCCATGTCGAACGGACAAAAATCACCCTCTAACTTACCTCATTCTCAAGCCCAATTCCCTGCCATCCGCATGCGCCGCATGCGTAAGGATGCCTTCTCGCGCGCCATGATGCGCGAAAATGTCGTCACCCCGGCCGACTTGATCTATCCTGTTTTCATACTCGACGGAAAAAACCAGCGCGAAAAAGTGTCGTCCATGCCCGAAGTGGAACGCCTGTCGATCGACCAGCTGCTGCCGGTGGCGGAAGATTGCGTCGCGCTCGGCATTCCCGTCATGGCCCTGTTTCCCGTTATCAATCCAGCGCTAAAAACCCCAGATGGCATCGAAGCTACCAATCCCAAGGGCTTGGTGCCGCGCGCCGTGCGCGAATTGAAGCAGCGCTTCCCCGAACTCGGCATCCTGACCGACGTGGCGCTCGACCCCTACACCAGCCATGGACAGGACGGCGTGCTCGATGGCTCGGGCTACGTCCTCAACGATGAGACCACGGAAATCCTGATCAAGCAGGCGCTGGTGCAGGCCGAGGCCGGCGTCGACGTGGTGGCGCCTTCGGACATGATGGACGGCCGCATTGGCGCAATCCGTCACGCGCTCGAACACCACCACCACATCTACACGCGCATCATGGCTTATTCGGCCAAGTATGCATCCGCCTTTTATGGCCCGTTTCGCGACGCGGTGGGATCAAGCGCCACGCTGGGCAAGAGCAACAAGGCCACTTACCAGATGGACCCGGCCAACGGCAACGAGGCGCTGCGCGAAGTCGCGCTCGACGTCGCTGAGGGTGCCGACATGGTGATGGTCAAGCCGGGCATGCCCTACCTTGACATCGTGCGCCGCGTGAAGGACGAATTCAAGATGCCGACTTTCGCCTACCAGGTATCGGGCGAATACTCCATGATCAAGGCCGCGGCGCAAAACGGCTGGCTCGACCACGACAAGACCATGATGGAAGCCATGCTGGCCTTCAAGCGCGCAGGCGCCGACGGCGTGCTGACTTATTTCGCGCGCGACGTGGCGCGATTGCTCAAGCACGCCGCTTGATGAAGCGCGCCGCCCTCACCGTGCTCGGCACGGCGATCTTCGCCTGTGTCGTGGCCGCCACGGCTTCTACGCTGGATCTCGACGACTACCGTTGGGTGCATTACCTGTGCAAACCGGCCGCAACGCTCTTGATGCTGCTGTTCGTCGCGCTGGCCGGCAATGAACCCAATCCGCGCTATCGGCGCGCCGCCATGGCCGGCTTGTTGCTCTCCGCATGCGGCGATGCTTTCCTCATGCTCCCGGTTCATGTGCTGGCGCAAAGCTTCATGTTCGGCCTGGCCAGCTTCCTGCTGGCTCACCTGTGCTATCTCTGGGCCTTCACCAGCGATGCGCGCTGGTTCGGCAAACCTGTGGCCCTGCTCGGCTTCATCGTCGTCGGGGCGATCAACCTGACGATACTCTGGCCCGGCATCCCTTCCGACTTGCAGGTGCCGGTGGTGATCTATGTCGGCTTTCTGATCATGATGACCTCGCAGGCCGTGTCGCGTTTCTTGAGCCTCAAGACGGCCGGTAGCGGCTTCGCGGCCTTCGGCGGCATCCTGTTCCTGCTATCCGATACGCTGATCGCTTACGATAAGTTCCATCATCACTTGATTGCGGCACAAGCCTCCATCCTCGTTACCTACTACGGGGCGACCTGGCTGATTGCGAAGTCGGCATGCAGCGAGCATCTGAAACTGAAGACCTAGGAGTCTGCGCGGCAGAACGAGTCGAAGCGAAATGGGTGGGAAAAGAGCCCAATTTGGCCTCGCTTTTGAGGACTGTAGCCGTAGCTACAGCCGGAAAAACGGGGGCAAAGTGGGACTTCTCTCCATCCATTGCAGCCGACTCGCTTCTGCCGTGCAGGCTCCTAGTCCATGGCTGCATCTGGTTGTCGCCATTGACGAACAATGAGCGTACCGTCGCCGTCTCCGACGTTCGGGTGGATCATGTCGTACAGGGCGGCCACCTTGCGGTCATGGCCGGCTCCTTGCATAGCTGACAATCAGCCTCCGAATATAGGCGCCCTCGCCGCGGTAACTTAAGGAATCTTAGCGACGATGCAAATGACGATAGTAGCGGCGAATCGACGTTCACCGCCACGATGGATCAAGCGGAGTGGCGCAAGGCCTGGTCGAGCGACGAAGCGAATTTTTGTGGCTTTTGATACCCGACCACGCGGCCGCCATTGATTTCGCGACCGCCCTTGTCGAAGAAGATGATGCCGGGCGGGCCGTAGAGGTTGAAGCGTTTCAGCAAAGCCTTGTCGTCATCGTCATTGGCGGTCACGTCGGCTTGCAGCAAGACCATGTCGGTAAATTTCTGCTTCACTTTCGGATCGGTGAAGGTCAGCTTTTCCATTTCCTTGCATGAGACGCACCAGTCGGCATAGAAGTCGAGCATGGCAGTCTTGTGTCCGGCGGCCAGAATGGCGTCAAGCTGCGCCACCGACTTGACCCGCACGAACGGGGTCTTGGCTTCCGCCTGGCCGGACAGGCCAGCCAGGGGCTGGAATGCATCGGGCGCGCCCGTGATGCCGCCGGTCAGTTGGACGGCGCCGAACAGGGTGAAGACCAGACCGAAGGCGCGCGCCACCCGCCCCCAGCGCAGGCTGAAAACCAAGTACAAGCCGTAACCGAGGCCCAGCGCAGCCAGACCGAACATCAAGACACGCGGCGGCACGATAGGCGAGACCATCCACTCGGCGACACCGAGCAGCAATACGCCGAAGAAATACTTGATCGATTCCATCCACTTGCCTACGCGCGGCAGCAGCCAGCCGGCCGACAGGCCCATCAATAGCAAGGGCGTGCTCATGCCGACCGCCAGAATGAACAGGGCTGTCCCGCCGAGAAAGGCATCGTGCGTCTGGCTAATCACGGCCAGCGCGCCGATCAGCGGCGCCGCCACGCAGGGACCGACGATCAGGCCGGACAGAGCCCCCATAATGAACACACCGGCCATCTTGCCGGCGCTTTGCTTGCCCGATACCTCCGCCATCTTGGCCTGAATAGCCGCAGGCATCTGCAACTGGAACACGTCGAACATGGATAGCGACAACACGGCGATCAGCAAGCCGAAGCCGCCCAGCACATAAGGATTCTGCAGACTGGCTGTCAAGCCTTGCCCCGCCAGGCCGGCCGCCACGCCAATGGCGGTATAGAAAATCGCCATACCCAGCGAATACGCCACCGACAGCGCAAAGCTGCGCGAACGCGTCACGTTTTCGCCTTCACCGACGATGATGGAAGACAGGATGGGCACCATAGGCAAAACACATGGCGTAAAGGACAGCAAGACGCCCGCAACGAAGAAGACCGGCAGAAAGACCAGAAAATTTCCGCTTTTCAAAGCACGCGTAAATCTGCCGCTTTCATCAGGGCCATCCTCGGAGGTGTTGGCAGTCGCGGACGCCTCCGCAACCGGAGTCGCCGAGGGTACGGTGCCCGATGCTACGGAAGGTACGGATGACTCAGGTGCGGAAACGGAGGCAACGGGCGTTGTTGCGGCAGCTGCGGCGACCGCCGGAGGATTGGGTGCGGTGTTGGCCGTCTGCGGCGTCCCGCCACCGCCACCCTGCGCCGGCGGCGTCAGCACGTCGGATGTCGCCTTGGCTGCCGGCGCGGCCGGCGGCGTCAAGGTAATGCGCGCTTCCTGCGGCGGGTAGCACAAGCCCTTTTCCGCGCAGCCCTGGCCTACGGCAATCAGTGTGAACGGGCCCTTGGCTTCGACCGGCAACTTGACGGTCACGCCATGACGATAGGTCTCTACGTTTTTCTGGAAGGTTTCGTCAAAATGGATCTGCCCCTTGGGATACACCGGCGTACCGAGCTTGGCACCTTCGACGCGGAACTTGAAGTGCTCGCGGTACATGTAGTAACCGTCGGCGATTGCATAGCTGACTTCGGCAGTCTTGGCGTCAACCATCTTGGCCGAAAACTTGAAGGCTTGCTCGGGCTCGAGAAATTCGTCGTCCGCGTGTACACGCGGCATGGTCAAGGCGAGCAACAGCATGAGCACCGGTAATATCAGCCAGCGCGGCAAATACGACTTCAACATATCACTCCTTTGTATTATTTTGTTTGGATCACGGTCACTGCGCGGGTTTCGGCGCGGACCCACTCCAGGTAAGCCGGCGAGCCTTGCCCGACCGGCAGCGCCACGATTTCCGGCAACTCGTAGGGGGAGAGCGCCTTGATGGCGGCTTCCACATCGGCGTAGCGCTCACGCGTGGTTTTCACCAGCAGCGTCGTCTCATTGGCTTGCCGGATTACACCTTCCCAACGGTAATATGACTTTACACCAGGTTGAATGTTCACGCATGCGGCCATTCCCTGCCCAACCAGGTAGCGCGAGACTGTCTTCGCCACGGTCAGATTCGGCACATTGGTCATTACCAACAGCACGTCGTCCATAAATTCCTCTGCATGAAACCAGGCATAGTGCCTAAAAGACAAAAGCCAGGCAATGCCTGGCTTTGTCATTTACTTGCTAGCGATAGCTTGCTTATTCAGCAACTTCAACCGCTTCGGTGATTTCCGGACGGTCAACCAGTTCGACGAAAGCCATCGGGGCGTTGTCGCCAACGCGGAAACCCATCTTCAAGATGCGCAGGTAGCCGCCGTTGCGGGTGGCGTAGCGCGGGCCCAGTTCGGAGAACAGCTTGCCGACGATTTCGCGGTCGCGCAGACGCGAGAATGCCAGGCGCTTGTTGGCCAACGTGTCGGTCTTGCCCAAGGTCAGAATGGGTTCGACGACGCGGCGCAGTTCCTTGGCCTTCGGCAGCGTGGTCTTGATGGCTTCGTGACGCAGCAGCGAAACGGTCATGTTGCGCAGCATGGCGAGACGGTGGGAAGAGGTGCGGTTGAGCTTACGGAGACCGTGACGATGACGCATGATATTTCCTTTCGGTTTTGAGTTTCAATCCAGCTCTTCGATCGATGTCGCCATCGCGGGCCGGTGCAAATAAATTAAAAGACAGCAAATTTGCCGCGAGGCTGACCTCGCGGCGGGTACTGCAAATTACTTTTCCAGGCCGGCGGGCGGCCAGTTTTCCAGCTTCATGCCCAGCGTCAAGCCGCGCGAGGCCAAGACTTCCTTGATTTCGTTCAAGGACTTGCGGCCCAGGTTCGGAGTCTTGAGCAATTCGTTTTCGGTGCGCTGGATCAGGTCGCCGATGTAGTAAATATTTTCAGCCTTCAGGCAGTTTGCCGAACGGACCGTCAATTCCAGATCGTCGACAGGGCGCAGCAGGATCGGATCGACCGACGGAGCGCGCGACGGCGCTTCGGCTGCGGCTTCCGTGCCTTCCAGCGCGGCGAACACGTTCAATTGGTCAACCAGCACGCGCGCCGATTGGCGGATCGCTTCTTCAGGCGAAATCACGCCGTTGGTTTCGATGTTGATGACCAGCTTGTCCAAGTCGGTACGCTGTTCCACGCGGGCCGATTCGACGGCGTAGGACACACGGCGCACGGGCGAGAACGAAGCGTCGAGAATAATGCGGCCGATGGTCTTGTTGGTGTCTTCCGACAGGCGGCGCACGTTGCCCGGCACATAGCCGCGGCCCTTTTCAACCTTGATCTGCATGTCGAGCTTGCCGCCGCCGGTCAGGTGGGCGATGACATGCTCGGGGTTGATCAATTCGACATCGTGCGGCAGGTCGATATCCGAAGCCAGCACGGCCCCCTCACCTTCCCTCTTCAGGGTCAACGTGACTTCGTCGCGGTTATGCAACTTGAACACAACGCCCTTGAGGTTCAGCAACAGGTCGACCACGTCTTCTTGCACGCCGTCGAGCGACGAATATTCATGCACGACGCCAGCGATCGTGACTTCGGTCGGCGCATAGCCGACCATGGACGACAGCAGGACGCGGCGCAAGGCGTTGCCCAACGTGTGGCCATAGCCACGCTCGAACGGCTCCATCACGACCTTGGCGTGACCGGCACCGAGTGCTTCAACTTCGATAATACGGGGTTTCAACAAGCTGTTTTGCATGAAATGTCCTTGGTTCAATACCCTCGGCTCGTTACACCGATAAGGCTGATGAGTGTTGCTCTTGGAAAAAGAGGCGCTCTGACATGTGAAAATGCCCACTCACTCGGAATGGGCGCTTACTACAACTTTATACTATCGAGAGAAGCCCTTGCGGACTCCTCACGATTAGCGGGAATACAATTCGACGATCAGCGACTCATTGACGTCGTTCGCGATTTCGCTGCGGTCCGGCGTGCTCTTGAAGGTGCCTTCCATCTTCTTGGAATCGACCGAGACCCAGCTCGGCATGCCGACTTGTTCGGCCAACGACAGCGCTTCAACAATACGCACTTGCTTCTTGGCCTTTTCGCGAACAGCGACGATGTCACCGGCCTTGACCTGGTAGGAAGCGATGTTCACGACATTGCCGTTGACCGTGAAAGCCTTGTGGCTGACCAGCTGGCGGCCTTCGGCGCGGGTCGAGCCGAAGCCCATGCGGTAGACGACGTTGTCCAGGCGCGACTCAAGCAGCTTCAGCAGGTTTTCACCGGTGTTGCCCTTGCGGCGGTCGGCTTCCGCGAAATAGCGGCGAAATTGGCGCTCGAGGATGCCGTACATACGCTTGACCTTCTGCTTTTCGCGCAGCTGGTTGCCGTAGTCGGAGGTACGGGCGCCCGAAGTACGGCCATGCTGGCCAGGCTTGGAATCCAGCTTGCACTTGGAATCGAGCGAGCGCCGTGCGCTCTTCAGGAACAGGTCGGTGCCTTCGCGGCGGGAGAGTTTTGCTTTCGGTCCAATATAACGTGCCACGGTATTTCCTTTTATCTAAATGACGCCCCGCAAACCCACACGGGCTCCAGGCGCTAGTCCGATCTGCCTGCTATCGGACAGTGGTCTTAAGAACAAAACCCGCCAAGGTCGTTGGCGGGCGATTTTTACTGCAATACTGCTTTGCTGCAAAAAAGAATCGCGAATTATAGCCGATTCTTAGATGCGGCGGCGCTTCGGCGGACGGCAGCCGTTATGCGGAACCGGCGTCACGTCCTGAATCTGGGTGATCTTGATGCCGAGGCTGTTCAGCGCGCGCACAGCCGATTCGCGGCCGGGGCCTGGGCCCTTGATGCGCACTTCCAGATTCTTCACGCCACATTCGATCGCGACCTTGCCGGCAGCTTCCGCTGCGACCTGGGCTGCGAACGGGGTGGATTTACGCGAGCCCTTGAAGCCTGCGCCACCCGACGTTGCCCACGACAGGGCGTTGCCCTGGCGATCGGTGATCGTGATGATGGTGTTGTTGAAGGACGCATGGATGTGCGCGATGCCTTCGGCAACGTTCTTTTTGACTTTCTTACGCACACGTGCTGCAGCGGCGTTATTTGGTGCTTTTGCCATAATGGTTTCCTTGAATCCCGATTACTTCTTCAGCGATTGAGCTGCCTTGCGCGGACCCTTGCGAGTGCGGGCATTGGTGCGGGTACGCTGACCGCGGACCGGCAGGCCCTTGCGGTGACGCAGGCCACGATAGCAACCGAGGTCCATCAAGCGCTTGATGTTCATCGACAGTTCACGGCGCAGGTCGCCTTCGACGACGAACTTACCGATTTCGTCGCGCAGCTTTTCCAGTTCGCTATCGTCCAGGTCCTTGACCTTCTTCGTGGTCGGGACACCGGTGATGGCGCAAATGTCTTCCGCGCGCGGACGACCGATGCCGTAGATGGCGGTCAGGCCGATAACGGTGTGCTGATGGTTGGGGATATTCACCCCTGCAATACGTGCCATTCGTTATTCCTCGATCAATAACGTTAAATTAACCTTGGCGCTGCTTATGGCGGGGTTCGGTGCAGATCACGCGAACGACGCCCTTGCGCTTGATGATTTTGCAGTTGCGGCAGATCCGCTTCACTGATGCGAGCACTTTCATGTTTGCCCTCTTTCTTTCAAGTTGCTGTTGCTACTTACTTGGTCCGGAATACGATACGTGCGCGGCTCAAGTCATAAGGCGTCAATTCCACCGTCACCTTGTCGCCGGGAAGAATACGGATATAGTTCATCCGCATCTTGCCGGAGATATGACCCAGCACTACATGTCCATTTTCCAACTTAACTCTAAACGTTGCATTGGGCAGATTCTCAAGAATCTCGCCTTGCATCTGGATAACGTCGTCTTTTGCCATGCGATTTATCGTTCTCCCGGGTGATCAACGCGAGGAAAACCCGCCCTTGAAGTTCGACTTGCGGAGCAGCGATTCATATTGCTGCGACACCACGTAATTCTGAACCTGGGCCATGAAGTCCATGGTCACCACCACGATAATCATCAATGACGTTCCACCGAAGTAGAACGACACGTGCCATTGCGCTTGCAAAAATTCAGGCAACAGACACACCAAAGTCACATACAGCGCACCAGCCAGCGTCAAGCGCATCAAGATCTTGTCGATGTAGCGCGCGGTTTGCTCGCCAGGACGGATACCAGGAACAAAGGCACCGCTCTTTTTCAAATTGTCGGCCGTTTCCTTGCTGTTGAACACCAAAGCGGTATAGAAGAAGCAGAAGAAAATGATCGCAATCGCGTACAACAAAGCATGCATCGGCTGGCCATTACTCAGCGACTGGGACAGGTCTTTCAAAAAGCGAACAACACCACCCGTCTCGTCACCCGTTGAAAACCAGCCCGCAATCGTTGCCGGGAACAGCACGATAGTCGAGGCGAAGATCGGCGGAATCACGCCCGACATATTCAGCTTCAGCGGCAGATGGTTGGTCTGCGCGCCGTAAATCTTGTTACCGACCTGGCGCTTGGCATAGTTCACCAGGATCTTGCGCTGGCCGCGTTCCACAAACACCACAAAGTACGTGACGGCCGCCACGATCAGGCAGATCAGGATCGAACTCAACCAGCCGAGGTTTTCACCGCTGCTTGCCATATCGAGCACACTCTTCAGGGAACCCGGCAAACCCGCCGCAATACCGCCGAAGATCAGGATCGAAATACCGTTGCCCAAGCCGCGCTCGGTAATCTGTTCGCCGAGCCACATCAGGAACATCGTACCTGTCGCCAGGCTCACCGTGGTGGTAAAGCGGAACACGAAGCCGGGATCGATCACCAGACCCGGTTGATGTTCCAGGTTAATAGCAAAAAAGACGCCATAACCGATTGCCAGCACCAAAGTACCGTAACGCGTATATTGCGTAATCTTGCGCCGGCCGGCTTCGCCTTCCTTCTTCAAGGCTTCCAGCGAGGGCACAACCATGCCCAGCAACTGCACCACGATCGAGGTCGAGATGTAAGGCATGATCCCGATCGCAAACACGGTGAAGCGCGACAGGGCGCCGCCCGAGAACATATTGAACAGGCCAAGATAGCCGTTCTTATGCTGCTCGAAGAAATGCGCCAGCTGCGCCGGGTCGATGCCGGGCACCGGGATGTGGGCACCGATGCGGTACACCACCAGGGCACCCAACAAGAACCACAGGCGATTCCAGGGAAAACCGCTGGCTGCACTCTTCGCGAGTTTAGGATTCGTTGCCAATATCCGCCCCGGTTAGCTACGTCTTACCTTAAGCAACCGAGCCGCCGGCAGCTTCGATCGCAGCCTTGGCACCCTTGGTTGCGGTCAAGCCCTTGAGCGTGACCTTCTTGCTGATTTCGCCGGACAGGATCACGCGGACATTGCGCGCCAGTTCCGAAACCAGGCCGGCTGCCTTCAAGACCAGCACGTCGATTTCGTCGACCGGAAGACCCTGCAGGTCGGACAGGCGGACTTCAGCCTTGTACGGCGTTGCCAGCGACTTGAAGCCGCGCTTGGGCAAACGACGCTGCAGCGGCATCTGGCCGCCTTCGAAACCGACCTTGTGGAAACCGCCCGAACGCGACTTCTGACCTTTGTGACCGCGACCGGCGGTCTTGCCCAGGCCCGAACCGATGCCGCGGCCGACACGGCGCTTGGCATGCTTGGCGCCATCTGCTGGCTGGATAGTGTTCAATTCCATGATTTGCTCCGTTCGCAAGCTTGCGCCTTACGACACCACTTTCACGAGATACGATACCTTGTTGATCATGCCGCGCACTGCCGGCGTGTCTTCCAGTTCGCGAACCGAATTGACACGGCGCAGGCCCAGACCGCGCACGGTGGCGCGATGCGATTCGCGCGTGCCGATCAAGCCCTTGACCAACTTGACTTTGAGAGTATTTGCCATCTGCTTCACCTTAGCCGAGGATTTCTTCGACCGACTTGCCGCGCTTGGCAGCAATTTCAGCCGGAGTATTCATCTTGGACAAGCCGTCCAGCGTGGCACGAACCATGTTGTAGGGGTTGGTCGAACCAATCGACTTCGCCACCACGTTGGTCACGCCCATCACTTCAAAAATTGCGCGCATCGGACCGCCCGCGATCACGCCGGTACCGTCCTTGGCCGGCGAAATCATCACCGACGAAGCGCCGTGCTTGCCGTTGACGGTATGCTGCAGCGTACCGTTCTTCAAAGTGACCTTGATCATCTTGCGGCGCGCTTCTTCCATTGCCTTCTGCACGGCAACCGGCACTTCCTTCGACTTGCCCTTGCCCATGCCGATGCGGCCGTCACCGTCGCCGACCACGGCCAGTGCAGCGAAGCCCATGATACGGCCGCCCTTCACCACCTTGGTCACGCGGTTGACCGCGATCATCTTTTCGCGCATGCCGTCGTCCGGCTTCTCGCTTTGCATCTTCGATTGCATTTTTGCCATGACGCTTTTCCTTAAATCTTCAGGCCGGCTTCACGTGCGGCTTCTGCAACAGCCTTCACGCGACCGTGATAACGGAAACCGGAGCGATCGAACGCAACTTCGGCGATTCCTGCTTTCAATGCCTTCTCTGCCACACGCTTGCCAACCAAGGCTGCAGCAGCAGTGTTGCCGCCCTTGCCCGATTGACCGGCCAATTCCTTCCGGACTTCGGCTTCCAGCGTCGAAGCCGATGCCAACACCTTGGCGTCCGGTCCGATGATGGTTGCGTAGATATGCAGGTTCGTGCGGTGCACGGCCAAGCGATTTACCTTGAGTTCTGCAATCTTGGCACGGGTTTGACGTGCGCGGCGCAGACGCGATTGTTTCTTGTCCATCGTCAACCCCTATTACTTCTTCTTGGTTTCTTTGAGGACCACCACTTCGTCCACATAGCGGACACCCTTGCCCTTATAGGGCTCAGGGGAGCGGTAGGCACGAACTTCGGCGGCGACCTGGCCGACCTTTTGACGGTCGATGCCCTTGATCAGGATTTCCGTCGGCGTCGGGGTTTCGCACTTGACGCCGGCAGGCATCTGGTGAACCACCGGGTGAGAAAAGCCCAGCGACAGGTTCAGCTTGTCGCCTTGCGCTTGCGCCTTGAAACCCACGCCAACCAGGGACAGCTTCTTCTCGAAGCCCTTGGTAACGCCGTTGACCATATTGTTGACCAGCGCGCGCACCGTGCCGGACATGGCATTGGCTTCGCGGCTATCGTTGGCGGCTTCAAATTTCAGGGTGCCGTCGGTATTGGCAACATTGACCAAGCCATTCAACGGAAGAACCAGGGTACCCAGCGGGCCCTTGATAGTGATTTGCCCTGCGGCGATGGTCGCTTCCGCGCCCTTCGGCAGTGCAATCGGCATTTTACCTACACGAGACATCTTGCACTCCTTAAGCGACGTAGCAAATGACTTCGCCGCCCACGCCGGTGGCGCGTGCCTTGCGGTCAGTCATCACACCCTTGGGGGTGGAAACAATCGCCACGCCCAAACCATTCATCACGCTGGGAATCTCGTCCTTGCCCTTGTAGATGCGCAGTCCGGGACGGGACACGCGCTCCAGGCGCTCGATGACGGGACGGCCGGCGTAATACTTCAAACCGATCTTCAATTCAGCCTTGCCTTCGCTCTCGGCGACGGCGAAGTCCTCAATGTAGCCTTCGTCCTTCAGGACGCGGGCGATCGCGACTTTGACCTTGGACGACGGCATCTGCACCGCGGTCTTTTGCACGCCCTGGGCGTTGCGAATGCGGGTCAGCATATCGGCGATAGGATCGCTCATACTCATTGCTTATTCTCCTATTACCAGCTGGCTTTGGTCATACCCGGGATTTCGCCGCGCATGGCGATTTCACGGAGCTTGATACGGCCCAGACCGAACTTGCGGAAAGTGCCACGGGGACGGCCGGTCAACGTGCAGCGGTTACGCTGACGGGTCGGATTGGAATTGCGCGGCAGCGCCTGCACCTTCAGGCGCGCTTCGTAGCGCTCTTCTTCCGACTTCGATTGATCGTCGATGATAGCCTTCAACTCGGCGCGCTTGGCGGCGAACTTCTTCACCAGGTCGGCGCGCTTTTGTTCACGGTTAATCAGTGCCAGTTTTGCCATGGCAGCCTCAGTTTCTGAACGGAAATTTAAATGCGGCGAGAAGCGACTTCGCTTCGTCGTCGGTCTTCGCAGTCGTCGTGATGCTGATGTTCATGCCACGCAACGCGTCAATCTTGTCGTACTCGATTTCGGGGAAGATGATCTGCTCTTTCACGCCGATGTTGTAGTTGCCGCGACCGTCGAAGGCACGACCCGACACGCCGCGGAAGTCACGCACGCGGGGCAGGGCAACCGTGATCAGGCGGTCGAGGAATTCATACATCGCGGCGCCACGCAGGGTCACCATGCAGCCGATCGGATAGCCCTCGCGAATCTTGAAGCCGGCGATAGCCTTGCGAGCCTTCGTCACGACGGGCTTCTGGCCGGCGATCTTGGTCAAGTCGCCCACGGCATGCTCGATGACTTTCTTGTCGGCGACAGCTTCGGACAGACCCATGTTCAGGGTGATCTTCAGCAGGCGCGGCACTTCCATCGGCGACTTGTACGAGTACTTCGTCGTCAGGTCGGCGACGACCTTTTCTTTATAAAAATCTTGGAGACGGGACATGATCTCTTACGCTTTCACAACTTCGCCGTTGGACTTGAAGACGCGGACCTTCTTGCCGTCCACGGTCTTGAAACCGACGCGATCCGCCTTGCCGGTCGCGGCATTGAACAGCGCGACATTGGAGACGTGAATCGGCATTGCCTTGTCGACGATGCCACCAGTGGTACCGGTCATGGGATTGGGCTTGACCGCCTTCTTGGCGACATTCACACCCTCGACCACAACGTAATCAGCATCGACGCGCTGCGTGACGGTGCCACGCTTGCCCTTGTCCTTGCCGGTCAAGACGATCACTTCGTCGTTCTTTACAATCTTAGCCATGACGACTCCTTACAGAACTTCAGGCGCGAGCGAGACGATCTTCATGAAGCGCTCGGAACGCAGTTCACGCGTCACCGGGCCGAAGATACGCGTGCCAATCGGCTCGAGCTTCGAATTGAGCAACACCGCGGCGTTGCCGTCGAACTTCACCAACGAGCCGTCCTGGCGACGTACACCCTTGGCGGTACGCACGACAACAGCGTTGTAAATTTCGCCCTTCTTGACGCGACCACGCGGAGCAGCAACCTTCACCGTGACCTTGATCACGTCGCCGATGCTCGCGTAACGGCGCTTGGAACCACCGAGCACCTTGATGCACATGACTTCACGCGCACCCGTGTTGTCGGCCACTTCTAGCCGGCTTTCAGTTTGAATCATAGTATTTTCTTTCCCAACTTAACCCGTTCCACCCGCACAATGCGGATTCCCGGTCAGTCTTGGTCCCGTCAGGCCGCCTCTGCTGAGGCAATCCGATTGGGCGGACGATAAAAATCTGCTTTTACAACCACTTGCCGCTTTTGGCGAACATCTCGCTCCACAACTTATGCAATCGAAGAACGAAGCCCAGCATTATCACACGAAAATACCGGGCCTGCAACTACTATTTCAAGGATTTCCCCAAATTCATTGGGGAAATCCTTTTTACTACTTAGACAGCTTGCGCCACCTGCACCACGCGCGTCACGGTCCAAGCCTTGGTCTTGGAGATCGGACGGCCTTCCTGGATTTCGACGGTGTCGCCTTCCTTGGCGGTGTTGCCCTCGTTGTGAGCGTGATACTTGGCGGTACGGACGATGATCTTGCCGTACAGCGGGTGCTTGACGTGACGCTCGATCAGCACGGTAACAGTCTTGTCCATCTTGTCGGACACGACCTTGCCGACCAGCGTGCGCTTCAGAGCGGTTTTAGCTTGATCGTTCATTATTTGGCGTCCTTCTGATTCATGACAGTCTTGACACGTGCGATATCGCGGCGAACCTTCTTGAGTTGCGCAGTGTTCGTCAGCTGTTGCGTAGCGATTTGCATACGCAGGCTGAATTGCGCCTTCAGCAACTCGTTCAGCTCTTTCGTCAGAGCCGCTTCGTCTTTGCCGCGGAGTTCAGATGCTTTCATTTCCACTCCCCTTATTGGCCGACTTGACGGACGACGAACGTAGTCAACAACGGCAGCTTGGCAGCAGCCAGACGGAACGCCTCGCGAGCCAAGGTTTCATCAACGCCATCCATCTCGTACAACATCTTGCCCGGTTGAATCTCGGCGACGTAGTACTCGGGATTGCCCTTACCGTTACCCATACGGACCTCAGCCGGCTTTTGCGAAATTGGCTTGTCCGGGAAAACGCGGATCCAGATACGGCCGCCACGCTTGATGTGGCGGGTCATGGCGCGACGTGCGGCCTCGATCTGGCGAGCCGTGATACGGCCGCGGCCGATGGCCTTCAAACCGAATTCACCGAACGAGACGGCGGTGCCGCGCTCGTGCGAAATGCCCTTGTTGCGGCCTTTCTGTTCCTTACGATATTTTCTGCGTGCTGGTTGCAGCATGATTATTCTCCTGCTTTCTCAGCCGGAGCATCCGGCTTCTTGGCGGCGCGCACGCGCTTGGCGCCAGGTGCGCCTGCACCAGGCGCAGCGGCGTCGGCACGCGGGGCGCGGGGACGGCCGGCGGGCTTGCCATCATCACGGCGCGGACCGCGGCGCTTCTTGTCGTCATCGGCCGGAGCCACTTCGACGGTCGGCGTTTCGCCAGAGGCGAGACGGTCGCCCTTGTAGACCCAGACCTTGATACCGATGATGCCGTAGGTCGTGCTGGCCTCGCCGAAACCGTAGTCGATGTCAGCGCGCAGGGTGTGCAGAGGCACACGGCCTTCGCGATACCATTCGGTACGGGCGATTTCGATGCCGTTCAAGCGGCCCGACGACATGATCTTGATGCCCTGGGCACCCAGACGCATGGCGTTTTGCATGGCGCGCTTCATGGCGCGGCGGAACATGATGCGCTTTTCCAATTGCTGGGCAATCGAGTCGGCGATCAGTTGCGCATCGGTTTCCGGCTTGCGGATTTCTTCGATGTTGACATGCACGGGCACGCCCATCATCTTGGTCAGGGCCGACTTCAGGACTTCGATGTCCTCGCCCTTCTTGCCGATGACGACGCCGGGACGCGAACTGAAAATCGTGATGCGCGCGTTCTTGGCGGGGCGCTCGATGACCACGCGGCCAACCGAGGCGTTCTTCAGCTTCTTCTTGAGGTAATCGCGAACCTTCAGGTCTTCGTTGAGCATGGAGGCAAAGTTGCCATTGCCTGCATACCAGCGCGAACCCCAGTTACGGGTAACCGCAAGGCGGAAGCCGGTCGGATGTATCTTCTGTCCCATCGTGACTCCTTAGTTGCCGACAGTCACGTAAATGTGACAGGTTTGCTTCGAGATACGATCACCACGGCCCTTTGCACGCGCTGTGAAGCGCTTGAGGACCGCACCTTTTTCGACGTAGATCGTCGTCACTTTGAGCTCGTCGATATCCGCGCCGTCATTGTGCTCGGCGTTGGCAATCGCCGATTCCAGAACGCGCTTGATGATCGCAGCGCCTTTCTTGGGCGAGAAAGCCAGGGTATTGAGAGCCTGATCAACTTTTTTACCGCGGATCAGATCGGCAACCAGACGGCCCTTTTGAGCCGACAGGCGCGCGCCACGCAGGGATGCTTTAGTTTCCATCATGGGACCTTATTTCTTAGCCTTCTTGTCAGCGGCGTGGCCCTTGAACGTACGGGTCAACGCGAATTCGCCGAGCTTGTGACCGACCATGTTTTCGGAAACATACACCGGCACGTGCTGCTTGCCGTTATGCACCGCAATAGTCAGACCGATGAAGTCCGGCATGATGGTCGAACGACGCGACCAGGTCTTGATTGGCTTCTTGTCCTTGGTCGCTTGCGCGGCTTCGACCTTCTTCACCAGGTGGGCGTCGCAAAACGGCCCTTTTTTCAATGAACGAGTCATGATTTATCCTTATTTCTTGCCACGGCGCGAGACGATCATCGAAGTCGTGCGCTTGTTGCGACGCGTCTTCTTGCCCTTGGTCTGCTGGCCCCACGGCGATACCGGGTGGCGGCCTGCAGCGGTCTTGCCCTCACCACCACCATGCGGGTGGTCGATCGGGTTCATGACCACGCCGCGAACGGTCGGGCGGACACCGCGCCAACGCATTGCACCAGCTTTACCGATCTTGCGCAGGCTGTGTTCTGCATTGCCGACTTCGCCGATGGTGGCGCGGCACTCGATGTGCACGCGGCGCACTTCGCCGGAACGCAGGCGAACCTGGGCGTAGGTGCCTTCACGTGCCATCAGCACGACACCGGCGCCGGCGGTACGGGCCATTTGCGCGCCCTTGCCGGGCAGCATTTCGACACAGTGCATCGTGGTACCGACCGGGATGTTGCGGATCGGCAGACAGTTACCCGACTTGATCGGCGCTTCGGCGCCGTTCATGATCTGGTCGCCCACGGCCATGCCCTTGGCAGCGATCACGTAGTGACGCTCGCCATCGGCGTAGCACAGCAAGGCGATATGCGCCGTGCGGTTGGGATCGTATTCGATACGTTCAACCTTGGCCGGAATACCGTCCTTGTTGCGGCGAAAATCGACGACGCGATAGTGATGCTTGTGACCGCCACCGATATGACGGGTGGTGATGTGGCCGTTATTGTTGCGGCCGGCGGTCTTGCTCTTCTTTTCGACCAGCGCAGCGAACGGGCGGCCCTTGTACAGGTCGCTGTTGACGACCTTGACCATGCCGCGACGGCCGGGCGAAGTCGGCTTGACTTTAACGAGTGCCATTATTTAGCCTCCTCGGTGAAGTTGATTTCTTGACCGGGCTTCAGGCAGACGAAAGCACGACGCGTGTGGTTGCGGCGACCGACGAAACGGCCGGCACGCTTTTGCTTGCCTTCGCGGTTCGCGACTTGCACGGAATCCACCTGCACCTTGAACAGCAGCTCGACCGCAGCCTTGATTTCCGGCTTGGTTGCGTCCGGGGCGACCAGGAACACGACTTGCTCGTGCTTTTCAGCGACGAAAGTCGCCTTTTCCGAAATCACCGGCGCCAGCAGCACCTTCATCAGGCGCTCTTCGCTAATTTTGACTACGGCGTTCATGCCAGCATCTCCTCAATCTTGGCCAATGCGGGCTTGGTGATCACGATCTTCTTGTAGAACACCAGGGAAACCGGGTCGGCGTGACGCGGCTCGCAAACCAGCACGTTGGGCAGGTTGCGCGAAGCCAGCAACAGGTTTTCGCTCAGATTGTCGGTAATGACCAGCACCGAATCCAGGCCCATGCCCTTGAGCTTTTGGGCCAGCAGCTTGGTCTTGGGCGCATCGACGTCGAAACCTTCGACAACCGACAGACGATCTTCGCGAGCCAACTGCGAGAGGATCGAGCAGACGCCTGCGCGATACATCTTCTTGTTGACCTTGTGCGAGAAGTTTTCGTCAGGCGAATTCGGGAAAATGCGACCACCCCCGCGCCACAGCGGCGAGGACGACATACCGGCACGGGCGCGGCCCGTACCCTTTTGACGCCAGGGTTTCTTGGTCGTGTGGCTGACTTCTTCACGGTCCTTTTGCTTGCGGTTGCCGCTGCGAGCATTGGCTTGGTAGGCAACGACCACTTGATGGATCAGGGCTTCGTTGTAGTCGCGACCGAAAATCGTGTCCGGCGCGGCGACGTTCGAAGCGGCTTGACCTTGTTCGTTCAGGAGCTTCAATTCCATGGCTTAGGCTCCCTTCTTCAGTTTGACTTTGACTGCCGGCGAAACGATCACTTGACCGTTCTTGGCGCCGGGAACAGCGCCCTTGACCAGCAGCAACTGGCGATCGGCGTCGATGCGCGCGATTTCCAGGTTTTGCGTAGTGCGCGTGACGTCACCCATGTGACCGGTCATACGCTTACCGGGGAACACGCGGCCTGGATCCTGCGCCATACCGATCGAACCCGGCACATTGTGCGAACGCGAGTTACCGTGGGTAGCGCGACCGGAGCCGAAGTTGTAGCGCTTGATGGTACCGGCATAGCCCTTACCGATGGTCACGCCTTGAACGTCGACCTTTTGGCCGGCTTCGAAGACGCTGCCGACGGCAACAACATCGCCTGCCTTCATTTCGGCGGCTTTGGTGCTATCAACCAGGAATTCTTTGAGGATAGTGCCCGCTTCCACACCCGCCTTAGCGAAGTGACCGGCAGCGGCTTTGTTCACGCGCGAAGCGCGACGTTGACCGAAAGCGACCTGAACGGCGGTATAGCCATCAGTTTCGGGCGTTTTGATTTGCGTCACGCGGTTGTTCGACACGTCCAGCACGGTAACAGGAATCGAATCCCCGTCATCCGTGAAGATGCGCATCATACCAACCTTGCGACCAACAAGGCCTAGGCTCATTGTTTTCTCCATTCCCACCTGCGATTGGGCGGGGCTGATGTTTGTACAACTCAAATAAAGCGAGAATAGGAAAACCCACTCTCACGGAAGCGGAGCATGTTAACACGAAAATCCGGGCCTTACAATAGCTAAATCAAGGGTTTAGCGGATTTTTGTGCTTAATTTTTGCTCAATTTGCTGCTTATCAATTACTTGCTTCGGACCGGTAGGTTGGCGCTGAACGCAGTGAAGCCCAACATCGCATGCGCTGAACCGACACCTGAGGTGATGCGGAGTGCAATACGTTGGGCCGGGGCCCGTTGGGCTTCGCTACGCTCAACCCAACCTACAATCCTTACAACGCTTACTGCAACTTGATTTCGACGTCGACGCCGGCGGGCAGGTCGAGCTTCATCAGGGCATCAACCGTCTTGTCCGTCGGATCGACGATGTCCATCAGGCGCACGTGGGTACGGATTTCGAACTGGTCGCGCGAAGTCTTGTTGACGTGCGGCGAACGCAGAACGTCGAAGCGCTGGATACGCGTAGGCAGGGGCACCGGGCCCTTGACGACGGCGCCGGTACGCTTGGCAGTGTCAACGATTTCCAGGGCGGACTGGTCGATCAGACGATAGTCGAAAGCCTTCAGACGGATACGGATTTTTTGATTCGGGGTCGACATGTTTCTTCCTTAAAGAGCGATCCGCGGGCAGGTTATCTACCCGCGGCATTACGTTAAAACTGCAGCCTTCGACTTAGTCGAAAATCTTGGCAACAACGCCGGCGCCGACAGTACGGCCGCCTTCGCGGATAGCGAAGCGCAGACCTTCTTCCATCGCGATCGGGTTGATCAGTTGCACGGTGATCGAAACGTTGTCACCAGGCATGACCATTTCCTTGTCCTTCGGCAGTTCGATCGAGCCGGTCACGTCCGTGGTACGGAAGTAGAACTGGGGACGA